>NZ_JASGIF010000002.1:0-1440468 GCF_047602075.1 Nocardioides sp.
TCGAGATCGCTGAGGTCGCCGGCCGCGGGATCATCAACTACTTCACGTACCCGGCCTCAGATTTCCTGGCCGAGCTTGTCGGCCGCGCGGGTGTTTGCGCCGGACTCCTATCAGCTGCTCCTGGCTGGCCCTGGCGAGAACCCGGCCGGCAACGCCTCATTGATCCTCTCGGCCGCAGCTGACGGGTCGTGGAACCAGCTCGACGCCTACGCCGACAAGGTCGGGATCCACACCACCGGTGACGGCCTGGTGCTCAACGGCTCGAGGGGTCTGCGGGCCGTCGATTTCGGCTTCGTCAACCCGACCACGGACGCCTCGGGGCAGGTCTCGGTCGCACACGACCTGGGCCGTGCTCCGGTGGCGGTGCTCACCGGCCCGGTGACCACCACGGCGAACTGGCGGATGCTGAACATGCGGGGCAGCAACACCGCGACGACCCTGTGGTTCGAGGCCCGCAACGTGACCACCAACGCGGTCGCCGACGCCGGCCAGACGGTCGGGTTCTTCTGGGTGGCGCTGGCCTAGCGGCGCTGCTTGAGCACGACGTATTGGACCCGCATGGTGCCGACCGCGTTGTTGTCGGCGCCGGTCCATTGACAGATCAGCACCGACCCGCCAGGGACCTGGATGGGTGAGCCCTGGTCGGCCACGTCGAAGTTCCCCGCCCTCGAGCCGTCGAGCACGCCGGCCGGAGCGATGCTGTCGAGGTAGAGCCTCGCGGCGGTCTGGTTGCTCGAGGTGCAGTGCACCACGATCCGCTCGACCAGCCACAGCTCGTCTTGCGGGACTTGGGGCAGTCGACCTGGGCGAGACCGCCGGCGGCCGGTTGGGAGCGGACCGCGGCGCGGCGGTAGTCCTCGATCAGCCACGCCGAGGCCGGCGCGAGCTGGGCGGGCAGGTGCGTGCGGGGCACGGGGGTTATCCGCCGGGCAGCAGCTTGGTCGCGAACGGGCGCCGCCGGCCGCGGCCCTCGTAGGCGTCCCACAGCGCGACCGCCCCGATGATGATGCCGCCGTACCCGATCCACAGCGCCACCTGCCGGTCGGGGATGAACGGCTTGCGGGCCCTGCTCACTGCGAGCCGCCTCGGCGCTTGGGCATGGTGATCCCGGTGACCGCGCCGATGCAGGCCGCGACCACGTACCCGAACACATCGGGCACCGCCACGCCGGCGAGCGCGAGGACCACCACCGCGATCAGCGCGAGCGCGGTCAGGGCGGCGAGCACCAGGAGGTCGAGCTGAGACTTCATCGTCGTCCTGCTTTCTGTTGTTGGGCGGGCACCTCGAGGGCCCGGAGCCGGGCCTCGTGGTCCCGGTAGCGCTCCACGGCGTGCTCGACGGTCTCGCGGAGCTTGTCAACGGCTTCGGGCAGCTGCGCGATCCGCGCGAGCGCACGCCACAGCGCGGTCACCGCCAGCCCCACGAGCACGGTCACCGCTACCCAGAAGACGTCCATGGCGGTCACCCAGCCACCCCGGGCAGCGCGGCAGGCCAGTCATCGGCGGTGAGCAGCCTCACGGAGTCCCAGGCGTTGTAGACCGGGCCATCGGCTCGCCAGTAGCCGGACTGGTGGTGGTTGAGCAGCACCAACGAGCCGGTGTTGAGCGGGATCCCGAACCCGTTGCCTTGGCCGCTGGGCTGGATCGCGGGCCGGAACCCGTTGATGTGGGCCAGGAAGTCTTCGGCGGCGCCGCCCACGTTGTGCGTGCGAGCGGCGCCGTTGATGCCCTCGAATCGCCACTCGACCTGGTCGTTGATTCGGCGCACGTAGATGTGCATGTCAACGGTCCAGCCGTTGACCAGGAGCGCGTCGAGCTGACGCCGGCCGGTGTCGCCGGCGATGCAGCGCCAGCCGGTGGTCCCGATCCCCTCGAGCTTGGCCCAGCGGACCGCGCCGTTGGTGCCAGCCTCGTCGGTGTAGTAGAAGCCGACCGGGGCGGCGACCACACCTTGAGGGCTTCCGGCGCCGCGTAGCTCGTAGGGGCTTCCGCCGCCACCGCCGCCGACGACGCCGCTCGAGCTCACTGTGCACCCCGCAGGAACACCGCGCCGTCCACGGAGCCGGTCAGCTCGGCGTAGAGCCCGATCGAGAGGTTGACGCCGGCGGGGCCGAACCAGTCGCGCACGGACTCCCCGGGCGCCAGCGTGATAGGGACGATCACCTCGCCGGTGGCGTCGAACCCGTCGCGCAGCAGCAGGGTGCTCACGCCGGCGTTGGTGTTGCGGAGCGCGAACCCGACCAGGCTGGTCGGGCTGGTGGCCAGTCGGGTGACGCCGGCGCCGACAGGGACCGGCCGGGAGCCGCGCAGGGCGACGCCGTTGACCGACTCGATGACCTGGGTGCGGAGGGTCTCGAGCCACTCGGTGAACATGATCTGGGCGTCGAGTTCGGACTGTTCGCTCATCTGCTGGTGCCTTTCGTTGTGGCGCCGGCAGCGAGGCCGGCGGCCCTGAGTTCGGGGGCGGCGACCATGGCGGCTTGGGTGCCGGCCTCGGCGGCCTGGTCGGTCAGCGGCTTGGTGATCCGTGCCAGCCCGACCGCGATCAGCGCGACGCCGGTGAACAAGACCCCCCCGAGCACGATCGCGTTGCTCATCGGGGACACCACCCCACCGAGAATGAAGCTCGACATCGAGACAGTTGTGTCAGCGGCGTTCTGAGCGCCTTTCGGTCCCGACCCCGACCCACTCTTGCCGCCCTTCGCGCCACCAGCCCCGCTGCCGGTGCTGGTGCCGGTGCTGCTGCCGGGACCGGGGGCGCCGCCGCCGGCCCCGGACTTCACCCCACCGCCGCCAGCTGGGGCCGTGGCCTGAAAGCTGACGTGCACGTGGTCCATGTGGTTCGAGGTCGGGTCACCTCGGTCCTCCATCAGCCGCCACCCCTCGCTCGAGCGGGCGACCGACCAGATGTGCTGGCGCCAGATCACGTAGGTCACCCCGAGCCGGCCGGCGTTGGCCTTGGCGTAGTTCGCGATCGGCGTCCCGGATCCGGTCATGAAGTCCAGCGCCAGGCCCTTGGGGTGGTCCGAGCCGGCGGTGGGCCTCGAGCCGAGCCCGTAGATGGTGCCCACCCCGAACTTGTGGCCGATCTCGCGGCCCGCGGCCGCCACCCACGGCTTGGTCCCGCCCAGCTGCCAGCTCATTGGACCGCCCGCCAGGCGCCGAGCACGATCAGGGTGCCGCCGAGCGCGACCAGCGAGGCCAACACGACGCCTTGGAGGACCGCGCCGCGGATCTCGTCACCAGCTGCACCCAGCAAGTCATCGAAGTAGCCGGGCAGCCCGTCGTCGCCGGGCAGCGGGGACCAGTCCCAGCCGGCGGTCTGGGTATCACCCCGGGTCGGGTGCGGTGCCCTGATGCCGCCAGAGCCGCCACCAGAGCCTGTTGCGGCGCCCGTGGCGCCGCCGGCGGCAGGAACGTCGGGCCAGGGGCCGGACGAGCCGCCAGCGGCCTTCCTGGCCGCGGCGAGGTGGGCCCGGTAGGCGCCGGACTTGTAGACCGACCAGGGCCCGAAGTCGCGCCCGTTGCTCGAGATCGTCGCCATCGACCTGGCGTTGAAGCTCGGCTGCTTGAGCCGGGTGGCGTCGCGGACGTTCCCGGTGCCGCGGTCGTCCTTCATCGACCGGATCTGCCACAGCCCGATCGAGGGCCCCCAGGTGGCGTCTTGCAGGTTCACATCACCGACCGCGGCACTGTTCCCGCCGGACTCAGCGAACGCGACCGCGGTGGCCGTGATCGCGGCGTCACGGCCCAGCCCGGCGCCGCGCGCCAGGCCGTAGACCTGGGCGTATGACAGCTTGGCCATCGGCTACTTCTTCTTCGGGATCTCCAGCACGGTGCCGGCGTAGAGGTAGCGGCCGGCCTGGGAAGACTTGCGACCGTGCGCACGGGCCGCGGCCTCGATCACCTTCCGGTTGTGGTGGTACAGCCGGACCGGGGAGATCTTGAACTTCTTCGCGATCACGCTGAGCTTGTCGCCCTTGCCGACTCGGTAGGTGTTGCCCTTGGTGCCCGATCCGCCGCGGGGGCCGGGCTTGTTGCCGCGGTGCTTCTTCCCGCCGTTGCCGCCGCCGGGCTTGGGTGGGCGGGGCCGGTCGCCCAGCTCGTCGGTGAGCTGCTCGATCGCACCCTGGAGGTCGTTGTAGACGTCGGTGTCGGTGGTGTCGAGGATCGCGGTCGAGCCCTCGCCGTCGGCCTCCTCGGTGTCGTCGGCGGGGTTGCGGTTGGCGGCGATCAGGCCGGCGACCACGGCCACAGCTGCGCCGGCGATCGCGGCGGTGCGCTTGCGGATCCGGAGCTTCCCGACCCCGATGGTGCCCGCGAGCGCGCCCGAGCCGCCCGAGCTGCTCGAGCTCGAGCTGGCGGGGTCGGCGGGGAAGACCTTCTCCGGGCCGGCGCTCATGCGATCCGCCGGCGGAGTCGGTCAGCGAAGATCTTGCGGACCGGGTCACCCATCGGGTCGGCGGTCGCGGCGTCGGCCAGGTCGGCGGTGCCGTCAGGCAGCACCGAGGGCGTGGTGACCCGGGCAGCGACCCCGCGGAACTCCTGGGGGGACTCGGCATAGCCGAAGAACTGCAGGCCCGGGTCGGTGTCGCCGCCGACCATCGCCGGCACCAAGAACCCCTGCACTCGGGTGATGACGTCACGGAACACGTCCACGCCCGGCCGGTTGGGGTCAACGGTGAAGTCGGCCACCGGTCGGGTGATCTGGTTGCGGAACCCCATCTCAGCGGCCCTGCAGGGTCTTGATGATGTTGCTCGCGCCGGCCGCGCCGCCGCGCGCGGCCTTGCCGAACTGCGTGCCGTGCGCGACCACCAGGTAGAGCGCGATCAGCCCGCCGCCGTACTTCAGTGCCGTCTTCATCCCGGCCTCCCTCTTGCTTGGTTGTTGTCGATTACCAGGACCCGCCGCCGCCGGCGCCGCCGCCCTCACCGCCGGCGAACCCACCCGAGCCACCGGATCCGCCCTTGCCCTTCTGCCCGCCCGTGCCGCCGAGCCCGGAGAGCAGGTCGGGGGTGCCGCGGCCGGCCAGGTCGGGGATGGCCGGGACGCTGGGGTCCATCAGCCACTCGATGCCGCCGGCGACCGAGCTGAGCATCGCGCCGAACCGGTTGGCTGAGGCGTTGGTGCGCAGCACCGCCTCGAGCGCGACCAGCACCAGCACCCCGGCGAACACGCCGCGCCAGCTCACGCGACCAGCCCGAGCCGGCCGAGCGCGTCGCCGCCGAGGACCTGGACCAGCACCCAGACCCCCAGCGCCATCACGAACAGACCACCCATCGGGTCCTCCCTATGCGTTCACGGCTGCCTTGGTGGAGGTCAGCCCGTTGTCGGTGTTGCTCTTCTTGGCCCCGCCGGCCCTGCCGCCGGGGTTGGTCTTCTTCTTGGTGCCGAGGTCGGCGGGCTGGTTGAGGAACTTCGCGCGTAGCCACCCCGACACCCCGACCCCGCCGAACCTCAGGTAGTTGAGCGCGAGGACGTAGAGCACCAGGCCGGCCGCGAACCCGCCGAGGTCGCCGGCCCGCAGCTTCTTCGGCGGGGTCAAGGTGAGCCCGGACAGGTCCGGGACCCCCAGCTGCGGAGCCGGCGACCCGGTGGGGACGGGTGCCGGTCCGGCAGCTGGGGGAGCACTGCCGGACCGGGCCTTGCGGGCGGGGGGTGGCGGCGTCTTCCCCACGCCGGCCGCTTCGGCTGCCTGGGCCTTGGAGAACCCGAGCCCGCGGAGGCTCTCGACCACCTGCTCATCACTGAGCCCCTTGCCGCGCAGCTTCTTGGTCAGCGCAGCGAGCTCGGTCGGATCAGCGGCCATCGCCTCTCACCCCCCGACCGACTCAGGCGGGTACCGCGGTGGAGTAGGCCATCAGGCCCACCCCGAGCGCGGCCACGACCCCGAACCAGAACAACGGCTCGGAGGTCGAGGTGAACCCGCTCAGCCGCGGCGTCGCGACCGGCGCCACCGTGGTGGTCGCGGTCGCGTCAGCCGTGGCTCGAGCAGGGCCGGCCAGCGAGCCGCCGTACTTCTCCTCGACGGGCTTGAGCCAGGTGTTCACGGCTCAGCTCCCCGCGCCCGCGGTGAAGATCGACTCCACCGTGGTCTCGACCGCGGCGTTGGACAACACCACCGCCGGCAGCACGTTGATCACCTGCCGCCACTCCGAGGCGGTGCCCAGATCGACGGCGTCGCGGAAGGCGTTCTCCGAGGCGAACTCGTGGCAATGGAACCCCCACACCGCGCCGATGTCTGAGCAGTACATCCGCTCGTTGATGTAGCGCAGCACCTGCGCGTCGGGGTACTCATCGGGGGTCTCGTTGCCGCCGAACCGCCAGGCCATCTTCCCGAAGTTGTCTTCGTTGACGACCACCGGGACCGCCGGCGCACCGTTCCACAGCTGGGAGAACGCGCGCAGCACGGTCTTGCCCGCGCCCTGGCCGATGAGCCGCAGCTCGTTCTCGCCGTTGGCGAGGTTGGTGTAGCGGGTCTGGATCAGGGAGTGGAACACCGACAGGTCGGGGACCACGATCTGCCCGTCCGGGCCGAGCGGGATCGAGTAGCGCAGCGCCACGACCTGCACGGTGCCGGTCAGGGTCGCGGTCGCGGTGCCGGACAGGGTGAACACGTCGGTGGGCGGCGCCCAGTCGATGTTGACCGTCAGGTCCGTCGAGGAGCTGGCCGCGAAGATCGCGCCGGACAGGTCGATCTGGTCCTCGGCCACCGGCACGAACCACGACAGGTCGATGTCGTAGGTGCCGTCCGGGACGTTGGTCGCCCTCGAGCCCACACCCCACGACTCACACGCCTGCGACAGCGTGCCCTGGGTGACCGTGGCGCCGTTGTAGTTCTGCGAGACACCGCGGTCGGTCAGATCACCCTTGCCCATCGCCTCGCGGGCCTTCAGCTTCAGACCCGAGCAGTTGATGATGTTGGACTGGCCGTTGGCGGTGAACTTCAGCTGCTTGATCAGGTCGTAGGGCCACCGCGCCTGGGTGTTGACCTGACCGGTGCCCTTCACCGTCACCAGGGAGCCATCGAACCGGATGAACAGGCCGGCCAGAATGTCGGTCTTCTTCAGCTCGAACGTGTCGGTCTGGCCCAGGCCGGCGTAGGCCTTGGACGACTCGAGCTGGGTACGCCGCCGCGTGCGCAGGAAGAACTCCCGCGGGTTCACGCTCGACTCGGGGACCGCGATCCCCTGCATGTAGCGGGCCGGAGCCTCATTTGTCATGGGTGTGCTCTCTCTCAGGGGAAGGGTCAGCCGTTGCGGCGGACCAGGTAGTCACGGAAAGACGACAGCCCGCCGCCGGCCCGGTCGGCCGCGACGTTGAGGACCGTCAACGCGATCACGCCGCTGATCCCGGTCGCCGCCCAAAACGCCAGCCCCCGGCCCGGACGCCGCGCCATCAGCCGGCCCGCTTGCCGTACTTGTCGTAAGCCACCACGACCGCCAACGCGATCGCAGCGGTGTAGAGAATCCCGCGCGTGGACATGTGCATCTCCCTCTTTCGGTCATGGGTAGGGCCAGAGCCCGCCACTGCGGACCCTGGCCGTTACCCCACGCACACACCCGCCTATTGCTCGACGTGTCGCACACCAGTGACCGATCTGACCGCGGCGTCGCTCGCCTCCTCGTAGGCGATGAACCGATCCGCGTCGGCCAGGTCGCGGCGCCACATCCGCCAGGTCCGGTACACCTCGCCCTTGAGCCCCACCGGGACTACCGACCAGCACGGCCAACACATCAGCTGCCCCGGCCGGGCCGGCCGACCACAACCAGTCGGGCAGGGCCGGCTCCCGCGCGGCGCGGTCACGACCGCCCCTTGGGGTGCAGCTCGAGGGTGGTGACCAGGCCGTGGTGGTCGCTCTCGGTGTGTCGGACGTAGTGGTCGAAGAACCGGGCGCGGCCCTTCCACCACACGTGGTCGGGCGACCAGTCCCTGTGGGTGCCGATCCGGTGGTGCAGCTGGTCGCACGACCAGTTGTGTGCTCGCAGCCAGCCGGTGGTGGGCGTGTTCGGTAGCGCGTTGAAGTCGCCCACCAGGACCCGCACAGCCACCTTGCGTTTGGCCAGGTGGGCGCCGGCGCGCTCGACCATGCCGGCCGAGACCTCCTGGCGCTTGTTGTCGTCCTTCTGGCCGGCGTAGCAGTGCAGGTTGCCGAACGCGACCCGGGTGTGGGTGCGGCGGTGCAGGAAGATCCCGCCCACCAGCCACTTGGGCTTGCCGTGGTCGGGGCCGGTGCCCTTCCCGATCGGCCCGCCGTCGTAGAGCAGCCGCGCGAAGGGCCGCACCAGCTCCATCGTGTGCCGGTCCCAGATCACCGGGGTCGCGGCCTGCCCGCCCTCGTGGTGAGGTCGCCACACCCCGAACCGCGGGCCTGCCTGCGGGTCGTGGGCGAGCCGGTCGAGCTTGCCGGCCTGGTCGGAGGCCTCCTGCAATCCGAGCAGGTCGCACCTCGTCGCCATCAGCGCCAGGTCTTGGAAGCTGCCCTTGCCGATGTTCCACGTCCCGGCGTTGATCGTGGGGGCGTGCTCGAGCGGCATCATCGGCCCTCGAAGAGGGTCTCGGGTACGGCGACGACCTCGCCCTGGCGGGCCTCGAGCAACGCGCGACCCAGCTCGCGCAGCGTCTCATCCCGGGCACGCCGGTAGCCGGCCAGATAGCCGTAGACGATCGCCGCGACCAGCATCACGGCCCGGGCCATCACACACTCTCCCTGGGTCGGATGCTCCATCGCTTGGCCTTGCCACCGGTCATCGACTGGTCGAAGCGGTCGAAGGATTCAGCGCCGGTGGCCCCCCTCATCCACTGGAGCGCCTTTGCGCCGGCCTCGCAGAACTCGACCTGGCAATGAACGAGGTTCCACGCCATCCGAAAGATGTCGTGCCAGCCCGTGATGGTGATGACCCACACCGGGTCACCGGCAGCGTTGCGCGTGTGCTTGTAGGCCGCGCTCATCGGGTGGCCCTCGCGGCGAGCTGGATCAGCCGCCAGGTCTTGGGGCCCGGGATCCCGTCCGGGTCGCCGGCCAACTTCGGGTCGTTGCGCTGGAACTTGGCGACCTGCTGCTGGGTCCACCGGGTGAAGGTGTCCGACGACTTGTGGGTGGACTTCGGGGCCAGCTCGAGCAGCCACATCTCGAGCAGCTTGACGTGGCCGTGGGTGCACTGGTGCCCGATGGTGAAGTGCTTGCGGCCGGGGAACTTGACCAGCTCGGGCCGGCCCGGGTGGTTCTGCCGGTTGATCGCGGCCGCGACCGACTTGCGGGCCAGGATCATGTCGATGTCGTCGGGGTCGAACTTCCGGCCGTGCGCGTACTCCTTGTGCCCGCACAAGCTGTCGGCCGGATCCGACCCGAGACGCCGCAGGATCGCGGCGGTCCCGACCTCGAGGCTGGCCAGCATGTCCAGCGGGGTCTTCTCCCCGGTGGTGTTGTCGGTCTCGACGCCGATCGCGCGGGTGTTGCCCATGTCGCGGCCGATCCGGCCGAACCCGTCACCCAGGCCGGCGTGGTTCGCTCGGCCGGCGGCGAGCACGTGCCAGGTGCCCACCGGATGCAGGCCCCGACACCCCATGCACACCCACAGCTGCGCCAGCGGGGCCGGGATCCCGTCACCGGGCCGGCCGATGCTCGCGATGAATGCCGCCATCGCCGGCGACGGCCCGATCGCGGACGCGTCGTGGTGCCACATCACCCCGGTCGGCATGAACGGGCCCGCCGAGCGGGGACGGCCGCGGGTCTTCCATCCCGGGTGCTCGACCACCGAGCAACCGGCCGCGCGCAGCTCGTCGGCCAGCCAGGTCAACCACACGTAGTCCGGGGCGCCGGCCAGCCGGGCCAGGTCCGGGGTCGGGATGTGTGGCGGGGAATCCATGTACGACCCCGCCTCCTCGGGGTCGGCCAGGCGCAGCTCGTCGGGCAGGTCCAGCACCTCGGGCCCGGCATCGGTTGTCGGGTCATAGACCGCGGTCTCACTCATGGGGGAATCTCCTTGGTTGGTGTTACTGGGGGTGACCCGGGCCGGACGGCTCGGGAAACAGGGGGGGTGTCACACCCGGAGGGTCGAGCCCGTCGCGGTAGCCGGCGCACTGGCCGCAGACCACGCCCTCGTCGTCGGCCTGGCCGCGGGCACACCACGGACAGGCCGCACAGCCGCCCGGGGTCTGGTGGTCACACGGCGCCACCGCGGCCGCGGCCTGGCGCTCCTGGTGCCGCTCGAGCGCGGTCATCGGCGGCGGCTCGAGCGCCAGGTCATCAATCCGTGCCTTCAGCACGCGCCCGATCGACCCAGCGCCACGCCAGTCCCGCGCGGTCAACCGCTCCACCAGCTGGTCGGCCGGCCAGCCGGCATTGCGCAGCTCAGCCAGGCCCCGGACTGCACGCACGCGCCACCCCGGCGCGACTCGAGCCGAAACGTTGCTTCGATCTCGGGCGTCCATCGCGCGCGCCAGCAGCTCGTAGGTCTCGAGCCCGATCGGATCATCCCCCCGCCCCCCGGGGTGCTCCTCGCGTACATACGCGTACGCGCCCGCGCTGGGGGTCTCTGCTAGGGGAGGAACAGTGTCCGAGCGCAACACAGGTACTTGGTGACCGGTGTTAATGCCCAACAGCGGTACGGAATTACCGGTGTTAACCCCCAACTCCGGTACGGAGTTACCGGTGTTAATGCCCAACTCCGGTACGGAATTACCGGTGTTAATGCCCAACAGCGGTACGGAGTTACCGGTGCTAGGCGCATAGACATCGGGGTTGTGGCGGGAGTGCCCCTTGAGTCGCACCAGGAGCTCCGCGCGGCAGAGGGCCTTGAGCCGGCGCCGGACGGCCTGCTCGCGGAGCTTGCCGGGGTGCAACTCTGCGAGCTGGATCACCGTCATCGGCCGCGACCGCTCAGCATCGGTCGCTGAGCCCGCCTGCCAGCTCCAGCAGTGAAGGCCCCACACCATCGCGGTGGACCAAGCACCTTCATCCGGCGCCTCACGCCGGACCGTCGAGCACCAGGTCCACCAGTCCGGGCGACTCACGATCGGCACCTCGAGCAGATGCCGTCCGGGCTCTGGGTCCGGTGCCGGCCACAGTGGGTGCACTTGGGGGCGATGCGATCAGCGCTCTCTTGGGCGAGGTAGGCCCGGTGCGCACGCTCGTTCGCGCGGATGTGTGCCTGCATCTCAGCGAGCCACCAAGCTCGCCGGCGGCGGGCCGTCACCGCAGGTGAACAGCTGAGGCGAGCAGCACGACCAGGGCGTAGATCCCGCCGAGCGCTAGCAGGACTCGAGCGCGGCGGGTGGTGGGCTCGTCGTTCACGATGCCCCCAGCTTGGTTAGGAGTGCCTCGACGTCCGCGCGACGGAACCGGTAGCGCCGGCCCGGCGTGCGGAAGCACGGGATCACTCCTGCGTCGGCCCACCGCTTGACCGTGGACGTGCCGACCTTGAACAGATCCGCTACCTGGCGGCTGGTGAGGATGTCGTCGTCTTGACCCATGGCCAAAGACTCAAGCATGCATCTCGGAGGCGAGTGACTCACTCGCTCGGCGTGTCGCTCTAAGATTTCGTTGCAAACGTTGCAAGCCGAGTGAGAGCATCGGGGCATGACAGTTGAAGCAACGGGTTGGGTCCCTGAAAACACTTTTGGGTCGCGGTTGCTGGTGGTGCGCCGGCAGCTGGGACTGACCGTGCAAGAGGCAGCCGAGCGCTGCGGGCTGCACTATGCGTCGTGGTCGGGCTGGGAGAACGGCCGCCGGCCCTCAGACCTCGCGATGGTGGTCAAGAGGGTCTCGGACCACCTGCTGGTGGATCGCGATTGGTTGATGTGGGGCGAGGCTCAACCCGGCCCGCGGCCCACTCGGCCGAGCGTTGATGAGTTGCGCGCCCGTAGGGATTCGAACCCCAAACCTTCTGATCCGTAGTCAGATGCTCTATCCGTTGAGCTACGGGCGCTTGTCGTGACGACTGCACGAGGATACCGGACCGCTACAGGCTTGCCGAATCCGCAGTTGGGCGACCCGCCTACCCTCGACACCGGGGTTCGACTGAGCAGTCAGCCAGCCGCAAACCCCGGCGCGATCTAGTCTCGTCTGCGACCATGGTTTAGCACTTCTGGGGAAGCACCGAAGGGAGGGCCGAATCGGTGCCGCTGTTCAGCGCGAGCGATCGAGAGCTCTTCGAGACCGAGAGTGCTGCGCTGTTCGAGGACGTCGTCAAACAGGGCAGCATCTCTGCTGCCGACCCTCGGATCGCGGAAGAAGGCGACGCACGGGGTGCCTTCGAGCTCCTCCAGCGGATGGGTCTCCTGCTGCTCGACCCCGAGGCGATGGAGTACACCCCGGTCGACCCGAGCTCGGTGCAGTCGCAGATCGTCGCCCCGTTGAGCACCGAGGGGTCCGAGCTGCTCTCCGAGTCGTCGCGGTGGGCTTCCGCCTTCACCTCGTTGGCCCAGAGCTGGCGCCGGTCGCCGCAGGGCGGTCGCGATCTGATCACCGAACTCCAAGGTGAGGCGATCGAGACCTTCTTGGCCTCGATCGTGGCCGACGCCCAGTTCGAGCTGCTCACCGCGCAACCGCAGACCGACCGGGATGCCCCGTCACTGGCCGCGGCCGCGGTTCGCGATGTCGCAGCGCTGGATCGCGGGATTCGCATGCGCACGCTCTACCAGCACTCGGCGCGGCGCAGTGCGATCACCCACAAGTACGTCGCCCAGGTCACCCAACGTGGCGCCGAGGTGCGCACGCTTGACGAGTTCTTCAATCGCCTGATCGTCGTCGACCAACGCATCGCGGTGATTCCCAGCAGCGCCGGGCTGGACGCCGCGCTCGCGATTTCCGAGCCGTCGATCGTGGCCTACCTGGTCGATATGTTCAAACGCACGTGGGAACGCGCCCGACCGTTCACCAACCGAGAAACCACAATGCTTCGCCATGTCGCCGCAGAGCAGCGTGCGATGACGATCAGGATGCTGATCGAGGGACACGCAGACCCGGCGAGCGCCAAGCGTCTCGGGGTCAGCCCGCGGACCTACGCCGGCTACGTGGCCGACCTCAAGCAGGAGTATCAGGTGATGACCCGCTTCCAGCTCGGCTACGCCATGGGCCTCAAGGGCGTCTCCGGTCAGGAGTCGGAGTAGCACCCGGCGACCGAATCCGAGTAGCGGCAGCGCGACATGCCACGAGGGCAGCGATCTAGTCGCTGCCCTCGTGTGGTGAGACGGGCCGGGGGGTGGCTCATGACCGGACCGTGTGGGGTTGGCCGGTCGACGTCTCAACCTCATTCGATACTACTCCCGGTCGGTCCGTCAACGGGAGACCGAGGCACCGCCGCCGCGCCCCCAACTGGTGTCCGCGCTTGCGTGTGCGGGGGACGCGATCGTGACGAAGCCGACGCTGATCAGGACGGTAGCGATAGCAGCCGATGCACGACGGATGTTGAACATGTGACTCTCCAAACCCTTGGTACAGGGCCGCCGGTGGCCCCGTGTTGTCTCCATTGTCCAGGCACCAGCGCAGTCGACTAACCAATCGATGCCTCAAATTCCTGCAATGCAGACATTGGCAATCCCCCAGAATCGTCGCGAATTGCTCTATAATTCGTCGGCCCCGCTTCAGCGATTCGCTGACACGGGGCCGACGTGAGCGCGGAGGCGGCGGGATTTGAACCCGCGAGAGGGGTTTGCCCTCAACCCGCTTAGCAGGCGGGCGCCATAGACCGGACTAGGCGACGCCTCCCGATGCGCGTGCACAGGCTACAAGGCCGCTGCCCGTTGTGCCGAATCAGAAGCTGCCACCGAGCGACAGGGGCTGGCCGCGCCTTCGCCGAGCCGCGGGCAGCTACAACGGCCGCAGGCCGTGGCCTTCTTGCAGATGCCGGCGCAGATCGGTGACGAAGTCGTCCGGCGCTACGGCCAGCGCGCGCAGAGGCAGGGTCGTCGTCCCGCCGTCAGCCAGCCGCAACTGGACACACGGGTCGCCAGCTACTTCGGCACTGACCACGTCCTCGACCCTCGGCCACGCTGCAGCGGTGACCCCGGCGCCCCGCACGAGCCGCACCCGATAGCCCTCCGCGTCGAGCCGTACGACGACCGCGCGACGCAACCACCCGGCGCACGTGAACACGGCGATCAAACCCGCCAGCCCGACCGCCGCGGTCACTGCCGGGGACCACGCGGCCAACACTCCGACCAGCGTGGTCACGAACACCAGCACGGCCAGGGCAACCAGCGCGAGGCCCACTAGCCGGGCCAGCACGGGCGGAGCAAGGTGATACTCAGATGCCACGGACCGAATTCAACCGAACCCGCTCGTCAAGCGCCAACCGGTCTTGAATCCCCGCGTGAACCGGGTCACACTCGTAGTCTCCATCCCTCCCGGGAGGCGCCATGCGAAACACCACGGCGGCCTTGCAAAGCCTTCACCAAGCGCTTGACACCCCGCCACGCCAAGGACCGCCTTCGGGCACCTGGCGTTGGACGGTGCGTCAACAGATGGCCGGGGTCCGAGACATCCTCATCGCCGAGAGTGCCCAACACGAGGAGGAGTGGCTGGCTGCTCGAGGTGGTAGTGCGCTGCGCGAGCGCAACGCACTGCTGGGTCGGCTGAGTGCTCTCGGCCCCCAGGTGCTGGAGGGTGAAGAGGTCGAGGAGATCCGCACCGACCTCCGTCGGCTACTCGCCGACATCTCCCACCACATCCAGCGGCTCAACGACATGGCCTACGACGACGTGGCGATGGAGATCGGCGGCTCCGAGTAGGGCGCCTCCAACGTCGGAACGTCGGACGTCGCAGTAGGCCCTGGCAGAGTGGCACTGGCAGAGGGGGCGGTGGCAGAGGGGGCGGGATTCGAACCCGCGGCTGACATCTCTGCCAGCGACCGCTTTCAAGGCGGTTCCGATCGGCCACTCCGGCACCCCTCCGTGCGCCGCCGCAGCGGGCACACCGAGAAGTCTATGAGATCGTCGGCGAGCCGCAGGAGGTCAGCCGAGGGTCAGCACGACCAGCACATCGCCCTCCTGGACGACGTCACCGGGGGCGATCCGGATGTCCTGCACCGTGCCGGCCGCCTCCGCGATGACCGGGATCTCCATCTTCATCGACTCCAGCAACACCACGGTGTCGCCGATCGACACATCGCCACCGACCTCGACCGAGATGGCGAGCACGTTGGCCACCATCTCCGCCACGACCTCGGTCACCTGCACGCGCGCCACAGGAGACGACGCTATCCCCTACCGGCGGGTATGCCGCAGGCGGTAGCCCCGCGAGGGTCACAACAAAGCGGCGGTGCGCACTGGCTCGGGGCGTACGGCGGTGGCCTCCTCCGCCCGACGGGCGCCCCTGCCGCGGGAGCCGGTGAGCGCCAGGTCCAGTCGGATCACCACGAAGCCGATGGCCAGCCCGACTAGGAGGGTGTAGACCTCGATGAGCGCCAGCTCCACCAGCGGGAGAGCCGGGTCCATCACCAGCGTGGCGACCGGGGCAGTCGCAGTGACACCGAAGGCGCAGGCCCACCAGCCCTGGCGACGCCGTGCCCGCTGATGACAGCCCCAGGTCAGCGCCGGGATGCCGAGCAGCGCCTGCAGTGGCCTGGGCGAGGCACCGAGGTGGTCGCGCATCCAGTGCACGGCGTCGAAGGCCGAGTGCACCAGGCCGGGGGTGCCATAGCGGCGCAACAGCTCGGCGTACGCCATCGCCACCGCCAACGTCAGGCCACCGCCCACCACGATCACGAGTCCACGCGTGCCGAGCCCGTGCAGACCCGCGCCGAGGCGATAGACGAGCGCGAACACCAACCCCAACGAAACCGCCAGCGTCGCGTAGTCGAACCGCTCCAGCGTGAGCCGCGGCTCGAACCCGACCGAGGCGACCGCGCCCACCCCGGCCACCAGCAGCGCGACGACCACCTCCCGGGCAGCACTCAAGAACCGAGGCGCGGGCACGGTGACCATCACTCCGAGCGCTGCGCCGGCCGCCGAGGTCATCACCGCCGTGCCCGAGCGCAGCACCCCGTTGTCCAGGACCACCGCGACCAGCCCTACCGCGAGGGCGAGCGGCACGAAGACCAGCACCTGGCCACCGGTGCGGGCGGCGAGGATCCAGACGTACGTCGTGCCGATCGCGACCGCGCCGGCACCGTCCAACCAGGAGGGCCCGATCTCCACGCCCGACAGACCCAGGGCGACCAGGCCGGCGAGGATCACCGCGACGTGCAGCCACAAGATCAGCCTGGTCCCCGGCTGGACAGAGAGGCGCGTCGTCAGCCGCGGCCGCGACGCCGGCCTGCTGGCGCGACGGCGGCGATCGGTGGACCCACGCTCGGACACGGGAGGGAAGGTTACCCTGATCCGTGGAGGGGCGCCGTTGCGAGCGGCGCCGGAGGGGTGCGATGGCAAGGCGTCGGCGCGAAGGCAGACTGGGCGTCTTTCGAGCGTTCGGCAACGCAGCCAGGGCGCCGCTCCGGAGTCGCGCAGTAGGCGGCCTTCCACGGATCCAGAGTTACATCCGGCGGTTCGCCAGGGACGGATTGGTCTGTCGGGACGCCACCAGAACGGCGCGATCGAGCTCGACACTGCCACTGTCGGGACCGTCGCCGAGCTCGACCAGCACCTCACCCCAGGGGTCGACGGCCAGGGAGTGGCCGGTGTAGCGCGGTGCCGGCTGCCCGACCGCGACGACGAACACGGTGTTCTCGATCGCCCGGGCTCGCACCAGCGTGCGCCAGTGGTCGAGCTTGCGATCGCCCGCAACCCAGGCGGCGGGTGCCACCAAGACCTCCGCTCCGGCCTCGACCAGCGCCCGGGCCATCTCCGGGAAGCGCAGGTCGTAGCAGGTCATCAGGCCGATCCGGAAGCCGGCGAGGTCGAACACGGTCGTCCCCAAAGGGCCCGAGCTGAGCCGATCCGACTCCTTGAAACCAAACGAGTCGTAGAGGTGGATCTTGCGGTACGACGCCGCCGCGGCGCCGCGGACCGCAAGCGTGTTGAACGGGCGGGCCGGGTCCTCTCCGACCTCGAACATGCCCGCCACCACGGTCGTGCCCCGCGCCTGGGCGACCCGCTCGAGCTCGGTGACGAAGGGCCCGTCCAGCTCCTCGGCGAACCCGGAGACATCGGATCCGGGCGCCCCGAAGTCGCGGGCGAAGACCTCGGGAAAGACGACCAGGTCGTGGCCGGTCGGGGTGTGCTCGGCCAACGCGGCTCGGTTGTCCGCAGGGTCCAGCGAGGAGGCTTGCTGGATCAGGGCCACAGACAGTCGCCCGGTCAGTCGCCCGGTCAGTCGCTCGGTCACCCTCTCAGCCTGCCACGTCGCGGACCTCCCGGCGACGGATGTCATCGACGCCGGTCGCCGGGCCGCCGCGTGGGAGGATCCGGACATGTCCCAGCCCACCGGCGCGGCGTCCGTCAGTCTCGCTGCGGTCGTGCTGACGGGAGGCACGGCGGTCCGGCTCGGCGGCACGGACAAGGCCAGTCTGGAGTACGCCGGTCAGCCGATGCTGGAGCGGGTTCTCGACGCCTTGGTCGATTGCTCCGAGGTCGTCGTCGCAGGCCCGCCGACTCCGGTGACCCGCGCGGTCACCTTCGCCCGCGAGGATCCACCCCTGGGCGGACCGGTCGCCGGTCTGCTCGCGGGTCGCCGGGCATTGCGTGACCCCGTCGAGCTGGTGGCCGTCGTTGCGGTCGACATGCCCAGGCTGACCCCGGAGACCATCCGACGGTTGCGAGCGGCGTCGGCTGGACGCGACGGCGCCGTCCTCGTCGGCGCCGACGGCCGGCGACATCTGGCCGCCGTGCTCCGCCTGGACCGGCTCGACGCCGCGACCGCCGACGACGACGGGCAGGGGTTGGCCTGGCGGCGGCTGCTGGGTGAGCTCGACCTGGCCGAGGTGGCGGCCGTCGATGACGAGGGCCACGACGTGGACACCTGGTCCGACCTCGTCTGACCACCCCGAGAGATCAACCCGACAGATCACGCCGACAGACTTGCGAGCAGCGCACTCATCCAACAATCTGGTGCTTGTGAACTTGCACGATTGGATCGACGAGCTGTGCGACATGCTCGACCTGGACACCGAGGTCGACGAAGGGCTGATCCTGGATCTGGCGAAGTCCACCGCCCACCAGGTCGAGCGACCCGCGGCGCCGATCAGCGCCTATCTGCTCGGCTTCGCCGCGGGGAGCAGCGGCAGCAACCCGGAGGCCATCGAGGAGATGGCGGGCCGGATTCAGTCACTGGCCGACGGCTGGGACCGCCCCTCCGGTGCGCCCGACCCCGACGACGTGGACGACGAGGTGCCCGACGACAGCGGGATCGACCACACCGGCGAGAGCTTCGAGGCCTGACCTCATGCGCGCTGTTGTTGCGTCCCGGCCGGGTGGCCCCGAGGTGCTCGACGTGGTCGAGCTGCCCGATCCCGAGCCCGGCCCCGGCGACGTCGTCCTCGATGTCGCAGCGGCTGGCCTCAACCGAGCCGACGTCATGCAGCGGCGGGGCTTCTACCCACCGCCGCCCGGCGTCACCGAGGTGTTGGGACTCGAGTGCAGCGGCACGGTCGCAGCGGTTGGCGAAGAGGTCGCCGGCTGGCAGGTCGGCGATCGGGCCTGCGCCCTTCTCGCCGGTGGCGGCTACGCCACCAAGGCACTGGTGCCAGCCGGGCAGCTGATGCCGCTGCCCGACGCCGTCGACCTGGTCACCGCGGCTGCGATCCCCGAGGTCACCGCCACGGTGTGGTCCAACGTGTTCCTCGCCGCCAATCTGCAACCGGGGGAGGTCTTCTTGGTGCATGGCGGCTCGGGTGGCATCGGCACCTGCGCCATCCAGCTGGCCCATGCCGTGGGAGCGCGTGTGCTCACCACCGCCGGATCGGCGGAGAACCGGGCGGCCTGTGTCGAACTGGGCGCCGAGGTCGCCGTCGACTATCGCAACGAGGACTTCGTCGACGTGGTTCATCAGGTGACCGAGGGGCACGGCGCAGACGTCATCCTCGACAACATCGGCGCCAAGTACCTCTCCCGCAACCTGGCCACGCTCGCGACCGGCGGCCGACTGGTCGTGATCGGTCTTCAAGGCGGCACCCGCGCCGAGCTCGACCTGGCCCTGCTGCTGAGCAAGCGGGCGGCGGTGATCGCCACCTCCCTGCGGGCCAGACCCGTCGAGGAGAAGGCCACTATCTGCGCCTCCGTCGTCGACCATGTCTGGCCGCTGATCGGCGACGGGGTCGTCCGCACGATCGTGCAGGCGACGTACTCCCTCGACGACGTCCGCTCCGCCCACGCAGCCTTCGACGCGGGTGGCCACCTCGGCAAGATCCTGCTCACCACCGAGTGAGGAGACCTGCGCGGATCCCCCTCAGGCACACGACACTAGGCTGAAGGTCATGAGCGAGCAGGACAGCGCAGCGGAGCCAGCAGGCAGCGACGCCACCGAGCAGGTGGTCGTGGTGGGTCCCGACGGGCAACCGGTCGGGACCATTCCGGCAGCACTGCTGCAGCAGGCGGAGGAGGAGAGCAGCGAGGCGGACGAGGACGACGAGGCCCGCAACATCACCGATCTCGTCGAGCAACCGGCGAAGGTGATGCGGATCGGCAGCATGATCCGCCAGCTCCTCGAGGAGGTGAAGGCGGCACCGCTGGACGAGGCGAGCCGGACCCGCCTGCGAGACATCCATCGAGCCTCGATCAAGGAGCTCGAGACGGGGCTGGCGCCCGAGCTCGTCGAGGAGTTGGAGCGCCTCTCGCTGCCCTTCACCGACGACTCCACCCCGAGCGACAGCGAGCTGCGGATCGCCCAGGCCCAGTTGGTCGGGTGGCTTGAGGGCCTCTTCCATGGCATCCAGACCGCGATCTACGCCCAGCAGGTCGCCGCCCGCGCCCAGCTTGAGCAGATGCGGCGCGCCCTCCCACCAGGAGTGATGGGACAGCCCGAGCCGCCCACGCCTCCGGGCACACCGACGGCCTCGCACGGCCAGGGCAGCGGCGGGATGTACCTGTAGCGAAGGTCAGGCTCGGCGGCGGAACAGCACCAGGCCGAGCAGACCGATCAGGGTGACGGCGGCGCCGGGGGCGATCAGGCGGCTCAGCGGAGTGACCGCGGCTGGGTGCTCGTCGGTGAAGGCCAGTGGATCTCGCGCGGGCTGGGTGGGCTGCATCGTGGTGCCCTGGCCCAACTCGGCCTCGACCTTGGCCATCTTCGCGTCGGTGGCTCGGCCGGCGCCGCCGCAGACGTTGCCGACGAACCTGGCGCCGCCGCCCGTCACGAAGAACAGCCAGGTCTGGTCGGTCGGGATGTTGCCGAAACCGCACGCGGCCGACTGGGCCGAGCGGATCAACACTCTGGCCCGGGTGACCTTGCCCTGGAAGACCCGGTCGACCTCGGCGGTGTAGAGCCGGACCTGCTTCGCCTTCTTGCCTTCACCATGCGTCCGGGACGACGACGTCACCACGCGGGCAGTGAAGACCGCATCGGCCTCCTTGGCCAACCGATCGATGCGTTTGCCTCCCGGGCAGGTGCACCGATCCGCCCCCGGCGCGGCCGAGGCCGTCGGCGCGGTGGCAACGGCGCCCAGGCCCGCGACCACCAGGCCCGCCCCGAGCAGGCTGACGACGGTCAGGGCACGCGCCCATGCCCGCGCCGTCGCGCGCAGGACAGGTGCACCCAGAGCCGTCACGACTGACACCCTACGGCCCCCGCCCGCAGCAGCCCTCCGCTCGACGAGCGCCACCGGTCAGCGGTCCCAGGTCTCGAGCCCGAACAACGCGGCCAGCGTCTCCGCGACCCCGTCCTGGTCGTTGGCGGGCGCGACCGCATCCGCGCAGGCCTGCACGCTCGGGTGGCCGTTGGCCATGGCGTACGACGTCCCTGCCCACGACAGCATCGAGATGTCGTTCGGCATGTCGCCGAACGCCACCACGTCGGCTGCCCTCAGACCGAGGTCCTCGGCAACGTGTGCCAGGGTGGTCGCCTTGGTGACGCCGGGCGGCCCGATCTCGACGAGCCCGGGGATGGTCCAGGTCACCGTCCCCCGATCACCCACCGCCGCGACCGTGCCCTCCAACAAGAGCCTCGGGTCGGCCTCGGGTGCGCGCACCATCACCTTGACGGCCGGCTCGGTCCACAGCTCCGACAGCTCCGCGACGGGGCTGCCGGGTGGGACGGAGTGCGGCTCGTGGAAGCGGGGATCGCGCTTGATGCCCGAGACACACTCGAGGGCGAAGGTGGCGCCGGGCACCGCCGAGCCGATGTCAGCGGTGAGCGCCAAGCCTTCGGGGGCTTCGATGCCGGTCACGTCGAGGACGCGACGCGCGTGGGCGTCGTACACGACGGCGCCGTTGGAGACGATGCCGCGCCCGACTCGGCCGGTGAGCGGCCACAGCTCGTCCATCCAGCGCAGGGGACGCGCCGTGACCAGCACGATCGCCACACCGCGCTCGTCCAGGGCCGCGAGCACGTCACGGGTGCGTCGAGTCACCGACCCGTCGGGGGCGACGAGGGTGCCGTCGAGATCGGTGGCGACCAGCCGTGGCGTCCGCGAAGCCGGCGCCACGGTCATCGGCCGGATCCGAACCAGCGGTTCAGCTCGACGGCCGCGCCGTCGTCGTAGACCGACGCGGTGACGGCGGCGGCGGTCTCGCGGACCACCTCGATCGCCTGCCCCATCGCGACGCCGCGACCTGCCCACGCCAGCATCTCCAGGTCATTGCGACCGTCACCGATCGCGAGCACATCCTCGGCGGCGATGCCCAGCTCGGCCGCCACCCGCTCCAGCCCGGACGCCTTCGAGACTCCTACCGGGGCCAGGTCCAGCCAAGCGGTGATCCCCACGATGTAGTCGGTGCCGTGCAACCCGAGCCGCTCGGCCAGCTCGATGAACTCCTCGACGGTGGCGTCGGGGTCGCGGATGATCACGCGGCTGACCTCCTCGGCGACCAGGTCGGCCACCTCGGCGATGATCATCTCGCCGGTCAACTCGCCGTCGGGGAACGGTCGGTTGAGGCGATAGCCGATGCCCCACTCCTCCACTGCGACCAGGGCCTTGGGGTGCTCCGTCAGCACCGCCGTGACCGCCGGTGCTGCGTCGAAGGTCTCCTCGTAGATCAGCTCCACGGGCGGATAGCGGAAGACGGTAGCGCCGTTGGAGGCCACCACCCAGAGCCGGTCCTCCCCGTCCTTCGGCAGGTCGAGCAGGTCGGCGACGGGGGTCATCCCATGCGCCGACCGCCCGCTCGCCAGCACGATGTGCGCTCCGGCGGCCGCGGCGCGGTGCACGGCGTCGTACACCGCCGGAGAGATCTCCTCCTGGGTCGCGCCGCTGGCCACCCAGCGCAGCAGCGTGCCGTCGATGTCCAGCGCGACGAGCTTGGGCCGCCAGTCGTCGGCCTGGATCTGCTCAGCCACCGATCACCGGCTCCAAGACATCGGCGCCCAGCCAGGGTCGCAGCGCCTGGGGGACACGCACGGAGCCGTCGGCCTGCTGGTGCGTCTCCAAGACCGCGACAATCGCGCGCGTCATGGCGCACAGCGTGCCGTTGAGGGTCGCGATCGGGCCGATCGAACCGTCCTGGCGGCGACAACGAGTGTCCAGGCGACGCGTCTGGAAGTCGGTGCAGTTGGACGTGGACGTGAGCTCGCGATACTTGCCCTGGGTGGGGATCCAGGCCTCGCAGTCGAACTTCCGTTGTGCCGACAGGCCCAGGTCCCCGGCGGCGACGTCGATGACGCGATAGGCCAGCTCCAGCTTGTCGAGGAACTCCTTCTCCCACGCGAGCAGCCGCTCGTGCTCGGCGAAGGACTCCTCGAGGGTCGAGTAGACGAACATCTCCACCTTGTCGAACCAGTGCACCCGGATGATGCCCTTGGTGTCCTTGCCATGCGACCCGGCCTCCTTGCGGAAGCATGGGCTGAAGGCCGCATAGCGCAGCGGCAGGCTCGCCACGTCGAGGATCTCGTCGCAGTGGTAGGCCGCCATCGGCACCTCCGAGGTGCCCACCAGGTAGAGCTCCTCACCCTCGATCCGGTAGACGTCGTCGGCGGCCTGACCCAGGAAGCCGGTGCCATCCATCGCCCGAGGCTTGACCAGCGACGGAGCGATCACCTGAGTGAATCCCGCTTCACGGGCCTGCTGCATAGCCAGGTTGATCAACGCCAACTCAAGCTGAGCACCGACCCCGGTCAGGAAGTAGAACCGCGACCCGGACACCTTGGCGCCGCGGTCGAGGTCGATGGCGCCCAGCATCCGGCCGAGCTCGATGTGGTCGCGCGGCTCGAAACCCTCGGCCGCGAAGTCGCGCGGGGTCCCGATCGTCTCCAGCACCGTGAAGTCCTCTTCACCACCGGCCGGCGCCTCGTCGGCGGCGACGTTGGGGATCGCCATCAGCGCCGCGCGCCACTCCGCCTCGGCGGCGGTCTGCCGACCCTCGGCCTCCTTGACCTCGGCGGAGAGTGTCTTGGTCCGGGCGAGAAGGGCGGCCTTCTCGTCTCCCTGCGCCCGAGCCACCTGCTTGCCCATCGTCTTCTGCTCGGCGCGCAGCACTTCGTACGACGCGATCGCCGCGCGTCGCTGCTCGTCCGCGGAGAGTGCCCGCTCCACCACGTCACCAGAAAGACCGCGCTTGGCCTGAGCGGCGCGCACGCGGTCGGGATGTTCTCGGAGCAGACGTGGATCGATCATGCCTTCAGGCTATCGGCCAGTCGTCGGTGCCAGCACCGGCGTTTCGCGCACGACCCGCGGCGAACCCAGCGACGGTGGGGGTGGGGCGGCATACTGCCCTCATGCTCGACCGACCCCGCGCCATGCTGTTCACGTGGGCGGGCATCTGCCTCGGGCTGTTCCTCGTCTTGGCGCTGCTGATCTCGAACGGCGTCGGCGTGGTCTCCTCGATCGACGAGCTCGGCCGATCCGCCAGCGACTGGGCCCGCGACGTCCGCGGTCTCGACCAGGTGCTGCTGGTGGTGGAGTTCTGCTTCGACACCTTGATGATGGCGATCTACACCGCGCTGCTCGCCGGCGCGCTGTCGATCAAGCACCATGTGCGCGCTGCCGTCTTCGTGGTCGCGGTGATGGCCGTCGATGGTGTCGCCAACGCACTGCTCAAGCAGCTCTGGGGCGTCGACCGGCCCGAGTGGCAGCACACGGTCCGGGCGCTCCACACCCATGCCTACCCTTCCGGTCACACCTCGGGCGTGGTCGCCTTCGCCGGCGTCGTCTCGGTGGTGACGCTGATGCTGGTGCGCCGCCGCGGACTGCGCCGCATCGTCTACGGCGTGGCGATCCTCGTGGTCCTCGTGGTGATGGCCGACCGGATCCTGCTCGGCCGGCACTACCCGAGCGACCTGGTCGGCGGGGCTCTCCTGGGCGCGGGGATCGTGCTGCTGGGGCTGGCGTCGTACAGCCCCCTGCCGCGCAGCCACGCCGTCTCGGCCGAACGGCTGACCGACGCCGTGCCGTCGGACCGCAACGTCGCCGTCGTGGTCAACCCGGTCAAGGTCGAGGACCTCGCCGCGATGCGCACCATCGTCGCCACGATGGCCGCCGAGGCCGGCTGGGCCGAGCCGCTCTGGTATCAGACCACGATCGAGGACCCCGGCACCGGCATGGCGCACGACGCCGCCCTGGGCGGCGCGGACCTGGTGCTGGTCTGCGGCGGCGACGGCACCGTGCGGGAGGTCTGCGCCGAGCTCGCCGGCACCGGCATCCCGGTCGGGATCATCCCGGCAGGCACCGGCAACCTGCTGGCCCGCAACCTAGACATCCCCCTCTTCTTGCGAGCCGCGGTCGATGTGGCCTTCAGCGGCCAGGACCGCGCCATCGACCTGGCCGCCGTGAGCGGTGACGGGTTCGAGGAGACCCACTTCATGGTGATGGCCGGCATGGGCTTCGACGCCGCGATGATGGAGGGCGTCAACGAGGAGGTCAAGAAGAAGGTCGGCTGGCTGGCCTATGTGCTCTCCGGGGTCAAGGCACTGATGTTCCCGGCCGCCGCCGTCGACATCTCGGTCGACGGCAGCGAGTTCACCCGGCACCGCGCCCGCACCGTGGTGGTCGGCAACGTGGGCTTCCTGCAGGCCGGGATGCCGCTGCTCCCCGACGCCCGCATCGACGACGGGCTGCTCGATGTCGTGGTG
The DNA here is from genome assembly GCF_047602075.1 of Nocardioides sp. Classification (GTDB taxonomy): domain Bacteria; phylum Actinomycetota; class Actinomycetes; order Propionibacteriales; family Nocardioidaceae; genus Nocardioides. Next base: position 25,097 of record NZ_JASGIF010000002.1, read on the forward strand.
CTGCACCCCAAGCGATTCTTGTCGTGGATCCCGTTGGCCGTCCGCGTGCTCGCCCGTCAGCGCCGCACCGACGAGTTGGTCAACCGGATGACCGGCCGCACCGTCACCCTGCGCGCCCACAGCGACACCCCTCGCCAGCTCGACGGCGACTCCATCGGCGCCGGTCGCGAGCTGCAGCTGGAGTGTCTGCCCGGCCGGGTCCTGGTCCGGGTGCCCCGCTGATCCTTCCTCCGGCTCAGTTGGGGGCCGGGCGAGCCAGGGCGATCGACCGCTCCTCCTCTGGGGAGAGCGGTTGCTCGCTGAACCAGGAGCCGACCGCCTTGGCATAGCTGCGACCACCGCTGCGGCCGTGGATCGAGGTGAGCACGACGCCGTCGCCGGAGTCGTCGAGCAGGGCGACCGACCAGGACTGGTGCCCGCCGACGTCGGGGAAGGCGTCGTAGCGCACCACGGACAGATGCCGCAGCGCTCTGTGGCCCTCCGCTTGCAGCGCCGCGACCTCGCGCCGCAGCGCCAACACATCGCCCGGCGCCTGTTCACCGATCTCATCGGCACCGCGGTGTGAGGTACGCCGCCAGGCCATCGCCGCGAGGCCCCCAGCGGCGACGGCCAGCACCAGGTTCAAGACGAGCCACCAGATCATGACCCGAGGGTAGAAGGCTCGGCACGCGAGTCGACGAGGGCGCGCAGTCGGCCCGGGTGGTCGAGCGTGGGAAACTGTCCGGGTGAGTCAGCGACGCATCGCCTACCAGGGCGAACCGGGGGCCAACTCCCATCTGGTGTGCAAGCAGCACTACCCGGACATGGAAGCGGTGCCGTGCGCCTCGTTCGAGGACGTCTTCTCGGTCGTCGAGGGCAACGAGGCCGACCTGGCGCTGATCCCGATCGACAACTCGATCGCAGGTCGGGTCAGCGACATCCATCACTTCTTGCCGACCACGACCCTGCACATCATCGCCGAGCACTTCTTGCGCATCCAGTTCGCCCTGATGGCGCTGCCCGGCGCCGACCTGGACTCGATCAAGACCGTGCACAGCCACGTGCACGCACTTGGCCAGTGCCGCAAGGTGATCCGTGAGCTCCAGCTCCGCCCCGTCATCGCCGGCGACACGGCCGGGGCCGCACGGGAGGTCTCGGAGACCGGTGATCTTTCCCTGGCCGCGTTGGCTCCTCCGTTGGCAGCCGACACCTACGGACTGCAGATCCTGCGAGACGACGTGGAGGACGAGGACCACAACACCACGCGGTTCGTCGTCCTCTCCCGAGCGTTGGTGCAGGCGCCGCGGGGGGACGGGCCGGTGGTGACGTCGTTCATCTTCAACGTGCGCAACCTCCCCGCCGCGCTCTACAAGGCGCTCGGCGGCTTCGCCACCAACGGCGTGAACATGACCAAGCTGGAGAGCTACATGGTCGGCGGCCATTTCGCGGCGACCCAGTTCCTCGCCGAGGTCGACGGTCACCCCGACGACCCGGGCCTGAAGCGGGCCCTGGAGGAGCTGCGCTTCTTCACCACCGACGTGAAGATCCTCGGCGTCTACCCTGCCGACCCGGGCCGCCGCAGCTGATGGACGCGCGCCTGTGGTCCACCCGGCGGCTTCGGCTGACGAGGGCTGCCTGATGGACCTCACGATCATCGCGCTGACCTTCATGGCCATTGCCGTCGTCGAGCTGCCCGACAAGACGTTCTTGGCGACGCTCGTGCTGTCGACCCGCTATCGGCCACTATTCGTCTGGATCGGCGTCGGGCTCGCCTTCGTCGTCCAGACCACCGTCGCAGTCGCCGTCGGCAAGGCGGTGGCGCTGCTGCCGACGACACCGGTGCGGCTGCTCGCGATGGCGATGTTCCTGGTCGGCGCGGTGCTGCTCTTTCGCGAGGGGCGCAGCCACCAGACCGACTCGGGGGAGGAGTACGCCGACGCGGCCGGCGATGTGCACGGTGCCCGCGTCATCCTCGCGTCGTTCCTGGTGCTCTTCGCCGCGGAGTGGGGCGACCTCTCCCAACTGCTGACCTTGACCCTGGTCGCGAAGTACGACGACCCGGTCAGCGTCTTCATCGGCGCCGTGGGCGCACTGTTGGCGGTCAGCGGGTTGGCTGTCGTAGTCGGCAAGACGCTGCTCCGCTTCGTGCAGCTGCACGTGCTGCACTACGTCGGGGCGGTGGTCTGCCTGCTGATGGCGGCCCTGACGGCGTACGAGACGTTCGGCTGAGCCCCAGCCACTGTCAGCCTGGCAACCACGACACGTGCGGCGCCAGCAGCGCGTAGCCGACGAAGGCGCCGACGTCGAGGAGCGTGTGGGCCACGATCAGGGGGGTGACCCGGCCCCAGCGCGCGTAGAGCCACCCGAAGAGCAGGCCCATCACCAGGTTGCCGGTGAAGCCGCCCCAGCCCTGATAGAGGTGGTAGGAGCCGCGGAGCACCGCGGCAAGGCCGATCGCGACGGGTAGTCGCATCCCCAGCTGGCGGAGGCGGAGCTGGACGAAGCCGAGGACGACGCACTCTTCCAAGAAGGCGTTCTCCAGCGCCCAGCCGACCAGGATGGGGATCTTCCACCAGGCTGACGGCAGCGCCTCCGGCACTACGGTCAAGTTGATCCCGAGCGCATGGGTGAACAGGTAGAACGCGATCCCGGTGCTCCCCACCACCGCAGCGACGATGGCGCCGCGGCCCAGGTCGGCGGCCACCAGCCGACCCGACACCCGGCGGCCGACCGCGCCGAACCAGACCACGGCGGGGCGCACACCTGATCGCACCAGCAGGTAGGCCGCCAGCAGCACCGGCACCAGCCCGAATCCGATGCCGAGCAGCTGGTAGAGCAGGTCGAACCACTCCCGGCCGGGTGCCAGACTCTGGTTCATCACCGCCGTGCTCGACGAGAGCCTGCCGGGTTCGGTGGCGACCTCGATCAGGTTGACCAGGGCATAGACGCCGGAGCGGCCCAAAGAGAGCGCCAGCACGAGCCCGATCTCCACCCAGATGAGCCGACGGGTCAGTGGTGCGCTGGGCGTGGCAGTGGGTCCAGCCTGGATCTCGGACACGCGGTCACTGTGCCACCTGGGGCCAAGGCAGACCATCTGGAGTCGCACCCGTTCTGCCCGCTATAGTCTTGTAGACAACTCGACTTAATTCATTATTGGAGGCGTGATGTCCAGGCCGCCAGCACCCGACTTCCTCATCGCAGGAGCACCCAAGGCCGGCACGACCGCCCTGCACACGGCGCTCGCCCAGCATCCCGAGGTGTTCGTCTCCCGGCCCAAGGAGCCGAAGTTCTGGCTCTGCGACGGCGCACCTCCTCCCGCCTGGCGCGGGCCGGGGGACGCGCACTCCCAGCAGGAGTGGATCTGGCGTGCCGAGGAATACGCCGCCCTCTTCGCCGATGCGCCCCGGCGCGCGGTCAGGGGTGAGGCGACGCCGTTCTACCTGTGGAGCACCGGCGCCCACCTCCGCATCGCCGAACACCTGCCCGAGGTGCGCATCATCGTCGTGGTGCGCGACCCGATCGATCGCGCGTACTCCAACTGGATGCACCTGTGGTGCGACGGACTGGAACCGGTGGCCGACTTCGAGCTGGCCTTCGCCCTCGAGCAGCAGCGCATCGACGCGGGCTGGGCACCGTTCTGGCGATATCGGGAGCTGGGCCGCTACGGCGGGCAGTTGGCGCATCTGCACTCGTGCGTCGACCCCGACCGGATCCTGATGCTGCGCTATCGCGAGCTCGTCGACACTCCGGTCGAGGCGGTGGATCGAGCCTGCCGCTTCCTGGGCATCGCCACCGGCCAGGTCGAAGCGATCCCGCGCGACAACACCCGCAACTTCGTCGAGGAGGGCTGGCGCACCCGCACTCTCGGGCCGGTGGTGCGTGCCACCGCCTGGCTCGGTCAGTTCGCTCCGCCCCAGGTGTGGCGCCGCGCCAGCGCTCCGCTGATCGCCCAGTTGGGCGGCCCCGGTGAGCGCCACCGTCCGCAACTCACCGCCGAGCAGCGAGCTCGCCTGCTCCCGGCCTTCGAGGCCGACATCGCCCTGCTCTCCCGCCTCACCGGCGAGGACTTCTCCGACTGGACCTCCACCCGCAGTCGCGGCTCCTTCGAGCAGCGCCGAAGCCCCGACCTCCCCGCCCCGACCGACCCCTGGCTCGCCGGCGTCTGAGTACGTGTTCTGAGACTCGCCGCCGTCCGGGTTGCCCTGACCCAACTCCCCCGGCCCTGTAGCGGGTCGGAAACCGGTATACGGGGCACTTTGCCACCCCAAGACCGCGGCAGGCCACTAGCCGTAGACGCGCTTGATCCCGGCGGCGTAGAGGTCGGCCAGCTCGCGGGTCCGCTTGGGATCGGTCCGCAGGTCGGCGGGCAGCGGACGCCGACACTCCGCGCCGACGCAGTCGACCAGACCCGCCCAGACCTCGCGCAACTCACCGAGCACACCTTGATAGCGAGTCCAGCTCGCGACGTTCGAGAACTCCTGCGGATCGGTGGCGAGGTCGTAGAGCTCTTCACTGCCGTCGATGTAGCGGAAGTAGGCATACTGCGCCGTGCGCACCCCGATGGCATCGCGGGCGTCGTGGAACTCCGGAAGTCCCGCGTCGGGGATCCCATGGACCATCGCCTCGTAGAGCACCGGCCTGGTCCAGCCACGGTCTCCCTTCTTCAGCGTCGCCAACCGAGAGGCACCGTCGGGGGTCCGTGGCGGCGAGGCGTCAGCGATGTCGAGGATCGTGGCGGTCAGGTCGACCATGGTGACCGGATCCGTCCGGTGTTCCCGTTTCGAGATGCCCTTCCCGGCGACGATGAGAGGGATGCGCAGAGACGGCTCGTAGCCCCACCGCTTGCCCGTCAGCCAGCGATGTTCGCCGAGGAAGAAGCCGTTGTCGCTGGTCACGATCAAGACCGTGTTCCTCCACTCCCCGGCGCTCTTGAGTTGGGCCACCAACTGACCGATGCGTTTGTCCATCACATAGATGGCCTCGGCTCGCTGCCGGGTCACCTCGGTCAGCGCATCCTTCTCGACCTGCTGCAGCGGCGGGAGCTTCGCAAACGGGCTCGGCTTGTTCTTGGCGACCTGCTCCGCGCTCCCGTCGAGCGCAACACCCGGGGCCCGGGTGACGTCGTCGTCGAAGAGACCCTTGACCCAGTCCGGCCGAGCGGGCGTGGTGAGGTCGACCTGCTCGTCACCGCGCTGGAACGGCGCCGGGTCGTCCGGCTCGGCGGGTGTGCCGTCGTGCGGGGCGACGAAGTTGATGCTCAAGAAGTACGGCGCCCGCTTGGCGGCGTACTTCTTGACCAGCGCCCGGGAGAACTTCCCGATGATGTCGGTCTGATAGCGACCGCGGAACCGGCGATCGTCGATCTTGCCGTTGACGTTGAACGGCGATCGGAAGTATTGATACGTGCCGCCCTTGATCCCCTTGGCGTGAGCGCCGGCGAAGGTCGCCGCCCAGTCCGTCCAGCCGCGCGGCACATAGGTGAAGCTGCGCTCGCCGGAGACCAACGACCGGTCACGGCCATAGCCGTTGAGGTACTTCCCCACGAAGCCGGTGCGGTAGCCCGCAGCCCTCAACGCCGTCGCCAGCGAACGGGCGTCGTCAAAGGTCTGGTAGCCATACGGCCGGCGGGTGTCCATCACGCCATGGTTGTGGGGCAGCTGACCGCTGAAGAACGAGGCGCGAGCCGGACAGCACAGGGGGTAGGAGGAGAAGACGTTGTCGAAGGTCACCCCCTTGCGCGCCAAGGACCGCACGTGCGGGGCGAATCTCAGGTCGTCGTAGCGCATGTCGTCGGCCATCACCACGACGATGTTCGGGCGCTTGGACTGCGCCACGTGGCGAGGCGACTTCCTGCTGAGCCAGGTCAGCAGGTCGTCAGCGCTGCCGGGCTCGACCCGCGTGTAGCCGCGGCGCCGACTCACCGACGCGGCGTCGGCGTCGTGGGCTCCGACCGGGGCAAGAAGCAGGGTGAGCAACGACGCCACAGCGACCGAGAGCAACCCTCGGACGCTCATTGCTCTCTCACTCCTGGCAGGCTTGGTTCCGCCCGACTCGACAGCCCGAGAGTGAAAGCCCGGCTGTTGCTGACGGGGGATGCAACAACAGCCGGGCGGCTCGCAATCTACCTGCGGCCATGACCCGTGGACAACCGCCACTACCTGTGAATCCTATATGAGATTTCGGGGGCCCCTTCACGATTCAACGGATGGTGACCTGCCGGTTGGCCAGCCCCGATCTGGCCGACCGCTCCTGCGCGGTGAGAGGTGTCTCGTCGGCGAGAGCCTGCTCGAGAGCCTCGGCGAAGGCGGCCGCCGGTTCCTGGAGGGCAGCCGCGCCGGTCCCGGGAACGAGGTCCCACACCGGCGCGAGTAGGCCGTAGGCACGGAACATCCCCACCAGCCGTCCGTCGGGCACCAGCCGATCCTGACCGGCAGCGTGCAGCCGGGCGAGCGCGTCGAGCAGCGCGTCCTCGGGTTGGGGCATCACCCAGCGCAGATGCTCCTTGGCGCCGACGTCGGTCCAGTACGCCGCCCCCACGCCGGACAGGCGCCGGGTCGGGCTGGCGGCCGCGTTGGCCTGCTCGATCGCCGCCTGCAGAGCCTCGGGCACCTCGTCCAGGTCGGACACCCAGAAGTCGAAGCCGTCATGGACGGTGACCTGCCAGGGCTCGTCGAGGACCAGGTCCTGCAGCCGCGGTCCGGGCCCCGGCGGATCGGTGAGCCCGACCACGCCGGTCTCGGCGTCCAGGGCTCGCACCAGGACCGCGCCCAGGTCGCGGGCCGGGTCGCCGAAGTCGTGCTGGACCTGCAGGCCCAGCCAGATCGCACCGCTGTCTCGCACGAGTGCCGGCGCCGCACCGGGAAGGACCGAACAGAGCACGACCTGACGCTCCGAATCCTGCAGGGCCAGCGGCGCCGTGGCGGCAGGCACCAGGTCCCGCATGGCGACCAGGTCACACTCCGAGGTCAGCCCCTCGAACGGTCGTCCGACATACGGCGCCGGGCCACCTCCGGCCGCCCCGTGGCAGGCCTTGTAGCGGCGGCCCGAGCCACACGGGCATGGCTGCCGCGGACCCACCTCACCGGGTGTCGCCAGCCGAGTGCGGGTCTTCGTGCGTGAGCGCTTTCCCATGGCGCCCGAACCTACCCGTCCAGCAGTTGGAGGATGTACGCCGGTCGGTCGGTGATGACCGCCTTCACGCCCAGTCGGAGGCAGGTCTCGAGCTGGGCCTCGGTGTTGACCGTCCAGACATGGAGGTCGTGCCCGCTCGCGACCATGGCCGCCGCCAGCTTCGGGTTCTCCTCCAGCAGTGCGATGCCCGGCCCCAGGATCCAGTCGCGACCGATGACCGGGGCCAACACCGGCCACGCCCGCCGACGCTCGACCAACATCACCAGCTGCAGGTCCGGCGTGAGCCGCCTCATCCGCTGCATCGCGTTGTAGGAGAAGCTCATCACCCGCGCCGGCGAGCCCTCCCGATGCCAGCCGAAGTGACGCAACGTCTCCGCGAGTCGACGCTCCACCAGACCGCCGTACCTGGTCGGGTGCTTGGTCTCGATAGCGATCTCGACACGACGCTCGTAGTCGGCGACGGTCTCGAGGAGCCGGTGCAGGGTCAGCACCCGGCCGAGCGCGCGATCCACCGTCGGCGCCTCGTCGTCCATCTCGGCCCACGGGTTCTTCCAGGAGGCGAAGTCGAGCTCGTCGAGCTCGGCCAGATGCATGGTGGAGACGATGCCGTGGTGGTCGGCGGTGCGGCGCAGATCCCGGTCGTGGACGCACACCAGGTGGCCGTCCGCGGTTAGACGTACGTCGCACTCGAGGGCCCCGGCTCCCTCGTCGAGCGCCTGCACGTAGGCCTCGAGAGTGTGCTCCGGCTTCTCGTGGCTGGCCCCACGATGCGCGACCACCTGCGGCCTCATGCGCGCATTCTCGCGCGAACCGACCTGACGGCGCCGCACGAACCGCGGAGGAACTTCCCCGACCTGTCTGGCCCGAGCTGCGGCTGCGGTCGGCAACCACGAGAAGGCAACCACACAGGACACACAGGCGCCTAGAACACACGGGCCACACAGGGGATCGGCCGATCGGAAGGAACGGCTCATGCAAACGACGATCCGCAACATCACCTTCGACTGCGCGGATGCCTGGGCGTTGGCGGGGTTCTGGTCCCGACTCCCGCACGTTCGGGCTCAACTACTCCTGAACGATCAGCCCGTGGGCCAGTCGGCGAGAGTGTCGAGGAACATCTGCCGGACCCTGGCGACCTGACGGTCCAGCGTCCTCGTGGTCCAGCGGGCGGTGCTGATCGGGGGAAGCACGGCGACCTGGACGGTGCCGGAGTTGATCAGGAACGAGTGTGGCGCCATGATCTCGCCGGCGTTGCGGATGACGACGGGGACCATCGGAACCTTGGCCTGGAGGGCGAGGTGGAAGGCGCCCTTCTTGAAGGGCAGCAACCTGGGCGTGGGAGAGCGGGTCCCCTCGGGTGCGATGACCAGCGAGGTGCCCTTGCGCAGGCTCTCCACCGCCGGCTCCAGCGCAGCCTTGGCCGCGGTCACGTCGGTCCGGTCGACGTAGGCGATGTCGGCGAGCCAACCGATCGCCGCGAAGGTGGGGTCCCTCTTCAGCTCCTTCTTCGCGACGCCGGTGAAGTCACGTCGCATCAGCGAGCCGAGCACTGCAACGTCCAGCTGGCTCTGGTGGTTGAACACGAAGACCGCGGGGCGTGCGCTCCAGAGGTTCTCCTCGCCGATCACGTCCAGCTTGACCCCGGCGGCCGCCAGCGACAGCTGGGAGCCCACCGTCGAGGCGACCTCGAGCGCCGTACGGCGGTCGCGGTTCACCAGGCCCAGTCCGAGCCCCGTCGCGACACCGGTGCCGAGTCCGGCCAGCGAGGCTGCGCTGCGCACGACGGCGACCGGGTTGAAGCGCAGGTGTCGGGTCAGCCGATAGACCCGCCAGCCGCGCTCCTTCGCTGCGGCGGTGAGGCCGCCGTCGGCGTTGAGCGGCCGGGGCCGACCCACGGTCTCGAGGTAGAGCAGGTCCTCGGCTCCGTTGCCGTAGGCATAGGACTGATCCAGGTCCACGCCGCGCTCGGCCGCGAAGGCCACGACCGCCTCGGCCTTGCCCGGGCCCCACAGGATCGGGCCGGCGACCTTGCCGGTGAGGACGCCGTCCTCGTCCTCGACCTCGGTGACCAGGAGGTGCTCGATGTCGAGGTCCGCGGCGGCGTCCTGGGCCTGGAACCGGGTCGCCGAGGACGCCATCGCTACGGTGTGGCCGGCAGCCAGGTGAGCGGCCACCAGGCGACGCGCCTCGGGGTAGACCTTGGCGGCGACCTTGCTGCGCCACAGCTCCTGGCTGAACCGCTCGATCTCCGCACGGTCGCGTCCGGCGAGTGAGCCCAGCGCGACTTCGACCAGACGGGTGACGTCGTGGCCGCGCTGCTGCATGTTGAAGATCTCGATCAGCGTCTGGAACAGCTCCGACACCCCGATGTCCCCACTGGTGAGGCGGTCTCGGAAGTAGAGCGCTGCGGAGTAGCCGTCGATGAGGGTGCCGTCGAAGTCGAAGAACGCGCCGACCTCGGGGCCCTGGGGGCCGGACTCGATGTCGGCGAGCAGGTCGTCGATGTCGGCCATGGTCACTCCCCTTCGGGTGTCGCGGCGTGCAGCGACATGTCTCGGTTGACACTCACGGCATGGACGGCGGCGCGCAGCTCCTCGGCGAAGGCCTCCCGGGCTGTCCGCAGGTCCTCGCCTCCCGGGCCGAGCAGCTGCCGGTTGCCGGCCAGCTTCAGTGCGTTGGTCATCAGGTCCTTCGAGATCGACTCGGGGCTGTGCAACTCGTGCTGCAGCCAGCGCTGCTTGGCCACCCCGAGGCTCTCGGCAACCAGCTCGTCCTCCGCAACCGGGGCGGCCGGCTCTCGGGTGGCGAGTCGGTCGGCCACCACCTGATAGGCCTCCAAGAAGGGCCCCACCACCCGGTGGGCCAAGACGAGCCGCGCCTGCTGCTGACGGGCGACGACCATGCTGACGGTCACCTGGTCGGGGTCGAGATCGGGTGAGGTGAGGGCGGTCTCGGCCCGGATGTCGGCGTCGAACTCCGCCTTGGTGGCGAAGAAGAACTCGTATTTGAGGAGGTCCCGCAGGGCCAGCGCCCGCTCCCAGATCACCGGGGTCAAGCTGACCTTCTCGTCGGCTGCCTCCGGGGACGCCTGGGCCTGCACCGCGGCGAGCTCGACGATCGCGCGGGTGATGAAGTAGTGGGTCACCGTGTTGCGATAGAACGCCGCCTCGTGTTGCCGGTCGGCGGCGATCCGGTAGACCGGCTCGACGCCGCCGTCGAACTCCTCCACGACGCCCTCCCGGACCAGGGTGCGCAGCGCCCGCCGCATGCCGTCCGGTCGGCCGAGGTCGACGTCGGAGGTGATCGGCAGGCGACGCTGCCGGACGTACTCCAGCAGCGGCTCCAGCACGCCGAGCGTCTGGGCCAGCGTCAGCGCCCGGCCGTCGTTGTCCAACAACCCGAAGGTGACCAGGGCGGAGGGCGTGATCGGGGTGGCGGCGTTGATCCGGTGTGCCACCTCGAAGGCGACCCGGGGCACCACCTCGGTCGGATCTGCGGATCCGGCTCGCTCCGCCGCCTCGTCGAGCGCGGACCGCAGGAAGACCGGTGGGCCGAATCGGACATAGACCCGGCCGCGACGCCGTGACTGGTCCTTGGCGAAGCGCCATGCCCAGCCCAGGCTCTCGGGAGTCTTGGCGCCGCCGGACTCCTCGAAGGACAGCGCGGCCACCTCAGCCTGCTGGTCGTAGACGATCGACACCGGCACCAGCGCGACGTCGTCGGCCTGGCCACCGTTGCTCGCGAAGGCGTCGACGAGATAGCGCAGCACCCCCATCCGGGGTGGCCGGAGCTTGCCGGTGCGGGTCCGACCGCCTTCGAAGTACCACTCCAGGTTCTCGTGCCCTCGCAACAACTGGCCGAAGTAGAGCCGCATCATCGCCGGATAGATCGGGTCGTCGCGGGTCGATCTGCGGATGAAGATCAGGCCACTGCGCCGGCCCAGTTCTGAGAGCGGCCACATGGCCAGGTTGATCCCGCCGAGGATGTAGTTCGGCGGGAAACCGTGATCGGCCAGAGCCTTGCGCAGCACCAGTGGATCCAGGTAGGAGCGGTGGTTGGGCAAGAACACCAGCGAGTGGCGTCGATCGAGCTCACGCAAGTCGGGCAGGGTCGAGGCGTCCACGTCCACGATGTAGGAGCGGGTCAGCCACCGCCCCAACCGGTCCCAGACCTGGGTTGCCTGGTTGCCGACCTGCGCGGTCATCTCGTCGAGGCACTGCTGGGCCTCGCGGCATACGTCGCCCTCGGGGCGACCCGTGCGAGCCGCCAGATCGGCGACGGCTGCGTTGAACTCGGGGGTCCGGTGGAGCGCAGCGGGTGTCGGCACGCCCTAACCCTCCCCGAAGGACTCGGGGAGGTCCACCCCCAGGTCCGCTTCATAGGCGCGTGGATCCTCGAGGGGCTCGACATGGGTCGAGACCTCGAGATGGTCGAGGCGCTCTCGAAGCCGTTGCTCGGCCAGCCCTGATCGATCGACCGCCGTCACGGCTGCCAGAGTCGCACCGGCAGGCTGTCGATGCCATACACGATGGAGAGCTCTCTGAAGTCGATGTCCTCACCGGTGAGCTCGAGGTCCGGGAAGCGGCGCGCCAGCCCGCGCAGGGCGGCCTTCAACTCCATCCGGCCGAGCTCGGCGCCCAAGCAGCGGTGCATGCCGTGCCCGAAGGCCAGGTGCGACGGGGTCGTCGAGCGGTGCGGGTCGAAGGTGTCCGGGTCGTCCCAGGTGCGCGGGTCCCGGTTGGCCTGCACCAGCGAGACCAGCACCGGGTCGCCCTTGCGGACCTGCTTGCCGAACAGGTCGTGATCCTCGCGGGCGAAGCGGGCGAAGGCGATCTGCACCGGCGTCAGCATCCGCAGCAGCTCTTCGACGATGGCCGTCACCTCGTCGTCGCTGCCGGTCTGCAGCAGCTGCCAGGCCTCGGGCTGTCCCGCCAGCAGGAACGTGCTCATCACGAGCATGCTCGCGCTGGTCTCGTAGCCGCCGAGCAGGACGCCGTCCGCGACGCCGCCCAGCTCCACGTCGTCGAACTCGTCGCCGTGGTCGCGCACCATGGCACCGATCAGACCCTCACCAGGGTCGGTGCGCTGCCGGGCGACTTCTGCGATGAGGAACTCCCGCGAGGAGGTGGCCGCCCCGAACGAGCTGTCGCCGCCCTTGCTGACGTCGAATCTCGCGGCCCCCAACTGGTGGAACAGATCGAAGTCGATCTCGGGCAGTCCGAGCAGCTCGCTGATCACTCGGAACGGCACCCGGAAGCCGAAGTCGAAGACCAGGTCGGCCTCAGGCCCGTGGGCAGCCATCTCGTCGAGGGTCTCCTGGACGACCTTGTCGATCAGGGGGTCCAGCCGCGAGAGCCTGCGTCGGGTGAACTCCGGGGTGAGCATCGCTCGGAAGCTTGGTGTGATCCGGCGGGTCGGTCATGCCGAGACCGCCGACCTCGTTGGCGCCGGATCGCTCGGCGGCGCCGAGGAGATGCCGGATGTTGTTGCTGTAGTTGGTCGAGTCGGCCAGCACCGCGCGCGCCTCGTCGTAGCCCGTGACCAGCCAGACGTTCATGCCCAGCAGCCGGGTCACGCGGGTGACCGGCTCCTTGGCCTGGACGTCCCGGAGTCGCTGCACCGGGTCGATGCCGTCCCGGCGCAGGGGGTACGTCGCTCGGCGCGGCACCCGGCGCAGGCTGGTCAGGTCGGGATTGCCGCTTCCCCCGCCGCGGGCCATCGCCCGCTTCATCAGACTGCGCCGGACCCGCATCGCGGCATTGGACACCAGCCCTGGCATGCCTTCGATCGTAGGCGGTCCCCGCCCCTCCCACGAAGGCGGGCACCCCGCCGGGAGGCGATCGGCGCAATCGCCGCGTGGGAACGTGCGCCCGTAGTGCCCGTTGGTTTCTCAGTAACCTGGGAAGACGCGGCGCAGGTCTTCCAGGGTGAGGGCTCCGGCGACCTCGACCTCACCGACGTACGGCTCCTTCAGCCGGCCACCGAGCAACCGGACCACGGCCTCCGGGGGCGCGGTGAACGTCGCTGTGGGCTCGACCTGGTCGCGTGTCAACCGCACCGAGTCGTCGATCACGAGTGAGACGTCGGTCCCCGCCACGGCGAGCACGGTCGGGGACTCCAGCTGGTCGGCCTTCCCGGTGAACCCGAGGAAGAAGCCGAGTCCACCCAGGAAGTGGTCGATCTGGATCTCGGCAGCCTCGGCGTCGAGGGTTGCGGCCGGATCGAGCGCGACGAAGAGGTCCCAGGAGTGCTGGCTCACCTCGCTGAGCCGCATCCCGGCATAGGTCTCCAGCGGCAGCGGCGCCGGCAGGAATCCGAGCGGCACCTCCAGGCCGGCTCGCTGCTCGGCAGTCAGGCTCTCGAAGAGATCGACCAGCTCGGCGTCCGCAACGAGGAAGGAGTCAGCCTGAGCCCGGGCGGACAGCGCGTTCCAGCGCTCCCACACTTCGGTGTTGAACTCCTGGTCGGGCTGGTCGCCCTCGCCGAGGGCATACCTGAGCGTGGCCGCGGCGATCTCGGCGCCGCTGCCGAGATGGGACAACACATCTGCCACCGACCAGTCCGAGGCCCCGGAGCGGAGTGCCAACTCGGTGTCGGAGAGTGAGGGCACGGTCGCGGCAAGCGCTTCGTGATGGCGTCGGAGCGCGGCGATGGTGCGGTCGGTGAGAGTGGTCATTCCCAGGTAACCCCCGCGTGGGCGAGTCTGTTCCGCTTCGCCCTCGGCGGTGTCCACGCTCCGGCGTAGCCTCCCGGTCATGGCCGCTCCCCACCAGCTCACTCGTCGTGAGGCTCGACGGATCGCCGTCGCCGCCCAGCGGCTGACGGCCGATCGACCCACGGAGCTGCTGCCGCTGATCCGGCACCTGACCTTCGTGCAGTACGACATCACCAAGGTGGTCGCGCCCAGCGCTGATCTGGTGGCGTGGAGTCGCCTCGGGTCGTCGTACTCCCCCGAGGAGATGCGCGAGGCACTTGACGAGCAGCGACTGTTGGAGCTGGACGTGCGGATCAGGCCGGCCGAGGATCTCCGCCTCTACCGGGCGGAGATGGCGGCCTGGCCCGGCGCCGGCGAGCTCCTCGACTGGCAGGTCGGCATCGCCGCCTGGGTGGACGCCAACGATGCTTGCCGGCTCGACATCCTCGACCGGCTCCGCAGCGACGGGCCGCTTCCGCTGAGCGAGCTACCAGACACGATCGTGCGCCCGTGGCGCTCGTCGGGCTGGACCAACAACAAGAGCGTGCAGAAGCTGCTCACCTTCATGGTCGCGCGCGGCGAGGTCGCGCTGTCGGCTCGGGAGGGCGCCGAGAAGCTCTGGGACCTGGCGGAGCGGGTCTATCCGGACGATCCGGTGGTGCCGCTCGATGAGGCGAAGGCCGAGCAGGGCCGACGCCGGCTCGCCTCCTTGGGCATCGCCCGGGCGCGCGCCGCGGTCACCCCTGCCGAGCCCAACGACGTCGGTGAGGCTGGCGAGGCGGCTGTGGTCGACGGCGTGCGTGGCCGGTGGCGGGTGGACCCTGGCCTGCTCGGACAGCCGTTCCGAGGGCGGGCGGCGCTGCTCTCACCGCTGGATCGCCTGGTCTTCGACCGCAAGCGGATGGCAGAGATCTTCGAGTTCGACTACCAGCTGGAGATGTACAAGCCGGTTCGTCAGCGCCGGTGGGGGTACTGGGCGCTGCCGGTGCTCTACGGCGACCGTCTGGTCGGCAAGCTCGACGCCACCGCCGACCACCCGGCGGGCGAGCTGATCGTGCATGCGTTGCACGACGATGGCGATTGGTCGGCCACCCAGCGCGCGGCCGTCCACGACGAGATCGAGGCGCTGGCCGACTGGCTCGGCTTGGCCGTCGTCCTCCCCTGACTCCATCTCCGGTCGCCGGACGGTCAGCGGCGGCGGGTCCAGCGGCTCGCTGCCGAGGAGGAGAGCGCGATCAGCTCCAGGACCGAGACGGCCGCGTGCGCCAGCGCCTGGAGGCGGCCGTCGTCGACCACATGAAACTGGGTGGCTCGGAGAAGCACGCTCACCACTGCGATCACGAGCAGGGTCCGACGCGCGATGGCCGACCTGCGCAGGACGGCGATGGCCAAGGCGGCGTTCGCGACGGCGAGCCCCAAGGCCGTCCAGGCCAGGCCGTTCTCCCCAGATCGCACCGTCACCGCCGTGATGACGAACCACACCGCGGCCAGCAGGCTGGTCGCGATCGGCAGCACCACCTGGATCGGGATCCGGTCGGACACGACGGGTCGCAGATCTGGAGCACCCGGGTCGGGGGCGACCGCAGCCAGCTCCAGGATCGGCAAGGTGCCATCGGTGTGGATCGCGTCGCCGCCGCCGTTGCGGGAGTGGTAGCTCGTGGTGAAGTCCACCAGCGGCACCACCTTGGCCTCTGGCGCCGCTGCCTGGACGGTGTCGACGACATGGTCGCGCTCGACGTCGATGTCGGCGTCGATCTTGTGGGTCACTTGGAGGGTGAACAGCGAGAGCCCTACCCGGCGGTCGTAGGTGCCGCCGCCGAGCCAGTCGACTCGGTGGCCTCCGGGCAGCGGCCAGCCGTCCGGCGTACGCCAGAACCGCACGTGGTGACGCTGCCCGGGGTTGCCGTCGACCTCTTGTTGGTAGGCCGCGTCTTGGGCCCTGCCGAAGAGGAAGAGCGGACTGACCGGCGCTTCCGGGTAGCTGCGTCGGGCCAAGGTGGCGGCGACGATCTTCGCCGAGCTGCTCAGGTCGACGGGGTCGGCCAGGGTCCAACCGGCGCGCTTCATCACCGTGGCCAGCTGCTCCGCCGTGCCGCGCACGGCGAGGTTGAGCGGGTCGCCCAGCAGGCCGTCCGAGGTGCGCGTCCGACCGATGAAGTAGTCCGGGACGTAGATGCTCGCCAGGATCCTGTTCAGCCGGGGCAGGGCCAGATAGGCCAACACCAGCCAGAAGACGACCAGTGCCACCACCGTCCACCAGGTCAGCCGGTCGTTGACCTGCACCAGCGCATAGGCCAACCAGATTGCCGCGATCGTGCCGAGACCGAAGAAGATCCGGTCGACCAGGTGTGCCCGATCAGCGACGACACCCGGAATGGTGCGGACCTTGGTCGGGAGGCTCACAGCGACAGTGTGTCACCGGAGGTGCTCACTCGCGACCGCCCGTCCCGCCCAGCCCGCGGCCACCACTCACTGCGTCGTCACCACGGAGCAAGCCGAGTGTGGCCAGCAGATCCTCGTCGAGCTGGATCCACACCGACCTTCCTAGGAGGTTCCGCCAATAGGGGCTGTCGAGTTGGACGTCGTTCCAGTGCGTGCATGAGTGCCGCCGACGAGGGAGACGGGCCGGAGGCCCGGTGACTGAGGAGAAGGTGCCCAGGTGCGTGCTGGGGCGGCGGCCAGCCGACATTCACCCTCTTGGCGGAACCTCTAGGTCGGTGGTCGCAGAACGGTGCGCTGCGGATCGGTCACCGATAGCTCACCGACTCCGCAGGAAGGTGCCGAAGTGGGGCACGGTGAAGGCGACCGAGCCGCGCTCGGCGGCGTAGATGAGGCCCTTCTTGATCAGCCCGTCGCGGGCCGGCGAGAGCGACTGGGGTCGGCGGTCGAGGTGGTCGGCGACCTCGGCGGTGGGCACCTGGTCGGCGCCCAGGTCCGCCATCGCGGTTAGGTAGTCGCGCTCGGCAGGGGTGGCGCGCTCGAAGCGGGCACCGAAGAAGCCGACCGCGAGCTCCGCTTCGGCCTCGGGGGCGCCGGCGCGCACGTCGTCGCTGCGGATGGGCGAGCCCACGGCCGCGTCCCAGGTGACCTTGCCGTAGGCCTGCACGAAGTAGGGATAGCCGTCGGTCATCTCATAGAGCAGATCGAGTGCCCCGGGCTCGAAGTCGACGCCCTCCTCTGCCGCCGGCACCCGCCAGGCACGATCGGCCATCTCGCGCGGTAGCCGGTCTACGGCGACGTAGCGGAAGAGACGCTCGGCGTACGACTTCGAGGCGGCCAGCACGGTCGGCAGGTGCGGCAACCCGGCGCCGACGAGCAGGACGGGAGCGCCCTGCTGACTCATCTCGTGGGCGGCACCGCACAACGCGCCGAGCTCGGCGGTCGGGATGTCTTGCATCTCGTCGACGAAGAGGGCTACGCCGACCGAGAGGTCACGCGCGAGCGAGCCCACGTCACTGAACAGCTCGATGAGGTCCAGCTCGAGGTCACCGGAGTCGGCACGGCCCTTGGTGGCGACCACGTCCACGGGTGGGATCCAGCGCAGCCCACGCCGATCCGGCAGGCCGGTCCGCTGGGCAAAGCTCTTGACGACGCCTGCCACCCCGTCGACCCGGTCCGGGTCCCGATGCCGGTGGGCGACCTCACGCACCGCGGCGTGCACGGCCTGGGCGAGCGGGAGCCGGATCGACTGGTCCGGCCGCGCCTCGACCTTGCCGGTGCCCCACACCCGGTTGACCGCCTGCCCGCGGAGCGCGTTGAGCAGCACGGTCTTGCCCACGCCGCGCAGCCCGGACAACACCATGCTGCGCTCGGGGCGGCCCGCCGCGACCCGCTCCAAGGTCACCTCGAACTGCTCCAGCTCCCGGTCCCGCCCGGCCAACTCGGGCGGCCGCTGCCCAGCGCCCGGGGCGTAGGGATTGCGGACCGGATCCATGTCAGGACTGTATGGCGCTCTCTAGCGTCAGCCCTAGACGTGGTACGGCGTGGCGTAGCCTCTGCGCACCCCCAGCCCGGTCCGGGCTCAGCCCCGGCCCCTCAGACCCGGCCCCTCAGACCCAGCCCCTCAGACCTGACCGCTCAGTCCTGGCGGCGCGTCTTCCAGGACTCGACAGCCTCCTGCCGGGCCTGTTCACCGAGCTCGGCGTACCGCGCCTGGAGCCGGTCGCGCACCTCCTCGGGGGTGTACGCGCGCCGCTGCCGCTCCCGTCGGGCCACCACCACGCCCGTCGCGGCGACGCCAGCCACCCCCGCCAGCCCGATCGCCTTCCACCACCTACCCGCCATGGGCACAGGGTAGCTGCCGGGCGGGCTGGACCCTTGGCTTCGCCACCACGGGGCGGCTACCGGGGCTCGGAGCTCCGGCTGCTGCCCGAATTGCCGGCCCGCGGTGGTCGCTCCTGTCGCTGTGGCACCTGGGAACCAGGCACCACCACCGACCCGGCAAGCAACCCGGCGGCCCTGGCCAACGGTGGTGGTGTGCGGGGTCATCACCTGGGTGCTGTACGCCCGCCCAGGGACTCCCAAGCCCAGCTGACCGTCCGGATCGGGCAGACTGCCCGCCATGAGTGACGGCATCAGGCTGGATCAGGCGGTCGAGATCACCCGCACCGGCGACGTGTGGCTCTTCCGCGGGGACACCGGTGCCGACAAGGCGATCCGGCTGGCTACCAACGCTCCGGTCAACCATGTGGCACTGGCCGTCGTGGTCGACGACCTGCCGCCGATGATGTGGCACGCCGAGCTCGGCAAGCGACTCGTCGACCTCTGGACCGGCACCCACCACCGCGGAGCCCAGCTGCACGACCTGCGTGCGGCGGTGCTGCGGTGGACCCGCACCCGCAGCCAACGGGTCTGGCTGCGCCAGCTCGACCCGGAGGCGGGCGAGCCGGAGAACGATGCGGTGCTGCGCACCATCGCCCGGTGGAACGGCACCTCGTTTCCCAGCACCGCCACCCTCGCCTGGCGCTGGGCGACCGGTCGATCCGAGGTGTCTCGGGTGCGGGAGTCGGTCGGCCACGTCGTGGACCGGTCCGCGGACGGGGGCGCCGGGTCGATCCAGGCTCAGGCAGAGGTCGCCTACTGCGCGGAGTTGGCGGCCATCACCTACCAGGCGATGGGGGTGCTGACCGAGGAGCGGCCGGTGAACTGGTACGACCCCGGCCGCTTCTGGAGCGGCGACCACCTCCCGCTCGCCGACGGCTGGTCGATCGGCGGCGAGACCGAGGTGCTCGTCGACCGGACGCGCTAGCGCCTACTTCAGCAACCGGGACATCCGGCGGTCGGCGAGCGGCTTACCACCGGTCTGGCAGCTGGGGCAGTACTGCAGACTGGAGTCTGCGAAGGACACCTCGCGCACGGTGTCACCACAGATCGGGCAGGGCAGCCCGGTCCGACCATGCACGGAGAGGTGCGACTTCTTCTCCTTCTTCAGGTCGGCTGCGCCGAGGCCGTGCGACCGTTGGACGGCATCGCCGAGCACGTCGCGGATCGCCGTGTAGAGCGTCGCCAACTCGTCCTCGGCGAGGCTGTTGGCCGGCTTGAACGGCGACATCCCGGCTGCGTGCAGGACCTCGTCGGAGTAGGCGTTGCCGATGCCCGCGATGTTGCTCTGCTGGCGCAGCACTCCCTTGATCTGAGCCCTGCCGGCCTCCTCTAGGATCCCGCCCAGCACCTCGGTGGTGAAGGTCCCGGCGAGCGGATCGGGCCCTAGCCGGGTGATCCCGGGCACGTCCGCGGGGTCGCGGACGACATACAGCGCCAGGCTCTTCTTCGTCCCCGCCTCGGTGATGTCCAGCCCGGTGCCGTCGTCGAGCACCACCCGCGCCGCTAACGACGACTTGCTGTTGGGTCGCGCCGGCAGAGCGGGCACCTCGTCGCGCCAGCGCACCCATCCGGCGCGGGCCAGATGCAGCACCAGATGCAGCCCCGAGGCGGTGATGTCGAGGAACTTGCCGTGGCGAATGACGTCCTCGACCAGCGTCCCCTCGAGCGCCGACAGCGGAGGGTCGAAGGTCTTCAGCGCGCTGAACGCTGCGAGGTCGACCCGCGCGATCGCACGATCAGCCAGCCGACTCTTGAGGTCCACAGCCAGCGCCTCCACCTCGGGCAGCTCGGGCACGCGCGCCAGTGTAGTAGCGCCCGGCCGACCAGCGCAGCGAGCGAGGCAGCACCCAGATCCTCTCCTCTTCGACGGGTTGTTGGGGCATGATGGGTAGATGAAGGGTGTGCGTCCACTGCCGCCGGCTGGCTCGGCGTTCTTGGACGCGCGCGGTGGCGATCGGTCGCTGCGGGTGACCTGGCACCCCGAGGACGGCCTGGTCGTCCTCTCGCTGTGGCGAGACAACGTCTGCGCGGGCTCGTTCCGCGTCGCCACCGAGGACGTCCCCCACCTGATCGAGACGCTCGTCGCCGGACTCGCCCAGGTCAACACACCCCGCTCCGCCTAGGCGAAGGCTGCGGGCAGCGGCAACTCAACGGCGGTGCCGAGCCGGGCGAGATAGCTGCGCCGCGGAATAGTGGCCACACCCAGCGTGGCCAGGTGCGCGGTCTGCCACTGGACGTCGAGGAGGCGAGTGTCGGCGTACTCGTCCCGCAGCAGGTCGACCAGCCCGACCAGGGCGACCTTGGAGGCGTCGGTCTCGACGTGGAACATCGACTCGCCGGCGAACAGGCCACCGATCGCGACGCCGTACAGCCCTCCTGCCAGTCGGCCGTCTCGCCACGCCTCGACCGAGTGGGCCCAGCCCAGCTCGTGCAGCCGCAGATAGGCGGCCTGGATGTCGGCGTCGATCCACGCCCCGTCGCGAGACGGGTCGGCGCAGCCGGCGACGACCTCGGCGAAGGCGGTGTTCACCCGGATCTCGAAGCGGCGCACCGATCGGCCCAGCGAGCGAGAGACCCGCAGTCCGTCCAGGGGGAGGATGCCGCGGCGCACCGGGCAGAACCAGTACGGCGGGTCTCCGGGCGCACCTGACGGCATCGGGAAGAGGCCCTGACGATAGGCCGCGATCAGCGTGCCCGGAGCGAGGTCGGCACCCACCGCCACCAGGTCGTCGCGGGCGTCGAATCGCGCCGGGGCGCCGAAGTCCCAGACGCTCGGGGGGACGGGCGCGGGCACGCTGCCACGGTAGCGGGCGCGGCTACTGAACGACGCCGTACATTGATCCCATGGACCAGCAGCCCACCCGCGACGCGAGCCAAGCGCTCGCGACCGCCGGTGTGGCCTCGGGGCTCACGGCCGGCTTCGTGCGGGAGGCGTTGCACCGGGCGATCCACGGACTCGGGCCGTTGCCGGCCGCTGCGCGAGCGGCGGAGTACCGGCTGCGCCGGCAGGACGGTGACACCGC
Organism: Nocardioides sp.; assembly: GCF_047602075.1. GTDB lineage: Bacteria > Actinomycetota > Actinomycetes > Propionibacteriales > Nocardioidaceae > Nocardioides. Next base: position 46,247 of record NZ_JASGIF010000002.1, read on the forward strand.
GCGCGCGGTGTCCGAGCTGATCTCCGACCACGTCCGCTATGCCGGAGCGCAGGGCTTCTTGACCAGCCTGGGTGGTGTGGTCACCGCGCCGGTCACCATCCCGGCCAACGTCGCCGGACTCGCCCTGGTGGAGACCAGGATGATCGCCGGGATCGCACACCTGCGTGGCTACGACCTGGCCGACCCTCGGGTCGGCAACGCGGTGCTGGCCTGTGTGATCGAGGAGAAGCGGGTCGACGAGCTGGTCCGTGAGCAGCGGCTGCCGGCACCACCGATGGCGCTCGCCACCGCGCCGGTGCACGACCCCGACCTCGACGCCCTGGTCACCAGCGAGGTCACCACCGACCTGCTCGCCCGGATCACCGGTCGACGGATGGCGGTCAGTGTCACCCGCAAGGTGCCGGTCTTCGGCGGCCTGGTCGGCCTCGGGGTGGACGGCTATGCGACCTGGCGCGCCGGGAGGTACGCCGAGCGCGAGTTCCTGCCCCGGCGCGCTCCGTCATCGGACTGAGAACGTGTGTGGGCAGGAATGAGGTGGGGTGTCTGCGTCGCCGGAACCTCTCAATGTCCCCGACGCCGCTCGGCTCGATCCCGAACTAGGTTGACCAGTTGTCGGTCCGGGTCGGATCGCCGCGCGGCCTCGCGCGTCATCGCTTCGAGGCTCTGCAGCGCGACGTCGAGCACCGACGCGGCCGGGACCCGATCAGGGTTGTCCCACTCAGTGTCCTCAGCGGGCCGCACGGGTCGAAGGTCGGCGAGGTCGCCGATCACCTCGACGCCACTGCCTTCCAACCAGTCGATCCACAGCTCAGCCTGCTCCTCGACCCACGGATACCGCTTCGGGGGAAGGCGGACCGGGTCGCCCTCGCGGGTGGCTAGCTCGCGTTGTGCGAGCAGGTGCAGCACCAAGGCGTCATAGGCCCAGTCGCCGCGCACCCCACGACCGAGTCGACGGTTCAGCTGCCGGATCAGTTCGGTCTCGGCCATCCCGAGGGATCGGTTCGCACGCTCACTGTCCAGCGGCGCCCAGGCCGGCTCGATGTCGAAGGCCCGGCAGAACCGGAGCCACAGCTCCTCACCCCTCCTGCGCTGTGCCTCGGTCGGCGGCACGGTGACCACGTGCACCTGTTGGGGCGGTAGGTGGGCCCCCCAAGTGTTCAGCACACTGGGCAGGTCGAGGGCCTGCCCGGCCCAGGCCTTGCCGTCACGGAACTGGCTGAGGAACCGTCGGAACCGCCACTTCCGACCTTGCTTGATGCTCTCCTGCCAGGCGGCCGGAAGCTGTCGGGCCAGATCGCGTGCGGAGTAGACGATATGCACCTCGAAGCCCTGCAGATCGTTCATCACCCGCGCCACCTTGTCCGGAGAGGCGGGGGCGAGGATCTCGTGACTGATGATCACCGACCCGCGCGCGCGGCGTACCTTCCTCATCAGCCCGTCCCAGTGCCCGTCCGCATGCCCGGGAGGACCACCCCAGTCCTCGCCGAGCAGGTCCAGCGCGGCGCGGAACTGGTAGACCTGAGGGCTCACGAACCGCGAGCCGGTCGGCACCAGGACGTCGCGGTCGGCCAGCCGGTCGGCGTTGCGGGAGAGCCGGTCCTGCAGATAAGTCGTCCCCGTCTTGGGTGCACCGATGTGCAGATAGACCGACCGGCTCATGACTCGATTCTGCCCCACCCGCCGCGCCGCTCCCGCGAGACGTCATCGCTTCGGGTCGCCCGGTGGGTATGACGCCCGACCGGTGGCCTCTAGCCGCCAGCTCCAAGAGCGCGGACGACGGCCGACGGGCTCGGCCGTCCGAGAACTCCCGCTAGCCAGACGCTGGTGGCGAGCAGAGCGTCGAGGTCGACGCCGGTCTCGATGCCGAGTCCGCGGAGCATCCAGACCAGGTCCTCGGTGGCGAGGTTCCCGGTCGCGCTCTTGGCGTAGGGGCAGCCGCCCAGGCCGCCGGCGCTGGCGTCGAAGGTCGTCACGCCGACCTGGAGGGCGGCGTGAGCATTGGCCAACGCCTGACCGTAGGTGTCGTGGAAGTGCATGGCGAGCCGGTCGGTGCCGACGCCGGCCTCGCCGAACGCCGCGACCAGGGCGCGGACATGGCCCGCCGTACCGACCCCGATGGTGTCGCCGATGCTGAGCTGCGAAGCGCCCAGGTCGAGCAGCCGCTTCCCGGTGGCCACCACCTGGCCGACGGGCACTTCGCCCTCCCACGGATCGCCGAAGCACATCGAGACATAGGCGCGGACGTCGATCCCGGCCGCAAGAGCGCGGGTCACCACAGGCTCGAACATCTCGAACTGACCGTCCAGGCTGCGATTGAGGTTGCGTTGGGCGAAGGTCTCGGTGGCGCTGCCGAAGATCGCGATGTGTCGGCAGCCCAGCTCGAGAGCACGGTCCAGGCCGCGTTCGTTGGGCACCAGCACCGGCAGCACGGTGTGGTCGATCCCCGTGCGGTCGAGCTCGCCGAGCAGCTCGGCGGCGTCGGCCAGCTGCGGCACCCAACGCGGATGCACGAAGCTGGTGGCCTCCACCACCGGCAGGCCCGCGGCAAGCAGGCGACCGATCAGCTCGGCCTTGACCGCGGTCGGCACCAGCTCGGCCTCGTTCTGCAGACCATCTCGGGGGCCCACCTCATAGATCGTCACCTCGGTCGGCAGCGCCGGGTCCGACACCACCTGAGGACTGCGCATCACTCGCCCTCCTCGGCCGAGTCGGCGGCGACGGAGAACAGGGCGTCGCCGAGCGTCACCCGCTCGCCCGCGACGGCGGCGACACTTTCGACGACGCCACCGAAGGGTGCGGTGAGACCGAGCTCCATCTTCATGGCCTCCATGATGCCGAGCACCTGACCTGTCTCGACATGGTCACCTGTCGCCACTTGGACGGCGAGCACTGTGCCAGGCATCGGGGCGAGCACGGTGCCGTCGCCCTGGTCGGTCCGGTGGTCGGCGAAGGCGTCCTCGTGCGCGAAAGTGCTGCGCTGACCCCGGCAGACCACTTCGACACCCCCACGGCGCTCCCAGATCCGGGCGGACAGGTGCTCGTCCCCCCAGCGCAGGTCGACCTCGGCGTGGTCCCGGTCCGCCGGATCGTAGGCGGACCAGCCGGCGTCATCGGCCAGTCGGACCGGCACCCCGTCGACGGTCGCCCCAGTGTCAGTCGCCCCAGTGTCAGTCGCCTCGGCGTCACCTGCGGCGTAAGTTGACGAGCGAGCTGCGGAGCGGGGGTCGCCCGTGACTTCGACCGATCGGTCGAGTTGGATGTGCATCGCTGCCGGTTGCGCGCCGAGCCGCCAGCCGTCGGCAGCGAAGGGGCCGCTGCCCGCGTCCCGCGCCTCGGCAGCCTCGACCGCCGCCGCGACCGCGCGTCCAGCGGCATGCTGGTCCGCCTCGAGCAGGTCCGCGCCATCGCCCCGGTCCAGCCACGCGGTGTCGATCGTGGCGTCGCGGAAGTCCTGGGAGGCGACCAGCGCGCGGACGAAGCCGGTGTTGGTGGTCAACCCGGCGATCACGGTGTCGTCGAGGGCGCGGAGCAGGCTGTGGCGGGCCTCCTCCCGATCCGCACCACTGGTGATCACCTTGGCCAGCATCGGGTCGAACTGCGCCGAGACTTCCTGCGCGGACTCCAGGGCGTGATCGACCCGGATCGCGTCGTCGTCGACGTGCTTGGCGTAGCGGCGACTCGGCTCGCTGGGCCACGCGACGTACGTCGCCGTGCCCGCTTGCGGCAGGAAGCCGGCGTACGGGTCCTCGGCATAGATCCGCGCCTCGATCGCATGGCCGCGCGGGTGGATCTCGTCTTGCCCCAGCGGCAGCGGCTCACCGGTCGCGACGCGCAGCTGCCACTCGACCAGGTTCAGTCCGGTGACCAGCTCGGTGACCGGGTGCTCGACTTGGAGGCGGGTGTTCATCTCCAGGAAGTACGCCGCTCCGCTGGCGGTGTCGAGCAGGAACTCCACCGTGCCCGCGTTGACGTAGCCGACCGCGCGGGCCAGCGCCACGGCGGCCTCGGTCACGATGCGCCGCTGGTCGTCGGTGATGGTCGGGGCGGGGGCCTCCTCGACCACCTTCTGGTGCCGCCTCTGCACCGAGCAGTCCCGCTCACCGAGATGGACGACGTTGCCGTGGGTGTCCCCGAAGACCTGCACCTCGATATGGCGGCCGCGCTCGACGTACTTCTCGATGAGCAGCCGGTCGTCACCGAAGGCGCTCGCGGCCTCTCGCCCGGCTGCGGCGAGCGCGGCCGGCAGTTCGGCGGTGGACCGGACGATGCGCATGCCCTTGCCGCCACCGCCGGCGACGGCCTTGACCATGACCGGGTAGTCGAGGTCATCAGGGTCGGCGGCGACGTCGTACGCCGGCACCACCGGGACACCCGCCCGCTCGGCCACGCGTCGGGCGGCCGCCTTGTCCCCCATCAGCTCGATGACGTCCGCGCTCGGGCCGACCAAGGTCAGCCCGGCCTCCGCGACGGCACGGGCGAAGGCTGCTCGCTCGGAGAGGAAGCCATAGCCGGGATGGACGAGCGTCGCTCCGGCGTCGACGGCCGCAGCGACGATGGCGTCGATGTCGAGGTAGCTCGGCACCAGCCTCGCCTCGTCGGCGGCTCGCACATGGGGGGCGTCCGGCTCCTCGGCGGTGTGGATGGCCACCGTCCGCCACCCGGGCCAGTCCTCGACGGCGGCACCGACCCGTCTGGCGATCTCACCGCGGTTGGCGATCACCAGGGTGTGGGGGGCTGGGTGGGGCTCGGTCGTCACCGCGTTCACATCCGGAGCACGCCGTACGACGGCGCTGGAATCGGTGTCCGGCCGGCGACCGCGAGCGCCATCCCCAACACGCGCCGGGTGTCGGCCGGGTCGATGATGCCGTCGTCCCAGAGCCGGGCGGTGGAGTAGTAGGGGGAGCCTTGGTGTTCGTACTGCTCCCGGATGGGTGCCTTGAACTCCTCCTCCGCCTCGGCGCTCCACTCCCGTCCGGCCGCCTCGAGGCCATCCCGGCGCACGGTCGCCAGGACCGACGCGGCCTGCTCACCGCCCATCACCGAGATCCGAGCGTTAGGCCACATCCAGAGGAACCGTGGGTCGTAGGCGCGGCCGCACATGCCGTAGTTGCCCGCCCCGAACGATCCGCCGATGACGACGGTGAGCTTCGGGACGACGCTGCACGCGACCGCGGTGACCAGCTTGGCGCCGTCGCGGGCGATGCCCCGGTTCTCGTACTCCCGGCCGACCATGAAGCCGGTGATGTTCTGCAGGAAGAGCAGCGGCACCCCGCGCTGGTTGCACAACTCGATGAAGTGAGCGCCCTTGAGGGACGACTCGCTGAACAGGATCCCGTTGTTGGCGACGATGCCGACGTCGTACCCGTGGATGCGCGCGAAGCCACAGACCAGGGTCTCGCCGTAGAGCTTCTTGAACTCGTGCAGCCTGCTCCCGTCCACGATCCTGCGGATGACCTCGCGGACGTCGTACGGCGTCCGGGTGTCCGTCGGCACCACCTCCGCCAACGTCCCCGGGTCGTCGTGGGGCTCCTCCGGTGCCGCGGAAAGTGTTGCGGTTTGGGCCCAAACGGCAGAGATTTCGGCCTCCGGGTTGCGGTTTGGGCCCAAACGGCAGCCTTCGGCGGGCAACGTGTCGACGATCGACCGGACGATGGCGAGGGCGTGAGCGTCGTCGCGGGCAAGGTGATCGACGACGCCGGAGGTGCGCGCGTGCACGTCTCCACCGCCGAGATCCTCGGCACTGACGACCTCACCGGTCGCGGCCTTCACCAGGGGTGGGCCGCCCAGGAAGATGGTGCCCTGGTTGCGCACGATCACGGTCTCGTCGGACATCGCGGGCACGTAGGCGCCGCCGGCCGTGCAGGAGCCCATCACCGCCGCGATCTGCGGAATGCCGCGGGCGGACAGGTTGGCCTGGTTGAAGAAGATCCGACCGAAGTGCTCGCGGTCGGGGAAGACCTCGTCTTGCAGGGGCAGGAACGCCCCGCCCGAGTCGACCAGATAGACGCAGGGCAGCAGGTTGTCGGCGGCGATCCGCTGGGCGCGGAGATGCTTCTTGACCGTGATCGGGTAGTAGGTGCCGCCCTTGACCGTCGCGTCGTTGGCCACCACCATGCACTCGCGCCCGTTGATCATCCCGATCCCGGTCACGACGCCGGCCGACGGGACGGCGTAGTCCTCGCCCTCCTCGCCGTACATCCCGAACGCCGCCAGCGGGCTCAGCTCGAGGAACGGGCTGCCGGGGTCGAGCAGCCGATCGACCCGATCGCGGACGAGCAGCTTGCCGCGCGCGACGTGGCGGTCGCGGGCGCGCTGCGAGCCGCCCTGACGAGCGACGGCCAGGCGCTCGCGAAGCTGGTCGACCAGGTCGCGCAGCTCGGCGCCCATCGAACCTCCTTAGAAGAGCGTGCTCGCCTCGTCGGATGAGGCGCCCCGAGTTAGGTTAACGATCGCTAACCACGGTACCTCGCCCCGTCCGATGTTGTCGATGCGAGGACCTCGGCGCAATGTCATCGGCGGCCACCACCGAAGCGGTGCGGGAGCGGCGATAGCGTGGCGGGGTGAGCCGCCGTGACCAGATCCTCGCGACGGCTGCAGAGTTGTTCGCGACCCGTGGATTCCACGGCGTCTCGGTGGCCGACCTCGGCGCCGCCTGCGGTATCTCAGGCCCCGCGCTCTACAAGCATTTCGCCGGCAAGGAGGCGATCCTCGCCGAGATGCTCGTCTCGATCAGCGAGGAGCTGCTGGCCGAGGGCAGCCGTCGAGTCGCCGACTCCGCCGGACCAACGGAGGCTCTCGACGCGTTGGTCGACTGGCACGTCGACTTCGCCCTGCACCACCGGGCGCTGATCGTCGTCCAGGACCGCGACTGGGAGTCGCTGCCCGACGACGCGCGCGAGCGGGTGCGCACGCTGCAGCGGGAGTACGTCGACCTGTGGGGCGCCCAGCTGCGTTTGCTCGACGGAACTCTCGGCCTCGACCAAGCCCGGGCAATGGCGCACGCGACCTTCGGGCTGATCAACTCCACCCCGCACAGCGGCCTGATCCCCGACGACCAGATGCGCCCACTGCTGCACCAGATGGCACTGGCCGCGCTGAGCTCCTGACGCGGCGGACCTACCGCGCGCATCCCGACCTGGCATCTCGCACAACCCGAGTGGCCCCTCGCGTCAGAACAGGTGGTCGATCGAGGCGGCGGGGTCGTCGAGGAGGGCGAGCACCCGCTCGGCACGGAGCATCGCCTCCAGGCCGGTCTCCACGTCGTCGGCGGTCTCGCCGGCCGGGCCGCCCCGTTCGTGGAGGCGGACGAGGAGCTCGTCGCGAGGCAGCCCACGCAGATGGGTCAGCACGAACGGGTCAGCCTCGAGCAGCCAGCTGACCTGCAGACCCACGGCGAGCGCATGGGGGCAGGGATCCATCCAGGCAGGGCAGGTGCAGGAGGCGGCGAGCTCACCGCCGTACGGCAACAGCTCCACCCCGCCCTCCTCGGCCTCCTCGACCAGCTGGTGCGACAGGTCGCCGGCCATCAAGGTGGCGATCCGACCCGACTCGGCAGCGACCAGCTCCACGAACAGGTCCAACCCGGTCCGGTCCAGCAGCGGGACGGTGACGCTGACCGCGCCCGACTCGGTGTCCTCGACGGCGGCGAAGAAGCGGCCCTCCTCCACGGTGATCGGGCCGACCCGACCACCTCGAGCCAGCGCTCGTCCGGCGCGCAGGTCCTCCTCGGCGTACGACGACTCCTCGACCGCGCGCACCCAGGCCTTGCCCCACCAGCTGCGGACCCGGGTCGCTGCCCGCCGGCGAGGCAGGCGTGGATGGGTGATCGCGGTCATCGGCCGACCCTCCGGCGCAGCGTGACCAGGTCGAGCAGCTCGTCGTTGCTCAGCTCGGTGAGCGCGGCCTCGCCCCGGGCCAGCACGGTGTCGGCGAGGGCGCGCTTGCGAGTGAGCAGCTCGGCGATCTTCTCCTCGACCGTGCCCTGGGTGATGAGCCGGTGCACCTGGACCGGCTTGGTCTGCCCGATCCGGTAGGCGCGGTCGGTGGCCTGCTCCTCCACGGCCGGGTTCCACCAGCGGTCGACGTGGATCACATGGTCGGCGCGGGTGAGGTTCAGGCCGGTGCCGCCCGCCTTGAGGCTGAGCAGGAAGACGGGGACCTCGCCGGCCTGGAATCGGGCCACCATCGCCTCGCGCTCGCGCACCGGCACCCCGCCGTGCAGGAACTCGTGCGCGATGCCATGGGCGGTGAGGTGGGTCTGCAGGAGGCGACCCATGGCGACGTACTGAGTGAAGACCAGGGCCGCACCGTCCTCGGCGACCACGGTGTCCAGCAGCTCATCGAGCGCGTCGAGCTTCTCCGAGCGGCCGGCAAGGCGGCCGCTCGCCTGCTTGAGGAAGTGGGCCGGATGGTTGCAGATCTGCTTGAGCCCGGTGAGCAGCTTGAGCACGAGGCCACGCCGGGCGTCAGGGTCGGCGCGCTCGATCCGCTCCATCACCTCCCGCACGAACGACTCGTAGAGCACCGTCTGCTCCCGAGTCAGCCCCAGCGGGTGGTCGGTCTCGGTCTTGGCGGGGAGCTCGGGGGCGATGCCGGGGTCGGACTTGCGGCGACGCAGCAGGAACGGCCCGATCAGGCCGGCGAACTGGCGTGCCTTGGTGGGCTCGAGGCCCGACTCGATCGGGCCGGCCCAGACCTTGCGGAAGGCGTTGCGGCTGCCGAGCAGCCCCGGCGTCGCCCAGTCGAGGATCGCCCAGAGCTCGGTCAGGTTGTTCTCCACCGGGGTGCCGGTGAGCGCCACCCGGCCGCGACTGCGAAGCGTGCGCAGCCCGCGCGCGGTCGCCGACGTCGGGTTCTTCACATGCTGAGCCTCGTCGGCAACAACCAGGTCCCACTCGATGGCGGCGAGCGTGTGACCGGGCGGTGACGTGGCGTCGTCCTGGCGTCGGGCGGTCGTGTCCGAGCGCATCGTGCCGTACGTCGTCAGCACGAAGCCGCCGCTCAGACCGGACAGGTCTCGGCTGGCACCGTGGAAGCGACGGACCGGCTCGCTCGGCGCGAAGCGCGCGATCTCGGCCTCCCAGTTGCCCATCAGCGAGGCGGGGCAGACCACCAGGGTCGGCCCGGCACTGGGATCGAGGTCGTGACGGTGCAGGTGCAGGGCGATCAGCGTGATGGTCTTGCCGAGACCCATGTCGTCGGCCAGGCAGGCGCCCAGACCGAGCCCGGTGAGCTCGGTCAGCCAGGTCAGGCCGTGCCGCTGGTAGTCGCGCAGCGTGCCGTGCAGTCGCGGCGACACCTCGACGGGCTCGCGGGTGGCGGCCTGCTGGAGTCGGTCGCGCATGGTCAGCAGACTGGCGCCGACCACCACTTCCTGATCGGCCTCGTCGACCTCGACGACGCCGGTCAGCGCCGCCGCGAGCGCCTGGACCGGCTTGACCGTGCGGACCAGCCGCTTCTTGGCCTTGCGCGCGACCGTCGGATCGACGACGGTCCAGTTGTCCCGGAGCTTGATGATCGGCACCGTGGCCTGGGCGAGCTGATCCATCTCCGCATCGGTCAGCGGGTCACCGTGCAAGGCGACCTGCCAGTGGAAGGCGAACACCGACTCGGCCGACAGCAGCCCGGTGTGCAGCGGTTCCTCGTGCAACGTGCCTGCGGCACCCGGTGCGGGACGGCGGTCCAGCACGGTCCGCGCGGTCAGGTCTCGACCCAGGGAGCGCGGCCAGAGCACGTCGACGCCCCGCTCACGCAAGGCGGCCACGCCGTCGTCGAGCAGGCTGACCAGCTCGTCGCTGTCCAAGGTGATCTCGTCGGGCACCCGCAGCTGCAGCAGCCGGTCCAGCACCGGCCAGGCCTCGGCGGCTCCACGCAGCGCGATGCTGGCGTGCGTGCGCGCCCGCGCGCCGAACCCGTGGCTGGCGCCGGCGCCGGTCTCGGCCCACAGCAGCGCGGCGTCGCAGAAGTGCAGGGGGTTGTTCTCGTCGTGGACCTGGAGGATCAGCCGCACGGCGCCGGCGACCAGCTGCCTCCTCGTCCGCCTCGACGCGGAGGGAGAGGGTGACCAGTTGGGGCAGGTCCTCGGCCGGCGTCGCACGGTGCCGATCCAGCCGTGCCTGCAACCGGGCGGCGAACTCGGCCTGCCGGCGCTCGGCCTGCGCTGCTCGATGGGTCGCACGCTCCTCCGGAGTGAGGCGTGCGGCCCGATCGCCCGTCTCCCGGCGAGGCCCGACCAGAGGCGCACTCCGAGGCATCGTGTCGACCACAGCGGTCAGCACCTGACGGACCAGATCGGTCGCCGCGGCCGCGTCGAGGTCGTCGTACGCCCGGGCCTGGCCGAGCATCCGCACCCGGTCCTCGTCAGCCTCGTCGAGCCCGGCCACCTGCCACTGTGGCGGCCGCTCGTCATGGGGAGCCGGCTCGAAGCGGCCGGACGCGACCAGCCGCATGCCGAGGAGCGCGGCACCCGACAGCAGGGCCACGCTCGGGTGCAGGTCGTCACGGACGTGGGCCCTGGTGAGCACCGGCAGCGCGGCCCGCATCGGCAGCGTCACCGTGCGCCGGTCGTCGCTGAACTCGACGTGCGAGTCACGCGGCGGCTCGGCCAGCTGAAGCCGAGCCGGACCGGTCAGGGGAACGAAGCCCAACGACTGCCTCCCTCCAACCATGCCGACTCCCACCGCACCAACCCGCAGATCGGGCCGTTCCACCGCGGGCACTCCCGACCGTAACGCCCGGGACCGACAAGTCGTTCCACGAAAGTTCCTGCCCCGTGTTCCTGCCCCGTGTTCCCGGACGGGCTCGGACGCTGCCTCGTCGGCTACCGTGGCCGCCGTGAGCATCCTCGACGAATCAATCGCCCGCCTCGACGGCGAGCCCGGCACCCTGCGCGACCTCACCGGCGGTCGACCCGCCCTCCTGGTCAACGTCGCGAGCAAGTGCGGGCTCACCCCGCAGTACGCCGCGCTCGAGCAACTGCAGCGCGACTACGCCGACCGCGGCTTCACCGTGGTCGGCCTGCCATGCAACCAGTTCATGGGCCAAGAGCCCGGCACGGCCGACGAGATCGCGGAGTTCTGCTCGGCGACCTACGGCGTCACCTTCCCGATGAGCGAGAAGATCGAGGTCAACGGCGACGGCCGGCACGCGATCTATCGCACGCTGGTGCAGACCCCCGATCAGACCGGCCGGGACGGCGACATCGCTTGGAACTTCGAGAAGTTCCTCATCGACGCCGACGGTGCCGTGATCGCCCGATTCGACCCGCGGACCGTCCCCGACGACCAGCAGGTCGTCGAGGCGATCGACCGTGTCCTCGGCTGAGCACCCGACCGACCGGTTGCGATCCCCGGGGTATGCCACCGACCTGGGCCTGTTGATCCGGCAAGGCGCGACCGTGGAGAGCCGACCGGACTACCTCGTCGTGCGGACCCCGGCCAACCCGGCCTACCACTGGGGCAACTGCCTGATCCTCGACCGGGCTCCGCAGCCGGGGTCGGTCGCCTCGTGGGTGGAGGCGTTCCGCCGCGAACACCCGACGGCGGAGCACGTCGCCCTCGGCATCGACGCCACCGAGGTGGCGATCGACCCGGCCGAGGCGGCCTCTGCAGGTGTCGCTCTCGAGCAGGACGTCGTGCTCGTCACCGACCAGCTGGACTCGGCTCCGGTGCCCGACGGGTTCTCGCTGCGCGAGCTCGATCCGGCCGACCCCGAACAGTGGGCCGCCCTGGTCAGCATGGAGCTGGAGGACCTCGACGAACCGGGTCGGACCGAGAGCCATGCCGACTTCTTGACCCGCCGGTTCGCCGGGCACCGCGCCCTGGCCGAGGCGGGCCACGGCGGCTGGTTCGCGGCGTACGCCCTCGACGGCAGACCCGTCGCCAGCCTCGGCATCTTCGCCACCGGCGCCGATCGGTGGCGCTATCAGCAGGTGATCACCCACCCCGACTTCCGTCGGCGTGGCATCGCCGGGGCGCTGCTGCGGTACGCCGGCGCGCGCGCCTGCGCCTCCGGCGCCCGGGAGCTGGTGATCGTCGCTGACCTGACCGGCCCGGCGATCGGGCTCTATCGCCGCGCGGGCTTCCGCGACGCCGTACCCCAATGGGCGCTCTACGCACCATCGGCGTGACCTCGTCCACGAGGAGAGCGCGGCACACCGACAATCCTCTATACCCGTCAGAAGCGTCTCGATAACGATTCGTCGTCGCTGCGTGTGCTTGCCTAGGCTTGCCCGGTGACTTCGCCGACAACCTCCCCCTCGACCGCCAGCACCAAGCTCGACGGCCAGGTGCTTGTCATCGCGGGAGTGGTCGTGCTCGGCGCGATCATGTCCATCCTCGACATCACCGTCGTCAGCATCGCGCTGGAGAACTTCCGCGAGGTCTTCGAGGCCACCCCGGCGGAGGTCGCCTGGACGATGACCGGCTACACCCTGGCGCTCGCCTCGGTGATCCCGCTGACCGGCTGGGCGGCCGACCGGTTCGGCACCAAACGCCTCTACCTGCTCGCGATCACGCTGTTCACGCTCGGCTCGGTGCTGTGCGCAATGGCCGACTCGATCCAGATGCTGGTCTTCTTCCGGGTCCTACAGGGACTCGGCGGTGGCATGCTGATGCCCCTCGGGATGACCATCCTGACCCGGGCCGCCGGCCCCGAGCGGGTCGGCCGCGTGATGGCCGTCCTCGGTGTGCCGATGCTGCTCGGCCCGATCTTCGGGCCCATCCTGGGCGGCTGGCTGATCGACATCGCCTCCTGGCACTGGATCTTCCTGATCAACCTGCCCATCGGTATCGCCGCCCTGATCTATGCCTCCCTGGCCCTGCCGAAGGACAACCCGCAGCCCTCGGAGACCTTCGACTGGATCGGCATGACGCTGCTCTCGCCCGGGCTGGCCCTCTTCCTCTACGGCGTCAGCTCGATCCCGAGCGCCGGCACGGTGATGGACAAGGAGGTGCTTATCCCGGCGATCATCGGCTTGGTCCTGATCGTCGCGTTCGTCGGCCGGGCGATCTACAACGAGGTCGAGCACCCACTGGTCGACCTGCACCTGCTCCAGAACAAGCAGATGGCGGTCGCGGTGATCGCCATGTCGCTGTTCGCGATCGCGTTCTTCGGGGCGAGCATCCTGTTCGCGCAGTACTTCATCGCCGTTCGCGGGGAGGACACCCTCAAGACCGGCTGGCTGCTGGCGCCGCAGGGCTTCGGCGCGATGGTCACGATGCCGATCGCCGGCGCGCTGGTCGACCGGATCGGCCCCGGCAAGATCGTGCTCGGCGGCATCGTGCTGATCACCGCCGGGATGGCGGTGTTCACGCAGGTTGGTGTCTCGACCTCCTACACCCTGCTGCTCGGCGCCCTCTTCGTGATGGGCCTGGGCATGGGCGCCACCATGATGCCGATCATGACCTCGGCACTGCAGACTCTGACCGACCACAACATCGCCCGCGGGTCGACGCTGATGAACATCGTCCAGCAGGTGGCTGCCTCGATCGGAACCGCGCTGTTCTCGGTGCTGTTGACCAACAGCTACAACGACAGCAAGGCGATCACCTTGATGACCGCCGTACGCGAGGTCGGCGACGACACCACGAAGATCGGCGCACTGCTGCAGCAGGCGGGGCTGATGCCCAGCGACCCGGCGGCCCTCCCGCAGGTCCTGCAGGAGTACGGCGCCCGCGCCGTCTCCGACATGGCCGACGCGTTCGGCTCAGCCTTCGTGGTGGCCACCATCCTGGTCGCCTGCGTGCTGATCCCGGCTGCGTTCTTGCCACGCAAGCGGATCCACGTCGACACCGACCCCGAGCACAGCGCCGCTGCGCACGCGCACCTGCACTGACGGTTCGGACTGGCTACCTGCCCTGACGGGCGGCGCGCAACCCACGGCGTACGCCGTCAGTGGGCGCCGGACTCCCACTGCCGACGCATGTTCTCCCGGGCCGCCTCGGCATTGCGAGACTGGGTCAAGACACCCAGGACGGCGAGCACTAGGTAGAGGAGATACCACCACCAGTCGTCTCGGACCAGGCCGACGAAGCCGCCGCTGGTGAACGTGTCGCTGTCGATGGCGCCGAAGAGGAGCATCAGGCCGCAGACCGCGACGGCCGCACCGCCGACTGCGCTGAGGACCGTCAGCAGCACCAGCGGAAGATTGCCTGCGATCGCGAACAGCGCGAAGACGACGGCCAGCGCCACGGCGGCCAAAACGATCAACCAGTTCCAGGTCACGCCGAGGGCCACCAGGATCGAGCTGCCGATCGCGAAGCCGATCCCGGCCATCGCGATCACCACGGCCACGGCGTAGTAGAGATAGGCGAACGCCGCGAAGATCAGCGCGAAGACGAAGCCGACGATCCAACCGAGCACGGTGCCCAGGAAATGGTCACCGGTGAACTGGGCGACCAGCCCCGCGCCGACACCGAACCCGGCAAACGCACCCCACAGGGTGATCACGAAACGCATCAACGAGCTGCCCGCGAAGCAGAAGATCAGGCCCACGACGATCGCGATGAGGCCCAGCACAATGTCGGTCACTGGGGCAAACTACCGCAGCGAGTCACGCCGGGCCGTCCCAGGGGCCCTCGGCGGTGGCCCTGACCCATCTGCCGCGGTGCTGTCGTGGGTGAGGGCCCGGAATACAGGGCACTTTGCCACTACAAGACCGCGGCAGACGCAAGAAGACCGCGGCAGATGTCGCCGCACCGCCATCAGCGACCCGACGCGGAGTCGCGGAATGCCTCGCCCGTCAGGACCGGCACGGCGAGGCTGCGGTCAGCCTCTGCGGCGAGCTCGACGTCGGCACCGAAGCCGGCGTCGATCAGCTCACGGCCGCTGGCCGACGCGCGCAGGTAGGCGGCGATGTCGTGTCGGATGGCGGCGTACGCCGCCGCAGCAGCCGCCGCTTCCGGGCTCACGGTGCCGAGAACCTCGGAGTCGGGACCGAGTGCACCAGTCAGCCGGGCGGCGAGCGCGGCGATGACTGCCCCGGCGCCCCAAAGGTCTTCTACGGCCGGACGCAACGAGCCGTCCGGCCAGCGCTCGCCGGCGGCGAGCAACGCCACCGTGCCGCCGGCCATCACCCGAGGGCCCAGCCAGGCGGCCACCGCTGTGGCGTTACGCAGGCTGGCGGCGACGACCGTGGCGCCACACCCGGCGAGCAGCGCACTGATCGTTGAGCCGTTTGGGGAGGGCAACACGAGGCGTTCGATCCCGGTGGCCGTGACCAGACTCGCCGGCGACAGGCTCACTCGCCCCTCGGTCAAGCCCTCGCGCCGCCCAACAGCGAGGACGGCGTCTCGCGCGGCGGCGTACGATCCGACGGACGAATCGCGCCATCGATAGGGCAGCACCTCCATCCCCCGCTCGACGGCCATCGTCACCGTCGTCGTGAACGACAGCACGTCGACGACGACCGCGACATCGGTCCCCGACCCGATCGCCTCCGCGCCGGTGGGGCCCCAGTCAAAGCGGATCCGGTGGGCCTGCTGGGTGTGGGCCGGGTTCACCAGATCCGGACTCGCAACTCCGGATCCAACCAGAGCCCGTCACCGGGCTGGGTGTCGAAGGCGTGGTGGAACTCGTCGAGGTTCCGCACGATGTTGGCGCGGAACTCCGGAGGGGAGTGCGGGTCGATGGTGAGGTACTGCAGGTCGAGCTCCTTGCGCCGCTTGGCGCGCCAGCAGTAGGACCAGTTCATGAACAGCCGCTGGCTCTCGTCGGCGGGGACCTCGCTCCCGCGCGCGATGGCGTAGGCCTGGTGGGCGATGGCCAGACCGCCCAGATCGCCGATGTTCTCGCCGACGGTGAGGGCTCCGTTGACGTGCTCGCCGGGGAGGTTGCGGGGCTCGAAGGCGTCGTACTGCTCGATCAGCGTCTTGGACTTGACCTCGAAGGCGGCCTTGTCGTCGGCGGTCCACCAGTCGTTGAGGTTGCCGGCGCCGTCGAACTGCGCACCCTGGTCGTCGAAACCGTGGCCGATCTCGTGGCCGATCACCGCGCCGATGCCGCCGTAGTTCTCCTCGGGGTCGCCATCGGGTGAGAAGAACGGCTTCTGCAGGATGCCCGCGGGGAAGCAGATCTCGTTGGTGCCCGGGTTGTAGTAGGCGTTGACGGTCTGCGGCAGCATGAACCACTCGTCGCGGTCCACCGGAGCACCGATCTTGGCGAGCTGCCGCGCGGTCTCGAATTGAGAGGCCGCACGCACGTTGGCGATCAGATCGTCGCCGACCTCGAGCGAGCCGTAGTCGCGGAACTTGTCGGGGTAGCCGATCTTGGGCCGGAAGGTCTCCAGCTTCTCGTAGGCACGCTGCTTGGTCTCCTCGCCCATCCAGTCCAGCTTCTCGATCGAAGAGCGGTAGGCACGCAGCAGGTTCTCCACCAGCTCGTCCATCATCGCCTTCGAGGACGGCGGGAAGTGCCGGGCGACGTACACCCTCCCGACCGCCTCACCGATCGCCCCCTCGACGAAGCTGACACCGCGCTTCCAGCGCGCCCGCAGCTCGGGAGTGCCGCTCAACGTGCGGCCGTAGAAGTCGAAGTTGGTCTCGACGAGGTCGTCGGTGAGGTACGGCGCCAGCGAGCGCAGCACCCGAGAGACCAGCCAGCCCTTCCAGTCCTCGATCGGGACCTGGGTGAGCACCTCGGAGAGATGCGCGAAGTACGACGGCTGCTTGACGACCGACTCGGCGATAGTGAGCTCGGTGCCACCGATGTTGGTGATGTAGGCGTCCCAGTCGAAGGACGGCGCCAGCTCCTTGAGCTCGCCGAGGGTGGTCAGGTTGTAGGTCTTCTGGACGTCGCGAGTCTCGGCGCGCTCCCAGTGCCCCTGGGCGAGCAGCGTGTCGATCTCCAGGATCCGGGCGGCCGTGGACTCCGCGTCGGGGCGGCCGGCCAGGGTCAGCAGCCGGGCGAGGTAGGCGACGTACTTCTCGCGCACCTCGGCGAACTTGTCGTCGGAGTAGTAGGACTCGTCCGGCAGCCCGAGGCCGCCTTGGACCAGGCTGACCAGATAGCGATCGGAGTCCTTGTCGTCGGTGTCGACGTAGGAGCCGAACAGGCCGATACCGCCGTTGCGCTCGAACTCGCCGAGGAACGCCGCCAGGTCCCGGACATCGCGCAGTCCCTCGATCGCGGCGAGGAACGGCTGCACCGGCTCAAGTCCCCGAGCGGCGATCGCGTCGGTGTCCATGAACGTCGAGTAGAGCCGGGCGATCTTGGTCTCCTCGCCGGTGAGCTCCTCGCCGGCGTCCTGCTTGGCGACCAGCTCCTCGACAATGTCGCGGACCTGCTCTTCCGCAACGTCAGCCAGGTTCACGAACGGGCCCCAGCTGGACCGGTCGGCCGGGATCTCCTCGGTGTCCAACCAGGTGCCGTTCACATGGCCGAACAGGTCGTCTTGCGGTCGGATCGAGAAGTCCATGCCCGGGCGGGCGTCATCCAGAATGCTCACCTGGGAACCCTAAGCCATCTGACCACCCGCTCCCACTCCATCGCTGCGTCGAACCGCAGCCATCGCCCTGGCGATTCCGAGAGAGCTCATCGGACGTGCACGACCAGCTTGCCGAGCGCCCGTCGCTCGTCGAGGTCGATCAGTGCTCGGGCGTAGTCGGCCAGGTCGTAGGTAGCGCCGATCGGCGGGCGGACCACTCCGGACTCGATCATCGGCAGCAGCCGGGCCCACTGCTCGGCGAAGTAGCCGGGGTGCGTCATCGCATGCGCTCCCCAGCCAGCACCTCGGACGTCGACGTTGTTGAGCAACAGTCGGTTGACCCGCACCTCCGGGATGCCTTGACCCGAGGCGAAGCCGACGACCATCAACCTGCCTTGTGAGGCCAGGGCCCGCAGCGAGTCGGTGAACACGTCTCCGCCCACGACGTCGACGACCACGTCGACGCCACGCCCACCGGTGAGGTCGAGGACGGCGTCCTTGAAACCGTCCAGCGAGACCACGTCGTCTGCTCCCGCCGCCTTTGCGAACAGGCCCTTGCCCTCGGTCGAGGTGACCGCGATGGTCCGTGCGCCCAGGGCCTTGGCGACCTGGATCGTGGCGGTTCCCACGCCCCCCGCCGCGCCATGCACGAGCACCGTCTCGCCCGGCCGGAGCCCGGCCCTCTCCTGGAGCACGAACTCCGCGGTCAGGTAGTTCATCGGCAGCGCCGCACCCTCGTCGAAGCTCATCGAGTCGGGCAGAGCGAACACCGACCCGAGAGGTACGGCGACGCGCGTGGCGGCCCCGCCGTACGGCATCACCGCGGCGACCCGCTGGCCGGCCCGGAACTCGCCCGCATCGGCGACGACCACACCCGCGAGGTCAGCGCCGAGCGTGAACGGCAGCTCGGGCTTCAACTGGTAGAGGCCCTTGCTCAGCAGCAGGTCGGGGAAGGCTACGCCGACGCTGTGCACGTCGATCAGCACCTGTCCCGGCCCGCCGACCGGTCCGTCGATCTCGCGGGTCTCGACCCCGTCGGGTCCCGTCGTGCGCATCACCTGGGCTGCCAGCATGCGGGGGATGCTACGCCGTCCGACGTCATCCTCTGCGGTCGTTCGGGCGACCACAGCGGATGACGTCCCGTCCTGGTGTTGGGGAGGGGCAACCAGGGCGCTCAGCTCGAAGTGCATCGGATCGGTGTAGTGCCAGCTGCGCCCCAGGTGAAGCCCCGGCTCCGGAAGATCTCGACGACGCGGGGATCCGTCGAGCCGGCAGTCCCACGCTGGTTCTCGGAGACGTTGAGGTCGACGGCGATGCCGAAGGAGTGCAGGCTCAGCCGGTGGTGCCGGCGATGAACCGCGGGTAGTAGCAGCCGGCGTGGTCATCGGGATGGATCTTGTCGGCCAACCCCTCGGCAACGATCTGCGCCAGCGCCCATCTCCCCGCCCGGCCAGAATGCCACCCCGCGAGACGTCGTACTCCCCGAAGGCCCAGCGCGGATCACGACCGACGGCGGACGTCATACGGCTCGGTCGCACCGGCAGGTCGCGCCGGCAGGTCGCCCCGGCGAGCGGAGAGGATAACCTCCCGCGCTCCGAAATCGACCGGCCCAAGCCATTGCGCCGGTCCAGACCGGAGCCCTACGCTGGCTCTACTGCTCAGCGCCAAGAGCACCCGCACACACCCCGACCGGACCCGAGACCGGCGGGGTGTGAGCATCTCTAGGGTCACAACGAACGCCCATACCTGTATGAGGTGCTCCTCTGCCGCGGTGTTCGTGCGTCTGCCGCGGTCCTATGGTGGCAAAGTGCCCTGTATACCGGGTCCCAAGCAACGACAGCACCGCGGCAGATGGGCCGGGCCCACCACAGCACCGCGGCAGACGGGCCGCGACCGGCGAGCCGGCGAGCCGGCGAGGGTCAGCGGCTCTTGAGGCGCTCGTTGATGGCGGGGACGACCTCGTGCATGTCGCCGATGACGGCGTAGGTGGCCTTGGTGACCATCGGTGCCTCGGCGTCGGTGTTGACAGCGACGATCACCCTCGAGCTCGAGCAGCCGGCCCAGTGCTGGATGGCGCCGCTGATGCCGCAGGGGATGTAGAGCTCGGGCGAGATCCGGGTCCCGGTCTGGCCGACCTGCTCGTGGTGCGGACGCCAGCCGAGGCTGGTGACCACTCGCGAGACGCCGAGGGAGCCGCCGAGCAGCTCCGCCAGCTCTAGGCAGGGGCCGAAGCCATCGGGGCCGCCAGCGCCGCGACCGGCGCCCACCACGACACGGGCCGACTTCAGGCCCGAGCCCTCGCCACCCTCGCGGGGGACGGTGCGCACGGCGCGGGTGGCCAGGTCGGCAGGAGACAGCGAGACGGCCAAAGCCTGCACCGTGGCGGCACCGGGAGCGTCGGCGGGCGACGCCTCGACGGCGTGGCCGGCGACGGTGAACACCGCGGGCCGCTCGTCGAGGACCATCTCCTCGATCACCTGGCCGCCGACCACCTGCCGCTCGACGACAAAGGGTGCCAGCCCCTGGAAGCCGATCACGTTGGCCGCCATCGCGACACCGGCGCGGGCGGCGACGTGCGCGAGCACCTCACAGCCTCGGTTGGTGCCGGCGGCCATGACAACAACAGCCGATGTCGCAGCCTGCGCGGCTTGGACCGCCGAGGCCCACGCACCGCCGGAGTAGGCCGAGAAGGCGTCGTCCTCGGCGAGGTACACGTCGCGCACGGCGTACGACGACAGCTGGGCGCGCGCCGGATCCGGCAGCTCACCCACGGCGACCACGTCGATCGGCACCCCGCCGCCGGCAGCGGACAGGCCACGGGCGAAGGTCAGGCTCTCCAGCGAGACCTCGGCGACCTGGCCGTCCTCGGTCTCGATCAGGACCAGGATCATCGGGTCACCCCCAGCGAGACGAACAGGTCGACGACGGCATCGGCAGCAGAAGGCCCCTCACCGAGGACCTGGACCTGGCTCGGCACGGGCGGCGGCACCTTGAGCTTGATCCGCTTGGCGCCGGCCGGCGCAGCGGACGGCTCGCGCTCCTCGATGGTGATCTTCTTGGCCTTCATCCGACCCGAGACGGTCGGATAGCGCGGCTCCACGCCGCCCTCCAGCATGGTCACGACGGCGGGCATCGGCAGCTCGTAGACCTCCTGGCCGGTCGGGCCGTCGCAGGTGGCCGTGATCGCCGACCCGTCGGCCTCGATGGTCCCGATGCCGGTCACCACCGGGCGATCCAGCAGATAGGACAGCCGGATGCCGACCTGGAAGTCGCCGCTGTCGGCGGCGTCGTTGCCGAGCAGGATCAGGTCGTGGGTGCGCCCCTCGGCCTCATGGGCGGCAACGACGGCGGCCAGCTCGCGGGCCACGTCTGCCGGCCCGAAGCCGGTGGACTCGGCGACCACATGGGTAGCAGCCGTGCAGCCCAGCGCCAGCGCGCCGCGCAGCTGCTCGGCGGCCTCGGCCGGACCGAGGGTGACCACCGTCGCTTCGCCACCCGTGGCGGTGGCGAGTTGGATGGCCTGCTCGACCGCGCAGTTCTCGTGGTCGGAGATGGTGAAGCCGACGTGTCGACCGTCGACGGACTGGGCGTCGTCGGTGAGCAGCACCTCGCCGGAGGAGTCCGGCACCCGCTTGATGCAGACGAGCACATTGACCATGTCTGACCCTCAGCCTCGGATGCGTGCGTTGTCGGGGTCGAACAGCGAGGTCGCGTCGATCGACTCGACGGTGACCGGGTAGAGCTCCTCCATGTAGGACACGGCGAGCTGGTTGCCGAGCACCGCGTGCTCGGGCGGCAGGTAGGCCAGCAGCACGTGCTTGCCGAGCGACGGCGCCGACCCGGCCGAAGTGACGTACGGGTGGTGTCCGTGGCCGTCGGTGAGCGTGCCGCCTTCACGGGTGAGGACCGGCTCGCCGCCGAGCATGTAGCGCTTCATGCCGCTGGCTGAGGTGTGGTCGTCCACGGTCATCGTGCACAGCACGGTCAACGGTGCCGCCTCACGCTGAGCGAGGTAGGCCTCCTTGCCGATGAAGTCCGCAGCCTTCACCTTGGGCCGCTGCATGCCGGCTTCGACGATGCTCCGCTCCGCGTCCAGTTCGGCGCCGAACGCGCGGTAGCCCTTCTCGATTCGGCCGGTGGTGCCGTAGACGCCGATGCCGACCGGGATCGCCCCGTGCTCGGCGCCGGCCTCGTGCAGCATCGACCACAGCCGAGCGCCCTGCTCGATGGGGACGTAGAGCTCCCAGCCGAGCTCGCCGACATAGGAGATCCGCGACGCCAGCACGAGCAGCGAGCCCATCTCGATCAGCCGGCAGGTGCCGAATCGGAACCCCTCGTCGGAGACGTCGTCATCGGTCAGCGAGGCGAGGACGTCGCGGGCCTTGGGGCCCCAGATGCCGATGGTGGTGTACGCCGACGTCAGGTCGGCCACCGTCGCCGTGCCGAGCTCGCGGGCGATGTTGGCGAACCACTTCTTGTCGACCATGCCGTGTGCGCCACCGGTGACGACGCGGAAGTGCTCGTGGCCGAGGCGCATCACGGTCAGGTCGGAGACGAAGCCGCCCTTGGGGTCCAGCACCGGGGTGTAGACCACTCGCCCGACCGGCACGTCGCACTGGGCGACGCACGCACGCTGAACGACGTCGAGCGCACCCGGCCCGGTCACGTCGAGGACGACGAAGGCGGAGAGGTCGACGATCCCGGCGGTCTCGCGCATGCGCAGGTGCTCGGCGTTGATGATGGGCGACCACCAGCGGGAGTCCCATTCGTGCTCACGCGGCATGACGCGGTCGCCGTACTCCTCGACCAGACCGGCGTTGGAGTCGTACCACATCGGCCGCTCCCAGCCGGCCGCCTCGAAGAAGACCGCGCCCTGCTCCTTCTCCTGGGCATACATCGGCGCCACCCGCTGCGGGCGGTCGGAGGCCCACTGCTCGCCCGGGTGGACGATGCCGTAGGTCTTGTTGAACGCCTCGGACGTGCGCGCCCGCACGTGCGCCCGCGTGCGCTGGTGGGGGTAGAACCGAGCGATGTCGGAGTGCGAGATGTCGATCTCGGAGTGGCCGATCACCATCTGCTCGGCGACCGCGCGGCCGACGCCCGGGCCCTCCTTGATCCACACCGCGGCGGCGGACCACAGGCCGCGCACCTCGGGGGTCTCGCCGAGGATCGGGAACCCGTCCGGAGTCAGCGAGAGGAGGCCGTTGATGGCATAGCGGATCTCTGCACCCTCGGCACCGAGGAGGTCGGGCATCAGCTCGAAGGCCTGCTCCAACTGGGGGTCGAAGTCCTCCTCGGTGAAGGGGAGCTCGGTCGGCGACAGCTTGGCCTGCTCGATGCTGGGGATGTCCTCGGGCGCCATCAGGATCGGCCGGTGCGCGTAGGAGCCGACCTCCATGTCGGCACCGTGCTGCCGCTCGTAGCAGAAGGTGTCCATGTCCCGCACGATCGGGAAGCTGATCTCGCCTTCCTTCTCGGCCAGCTGCGGGCAGGGGCCCACGGAGATCATCTGGTGCACCGCTGGGGTCAGCGGGATGCGCGCGCCGGCCATCTTGGCCAGCTTGGGGCTCCACACGCCGCACGCGATGACGACGTACTCCGCCTCGATGTCGCCCTTGGTGGTGCGCACCCGCTTGATCGCACCGTCCTCGATGTCGAGGCCCTCGACCTCGGCATTGGGTACGACGGTCAGCGCGCCGGCCTCCAGCGCCCGCTCACGCATGATCGTGCCCGCGCGCAGCGAGTCGACGACGCCCACAGTGGGGGTGTAGAAGCCGCCGATCACTACGTCCTTCTCCAAGAACGGCACCAGCTCGGCGATCTCGTCGGGCGTGATCAGGCTGGACTCGATGCCCCAGGCCTTGGACGAGGACATCCGACGCCGCAGCTCCTCCATCCGCTCCTCGGTGCGGGCCACCTCGATGCCACCGGACTGGGTGAAGACACCCATCTCCTGGTACTGCCGCACCGAGTCCATGGTGAGGTCGGTCATCTCGCGGGAGTGGTCGACGGGGAAGATGAAGTTGGACGCGTGTCCGGTCGACCCGCCCGGGTTGGGCAGGGCGCCCTTGTCGATCTGGACGATGTCGCGCCAGCCGAGGCGGGCGAGGTGCCAGACCAGGCTGTTGCCGACGATGCCGGCGCCGATCACGACGACTTTGGCCGAGCTGGGGACGTCTGCCATGGGGAGTCCTTCATCGAGACAGATGGGTTGCATGATGCGCAACTCTGTGCGCTATTTGAAACACGACAAGAATCGTCGGAGGAGCGGCGTACTGTCAAGAGCGCGTGATAGGAAGTGATACTTCGATCAGGTATAACAACGTATCAACGCTCTCTTTCTCCCCGAGGCGGCCGTGCAACCCAATCCCTACACCCCCGGCCAGGTCCCGCGTGTCCTGGTCGGCCGCAGCGTCGAGCTCGGCCGCATCCGCGACCGAGTCAGTCGGGTTGCCACCTTCGGCGAGCTGGGCGGACCCCTGCTGGTCTTCCATGCGCCCCGCGGGCTGGGCAAGACCTCCCTGCTGCGCACGGCCCAACGGGATGCGGCGGCGGTCGGCTTCGTCTCGGCCTGGGTGGCCTGCTCCCGAGAGCGGCCCTTCCTGCCCGAGCTGGTCCGGGCCGTCGAGCGAGCGCTGACCCGGGCCGAGGTGATTCCGCCCGGCGACGCCGGCCTGCGCTGGCGGGCCCGACTGGAGCGGATCAGCCTCGAGCTCGGCGTCCCCGGCGCCAAAGTGCGCGCCGACCTGGGCCGACGCGGCCAAACGGCGCACGACTCCGCCGCGGATCCAACGGCCGGGGCGGCGCCAATCGCGGCGTTGGAGGACCTGCTGCACGATGCGGCGGTCGCCATCCGAGATCGAGGTGGGGCCGGCCTGCTGGTCTTCCTCGACGAGCTGCACGCCGCCTCGGCCGACGACCTGGCCACCCTCCTCAACGGGCTGCAGAACCTCGACGGCGAGCGCGAGGAGAACCCTCTCGCCGTCGTCACCGCCGGTCTCCCGGTCACCCCGGAGGCCCTGACCCGGGCCGCCACCTTCGGTGAGCGCAGCTCCTTCGTGCCCCTCGACCTGCTCTCCGACGCCGACGCTCGCACCGCCCTGGCCGCCCCTGCCGAGTCCCTGGGCGTCGCCTGGACCGACGAGGCCCTGGACCGCGTGGTCGGCGAGGCGCATGGGCACCCCTACGTGCTGCAGCTGGTCGGCTCGGCCACCTGGGAGGCGGCCCGCCCCAGCGAGGGCGACGTCATCGACCTGGCCGCCGTGACCGCCGGGGTCCCCGCCGCGGAGGAGCAGCTGAGCGCGATGTATCGCGCCCGCTGGGGCGCCGCCACCGACGGCGAGCGGGCCTTCCTGACCGCGATGGCCGCCGCCGACACCGACAACGTCACCCGTGCCCAGATCGCCCACCGGCTCGGCGTCGACACCCGCTCGATCTCGGTCCCCCGCGAGCGCCTCATCGAGAAGGGCGTCATCGAGCCGGTCGGCCACGGCCTGGTCCGCTTCACCCTCCCCGGCTTCGGCAGCTACGTGCGCGGACGCACCTGAATGCTCCCATCTGCCGCAGCGATCGCGTTGGAGAGCCGCCTGATGCCCCCTCGTGACCGGCCCCTCGTGACCGGTCGAGAGCCCGGTCGAGAGCCCGGTCGAGAGCCCGGACAGCACCGAGGGACCCCGCGTGACGCGGGGCCCCTCGCTCACTCGGGTCGGTTCCAGCCCGGTTCGCGCAAGGTGGCGGGCTAGGGAACCACTAGCTGAGCCAGGCGTCGACCTTGTCCTGGTTGTCCGCGATCCACTTGGCCGCGGCGTCCTCGGGGGACATCTTGTCGGCGGTGATGTACTTCGACACCAGGTTCTGGTCGTCGTTGGTCCAGGTGAAGTTCTTGATCAACGTGGCGCCGCTGGAGTCGGAGTCCATGAAGTCGGTCCGACCGACCTTCTTCAACTCGGTCTCGGCGTAGTCGCAGGCGACCTTGGCCGGGTCGGAGTCACAGCCGTCCTTGTACGGCGGGAGCTTGACCCGCTCCATCGGCACCTCGGCATGCACCCACTGCGGCTCCCAGAAGTAGCCGATCAGCCACTCCTTGTTCTCCTGGGCCTTCTCGAATGCCTGGACGCTGGCGTTCTCGCCGCCGGCGAAGATGACCTTGAAGTTCAGCTTCAGGTTCTTCACGATGGCCTCGTCGTACTGCGTGAACGTCGGGTCCGAGCCGAGGAACTGGCCCTGACCGCCCGACTCCGAGGTCGCGAAGTCCTTGGCGTACTTGTTCAGGTTCTTCCAGTCCAGCACGTCCGGGTGCTCTTCGGCCAGCCAGCCGGGGACATACCAGCCGATGATGCCCACGTTGCCCGGAGAACCGAGGTCGGTGGCGTAGCCAGCGTCCTCGCCCTTCTTCAGCTCGGTCTGGTGCGACCACTCCTCGAGGATCACGTCACCCTGACCCGACTCGAGGGCGGAGTACGACGGGCCGCCCTCCTTGAGATCGAGGTAGTTGACGTTGCAGCCGAGCTTGTCGGCGGCAACGGCACCCACGACGTAGGCGTCGGCGGTGTAGCCGACCCAGGGGTTGACGATGATGTTGAGGTCGCCGCACTCACCGCCAGCCGCGGCGGCCTGCGACTCGTTCTTCTCGGTCTCCTCGTTGACGCTGCCACCACCGCAGGCCGTCAGTGCGAGCACCGCCCCCACTGCGACCGCGGCCAGGCCTGCGCCTCGCTTCTTCAGATGCCGCACTTGTCCATCTCCCTTGTTTCGTGTCGCTGGTGCGAACTGTTGTGCAAACTCGTGAACCCCGAGAGGCCGAGGCAGGCCAAGGTCGGGCCGGTCACCTAGACCCCACCCCCGGCAGTTGAGGGGAACACGCTCTTGAGCAGCCCGATCCGATACAGACGGGACTTCTCCCCTTCGGCGGGGCTAGCGCCGGCTCTCGCTGCTGCCGCTCGGGCGACCCGGTCGATCATGATGCCGAGCAGCACGATCGACAGGCCGGCCGCGAGACCCTTGCCCCACTTGTCGGCGTGCGCGATGCCGAGCACCACGTCGTAACCCAGCGCTCCGGCACCGACCAGGCCGCCGATGACCACCATCGCCAGCACGTAGAGCAGGCCTTGGTTGGTGGCCATCACCAGGCTCGACTTCGCCATCGGCAACTGCACCTTGGTGATCTCCTGCCACACGGTGGCGCCGGAGGAGCGGGATGCCTCGATCGAGCCGGGGTTGACACCTCGGATGCCGTCGGCGACCAGCTTGATCGCGGCCGGGGCTGCGTAGACCAGCGCCGCGACGATGGCGGTGAATCGGGTGGGCCCGAACAGCGCGAGCACCGGGATCAGATAGACGAAGGCCGGGATGGTCTGACCCGCGTCCAGCAGGGGTCTGATGACCAGATCTGCCGTGCGGCTGCGCGCCATCCAGACCCCGAAGATCAGACCCAGGACCATCACCATCAGCGTCGCGACCAGGGTCATGTTGAGCACGACCATGGAATCGTTCCACAGATCCAGGAACCGGATGCCGGTCAGACAGATCACGGTAGGCAGGAACGCCCTGACGCCGCCGATCACGATCGCCAACACGAGCAGGCCGAGGAAGGTCAGCCACCAGGGTGAGTTGGCCAGGAGGTCCTGCATCGGATTGAGCAGGATCGTCGTAATGAAGTTCTTGAACGCCTCGGTCACGCCGTCGATGGACGAGGTGATGGAGTCCATCCATTCGTCGGCCTTGAGCGCGATGTGGCGCGCCCACCCCGTGTCGGGGAAGACGGCTGCGTTGAGCGAGTAGCGCGAGTACCAGATCGCGACCAGGACCGGCACGAACAGGCCGGCCAGGGTGAGCCGTCGGACACGCGGGTTCTCTCCCCCGCCGCGGGCGACCCGCTCGGAGCGCTCACTGGCAGCAGTGGTGGTGCGGTCGAGCATGATGCCCATCGCCACGATCAGCAGGCCCGGCACCAGGCTGAGACCGAAGTCGTTCTGGGTCAAGCCCTGCAGGACCGGGATGCCGAGGCCGGGACCATTGATGTAGCCCGCGATGATCGCCATCGACAGCGCAGCCAGGGTGGTCTGGTTCAGGCCGAGGATGATGGTCGAGCGCGCCATCGGCACCTGCACGTTCCACAGTCGCTGCCAGGTGGTCTGGCCGAGCGAGTCGGTGGCCTCGATGGCCGTGGGCGACACCTCGCGGATGCCGAAGCCGGCGATCCGCACGATCGGCGGGAGCGCGTAGGCCAAGGTGCAGATGATGGCGGCGGGAGCACCGATGCCGAAGAGTTGCACCACGAAGATCAGGTAGACGAACGTCGGCATCGTCTGCAGCAGGTCCAAGACCAGGGTGATCCCTCGGGCCGCCCGAGCACTCAGTCCGAGCCAGATCGCGAGCGGGAAGCCGATCAGCACCGCGAAGCCCACCGAGACGCCGGTGACGATGAGCAGGTCGATGGAGTCCTGCCAGTAGCCGAAGAGGCCGAACGACAAGAACGTCGCGAGCACCAGCAGCGCGATGCGCCAGCTCGCCACGGCGTAGGCCACCCACGTGGCGAGGGCCACCACACCGAGCCACCCGACGGTCGGCGCGGGGCGGGGCCGGACCGGCACCGAGAAGAGGTGCTGGAAGAACTCGATGATGCCGTTCAAAAGGCTGGCGAGGCCTTCGGTGAAGCCACTGCCACCGAGGTGGCTGCCGAAGTCCGAGAGCTTGTCGTGCAGGTCGGTGGTGTCTTGCCCCGCAAGGTAGAGCGTGTTGTGACCGCGCGTGAAACTCCACACGACGATCCAGACCACGAGCACCAGCAGCGCGAGCGCCCACCTCGGGAAACTCCGCTTCTCCTCCGGCGGTGGTGGAGCGGCGCCAGGCTCGACCGGCCGGCGCTCCTCGGTCGCCGCACTCACCGCGAGCCCCTCGCCCGTGCCATGCTCACTCTTCGTCCTCGGCCACGACGACCTTGAGGATGTCCTCGTCGTCGACCATCCCGACGATCTGGTCACCGTCGGCGACCCGCACCGCGCCCTGGTTGGCCAGCACCGCGCGGGCAGCCTCGCGGACCACCACGTCCTGCTGCAGCACCGGCGCGTCGGACGACACCGTGCCGTCGACCGGGCGCATCACCCACCGCAGGGTGAGCACGTGCGACTTGGGCACATCGGAGACGAACTCCTTGACGTAGTCGTCGGCGGGGGCGCCGACCACCTGATCGGGGCGGCCGACCTGGACGATCTCGCCGTCGCGCATGATCAGGATCCGGTCGCCCAACTTGAGCGCCTCGGCCAGGTCGTGGGTGATGAAGACCATCGTCTTGCCGAGCTCGTGGTGCAGCCGGATGACCTCGTTCTGCATGTCCCGTCGGATCAGCGGATCGAGCGCCGAGAACGGCTCGTCGAACATCAGCAACTCGGGCTCGTTGGCCAGCGCCCGGGCCAGGCCGACTCGCTGCTGCATTCCGCCGGAGAGCTGGTCGGGGTAGGAGTTCTCGTAGCCGGCCAAGCCGACCAGCTCGACCATCTGGAAGGCGCGCGCCCGCCGCTCGCGCTTGTTGACACCGCGGATCTCCAGGCCGTAGCCGACGTTGTCCACCACCCGCCGGTGCGGCAGCAGCCCGAAGTGCTGGAAGACCATCGAGACATGCTTGCGCCGGAGGTCTCGCAGTTGGCTCTCCGAGGCGGCGGTGATGTTCTCACCGTTCATCACCACGGTGCCGGCGGTCGGCTCGATCAGCCGAGTGAGGAGCCTGACCAGGGTGGACTTGCCGGACCCGGACAGGCCCATCACCACGAAGACCTCGCCGGGGGCGACGTCGAAGGCTACGTCCTTGACGCCGACCACACAGCCGGTCTTGGCCTTCAACTCGGCCCGGCCAAGGTCGGCATCGGGGGTGCCGATGATCTGATCGGCTCGGGGACCGAAGATCTTCCACAGGTCACGAACCGAGAGCGCGGCCTCCGTGTTGGCCTCCGCGCTCAGCTCGGCCCTCCCGTCCACACTGGGGGTTGCCACGCTCATTCCATCTCCTGGGCGGTGGGGGCGTCCTCGTTGCGCGGATCGCCCGGCGGATACAGCGGCATGTCGGTGCCGTGACGGTAGTACGGCACGTCCTCGGCGGGAAGTGGCGTGTTGCCCAAGATCAGGTCGGCGGCCTTCTCGGCGACCATCATCACCGGGGCGTAGATGTTGCCGTTCGTGACATAGGGGAAGACGCTCGCGTCGACCACGCGAAGGCCCTCGACCCCGTGCACCCGCAGTGAGAGCGGATCGGTGACCGCATCGTCGCCGACACCCATCTTGGCCGTGCAGCTCGGGTGTAGGGCGGTCTCGGCGTCCTTGCGGACCCAGTCCAAGATCTCCTCGTCGGTCTCCACGCTCGGACCCGGGGAGAGCTCACCGTCGTTGTAGGGCGCGAAGGCGTCCTGGTTCAAGATGTCGCGGGCCACCCGGATCGCCTCGACCCACTCCTTGCGGTCGGTCGGGGTGGAGAGGTAGTTGAACAGCATCTTGGGCTTGTGTCGGGGATCCTTGCTGGCGATCCGCACCCAGCCTCGAGTGTCGGCGTACATCGGACCGATGTGCACCTGGTAGCCGTGGCCCTCGGTGGGCGCGCTGCCGTCGTAGCGGATCGCGATCGGTAGGAAGTGGAACATCAGGTTGGGCCAGGCCACCTCGTCGTTCGAGCGGGCGAAGCCACCACCCTCGAAGTGGTTGGTGGCACCGAGGCCCTTGCGGAAGAACAGCCAGTCGACGCCGATCTTGGGGCGCTTGCTCCACTTCAGACCGGGCGCGATCGAGACCGGCAGCTTGGAGGCGTACTGGATGTAGACCTCGAGGTGGTCCTGCAGGTTCTCCCCGACGCCGGGGAGCTCGTGCACCACGGGGACGCCGAGCGGCTGCAGATGTTCGGGGTTGCCGACACCGGAGAGCTGGAGCAACTGGGGGCTGTTGATGGCGCCGCCACACAGGATCACCTCGCCTGCGCCGACGGAGCGGTGCGCGCGACCCGCTCGGAGGTAGTCCACGCCGACCGCGCGCTTGCCGGAGAACCGTACGGCGGTGACGTGGGCCAGTGTCTCCACGCGGAGGTTCTTGCGAGTCTTCATCGCCGGGTGGAGGTAGGCGCGCGCCGCGGAGAGCCGGCGACCCTGGGAGATGTTGCGATCGAAGGGCGCGAAGCCCTCCTGCCGGTAGCCGTTGACGTCGTCGGTCAGCGGATAGCCCGCCTGCCGGGCGGCCTGGAAGAAGGCGCCGAAGAGAGGGTTGACCGCCGGGCCGCGCTCCAAGATCAGCGGTCCGGAGCCGCCGCGCCAGGTGTTCGCGCCGTTGCTGCCGTCCGCGAGGAGCAGGGCCTCCATCCGCTTGAAGTAGGGCAGGCAGTGCAGGTAGTCCCAGGTCTCCATGCCCGGATCGGCGGCCCAGCGGTTGTAGTCCATCGGGTTGCCGCGCTGGAAGATCATCCCGTTGATCGAACTGCTGCCGCCGAGCACCTTGCCGCGGGCGTGATAGACCTTCCGCCCGTTCATGTGTGGCTCGGGCTCGGTCTCGTAACGCCAGTCGTAGAGCGGGTTGCCGATGGGGAACGGCAGCGCCGCCGGCATGTGGATGAAGGGGTCGATCTTGAAGTCGCTGCGGCCCGCCTCGAGCACCAGCACCGTCGTGCCGGGGTCGGCCGAGAGTCGGTTGGCCAGCGCCGATCCTGCCGAGCCACCGCCGACTATCACGTAGTCGTAGCTCTCGTGTCGACCACTCACGCCCGCACCCACCGTCCTCTCGATCATTCCCAAGAGCGTCCGCATCGTGCATTGTTGCGCCATGAGCAACACGTTGCTCAAGCCGCAACAAACTGTGCCCTCAGAAGAATGGTGTGGGCTGGGTCACCGAGTCAAGGTTTGGGCCCGGACCGTTGCCGACTGGTGATCTGGCCGGCGACTTGGCTAGTGACGTGCGGACCTGGTTTGACTCGGTCCCGACAGTCCTCAGTCCAGCTCGACCGGCCAGCCCTTCTTGCGCAGATGAGCGGTGACCCGGGCGATGTCCTCGGCCGAGGGCTCCTCGTGGATCAGGTTGCTGATCGCGTCGCCGATGTCGTCGGCGTCCGGGGACAGCAACCCGTTGGCCTTGAGCTCCTTGGTGACGGCCTTGACCTCGCGCTTGGTGAGTCGGCGCTCGAGGATCGCCACCAAAGGGATGTAGTCGTTGACCGGCACCCCCTCGGGATAGCCCGCGCGGAGCCAGGTGACTACACCGCCGAGCGCGCGGCCGAGCACGGTGCCGTCCTCGCCGCCATCGTCGTCGTCGGCCGGATTGGCCAACGGCCATCCTCCGGCGACCAGCCGGCTGGAGACCCGAGCCACCTCCTCGGTGGCGGCCGGACCTGGCTTGGTGCCGAGGAGGGTGGCGACCGCGGCGACCTGGTCCCCGGACAGATAGGTGTCCAGCAGGGACAGGAGCCCGGCGTGATCCTCGGCCGGTACGCCGTCGGGGTAGGCCTGGTGGACCCAGGCCAGCGCACGGCTCAAGGCGGCCGCTCTATTCATCGGGTCGCTCCCTTGCCATCTCCTGCTCGCGGTTCATGACTTCGGCACCAACGCGGGGATCAGGTGGTCGAAGGTGACCTCCTTGCCCATCCCGCCGCCGACGACGATCAAGATGCCGACCGCGACGCCGTACAACACTACGGCGAAGCAGACGCCGGCCAGCACCCGCTGAGGCAGCCCGGGCCGGGGGACCACCTCGGTGCCGTCCTCGGCGACCGGGGCAGCCGGCCCCGCTAGAAGTCGCACACCGGCAGCGAAGACCGCGGGCAGGCCCGCGCCCAGCAGAAGGCCGACCCACAAGATCTCCCACGCGGCGCTGAAGACCAGGCGCAGTGTCTCCATCTCGTCTCCTCCTCGGCTCTCAGCCGACCCGGCTCGAGGACTTGCGGACCTGCGGGCCGCCGTCCCAGGCCTCGCCGACGTTGTGGTGGCTGATCACGTGCTGGCGCGAGCGGAGGTACATCGATCCGGCGCCGACGAGCAGCAGCGCCATCACCGCGAGGGGTCCCCACACACCCGGAATCTGATGTCCCACCGCCCACATGGCCGCGCCGACCACTCCCGCGGACGGCAAGGTGAGCAGCCAGGCGAGCACCATCCGGCCCGCGACACTCCAGCGGACGTGTGCGCCGGGGCGGCCCACTCCGCTGCCCAGGATGGAGCCGCTGGCGACCTGCGTGGTGGACAGCGCGAAGCCCAGGTGGCTGGAGGTCAAGATGACCGCCGAGGAGGCGCCGTCTGCGGCCATCCCCTGAGGGCGGGTTATGTCGACCAGGCCCTTGCTCAGGGTCCGGATGATCCGCCAACCACCGAGGTAGGTGCCCATCGCGATCGCCAACGCGCAGATCACCTTGACCCAGAACGGGATCGAGGTGGTGTCGTCCCAGGAGCCGTAGGCGATCAGAGCCAGCGTGATGACACCCATCGTCTTCTGGGCGTCATTGGTGCCGTGGGCCAGCGACATCAGGGATGCGGCGCCGATCTGGCCCCACCGGAAGCCGTTGCCGGTGCGCTCCGGGTCACCCTTGCCGGCGAGCCGATGGACCAAGAAGGTGCCGGTCAGCGCGATCACCCCGGCGATCGCCGGCGACAGCACCGCCGGCATCACGATCTTGCCGACCACGCCGTCGATCTTGGTGCCGTCCCCGAACCACTTCACCCCGTCCCAGCCCTGGGCCGCGATGGTGGCGCCGATGATCCCGCCGAAGAGCGCGTGCGAGGAGCTGGACGGCAGCCCGAGCAACCAGGTGAACATGTTCCACAAGATCCCGCCGACCAGTCCGGCCAGCAAGATCACCAGCAGCGCCTGTCCATGGTTGCCGACCAACTCGGGCATCGGAGCGCCGTCGTCGCCCTGGATCCTGACGACCGCGTTGGTCACCGTCAGCGCCACGGCCACCGACAAGAACGCACCGACCAGGTTCATCACCGCCGACAGAGCGACGGCCACCTTCGGCTTGAGCGCCCCCGTGGCGATCGAGGCGGCCACGGCGTTCCCGGTGTCATGGAAGCCGTTGGTGAAGTCGAAGAACAACGCGGTCGCGATCACGAACAGCAAGATCAGGAGCGCTGCAGTCACGGGTCACACCTTGGGTTGTTCACGGGCCCGTTGCCAAGTCGGGGGGCCGCTGTTCACCCATTGTTCACCTGGCCATGCGGGCGCCCCGTCCGGGTCCGGCCTGCTGCTCGGACGACTGCGGAGTGGCGCGCAGGCGAAAGGCCGTGGATCCAGGATCAGTAGTGGCCGTAACCGAGCCGGTGAGAGACCTCGTCGGCGGCGGCGACCAGGAGCTTGACGACTTGGGAGATGCGCTCCTCGCCGAGTCGGAAGGTGGGTCCCGAGACGCTCATCGAGGCGATCACGTCGCCGTGGTTGTTGCGGAGCGGAGCGGCTGTGGCGGTGAGGCCCACCTCGAGCTCGTCGACGGCGATCGCATAGCCCTGCTCCAGCACGCCGTCGAGCTCGGCGCGGAGCTCGCCCCTCTTGGTGATCGTCATGTCGGTGAAGGCCGGCAGCGACCCCAACACCTGCTCGAGTCGATCGGGATCGAGGCCGCTGAGCAGAACCTTGCCGTTGGCGGTTGCGTGCAACGGGATGTGCTGACCCACCCAGTTGTGCATCTGCAGGGCACTCGACCCGGACGCCTGGTCCAAGTAGAGGGCCGCCCGGTCGGCGAGCACGGCGACGTTCACCGTCTCGCCGGTGTCGGCAGCGAGCTTGCGGCAGACCGGCCGCGCTTCCTGTACGACGTCAAGCCGCGCGGTCGTCGCCCCGGCGAGGCGGAGCAGGCCGATCCCGAGGCGATACTTGCCGCGGTCCTCCGTCTGTTCGACCAGCCCGTGGCTCTCGAGGGTCGCAACCAGCCGGAAGGCGGTGCTCTTGTGCACTCCCAGGTCTGCGGCCAGTTCGGTGACCCCCGCTTCTCCCGAGCGGGCCAGTGCGGCCAAGATCGTCAGTGCGCGGTCAACCGACTGGACGGTTGCACCCTCCGCGCTCGCGTTGCCCATGGCGCAACGTTAGCCGGTTGGCCGGCCTTGGGCGGATGACGCCATCGGCTCCGGTCGCTCCGGAAACCAATCTCCGCGTCGGGCGCCCTCGAAGGATCAGTCGCCGAGCTCGGCGCGCCGACGGACGACGTACTCCTCCAGCTCGGCGCGGACGGCGTCGTCCAGCGGTGGCTGCTCGTAGTCCTCCAGCCGCTGCTTCCAGATCGCCCCCGCCCGGGCGTTGGTGTCCGCGCTGCCGTTGCGCATCCAGCGCTCGTAGTTGTCCGAAGAGGACAAGAAGGGCCGGTAGAAGCAGGTGCGGAAGCGCTCCATGGTGTGCATGGCGCCGAGGAAGTGGCCGCCGTGGCCGACCTCTTGGTGGGCGTCGAAGGCCATCGAAGCCTCGTCGATCTCCAGCGGGGTGAACTCGTGCTGGAGCATCTGCAGGATCTCGGCGTCGACGATGAACTTCTCGTAGCCGGCGACCAGGCCGCCCTCGAGCCAGCCGGCCGAGTGCATCACCCAGTTGGCGCCGGCGAGGAAGGTCGGCAGCATCGTCATCAGGGCCTCGTAGCCGGCCTGCGCGTCGGCCACCTGCGAGGAGGTCAGCCCACCACCGGTGCGGAACGGCAGCCCGAAGTGCCGGGCGATCTGGCCGGTGCAGAGCAGACCGATGCCGGACTCGGGGGTGCCGAAGGTGGGTGAGCCCGACTGCATGTTGATGTTGGACAAGAAGGAGCCGAACACGACCGGCGCACCCGGCCGGATCAACTGCGAGAGCGCGATGCCCGAGAGAGCCTCGGTGATCTGCTGGACCAGGGCGGCGGGAATGGTGACCGGCGACATCGCGCCCATCAGCAGGAACGGGGTGAGGACGACGGGCTGGTTGGCGGCGGAGTACTCGAACTGCGCCTCGAGCATCCGGTCGTCCCAGCGCAGCGGGCTGTTGCAGTTGATCAGCGAGATCGTGGCCGGGGTCTGCTCGATGGACTCTCGGGAGCCGAACAGGATCTCGGTCATCTTGACGGTGTCGGCGGCGTTGGTGCCGGAGACGACGTTGCCCATGTAGATCTTGTCGGTCAGCGTCTGCAGCGCGTAGATCATGTCGAGGTGGCGGGAGTCCAGGGGGGTGTCGTTCGGCTCGCAGATCACACCCCCGGCGGAGTCGAGTGCGTCGAAGGACTGGGCCAGCTTGGTGAAGTTGCGGAAGTCGGCCATCGTCGCATCGCGGCGCACCTCTCCCTCACGGACGAAGGGCGGACCGTAGACGGCGCCGAAGGCCATCGAGTCGCCGCCGATGTGCACCGAGTGCTCGGGGTTGCGGGCCTGGATGTCGAACTCTCGGGGGGCCTTCGCCACCTGTTCGAGCACGAAGTCGGGGTCGAGGAAGACCGTGTTGTCCTCGACCTTCTGGCCCGCCTGCGCGAACAGGTCCAGGGCCCGTTGGTCCATGAACTCCACACCGATCTCGGTGATCAACCGGCGCCAGCCGCTGTCCAAGGTGGCGACGGCGTCCTCGGACAGAATCTCGTAGCGGGGCATCTTGTTGACGAACATGGGCTCTCCCGGGGGACGGCGGGTGTGCGGCAGGGGTACGGCGCGTGAAGCGGAGTCTAGCCCCATGATGCGGAATGGCGATTCCACATCATGGAACGGTTCGCCCGACGATTGCACACCCGAGCGCTCTCCCGCCAGCCCCCGACCCAATCTCTCGCCACCGGTTGACTCAAGCCGTCCACATCCCCCATGATATGGAACCAGCATTCCACATCATGGAACCGGAGCCCCGCATGACCGCCGCCACCGGCACCCAAGCCGTCGATCGCGCCGCGCTGCTGGTGTCCACCGTGGTCGAGTCCGACGAACCGGTGGCCTTCGCCGAGCTGGCCGAGGAATCCGGACTGCCCAAGTCCACCGTCAGTCGACTGCTCACCGCCTTGGAGCGCACCCAGCTGGTCGAGCGCACCGAAGGCGGGGAGTACGTCGCGGGCGGGTTGTTCGCCCGGTTCGCCTCACGCTACGAGTCGGTGGAGCTGGCCCGCGTCGCCCAGCCCGTGCTGCGTGCGCTCGGCGACATCACCGGCGAGACGGTCAACCTCGGCATCCCTCGCGGGGACACCGTGCTCCACGTCGCCCAGGTGGACTCGACGTTCTTGTTGGGCACCCGGGACTGGACCGGCGTGGAGGTGCCCAACCATGCCTCGGCACTGGGCAAGGTGCTGCTCGCCTCCGGAGTGATCCGGATGACGGGCTCCCTGATCGCACTCACCGACCGGACCATCACCGATCGAGCCGAGCTCGCGGCGGCGCTGGACGACGTACGCCGTCAGGGCTGGGCCGCGACTGCCGACGAGCTCGAGGTCGGCCTCGCCGGCGTCGCCGTCCCGGTCTGCAACGGACACGGTGAGGTGGTCGGCGCCCTCGGCATCTCGGGACCCACCCCACGCCTGGCCGGCCGACACGAGGCGCTGGCCCAACTGCTGACCGACCAAGCCGCCCAGCTCACCGCCGTGCTGGGCCACTCCCCCAAGGAAGGTGTCGCATGACCCCCGAAGAGATCCTGCGCGGCCTCTACGACGAGACCCTGGTTGGCAACGGCCCGCGAGTGCTCGAGCTGACCAACGAGGCGCTCGGCATGGGCATGGAGCCGCAGACGCTGCTGTTCGAGGCCCTCATCCCGTCCCTCGAGGAGGTCGGCGCGCGGTTCGAGCGCGGGGACTTCTTCGTGCCCGAGATGCTTATCGCCGGCAAGGCGATGGCGGGGTCGATGGAGGTGCTCCGCCCGCTGCTGGCCGACACCGGTGTGGAGACGATCGGCAAGTTCGTGATGGGCACGGTCAAGGGCGACGTCCACGACATCGGCAAGAACCTCGTCAACATCATGCTCGAGGGCGCCGGCTTCGAGGTGATCGACCTCGGCGTGCAGGTGGCACCGGAGAAGTTCGTGTCGGCCATCGAGGAGCACCGGCCCGACATCGTCGGCTTCTCGGCGTTCCTCACCACCACCATGCCGATGTTCAAGGCCAACCTGAACGCCTTGGAGAAGGCCGGCATCCGCAACGACGTGATCGTCATGGTCGGCGGAGCCCCGGTGACCCAGGAGTACGCCGACGCCGTCGGCGCCGACGGATACGCCGCCGATGCCTCGGCCACCGTCAAGCGGGCCAAGGAGCTCCTCGACCAGCGCCGGTCGATGGTCCCCGCCTGACCGTCGCGCCGCCGCACCTCGTCGACGTCATAACGATCGGTCGCCCCGGCGACCGGAGCCGATGACGTCCCACCCGACCCGCCAGACCTAGGAGGACCACCGTGAGCGCCGAAGTGACCCCGTTCGAGACCCGGCTCCGGTCGGCCACCCAGGAGGTCGTCATCGGTCGCGGCCACCGCTTCTGCCTGATCGGCGAGCGGATCAACCCGACCGGTCGCCGCATCTTCCAAGAGCAGCTCCGGGCCGGCGACCTGTCCGCGATCGAGCGCGATGTCGCCGCCCAGGTGGCCGGTGGCGCCGACGTGCTCGACGTCAACATGGGCGTGCCGCTGACCGACGAGGCCGAGCTGCTCGCCAAGGCGATCACCCTGATCCAGCAGCTCAGCGACAAGCCCATCTGCATCGACTCCTCGGTGGTCGAGGCACTCGAGGCCGGACTGTCGGTCTACCAGGGCCGCGCCCTGGTCAACTCCATCACCGCCGAGGACGAGCGGATGGAGGCGGTGCTGCCGCTGGTGAAGAAGTACGACGCCGCCGTGATCGCGCTGCCCAACGACGTCGACGAGATTCCGATGGAGCCGGAGAAGCGGCTCGACCTGGTCAAGAAGATCGTCGACGTGGCCACCAAGGAGTACGGCATCGCCATCGAGGACATCGTCCTCGACCCACTGGCCATGCCGATCGGTGCCGACACCTCGTCGGGGGTGGCAGGCTTCGAGACCATGCGGCGGGTGCGTGACGAGTTCGGGCTCAACATGACCTGTGGTGCCTCGAACGTCTCCTTCGGCATGCCGGAGCGGCACGCGCTCAACGCCACCTGGCTGCCGATGGCGATGACCGTCGGGCTGACCAGCGCGATCATGGACGTCCGCACGCCGGAGATCGTGCAGGCGGTGAAGGCAGCCGACCTGTTCTTGGACCACGACGAGTGGGGGATGGCCTGGATCGGGGCCGCCCGGGCCAAGAAGGCGGCCGAAGCGTCGGCGTGAGCCCTCCCGAGCAGGACCCCCCGGACTTCACCCTCGACGAGGTACGCCGCGAGGGCCTTCTCGCCCCCGCCGCGCCCGCCCCGGTCGCTCACGACGGCACCGGTCGGGTCGACCTGCTCTTCTCCGTCGAGCAGAGCCCCGGCGCCGAGCCCTCGCTCCGTCCGGTCCGGGTGCCGCCGGGCGTCAGCGTCTTCGACGCCGCGTCCTGGAACGGCATCGCCATCGACTCCACGTGCGGCGGGCACGGCACCTGCCACAAGTGTCGGGTCAAGATCGACGGCCCGCCCCCACCGATCACCCGCCACGACGAGCGGACCTTCTCCGCCGATCAGTTGGCCCAGGGTTGGCGGCTGGCCTGCCTGGTCTCCGCGGTGCACGACCTCGAGGTCGCCGTACCTCCCCTGACCACCCGCCCGAAGGCCGCCACCGTCGGCGTCGGGCGTCAGGTGATCCTGCGGCCTGCCGTGCAGAAGCGATACGTCGAGCTCGCCGAGCCCAGCCTCGCCGACCAGCGCACCGACCTGGTCCGACTCCAAGACGCGGTCGACGACCTCGAGCTGCGTTGTGGCCTGGACGTGTTGCGCCGGCTACCGGGCGTGCTGCGCGGCAGCGACTTCAAAGTGACCGCAGTCGTCGTCGACGAGGAGCTGATCGACGTCGAGGCCGGCGACACCTCCGGCGTGCGTCGCGCGATCGCCTTCGACCTCGGCACCACCACCGTGGTCGCCACCTTGTTGGACCTCGAGACCGGCACGCCGATGGCGGTGGCGTCGATGCTCAACAAGCAACAGCCGTTCGGGGCGGACGTGATCAGCCGGATCAGTGCGACCATGCTGGACCCGGAGGCGCTGGAACGGTTGCGCACGGCCGCTGCCCACACGCTCGCCGAGCTCGCTGCCGAGGTGTGCCAGGAAGCCGGCGCCGACCCCCGCTCGGTCTACGAGGTGGCCCTCGCCGGCAACGCGACCATGGTCGCGCTCGCCCTGGGCATCGATCCGGAGCCGCTGGGTGTGGCGCCGTTCGTGATGTCGTCGGCGTCGTTCCCCTCGGTCACGGCGAGCGACCTCGGCCTCACGGTGCATCCGCGTGCCCCCGCCGTCGTCTTCCCCTCGCTCGGCGCCTACGTCGGCGGAGACATCGTCGCCGGCATGCTCGCCACCGGGATGGACCGCGACAAGCGGACCCGGTTGTTCATCGACGTCGGCACCAACTGCGAGATCGTCCTCTCCGACGGCGACCGGATCCTGTCCACCGCCGCCCCCGCCGGACCGGCCTTCGAAGGCGGAGCCATCCGCTGCGGCATGCGCGCCGCCGACGGCGCGATCGAGGTGATCCGGCTCGCTCGCCAGGAGCCGGTCGAGCTGGGCGTGATCGGCGACGTCGAGCCCAAAGGCCTGTGCGGCTCGGGACTGGTAGATGCCGTCGCCGAGCTGGTTCGGGTCGGACTGCTGGACTCCTCGGGACGCTTCGTGACCGACGAGGCCGCCGCCGACCTCGCACCCGCGCTGGCGGACCGGCTGACCAAGGTCGGCGAGGAGCGGGTGTTCGTGCTGCACCGGCCCGCCCCGGACACCCCCGTCGCCGAGACCGTCTACCTCTCCCAGCGCGACGTGCGCGAGCTGCAGTTCGCCAAGGCCGCGATCTCCACCGGCTGGACGCTGCTCCTCGAGGAGCTCGGCCTGGGTCACTCCGACGTCCAGCAGGTGCTCCTGGCCGGCTCGTTCGGGTCCTATCTGTCGCCCGCGGCCGCCGTACGCATCGGGCTGGTGCCGACCCTGCCCACCCTCCGCATCGTCTCGGCCGGCAACGTCGCCGGCGAGGGAGCGAAGATGGTCTTGTTGTCCCAGCGCGAACGGGCCGGGGCGGCAGCGCTGTTGGAGGAGGTGAGCTATGTCGAGCTCTCTGATCGACCCGACTTCAACGACCGCTTCGTCGAGCAGCTCTCCTTCTGAGGACCACGCCACCCGGGTCGCCTTGGTGGCCTGCGGTGCCGTCGCCCAGCCGGCCGCGGAGATCGCGGAGCGGCGTGGCTGGCCG
Source organism: Nocardioides sp. (assembly GCF_047602075.1). GTDB lineage: Bacteria > Actinomycetota > Actinomycetes > Propionibacteriales > Nocardioidaceae > Nocardioides. The sequence continues at coordinate 86,906 of NZ_JASGIF010000002.1, forward strand.
GTCGACGTGCACCCGCTCCCGCCCCTGCTGCACAACCAGCCGCAGCTGATCGCGGGCGAGGTGCGCGCGCTGGCCGCCCGCCTGCAGGACGACTACGGGCGGGTCGTCGTGGGCTACGCCGACTGCGGCACCTACGGTGCGCTGGACGAGGTCTGCACCGACCTCGGAGTCGAGCGGCTGCCGGGGTTGCACTGCTATGACGTGTACGGCGGTGCCGAGCGGCTGGCGGCGTACTTCCGGGAGCAGCCGGGCACCTACGTCTTCACCGACTTCTTGGTCCGCTCGTTCGAGCGGACCGTGATCCGCGAGCTCGGCCTGGACCGGTGGCCGGAGCTGCGCGACGACTACTTCGGCTCCTACACGCGGGTGGTCTGGCTGGCCCAGCAACCCGACGAGGAACTGCACGCGCTCGCCGAGGCCGCAGCAGCACGGCTCGGCCTCCCGCTCACCGTGGTCGACACCGGCCACGCCGGGCTCGAACGCGCCCTGGCCGACCTCGTCACCTAGCAGTCGGTCGCTAGCGGTCTGTGGTCACCACCGGCAGGGCACCGAGGACGGATGAGCGCCGCTCTTGGTCGGGGTCGCTCACCGGGTTGCTGGTGGTCGGTGGTGACGACCGACAGACGCAGCGACCGGAGAGGCGACCGGTAGCCGAGGTCGCTGGCCGGGTCGCTGGTGGTCGCCTGGCCTGCCCGGGTCGGCGTCTGCCGCGGTGTTCTTGCGTCTCCTGCGGTCTTGTAGTGGCAAAGTGCCTCGTATACCGGGTCCCAACCCACTACAGCACCGCGGGAGATGGGTCAGGGCCACCACAGCACCGCAGCAGATGGGCGCCAGGCCCCACAACGGCGCGGGAGACGGCTGCGGCGGGTCGAGGGGTTGCCGTTTGGGCCCAAACCGCAATCCGGGACGATGCGGGATGCAGTTTGCGGCCAATCGATGTGCCGTTTCGGAACAATCGACGGGTCTTCGCCCGACCTGGGCCCAATGCCTCACCGATGGGACGCAAACGACATCGGAAACGCCCTCTGGCGTGTCGTTTGTGCCCAATCGATGACCCTGTCCGACCCGGATCCACACCCCGGGTCACAGCAGTCACACGCGCCGCTGCTTCATCAAGGTCAGTGGATGAAGCGTCACCTCTCACGGCGCACACGCAATGAGAAGTGCAGGCCCACCGAGATACCTTGATGTTGCAGCAACGGGAGTGACCACCGGTGACCAGCAACCCGGCGAGCGGCCCCGAACCGCCGGCCGCCTCTCCGTGTAGTTGCCCTGTCGGTCAGCACCACAGCGGACCAGCAACCCGGCCGACAACCCGGACCACCGCCCGCCTGACCGCCTCGGAGCCCGACCGCGAACCCCGAACCGCGAACCCCGAGCGGCTCAGTCGCGCAGGCGATCGAGAAACTCCTGGCGCCACTGCTCGGTCTCGGCAACCTGGTTGAAGGTGTACAGGTGCAGGCCCTCCACCAGGGCGCCTGGCGCACCGAACGAAGGCGCGCACTTGACCAGGAAGCGCTCCCCGGTGAAGCCACCGGGAGCAGCCAACCGCGCCATGAAGCCCTTGTGCTTGGCCAGGAAGCGGGTGGAGTCGCCGACGCCGATCTTGGTGGCCATCGAGAGCAACTTGGCGCGGTCGACGGGCCCCGGCAGGCCGACCAGGAGTGGCATGCTGATTCCGCGCGTGCGCATCCTCTTCAACCAGTCGGTGATGGCCTTGGGGTCGAAGGTCAAGTTGGAGACCACCTGGGTGGCATGGCGGCGCTTGTCCCACATGGCCTGGATCGTCACGTCGTCGGCGATGGCCGGGTGCGATTCCGGATAGCCCGCGATGCCGACCTGTCGAAACGGCGAGCCCAGCGCCGCCAGATCCTCCAGCAGGGCCACCGAGTCGTGGTAGTCGCCGACCGGATCGGCATCGCCGCCCGGGACGAAGACGGTGCTCACGCCCACACCGGTCAGTCGCTCGACGATCTCGGCCAGCTCGGCCTTCCCGCTGATCATCCGGGCAGCCAGGTGGGGCACGACGTCGTACCCATGACCGATCAGCCGCTCGGCGAGCTCGAAAGTCTGCTCTAGACCCTTGTTCGGCGAGGCTGTGACAGTGACCTGGACGTCCGTCGGCACGCTGGCGACCAGCTTCTCCTCGATGGTCGGCGTGGGCAGCACCTCATAGCGGGCATGCTCCAGCAGCCGCACGATCGTGTCGCCGTCTTTGTTGCGCATGATGCACGCTCGTTTCGTGATACGCACTGGTGCGTCGGGCCACAGCGTAGCCACTACCGGCGCTCCGGGGGAAGAGGTCGGTCCCCATTGCGGTAGCACGGTGACCAAACCCTGGGGGGCCGACCGAACCAGGTCAGGCCCACTCGGCGAGGGCACCCCGGACGCCTGCCTCCACATCGCCACCGCGCATCTGCGTCTGCAGGACCAGACCGAGCAGGCGGGCGGCGTCGTAGAAGGCACGGGAGGAGGAGTTGGCCTCGTCGTGTCCGGCGCGGTCGACGGTGACCGTGCCGGGGGGCAGCTCCGGGTCGGCGAGGCCGTCGAGCACGGCATCGACGTACTCGTCAGGGAGTCCGACCCGGAACGGCAGCCAGAGTCGGCTGGCGCAGGTCTTCGGGGCGTTCCAGGGATCGCGGCTGGTGCCCGCCTCTGCGGTCAACCGGGCGCCGGGACCGGGGCGGAACTTCCCACCCAGCAGAGCCCGCGGAGTCTGGCCGGTCGAGAAGAAGAAGGTCTCCACCACCGCGCGGACCCCGTGCGCGTTATGGCTGGTGGTCTCCGTCGCGACGGAGCGGCTGTGCCACGAGGCGCTGGAGTAGAACGCGGTGCCCTCGTCCTGGAGCACGGCCGCCTTGCGCATCGCGCTCAGCTCCACGACCACCGGGGCGTCCACGAGCCGAGAATAGTGGCCCGCCGTCCTCCGCTCGGGAGGCCGATCAGCGCGCCGCGCGGGAAGCCCGCGACGGCACCGTGGCAAGCAGCCGCGCGGCCACCCAGGCGACGTCATCGGCCGCCTGCATCGGGGAGGCGGTCGGATGGGACGCCTGCGACAGCACTAGGCGCACTAGGGTCTCGGCCGCCACGCTCAGCTCACCCCCGGTCAGGGCGACGGGATAGCGGGCCAACTGACGGGCGACCACCGCGGTGGCAGCCTCCACCAGCAAGAACGCGTTGGACGTCGGTCCCGATCGACCGTGGGCACCGTCGACCTGCGACTTGGCCAGGATCTGCTGCAGGACGCTGGCGTCGGGCGCCCTACTCAACACGGCGTACGCCGCAGCGCGGGCCGCCGCCACCACGCTCTCCGGGTGATCACCGACGGCCTTCTCGACGAGCTCGAGGAAGAGCTCGAGCTCGTGCAGCGCGAGCACCTCGGTCAGACCCGCCTTCGAACCGACCTCGTTGTACAGGGTCTGACGGCTGACGCCTGCGCTGCGCGCCAGCCCGGACATGGTCAACCTCGACCAGTCCTCTTCTGCTGCCCACCGGGCAGCGGCCGCGACGATCCGATCTCGCGAGCGTGATGCCATGACGAACTCCCCCTGGGTACGTCGATGCCCGTAGGCCGTTCTCCTAACCAACGGAATCGTAGGTTACCTCGCCGGGTAAAGACGCGGGCCAAGACCCCGGCGGTTCCACCTACCAGTCTGGACCGCCGCACCGACACATCGGTTGCCGGGACCGACTGGCCCGGCCAACTGTCGAGACGCGTTCCCGCTGCGGCGTCGTGCCCGCCAAGGTGAACCATGGTCTCCTCGCACCCGTTCGGCATCGATTTCGGCGGCTCGGGCATCAAAGGCGCACCCGTGGACGTCCAGGCGGGTGACTTCGCCGGCGAGCGACACCGCATCGAGACCCCCCAGCCATCGACGCCCCGGGCGGTCGCCGCGGTGTTCGCCGAACTGCTCTCCCGATTCCCCGACTCCACGGGTGCGGTCGGCGTCACGGTGCCCGGCGTGGTCCGCCATGGGGTGGTCGAGTCGGCCGCCAACATCGACAAGTCCTGGATCGGCACCGACGCCGACCAGCTCTTCACCCAAGCCACCGGGCGGGAGGTCCACGTGGTCAACGACGCCGATGCCGCCGGGCTCGCCGAGGTGACGTACGGCGCGGCAAAGGGACACCAGGGCGTAGTGATCGTGACCACGCTGGGCACCGGGATCGGCTCGGCCATCGTCCATCGGGGCGCGCTGGTGCCGAACTCCGAGCTCGGCCACCTCGAGGTGGACGGGCACGACGCCGAGTCACGGGCGGCCAACAGCGCCCGCGAGCGCGAAGAGCTGTCCTGGCACCAGTGGGCGCAGCGTCTCACCGCCTACTACCGCACCGTCGAGAAGCTCTTCTCCCCCGACCTGTTCGTCGTCGGTGGCGGTGTGAGCAAGCACTCCGCGGAGTTCCTGCCTCTACTGGACATCAACACCCCGATCATCCCGGCCGTGCTGCGGAACCGGGCCGGGATCGTCGGTGCTGCGCTCTACGCCCGCACGGGTGGAGCCTGACCTAGGAAGCAGCGGGTCGCCGCCGACCAGCCCGCGGGGCGAGGCCCCCACGGTGCGGGGCGAAATGTCAGGATCGAAGCATGGACCTAGCGCGGGGACGAGCATGACGGCATCGGGGGCCTGGATCGAGGTGCGCAACCTCACCAAGCGGTTCGGCACCTTCACGGCGGTCGACGACTTGACCTTCTCGGTCGAGCCGGGGCGGATCACCGGCTTCCTGGGCCCCAACGGGGCGGGAAAGACCACCACCCTCCGGATGGCGCTGGACCTGATCCGGCCGACCTCCGGGAGCGCCACCATCGGCGGCGTGCGCTACCGCGATCTCCCGGATCCCCTTCACACGGTCGGAGCGGCCCTCGAGGCCACCAACTTCCACCCGGGCCGATCGGGGCGAGACCACCTGCGGGTGCTGGCCAGCGCCGCGGGGATCGAGGACCGCCGGGTCGACGAACTGCTCGAGCTGACCGGGATCCCGGCCTTCGCCCGACGTCGAGCCGGCGCCTACTCGATGGGCATGCGACAGCGCCTGGCGCTCGCGGGAGCGCTGCTCGGCGACCCGAAGGTGCTGCTCCTCGACGAGCCTGCCAACGGCCTCGATCCGGAGGGCATCCGCTGGCTGCGCGGCTTTCTGCGCCACCTGTGCGACGAGGGCAAGACGATCCTGGTCTCGAGCCACCTCCTCCAAGAGGTCCAGCAGACCGTGGACGACGTGCTCATCATCGCCAACGGGAAGTTGGTGCAGCAGGGCACCATGGCCGAGCTGGGCGGCGGTGACGGCTGCCTGGTCCGCACCTCGGATCCGGCGACGCTGGCCCGCGCCTTGGAGGCCTCGGGGTTGACCGTCTCCCCCGGCGAGGACGGCGCCCTGGCCGTCAACACCCACGACCTGCGTCGGGTCGGCGAGGTCGCGCTGCAGAGCGGACTCCCCGTGTGGGAGCTGCGTGAGAAGGAAGCCGACCTCGAGCAGCTGTTCTTCCGGCTCACCGAGGGCACCAACCGCAACCTGGGCACTGCGCCACAGGTCGGCGCGATCGAGGGAGGCGCAGCCTGATGAGCACAGTGGACCTGGCCACGAAGCCGAGCCTGCTCAGCGGGTTGGGCCGTGCGGTGCGCTCGGAGCTGCGCAAGTTCTTCACCACGCGGATGTGGTGGGGGATGGGCATCGCGGTGCTCCTGAGCGGCGCTGCGTTCTCCACCCTGTTCGGCTTCCTCTACACCTCCCAGGGCTTCCTCGACCAGGCCAGCGCCGGGCAACCGGTCGAGTTCACCCCCATCCAGCTGGCCAACTCCGTCTACACCGCAGGGCTCTCCGTGGGCTACCTGTTGCTGCTCACCATCGGCGTGATCCAGGTGGGCTCGGAGTATCGCCACAAGACCATCACCGCCACGTTCTTGGCGATCCCCCATCGGGCCCGGGTGATGCTGGCGAAGGTGATCGCGCTGCTGATCCTCGGCGCGGGCTACGGCGTCGTCTCCCTACTCGGCTCGGTGACTCTGGGTGCATTGGTGCTGCAGCTGCGCGACCGCGAGGCGTTCCCCTCCGACTCCGTCTTCCGCACCCTGGCACTGAGCCTGCTCGTGCTCGGCCTGTGGGCGCTGATCGGTCTGGGCATCGGCATCCTCATCCCCAACCAGGTGGCCGCGCTGCTGATCGGGGTGGGCGTCGCGTGGATCGTCGAGCCGCTGATCGCCTTCGGCCTGCAGTTCTGGGACTTCGGCCGTGGTCACATCGCGCCGTACCTCCCGTCGCAGGCGACCACAGCGATCGTCGACAGCGTCCAGAGCTCGGCCAACGAGGTGCGCTTGGACTGGTGGCAGGGTGCGCTCGCGCTCGCTGCTTGGGCCGCCGTGCTCGCCGGCTTCGGCATCTGGCGGACCGTGCGCCAAGACGTCAGCTGACCGAGCGCGAGAAGGTGGTGGCGTCGCACTAGCCCACCGGAGGCAGGCCGACCATCCGCCGGGCGGCCCGCTCGATGATCGCCACCAGGTGCTCGGTCACGGCGTTGTCGGCGGCAGCGATAGCCACCGCGGGGCCGAACCCGTCGACGAGGGCGGTCACCTCCAAGGCGGCGTCGTAGGACGACTGATCCAGGGCAAACCGGCCGTCCGAGACGCCGGCCTCGATCACCTGTTGGATCATGGTGGTCCATTCGGCGTCGAGAGAGTCCCAGTCCTCGGCCATGCCGGCGTCGCGGGCGGCGATCCGCCAGTACTCCAACCACACCAGCCAGCTCGTCCGACGTGCGTGCTCGTCGATGCCGATGGCATGCCTGATGAATCCGCTCAGCTGCTCCCACGGGCCCTCGAGCCTCCCGACCTGGACCTCGAGGTGGCGAAGCTCGGCGCGCACCTGGTGGCGCAGCGCCTCGCGACGCAGCCCGTCGATGGTGGGGAAGTAGTGCCGCAGGCTGGCCACCGCGACCCCGGACGCTTCGCTGACGTCTGCGTAGCGCAGCCCTTCATAGCCTCGATCGACCACGACGTTCGCGGCGATCTCCAACAGGGCGGCCCGGTTGTGTCTCGGCGGCCGACCCCGTCTGCGAGGTTGGTGGTCGACCACACCCTGACCGTACCGACCCGCGCACGTCAACGGCGTACGACGTGGTGGTGGCGACCCAGATTTCACACAGCAAACACACAGGTCAGCGCACGATGGACTTCCGGATCGACATCGACTTGCCGAGGAAGAAGATCCCTGGCTTGGTCTCGAAGCCGTCGCTGGGATTGTTCTTCAACGTGGAGGAGCGGATCCGCACGGTGCCGGAGCGATCGTTGCTGACGTAGAAGATCGCACCGCCACCCTCGTTGGCGTGGTTGCCCGTCATGGTGGTGCCCGCCACCAGCAGCCGCATCTTGTTGCCGTCGTTGTAGATCGCGGCGCCGGACCCGCCACCGGGTGTGCCGGCGCGTGGCGGGTTGGCGCCGTGCCCGACGGCCCTGTTGTTGACGAACGAGCTGTTGTAGACCGACCAGGAGACGCCGATGCTGGACAGACCCGAGCCGTTGCTGCACACGCCGCGCCGGAAGGTGCTCGCGACGACGTAGACCGGGCGGTCGTGGAACTGGTCGAGCGCACGGACGGCAGCGCCGCCGACGTCCGGCCCGGTGCGTCGGCAGCGGTTCTTGTCGAAGGTGACGTCGACGATCTTGAGCTGTCCACCCCGGGCGAAGATCGCGCCGCCGCCGCCGTTGTGCTCCAAGGTCTTGGTGTTCTTGCCCTTCACCATGCGCAGGTGCTGGACCACCAGTCGCGGGCTGGCCTGGTCGTTGCAGTGATCGGTGGTCCAGATCTGCTTGGGGTCGCAGGTGTTCTGGTAGAGGATCCGCCGCTTGCCCTGCCCGCTCAGGGTCACCAGTCCGCCACCGTCGATCACGACCCGCTTGCTGGTGTTGACCACCTTGGCGGTCCGCGTCATCTCGATTGTGATGGGATCCGGGCCGCAGCGGAACCGGATGATCCCACCGCGCTTCACCGCACGCACCACGGCTTTCGAGGTGCAGCTGCCGGGCGTCCCGTCACCGACCCATCGATCCGGGTGGGCGGTGTTGACCGCCGCGCCTGCAGCGGGGACCTTGACCGGTCGCGCACCCTTGGCTGACGCTGCGGGATCGCTCTCCTCGGCGTACGACGGCGCGAGGGCGACCAGCGAGACAGCGGTGGCGGAGGCGAGCACGGTGAGAATTCGGCGGTGCATGCCAGCTCACCCTGCCATAGCAGGCCGCGCTCCGCGAACCGGCTCAGCTTGCCGCTTCTGGCGTCTCTTCGCTCTGCTCCACGGGTTGCTCGTCGGCATGCTCGCCGCCGAGTAGGGCGCCGACCCAGCGCGATTCGGGGTGGGCATCGACGAGAAGGGCCTTGGCGAAGATGGTCAGCGGGAGCGCCAGGATCGCGCCGATCGGACCCAATACCCATGCCCAGAACAGCACCGAGAGCAGCGCCACCGAGGCCGACAGGCCCGCCGAGCGTCCGGCGATGCGGGGTTGGAGGATGTTCTCCGACAGCACGTTGGCGAGACTGATCGCCGCCGCCACCGCGAACGCCAGTCCGAAGCCACCCTCGAGCAGACCGATCAGGGTCGGTGGGATCAGCCGGATCACGAAGCCGATGTTGGGGATGAAGTTGGTGACGAAGGTCAGCACGCCCCACACCCCTGGCTCCGGGATGTCCAGCAGCCACAGCGCCGCGGTGACCACCGCCGCCAGGCCGAGCCCGAAGACCGCGGTGATGATCAGGTTGACCCGGGTATCGGCCGCAGCCTGCTCGAGCGCCTCCACCACATCGCGGTGCGACTCACGGGCCCGCTCCAAACCCCGGGTAAAGGGCCCGGAGTCGACGATCATGAAGCCGACCAGGAAGACCATCACGAAGGCGGTGAAGGTCAGGCCGGCGAGCGAGGAGGCGAGGCCGGCGACCCAGCCGACGACCTTGCCGTAGTCGATCTGGTTGATCAGTTGCTGCACCTGGCTAGGCCCGAAGCCGGCATCCAGCGCCCAGTCGCGGATGTCGACGATCAGCTCGCCGAACTGGACGTGATAGCGCGGCAGCATCGAGGCGAAGTTCGTCAGCGCCCAGAACAAGGCATAGATCGTCACCACGGTCACCACGACGACGACGAGCAAGGTGAGGATCAGAGCGACGGGACGAGGCATCCCGCGGGCATGGAGTCGTCCGATCAGCGGGTGCGCGCACATCGCGATCGTCGCCGCCAACACGACCGGGCCGAAGAACCCAGCGGTCTCGCGGACGGTCAGCGCGATGATCAGCAGGGCCGCGGTGCCGATCAGCACCCGAAGGGTCCGGCCCGAGCCGGGGTCGCGCTGCTCGGCCTCAGGCCGCTCAATGGTCACGGGGCGATTATGCTGCACGCCCTCGTCGCCCAGGCTCAATCGCAAGCTTGGGTCGCCGGTTGGGCCGCTGCCTTGGCGGCCCGATGCTCTTCGACCTCCTCTGCAGCCGAGAAATAGTTGTAGGTCGCCATCACGCACGTGAACGGCCAGACCAGGACCAGAGTCAGTGGCGGCACCATGTTCAGCACGATGAACGGCAGCGCCGTGATGACGAACAGCAGTGTCGCGAGCAGGGCTCCCGCAGCGGTGATGAGCAACAGCATCAGCAGCAGCACCGGAAGCGTCGTGCCCAGGGACCGCCAGACCAAAGACAGGCTCCGCCTCAGACTGCCGAACCCGCTTCGCCGTTCGAGGACGATGACCGAGACCAGCAGACTCCACGCGCCCAACAACACCAGTGCCACCGGCGCGAGGAAGATCGAGGTGGTCAACAACAGCAGGGAGACCACCGCCACCGCGATCGCCGGGGCGCCGACGGCCAGGCGTCGCGCACCCTCGACGTACACCTCACCGACGCGGGCCGACTGCCCCTTTCCGAGTCTGCTCATCGCCACGGTCACCGCCCCGGCGGAGAGCAGCAGGCTCAGCACGGCCAGCGCGTCGACGCCGGCCACCAGCCAGCGCGGCACGTTGCTGACCAACGCGGCCGTCTGGAAGCCTGCTGCTGTCACGTTGAGCACGACCATGGGCAGCACGATCAAGAAGAAGGTGAGGGGGTGCTGCCTGAGCATCTGCCACGACGAGTTCACGATCTGGCCGCTTCGGCGATACTGCGCCAACGGGGTGGGGCTGGAGTCCCAGTCGGTGCGCCGCAGCAGCCACACCAGGAGGCCGATCAGGATGGCGAGCACCGCCAAGACGGCCGGCGCATTGTCGACGTAGCTGCGGAACAGGTCGCTGCCCTTGCCGAGGGCGCTGCAGTAGAACTGCGAGACCCCGGTATTGCTGGCTGCCGAACCCGGCACCACGATGCTGGACGACCGCGCGTCGGCCGACCAGACGAACGGCCTGGTCCAGGCGGTCTTGCGGTTCGGGCCGGTGGGTCCCTCGTAGAACCGCACCGGACCCACCTCACCCCAGTGCCCTCGGTAGGAGACCCAGGGGAACGCCTCCCGCGCTTCTTCGGCGTTCGAGGGGATGGTCTCGATGACCGGGCGCACCTCGGTGTGGTCGCCCGCGGTGATGTCGCACCCGAAGCCGGTGGCGGCGGAGTTGCCGAGGAAGACGCCCGCGGAGAACTGGTTGGCGTGCGAGCCCGCCGATACGTAGACGACCGGGTGGGTGTCATCGACGATCTCGAAGCTTGTCGTCGTCCCACCCGGACCGCTCCGAGCCGTAGTGCTGCGAGTAGACCACCAGGTCAGGGGTCAGGCCGTTGCTCAACGCGGTGGCAGCATCGGGTGCCTCGAACTCGAGCTGGATGCGCTCCCAGTCGGTCTCGTGCTTGTTGTTGTAGTCGTTGAAGGGATAGAAGAAGTAGTACTGCAGCGCGATCCGGTTGCTCACGCCGGTCTGGGTGGCGACATGGGCGTATGCCGTGGGCTCGGCCGAGTTGCCCCATTCCGAGCGCGCCCACTTCTCGTACTCGCATCCAGGGTTGAGTGGATCGCCCGGCAGGTCCAGGGCGTATCCCGGCAACCCCTTGCTGACGTCCTCCATCGACGGACCGACCTTGACCAGGTCGCGTTGCGGCTTCCACGGCCCCCGCAGGGCGACCGTCGGGTTGTCGAAGAGGACGTCGACGTTGCTCGGGCGATAGGGCTCACCCGGCCCGCAGGCGGTCTTCTGGGTGACCAGCATCATCACCGGCGCGAACTTCTCCGCCAGTTCCGCCTCGGCGCTGGTGTCCGCCTGCGACGGCGCGCCGGTGACCGTCAGCAGTCCGAGCACCATGGCAGCCAGCATCCAGAACCTGGTCCACCGCTGCATCGCACCCACCCGCCTACTCCGTCGCCAACCCGGCGCGGACAGAAGAGTAGTGGACGCGAACGCCTGGTCGCGGTCGGCGGACGCGGTGCCGGACCTCGACCGGCTGACGCGTCAACTCACCGTCGACCAGGACCAAGACAGAGGCGAGCTGGGCCAGGGCTGTATCGATGTGGAAGTGCACCAGTGGCAGCACGCTGCCCACCGCCGGCAGCTCGAGCTGCTCGTCCAGGATCCGGCCGCGCTCGGTGAGGACGAGCAGCACGCGCACGGGCTGGTTGGTCACGGGCACATCATGTCGCGGACCTCCCGCCCTGAGAATGGAACAGCCCCTCCTTCTTCTCCAACGAGCTTTGGCTCGGCCGCGCCTTACCTGGACTCTGATTCCAACCAACGGAACCGGACTCCAACAGAGAGGGCATTCGACATGAACACTGCGGCGAGGCTGGCCGAGGAAGTGCTGGACGTTTTGCACAATGGCAACGTCGAGAAGCTGGACGAGTTGGTGAGTGAGGACTTCGTCGACCACGGTGCTCCGCCGTGGCTGCCACCCGGACGGGCGACCTATGCTGCGACCCTGCGGTGGCTGCACGACACCTTGCGGATCAAGTATGTCGTTCACGACACGGTCGCCGCGGGTGACAAGGTCGCGATCCGTGCGACCGCTCATGGAGTGCACGACACGGAGTACATGGGCTTCCCACCGACCGGGAAGCCCTACACGATAGAGACGATGCACATCTATCGCGCACAAGACGGCGTGCTGGCCGAGCATTGGGGCGTCCGCGACGAGCTGGCGATGCTGTGGCAGGTGGGCGCGCTCGAGGCACCGCGGCCATCGGCGTTCATCGACGCTGCCGGGACACCCGCGACGTGAGCACCACGGCAGGTGGCCCGCGCCGCTCCGGCACGACCCGTGAGGAGCAGGTGCGGACCACCCGCCGGCGCATCCTGGCTGCCGCCCAGGAACTGTTCTTGGAGCGCGGCTACCTCGGCACCACCGTGGAGGCCGTGGCCGGCCACGCTCGGGTCAGTGTGCAGAGCATCTACAACGTCGTGGGGGGCAAGGCGGACCTGCTCAAGGCGGTCTGGGACACGATGCTCGCCGGCAACGACGATCCGGTGCCGATGATCAACCAGCCGACCGGGCTCGCGATGCAGGGCGCCCCGGACGGTCACACCTGCTTGATGCTCTATGCGCGGATGGCACGAGAGATCTACGAACGGATCGGCGCCCTGCTCGGCTCGGTCTACGGCGAGGGCGCCGGCCACGACCCTGCCGTGCGCGAATTCCTCACGACCATCGACCGCGAGCGCGCCATCGGCACCCGCGGTGTTGCCCAACTGGTTGCCGAGCGGCACGGGCTGCGCGACGGCCTGTCGACCCGTGAGGCCGCCGACATCTTGTGGGTGCTCACCGCACCCGACGCGTCGCACCGCCTCATTCGCAACCGCCGCTGGTCACTGGTCAAGTACGAGCGCTGGCTCGGCGAGGCGATGGCCGACTCACTGCTCCCGCGGTAGGCCACCGGCGCACTCTCGGGGGGCCGAGAAGTAGCCACCGTGCCCGCGTCCTACCAGGCGCCGCGATGATCCAAGCCGATGGCCAATCTCGCCGCCCGCTCTGGAGAGGCCCGGTAAGGCAAGGCTAACTTCCCGTCGGCGAGCGTCGCGCGTGACGAGGCGACGCGCCGCAGAGCCATCACCGAGCCAATTCCGCCGCTGATCGATGTCCACCGAGGAGTGCGCATGCCTTCCACCGCCCGTCGTGTCCTGGGGGCCCGTCGCTTCCGGGGAGCACTGGTTGCCTGCCTGCTGACCCTTGCCGCCCTGACGGCGTGCAGCAGCACCGACGTCACGGTGACGAGCAGCCCCGCCAGCGACGCGAGCGGTGGGCCCGAGGGGGTCACCACCTACCCGATGACCCTGAAGACCAAGTGGGGCGAGACCACCTTGGACAAGGCACCCGAGCGCATTGCCGCGATCAGCCTGACGTCGGAGGACATGGACGCCCTCCTGGCTCTCGGCATCACCCCGGTCTACGTCAACGACGCGATGTCGTCCGCCCCCTGGTTGACCTCCGAGCAGAGCGCCGCGATGAAGACCGTCGCGACCGCACCTGATTTCGAGCTCAAGGCCGAGGACGTCGCGGCCGCGGCCCCCGACCTGATCGTCGCGGTCAACGCGCTCAACGACGAGGTCGACCAGAAGGTGTACGACAGGCTGGCGCAAATCGCCCCCGTGCTCGCCTACGACGGCACCGTGGAAACCTATGGGATCCCGTGGCAAGACACCCTGACCGTCATCGGCGAGGCCGTCGACCGGCAGCAGGCCGCAGCGGAGCTGGTCACCACGGTCGAGAAGACCATCACGGACACCGCCGCAGCCCACCCCGAGTTCGCCGACGCCACTGCCTCCTTCGTCGTCAACTACGGCAAGCAGTACGGCATCGCGTTCTACTCCGGCCCGGGTTCGAACACCGCGAAGGTGCTCTCCGAGCTCGGCTTCCAACCCAACCCCAACGCGGCCAAGTTGGCGAAGGCCGACAGCATCAGTGACGAGCTGCTGCCGCTGGTCGACACCGACATCGTGTTCGCCGGGGAGAACGGCGAGGAGTCCGAGGCTCTCTCCCACAACAAGCTGTTCACCTCGCTACAGGTCTACCAGGACGGCGGGTACATCCCCTTCGCGTTCGAGGACGACACCAACTGGGTGCCGTGGGGGTTGCGCAGTGCATCGGCGCTGAACCTGCCCTGGCTGGTGGATGCGCTGGCCGAGCCGGCGGCCAAGGCGCTGGCTGACTGACGAGCGCGGACCACGTGACCGCCACTGCCGCTCCGGCCCGGCACGAGCAGCAAGGCCCAGCTTCCTTCGTACGCCGTGGCTGGGCGTTGCCATGCGCGGTGATCCTCTTCGTGGCGAGCGTCTTGCTCAGCATCTTCGTCGGCGCGAACTCGCTCGGCCCCGGTGCCGTGCTCGACGCGCTGCGGCACCAAGGTGACCTCCAGCATCAGTTGATCTTGTGGGAGGTCCGGCTGCCCCGCACCGTGGCCGGGGTCGTCGCGGGCATCAGCTTCGGTCTGGCCGGCGCGCTGATCCAGGCGATCACCCGCAATCCCCTCGCCGACCCGGGCCTGCTCGGCGTCGACGCGGGAGCCGGATTCGCGGTCACGGTCGGCGTCGTGCTGTTCGGGGTGAGCTCGCTGGGCACCACCATGTGGCTAGCGATCCTCGGAGCAGCGATCACGACCACCCTCGTCTACGCCATCGGCGTGGTGGCTGGCGGCCAAGTCTCGCCGATGCATCTCATCCTGGCCGGGGTGGCCTTGAGCGCAGTGCTCGGTGGCATCGGTGACGCCATGGTGCTGCTCTCGCCCGAGACCTACGAGGCCATCATGCGTTGGGGGCTGGGCACCCTGCGCGGCATCCACGGCCCGGAACTCCTCGCCACGGCACCGTTCTTCGCCACCGGCGTCCTCCTCACCCTGGTCTTGACCGGCCCGCTCGACGCTCTCGCGCTCGGCGACGACCTGGCCACGTCGCTCGGCGTGCGCGTCGGCGTGGTCCGCACTCTGGGCGTGCTCGGGGTCAGCCTGCTCGCGGGATCGGCCACTGCCATCACGGGCGGGATCGGCTTCGTCGGCCTGATGGTGCCGCACGTGGCTCGCTGGCTGACCGGCCCCAGCCAACCCCGCATCGTGGGCTACACGCTGCTGCTCGCTCCCGCGCTCGTGCTGATCGCCGACGTGTGCGGGCGGGTGGTGGTGTGGCCCAACGAGCTGGCGGTGGGCGTAGTCGTCGCGCTGGTCGGTGCCCCCGTCCTGATCGTGATGGTCCGGAGACCGAATGCGAGCGGCCTGTGACCGGGTCGCTGGACGGCATCGACGCGATCGGCACCGTCGACTTCGGTCGCTCCGAGATCGTCGTTCGCACCCGCCCCGCCTCGGGACGAGTCAGCGTTCGCTTTCTCACGGTCTGTCTGGTGCTGGCGCTCCTCACGCTTGTCACGGCGACGATCGCGATCGGCGTCGGCGAGATCCGCATCTCGTTCGTCGACGTTGTCCGAGCGCTGCTGGTCGACGACAGCGGGCTGTTCCGGATGGTGGTGGTCGAGTGGCGCCTGCCGCGCGCGGTCGCCGCGATCCTTTTCGGCGCCGCGCTGGGTCTGTCCGGTGGCGTCTTCCAGTCCCTCACCCGCAACCCCCTCGGCTCACCCGACATCATCGGATTCGACACCGGAGCATTCACCGGAGTGCTGGTCGGTGTGCTCATGCTCGAGATCAGCGGGACCTCGCAACGGTCGGCCTGCGCCCTGATTGGCGGGATCGCGGTTGCGATGGTCGTCTATCTGCTGGCGTACCGACGTGGCGTCCAGGGATTCCGGCTGATCATCGTCGGGATCGGCGTCGGCGCAATGCTCGGTTCGATCAACAGCTATCTGCTGGTCCGGGCCGATGACACCACCGCGCTGCAGATCGGCCTCTGGGCGGCCGGCTCCCTGGTCGACATCGGCTGGTCTCAGGTCGTGCCGGCGGCCATCGGCATCGCCGCAGCTGGGCTGTTGATCGGCTCTCAGGCGCACAGCCTCCGCGAGCTCGAGCTCGGTGACGAAGTGGCGATCGCCCACGGCGTCGCCACGGGCAGGACGCGCCTGATCTGCCTCTTGGCTGGCACCGCCTGTGTCGCGGTCGTCACCGCGACCTGCGGACCGATCAGCTTCGTCGCACTGGCAGCCCCCCAGCTCGCGCGGCGGCTAGTGCGCTCCGGCTCGGTGGCGCTGCTGCCTGCCGCGCTGGTCGGTGCGCTGCTGCTCACCTTGGCCGACCTGGTGTCGCTGGTCCTCGGCGTTCACGCCATCGGCTTTCCTACCGGGTTGGTCACTGTGTCGCTGGGTGGCCTCTACCTGATCTGGCTGCTGATCCACGAGGGCCGGTGGCGCGCCGCCCTCGCGGCATCGAGTTGAGAGCGAGAGCATCATGCGCGATTCCACGGCCATCCCATCTCCCGGACCGTCCGTCGATCCGACTGCCAGCCCGCCCACGAGTGGCTTCGTACTCGAGGCCGACGAGGTGACCCTGGGCTATCCCGGCATGCAGGTGTCCTCGGCGTTGAGTGTCGGGATCCGGCCTGGCACCTTCACGGTGATCGTCGGCCCGAATGCCTGTGGCAAGTCCACCCTGCTCAAGGCACTCGCGCGGGTGCTGCCGCCGGAGAGCGGGGAGATTCGCCTCGACGGTCACGACATCCGCTCGCTGCGCAGCAAGCAGGTCGCCCGACGCATCTCGCTCCTGCCGCAGAGCGCGATCGCTCCCGACGGCATCACCGTCGCCGACCTGGTCGCCCGCGGCCGACACCCGCACCAGGGCATCTTCCAGCAGTGGCGCACGAGCGACGAACAGGCGGTCGCCGCGGCGCTGGCGGCGACCGGTTGTACGCCGCTGGCGGCTCGCCTCGTCGACGAGCTCTCCGGCGGTCAGCGTCAGCGGGTCTGGCTGGCGATGCTGCTGGCGCAGGAGACCCCGGTGCTGCTCCTCGACGAGCCGACGACTTTCCTCGACGTCGCGCACCAGTTCGACCTTCTGGAGCTGCTTCGCTCCCTCCACGACGAGGGGCGCACGGTCGTCGCCGTGCTGCACGACCTCAACCAGGCCTTCCGGTATGCCAGCGACCTGATCGTGATGAAGGAGGGGCGCGTCGTCGCGACGGGAGCGCCGCGCGAGGTGATCGATGCCGACTTGGTCGCCGATGTCTTCGGATTGCCCTGCCTGGTCGTGCCCGACCCGATCACTGGCACGCCGAACGTCGTCGCGCTCGACCCGCGGGGATAGTCCTCTCCTGCAGGATCGAAACGTTAGGGCCTGGCGAGGAGTTATTCGGCGTGTCGCCACCTCATTCCTTGCCAGGCCCTTAGGAGACGAGCTCTCGCTGGCTGTTGATGAAGACCCCAGGGGTCTGCCCGAAGTAGCGCCGGAAGGCAAGGATGTAGCCGTTGGCACTGGCGAAGCCCACCCGCTGGGCGACCAGGGAAACCATCTCGCCTCGCTCGAGCATGGGAATCGAGGCATTGATCCGAGCTCGGGTGCGCCACTCGGTGAACGAGAGACCGGTCTCGGAACGGAAGGCCCGACGCAGACTGCTAGGGCTGACGAAGGACCGCGCCGCCCAGTCCGTGACCGTGCTGGGATCGGCCGGATCAGCCAGGATCGCCTCGGCGACGGTGCGCGCCGGCTCCCTGGCGGGTGCGGGGACAGTGAGCTCGGCGAGATCATCGACCAATGCCTCGAAGAGCTCCCGCGAACCGTGGCCCTCACCATCGAGAAGTCGGCGACCCTCGGCCAAGAGCAGGCGTCGGCGTGCCGAGGTGATCGCGACCGGGGTCGGACCGTCGTACGGCAAGACGTCGTCGGCCGGGAACGCGAAGGGTGTGATCAGACAGTCGTCGGAGAACCGCGCGGAGTGCCACGTGCCTGCGGGCACCATCAGCCCGACCGACGACGAGAGCCGGAGCGCCATTCCCTCCACGCCGATGGCAGCGTGACCGATGGCGACGTGCAGGAACTGGTGGAAGTCGTGAACGTGTGGGGCGTGCCCCCAGGTGTGAAGCTTCCAGGGATCGTCTATCACAAAGGTTAGCCTAACCTAATCGCCTCGTTGGCTCCGTCCGTACGCCGCCCGTGGACCTCGGCCGCGCGGCCGACCAGGTGGTCAGCCAACCCGCCTGGCCTCGGCCAGGCGGATCACTCGGGCGGCCCGACCGATGGTGTCGGGCCGATGTGCGATCACCACCGTGATCCGCCCCTGACCCAGCCGAGCGACGGCACCCTCGACCACGGCAGCGATCTCGGCGTCCACATCGGCAGTCGCCTCGTCCAGCACCAAGATCGCGGGATCGGCTAGGGCGGCCCGCAGCAGCGCGACAACCTGTCGTTCCCCCGCCGAGATCCGCGACCCGTGCTCACCGACCTCGGTGTCCAGGCCGGTCGGCAGCCGAGCCAACCAGGCTCCGAGCCCCAGCTCCGCGGCGGTGCGCAGGACCTGTCCGCGCCAGGCTGGAGTGTCCAGCACACCCGGCAACATGGCGAGGTTGTCCGCGATCGAGCCCTCGGCCAGGACCACCTCCTGCGGCACACAGGCCACCGCCCGTCGCAGAGCGCTCGGGGCGATGCTGTCGATCGCTACCCCACGCCAGCACACCGATCCCTCGTCAGCGGGGTAGAAGCCGGCCAGCACCTTGCCCAGCGTGGTCTTGCCCGATCCGGTCTCCCCCACCACGGCGACATGGTCGCCCGGTGCCAGTCGCATCGACACGTCCACCAACGCCGGCCGACCGTCCGCGTCGTAGCGGTAGCCAACCGAGTCGAGCACCAGGTCACCGGGTGCGGGGGGCACGGCACCTGCCGGCAACTCGATCTCGGTGGCGTCGAGGAGGTCGAGCAGTCGTGCGAGGACCGTCCGGGCGGCCCGGAGTTCACCGAGACCGTCGACGAGGTCCTCGACATCGCCGAAGGCGCCCCGGGCGGCGAAGATGAACGTGACCGCGCCGCCGACACCGAGCCAGCCCTGGTCGAGGCCCCAGGCGGACAAGGCCACCAGGACGACCAGGGTGAGGCCACCCGCCGGGCCGAGGGCCACCAGCCAGCGATAGCTGTGCAGGAAACCGATCCGCGCAGCCAGCAACCCCTCTCCTTCCTCTCGGAGCTGTCGACCACGGACCGAACGAGCGCCGAGCAAGCCGATCTGCTCGTGCGCCGACAGCGACTCCGCGAAGCTCGCGCTCACCCCCGCCTCGGCATCCGCCAGGTTGGCGAGCGCTGGCCCCGCGCGCGCAAGGTATCGCCGACCCAGCACGACGACGGCCGCGGCGAGCATCGCGACCACCACGCCGGTCAGCACCCAGGAATAGCTCGCGAGGACGATGACCGTGACCGCGACGAGCAGCGACTGGCTGACCAGATCGGGCAGCGTGCGGCCGACGAACCCGGAGAGCTCGGTCATCTCCCCGGTGGTACGTCGCACCAGGTCGCCGCGCCGGTGCGCCTCGATGAACCGGAGCGGCGCCGCGGCGATCCGCGCCACCGCGAGGTCACGAAGCTGTTGCACCACGCTCTCGCCGAGGCGTACGACGGCGAGGTGGCCGATCCACTCCAGCACGAGGGCGAGGCCCGCGACCACGATCACAGCCACCGCAGTGACCACGACCGCACCCCGGTCACGATCCAGCACCGCATCGGTGACCATCCCGAACAGCACGCTGATGGCGACCACGCCGCCCGCTCCGGCCAGGTTCAACAGGACCGCCAGGGCCAGCCACCCACGATGTCCGTGCAACAGCGGAGCGGTTCGCCGCAGGACGGCGTGCTCGTCCGGATGCGCGGCGAGCCGGCGCACCTCAGCCATCGGCGCAGCCGTTCGGACGAACCGAGAGCTCGACCGTCAGGTCCGCGCATCCGCGCAGGGCGGGGCGGTGCCCGGCCCACACCACGACCCGATCCGCAGTAGCTCTTCGCAGGCGAGCAAGGGTGATCTGCTCGGTCTCGACATCCAGACCTGAGGTCACGTCGTCGAGCAGGAGCACCGGCACCGGCCGAAGCAGGGCTCGAGCAAGCGCAAGCCGCTGACGCTGGCCGCCGGAGAGGGTCGCACCGCGCTCTCCTACCAGCGTATCGAGGCCCTGCGGCAACTGAGTGACGACCGGGTCGAACCCCGCGGCGTGGCAGGCAGCGAGCAGCGCGTCATCACCGGCGTGGGGTGCGGCCATCCGGAGGTTGTCGCGGATGGTGCCGTGGAAGAGAGTCGGGCCCTGGGGCACCAGAGTGAGCAGGTCGGCGCGGTCGTCCGGGTCGCTGGCGGCAACGTCGTGGTGGCCGACCAGGACGCGGCCCTCGGCGGCTGCGGCTCCGGCGATGCTCCGCAACAGCGTGGACTTGCCCGAGCCGGTCGGGCCGGTGACCAGGGCCCACTGGCCTGGCCAGACCTCCAGGTCGATCGGCATCACCTCGGCAGTCGGCAGGTCGGGCGCCAGCGACTGCAACCGCAGCGAGACGCCGATTTCCGACGTGTCGATGCGGGCTTCGCTCGGGATCCGGCTGTCGCCGCCGTTCGACCAGAGCCCACGGTCACCGGCATCGTGCTGCCGACCGGGGCCAGGCTGAGCACCTCGGCAATCCGCTGGGCGCTGGCCAGTGCGGCACTCCGCTCACCGAGTCGGGCCACAATCGCCGCGGCAGCGAGCTGCACCGTGCCCATCCAGAGAGCGAAGGTGGTCAGGTCGCCGATGTCGACCCGCGCGTCGAGGGCGGCCAGGCCTCCGACGAGGATGCCGATGCCGACGGCGACGCCCGGGAGACCGGTGCCGATCGCCTGCCATCCCGCGCCCACCCGCGCGACGGCCATGATTCGTTCCCGCACGGCCGCGCTGCGCACGGCATGCCGCCGGACCAGAGCCTGCTCTGCGCCGACGCCCCGCAAGGAGGGGGCCGCGGCGACCAGGTGCTGCACGGACTGGCTGCGCGCGCCTTGTTCGGCCGCGACTGCGGCGATCCGGGGGCCGAAGAGCCGCGGCGCGATCATGTTTGTGACCGCCAACAGGGACCCACAGCCAAGTGCGACCACGAGCAGGAGTGGATCCATCGCACCAATCGCCGGCACGAGCACGATCACGGTCACCGAGATCACCACCCAGTGTGCCAGTCCGTGGATCCAGGTCAGGACGGCGTCGACGTCGTCGATCGCGCGAGACAGCAGGTCGCCCTGATTGGACCCGATCGACTCCAGCCGGCCGGCGTCCTGCCGCAGAGTCACCTCGAGGAGCCGGCAGCGAAGGTCGTTCGCCAGCCGCGCCTCGGCCAGATGGGCCCACCACATCCACCCGCAGAGCCCGGCGAAGTCGATGAGCACGCAGAGGGAGAGCAGTCCCAATGCGCCGTACATCATCGTTGCGTCACCCTCGGCCAGAGCCTGCACCGCTCGCCCGAGGCACCACGGAATCGCCAGGAAGGCGACCTGTCGGACGAGCGCGGAGGCCATCGAGGCGGCCAGCGTGCGCCGAGCCTGCCGCAGGCACCAGCCCAGCACCGCCGCGGCGGTGGAGAGAGGGGCAGTCGACATGGCGCCCTCAACCTAGGGGCCCGACCCGGGTCTCGGTCCAAGCCCGGGAGCGTCCGGTCGAAGCACGCGCCCATCCCCGACCTGGGGCGTGGCAGGTCGGGCCAGCGCACCCCTACCGTGATCGCCGGTCACCTCCCAGTCAAGGAGCGTTCATGCCTCGCAGCCGACGCGAGAACAAGGTCTTCGAGATCAACATCCGCACCCTCACCGTCAGTCGAGTCGAGGATCTGTCTCCGGGCTTCCGGAGGATCACCTTGACCGGTGGGCAACTCCGACCGTTCACCACCTCGGACGGGATCAAGGTCGGCGAGTTGCAGAGTCTGGGATTCGACGACCACGTCAAGCTGGTCGTCCCCGGTCACGGCGAATCCGCGGCGGTGCCGCCCCGGCAGGTGGACGGACTCCTGGACTGGTCGGGAGCCTCGCCCGCCAAGGATTTCACCCCGCGGCGCTGGGATCCGGTGGCTGGCGAGATGGACCTGGACTTCGTGCGACACGGCACCGGGTTCGCGTCCTCGTGGGTCGAGCGGGTGCAGGCGGGCGACCTGGCGCATATCGCTGGCCCGAAGATCTCGGCACTGCTTCCGACCGGAGTCGACTGGCTGCTGCTGGGTGGGGACGAGACCGCTCTCCCTGCGATGGCACGGCTGTTGGAGGAATGGCCTACCGGCGTGCGTGGGCAACTCTTCGTCGAGGTGGGCGGTCCGGCTGACGAACTACCCCTGGCGGTCCCCGACGGGGTGGAGTTGACCTGGGTGCATCGCGGTGCCGTCGCGGCGGGAGCGAGCACCGCCTTGTTCGACGCGGTCACGGCGGCGCCGTGGTGGCCGGGGGAGGCCTACTGCTGGTTCGCCGGCGAGGCGATCAGTCTCAAGCCCATCCGCAACTGGCTCAAGAACGAGCGCCAGGTGCCGCCGGACTGCTACGAGGTGACCGGCTACTGGCGCTACTCGGCGGCCCCGGCCACCGAGGACGGCAAGCCGCTAGCCGATCCCGGCGAGGAGGCGGTCGACGCGCTGCGCCAGCGATGGGAGCAGCTCACGGATCTGACCGCTCCCTCGGTCGTCTGGACCGCGGTGGCGTCCGGTGTCCTCGGTCACCTGGAGCGTCAGCCGTGCTCCCCCGCCGTCTTGGCCCGGGAGCTGGGGTTGGATGAGCCCACCCTGCGAGCACTCTGTCGTTATCTGGTCTCCGTGGACGTGCTCGCAGCCGATCCCACCGATCCGTCAGTGACCGGCGCCGGCGTACTGAGGCTGGGCGGGATCGGCGAGTTCGTGGTCTCCGAGGACGACGAGTACGACGACCCGGCGCTCGCACTGTGGGCGCTGACGCCGGATCGCCTCCTGACGACGCTGCGCACCGGAGCGCCGGCCCCATCCGCCACCGGGGAGCAGATGGTGCAGGTGCTGGCCGCGGACTCTCCGCTCGGCCAGGCTGCGCGAGACTTCGTCACCTTCGACGCGGCCTGGCCGGCTTCGTCGGTGCTCTCCCACCACGCCTGGGACGAGCACTCTTCGGTCACCGTGCGCGGCCTGGGGGCAGACGCGCTGGCCACCGCACTGCGAGACACCCACCCCGGCCTTCCCGTCACGGTAGGTGAGGCGGATGCCTCCGACGCCGATGCACGCGCGGCGACCGCCGCCATGCAGTGGCTGGAAACCCTGGACGACCCGGCGGTGGAGGCAGCGATGCGTCGGATGCGCGAACAACTGGAGCGCAGCGGCGCCACCTTGGTGCTAGTCGAGCGAGTGCTCGAGGACGACGGCGTCCACGATCACGATGCCGAGCTGGACCTGCAGCTGCGGGCGGCGTTTGGCGGCGGCCTACGTTCGGCGGCACAGATCGAGCAGCTGCTCGACGACGCCGGCTTCTCCCTGATCAGCACCCCGGGCGGGCGTGACCTGGGCTGGGAGCGGCGGCTCTGGGTAGCACGAGCCTGACCGAACCCCTTCTCGCGGCTCGCGCGCCCGCTGCCTCATCGTATTCGCAACCGCCGACCGGGGCTTCCCGCACGAGCCCCCCGCCAGGGCCCACTCGTCGCTCAGTTGGCCAACACGATGGCGGCGTTGAGCGCCGTGGCGAACCCGACCCACGCCAGATAGGGCACCAGGAGCCAGGCGGCCGGACGTGAGAAGCGCGCGAAGACGGCGATGGTCACGGCGATGGCGACCAGCAGGGCGACGATGTCGACGAGCGCCCAGCCATAGCGGCCACCGGCGAAGAAGAGTGGCGTCCAGGCAAGGTTGAGCGCGAGCTGGATCAACCACACGGCGACGCCGAGCAAGCCCGCACCGGCGCGCCAGGCGAGCCAACCTGCGAGTGCGATGGCGACGTAGAGGACGACCCATACCGGCCCGAACACCCAGGACGGCGGGGCAAACCCGGGTAGGTCGAGCGAGCCGTAGACGGCCGCCGAGGAGCTCGCCGCGCGGGCGCCGACGAGGGCGACGGCGACAACGGCGCCACCGAACGGCAGCAGCGCCGGCCAGGCGTGAAGCGGGACTCTCACAGATGCGGTCGCCATTCCACCATTGTTGCCGGCCATCCCTGAGCCACCCCGAGAGCACGCCGACCACCCGGCCTCTGGCCCACTCCGCCACACTGCTGACCGGGACGCGCCAGCGGCGCCACTGCCCGGGCTGGTGACGCCGCGTGTCCCGACCGAAGCTTCTCCCACCACTGGACGATGGCGCCCTCTCAGAAGGTGGAGCCGAGTCGCTCCAGGCTGTCATCGACCAAGTCGACACTGCGGCAATCGGCGAGCCGGCGTTCCGGCTGGTGATCACCGGAACCGGTCCGACTCTGGTCACCGACGACGGCACCGTCAACGCTCCGCTCGCCGCTCTCGCACCCTAAGCCGCCCTGCTTCCTCAAGGTGTTGCGTACGTGTCGGCACCCGAACGCACACGAGAGCGTGCCCCCAGGTCAGAGGCCATCTTCCATTCGTGCGCGAGGGGGGAGTTGAACCGTAGGACCATCACGGTCGACCACGCACGAACCGCCATGCTGAGCGTGAAACCGGCCCTCTCGTTGCCTCCGGTTCCCTCCCGTTACCTCGGGTCCGTGCACCCCAGGGGTGCACCAGCCGTATCCAGTTGAGCCGGCTCCCACCAGCACCGCAACAGTAGTCCATGAGCACATGGGTCCGGGACTGAAAGCAACCTGAAGCCCCCGCCCGCCCACAGGCCGTGGCCGCTGCTGCGTGACCAGCCCTCACTCTTGACTTCGGCCTGAAAGCTAGTCGCCACGGCACGAGTCATCGACAACACTGCAGCACTCCGGACACGCTCGGGACTTCGCCTCGCTGAAGGCCACCAGCCAGAACATCCGCCATGCGACAGCGGCCAGGCGCTGGTCGCGTTGGCAACCGAGCGCGAGGACGTGCTCTGCCTGTCCGGGGATCTCACCCGGCAGTGCGACGCCGATCTATTTCAGAACGCCTTGCCGGAGCGGTTCGTCCATGCCGGCACGGCCGAGGCGAAAATGATGTCGATGGCGGGCGCGTTGGCGCGCGAGGGCCTGCAGCCCTGGGTTCACACCTTCGGCGCCTACGGCCTTGTCCCGGTCACTACCCCCGGCGCGAAGGGCTCGGCCTATGGCCAAGATGGCTCGGCCCTCGAGGGGCCGTCCGGCAGTGAGCGCGGTTCAGATTGCGGTTGCCGGCGGGTGGCGCTTCGGGTGGTGTCCGGACCGCCGACGGGTCGAGGCGAAGACGGCGGTCCGGAGCGAATTTGGTGGCGGGCAAGCCACCAATTCTGGCAATGGGTCGGCCGGGGTCGGGGTAGGCGAGATCACGCTTCTCGCCCACCCCTCCTCACGGACGTCTGGACGGAGGGGTGTCGTCCGTGAGGTCTTTGACGACATGCTCGGTGCGCTCGCGTCGCCGCAACTTCGCCACATGTCGATGTCTCAGCTGTGGGCGTGCAGGGGTTTTCCGGCGAGCGCCAACGCGGCCTCACCGAGCGACTCGTTCTGCGTCGGATGAGCGTGAACGAATAGCGCGACGTCTTCGGGTTTCGCCTCCCAGTTCACCATGAGCGCAGCCTCGCCGACCTGCTCGCCGATCCGTGCGCCGATCATGTGGACACCGACGATCGGGCCGTCCTTCTCACGGACCAACTTCACGAACCCCGTGGTGCCGAGGATCTGGCTCTTCCCGTTGCCAGCGAGGT
This sequence comes from Nocardioides sp., assembly GCF_047602075.1. Lineage (GTDB taxonomy): Bacteria > Actinomycetota > Actinomycetes > Propionibacteriales > Nocardioidaceae > Nocardioides. The sequence goes on from NZ_JASGIF010000002.1 coordinate 112,464, forward strand.
TGTACTCGTAGGTGTCGACCTGGCCGAACCGGGCCCGCGCCTGGTCTTCGGTGAGTCCGACCGACGCGATCTCGGGGTCGCTGTAGGTGACTCGGGGGACGTCGGAGTCTCGGAGCGGCTCGGGTTCCAAACCGGCGATGTGTTCGGCGACGAAGATGCCGTGGGCGAATCCCCGGTGTGCCAATTGCAGACCGGGGACGAGGTCACCGACTGCGTAGACGCGCGGCACCGATGTACGCAGCTCTTGGTCTGTCACTACCCAACCGCGGTCGAGTCGGACTCCGGCTTCTTCAAACCCCAGTCCGCGCGATGCCGGGCCCCGTCCGACCGCCACTAGGACGAGGTCGGCGGGAATGACGTCGCCGTTGTCTAGGTGGACGACAGCGCCCTCGGGGTTCTGATCGACGTGGCTGAACCGCACACCGGTCCGGAACTTGATTCCCCGCTTGCGGAACGCGCGTTCGAGTTGTCTGCCGATGGCGGGGTCTTCCAGCGGGACCAGCGAGGGGAGCGCTTCGATGACGGTGACCTCTGACCCGAGTGAGCGCCACGCTGAAGCGAATTCGACTCCGATCACGCTTCCACCGATGATGACGGCCCTGTCGGGGATCTCACCCAGTCGAAGCGCCTCGTCGCTGGTGACGACGCGTGGGCCCAGTTCCAAACTTGGGAGCGTCCTGGCATAAGAGCCAGTTGCGAGTACGAGGTCGGTTCCGGAGTATCGGGTGTCGCCGACTTCCACGACTGTCGAGCCGACGAGCGTCCCCCTGCCTTGGATCAGGGTGACGCCTCCCGTGGTCATGAGCCCCTGCAGGCCCCTGTACAGCCGGTCGACGATTCCTGCTTGATAGGCGCCGACTTTCGCCATGTCGACGCCGTCGAAGGTCGTGTTGATCCCGTGGGCCGCACCGGCGCGCGCGCTGTCTGCCAGCTCGGCAGCGTGGAGGAGCGCTTTGGTGGGCACGCAGCCTCGATGCAGACAGGTCCCTCCGAGCCGGTCCTGTTCGATTAGACCGACGGTCTTCCCCAACTGGGTCGCACGCAGGGCGGTGGCGTAGCCCCCGCTACCTCCACCGAGGATCAGCACGTCGAAGTTGTTTGCCATGTTCACTCTCCGGTCGCGACGGACCACGTTGGGCGTCGATCAGACGACGAGGCTGAGCGGATTCTCGATCGCCGTGACCAAGGCATCCATCCATTGGGCCGCCAGGGTTCCGTCGATGGCACGGTGGTCGACCGAGACGACGAGCTGGACCGCCGTGCGGACCTGCACGGTGTCCCCGACCACCGAGGGTGTCGGACGTCCGGCCCCGACGGCCAGGATCGCCGATTGGGGCGGGTTGATGATCGCTGAGAACTCGTCTACGCCGTACATTCCGAGGTTCGAGATCGTGATCGAGCCGCCTTCGAGGTCGCGCTGCTGGAGACGGCCGGCGTTCGCGCGCTCGACGAGGTTCTTCACTTGCGATGAGATGCCCGACAGGGTCATGTTCTCGACGCCTCGGAGTACCGGGGTGACCAGTCCACGCTCCGAAGCGATCGCCACGGCCACGTCTACACCGTCGAACTGCCTCATCGCGTCGTTGGTCCAGACGACGTTGGCTTCCGGGATCTTGGTGTGGGCTACTGCGATGGCCCGGATCAGGAAGTCGTTCACCGAGACCCTGTGTGTGCCGAGCTCGTTGAGTTGAGCGCGCAGGGCCAGCAGGTCCTCGAGCACGGCAGTTCGCTTCACATAGAAGTGCGGCACCTCTTGTTTGCTCTGCGTCAGGCGACGCGCCACCGCGCGCCGGAGCCGTGAGTGCTCCACCTCGGTCCACCATGCGCCACCGGGATGCTCGATCACCGATTCGTGGGACCGCGCCTCGGAGACCGGTTCCGTCGGCTCCTCAACGCGCGCTGCGGTGAAACGGTCTGTGGTGTCGGGGATGACCGTGGGACGGGCCGCGATCGCCGCCTCGACATCTCGTCGTCGGATCCTTCCGCCCGGTCCAGACGCCTCGATGCCGTCGACGGGCAGGCCGGCATCCTTCAGGAGCTTCCGCGCGATGGGGCTGATGAACACACGTCGGGGGTTTGTGTGCGACGTGCGCTCTTCGCCGGCGTCGTGACCAGCCCCGGGGGGCTGTTCCAGGGGAGCTGGGTCTTGCCCTGGCGCAGGGGATTCGGCCTCGCTCGGCGGGACCTCGGACTTCGAGGCGTCCGGTGCCGCTGGGCCGTCGACTCCGAGTCCCCCCAGGAGTGCGTCGAGGTCGGCGTCGAGTTCGGCGAGGGTGCCGAGGAGGGCCATCGGCGCGCCGACGTCGATCGTCGTTCCCGGTTCGACGAGCGCGCGCAGGAGCACCGAGTCCTGCTCGGCCTCGATCTCGACGATGGCCTTCTCGGTCTCGATGACGGCGATCGCGTCGCCTGCCTTGAACTCGGCACCGACCGCAACAAGCCACTCGGCGACGATCACCTCGGTGGCTCCTGCAGCCACCTCAGGCACGGGCAACAGCTCAGCCATGGGTTTGGTTCCTAGTCTCTGAAGTCGGTCAGCGCGGGTCGGGTCGGTCGGTCGGCTGGCGGCGTCACTCGGCTGCGATGGCGCGCAGTGCCGCGGCGACCTCGTCCGTCTTTGCGATTGCGGCCCGCTCCAAGACCTTGCTGATGCTCGGTGACGCCTCGGCGCCGGTCACACGCTCGATCGGAGCGTCGAGCCAGTCGAAGAGGCGGCGCTGGATTTCATCGGCGAGCCACCCGCCGTAGGAGGTCCCGATGGCGCCCTGCTCGACGATCAAGACACGATTGGTCTTCTTCACGCTCGCCTCGATGGTCTCCCAGTCCAGCGACGCGCGGTCGAGCCAGCGCAGGTCGATAAGGTCGACGGACAGGTCGGGGACCTGATCGATGGCCTCAAGACAGTGGCCCACCATGGTCAGGTAGGAGATGACGGTGAGGTCGTCGCCCTCGCGTCGCAGCGCTGCCTTCCCGACGGGGAGGTGGTAGTCAAGGTCGTCGGCGGGGGCAGTGCCGGTCGATGTGTAGAGGTCGACGTGTTCGAGGACGACGACCGGATCGTCGCACGCGAGCGCGGTGTTCATGAGGCCCACGTAGTCGAACGGCGTCGACGGCGCGACGACTCGCAGGCCCGGGGCCGTCGTCAAGACGCCGGCAGGGTCCATCGAGTGCTGCGACCCGTATCCGGTCCCGGCGGCCAGCTTGCTGCGCAACACGAACGGGACGGCGCTGTGACCACCGAACATGTGACGCGCCTTGGCGACCTGGTTGAACAGCTGGTCGGCAGCCACCCACATGAAGTCCGCGTACATGAACTCGACTATCGGCCGGAAACGCCCGTCGAGGGCCATCCCTCCCCCGAGGCCCGCGAACGCGTTCTCGCTGATCGGGGTGCCGAGGACTCGGTCGGGGAAGAGCTCGAGGGACCGCTTGGTGGCGCCGTTTGTGCCGCCTTTCAGGCCGTCGACGTCCTCGCCCATGATGACGATGCGGTCGTCGCATTCCATTCGCCTTGCCAGGACGTCGCTCACGACGTCGATGAAGCGACGGTCCGTCAGTTCGCCCGAGAAGTCGCCCTGATCCTCGAACCGCAGGCCTTCGAGTTCGGAGAGGTCGCCGCGGACTCCGACGTCGACGAAGCTCGTGTCTGGCCAGAGGTCGTCGCGGATACGGCGTTGTCCGGGCTTTCCGCCCTTTACTGGCTCCAGCAACGTGTCGCCGATGCCGGCCATCACCCGGTCGACCTCTGCCTTCGCTTCGCTGACCTCGCCGGCGGTCAGGATGCCGCGCTCGAGCACTGCAGCCCGGAGCTGATCGATGGGGTCGCGATCACGCCACTGCTTCTCTTCGGCCTTGTCGCGATAGCCGAAGGCGGAGCCGGGGAACGCGCCGTTCTGGTGGAAGTACCGGTAGACCTCCGCCTCGATGATCGTCGGTCCGTTTCCTTCGCGCATGTGCTTGACGGCTTCGATCATGGTCGCGTGGACGGCCAGTGCGTCCATGCCGTCGACGCGCCAACTGGGGATGCCGAAGCCGGGTCCGCGGGCCGACAGACGGGCCTCTGCGGTCGCCTTGGCGACGGCTGTGGACACTGCGTACTGGTTGTTCTCGATGAAGAAGCAGATCGGCAGCTTCCATGCGGCGGCCAGGTTGAACGTCTCTAAGACCGATCCGATGTTGACCGCTCCGTCGCCGAAGTAGGTGACTGATACCGCGTCGGTGCCGGCCCTCTTCATGTTCCAGGCGAAGCCGGCGGCCTGCGGGACACCACCACCGACGATGGCGTTCGTTCCCATGGCGCCGGCCTCCCGCCACTGCAGGTGCATGGAGCCGCCTCGTCCCCGGCAGAAGCCGTCCGCGAGACCACAGATCTCGGCCAGGGTCCGCCTGAAGACTTCGTGCACCTCGGGGGTGATCTCCGGAAGCGCGCCACGCTTCGGTTCGAGGACGTGTCCGACCGCCTTCGCGATGAACTGGTGGTGCCCACGGTGCGAGCCGTTCACGAAGTCGTCCGAGCGCAGCGGCAGAATCGATCCGACTGCGCCGCCTTCCTGACCGACGCTGGAGTGTGCGGGGCCGTGGATGAGGCCCTGGCCCGCCAGTTCGAGCACGTACTCCTCGAACGAACGGATCCACTGCGCGCGACCCAGCAACTGGAGGAGCAGGTCGGGGTCGGCGGTCGACCAGTCCTTCTCACTGGCCGAAAGCTCTACCCAAGGTGCGCTCACGCTCAGCTTGGTGTGCGTTGTCATCTCAGTCCCGTCTGTATCGATTGGATCCAACGGATCCCCGCTAGCGTGTCCCGCTCCCGCGATCAGGCGTATGATAGAGCCCGGAATGTATCCATTGCAAGGAGTTCGTGAGATGTCTGCCACTCCGATCCCCGGCGTCCGTCACGTCGACCACATCGGCGTCACGGTCCCCGACATCCGTGAGGCGCACGTCTTCTTCACCGAGGTCTTGGGGTGTGAGTACCTGTACCGCTTTGGCCCCATCGCGGACGCCGGCGACTGGATGGCCGTGCACCTGGGCGTCCATCCGCGCGCAACCATCCGCAGGGTGCACTTCTACGGACTCGGCGGACAGGCGATCTTCGAAGTGTTCCAATACGACGCTCCCGACCAGGTCGGCGAACCACCACGCAACAGCGACGTCGGAGGCCACCACGTGGCGCTGTACGTCGACGACCTGGACGCAGCCGTCGACGCCCTCAACGAGCGCGGCGTGAGGGTGATGGGCGCGCCGACGAGCAGCCGAGGGGCGCACGAGGGACAGCGATGGGTCTACTTCACGAGCCCGTGGGGGATGCAGTTCGAACTGGTGTCCTACCCTGACGGCAAGGCGTACTACCGCAACCCTGCGGCGTTCGAGTAGCCGAGGAGGTCGCCGTGACGTCACCCGGGAGTTCGCCGGTCGCCAGTCAGCGAATCGCCGAAGTGGTCCGGGAGCGGATCCTCTCCGGCCAGCTTCCGCCTGGAACTCGCATCAAGCAGGACCGGCTCGCGGATGAGTTGCAGACCAGCCGCATCCCCGTGCGCGAGGCCCTGAGGATCCTCGACTCGCGAGGACTGGTCGAGATCCGTTCGAACTCGGGGGCATGGGTCACCCAGATGGACCTCCACGACCTGTCCATCACCTACCGGGTCCGAGAGCGCATCGAGCCGATCCTGCTCGTCGACAGCATGCCGAACCTGCAACCCGGGACGGTCGATCGGTTGCGGGCACTCCAAGCGGAAATCGAAGCCAACGACGACGTCGAGACCTTCATCCGACTGGACCGCGAACTGCACTGGGCCACCTACGCCGGCCACCGCACGCCGTACCTGGCGACCATGGTGGAGCGGATGTGGGACACCACGCAGCACTATCGGCGGGAATTCGCTCGACTCATGGGATCGCATGGCTCGTGGATGATCAACACCGAACACCGACTCTTGGTAGAGGCGGTCGCGAGCGGCGACACCGACAGCGCGGCGAGTGTGCTGGCACTCCACATCCAACGCACCCGGGTCGAGCTCGCGAGGAATCCTGAGTTCCTGAGATCGCTGTCACCAGATCGGTCAGAACCGGCACCGCCGGTGACCTAGTCGATACGGACCTCGCTGATGTAGTCCTCGTCCAGGCCCCATCCCAGGCCAGGAGCGTCCCCGAGTCGGACCCGGCCACCTTCGAGCCAGTCACCACCGCGCCAGAGACCACCAGAACGGATCCCGGTCGGGGTGGAAGCACTCCGCGTATCCGCCGTGGCTCTGACTGGCCAGTAGGTGGGACGAGACCTGCGGCTCCTCGTGATGTCCGACTCGGATGCCGTAGGAGTGGGCGATCGCTGCCGTCCGCAACCAGGCGGTGGCTCCGCCAGACCAGGAGGCATCGAAGTTGCAGTAGTCGATCGCTCCCAGCTCCATGAGATCGCGACATCCGGCGGGCGAGTACTCGCTCTGGCCCGCGCACACCGGGATCCCGCCGACAAGACGCACGTCGCGAAGGCCCCTGCGGTCGTCCTGCCAGCGCACCGGCTCCTCGAGCCAGGCGATGTCGAGGTCGGCGACCCGACGAGTGAAGTCGAGAGCCTCGGGGACCGTCCAGCCCTGGTTGGCGTCCGTTGCGATGACCCAATCCGGGCCACTTGCCGCGCGAGCACGGCGCACCCGGTCGGCGTCGACCTCAGGCGATGCTCCCCCGACCTTGAACTTGACTCCTGCGAGCCCGAGCTCGTCACGGTAGAAGTGGACTTCGTCCTCGATCGTTCCCAGAGCGTCTCCGTAGTAGCCGCCGATCGCGATCAGGGGCACCGACGACGATGCCCCACCCCACAGACGCCACAAGGCTGACCACAGGCCTTGCCTACCACATCCCAGAGCGTGGTGTCGACCGCCGCTTGGGCCACCAGTCCGAGACGGCGGTCCCTGAGTATGTCCATCGTCGCCGCGTTCGTCATCGTCCACAGCCGCTCCACTGCCAGCGCGTCGCGTCCCACGACTAGCGGGGCGAGTTCGCGCTGGACGATTCCCGCGATGGTGGCGAGTCCGTCGTCCTCGTCCCCGACATACGCCTCGCCGACCAGGCCCGTGGAGGTGTACACCCGCGTGGCGCCGGCGGGCCGACACCCGAGTCCCGAGTTGCAGGCTCCGCAGAGGCACTTGCCTGGAACAGCCCGGGACACAGATCTGACGTGAGTCGTCCTCGAAGCTACAACGGTAGCAACTTGCCCATCGATTGCTCCGGCGTGCGTGTAAAGGGCTGCCCCGTCGGTTGGCGGTCGGACCCAGCCGGGTCCGACCGCCGCCCGCCAATCGTGCTCGGGTCAGAACTTATACTGGTCGATGTTGTCGGCCGTGAAGGTGATGGGGTCGCCGACCTCGACCACGTTGTCCTTGATCTGCAAGGTACCGAGCCGGCCCGCGTCGAGGGTCCCGTTACCCGACTCCGGGTAGGTGCCCTTGATCATTGCGTCGATGGCGTACACATCGGCATATGCGGTGTCGGCGGGGCTCCACAGCACGCAGTTCTTGATCAGCCCGGCGTGCATGTCTTCACGTACATCGCTGGGGATGCACAGCCCGGCAACCGGCATCTGCTTCGGGTCGATGCCGAGTTGCTGCATGGCCCTCACTGCGCCGGACATCCCTCCGCCGATCACCCACACACCGGTCGTGTCGCTCTTGTGGGCCGAGAGGTAGCTGCTGGTGACCTGGAGGACCGTGGCGGGGTCGTCGTTGCCGGGGATGATCTGAGCGATCTTCATGTTCGGGTACTTCTTAGCGATGTACGGCTTCATGAGGTTCAGCCAGGTCTTCTGGTTGGCGGCGGTGGCGGTCGAGGTGACGAGCAGGAACGTTCCCTGGCCGTTCGTCTGCTCGGCCATGGTGTCGACGATCGCCTCCGCGATTCCTTCGTCGGAGGCCTGGCTCACGAAGAACTGCCGGGCGTCTGGGGCGGCGTCGGCATTGAATGCCGAGACCACCACGCCCTGCTCCATCGCCTTCTTCAACACCGGCGCGACTGCGTCCGGATCATTGGGCGCGATGGTGATGGCGGCCGGGTGGGACTGGAGTGCGGACTCCAGCGTGGTCACCTGGCCGGCGGCGTCTGCGGTGGTCGGGCCGACGTAGTTGATGCTGTAACCGAGCTGGCCGGCGGCCTCTTTCGCTCCGCTCTCGGCAGCGGTGAAGAAGGGGTCGCTCGTCTGCTTGGGGACCAGGACGATTGTCTTGGAGGTAGTACTGCCGCCGGTGTCAGCCTTGGCGGCGTCGGGTGCGTTGGTACTGCATGCTGCGGCCAGCGCGCACGTGGCGACGACCGCCGCCGCCACCCACGTCCTGTGACGCCTGCTATCCGTGCTCCACATGTGCTTCTTCCTTTTCTAGTCGGTCCCGAGAGGGTTCGGGGGGCGCGGCGCGGCGCCGCGCGACGAAGTTGAAGACCCGGGTGGCGAGGCCTTCGTTGAAGACGACGGCGACGATCATGACCAAGCCGATAGCGACGTACTGCCAGCTCGTGCTGTAGCCAGAGAGGACGAAGCCGTTGGGGATCGTCGCGATCGCGATCACGGCGAGGGTCGTGCGGACGATCGAGATCTGGCCGCCTTGGATCGAGGCGCCGCCGACGACCACTGCCGCGATCGCGAGCAGCTCGAGGCCGTTGCCGGCGTCTGCGCGCGAGGACAGCACCCGCGAGGTGTAGATCACTGCTGCGATGCCGCTGAGCAACCCGGCGACGCCGTAGACGGTGAGGCGTGCGAGCGCGACTCGGACCCCGCTGAATCGGGCGGCTGTCTCGTTGGCACCGACGGCGACGAGGCTGCGTCCGGCAGCGGTGCGTGTCGTGACGAATACGGCAACAGCGATCACTGCGAGCCACAGCAGGCATTGGGCCGGGACGATACTGACGTAGCCCTGTCCGACGACCTCGAAGGACGTCGGGAATCCCGCGATGCCTGAGCCGTTCGAGATGCCGAGCGCCAGGCCACGGAAGAGCGCGAGCGTACCGAGAGTGACCAGCAGGGGATGGATGCGCAGCACCACCACGATCAGTCCGTTGAGCAGGCCGCACCCGAGGCCGACGAGCGCCGCCACTGCCACGCACCTGGAGATCGGTACTCCGTGGCTGAACAAGACGCCCAACGTGACCGACGACAGGCTGAAGATCGCGCCGACGGATAGGTCGATCCCCCCGGAGGCGATCACCAGGGACATTCCGATTGCGATTAGGCCGGCCTCGGACGCGATGCGGAAGAGGGTGAACGCGTTGGATGTCGTCGCGAAGTACGGTGACGAGGCCGAGAAGAATACGACACAGGCCAGCAGTAGGACGGCCAGGCCGGCCGACCGGCCCGCGGTGGCGCGGATGCGCTCACTGCGTCGGTCGAGTGTGGTGGGTGCCGACAACGAATCAGCCACGGGTCCTCCTCCGTGAGAGCGCCAGGTCGCGGATACGGTCACGCGCGACGGCCAAGAGCAGGCATGCGCCGTAGGCGCACGAGATCCAAACGCCAGGCACTCCGAGGATCACGACCCCCGCGGTGATGACGCCAACGATGGCCGCGCCGGTCAGCGGTGCGAGATCGGTGCCCCGACCACCCTCGATCGAGGTACCGCCGACCGCGCAGGCGGCGATGACCTGTAGCGCCAGGTTGCTGTCCACGATTGATGTCTGCATGCCCCCGACTGCGCCGAGGTAGATGACGGTCCCGAGGCCGGCCGCCAGCCCTGAGGCGATGTACACGCCGACCAACTCCGCGCGGACCCGGACGCCCATGGTCCGGGCCGCGGCCCGGTGCTCGCCCGTGGGGAGCAGATCGCGGCCCCAGTTGGTGTGCCGGCGGACGAGGAGCAGGATCAAGAAGGCGGCCAAGACGACCATGAGGCCTCGGGGCACGCCGAGCAGGTTGCCGCTGCCGAAAGAACTCGCACTCGCCGGGAACGACACGATGTTGTGGCTGTCGGAGCGGATCAGGGCTAGGCCCTGGAAGACGTAGAGCGTGCCGAGGGTGACGACTATGGACGGCACCGGCGTGTATGCGACGAGTAGCCCGTTGACGAGGCCGGCGGCCGCCCCGATCGCGAGGGAGCACACCACGGTGAGGAACAGGTTCTCGGTCCGCACGCCGACTGGTCCGGCGACGAAGCCGGCGAGCGCGACGATCGACCCGACCGATACGTCGATCTCGCCGGTCATGATCACCAGGTTCTGTCCGATCGCCAGGCAGGCCACGACCGCGATCGAGATCCCGATGCTGCGCGCGTTGTCCACGGTGGCGAAACCGGGTGCGACCGCCGAGAAGATGACGATCAGGCAGAGGAGCACGCCCAGCGCGCCGGCGTCGACGCCGCTGACCCATCGGGCGCGGATCCCGTGGCCTGCCTGGCGGTGTCGTCGGCCGGTGTCGGCCGTCAAGGCGCTCACAGGGTCACCTGCTCGGCCCGGGCTGCCAGCGTGCCCTCGCCACCTTCGACTCCGAGGGCGGCCCGACCGACTGCGCTCTCGGTCATGGCGTCTCCGGAGAAGTCCCCGACCAGTCGACCTTCGCGCATGACGAGGATCCGGTCGGCGAGTTGGAGGAGTTCTTGCAGGTCTGAGGAGATCAGCAGTACGCCGCACCCGGAGGCCGCGAGCTGGTCGATGATCGCGTAGATCTCTGCCCGCGCTCCGATGTCGATACCGCGCGTCGGTTCATCTAGGACCAGCATCTCCGGCTTGGTGGCGAGCCACTTGGCGAGGAGGACCTTCTGCTGGTTGCCGCCGGACAGGGAGCCGACGCGGTCTTGGAGTCGACCACGCAGCGCCAGGCCGGCGAGTGCTTGTGTGGCCAGTGTCCGTACGCGTCGTGGGAGCACGGTGCCATGTGGGCCGAGACGTCCCAGTGAGGACATTGCGACGTTGTCTTCGACCGTGAAGTCCATGAACAGTCCTTGTGACTGGCGTTCCTCGGGCACGTAGGCGATTCGTTTCTGCGTCGCGCTGCGCACGCCGGTGAGTTGCAGCTGTTCGCCGTCGAGGCGGACTTCGCCCCCGGTGCGTCGGTTGATGCCGCAGATCGCCTGACCGAGCTCGCTGCGACCGGCGCCGACGATCCCGGCGAGCCCGACGACCTCGCCCCGCCGGACGCTCAGGGAGACTTGGTCGAAGTCGCCGGCGCGGCACAGGTCGCGGGTCTCCAGGATCACGTCCCCGGTGACTCGGCCCTGCGTCTGTTCCCGTGCGAGGACCTCGCGTCCGAGCATGTCTTCCACGAGGGACTCTTGGTCGAACTCCTGGATGGGCGCGGTACGGACGAGCGCTCCGTCACGTAGGACGGAGACGACGTCGGATACGGCCATCACCTCATGGAGGCGGTGGGAGACGTAGAGGATCGCGACTCCTTCTCGGCGCAGTCCGTCGACGACTTCGAGCAGGCGCTGTGCCTCCCACTCGTCGAGCGCGGCTGTCGGTTCGTCGAGGACGAGCACCTTGGCCTGGTTCACGAGCGCTCGGGCGATGGTCACGAGCTGCTTCATGCCGGGCGAGAGTTCTCCGACCCTGGCTCGGCGGTCGAGGGCGAGACCGAGGCGGCCTAGGGCGTCGTCGACGTCGCGGCGCATGCGGGTCGAGGACAGTGTTCCGTAGGCGGTGCGGGGGCGCCGCCGTCCTGCGAACATGTTGTCTTCGACACTGAGGGAGTCGTAGAGGAGGAGTTCCTGGGGGACCAGGACGACGCCGTCGGCCTCGGCGTCGCGGGCGGAGCGGTAGTGGCGGGCTTCGCCGAACAGTTCTACGTGGCCGCGGCTGGGCGGGATGACCCCGGCCGCGATCTTTCCGGCGGTGCTTTTGCCGGCGCCGTTCTCTCCTACGAGCGAGTGGACGGTGCCGGCGTGCAGTTCGAGGTCGAGTTCCCGCACGGCGTGCGTCGCTCCGAAGACGCGGTCGACGCCGACCAAGGCGAGAACAGGCTGCGCGGCTGGGATCGAGGTCTTCGTGCTCGCCTCCGGCGTAGGCATTGTCACCTGATGGCCCTTTCGAGTGGCGGCGGTCACTTATGCAATCGTTTGTAGAGGCTAGAACTGCAATCGGTTGTAGTCAAGAGCCCCCGAGCACGGATCCGACCGGACGCCACCGAAAGACAACGCTGCGGCCGACCCCCGAGAGGAGTCGGCCGCGGCGCGCGTTCAGAAAGTGCTAGGCCTGGTCCTTCTCGCCGGTCGTGAAGCGGGCGACGATCAGGGCCAGCAGGATGATCGCCCCGAACGCGGCGTTGATCCAGAACGGCTGGATGTTGGAGAGCGTGAGGATGTTGGACACCAAGCCCAACAGGAGGACACCGAGCAGTGCCCCCAGGACCGTCCCCCGCCCACCGTTAAGGCTGATGCGTCCGATCACGGCAGCAGCGAACACCGTGAAGATCATGTTCTGGCCCTGGCTGGAGGTCACCGACGCGAGGCGTCCGGCGAGCATGAGACCGGCCACGACGGCCAGGCCTCCCCCGGCCACGTACACGCCGACCACGATCCGGTCCCTGCGGATGCCGGCTGCCCGGGCTGCCTCGCTGTTGCCACCGATCGCGTAGACCGCGCGCCCCACCCGGTGGTAGCGCAAGAACAGTCCGACGAGGAGATACAGGACGCCGGCGATCCATACGGAAGTCGGCACACCTAACCAGGAGGCAGAGCCGATGTAGGTGAAGCTGGCCGGGAGGTCATACAGCGTCTTGCCGTCGCTCAGACCGATTGTGATACCGCGCAACAGGATCAGCATGGCGAGCGTCGCCATGAACGCGTTGAGACGTAGCCCGACGATGAGCGCACCGTTCACCGCGCCGACCACTGCGCCGGTGGCGAACATGGCGAGCAACGCCAGCCAGGGATTCAGCCCGAAACCGGACCCACCGATCGCGACCGGGCATACGAGCCAGGCGCCCACCATGGGGGCCAGCCCGACGGTCGACTCGAGCGACAGATCGAACCGGCCCGTCAATAAGATCAGGGTCTCGGCGAGGACCACCACCGACAGCTCGGAGGACTGCCGAAGGACATTGATCATGTTCGTCTGGGTCATGAACGCCGGCTGGAGCGCCGACCCTACAACCAGTGCGATCACCAACACCGGCACGAGGGCGACCTGATCCTGCTTCGCCCATCGGCGCAGATGCCGCCAGATTTCGCTGCGCGACGCGCCCGCTCGCCCGTCCATCGTCGTCGTCTCCAAGCTCGTCACGCTCCCACTCCTTCCATGGCGGACACGAGTTGGTCGTCACTTCGACGCGGGCCCAACTCGGTGCGGATCTCACCGTCGAACATGACCAGCACCCGGTCGCACAGGGCCAACTCCTCCAGATCGTCGGAGACGATCAGGACGGCGCACTCCTGTCGACGGACGTGGTCGAAGATCAGTTCCTTGGCCGCGACATCGATGCCGGCTGTAGGCGTAGCGAGCACGAGGACCGCGGGGTCCGAGGCCAACGCGCGCCCGAGGGCGAAGCTTCTGCTGGTTGCCACCGGAGAGCTCGCCGGCGAGCTGGGCCAACGAACTGGCCTTGATGTCGAGTTCCTCGAAGAGGCGACTGGCCATCTGCGATCGCCTCGACTTACTGACCAGCCCCCAACGCGACAGCCGCGGGAGGACCGTGCTCGTCAGGTTCTCCTCGATGGACAGATTCGCGCAGAAGCCGTTGTGGTGGCGGTCCTCGGGCACGTAGCTGATCCCTTCGCGGATCGCAGCGTCGATGCGGCCGGGGGCCGGACGGCGACCTTCGACGGCGACGTTGCCGGCATCCGGCCGCTCAAGGCCCGCGATCGCGGCGGCCAGTTCCACCTTGCCGCAGCCGGCGATTCCGGCGACGCCGACACGTTCTCCCCGACGTACGTCCAAAGTCACGTCTCGGAAGGCGCCTGCGATCGTGAGGCCTTCGACGCTCAGGACGATCGGCCCGGCGGGGGCGTGCTCGTCGTCCACCCCTCCAGCCGTGTCCTGCGGGGCTACTGGTGAACCACCGGCCTGCAGCGTCGTGGCACCGACCATCGCCTCCACCAGATCGTTTCGACTCAGCGTCTCGATCGGTGTGGTGATGATGTGGCGCCCGTCGCGCAGCACAGTCGCGGCGTCGCAGACCTCGAAGATCTCGGAGAGGTGATGTGAGATGTAGAGGAACGTGACACCGTCGCGCTTGAGCCGGTCCATGTGCCCGAACAGCACCTCGATCTCGCGCGCCTGTAGCTGCGACGTCGGTTCGTCCATCACGATGAACCGGCTGCCACCGCGCAGGGAGCGTGCTATCTCAAGCAGTTGTCGTTCTCCGACCGTCAGGTCGCGGGCTGGGGCGTCCAGGGGGATGCGTAGGTCCCATTCGTCCATCAGCTCTACGGCCTCACGCCGCATGGGACGCCAATGTACGCGCGACCCGCCCTGCGCGATGCGGTCGAGCATCAGGTTCTCGAGCACACTGAGGTCGGGCACGATCATCGACCGCTGGTGCACACACGCGACGTTGCCGGCCCATTCGCGTCGGCGCGCGATCGGCGGCGCGGGAACGCCCTCGAACTCGACCACCCCGGTGTCCGGGACTTCCAGACCAGTGAGGATCTTGACCAGCGTGGACTTGCCCGCGCCGTTGCGACCGACGAGGGCGTGCGAACGTCCGGAGTGGACGTCGACCGACACGTCGCGGAGGGCCTGGGTGGCGCCGTACCGCTTGCTGACTCCGGCGACACGGACCAGCGCTGGGGGGCTGTCTCCGGGAGCCGGTCGTGACCGGGGGTCGGAGGCTGGCCGGATCGAGTCGTTCAAGACGGAGCTCACTGATCTGCCTGGTTGCCCCAGAGGCTGGAGTCGTCGACATTGTCCTTGGTGACCAGGACGGCCGGCAGGAGGTCCATGGGGTTCCCGTTGAACTCCACCACCTTGCTGTCGTGATCGGTCGGTCCGAGCGGGATCTCCTTACCTGCCAGCGCGTCCTGGAGGTACTGGAGGCCGTACTTGGCGTAGCCGCCTAGGGGCTGGGAGATGGCGGCGTCGAGCACGCCCTGGCGGACCAGGTCGAGGGCCTGGGGGGTGCCGTCGATGCTGATGTCGAAGATGTGGCCGTCCTCTCCGACCTTCGCGTCCCGCCCAGCGGTCTTGAGGACGTTCAGCGTGGGCGACAGTGCGTAGTCGGACTGCTGGAAGACTCCCTTGAGGTCGGGGTTGGCTGCGAGCACCGTCTGCAGGGCGTTCGCCTGCTTGGTCGGGTCCCAGTCGGTGGGTCGTTCGATGAGCGTGATGTTCGGGTAGTTCTGCGTGATGCAGTCGTGGAACCCCTGGCTGCGCTCGCGGCCGTTGATGGACGTCTCGGCGCCCATGAGGGACAGGACTTTGCCTTCGCCGCCGATGGCGTCGGCCATGGCCTTGCATGCCATCTCGCCCATGCCGACGTTGTCGGCGCGCACGATCGCGGCGACGTGGCCACCGTCGGGGCCGATGTCGATGGCGACGACGGGTACGTTTGCGCTCTTGGCCTGGTCGAGCGCGGGGATGATCGCCTTGCTGTCGTTGGCGACGACGATGAGGCCCTTGGCGCCGGCCGAGATGAGGTTGGCGACGTCGGTGATCTGCTGGCCCGAGTCAGAGTCGGCATTGGTCGGGGACAGGAAGTCGAGTGAGGAGTCCTTCGCCTGCTGGAGGACCGTGTCTTGGAGGACGACCTCGAACTGGGCGGATAGGAACGGAGCGGAGTATCCGACCTGTGTCGAGCCGGATCCTCCGGATGTGCCGTCGGCGCTGCCGCCGCAGCCGGCCAGCGTGAGACTCAGAGCACCCGCGATGCCGACGGCGGCGAGCGCGATCGACCGGCGGCGAGGCCTTGAGATTGAGGCGTGGTAACTGGGCACGTGCTGCTCCTGAGTGAGTTCGTTGACGGTGCCTGCCCGAGACACTGCAATCCTTTGCAGTAACGCGAACCTATGGTGTGATGCTGGTCATGTCAAGGGTCCGTCCGAGGCCTCGTTGAGAGGCCGACGAGCGCTCGTCACGCGGGCGGATGGCGGACATACCCGGCGTCTGGCAGGATGAGGACAAGATGAGTGAACAAACGATTGTGACTCTGCGCGACGTCGCGCGTGCCGCGAAGGTGCACCCCGGGACGGCTTCACGCGCCATCAACCCGGCGACGCGGAGCCAGGTAAAGGTGGCGACGGCGGAGCGGGTGCTCGCTGCCGCGGCGGAGCTCGGCTACCGGGTGAATCCGATCGCCCGCAGTCTCCGCACCAATCGCTCGCTCACCGTCGGCGTGCTCATCCCCGACCTGACCAACCCGTTCTACCCGCCGATCGTCCGGGGGGTGGAGGACGAGTTGAGCGTCGCGTCCTACGTCGCGCTGGTGGCAAACACCGACAACGACGCCGCGAAGGAGACCCGCGTCCTGGAGACGCTCCGCGAGCGGCAGGTCGACGGTCTGATCGTCATGACGGCCAAACGCAAGCACCCGTCCTTGGTCGAGCTGGCCGCGACCGGGATGCCCATGGTGCTGGTCAGCCGCGACGTGGACGGCCTGAAGGTGTCCGGCGTGATGCTCGACGACGAGGAGGCCATCGAGATGGCGGTGGACGCGCTCTACGGCCTCGGACATCGCAGGATCGCCCACGTGGCCGGCCCGCGCACCGTCTCCACCGCGGTCAGCCGCCGGCAGGCCTTCCTGCGGGCGACGAAACGGGCGAGCGGTGTGAGTGCGACGGTCTTGGAGAGCGCCCAGTTCTCCATCGAGGCCGGCCGGATCGCATGCGGACGGTTGCTCGAGGAGCATCCGGACATCACCGGGATCGTTGCTGCGAACGACATGATCGCGCTGGGCTGCCTGTCGGCGTTGGCGGAGTCGGGTCGGAGCTGCCCCGGTGACGTTTCGGTCATCGGTGTCAACGACAGCCAGTTCCTAGATCACACGGCGCCACCGCTGTCGACGGTGAGCGTGCCCAAGTATGAGATGGGGAGAAGCGCGGCCCAGTTGCTGCTCTCCCAGATCCAGGCGAGCGGTGGCCGTCCGGCCGCCGAGGTCCGCCAGATGAAGCCTGACCTGAAGTTGCGGGGCTCGACGGGTCCCGCGCCCGGCTGAGCCAATCGATCAGCGCGCCTCCAGTTCCAGCAGGAGCACGAGGTTGTCGGGGCCGGGGACCACGGAGCCTCGTTCGATGCGATGGGCGACTTCGACGACGGCGCCGTTCGCCGGTGCACGACCGCCGAGTTCGCGGTGGGTCCGTGCGACCAGCCCGTTGATGTCGTCGACTTCGCTGCGGCGCCCTTTCATCCAGTCCTGGAGGATCGTGGTCTTCGACTCCGGGAGCACGAATCCCTGAAGGAGCGCGTCGAGCAGGGTCTCGGGGACCCGTTCGTGGTCGACGACGTCGTCTTTGCTGAGGCCGAAGATCGGGAGAACCGGATTGCCGAGCGACACGGTCGCGTCCAGGGCCTCACGCCCGGACCGCAGCATCAGTTCGCGCATCTGCGGGATCCGTGCCGCTTCGAGGAGCGGCAGGTCGAGGATGGCGCTGGTCACCAGCGTGGTGGCGTTGCTGACGATCTTCATCCACTTCGCGGCGCGGATGTCGTCGACGATTTCGACTCGTCCGACGTGCCGCAGGAGGGACGCGACCTCATCTTCTCTGCCATGGGTGGACGGGTCGAGGCTCCCGACAGCGAACCATGACCGGTCATAGGGCGAGTGGCGCTCCACGACACCTGGCTCGAACATCATGGACGTGATCTCGATGACGCATCCGAGTGTGCGGTGCCCACCTACCGCACGCGCGATGGTGTCGACGGACATGCCGTTCTGGACGCCGACCAGGAGGCCGTCCTCGGCCAGGTAGGGCTCAAGGAGGTGGGCGGCCCAGGTCGAGTCGTAGGCCTTCATCAGCATCAGCACGACGTCGAAGCGGTGTCGGAGGGTGGCTACTTCGCACAGGTGCAGGGTGCGGACGGGGACCACGGTGCTGTCGCCGGGGGTGTTGATGCGCACGCCGTGGGCTCGCATCGCCTCGACGTGCTCGGGCCATTGCTCGATGAGGACGACGTCTTCGCCGGCCATCGTGAGGTCGGCTCCGACGGAGGCGCCGTTGGCACCCGCGCCGAGCACGGCAATACGTCGACCCATACCTGCTCACTCCTGTCGCTGAGACACCGAGACTGTTAAGTTACACTGAACACCCAATTGAAAGCGACCCTCCGTGATCCGACACATCGTTCTCTTCCGCCTCGCCGCCGACGACATTGCCCAGCGCGACCGTGACGCAGCCGAGCTCGGCGCCCGCCTCGAAGCGCTGGTGGGGGTGGTACCGGGCGTCGACGATCTCCAGGTACGGCCTGACCTCGGCGAAGTCGACGGCCACTGGGACGTCGCGCTCGTCTCACACCACCAGAACCGGGCGGCGCTGGCGAGCTACGCCAGCGACGCCCGACACCGGGCCGTCATCGCCTGGGTCGACGGAGTCGCCTCCGCCCGGGCCGTCGTCGACTACGAGATCGGCTGACCGTCGGGTTCGCTCGGGCCGCCCACCACGAACCAGATCCCCCGGGTCTCCTCGTCGGTGTGGTTGACATACAGGTGCGGGCGTTGCGAGTCGAAGCACATCGAGTCGCCCGCCTTCAACACCGTCGCCTCGTCCTCGAGCCGTAGCGTCAGTTCACCGCTGATGAGATAGCCGTATTCGATCCCCGGATGACGCATCGAACGCCCGTCTACCGAACTGGACCCGCCGGGCGCATACGTCGTGAGGAGCGGGTCGACCAGGCCCCTGCCATCAACCGCCAAGCGGTCCCAGGTGACTCCGTTCTCCATGGCGATGCGGGGCGTGTCCTCGGCACGGAGCACGGCCCGGACCCCCACACCCGGGCCGGTCACAGATCCGGTCACCGCGTGACCGAGGAGTTCGTCAATGGAAACGCCGAGGTGGCTGACCAACGCGTAGAGCGTGCTCACCGACGGATGGATCTTCCCGGTCTCGACTTGGGACAGGAGACTGGGCGAGATGCCGACGGTCGCGGCGACCGAGCGCAGAGTCCACCCCCGCGCTTCGCGAGCGGCACGCAACCGCGGACCCAACAATCCGTCCATGACCGAGGAGGCTAGCGTCCGAGTGGGTGCGGACCGAGGCGTCAAGGCCCGGTCCGCAGCGGGCGTGCGGCGCCGCCACGGGGGTCGACCAAAGTCTTGACCGCCTTCGGGCACCCCATGCTCATCGGGCGGAGCGCCTCCTCGACGTAGCTATCCAGGGGAACGACCCGAGGGGCCAGCAGGGCCCACCGGCCCGCGCGACGCGCGACGAGTTCGACTGCCCGGGGGAAGTCGACCTCCCGGACCAACGCGTTGGTGCCGATCAGGATCTTCTCTTCCATCGTCACGGTCCCCAGGTCGACCTCGACCGGCGCCTTCTGGATGCCGACGAGCACCACACGGCAGCCGCGCGGCGCGAGAGTGAGCGCGTTGAGCACGCCGCCCCGGGAGCCGCTCACCTCGAACACGACCCGCAGGTCGTCCTGGCCGAGGGCAGCCCGGATCACCTCGGGGTCCTCGGAGGAGCCGCTCACGAGAACGGTGCGCTCGGCGCCGAGTTCGGTGGCCAGCCGGAGCCGCTCGGGATCGATGTCGGCCGCCGTCACGTGCGCGCCGCTCTCCGCGAGGGCGTAAACCAAGAATGTGCCGATCCCGCCGACGCCCAGGACGACGACGGTCTGGCCCTCGACGCCGCCGGCCCGCGAGACGTTGTGCACCGCGATCGACATGGGTTGGCACAGTGCCGCCTCGTCGAGGGAGAGTCCGGTGCCTTCGATCGACAGACAATTCTCGGTTGGGGTGACGACGTATTCGGCCAGGGCCCCGTGGCGGTGCAGGCCGACTCCGGCGTACCACTTGCACTGGTTGGACTGTCCGCGGGTGCACGCGTCGCATCGGCCGCAGGCGACCGAACCACAGGACGCGACACGGGTTCCGAGCCAGTTCTGGTCGACGCCGTCGCCCACGGCCACCACGGTGCCGCTGAACTCGTGGCCGGGGATGATCGGGCCCTGGTGGCCGGTCGCGGGGTGGGGTGCGTCGAACCAGTGCTGTTGCGGTCCGTGGGCCCACTCGCCCACGTCCGAGCCGCAGACACCGGCGGTTCCGACCTCGAGCAGGAGTTCCCCTGCGCCCGGTCGCGGGGCAGGGACTTGTTCGAAGCGGATGTCTTCCCGTCCGTGGTAGACGGCGGCCCGCATCATCTCGGGGAGGGTCATGTCAGCTCCTCAGGCTGGAGGGTGTGGCCCGCGTCGCGGGCGGCGTTCAATACGAGCGTCGCGAAGTCGAGCCCTTCTCCGAGGCCGGAGCCGACCAGACGCGAGAATGCGACCTCGGTCTCGGACAGGACGGGCATCGGCACCTCGGCCTGGCGGGCGAGTTCGAGCGCGAGTCGGATGTCCTTGCGTTGTCCTTGGGCCGTGAAGGTGGTGGGGAACTCGAGCTCCACCATGTTGGCGGTCTTGTAGCGGCTGAACGGTGACCCGATTGCGCTCTCGTTCACGAAGCCCATCAGCGCTGCTCGGGAGACGCCGACCTTGTCGGCGAGGACGGCGATCTCGGCGATGGTCTGCATGGTGACCGCCAGCAGGGCGTTGGTGCACAGCTTCACCACGTTGGCCTCGGCGCGTGACCCGACCCGATGGACGAGGCGGCCGATACGCAGGCACAGTTCCTCGGCGGTGTCGAGGGCGGCTGGGTCGCCGGAGACGGCGAAGATGGCGTTCCCGGACTCGACGACGCCGGGGTTGCCGCTGATGGGCGCCGAGACGTAGGCGACACCGGCGGCTGCGGCGGCGGCGGCGGCGGTCTCGGCTGCCACGGGGGACACCGTGGACCCGTCGATCCAGACGCGTACCGATCGCTGGGCAGGCGGTCCGGAGAATAGGCCGGTGGCCGGGTCGTGGAGGGCGGCGAGGGCACCGTCGTCGAGCACCATGGAGAACACGACGTCGCTGCTCGCGGCGTCGGCGACGGAGTGCAGTTGGGTGGCGCCGAGTTCGACGAGAGGGGCGCACTTGGCTGCCGTCCGGTTCCAGACGGACAGGGGTGTGTCGGCTGCGAGGAGGCGACCGGCCATCACGACGCCCATGCGCCCGAGGCCGACCCAGGCGACCGTGGTCTCGCTCATGCGTGCTCCTCGCTCGGGAGTTCGTAGCCGGCTGCGTCCAGGGTCGCGGCGCCGCTGTAGCCCCAGATCGTCACCACCGGTTCGGTGGTCGATGCGTTCTCCAGACCGTGGAACACGTTGGCCGGCACGAAGACCACATCGCCCGCCTTGAGTCGGACCGAGTCGGGACCGACGTGCTTGACGGCGGTCCCGGAGACGACGTACTCCCATTCTTCGGCGTGCGGGTGGCGGTGGATGTCGTGCTTCGAGCCGGGCTGGAGCACGGTTCGGCCGACCACGGTCTGCCGTGCGCCGACGGAGTCTGCGGTGATCAGCCACCGCACCTCCATGTCGATCCAACCGTCTTCGGCGAGGAGGTTGCCGTCGGGAGCGACCGCGTCGGACGACACGCGGTACCGCTCGGCGGTCGTGGGCTGGGTTTGGTCACTGGTCATTTCGGTGTCTCCCGGTCTTCTTTCCGTTGGGTCGGCCCGTCTTCCTTCGACAGCCGACCCTTGCTAGTGTTCAGTCATACTAAACACTCGGGCTCGCGCCCACCAGTCTCGACAGGAGCCCGATCGACATGTCGCACCAGAAGATCGCCGTCCTCGGCACCGGCGCCAACGGCGCCGCGGTCGGGGCGGATCTGAGTCGGGCGGGCCTCGACGTGACCCTGATCGACCAGTGGCCGGCCAACGTCGAGAGGATGCGGACCGAAGGCGTCCGCCAGGAGACCCCCGACGGCGCAGACGTCACCACGGTCCGCGCCCTGCACCTTTGTGACGTGGCCACGCTGCGGGACCGTTTCGACGTCGTCTTCGTGGTGGTCAACGCCTACGACACGCGCTGGGCATGCGAACTCATCAAGCCGTACCTGGCGCCCGACGCCCTCGTCGTGGGGTTGCAGAACGGCATGACCGTAGATGTGATGGCCGAAGTCGTCGGCCCCGAGCGGACGCTCGGTAGCGTCATCGAGATCGCCGCCGCAATGTTCGAACCCGGGGTCGTCGACCGGCACACCCCCGTCTCGGGTACCTGGTTCGCCCTGGGAGGTATCGACCCGGCGACCGTCGGGCGGGCACAGGAAGTGGCCGGGCTGTTGGGCAACGCCGGGACGGTGGCGGTCGTCGACGACATCCGCTCCGCGAAGTGGATGAAGCTGGTGGTCAACTCCGCCGAGCTCGTTACATCCGCATGCCTCGACCTGCCGCTGCTCCAGGCCGCCCAGGTCCCCGGCATGCACGACTTCATGATCAGGGCGGGCAAAGAGGCGGTGCGGACCTCGGTCGACCTGGGTCACCGCATCGTCCCTATCTTCGGCCTGGAGGAGGTGGACCCCGACCAGCCGGAGCTCTTCGTCGAACGGATGCTGGACGCCGTGTACACGCACTGGTCGCTCCCGCACACCCTCACCACGGTCCTTCAGGACTGGCGCAAGGGACGTCACAGCGAGGTCGACGAGCTCAACGGCTACGTCGTCCAGCAGCGTGCCATCCTGGGGGGCAGCGCCCCGGCGAACGCCCGTACGGTGGAGGTCGCGCACCGCATCGAGAACGGCGAGTTGCGACCCGGGGTCGAGAACGCTGAGCTGCTCCTCGCGCCGCTGTGACGCGGATGGGCCGCGGCCGCTGGCGCCGCGGCCCTCAGTCGTGGCTCGCGAAGTACTCACGGAGCCAGGCGTCCTGCAGCTCCGGGACGCCTTCTGGGCCGTTCGGTCCGATCCGGAAACCGGCGGCCGAGAGCACGTGGTCGCGCGACGTCTCTGCACGCGCCCTGAGGTCGGGCAGGTCGACGCCGAGCACGGCACCGTCCCACTTGCGCAGTGTGCCGCCGACGAAAACCGCGCGGATGTCCGAGCGGTCGACGCCCTGCACGACTGTTCCGACCGGGTTGCCGCCGGGGAGGCTGTTGATCCCTTGAGCGGAGATCACCAGCAGGTCGGCTTCCTTCCCGACTGCGATGGATCCGACCCGGTCCGCGAGGCCGACCGCTCGGGCACCTGACATCGTGGCCATCTCTAGGACATCGGCGTTGGTCAGCATCTCGGGCTGGCGCTCGCCTGCGGTGCGGCTCATCACCGCGAGCATCCGCTGAGTCAGTAGAGTCGCGCGCATCTGCGTGAACGCGTCCCCCGCCAGCGAGATCTCGACGTCGACGGACAGGCCGGGCTTGTGACCGGTGTCCAGGGCGCGCTGGACGGGGGGCACGCCGCCGGCGAGGCTGAGCTGCTCGTCAGAGGTGGTCGCGAGCACGATCTGAACGCCGGCACGCTCGATCTCGACCCACGCGGACTCGCTCAGCGACGTCGCATGGATCAGGGTCACGTCGGGTCCGAGGAAGCCCTGACGGCCGAGGCGGGTCAGTTCCTCGGCGGAGCCGGGACCCATGACGCCGTCCATGGTGATCCCCAGCCCGAGGGACCGGGCGATGCCCATCAGTTCTTCGACGGGGCGGACCCGCCGCATGTCGATCGCCATCCGTAGCGTCACCAGGGGCTGGGCGTCGGCGAGGTCACGCAGGCGCCCGAGGTCATCGGGCCAGTGCTCCTCCCATTCGTAGGCATTGGGAGGCGCAGATGCGTGTACGGCGCGGATCCCCGTGTCGCGGTAGGCGTCGAACACGGCGTCTGCGTGTGCCTTGGAGCGGGTGTTGTGGCTCAGGTCGAGGACGGTGGTGAATCCGGCATCGAGCGCCCCGGTCAGAGCGACGCGGTTGCCGATGTACATGTCCTCGGGTCGATAGTGGCGCGCGACTCCGTCATGGGTAATCGCGAGGTACTCGGCGAGGTCGGCGTCGACCGCCAGCCGACGCAAGGAGCCCTGCCAGCAGTGGCGGTGTCCGTCGACGAAGCCGGGCGTCACGATGCAGTCGGTCGCGTCGACGGTCACCGCATCTGCGGGTAGGTCTCCGATGCGTTCGGCCACCGCGGCGATTCGACCGTTCCGCACCAGGACGTCACCGCCGTCGATGCGACCGAGCCCGGGGTCGAGTGTGAGGACCGTGGCGCCGCGCAGCACGAAAGGGGCGCCTTCGTCGGGGGAGGCGAGCCGGATGATGTCGGCCGGGTCCCCGATGGTGGGACCGGTCACCACTGCACCGCCACGTACTTGGACTCGAGGTAGTCGAGCATGCCGTCGTGGCCACCCTCGCGCCCGATGCCGCTCTGCTTGGTGCCACCGAACGGGGCTGCGGGGTCACTCACCAGACCGCGGTTGAGTCCGACCATCCCGGAGTCGAGCCGTTCACTGAGCCGGAGCCCGCGCGCCAGGTCACCGGTGAAGGCGTAGGAGACGAGGCCGTATTCGGTGTCGTTGGCCATCCGCACAGCCTCGTCCTCGTCGCGGAAGGTGACCAGCGGTGCGACGGGGCCGAAGATCTCCTCACGGAGGATCGGTGCGTCGGTCGGCACGTCGACCAGGACGGTCGGCTCGTAGAAGAAGCCGGGACGGTCGGGCCGGTTGCCGCCCAGGGCCAGCCGGGCACCGGCTTTGACTGCGCCGGTGACGAGGTCGTGGATCTTCTCGACCGCGTCGAGGTTGACCATGGGGCCGACCTGCGTTGCCTGGTCGATGCCGGGTCCGACACGTAGCGCCGCCATACGTTCGACGAGCAGTCGACCGAACTCCTCGGCGACCGAGTCCTCGACGAAGAACCGGTTGGCTGCCGTGCAGGCTTCTCCGCCGTTGCGCATCTTGGCGATCATGGCGGCGTCGACGGCGGCGTCGAGGTCTGCGTCGGCGAAGACCAGGAACGGTGCGTTGCCTCCGAGCTCCATCGAGCAGTTGACGACCTGGTCGGCAGCCTCCTTCAGCAGAATCCGTCCGACTTCGGTGCTGCCGGTGAAGGACAGCTTGCGGACTCGGGGGTCGTGCAGCATCGCTGAGACGACGGCTCCGGACCTCCGTGCCGGTAGGACGTTGACCACGCCGCCCGGCACTCCCGCGTCCTGCAGGATCGCGGCCATCGCGAGCGCGGTGAGGGGGGTGTCGCTGGCGGGCTTGAGCACGACCGTGCAGCCGGCCGCGAGAGCCGGTCCGATCTTGCGGGTCGCCATTGCGGCGGGAAAGTTCCACGGCGTGACCAGGACGCAGATGCCGACGGGCTGTTCGAGGACGAGGATCTTGTTGGCACCCGAGGGCGCGGTGACGATCGATCCGTGGGCCCGTACTGCTTCCTCGGCGTACCAGCGGAAGAATTCCGCAGCGTAGGCGACCTCGCCGCGCGCATCGGGGAGCGCCTTGCCGTTTTCGAGGGTGACCAGCCTCGCGAGGTCCTCTGCGTGGAGGGTCATCAGCTCGAACGCCCGGCGCAGTACTTCTGACCGTTCACGTGGCGAGGTGGCAGCCCAGGATTCGGCGGCGGCTTCTGCAGCGTCGACGGCGGCGATTGCGTCGGCGGGGGTCCCGTCGGCCACGGTGGCAAGGACCGCTCCGTTGGAGGGGTCGAGGACATCGAACCGTCCGTTGTCCTGGGCTGCCACCCACTTGCCCCCCAGGTACAGGTCGGTGGGGACGTCGGAGGGGTCGGCGAACATGGAGGTGCCTTTCGGGTACAGGTCAGTAGGGGTTGGCGACGAACAGGTCTTGGGCCGGGAACAGAGTGAGGACACGGGGGCCGTCGGCGGTGACGACGACCTCTTCTTCGATCCGGGCGGCGGAGAAGCCGTCGTCTGCGGGGCAGTAGGTCTCGAGCGCGAACACCATGCCCTCTTGCAGCTCGATCGGTTCGACCATGCTGTTGAGGCGGGAGATGATCGGGCGTTCGTGGAGGCCGAGGCCCAGGCCGTGACCAAATTGGAGCCCGAACGCGGCCATCTCGTTCTCGAATCCGAAGTCGGTTGCGGCGGGCCAGACGGCGGCGACCTGGTCGGTGCCGATGCCGGGCTTGATCAGCTCGATGGCGGCGTCCATCCACTCTCGTGCCCGTGTGTAGGCGTCGCGCTGGCTGGGTGTTGCGCTGCCGACGTTGAAGGTGCGGTAGTAGCAGGTCCGGTAGCCGTTGAAGGAGTGGATGATGTCGAAGAACGCCTGGTCTCCGGGACGGATGATCCGGTCGGAGAAGTTGTGTGGGTGGGGGTTGCACCGCTCTCCGGAGACGGCGTTGACTGCTTCGACTTGGTCGGAGCCCATCTCGTAGAGCCGCCGGTTGGCGAGCGCGACGATCTCGTTCTCGCGGATGCCTGGCTTGAGGACGTCCACGATGTCCTGGTAGACGCCGTCGACCATCGCGGCGGCCTGGTTGAGGAGGATGATCTCGTCGGAGGACTTTATGACGCGGGCGTCCAGCATCCGCTGTTGAGCGTCGACGACGCGTAGGCCCTGGCGTTCCATTTCGAACAGGAAGGCCGGCTCGACGATGTCGACGCCGACGGGGTCACCGGCGACACCGGCGTCGGCGAGCAGGCCCTTGATTTCCCGGACCGCCGACTCCATCAGGCCGGCCGAGGGCGCGATCGCGCCGCGCAGTCCGAGCATGCCTGCGCGTGAGTTCTCCTCTCGCAGCCACGGTGCGTAGAGGCGGTGGTGGCGAGCTGCCGATCCGAAGTCCCACAGGACCGGTTCGCCGTTGCGGGCGAGCAGGGCGTAGCGGGTCATCTTGTCCCCCAGCGCTCCGCCGATCCAGGTCTGGGTGGTGTATCGGATGTTGTAGAAGTCGAACAGCAGGAAGGCGCCGCACTCGCTGGCTTCGAGGGCTGCGCGGGCACGGTCGAGCCGGTAGGATCGCAATCGGTTGAAGTCGACGCGGCTCTCGTAGTCGACCGCCATGTGCCCCGGGGCCGCCAGCGGCGACGCTCCCGAGGGCCAGTTCGGCCCACTCACCGGACGTCCTCTGCCTGCGAATCTGTCACCGAAGCCACCTATCTGCAATCGTTTGTGACGATAACCTAAGGGCCTCGTCCGGCGCCGTCAAGTGGTCCGTCACGAGCGCGCCACGTCGGCGGCCACGGGCGGCGACGTGCCATTGCGGCCCCATTCCCGGGGTGGCGAGTGTTCCCGCCGCCGCCGGTAGACGCCCCGGGGCGCGCGGAGACGTGTGGAGTGGGGCGGTCCGAGGGTGTCAACTGTCGGCCCTCGCCGGCCTTGCAGAGCCCCGGTCGCGCGCAGGTCAGTTCGGGCGGCGCTCCAAGTCCCAGGCCTTGCCGTTGGGGTACGAGACCAGTTCGAACTGCATGCCCCATGGGCTCAGGAAGTAGATCCACCGGTTGCCGGCTGCAGGACCACGGCTCGCGGTCGGACCGGCGAGGACCCGGACGCCCTGCGCGACCAGGTGATCGATCGCCGCATCGAGATCGTCCACGTACAGGGCGACGTGGTGGCCGCCATAGTCACTGTTGCGCGGCAGCTCCGTCCGCTGGTCCGGTGCGCGATACCGAAAGACCTCGAAGACAGCCTGGTCGCCGAGGCGGTACCAGCGGTTCTCGACCATTTCGGCTCGGGGATGGACGGCCAGGTGTTCGGTCATCCAGTCTCCGTCGTCGTCTCGGAACGGCCCCAAGGAGTACAAGAAGTCGCACCCGAGGACGTCGACGAAGAATTCGTGGGCCTCATCCAGATCAGGGACCGTAAAGCCGACGTGATCGAAGCGGCGGAGCCCGGGAAGGGGCATCGGGTCAGTCCTTTCGGATCCGATGGGTGCTCCGCGCAGCAAACCAGATGGGCCCATGCGGTGTAAATCGCCGACGGTCGGCCAGACATCGGATCCATCGGTCACGTCCCGCTGTCCTGCAACACGTCGCCGAACCTGCGCCCACTACTTCCTCGGCGACCCGCTCAGGCCCGAAAGAGCACGCCATCAGGGCACAGGCCGGGTCGCGCGACGGGCAGCGCCAGGACGGCGCGCGCCAGGACCGACGGACGCCAGACCAACGGACGCCAGACCAACGGACGCCAGACCGACGGACGCCAGACCGACAGGGACTCCGGCTCCCGGCGGACAGCGACCGCAGACGCGAGGCTGGCGATGCGTACGGTGGACGATAGTGAGCACCTTCGACGACGGTCGTGGCGCGGGCGAGAAGACTCGGTCGATCCTCCGTGCCTCACGACAGGGCGCCCGATTCTGCTGCCGTCAATCAGCCGCGTCGTAGATAGATCCGCAGCCGACGCACGGTGTCCTCCGCGGCTACCTTCGCAACCTCCGCGTCCGCGCCGGCGCGCAGGAGCAGTCGAAATACGCCATGCCCGTGCGGACAGTAGAGCGGAAGGACCTCCCAACGGCCGAGCGAACGCCCGGCGGCCATGCCCAGGACCTTCGGATCCCTGCTGACCAGAGCCAGCTCCGCGACGGCGACGTCGTCGGCGACGTCTCGTTCGACCAGGTGCCGGGCCACCTTCTCGAGCTTCGTGATGGCCGGATCGCGCCGACTTGTCATGGCCGCCTCGTCGGGTTCAGGTTTCAGGGACTTTGGCCGGGGCGGCCGCGCGACTCAGCCCAGGCATTCAGGCGGACAGTGCTGCCGGCTCGACAGGTGCTGGGTGCTGATCGAGTGGAGTCCGAGGTCGCTCAGGCGTCGCGCACGGCATGGGGGCCGCGCCCAGCCTGGACCCGTGGAGCGCGGCCACCACGGGCCTGCACGCGGGCGGGCGCCTCCCCCGCGGGCGCCCGCCCCGCATCGCGCATCACACCTCGACGACATTCGCGGTCAGGGCCGTCACCCGCAGACGCTCGATGTCCATGAGCGCCCCACCGCGGGAGGGGTAGCCCCCGTTTCGCGCCATGATCTGACCGTCCCAATCGCGCAACAGCCAGTAGTGCTCACCGTCGAGTGCGTACACCTCGAACAGTCCCGCGATCTTCAGCACGACGGGCTGACTGCCCCGACCGGCGCGGTCACCCGGGATCCGCGACGAACCGGCAACTCGGCGACCACGGCGAGCACGGCGAGCAAGTCACCCTCGCGCTCGAGCCAGATTCGCGTGGCGCCGAGTTGCCGCAGCGCGGCTTCGAGTCCGCCGAGGATCCTTTCGAGAATGGCGAGGTCCAGTTTCGGCGACACGGTAGCCACATGGATCACGTTCACAAATCAGTTCCCGTCGGGATTTCATTCGGACTTCGTCGGTGGCCCCTGACCCACCGGGTCTGCACTCATAACCGGTGGGCCAGGGTGCTTGCCAGCCTCCCGGAACGGAGGGATAGGAAGACCGGCTCACTCTGTCGGGGCTCCCGGAGACAGGGAGAACCGCGTCAGCCGACCGAACGTTAGAGAACCCGCGACACTGTCCTCGCGGTGACCGACGAGTAAGAGATCCACGTCATACCGGCACGAGCCGTCCGCATCATCGTGATCTCAAGAGCATTCCGGGGGCGGCGGAAAGCATTTCGACTGGGCATCGACGACGGCAAGACGGCGACGAGGGCAGGCGAGATGGTGATCGTCCGACGCGACTTGGTCGTCTGGTACGCCGAGGTGGTGATCGCGCATCGTGTGCTTGGGCTTCAACAGCTTGGCGAGCCACCCGGGGACATCGGTTGCATCGTCATCTCCGTTGCGCTTCCACGCCTTGTTGATTCGGATCGTGCGACGCTCAAGGTCGACATCGGAGACCCAGAGAGCTCCGAGTTCGCCGAACCGCATGCCCGTACCTACGGCGACGGTCAGTAGGTCGGCGTACGGTCCGGCCAACTTGACCGCACGCTGCAGCTCTCGTTCAGTGAGGAACCGCAACTCCGGTCTTGACTGCTTCACCCTGGACATCCGTGGCGCTGTCCCGACAGCAGGATTGGCAGACAGCCAGCCGCGCTTGACAGCGTATCCGAAGACTCCGTAGATCAGGCCGTGATAGTTCGCCTTCGTCTTGAGTGACCGGTCCCAGTCGATCAACCAATCCTTGAGGTCTGCCTCGGTGATCGCGGCCACCGGCTTCGTGAAGATCAGCGATCCTCGGATCCTGGTCTCTTCAAGCACGCGCAGGTGGCCCAAATAGCGCTTGCGCTGGCCGGGCGAGAGGTCAACGATCTGCCGGACGTACTCCTCGCCGATATCAACGAACCGTGGCGGCTCAGTTAGCGGGTCCGCCTCGCCGTCCGGCCGGACGAAGCCCTCGCCCTTTACCCAGCCGGACGGCCACCGCTGGCCAGCAGCGTCGACCATCTTCTTGAAGCCGTCGGCGCGGCGTCGCTTCTCTATGTAAGCCATGTCCAAACCTCTCCGAGTAGAGGCTGGTGCACCCTTCGTGCGCCCTTGGGCGTTCAGGCTAACCCCGGGAAATGAGTAAAGCCCCAGGTCATCCCCGGGGCTACTCACGTGCGCGAGGGGGGAGTTGAACCCCCACGTCCTTTCGGACACACGGACCTGAACCGTGCGCGTCTGCCTATTCCGCCACTCGCGCGAGAAGCGGGCTCAGGGTATCCCAGCGCGGTGAGCGGGCCCAAACCGGAGGACGCGGCTCAAAGTGGTGTCCACGGTCGGCATATGTGTCGTACGCACCAGTAGCCTGCCGACCGGCACCCGGAGCAGGCCCCGCGCACCCCGAGCCAGACAGCACCCAGCCCAGGGCCCGGCCCACGACCACGACCGCCCACGCCGTCGGCGGACCCGGCTCCGCGAGCCTGGCCCCGATACGATCCGAGGGGTCGATGTGACTGCGGTGAAAGTTGCGGTGGAAGGAGGTGGCGTAGGTGGGAGCGTTGCAGAAGTTCGAGCAACGGCTCGAGCGCGCCATCTCGGGTGCGTTCGCCAAGGCGTTCCGCAGCGCCGTGCAGCCGGTAGAGATCGCGGCGGCGCTGCAGCGCGAGGTCGACAACAACAGCCAGATCCTCAGCCGGGACCGACGGTTGGCGCCCAACGACTTCCATGTGGAGCTGAGCGGGGCCGACATGGCCCGGCTGGCGCCGTACGACTCCGCCATGGAGCGCGAGCTGTCCGACCAGCTCCACGATCACGCCACCAAGCAGGCCTACGTCTTCCCCGGCCCGGTGACCATCGTGTTCGAGGAGGCCGACGACCTGTCCACGGGCCGGTTCCGGGTCACTAGCAAGGCGATGGCCAGCGTGCGCGGCAGCGCCCGACGGACCCGGATCCGTGAGACCCGCGCCTACCTCGACATCAACGGCACCAGCCACCCGCTGACCCCGCCCGGCCTGACCGTGGGAAGGGGCTTGGACTCCGACGTGCGGATCAACGACCCGGGGATCAGCCGACAACACGTGGAGTTCAACGTCTCCATGGGTCGGACCGAGGACGGCAGCCCACTGTCGATCAGTGTCCGTGACCTCGGCTCGACCAACGGCATGCTCGTCGACGGTCACCGTGCGACCGCGGTGCGCCTGCGCAACGGGTCCCGGGTGCGCATCGGCAGCACCGACATGATCCTCCGAGTCGTCGAGGACGACCGGATCGAGGAGAGCCCCGGAGAGGACAGCGATGTCTGAGCTGACCCTCTTCTTGATCCGACTGGCCTACCTGGCGATCTTGTG
Source organism: Nocardioides sp. (assembly GCF_047602075.1). Lineage (GTDB taxonomy): Bacteria > Actinomycetota > Actinomycetes > Propionibacteriales > Nocardioidaceae > Nocardioides. Next base: position 143,978 of record NZ_JASGIF010000002.1, read on the forward strand.
GATCTTCGTGCTCTCGGCGATCTCGGTGATCCGCTCCGACATGTTCGGCGCGCGGGTGCCCGAGTCCGCCCGAGCGGCGGCCGCACCCGGGCGGCGAGGCGTCGCCAAGCCGAGCCGACGACGCAAGGCGGCCACCCACGTCCTCGTCGTGGAGGGCGCCAACCAGGGTGCCCGAGCCGAGCTCGCCGACGCTCCCCTGCTGATCGGCCGCGGCCCCGACGCCGCGATCCGGCTCGACGACGACTACGCCTCCACCCGGCACGCCCGCATCGCCGCGACCGACGACCAGTGGTTCGTCGAGGATCTCGGCTCCACCAACGGCACCTACGTCGGCAGCACCCGCATCACCCAGCCGACCACGCTCACCCTCGGCACGCAGGTCCGGATCGGCAAGACGATCCTCGAACTGCGGAAGTAGCCCATGACCCAGCCGCCCACCGCAGCATCGCCGACACCCACACCTACCGAGGGCGCCGACGCCGGTCTGCGCCTGCAGTATTCCGCGATCTCCGACGTGGGCCGGGTGCGCAAGGACAACCAGGACTCGGGGTACGCCGGTCCGTGGCTGCTCACCGTCTGTGACGGAGTAGGTGGGGCGGCCCGCGGCGACATCGCCTCCAGCACAGCGGTCCAGCAGCTGCGCCGTCTCGACGAGCAGCCGCCCGACGAGGACCTGCTCGCCCTCGTGGCCGGGTCACTCCACCGCGCGCACGACCGAATCAGCGAGCTGGTCGAGCACGACCCCAGCCTGTCGGGCACCAGCACCACCGCGACCGTCGCGCTCTTCGACGGACACCGGATCGGCATCGGCCACCTCGGTGACAGCCGCGGATACCTCCTCCGCGAGGGTGCGCTGCGCCAGCTCACCAGTGACCACACCTTCGTGCAGACGCTGATCGACGAGGGTCGGATCACCGAGGAGGATGCCCGGACCCATCCGCACCGCAACCTCATCCTCAAGGCCCTGGACGGCGTGCACGAGACCGACCCGGACCTGTTCTACGTCGACCTGGCGGCAGGCGACCGGCTGCTGCTGTGCAGCGATGGCGCCAGTGGTGTGCTCGACGACCAGCGACTGACCGACATCTTGAGCACCGGCAGCCCCGACTTCGCCGCGATCGAGCTGGTCCGCGCGGCGCTCGAGGCGGGCAGCTCGGACAACGTCACCTGCCTGGTCGCCGACGTCGTCCCGGCCGAGACACCGCTGGACGAGGACCTCCAGCCGCTCCTGGTGGGAGCTGCTGCCGAGCTTCCCCGCAAGCTGTTGCGCGGCTCCCGCAGCATCACCCCGAAGCCCGGCGCCCTGTTCCGCGGCCACCGCGCCGGGGACACCGGAGAGCTCGAGCCGGTGACCGACTTCCCAGAAGCGGCCGGCGGCTTTGCGATCGAGACGGACCCGATCGATCCCGAGCAGGCCCGCTACGCCCCCGTGCAGCGGCCCCGCCATGTCTGGCTGCGCCGGGGCCTGGCGACGCTGACTCTGGTCGGGCTGCTCGGCACCGGCGTCGGCATCGCCCAGTGGTGGATCCAGCAGCAGTACTACGTCGGTCAGCAAGACGGCGTCGTGACGATCTTCCGCGGCGTCAACGCCGACGTGCTCGGCCGTCAGCTCTCCACGCCCTACGAGTCGACGAACCTGACCGTCAGCCAACTGAGCAGCATCGACGCCAAGAGCGTGACCGAAGGTCTCGACTCGGGCACCCTCGACGAGGCTCGGCAGACCGTCACCAACCTCTACGACCAGTCCAGCGCAGCGGGTGGGCAGTGAGCGCGACGAGCCAGACCTCGGCACTGATGGGCTTCGTGCACCGTCGTCGACGCGGCGCGGAGCTGCTCCTGCTGCTGCTCGCGCTGGCCGTCGGCATCGGCGCTTACGCTGCGGTCGGCATCGGTGTGCAGGGCGAGATCCCGGCCGACATCATGGGCTACGGCGGCTGGCTGGTGGCGTTGCTGGTGATCGCCCACGTCACCGTGCGCCTCACGGCGCCGTACGCCGACCCGGTGCTGCTCCCGATCGTCGCCGCCCTCAACGGCCTCGGCCTCGCCGTGATCCATCGCCTCGACCTGGCCGCTGGGCTGACCAACGACAACGGCAGCTTCGCCCGTCAGCAGCTGACCTGGATGACGGTCGGGGTGATTCTCTTCGTGGCCACCCTGGTCATCATTCGCGACCATCGCGTGCTGCAGCGGTTCACCTACACCGCCGGCCTGGCCGCGATCGTGCTGCTGTTGACGCCGATGCTCCCGATCATCGGCAAGGAGCTCAACGGCGCCCGGATCTGGATTCACCTGGGCCCGTTCAGCTTCCAGCCCGGCGAGGTCGCCAAGGTCCTGCTGGTGGTCGCCTTCGCCGGCTATCTCGTGGTGCATCGCGACGCGCTCGCGCTGGCCGGGCGACGACTGCTCTTCATCGACCTGCCCCGCGGCCGCGACCTCGGGCCGATCCTCGGCATGTGGCTGATCTCGCTGGGGATCCTGGTCTTCCAGCACGACCTCGGCTCGTCGTTGCTGTTCTTCGGCCTCTTCCTGGTCATGCTCTACGTCGCCACCGAGCGGCCCGGCTGGCTGGTCGTCGGCGCCGCTCTGTTCAGCGTGGGCGCGCTGGCGGCGTACCGTTTCGTGCCCACCGCGCACCGCCGGGTGGAGATCTGGCTGCATCCGTGGGCCCACTACGGCGACGGAACCGACGATCGGGCGCGGCAGAGCGTGGAGGCGCTGTTCGGGATGGCCTGGGGCGGCCTGATCGGGCGTGGGTTCGGCAACGGCCAGCCCTGGCGGGTCTCCTTCGCCGAGTCCGACTTCATCATGGCCGCCATCGGCGAGGAGCTCGGCCTGACGGCGGTGATAGCGCTGATCCTCTGCTACGGCCTCATCGTGGAGCGCGGCCTGCGCACCGCGGTGATCTGTCGCGACGAGTTCGGCAAGCTGGTCGCCACCGGTCTCGCGGTGGTCTTCGCGCTTCAGGTCTTCGTCGTCGTCGGGGGCGTCACCCGCCTGATCCCGTTGACCGGGCTGACCACGCCGTTCCTCTCCTACGGTGGCTCCTCACTAGTCGCCAACTGGGTGATCGTGGCGCTGCTGCTGCGCATCTCCGACCATGCCCGCCGCCCGCCGCCGACGCTCGCCCCCGAGGACGCCGACCTCGACGACAGCGAGGCGACCCAGGTGGTGAAGCTGTGAACAAGCCGATCCGCACCATGTCGCTGTTCTGCATGGCCCTGTTCTTGGCGCTGATGGTCAACGCCACCTATGTGCAGTACGTCCGCGCCAACAGCCTCGACGAGAACCCGCAGAACCGTCGCGTCATCGACGCCGCCTTCTCCCGCGACCGGGGTGCCATCATGGTCGGCCGCGACGCGGTTGCCGAGAGTGTCCGCTCCGGCGACCGGTTCGACTACCAGCGCCGCTACGCCAAGCCCTTCGTCTATGCGCCGGTCACCGGGTTCTTCTCCTACTACTCCCAGACCGGCCTCGAGCAGACCCAGAACCAGGTGCTGTCGGGCGACGATCCCCGCTTGTTCGTGACCCGGCTGGTCGACCTGATCAGCAACACCTCACCCAAGGGTGGCCGGGTCCAGACGACCATCGACCCGAAGGTCCAGCAGGCGGCGTACGACGCCCTCAGCGGCATCCCGGGCATCCAAGGCTCCGTCGTAGCGCTCGAGCCGAGCACCGGGAAGGTGCTGGCCATGGTTTCCCTGCCGACCTTCGACCCCAACAAGTTGGCCAGTCACGATCTCTCCGCAGCGCAGAGCACCTACGACCGGCTGCTCGCCGATCCCGGCCAGCCTCTGTTGAACCGCGCCATCCAGACCCGGCTGCCACCGGGGTCGACCTTCAAGATCGTGACGGCTTCGGCGGCGCTGGAGGACGGCCTCTACGACGACGCCGATTCGATGGTGCCGGGGGGCCCGGTCTATCAACTTCCGCAGAGCACGAAGAAGATCGACAACGGTGGTCGCGACTGCGGCACCGACAAGATCACCATGACCCAGGCCATCGCCAACTCCTGCAACACCAGCTTCTTGGCCATCGCCGACGAGCTGGGTCACGAGAAGCTCCAGGAGCAGGCGGAGAAGTTCGGCTTCAACCGTGACTACTTCGACGACCTACGTCCCACCGCGCAGTCGGTCTATCCGAAGAAGGCCGACGAGCCGCAGACCGCGATGACCGGCATCGGCCAGTTCGACGTCCAGGCCACGCCTCTGCAGATGGCGATGGTGGCGGCCGGGATCGCCAACGACGGCGTGGTGATGCGGCCCTACCTGGTCGACCAGGTGCTCTCGCCCGACCTCGACGTGATCGACCGCACCGACCCCAGTGAGTTGGACCGCGCCGTCTCCGAGAGCACTGCCAAGCAGGTCAACTCGATGATGGTCAGCACGGTGACCTCCGGCACCGCCTCGCCGGCGGCGATCCCCGGTGTCGAGGTGGCCGGCAAGACCGGCACCGCGGAGAACTGCTCGGACTGCAAGAACTACGCCTGGTTCATCTCCTTCGCGCCGGCCAACGACCCCCAGGTCGCGGTCGCGGTGATGATCCAGGGGACCAACGTGCCGAACGAGGACATCGCCGGTGGGCAGCTGGGCGGCCCGGTCGCCAAAGCGGTGATGGAGGCAGTGATCAAGTGACGACGACAGAGCCGGGGGACCGAGGATGAGCAACGCAGAGCCGACCGTGGTCGGTGGCCGCTATCAACTCGGGGAACTGCTCGGCCGAGGTGGCATGGCCGAGGTTCGCAAGGGCGTCGACCTGCGACTGGGCCGGGCGGTGGCGGTCAAGCGGCTGCGCACCGACCTCGCCACCGACGCCACCTTCCAGGCCCGGTTCCGCCGCGAGGCCCAGTCGTCGGCAGCGCTCAACCACCCGTCGATCGTGGCCGTCTACGACACCGGCGAGGAGTTGGCCACCGACGGCAGCGATGTCGCCCAGCCCTACATCGTGATGGAGTACGTCGAAGGCCGCACCCTGCGCGACATCCTCCGAGAGGGTCGCAAGATCCTCCCCGAGCGCGCGCTGGAGATCACCAGCAGCGTCTTGGCGGCCCTGGACTACAGCCACCGCGCGGGCATCATCCACCGCGACATCAAGCCCGGCAACGTGATGCTCACCCCGACCGGCGACGTCAAGGTGATGGACTTCGGCATCGCCCGCGCCGTCTCGGACTCGGCTTCGACGATGACTCAGACCGCGGCCGTGGTAGGCACCGCGCAGTACCTCTCCCCCGAGCAGGCCCGTGGGGAGACCGTCGACTCCCGCTCCGACGTCTACTCCGCCGGCTGCCTGCTCTACGAGCTGCTCACTGGCCGGCCGCCGTTCGTCGGCGACTCCCCGGTGGCGGTTGCCTATCAGCACGTCCGAGAGCCTGCCCAGCCGCCGTCGGACCACGACACCGAGCTGCCCCCCGAGATCGACGCCATCGTGATGAAGGCGCTGGCCAAGCGGGTCGAGGATCGCTACCAGAGCGCCGCCGCCATGCGCAACGACATCGAGCGCTACCTGGCCGGACGGCCCGTGCAGGCACCCGCCGTCCCGATCGCGCCGACCTCGATGATCGGGGAGTACGACGACGCGGCGCGCGCGACCGCCGTGACCGAGCTCGAGGAGCCGGAGGAGGAGCCGCGCAAGCGCCGCATCGGCTGGTGGATCGCCGGACTGGTGTTGGTCGCCGCGCTGGCTGCCGCGGCGGCGTTCGCGCTGCCCAAGTTCCTCGGTGGGGAGGAGGAGCCTACCGAGGTGCGCGTGCCGGACCTCACCGGCCAGACCGAGGCCCAGGCCAGGAAGGCGATCACCGACGCCGACCTCAAGGTCGGCACGGTCACTCCCGAAACCAGCGACACCGTCAAGAAGGGTCTGGTGCTCGACCAGGACCCGAAGGCCGACGACTACGTCGAGCCCGGCACCACCATCGACTTCACCGTCTCTGCGGGGAAGCCCACCGTCACCATGCCCTCGGTGACCGGGATGACCAGACAGGCTGCCGCCAGAATGCTGCGGAGCGCGCCGTACAACTTCGAGGTCATCCAGCAAGAGAAGGACTCCGACGAGCCGGCCGGGCAGGTCATCGAGACCGACCCGGCACCCGGCAAGTCCGTGGCCGAGGGGACGACCGTGACGATCTACTACAGCGACGGCCCGGCGCTGGTGCCCAACGTGGTGGGGCGGCAGGAGAAGGTCGCCGAGCAGTTGTTGCATGCAGCCGGCTTCACCAACGTCAAGGTGATCTACGACAGCAGCGAGACCGACGAGCCGACCGGGACCGTCTTGGAGCAGACCCCGGCCGCGGACTCCCCGCTGGCTGCCGACGGCCAGATCGTGCTGATCGTGACCTCCTACGTCGAGCCGAGCGAGTCCCCGTCCCCACCCACCGAGTCCCCGAGCGGGTCACCGTCGCAGTCAGCGTCAGACGAGCCCTGACCTCGACCGGTCACCAGCGCACACTCGGTGCCGAGGTGCCGAGGCTCAGGAAGCGGCCACCTGCGCATAGTGCAGGTCGCGCAGGCCGGTATAGGCCGGCAAGGTGACCGACGGCAGCGCCGTCAGCTCCCAGCCGACGGCGATGTCGGGCTGGCGAGAGTCCTCGATGTAGGTCTGCACGTAGGAGTCGGCATCGATGGCCTGCGCCAGGGCGGCTAGGTCACCCACCGCGACGATGACGTAGGGCTGGCCGTAGGGCACTCCGTCGAGCTGGACGGCGTTGCCCTCGCACTTGATGCCGGTCGTGCTGATGACCCGCTGGCCCTGGATGGTGATGCCGGTGGCACCGCCATTCCACAACGCATTGACGACCGCCTGGATGTCTTGTTGATGCACGATCATCCGGTCCACCTTCTGGGTGGAGGAGTTGATCACGTCAGCGGGCGCATCGGACAAGGTGATCTGCAGCGCCGGACCGGTGACCTCGGTGAACCCGGCGGCGTGCCGCTGCCGTTCGGCCTTCTGCTGGAGCCGCCGGACCGCCTGGTTCTGCACTCCGTCGGCGAGCCGGTCGACCTCGGTCTGCAGCGCGGCCGCCTCGCGCTTGAGGTCACTGACCTGGCGGCTCTCGTTGGAAACCAGGGACGCGAGGTCGGTGTATCTGCCTTCCCGCAGGTCGGTGCCTTCACTGTTGTGCGCACTCGCCACGAACAGCACACCGGTGAGCACGAACACCAACGGAGCCGCCAAACGCCAGCTGATCCACCCGTGCCGGGCGCGATGCTCCGCGGTCGGTCCAGCCGGAATATGACGTCCCGGCTCGGCTCCGCTGCTCACGCCGACTAAGGTAGCCCGCGACCCACGAGTCCTTCGAATCATCGCTCCAGACCACCAGTCGAGGCCCCACCGAGGAGTTTGCCGTGTCCAAGCCGAAGGCCAAGCGTCAGGAGTACGCCGACCCCATGGGCGGCCCGCTCTTCACGCCGCGCTTCTTGCTGACGCTGGTGCTGATGGTGCTCGGCATCGCCTGGATCATCTACTACTACGTCGTGGTGCGGGTGGACACGACAGTGGCCAAGCCCGGCAAGCCCGGTGGGCCGGCATTCATGGCCGACCTCGGGGAGTGGAACTACCTGATCGGCTTCGGCCTGCTCTTTCTCGGCCTACTGCTCGCCGCCCACCCGGCCACTCCCCTCGGCCGCGGCCGCGGGGTCGTGGTCGGCATGCTGGGCTGCTTCCTGCTCGGCCTGCTCTGGATCTGCACCTTCTACGTGATCAGCAACGACGTCAGTGTGCTGCCGGTGATGAACGACCTGGGTCAGAAGAACCTCATCGTCGGCATCGCCTTCATGGCCGTCGGATTCGCCTTCGCCACCCGCTGGGAGTAGCCGCCTCCAAAGGGGGGCCCCCGCGAATCCACAGTTGTGGACCGATCTGTGGAGAACTACATCGGTGTAGTTCTCGGCGGAACCAGGCTCACCCGGTCAGCACAGCGGTGCGGGCGACGATCACCGCGAGCAGCACGAGCACGACCAGGCCGACCCCGATGCTCTGCCACAGCGTGCGCCGCTGCCGCGGGGCGTAGATCATGATCGCGCCGACCACGGCGCCGCCGAGGAAGCCGCCGAGGTGGCCCTGCCAGGACAGATAGCCGGCGCCGACCACGGTGATCATGAAGTTGATGCCGATCCAGCCGAGGATGGACGAGACGTTGCCACGGACCTTGATCGCGACGAGGAGCAGCGCGCCCATCAGGCCGAACAGGGCACCCGAGGCGCCGACCGTCAACGAGTGCGGGTCGGCCAGCACGTAGACCAGCGTGGAGCCGGCTAGTCCCGCCACCAGATAGAGGGTCAGGAACCGGATCCGGCCGAAGGCGATCTCGAGCTGCGGGCCGAGCACCCACAGCGCCAGCATGTTGAAGCCGATATGCCAGACCTCGACCTGGGTGAAGGCACTGGTGATCAGCTGCCACCAGGCGCCGCCGGACACTCCGTGGACCAGCACGACGTCGTTGTTGTCGAGGCGGAAGAGCGTGTCGGCGGGCAGCAGCGCGAGCCGGCGCACCCAGGTCGAGTTGCCGCCGCCGGTCAGCATGATGAGCACCCAGACCAGGGCGTTGATCCCGATCAGGGTCACCGACACCGCGCCGGGGTTGCTGCTCAGCCGACCGCCGTACGCCGTTCGCCCCTGCCGGGTCGCCTTGGCCCCTTCGGCGACGCACGAGGGGCATTGGAAGCCGACGGCGGCGTCACGCATGCAGTCCGGGCAGATCGGTCGACCGCAGCGTTGGCAGTTGATGTAGGTCTCCCGCTCGGGATGCCGATAGCAGGTCGGCACTCCGGGGCCGGGCGCCGCGGATGGCGGGGTCGGCTCAGACATCGGGCGAGGACAGTCAGCCGCGATCGATCTCGACGCGCTCGATCACCACCGGCTCGACGGGCCGGTCCATCGCGCCGGTGGGAGAGGTCGCGATCGCGTCCACGACGTCGCGGGAGGCCTGGTCGGCGACCTCTCCGAAGATGGTGTGCTTGAAGTTGAGCCACGTGGTGGCGCCGACGGTGATGAAGAACTGCGAGCCGTTGGTGCCGGGGCCGGCGTTGGCCATCGCCAGCAGGTAGGGCTTGTCGAAGACGAGCTCAGGGTGAGGCTCGTCCTTGAAGGTGTAGCCAGGTCCGCCGGTGCCGGTGCCGAGCGGGCAGCCGCCCTGGATCATGAACCCGTCGATGACCCGGTGGAAGCCGAGACCGTCGTAGTAGCGCACGCCCGACCGGCCGGCGTCGTCGCGGTAGTCCTTGGTGCCCTCGGCGAGGCCGACGAAGTTCTCCACGGTCATCGGGGCGTGGTCGGGGAAGAGGTTGACGACGATGTCACCTCGGTTGGTCTTCAAGGTGGCCTTCAGGTCGGACATGGATGCCTCTCGCTTCGACAGTGCGTGCCGACGCTCATCCTGTCACGGGGCGCCCAACGGCGGCGTACCGCCGCCTCCCTACGGGTCGAGGCCCGGCGCGACGGCCTGGGTCGACCACGTAGAGTCGGTGCATGGCGCTCACCATCGACAAGTCCCTGCTGGACCAGACCAAGGAGAAGGCACAGGGGGCCGTCCCCGTGGTCGAGTCGGCGCTCGACACCCTGATCGATGCCGCCAAGGAAGGCATCGAGGCCGCGAAGGGGGCGGCCAAGGACGTCGCCGCCGCCTCCCAGGCCAAGGTGAGTGAGGTGGCCGAGGCCAGCCCATCGGAACTGTACGGCGGCCACGACGATGCCGAGGGATCCGGCGGCGGGCGCTGGTTCAAGCGGCTGCTGGTGCTCGGGCTGCTCGCTGCCATCGGCGGGATCATCTTCAAGCGGATGCGCGACAGTCAGCAGGCCGCTGACAACTGGCAGTCCGCCTACGTCCCGCCACCGCCGCCCGTCGCCGACGGCGAGGTCGGCGCCGCACCTGACGACGCCGCGGCCGAGCCGCACGAGCCGACCACCCCAGATGCGCCCGTCGAGGTGGTCGAGGTCGCCGACGAGGAGACCGCGAAGGAGTCGTAGGGTCGGTTCAGCCCGATTTCTTCGCTTCCTCGGGCCGATTCTCCTCGATCCAGGCGTCGATCTGCTCCCACCAGCCGTAGAGCCAGTCGATGCGGGCCTCTCGGTCGGCCGGGATCTCTTCGCGTTGCACTCTCCACCACCGCATGGTGATCTGCTTGTCCATCGGCAGCTCGCGCCAGATGTCCCCGATCGCGTTGAGGTGGTCCAAGCCGGTGTGCGCCACCATCGCTACGTCGGCGTCGGGAGCGGCGTCGAGCGCCGCCAGCACGCCGCCGGGTCGGGGGGCCAACAGGTGGGTCATGGCCTCGGCCCGATCAGCCATCTTCTCCAGGCCCAGCTTGCGCAACCGTGCGATGCCTCGTTCCCGGCGCTTGGGGGTGAAGTTGCCGCCCTCGGGGAAGATCACGAAGGCGTCGTTCTCGTCGAGCCCGGCGGCCAGCTCCCGGATCTGGCTCTCCACGTCCTCCCCGGGCCTCGGATTCGGTCTGATGAATCGCGCCGGCAGCCGATGCAAGACGATGTCGAACATCGGGTCCCAGGCCAGGGTGTACTTGAGCACGATGCGTGGCTCGCGCTGGAAGGTGTTCATCAGGGACCCGACCAGGATGAAGGAGTCGCCGGGCCCCGCATGCCGACTGCACACGATCAGCGGCTTGCTCGGCCGGGCTTCTGGGGCAGGCCCACTGATCACGATCGCGGTGTTCAAGACGCGCTGACCCTCCCGGAAGAGCACCCACAGCATGCCCTGCAGCAGGTCGTAGTGGATGCCCTGGAAGTACGGCGTCTTGACCAGCCGGCCGAACCCCGAGGAGATCCACAGCCCGAACATGACGACGAGCAGGAGGCTCTCGCCGGTCGCATAGACCATCACCATCCAGAGCACCCGCAGCGGACGCCAGTGCCCGGGCAGCCGGGGCGAGACGGCGGCCGCGATCAGCAGCCACAGCGGCGCGGTCACCCAGGCCAGGGCGGTGAGGACGATGATCAGCGGAGCTAGCACCACCCGGCGCAGCAGGCTGGCCATCAGGACTCCTCGCGGTCGACAGCGGGGCGGTCGATCCCGTCCACCCAGTCGTCAAGGTAGGCCACGACGGCGTCGTACGTCGCGTCCATCCGGCGTTGCACCGTGGAGAAGTCGCGATAGGCGAACACGGAGTCATCCTTGGCCGACGTCCCGGCCGTCGGCAAGACATGGGCCTCCACGTCTGCCGGGATCTCCGCCATCTCGCGGGCGAACCGGTGCCGCCGGGCGATCTCGAAGGAGACCCTGGCCACCTCCCACGGCCGGGTGGGCGGCTTCAGGGGTCGATCGATTCGACCCACCTGGAGCACGAAGATGCGGTCCGCGCCGAGCTGAACCGCGCGCCCGACCGGGATGGAGTTGACGATGCCGCCGTCGAGATAGTGCTCGCCGCCCACCTCCGCGGGCGGCAGCAGTCCCGGCACCGCGGCGCTCGCGATGACCGCATCGACGACCGAGCCGTTGCTGAACCAGTGCTCGGCTGCCCGTTCGATGCTGGCCGCGCAGACCTGGAAGCGAACCGGCAGCTCCTCGAAGGTCAGATCACCGATCTCGTCTCGGAGTCGCTGCTTCAGCGGCTCGGCCGAGTAGATGTGCGTCCTGGTCGACACCGCTCGACGCATCGTGCGCAACGGCCGGTCGCCGTACACGTCGCCGGTCTCGGCCGCGGCCTGCCAGAGCCCGACGAGCCGCTCGACAACGCCCAGGTGCGGGTCGCTCGCGACCATCGCGCCGTTCAGCGCACCGACGCTGGTGCCCAGCACGAGATCGGGCCGGATGTCACGCTCGAGCAGGGCCCGCAGCATGCCGACCTCTACCGCGCCGAGCACGCCGCCGCCGCCGAGCACGAACGCCGTCACCATGGGGTGATCCTCGCACCTCGCCGCGCGCTCATCTGGGGGAGACGAGCTCGGGGTGCTCGACTCGGAACCGCTGCGTCACCTTGTGCTCGACCCAGAAGATCAGCAGCGGGATCAGTCCCGCGGCCAGGGCGACGATGGTGAACAGCGGCGTCCAGCCAGCGCGGCGCGACAGCAGAAATGCCACCACGACATAGGCCATGAAGACCCACCCGTGTGCCACCCACAAGAAGCTGGCCTGCTCACCGAACCGCTGCAGGCTGCTGCCTTCCGTGGCGAGGTACTTCGAAGGCAGCGCCACCAAGGAGCAGAAGGCCAGCAGCACGCCGACCACGATCGCCAGCACTCGGTAGGCGTTGAACAGACTCTTCACGTGCCCAACTTAGAGGAGGCCCGGGCAGCGGGTGCGAGCGAGTCGGCCAGGTAGCGCCACCAGACGAAGACGGCGAAGCCACCGAACACCCACCATTGCAAGGCATAGAGCAGATTGCGCAGGGCCGTGAATCGAGCCACGTCGGGCTGTTGGTCCGGGTGTGCCGGCTGCAGCCCCTCGGTGCCGGGGTTCTCCGCACGGTCACCGACCGGCCAGTCCCCTGGTGCAGCGCGGTCGGCGACGATCACGTAGGCGCCGTAGAGGTCCTGGTCGACGTGCTGGATCGCGTCGGCGATGCGCAGCTGCGGCAGCACGTCGTCGGTCGGGTCGTCGTCGGTGACTCCGGTGGCACCCTCGGGCGGCTGCAACCATCCGACCAGCTCGGCCGAGCCTCGCGGCGGAGCCGGGGCATCGTCGGGGTCGTCGGTCCAGCCGCGGACGACGAGCATGGCCGAGCCGGTGGTGTCACCTGCCGTCACGGTGTCGTCGATGGTGAGCGGTGTCACCGCCCAGTAGCCGTCCCGGCCGTCGTCGTCACGACCGGCGATGTAGAGGGTGCTCTGGGGCACCCAGGTGCCGCTCAGCACCACCGGCTGGCCCACCAGCTTGCCGGGGAACGGGTCGTCGGGGCCCATCGCCTCGGTCAGCGGGATCGGTGCCACCGTGGTCAGGTCCACTGCGGCCGCTGCCCGCCGAGCCTCCCAGGCGTGGTACTGCCACAGCCCCAGCAGTCCCGCGACCACCAGCGCCGCCGCCAGCGCAACGTGGGCGGGCCAGAACCGCGGCGCCAGAGCACGGGTCACGGCGCGGCTGGACACACGTCGAGGGTACGGCGTCTGGTCCAGGGCAGAGAACCGCCGGTCAGCCGAGGAGGTCCGCCGCGACCGAGAAGCCCGGCAACAAGGCACGGGTGCGGGTCACCAGCTGGAGGTCACCTGTCTTCGGGTCCCAGCCAACGAACCTGATGCTGGCGTCGCGACCTTGGTGGTCGCGCTCCCGGAAATCCGTCACGGAGTCCTCCCGATCAGGTCCAGCAGCTCGGGTGCACCCCTTCCCTTGTGAGATGAACGCTTCCACGACCTCGGCGGGTTGGCACCACGTCGGGACTACTCGACAGCAGCCCGGACAGTGGCGGCGATGATCGGGCGTGGGTCGAAGTCGGGCTGTCCCCTGAGCACTTGCAGGAACAGCCCCTCGAAGCAGGTCGCAACGAGTTGTACGGCGAGGTCCGGGTCGGCGGCGCCGACGGCAACGAAGGCAGACCGGATCGGCTCGACGACCCTCACCCGACCTCGGCTCAGGGCCAACCGCACCGCCTCGTCGTGGCCAGCTTCGACGAACAACGTCAACCGGGCCGCGGTCTGGGTGCGCAGCGGCCCGGTCAGGTGGTCGAACAGCGCTGTGAGCGATTCGGCCAGCTCGTCCGGTGAGGTGGTCACTAGCCACTCCGAGAGAGCGGGCAGCTCGGTGGCGACCATCTGCTCGGTGATGCCCACGAGGAGCGCACCGCGGGTGCGGAAGGCGTTCGAGGTGGAGCCGCCAGGGAGTCCTGCGCGCTCGTCCACATGGCGGTGGGTCAGCGCGCGAACGCCTTCGGTGGCGAGAATCTCGATCGCTGCACTCAGCGCACGCTCGCGATTCGATGCCACCCCACCACTCTAACTACATTCGTAGTTCCGCCAATACTACATCTGTAGTAGCGTCGGGGCATGTCGGTCACTGCGCTGGCCACGGTCGATCTCGTGCTCCTACTGCTCGCCGCCGCGCTCGGCCTCGCCTCGTTGCGCGCCTGGGCGCGCCACCGCGCCTCCGGCTTCCCCGTCGCGAAGATCAGTGCCCACCTCACCCTTCAGATCATCAGCGTCGGGATCTGGGCGGCGTTCGCCATCACCGGTGAGTTGCCGATCGCCTGGGTCGCCTTCGCCGTCATCACCGTGGGGCAGGTGTTCGGCGACCTGTTGATGTTCGCCTCCTACCGCGCCCGGCATCCCGCCGCTGCTGGTTCGAACTACCGCGCCGTGAGCGGCGACGTACTCAGCTTCAGACGTCCGGTCCCGGCGCTCCATGCGCTGACCGGCGCACTCGCCTGGTTCGGCATGCTGGGCATCTGCCTCCTCGCCACTGCGGGCGCCTAGCCTGAAGCTCGTCGAGCGGCTTGCTCGACGGGCCGCTGCGTGCGTATCGGTCGTGGCGAGCGGGTCCATGCGGATGGTCTGGACCCACAGCAGCGGAAGGTCGCGGAGGCAATCGTCGGCAACGCGCAACTACTCGTCGTCGAGGGGGCCGCCGACGAGCCGACAATCGCACCTGCCCAGCACGCGCTGCGGTGGGTCGCGGACAATCTCCCGGCGCTCTGGGGCTGAGCCCTTCGCGTCAGGCGACACATATGACCGACGATTGCATATCTATGGTAGATCGCGGTATGTCGTCTTGCGACGACCATAACTATGCATAACTATGGTGCCGTGACTCCCGACGAACTGACCCAGGTGATCGCGAATGGCGAATCTCTGACCGTCGAGTTCAAGCGCGCGACCCAAGGTGCGATCAACGACAACGCCTTGGTCGAGGCCGTCACCTGTATGGCGAACGGACAGGGAGGACTGCTCCTCCTCGGGGTCGACGACGACGGCACTGTCACCGGAATGGCGCCCCGCCACGGAGCGACCACCGACCCCCACCTTCTCCAGGCGATGATCCTCAATAGGACGGACATCCCCGTCGCCACCAGCGTCGAGGTCGTCCACATCGATTCGCTGCCCGTCGCCGTGATCGATGTTCCGAAGATGCTCGCTCCAGTCGGCACCAAGACGGGGAAGTACCTGCGTCGCTCGCTGAAGGTCGACGGTACGCCCGAGTGCGTCCCGTACCCGCTTCACGAGATGCTCTCCGTCGGGCTGACGGCACAAGGCCGCGACTACGCCGCCACTCCCGCGCGCGGCGCGAGCCTGCAGGACCTCGACGTCGACGAGTTCCATCGGTTCCGACGCATGTGCGCCACGGGGAAGGGCGACCGCACCCTGGCAGAGCTCGCCGACGAGGAGATCCTTCGCAGCCTGAGACTCGTCCTCCCCGAGCACGGGAACTCGCTGACGCTTGGAGCGGTCCTGCTGTTCGGGACCCCAGACGTGATCGCGCGCACTGTGCCGACCGCCGAGGCCGTCTTCCAGGAGTTCAAGGGGGGCACGATCGCTACCAACGAGACCATCAGGCTCCCGCTGTTCAGAGCAGCCGGTCGTCTCTTCGAGCTCATCGACACCAGGAACTCCGAACAGGAACTGCTCATCGGACTGCATCGCATCGGAATCCCCCGCGTGCCGCCCGGGACGATCCGAGAGTCGATCGCAAATGCGCTGGTGCACCGCGACTACTCCGAGGTCGGCCCGATCACGGTGCAGCTCACCGACGAGCAGTTCCGAGTCAAGAGCCCAGGCGGGTTCCCGGCCGGGATCACGCTTCAGAACTTCCTCGACGACTCCAAGCCTCGCAGCGCGATCCTCGCCGAAGCGTTCAAGCGCGCCGGCATCGTCGATCGCGCGGGTCGAGGCATCCGCGAGATGTGCGGCCAACTGCTGCGAGCAGGGCGAGGCGTCCCTGACTACTCCGCGACCAACAACAGCGCCGTCATCGTGCAGATCACGACCAGCGATGCCGACCTCGAAATGGTTCGCTTCGTGGTTGAGTACGAGGACGCGAACGGGCGGACCCTTCAGCTTCCTCAGCTGCAGATCCTGCACGAGATCAAGGCGATGGGGCCCGAGACGACGAGCGAACTCGTCGAGGCCACCCACGAGTCAGACTCCGTCGTACGCACCCACCTCGCCCGCCTGACAGAAATGGGCCTGATCGAGTCCCGAGGCAACGGCCGGAGCCGTCGACATCACCTGACAGCTGCCTTCTTCCGTCTGGCCCAATCGAGCGCGTACGTCCGGCTGCAGGACACCGACCCGATCCAGCAGGACCACATGATCCTGGCGTTCGTCGATCAGTTCGGCAGCATCACTCGCAGCAAAGCGGCCGAACTCTGTCATTTGACTCCTGGCCAAGCTCGCGTCGCCCTCAAGAGGCTGACAGATGCCGGCGAACTCCAGATGCTCGGCGAGCGACGAGGTGCTCACTACGTCCGCAGGGACGCACTCTGACGCGGACCGGGAGGTCGTCGCAGAACTCGCTCGCCCGACACCGCGGCCCATGCGATCCTGGCTGGCCAGCAACAGCGGAAGGATAGGAGCGATGAGCACCGTCGCGCTCGCCGGCGACTGGCACGGCAACACGCGCTGGGCCCGCGCGCGCATCGCCGAGGTCGCCGCCAACGGCGTCGGGATCTGGGTGACCCCCGGCAACCACGAGGACTGGGGCAGCCTGACCCGGCTCTGGGCGCAGCGCGAGCACAGCGCCCGGCCGCTGCACGTCTCGAAGCACATCGCGATCCCGCCGCGCGGTCACCGTTTCACCCTCGAGGGACGCAGCTTCGTCTCGCTCGGCGGTGCACCGTCGGTCGACCTTGAGTACCGCACCCGTAACCAGGACGGGTGGGCCGAGCATGCCCTGGCCTACGCGCGCCGGCGCGGAGCTGATGCACGACGCGTTCCTCGGCGTACGCCCCCGTCTCTTCGCCCACGGGCACTACCACGTCATCGACGAGACGACCGCCGACCTGCCCGACGCGACGTACGAGACCCGGATCTGGTCGCTCAACTGCGACGGCGTCGACGGCAACCTCCGCTACCTCGACCTTGCAACCCTGGACGACCCCGCTCGTGAGCGCTTCCCAACCCGATAGGCCGCGATCCGTGCAAGCAGTGTCTGCACGATCAGTGACACGGGCCTCCACCGAGACGCCAATCGTCCAGACAACGCCTGGACAATTCCATGCAGCGCGGGCCAGCTCCGCGCATCCCCACGGCCTCCCGCCAGTTTGCCCGTCAATCTGGCATAGATCTGGCATAGCTGGACCGGAGGACGGTCCGACGACAACCGCTGTCGGCCGTCGAACGACGCCGCGATCCTGCTCTGGCCGGACAGCATCAGGGCCCTCATCCGTTGCCGGATGAGGGCCCTGATGCGAAAACGTGGGCCTCCGGGCGTGCTTCTCAAACCCTCGAAAGGCGGTTGGTTCGCTCATGCGGTGCCTCCCCGCGGTGTTCACCGGGCCCTCGGCCCCCTCCCCGAGCACTGGACGGCTGGGGTTGGCGAGCCCGAGAGTCGAGAATTCGTGTCAGTGTCAAACCCGTTTGACTGCCTCGAATCGAGGTCCGGATCGGTGAGGATCCAGATGTCAGTCGTCGCCTTCGGAGGGCAGTTCTCGCCGTGTGAGGCGCTCGCGGGCGCCGCGGAGCATGACTTGGAGGCGCTGTTCGAGTTCATGCTTGGGCGGCAGGGCTGTCCAGTACTCCGCGACGACGATGCCGTCCTTGTGCATCTCCAACAGTTCGATCTGCTCCCGGCTGGCCTCGGCGCACAGGATCAGCCCGATCGGCGTCTCCTCGCCATCGTGGCGCTCGTGTCGGTTGAGCCACTTCAGGTAGAGCTTCATCTGGCCCTCGTCCCTGGCGTCGAACTCGCCGATCTTCAATTCGACGGCGACCAGCCGCTTCAGCGGCCGGTGGTACAGGAGTAGGTCGAGGTGGAAGTCCTTGCCGTCGATGACCATCCGCTTCTGACGCTCCACGAAGGTGAAGCCGGTGCCGACCTCCAGCAGGAATGCCTCCAGGTCTCGCAGGATCGCCGCTTCCAGGTCCGCTTCGAGGTAGCCGTCATGGAGGCCTAGGAAGTCGAGCAGGTAGGGGTCGCTGAAGGTATCGGCCGGGACCATCGACCCCGGACCGAGCTGGGAGTCGGCGATCTCCCGACGCTCGTATGCCTTGCGCCCGATCGCGCTCTTGAGCTCCCTGACCGTGAGCCGACCGGCGGCGACATGGCTGGCGTAGAACTTCCGCGCTTCGTCGGACTTCAGTGGCAAGAGAGCCACGATGTGCGTCCAGCTCAATTTCGTGTGCCAGCGACGCAACAATCTCAGAGTCGGGGAACTGACGAGCGAACTTGACCATCCGGCTGAGGTTCGGGCGGTCGAAGCCTCGCCCGAACCGCTCGGTCAATTCGTGTGCCAGCGACACAAGAATCTGAGACCCGTAGTCGGCCCTCTCACCGCGCAGCACCTCGGTGTCGATCAGCGATCCGATCTGCCAATAGGTCATCGTCAAGGTCGCGTTGGCGTAGGAGGCAACCTGCTCACGAGCTTGGTCGATGAGGGACGACACCCGCTCGACCAATTCGACATCCCCGGTCGGCGGCACGCCGATCGCCCGACGGCGCACCGAGCTGCTGCCGTCCTCCGGAGTTGACACGCTGGGATCATTCACACCCCAAGCCTCCCAGGGACCACCGACAGGCCGGGGGACGAAATGTCCATTCGCGCTGCTCGGACCGGCCCGGCAGGGCCTGCAGCGCATCGCGGTCCACCGTCAGCGCCAGATCGTGGAATCTGGGCGTCAAACCGGAAATGTCGTCAGTTTGAACAACGACGTTCTGGTGGAGCATAGGAGACTCGAACTCCTGACATCTGCCTTGCAAAGGCAGCGCTCTACCAACTGAGCTAATGCCCCCTGTTGAATTATCCAGCGCCCTGCTTGCAAAGCAGGTGCGCTACCAATTGCGCCATGGCCCCGTGCGGGCGCGGTGCGCCCCCGGCGCCGCGAACGCCGGTCAGCCGCTGAGGAGGCTCAGTCCTTGGAGACGTTGTCGGTGGCTTCGGCCCAGAGCGCCTGCTCGGACTTGCCCTCGCTCATCTTCTTCTTGATGAACGCAGCTCCGACGGCGGCGGCTAGGACCAGCAGGACCTTCTTCATGGACTTCCCCTCCGTGCATGGCGGTACGCCTTGCGGCGGTGCACGAACCTCAGGGGAGGTCCGGCCATCACAGAAGCATATCAGCGCGCCGCAGGCCCCCTCGCAGACCTCGGCGCTGCAGCCAACAACGGGATGGGGCTGGCACCGTTCGGCGCAAAACGCGCGGCCCTACTGCCACAGACGTCGTGCCGGACACCTAGCAGTCTTCCGCCTGGGTATTGCCGATCGGCTGGAACTTTGCGGATTGTTCGACGTGATTGAAGATCTGGGACGCAATCGGGGTGCGCATCTCCTCGGCCAAGTGACCGAGCAGGCCAGCGCATCGTGCTAAAAGGACGACGCCTCGCAGCATCTCCTGTGGGATGTCGAGGTCGGAGAGCACCGCGCCGCAGGCGCCGGCACCATTGAGTGGGAGATTCTTGCCCAGCACACCGGGAGCAACGCGCCCGATCGCGGCGAACAATGCAAGCCTCGGGCCGAAGGTGTCGTTCTCGCGCGCGAGCTCAAGGAGACGGGAGACGCGGGGATCGCCGTTCTTGTGCAGGTGGTGGCCGAGTCCGGGAACGAAGCCGCCCTCATCACGCCGCCGTTCGATCGCCTTGACCGCGAGGGCGTCCCATTCGGCGTCGTTGGTGGGCATTTCACCCTTGACGCTGGCGACTGCCTGGTTGAGGAAGCGACCGGTGTCCTCGCTGACGCCGAGGAACCGAGATCCACCGCCGAGCAGGCCCGAAGCGAGGGCGCCCTGGATGGCGTCGGGGGCGCTGAGCCAGGTCAGCCGGGCGGCGATGGCGGTCGGGGTGAAGCCGTGGTCGGCGAGTGCGACGAGGACAGCATTGAACATGACGGCCTGGCCAGCGGTCGGTTCGCGGAGAGTAATGAGCCGGTAGGCGAGTTCGCCGAATCCCACGTGCCCGATGAGCTCCTGGGATAGGTCTTGCCCGAACAGGCTGATGCTCTCGACGGTGGAGACCCCGAGGGAGGTCGGGTAGCCGTCGTTCATGCTTGCCTCCGATGGTTGGGCGACCCGAGCACGGCCCAATCTGGCGCCGTGAGGGTCCGGCCATCATCGCTGAGCCACGCGCGGATCTCGTCCCCGTCGGCGTCGGTGACTGGCGGCGGGAGGTCGTAGCGGGCGGGGGAGCGGGAGAACCCGATGGGGTTGCGGACGGTTGGAATGCCGTCGATCTCCACGACCGGCTCAAGGCCCAGTCGATCGGCGAGCTCGACACCGCCGCGAATATCGTTGATAGGCCCACACGGGACACCCTCGGCGGTGATGAGGGCGAACCACTCCTCGGCGGACTTGGCGGAGAGAAGTTCGAGCAGCAGGGGTCGAAGTTCCTCGCGGTTGTCGTTGCGACTGCCGACGGTGGCGAACCGCTCGTCGTCGGCCAATTCGGGGGCGCCCAGAACCTCCACGAGCTTGCGGTACTGACCGTCGTTGCCGGCGATCACGATGAGTTCTCCATCTCCGGTTGCCAGCGGCTCGTAGGGAAACAAGCTGAGATGGGCGTTGCCCATCCGGCCGGGAACGACGTCGCCGGCAACGTAGGCCTCGGTCTGGTTGACCAAGGACGACATCGCGGACGAGAGCAGGTTGGTCTCGATGTGCTGCCCCTCGCCGGTCTCGGACAGGTGGCGCAGTGCGGCGAGGATGCCGATGACGGAGTGGAGTCCGGTCATCACGTCGAATACCGAGATTCCGGCGCGGTAAGGCGGCCCGCTCGGGTCGCCGGTGAGGCTCATCAACCCTGAGACCGCCTGCACCAGCAGGTCGTAGCCGGGGAGATCCTTGCCGCCCTTGGCGCCGAAGCCACTGATGGAGCAGTAGATGCTGCGCGGGTTGCGGGCGGCGACAGAATCGTAGTCCAGGGTGAAGCGAGCTAGGCCTCCGGGCTTGAAGTTCTGGATGAAAATGTCGGCGCGCTCGGAGAGAGCGTGGGCGACTTGGAGGTCGTCGGGGTCTTTCAGGTCCAGGGCGATGGACCGCTTGTTGCGGTTAACGGCAAGGTAGTAGGTCCCGATGCCGTCGCGGACTGGCGGGACCCATTGCCGGGTGTCATCGCCGGCGTGGCTTTCGACCTTGATGACCTCGGCTCCCATGTCCGCCATCAGCATGGTCGCGTAGGGACCCGCAAGGATGCGGGAGAAGTCCGCGACGACCAGGCCGTGTAGCGGTCCGGGTTGAGCGACACTGGTGTCGGTCGTCGGCGCGCTTGGCGTACCAACGTGGGTGCGTGGGGTGGACATCGGTCCTTCCATCGATCGGGTATGCCGGCAGGCTGGGAGTCCGGCGGTGCGGAGGCGGACGGGTCAGGTGGCGATATCGGGGTACGGCATCTGAAAGTGCGACAGCCGCTGGGCATACTCTCGTTGGAACCCCAGTGGCTCATGGTCGCGCTCGAACATCGCGATGAAGAGTGTCAGCGTGAGGAAGGGGTGAGCGCCGAGCGCGAAGAGTTGCACGTAGTCGTGCATAGCGAGCGCTTCGCGCTCGATGTCGTCGAGTTTCAGCCAAGTGCTGCGTTCCTCGCTGATGCAGTTGAGGATGCGGTTGGCCTCTTCGGCCTCCCACCACTCGACGGTGGCGCGTGGCTCGTCGCGATACCGCTCGACGAGTCCGGGGTCGCGGTCAATGGTGAACAGGAACTTGTTCAGCAGGTACTTGCTCACGCCAGTCTCCCTTCGGGGTACCAGGTGAAGTAGGCCTCCATGGTGTGGAAGAGGTCGAGGGTGTCGACGTAGTCGGCCTTCACGTTCTCACCAGCCACGCCCATCATCAGCATAAAGTCCATGAAGCCGTGGGTGGCGTTGCCGGGGAGGTGGAGGCTGTCCAGGCTCACCTGGGATAGGCAGCCGTCGAAGTCTCCGTTGGCGATCCAGTCCACGGCACGGCGGTCGAACTCCGGGTCGGGGCCGTGCTCACCGAACTGGCGCGGGCCACCGAGTTCGAGGGAGAGGTGCCCAGTGCCGATGATCGCGACGCGGAGGTTCTCGGGCCAGGAGTCGATGATCTCGCGGATGGTCTGACCGAGCTGGATGAACCGTTTCGGCTGCGGTAGCGGAGGAGCGAAGATGTTGGTGTAGATCGGCACGATCGGCAGGTCGGCTTGGGGCCGCAGCGTGATGATCGGGCAGGTGATCGAGTGATCGATGCGCAGCTCGTCGCTGAAGGCGAGGTCGAAGCCAGAGTCCAGGCCCTTGCGCAGCAGGTGTGCCGAGAGTTCCCGCTGGCCGGCCAAGGCCATCTTCGGTAGTCCGAACTCGCGTTCCTCGTTGTACCAGTTGGCGTCGTAGAAGGGCGCCTTGCCGACGAGGAACTGCGGCATGTTGTCCAGCCACAGCTGGTGGAAGTGGTCGCTGCCGACCATCACCAGCACGTCGGGCTCGGCCTTGGTGAGGGTCTCCCGGAACGCCTCGATCTTCGCGACCCACTCGTCAGCGAACGGAGGCCGGTCCGCGCCGGTGGAGGTGCTGGCGCGGTAGTAGAAAGGGTGGTGGGTGGATGCGATGACCGCACAAACGGTTGCCATGTCAGTGTTCGTCTCTTCCGTCTAGCGAGAACCGTGGGGGTAAGGAGGGACTCTGGAGTGAGGGCTGGGTGCACCTTGTTGGTGCGGTGGCCACGCGCTGTGGCTGGGCACCAATCTCTTGTGTTCAGGTGGTGTTCGCGTGTAGTACGGCGCGGCGCCGCAGCAGTAGGGGTGCGGCAGCGAGACCTCCGACCACGACTGCGGTCAGGGCCAGAGCCGGGGTCGGGCGCGTTGCGTCGAGCAGCCAGTGGTCGAGGCTATAACTGCCGGGGCCAGTGAACACGATGACGATTGCAGCACCTGCATACAGGAGCGGCACTTCGAAGCCGCCCATGTGAGCCCACACGCCCTTGCCGGCGTTGGGTGCGCATGCGACGAGCATCGTGCCGATCAGGACCACGCATCCAGCGACAGTGAGGAGTCCGAGCGCGAGCGAGGCAGCCGCGGTGAGCTCGGAGGATCCGGCCATGACCGCCATGAGTGGTCCGGGCCGGAAGCCCCACGTCTCGAACATCGCCCCAGTCCCGGCTGGGCCGGCGCCGCTGAACCAACCGAACAGCTTCTGTGTGGCGTGACCGACCAGCAGCACCGCAACACCGACCCGCAACAACAGAAGCCCCACGTCGACGCCGGTCAGAGCCGTGGTGAAGAAGCCGTCAGCCATCTCGGGTCCGTTCAGCCCTCGACCAGAGGGGTTGCGAGCAGCCGGTCGCGCGACTTCTCCGCCATGGCACGGATGCCGTCCAGGTCGGGGTGAGTGAGCTTGCCGTTCCACTTCGCAGCCTTGCCGGCGACCAGGACGGTTTCGACGTTGCCTGGGTGTCCGGCTCCCACGATGGACGCAGCGATATCGGCGCTGGGGACGGTAGTGAACTGGTCGAGACGGAACACGACGAGGTCCGCGTCCTTGCCCACGGTCAGGCTGCCGGTGCGGTCGTCGAGACCGGAGGCCTTGGCGCCAGCGATGGTGGCGAATTCAAGCAGATCGCGTGGGGTGAAGGTCGGCAGGTCGACGTACTCCTCCGGCAGCAGGCTCACACCGAGTTGGTGGGCCGATAGGGCGGCGCGCATGACGTTGAACATGTCGCCCGCGACAGTGGCCTCGGTGTCGACGCTCAGCGACGGGCGGATGCCGAACTTGAGCAGTCGGCCGGTGGCCGGTGCACCGAGGCCGGGCAGGACTGCCTCGATGGCAGCGGACACCGAGGCGCCGGCACCGCAATCGGCGAGCATCTTGAGCTCCTCGTCGTCGGAGGTGCAGCAGTGGATGAACATCAGGTCGTCACCCAGCAGGCCAGCGTCGCCGAGTGAACCGATGCCGCGAAACTGCGGTCCCCAGGGTCCATTGCCGACGTGCATGCTCGAGCGGATGCCGAGGTCGCGGGCCAGCGCGATGTCAGCGGCGCTGACCTCGGTGGTGGACAGCTCGGGGCCGCGGAGCATGGCCTGGAGGGTGACCCGGGCGCTGTCGTCGGTCAGGAGCTGTTCACGGACGCGTCGGATGTCCTCGGGGTGGGTGGCTTCGCCGCGCAGCATCCACTTGTTGGAGTCGATGGAGGGCCAACCGTAGGCGAACACACCTCGGATGCCGGAGTCCTGCAGCGCCGCGATGGCCTGGTCGGTGTGGGCCGGGCTGTTCTGGATGTGCGATTCGTCGCGCAGGGTCGTGATGCCGGCGTCGAGAGCGCCTAGGGCACCGATCGTGTTGCCGATGTAGACGTCTTCGGGCGTGTACTCCGGTCCCCAGGTGACCTGAATGTGTTGGCGGTAGGCGCCGAAGTCCCAGCCAATGCCGGTCTGACGTACCGCACCCTGCCAGGTGTGGCGGTGGGTATCGATGAAGCCGGGTAGGACGGCTCGGTCGGTGCCGTCAATGACGGTGACTTCCCCGTCTGCGGACAGACTCGCGCCAATCTCAGCGATCTTGCCGTCGCGGACGAGAAGGTCACCGACCAGCTCGCCGCACACGGGGTCCTGGGTGAGCAGGTGGGCACCCTTGATGAGGATGTCGCCGGCGGGGGCTTGGGGGGCGGTGGTCACGATATTCTCCTGGTTCTCCTGGTGGGGGTTTCGTTGAGGTCGAGCGTGTCGGTGAGTCGGTCGGCGAACCAATCGCTGACGCGGGTGTGCTTGTCGTGGGAGTGGTTGTAGATGCAGTGGTCTCCGTCGGGCCACTCGAGAAACGTCTTGTCGGTGCTGGCGGCGCGCCCGTGCAGGGCACGGGCGTTCTCGACAAGGAAGACCTGGTCCGGCGTCCCGTGCAGGATCAGGAGGGGACAGGTCAGGTTTGCGAACTGCTCGTCGGTCAGGACGTAGGTGCCCATCTCTGCGATGGCCTTGTCGGCGTCGTTGACGCCGAGCAGAAGCTGGACCTTGGTGACGAAACGAGGGAACCTGTCGAGGACCTCCGCGGGGCGGCCGGTGCCCCCGTTGACGCAGCAGGCCTCGATTCGACCGTCGGACGCGGCGACGCTGGCCGCCATGAAACCGCCCATGGAGTTTCCCCAGATGCCCACTCGACCGTTCAAGCGGTCGTCGGCGACCAGATAGTCGATGACGGCCGAGAATGCGGCGGGGAAGTCGTGGTCCAAGACGAGACCACCGAAAAGCCGGCTCTCGCCCTGGCCCGGACCGTCGACCAGGAAGGTGGCGACACCTCGGTCGCGCAGGTAGGTGGCGCCGACGTGATACTCCTCGCGCCACCCGTCGAAGCCGCCCATCACGATCACTAGCGACCAGCGGTTCGTTGGGCCAGCGCAGCCGGGGAGCGCTAGCCAACCCGACAAGGTGCCACCACGGTGTGGGATGTCGAGATGCTCGAAGGGCGGCTCGAACAAGTCGCCGGCCTTGCCGTAGGCATCGACCATCTTGGCGAACATCTCGTGCTTGCGTGGGCCGTCGGCCAGGATGGCCTGTCCGACCCGGTAGCAGCACGAGGCTGCCAGATACCACGACCGGGCACTGAGCGAGTGGCCGGCCGTGGCCTCTCGCTCAGCGCGATCGATGTTGCGGTTGCCCAGGTTCTCAGCCGCCTCGTCCCACGGCGTACCCGAGTCCACGCCGGCGTAGAGCGCAACGACATCGGCGTAGTCCATGCCGTTGCCGGTCAGGCGCTGCAGCGGCATCGCGCGCTTGTGCGCTTCGGCTGCGGCCTTCGATAGCGGTGGCTGCTCGGTCACTGCTTCCAGTCTCCTCGGGGTGCCTACTGGGTCGTGACGCCCGGTGTTGGCGAGGTTGTCAGGCGACCACGGCCTCCGGCGGGGCGTCGATGCTGGACCGCAGGTCAGCCACGATCGCGTTGACGTCGTCACCGTCGGCCGCAGAGCCGTACAGGTAGAAGTCCGGTCGAGCAAGCACAGCCACACGGCCGTGCTCGGCGAACCACGTGGCGTAGGTTCCGTCAACGTCTACGACCGGGCTGCCGCTCGAGGCCTCTGCGACGACGGCCACCGTAGCTCCGATGCTGACGAGGAACGCATGGTTGGACTCGTCCAAAGCGTCGATGACCGACTGTTCAGTCGCGATGAGCTGGAACCCGCGGCCAACGACCTCATCGAAGAGGCCCCGCTGATGGTTGACCTCGACCCGACCCTGGATTGCGGGAACTCCGGCAAGCGGGTCACCCTTGCGGGAGAACGCGACGGGACCCGGCGGGATGATCGGAGGCGGCATCAGGGTCGGGTCCGCCAAGGCGGCCTTGAGGAAGCCGTCACGCTGCGCGGCCGCTTCGGGATCGGTGATGATGCAGGGCAGGCCGATCTCGCGGGACAGGTCGATCCAGCCTTGCATGTTCGGCTTGCGGTCGTCTTCGTAGCTGTCCAGGACGCGGCTGTCGGCAAGACCGCGCAGCACCAGGTCGAGGCGCCAGGTGAGGGCGGACGCGTCGCGCATCCCGTTGCACATCCCCTCGCCGGCGTACGGCCACGTGTTGTGGGCGGAGTCGCCGACCAGGAAGATGCGGTCACGGCGCCACTCGTCCGCCATGAACTCGCGGAACTGATAGACCGGGTAGCGCAACACCTCGACGTCCTCCGGCGTCACCCATGGCTGGAGCAGCTCCCAGACACGGGTGAGGGTGAAGTCCTCAGGCTTTTCGCCAGGCAGAAGGGTGAACTCCCAGCGGCGGTGCGTCTTACCGAGCTGAAAGAGGCAGCCGGGACGCTCCGGGTCGGCGAACTGACCGTTGTCGAACTCGAACGACACCGCTCGCTTCTGCAGGGTATCGATGACCAACTGGAACGGGCCTTCGTGGCCCGGAGTAATGGCGATGCCTAGCTGCTCGCGGACGAAGCTGTTGGCACCGTCGGCGGCAACTGCGTACTGCGCGCGGACAGTGCGTTCCTCGCCGCTGTTGCGGTTGCGGTACCGGACCTCTACGCCGTCGGCGTCCTGGTCGATCGCAACGACCTCGTGGTCCATGTGAACCTCGACATTGTCGAGCTCGCGGATGCGGTGGTTCAGGGCGAGCTCAAGGTTGTTCTGGTAGAAGATCCAGTGACCGCGGTGGCCGTTAG
The DNA here is from genome assembly GCF_047602075.1 of Nocardioides sp. Lineage (GTDB taxonomy): Bacteria > Actinomycetota > Actinomycetes > Propionibacteriales > Nocardioidaceae > Nocardioides. The sequence goes on from NZ_JASGIF010000002.1 coordinate 171,087, forward strand.
GGCCGACCTGCGACCAGTCGAGGCTGAGCAACAAGTCGCCGCCGAAGGCCTTGTTGCGCATGTCGTAGAGCTCCCACGCGACAGCGTCCTCGCGGAATTCTTCGCCGGCACCGACCCGGTCCAGGGTGCGCATGATCTCGTCATCGATGTGCCCGGCCCGAGACAGGCCATAGAGCTGGGGGTGTCGCTCAAGCGCGATCACACGGTGACCGGCCTGGCCGAGTTGAAGGCTGGCCATCTGTCCACAGGGGCCGTAGCCGATCACCACGACGTCGTACTGGTCCATGACTCTCTCCTTGATTCGGACAACTGTCTGCCTAGCGGATACGCGCGTCGTCGACGACTCTCTGTGACGAGCGCCACCCCGGTCAAGGGCTCGCGACCAGCCGGTCCAGAAAAATAGACAATTGTCCGTACCGCGGACATCGCGTAGACTCCGGTGTCGGCGAGAGGAGCTGGACCCAATGCCGAAGCGCGATGCCGATCCCAACTTCGTCGAAGCGGTAGCGCGCGGACTCGACCTGCTCAGGGCCTTCGAGCCCGCCCGCCAGTCGATGACGATGAGCGAGCTCGCGACCGCCGCCAACCTTGCGCGCCCGACCGCAGCGCGGATCCTGCACACCCTCCAAGCCCTCGGATACGTGCGCCGCCACAACGGCAACTTCACACTGACGCCGCGGGTTCTCGATCTCGGGATGACCTACATTCAGGCCACCGACATCTGGGACCTGACCCGGCCACACATGGAGCGACTGGTCGCGCAGACCCACGAGTCGAGCTCGGTGGCCCAGCTCGACGGCTCGGACATCGTCTACGTCGCGCGCGTCGCGGTCCCGAAACTGATCGCCCTCGTCGTCCGCATCGGAACCCGCTTCCCAGCCGCCACCACATCCCTGGGAAAGGTGCTCCTGTCCGACCTCACCGACGAGGACGTTGCCGTCCTCCTCGCCGAACCGACCCGGTCCGGCATTGTGCCACGCCACACTCCGAGTCTGCGCGAACTTTACGAGCAGTTGGCGGAGATCCGCGAGCAAGGCTGGATCCTCACCGACCAGGAGCTTGCCATCGGCATCCGGTCCATCGCAACACCGCTTCGCGACGGCAGCGGACGCACTCGTGCCGCCTTGAATGTCACCGTCCATGCGAGCGAGACAGCCACGGAGAGATTGCTCGATGAGCACCTCCCGAAGCTCCTCGCCACGGCGAGTTCAATCAGCGCCGACTGGGCTCGGATAGACGCGCTCCCGGTCAGCGGTTTGACCCCCCCACCCCCCCAGTGACGGTTCGCTGCATTCCGCCGCCGAAGCTCTACTGACTCGGCAGATCCCTGATCCGGAGAACTCGGTGGGCCTAACAGGACTTGAACCTGTGACCTCTTCCTTATCAGGGAAGCGCTCTAACCGTCTGAGCTATAGGCCCGTGCTGGCGATCGCAGGGGGGTCGAGGCGAGCCCGACCGAGCGTGAACATTACCCCACCGCCGGAGGGGCCGACAAAACGCGGTCGACTTCCGGCGATGCCGATCCTGACGCTCAGTCCTCGTCCTCGGTGAGCGTTACATCGATGCCGCCGAGCAGCGCGGCGGCCATGTTGTAGAGGAAGGCCGCCAGCGTGGCCAAGGCAGTGAGCAGGACGACGTCGACGACCGCCATCAGCGTCGTGAAACCGAGCACCCGGGGCAACCCGACATAGTCGGTCACGTTGAACTTCGTGCCGTCCTCGCCGCCGACGGCGGTGGCCACCGTGGAGTTGATGGAGTCCCACACGCCGGCGATGCCGAGGATCGACCACACGGTGAGCACTGCGACAACGGTGACGATGCCGAGCGCGATCGAGAGCAGGAACGCGGTCTTCATCACCGACCACGGATCGATCTGGGTCAGCCGCAGCCGGGCCCGACGAGGCCCACGCGGCGCCGGTCGGGCGGCCGTGGGAGCAGGCTGCTGGGAGCGAGCCTGTGCCGAAGCGGCCGCAGCCGTCGGCTGCTGCCGAGGGTCTGCCTGAGGAGCCGACCTCGGCGGGGCAGCCGGAGCGGGCGCCGAGGCGGGGGCTGTCGGAGCAGCGACCGGCGCCGGAGCCGCCGCGCGGGGCGCTCCGCCCTGTGTGCGCGCCGTCGGCTGGGCCGGAGCGGCGCTCGGGGCGGCCTTCCGCGAGCTCGTCGAGCGTCGACCAGGCTGGCCGGCCGGCGGAGGTGCCGCCTCGGTTGGCCGCGTCTGCGCACCCTGATCCGCCTGGGGCGAGGCGGTCCGCATCGGTTGCGTCTGGGCCGGCTGGGACTGGGCCGGGGCCGACTGCCCAGCGCCCCGTTTGGCAGCCGGGCGCTTGGCCGCCGGTCGCTTCGTCGAACGTTTGGCCGCCGGCGCATCGGCGGGTACGGCGGGGCGCACGGCCGTGTCGTCGTCAGCCGGTGCGACGCCGTTCGCCGGTGGCATCGGCGGCAGCACGCGGCCCTTGCGGTTAGTGGGTGCAGCACCCTTGTCGGGTGCCGGCCGCTGCCCCGTGGGGGTGGCCGGACGATCCGCCATCAGGACTCACTCTCTCCGCTTTTGTCGGGCGTTTCGTGGTCGATTGTTGCATCCGACCCCAGATCGGCCGATTCGGCGGAGCCAGTCTCGGACACCTCAGCGGACTCCGCGCCGGTGGCCTCGGCGGTCTCGGGGTCACCCTCCTCGTCCCTACTCTCGACCGATCGTGCCACCACGGCAACGGCGTCGCCCGCCTTCGGCGTCACGAACTTCACCCCCATCGTGGAGCGTCCGGTGACCCGGAAATCGTCGTTGATCGGGCTGCGCACGACCTGCCCGCTCTGGGTGATCGACAGCACCTCGTCGCCGTCGGAGACGATGAACGCCCCCACCAGGCCGCCGCGATCCTCGTTGGTGAGCGCCATCGCCTTGATGCCTAGCCCGCCACGGCCCTGCAACCGGTAGTCCTCGATCCGGCTGCGCTTGGCGAAGCCGCCGTCGGTCATCGTGAAGAGATACTGCTCCGGCTCGTCGCCGGCCTCCTCGGCGTTGCGGATCACCGACATCGACAGCATCGAGTCGCCGTCGCGGAACTTCATGCCCGACACGCCCGAGGTGGCCCGTCCCATCGGGCGGAGCTGGGCGTCGTCGGCGCGGAAGCGGATCGACTGACCCCGCCGCGACACGAGCAGGATGTCGTCGTCGGGGCCGACCAGCTCGGCTCCGATCAGCTCGTCGTCGTCCTCGCGGAAGTTGATCGCGATCACGCCCGCCTGGCGAGGACTGTTGTAGTCGGCCAGGCGGGTCTTCTTGACCAGTCCGTTGCGGGTGGCCAGGACGAGGTACGGCGCCTGCTCGTAGTCGCGGATGGCCAACACCTGAGCGATCGACTCGTCGGGCTGGAAGGAGAGCAGCCCCGCGACGTGACCACCCTTGGCATCTCGAGACGCCTCGGGGAGGTTGTAGGCCTTGGTCCGATAGACCCGGCCCGCGGTGGTGAAGAAGAGCAGCCAGTGGTGGTTGGTGGTCGCGATGAAGTGCTCCACGACGTCGTCGCCGCGCAGCGCCGCACCGCGGACTCCCTTGCCGCCGCGCTTCTGGGTCCGATAGGCGTCCGCGCGGGTCCGCTTGGCATAGCCGCCCCGGGTGATGGAGACGACCAGGTCCTCGTCGGGGATCAGGTCCTCCATGGACAGATCCCCGTCGGCGGCGATGAGCTGGGTGCGCCGGTCGGTGCCGTACTTGTCGACGATCTGGCCGAGCTCCTCGCTGACGATGCCCCGTTGCCGGGACTCGTTGGCGAGGATGTCGGTCAGGTCGGCGATCTCGGTCTCGATGGCGGCCAGGTCATCGATGATCCTCTGCCGCTCGAGGGCAGCCAACGAGCGCAGCTGCATGTCCAAGATCGCCCGTGCCTGCAGATCGTCGATCTCGAGCAGCTCGATCAGGCCGGTGCGGGCGGCGTCCGCGCTCGCACTGCCGCGGATCAGCGCGATGACGGCGTCGAGCTGGTCGAGCGCCTTGACCAGGCCGCGCAGGATGTGCGCGCGCTCCTCTGCCTTGCGCAGCCGGTAGCGAGTGCGGCGCTGGATGACATCGATCTGGTGGTTGACCCAGTGCAGCACGAACTGGTCGATGGACAAGGTGCGCGGCACCCCGTCGACGAGCGCAAGCATGTTGGCGGAGAAGTTGGTCTGCAGTTCGGTGTGCTTGAACAGGTTGTTGAGCACGACCCGGGCAACGGCGTCGCGCTTGAGCACGACCACCAGCCGCTGCCCGGTCCGCGACGAGGAGTCGTCGCGGACGTCGGAGATGCCCTGGACCCGGCCACTGTCGGCGAGCTCGGCGATCTTCAGCGCCAGGTTGTCGGGGTTGACCATATAGGGCAGCTCGGAGATCACCAGACAGGTGCGGCCCTTGCTGTCCTCGTCGATCTCGACGACCGCGCGCTGCATGATCGAGCCGCGCCCGGTGCGGTAGGCCTGCTCGATGCCCTGGCGGCCCACCATCAGGGCGCCGTTGGGAAAGTCGGGGCCCTTGATCCGCTCGATCAAGGCGTCCTGCAACTCCTCGCGAGAGGCGTCGGGATGGTCGAGCAGCCACTGCGCACCGTCGGCGACCTCGCGCAGGTTGTGCGGCGGGATGTTGGTAGCCATCCCCACCGCGATCCCGGCCGACCCGTTGACCAAGAGGTTGGGGAAGCGTGCCGGCAGAATGGTCGGCTCGGCGCCCTTGCCGTCGTAGTTGGGCTGGAAGTCGACGGTCTCCTGCTCGATGTCGCGGACCATCTCCATGGCCAGCGGGTCCATCCGACACTCGGTGTAGCGCATGGCAGCGGCCGGGTCGTTGCCCGGCGAGCCGAAGTTGCCCTGGCCCTGGATGAGCGGTGCGCGCATCACCCAGGGCTGGGCGAGTCGGACCAAGGTGTCGTAGATCGCGGTGTCGCCGTGAGGGTGGTACTGACCCATCACGTCACCGACCACACGGCTGCACTTGGAGAAGCCCCGATCGGGTCGGTAGCCGCCGTCGAACATCGCGTAGAGCACCCGGCGGTGCACCGGCTTGAGTCCATCGCGTACGTCGGGCAGGGCACGGCCGACGATGACCGCCATGGCGTAGTCGATGTAGGAGCGCTGCATCTCCACCTGCAGCTCGACCGGTTCGATGCGTCCGGTCGGGCCGTCGGGTGGGGGAGTGTTGGTCGTCTCGGTCACGATTGCTCTTTCTGACTCTCTCTACCGATATCTAGCGAACCCCTTAGATTGCTAGATATCGAGGAAGCGGACGTCCTTGGCGTTGCGCTGGATGAACGACCGTCGCTGCTCGACGTCCTCGCCCATCAGCACCGAGAAGATCTCGTCGGCTTGAGCGGCGTCCTCGAGGGTCACCTGGAGGAGCAGCCGCTGGGCCGGGTCCATCGTGGTCTCCCACAACTCGTCGGCGTTCATCTCACCGAGACCCTTGTAGCGCTGCACCGGCATCTCCTTGGGCAGCTTCTTGCCCTGCTCCTGGCCGTCCCGCAGGAGCGCGTCACGCTCGGCGTCGGAGTAGACGAACTCGTGCTCGTGCGGCTTGTTCCAGCGCAGTCGGTAGAGCGGTGGCTGGGCCATGTAGACGTAGCCGTGCTCGATGAGCGGCTTCATGAATCGGAACAGCAGCGTCAACAACAGCGTGTTGATGTGGTGGCCGTCGACATCGGCGTCGGCCATCAGCACGATCTTGTGGTAGCGGAGCTTGTCGAGGTTGAACTCCTCGTGGATGCCGGTGCCGAGGGCGGAGATGATCGCCTGCACCTCGGCGTTGGCGAGCACCTTGTCGATGCGGGCCTTCTCGACGTTGAGGATCTTGCCTCGGATCGGCAAGATCGCCTGCACCCGTGGGTCCCGGCCCTGCTTGGCCGAGCCGCCCGCGGAGTCGCCCTCGACGATGAAGACCTCGCACTCGTCGGGGTTGGTCGACTGACAGTCGGCCAGCTTGCCCGGCAGCCCTCCGCCACCTAGCAGACCCTTCCGGGATCGGGCCAGGTCACGGGCCTTGCGGGCGGCGATGCGCGCCGAGGCGGCCGCCTGGGACTTGCGGACGATGTCCTTGCCCTCACCGGGGTTCTGCTCGAACCATGCGCCGAGCTGGTCGTTGACCACCCGCTGCACGAAGCCCTTGGCCTCGGTGTTGCCGAGCTTGGTCTTGGTCTGCCCTTCGAACTGCGGCTCGGCCAGCTTGATAGAGATGATCGCGGTAAGGCCCTCGCGGATGTCGTCGCCGGAGACCCGGTCCTCGCGCTTCTTGATCAGCCCCCACTCCTCCCCCCAGTGGTTGACCAGGGTGGTGAGCGCCGCACGGAAACCCTCCTCGTGGGTGCCGCCCTCGTGGGTGTTGATCGCGTTGGCGAAGGTGTGCACCGACTCGGTGAAGCCGGTGTTCCACTGCATCGCGATCTCGAGACTCATCTCGCCGCTGTCGCCGTTCACACCGGACGTCTGGGAGGCGTCGAAGTCGATGATGCTCGGGTTGGCCTTGTCCTTGCGGCGGTTGAGGTGCTCGACATAGTCGACCAACCCGCGGTCGTAGCGGAAGGTGCGCTCGATGCCGCCGGTCTCGGCCCGCTTGATCGCGTCGGTGCCGGCCTGGTCGATCTCGTGGTCGACGGTGCCGTCCTCGACAGCCTCGACGATCTCGTCGGCGACCGGCCGCTCGTCACGGACCACGATCTCCAGGCCCTTGTTGAGGAAGGCCATCTCGCGGATCCGCGACGTGATCGTCTCCAGGGAGTACGTCGTGGTCTCGAAGATGTCGACCGATGCGTAGAACGTGACCGTGGTGCCGGTTGCCTCGCCGGGCTCCATCGCCCGCACCTGCTCCAGGTCACCGTCGGGCACACCGAGGGAGAACGACTGCCGCCACAGGTGACCGCGGTTGCGGACCTCGACGACCAGTCGCGAACTCAGCGCGTTGACGACCGAGACACCGACGCCGTGCAGTCCGCCGGAGACCTTGTAGCCGCCACCACCGAACTTGCCGCCGGCATGCAGTTGGGTCAGCGCCAAGGTGACCGCCGGGATGCCCTCGACCGGATGGATATCGGTCGGGATGCCGCGACCGTTGTCCTCCACCCGGACACCGCCATCGGCCTGGAGGGTCAGCACGATCCGGTCGCAGAAGCCAGCTAGCGCCTCGTCGACGGAGTTGTCGACGATCTCCCAGACCAGATGGTGCAGACCGCGCTCGCCGGTGGAGCCGATGTACATCCCCGGGCGCTTCCGGACTGCCTCCAGTCCCTCGAGGACCTGGATGGTGGAGGCGTCGTACTCCCCTTCGAAAGGGGTGGTGGCGAACTGATCGGGGGGCTGGATGTCGGTGGTCTCGTCGGACACACGCACCTCTTCCGCACTGGCGCGGCGGCCGTCCTGAAGTCGTCCATCCGCGTGCCTGACATAGCGAAGGCCGCCGCTCGAGGAGCCAGGCGACCCGAGAACCTATGATAGCCGCTCACGGGCCGCGAGCCGAGTTGCCGCCTCAGCAGATGGGGTGATCTGTGGAGGAAATCGGCTGTTTGCGGCATCCGAAGGCGGTTTCAGCGGCCGATCAGGGGGTGGCATATGTCCCCATACCACGGCCAAGCCCCTGGAGCGGCCAGTGGAGGCGTGCGGGCGGCCACCAAGCGTGGCTCGCCGGGTGCGCACAGTCTGTTCAGCCGTAGGTGTCTCTCGGCCCGCGGCCGTCGCGCACCGAACGGGGGCCACGCTTCCAGGAGGGTGCGGCCGGACCGACGACCTCCAACAGCGTCACCGTGCCGTGCCCGAGCTCCTCGTTGAGGCGGCGGACGACGGTCGGCGCGAGGTACTTCAACTGGGTCGCCCACGCCGTGGAGTCGGTGCGGACCACGAGCTTGCCCTCGGTGAACGACTCGGGTGTGGAGTGCTCGCCGACCTCGGACCCGACCAGTTCGGCCCAGCGGGCGAAGACACCGTGCACGCGCAGGTCGAGCTCCCAGCCGCGGTCGCTGACCAGGCGATCGACGGTGGTGTCCAGCGGTTGCGGGTCGCGCTCGTCGGGATACGCGCCCGAGAGAGGGGGGCGGCCACCCCGGGTCTCCGCGCGTGGCACGGTCCGCCGGCGCGGCTTCCGTGCGGGCGGACCACCCGCCAGGGACCGCGCAGTGCGGCGCGCCAGGTCCAGGCCGTCGTCGGCGTGCGAACTCCCCTGCTCCGTCTCGTCTGGCTGGTCCGGCTCAGCCATCACGGGTCACCTGTCCCTCGGCGACGAGGTAGCGCGCTGCGGCCAGCTTGTCGGGGACGTCGGCCGCGACCGCGGCGGTGACCAGCACCTGCTCGGCGCCGGCGACCAGGGCGGCGAGTTGCTCGCGGCGTTCTCCGTCCAACTCGGCGAAGACGTCGTCGAGGATCAGGATCGGGTCGTCGCCGTCGTCACGCAGGAGGTCGTACGACGCCAACCGCAGGGCCACCGCGAACGACCAGGACTCACCGTGCGAGGCGTACCCCTTGACCGACAGCCGCTGGCCCGGGCTGGCCAGCGTGCACAGCAGGTCGTCTCGGTGCGGGCCGACGAGGGAGATGCCACGCTCGAGCTCGTCTCGACGCCGGACGGCCAGCTCGGCGAGCAGCGCCTTCTCGAGCGGTGCCGAGTCGGGCAGGGCGGCGATCGTCTCGGCGTCCAGCTCGAAGCAGGGGCGGTAGTCGATGCCGGCGTCCTCACGGGTGGCTCCCCGGGCGACCGCTTCGTAAGCCGCACCCAGGTGTGGTCGCAGGTCGTCGACCAGGCGCAGTCGGGCAGCGAGCAGCTCGGCGCCGGTGCGGGCCAGGTTCGCGTCCCACACCTCGAGGGTGTCCAGCGCGCTCTCCCGCGAGGAGCCGTGAGCGAGCCGTGCAGTCTTCAGCAGCGAGTTGCGCTGCTTGAGGACCCGGTCGTAGTCGGCGCGCACGCCGGCCAGCCTCGGCGTGCGCTGGATCAGCAGGTCGTCGAGGAAGTGCCGCCGGTCCGACGGGTCGCCCTTGACCAGGCCGAGGTCCTCCGGGGAGAAGACCACCGTCCGGACCAGGCCGATCAACTCCCGGGCCCGGGGGAGGACCGCCCGATTGACCCGGGCACGGTTGGACCGGCCGGGGTTGATCTCGACCTCGAGCGTCGCCTGCCGACCGTCGCGCACGACCACCGCCCGCACTACCGCCTGCTCGGTGTCCGCTCGGACCAGGGGAGCATCGGTCGCGACTCGGTGGGAGGAGAGCCGGGACAGGTAGTCGATCGCCTCGATCAGGTTGGTCTTGCCCTGGCCGTTGCGCCCGATGAACGCCGTCGGTCCCGGATCTAGCTCGACATCGAGGTCGGCGTAGGACCTGAAGTCGTGCAGGAGCAGATGGGAGACGTACACCCTCTGGATCTAGCCCGGGTTGGCGTCACCGCCGGGTGGCGGCGAGGTCTTCACGGCGTGGCCGCCGAACTGGTTGCGCATCGCCGCGATCGCCTTCATCGCGGGAGAGTCGTCTTGCTGGGAGACGAATCGGGCATAGAGGGCAGCGGTGATGGCAGGCGTGGGCACGCCGTTGTCGATGCCGGCCTCGACCGTCCAGCGACCCTCTCCGGAGTCTGCGGCGAATCCCTCGATCCCGACAAGTCCGGGATCCTCGTCCAGCGCGGAGACCAGCAGGTCGAGCAGCCACGAGCGGATGACCGTGCCTTCACGCCAGGAGCGGAAGACCTCGGTGACGTTGTCGACCAGGTCGACCTTCTCGAGCAGCTCCCATCCTTCGGCGTAGGCCTGCATGATGGCGTACTCGATCCCGTTATGGACCATCTTGGAGAAGTGGCCGGCGCCCACGGCGCCAGCGTGGACCGCACCGAAGTCGCCTTCGGGCTTCAGTGCGTCGAACGCTGGCTGCACTTTGGCGATGTCGGCCGCGTCGCCGCCGTACATCAAGGCGTAGCCGTTCTGCAGGCCCCAGACACCTCCGGAGACTCCGCAGTCGACATAGCCGATGCCCTTCCCGCGCAGATGCTCGGCATGTGCCAGGTCGTCAGTCCAGCGTGAGTTGCCGCCGTCGACCACGACGTCGCCCTCGCTGAGCAGCTCACCCAACTCGTGCACGGTGTCGCGGGTCGGACCGCCGGCCGGGACCATCACCCAGACCACCTTCGGTGCGGGCAGTCGGTCGACCATCTCGGCGAGGCTGGCGGCGTCCGACAACCCCGGATCGCGGTCGAAGCCCACCACCGTGTGTCCGGCGTTGCGCAACCGGGTGCGCATGTTGCCACCCATCTTGCCGAGGCCGATCAGTCCGATCTCCATGTGTCCTCCCGCTCGATTGGTAGGGCTCTTCAGGATAGAAGTCGGCGCGGCATCAGCAGATAGCGGAAACCGGAGTCCCCGCCACCTTCTTGGACCGCGCCGCTGATCACGACAGGCTTCGAGGCCTGGGTGAATGCCATCTTGACCACCGGCTCGTCGATCGCGCCCAGTCCGTCGAGCAGGAACTGCGGGTTGAACCCGGTGGTGATGTCCTCGCCATCGATGGTCGCCTCGACCGACTCCGAGGCCTGTGCCTCGTCGCCGGAGCCGGCGTCCAAGGTGAGCACCCCGTCGGAGAAGGCCAGCTGCACGGCCGTGTTGCGCTCGGCGACGAGGGAGACGCGCTTGACCGACTCGACCAGGGCCGCCTTGTCAACCAGCGCGGTCGTCTGATGCTCCGAGGGGAACAGGCTGCGCACCTTGGGGAACTCACCGTCCAGCAGTCTGGTGGTGGTGCGCCGCAGCCCACCGTCGGCGTGCCCCTCGAAACCGATGATGCCTTCGCCCACGCCACCGTGGGAGAGCGCAATGGTCACCTCTGGCCCCGCAGTGAGGGACTTGGCGGTGTCGCCGAGCACCTTGGCAGGCACCAGGGCAGCCGCAGACTCGTCGGGGCTGTTTGGATTCCAGTCCAGCTCCCGCTGGCTGAGCCGGAACCGGTCGGTGGCCAGCAGGCTGATGGTCGAGCCGTCGATCTCGATGCGTACGCCGGTCAGCACCGGCAGCATGTCGTCACGTCCAGCGGCCGTGACCGCCTGGGCCACCGCATGGGCGAACGTTTCACTGTCGACCGTGCCGGTGGCACTCGGCATCGCGGGCAGCGTGGGGTAGTCCTCGACAGGCATGGTCTGCAGACTGAAGCGCGCGGCACCGCAGGTCAGGGTGACTCGAGCGCCTTCGAGCTGCAGGTCAACCGGCTTGTTCGGGAGGCTGCGGCAGATGTCGGCGAGCAGGCGACCACTCACGAGTGCCCGACCTGGCTCGGAGACGTCCGCACTTACAGTCGCCGTCGCTGAGGTCTCGTAGTCGAAGGTCGACAGCACGAGGCCAGACTCGTCGGCGTCGAGGAGCAGGCCCACGAGGACGGGCACGCTCGGTCGGATCGGAAGACTGCGCGCAGCCCACGCCACGGCGTCCGCGAGGACGTCGCGGTCGACTGAGAACTTCACTTCCCCAACCTCCATCTCGACCGTGCGGGGAACAGGTGAACTGTGTGCATCCTGCCATGACCGGACAGGCTCACCTCGCCGTCTCGGCGCGGCCGACCTGCAGCTGATGCTGCCACAGCGAGGGGGTTCTCCCCAGGTCGGGTCGCGGAGCAGAGTTCGTCCGTGTGTGACTCCGCTAGGGGATCGTAGTGGTCATAGCATCGGTGGAAACAGTGGATAGACAGCGTTCGCCCAGGTCAGAACAGGTATGGGGCTGGTGATAGTGCTGTGGAGAGCGGGCGGTCGCCAGGGCGGGGCGTGTGTATGCGGCAACCCCGACGAGATAGGCCGCTGGTCTGTCCACTGCCCCTGTGGATGACACTCCGAGGCTGCGCACACCCAGATCCACAGGCCCAGATCCACGCGCGGCGAGCAGGTCACCGCGATCGGGGTCAGGCCTGACGTGCCTGCATCTTGATCCGGTTGGTCAGCTCGCTGACCTGGTTGAACACCGAGCGGCGTTCGGCGAGGAGCTGGTTGATCTTGCGGTCGGCGTACATCACCGTGGTGTGGTCGCGGTTGCCGAACTGCGCGCCGATCTTGGGCAATGAGAGGTCGGTGAGCTCGCGACACAGGTACATCGCGATCTGACGCCCCTGCACGAGGTGGCGGCCGCGGCTGGGACCGGTGAGGTCCTCGATGCTGACCCCGAAATAGGCGGCCGTCTGTGCGATGATCAGGGGTGCGGTGATCTCGGGCTCACCCCCCTCGGGGATCAGGTCCTTCAAGACGATCTCGGCCAGGGTGAGGTCGACCTCTTGACGGTTGAGGTTGGCGAAGGCGGTGACGCGGATCAGCGCACCCTCGAGCTCGCGGATGTTGGTCTGGATCTTGGAGGCGATGAACTCCAACACGTCGGCCGGCGCGGAGAGCCGGTCGATCGCGGCCTTCTTGCGCAAGATGGCGATCCGGGTCTCCAGCTCGGGCGGCTGGACGTCGGTGACCAGGCCCCACTCGAACCGGTTGCGCAGCCGGTCCTCGAACTCGTCGAGTTTCTTGGGGGCCCGGTCGGAGGTGAGCACGATCTGTTTGTTCGCGTTGTGCAGGGTGTTGAAGGTGTGGAAGAACTCCTCTTGGGTCTGGATCTTGCCTTCGAGGAACTGGATGTCGTCGATCAGGAGGACGTCTACGTCGCGGTAACGCCGCTTGAACCGATCCTGGCGCTCGTCACGGATGGCGTTGATGAACTCGTTGGTGAACTCTTCACTGGAGACGTAGCGGACCTTGGCACCGGAGTAGAGGCTGCGGACGTAGTGGCCGATCGCGTGCAGCAGGTGGGTCTTGCCGAGGCCGGAATCGCCGTAGATGAGGAGCGGGTTGTAGGAGCGGCCGGGTGCCTCGGCCACCGCGACGGCGGCGGCATGAGGGAAGCGGTTGGACGACCCGATGACGAAGGTTTCGAAGGTGTACTTCGGGTTGAGCCGGGACTCCATGACGGCCGCTGCTTGGCGCGGGGAGGTGTCCATCCGGTCGAGCAGATGTGCCTCGGGTCCGGCAGGGGGAGCGGTTGACGCACTCAAGGGGTCCAAGGAGCCAAAATGCTTTGTCGATAGATCACTTTCTCGACTTGGTGGTACGTCGACTTCGACCGGCGCCGAGACGGTGCCATCGTCGAGGGCAGGGTTGACGGTCACCGCGATGCGGGTCTCCTGACCGAAGGAGTCGCTGAGGGCATCTTCGACCTGGGCGCGCAGCCGACCCTCGAGCTGGCCGCGGGTGAAGTCGTTGGGGACGGCGATGATCGCCGTCTCGCCGTGCATGGTCACCGGTTCACTGGCGCGGAGCCAGGCCCGTTGGTTGGGTTGGAGCTCGTCGAGCACGCGCTGCCAGACCACGCCAAGCCGAGTGGCGTCGTTGTTCTGCACCGTCTCCCTACCCCTTCGGTCATCCTCGGTCACTGCAGGTGTCCTGTCTCGTTATGGGTCGGAGACCGACCCTGCTCCACAAGTTTGTCCACAGCCTGTGCACGTAGCTCAAGCGGGGTGGGCGGGAGCCCTCCGAGACGCACCCAGGACCCCGACGCTGCTGCGTTTTCGCAGGTCAACCGCCTAGTAAGAGGCGGCGACCTCACGCTGAACGATCGCTTGTGCGGAGTCCGACCCGTGGGTGGCGGGGAAACTCGGTAGCGTGAACGTAACAAGCACTGCTGCCGAACAGCAAGCGCTCATCCACAGGCAAGGGGCCGGTGGGTTTGACCCTGCGGAGACCACTCGCGTACCGTTGACAGGTCGCCCGGCGTCGACCGGTGCCGCATGTCCACGGACCACCTTCCGGCAGCCCCTCGTTCGACCGACGAGAGCAGCCGGAAAGGTCCGCGGGTGGGCGGTGCCAGCCGACGAAGTACGTCAGGTCTCGCCCACCGCGCCGAGGGACATCCAGCCGGAAACACCAGCGCCCCGGACCATCGGGGAAGACTACGGAGAAGCTCGTGAGCAAGCGCACCTACCAGCCGAACAACCGTCGCCGTCACAAGGTGCATGGTTTCCGTCTGCGCATGCGCACCCGCGCGGGGCGGGCCATCCTCTCCTCGCGTCGTCGCAAGGGCCGCAAGAGCCTCGCGGTCTGAGACCCGACACCGTCGCGTGGTGTCGGGTGCTCCCGCGTGCCAACCGGCTGACCTCCGGTGAGGGGTTCCGCCGCACGATCCGTTCGGGCGTGCGGTGCGGTGCGGCGACCCTTGTCGTGCATTGGCTGCCGGGTGGGGCGAGTGACCAACCGGCGGTCCGAGTGGGTTTGGTGGTGAGCCGCGCGGTGGGCAACTCCGTGACGCGGCATCGAGTGCAACGTCGGCTTCGGCATCTGGTCGCGGACCGGCTGGACCGCCTCGCCGCTCCGAGCACCCTCGTCATCCGCGCTCTGCCGCCCGCTGCGGATGCCGACTCGGTCGGCCTGGCGAAGGATCTGGACCGATGCCTGGACCGTGTGGCCGGGACTCCCGCGCTGGAACGGAGCCGGGCATGAAGTATCCCCTGATCTGGCTGCTGCGCGCCTATCGGCTGTTCATCAGCCCTCTCTACGGACAGGTATGCCGCTACCACCCGTCCTGCTCGGCGTACGCTCTCGAAGCGGTGACCGAGCATGGCAGTCTGCGTGGCAGTTGGCTGACTGTACGACGACTTGGGCGCTGCCACCCTTGGGCGGCGGGCGGCTATGACCCCGTGCCGCCCCGTGCGGGCGCCGACCACCCCCGGACTCTAGGAGCCTGAAGAGTGTTGGACTTCCTCAGCACGGTCATCATGGGACCGCTGTACTGGGTGATCTCGTTGATCCTGGTCGCCTGGCACGGGCTCTTCGCCGCGGTGCTCGGCTCGTCGAGCGGTTGGGCCTGGGCGCTGGCGATCGTCGGGTTGACGGTGACTATTCGCGCCCTGCTGATCCCGCTGTTCGTCAAGCAGATCAAGTCCAGCCGCAACATGCAGTTGATCCAGCCCAAGGTCAAGGAGCTGCAGAAGAAGTACGGCCACGACCGCGAGCGGCTCGCCCAGGAGACGATGCAGCTCTACAAGGACTCCGGGACCAACCCGTTCGCCTCTTGTCTGCCGCTGATCGTGCAGATGCCGATCTTCTTGGCGCTGTTCCGACTGCTCAACCATGCGGCTCGTGACGTGCCTAAGGGCGTGCTTACCCAGGAGCAGGTCAAGCAGCTCAGCGACGCGACCATCTTCGGTGCGCACATCTCCGACACCTTCACCGGCAGCGGCGACATCACGGTGAAGATCCTGGCCGGTGCCCTAGTGATCGCGATGACGGCAACGACGTTCCTCACCCAGCGGCAATTGATGAGCAAGAACATGCCAGCCGATGCGATGAGCGGGCCCTATGCCCAACAGCAGAAGATGCTCCTCTACGTCCTCCCAGTCGTCTTCGCGGTCGGTGGCATCGCCTTCCCGATCGGCGTGCTGCTCTACTGGACCACCTCGAACCTGTGGACCATGGGGCAGCAGTTCTACGTGATCAGGAGCAACCCCGCGCCGGGCACGCCGGCGTTCGCCGCGAAGCAGCAGCGTGACGAGCGCAAGGGCCGCACGGTGACCCCCGATCCGCTCACCGGGGTCGAGGAGGAGCAGCCCAAGCAAGCACCGCAGCGCCAGCAGCCGAAGAAGCAGTCGCGTGAGCAGCGCAAGAAGGGCGCGCAGCGGAAGCCGAACCCGCCCGAGGGCTCCGAGACGGAGCGGGCACCCGAGACCGACAGCTGAACTTCTGAGCAGGAGCAGAGCCGATGACCGAAGAGACCAGCACCCCGGTGGAGACCGAGATCGCGGAGGGGACCGTCACCGCGGATTTGCTGACCGAGGCGGAGCTTGAGCGGGCGATGGACCTGGACGAGGCCCCCGCGGAGCCGATCGAGCCGAGCGATGAGCCGGTGGAGGTTGAGGAAGGCCGGCCGTCCCGCGTGGAGCGCCTGGAGCAGGAGGGCGATATCGCCGCCGACTACCTCGAGGAGTTGCTCGACATCGCGGATCTGGACGGTGACCTGGACATGGATGTCGAGGGTGATCGCGCCGCCGTCTCCATCGTGGGCGCCGACCTCTCGCAGTTGGTAGGTCGCGACGGAGAGGTGCTCGAGGCCTTGCAGGAGCTCGTCCGGCTCGCGGTCTACCGGGAGACCGGGGAGCGGTCCCGGCTGATGCTCGACATCTCCGGCTATCGAGCCGAGAAGCGAGCGGAGCTGGTCGAGGTGGCCCGGGAGGCGGTCGACCGGGTTCGCACCGAGGGCGCGCCCGTGGCGATGGAGCCGATGTCGGCGTTCGAGCGGAAGGTCGTGCACGACGAGGTGAAGGCTGCCGGTCTGACCTCGGAGTCGGACGGGATGGAGCCCAGGCGCTACGTCGTCATCCAACCCTCCTGATCGAGTGGGGAGTGCGGACCGGGTGGAGCGGCGTGTTTCACGTGAAACACCCGTGCTGGCGGCACGGGTGTTCGGTGATCGTCTGCCCCTGATCGAGGCGTACGCCGACCGCCTCACGAGCGACGGGGTGGTGCGCGGGCTGGTGGGTCCCCGGGAGGTGCCTCGGCTCTGGGAGCGACACCTGTTGAACAGCGTCGGCGTCGCCGAACTGGTGCCGCCGGACGCGAGCTTGTGCGACGTGGGCTCGGGGGCCGGGTTGCCCGGGTTGGTGCTCGCGATCGCTCGGCCAGACCTGTCGGTGACCCTGGTCGAGCCACTGCTGCGGCGGACGACGTTCCTCACCGAGGTGGTCGATGATCTGGGCTTGGATCGAGTGGAGGTGATCCGCGGCCGGGCGGACGCGCTGCATGGTCAGCGCGCCTTCGACATCGTGACTGCCCGGGCGGTGGCGCCGCTGGCCCGACTGGTGGAGTGGTGCATGCCGTTGGTGCGGTCCACGGGGGCTCTGGTCGCTCTGAAGGGCGCGTCGGCGGAGGCCGAGATCGGGGGCGCGAAGCCAGTCCTGGAGCAGTTGGGGTGCGCAGTTCCGGAGCTGATCTCGGTGGGCGAAGGCCTCGGCGAGGCTTCGAGCCGGGCGGTCCGGGTGGAATGGGCAGGCCCGTCGGCGGTAGGTTTGCGGCTGGTCCGGCGCAACGACGCTGGCGTCCCGCGGAAGGTTGCGCGTCGGAGGAAGCAGGGTCGGTGACGGAGTTCAACAACCCGGAGGATGAGAGTCGCCGGACCGAGCCCTCAACGGGCGGTGGAGGGTTATCCACCGGTGAAGACCCGCTTGCTGAGCGTGACTATCCACAGAACCAGCCAGTTCATCCACAGGCAGGGTCGCCATTCACACCCCGATCCAGCGATGATGTTTCACGTGAAACAGGACCGCCAATGAACCCGCTCGAGGTCCGCACCGCGGCCGAGTTGGCCGCCGACGGACCGCTCTTCGCGGACGAGACGACGCCGCTGGCTCAGGCCGTCCAAGACTCGGTGCTAGCCCGACAGAGCGCACTACGCGGCCAGCCGATGTCGCGACCGACGCACACCAGGGTGCTGGTGGTGGCCAACCAGAAGGGCGGGGTCGGCAAGACCACCTCGACCGTCAACGTCGCAGCGGCGCTCACCCAATTGGGCCAGCGGGTGCTAGTCGTGGATCTGGATCCGCAGGGCAACGCCTCGACGGCACTCAACATCGAGCATCGGCGGGGAGTGCCATCCACCTATGAGCTGATCGTGGACGGAGTGTCTCTGACCGAGGTCACCACCTCCTGCCCCGACGTCGAGGGGCTCGACGTGGTCCCCGCGACCATCGACCTGGCGGGTGCCGAGATCGAGCTGGTCTCGGTCGTCGCCAGGGAGACCCGTCTGCTGCGTGCCCTGCAGGCCCACGACCGGATCGGCCCGGCCGAGTCAGCGGGGGAGGAGCGCTACGACTACGTCCTCATCGACTGCCCACCGTCGCTCGGCCTGCTCACCCTCAACGCCTTGGTTGCCGGTGCCGAGATGCTCATCCCCATCCAGGCGGAGTACTACGCGCTGGAGGGCCTCGGTCAGCTGCTGGAGACCGTCGAGATGGTGCGCAAGCACCTCAACCCGCGGCTGGTGGTGTCCACCATCATGGTGACGATGTTCGACGCGCGCACCCGATTGGCGGCGGGCGTCGCCGAGGAGGTGCGGGAGCACTTCGGCGATCGAGTCCTCAAGACCACCATCCCGAGGTCGGTGCGAGTGTCGGAGGCGCCGTCGTACGCCCAGACCGTGATGACCTACGATCCTGGCTCGCCGGGTGCGCTGAGCTATCTGGAGGCAGCGCGGGAGATCGTCACCAAGGGAGCGCCCACATGAACGCCACCCCCAAGCGCCGTGGCCTCGGTCGTGGCTTGGGCTCGCTGATCCCGACGGCGCCCGCGGAGCCGCCCGAGCAGATCGCCAGCCCGGAGTCGTCGGCGACCTCCTCGGCGAACGGTGATGTCGCTGAGGTCACGGCTGCTCCGGAGGTCCACCTGGCTCCGATAGCCGGCACCTCCTTCGCCGAACTTCCGATCGACCAGATCACCCCGAACGCCCGCCAGCCACGTCAGGTCTTCGACGAGGACGCGATGGCGGAGCTTGTCTTCTCGATCCGGGAGATCGGGCTGTTGCAGCCGGTCGTCGTCCGGCGCATCGACGCCGACAGCTACGAGCTGGTGATGGGCGAGCGGCGCTGGCGAGCAGCACGCGAGGCCGGTCTCAGCGAGATCCCGGCGATCGTGCGGGAGACCGACGACACCGACATGCTCCGCGACGCGCTGCTGGAGAACCTGCACCGCTCCCAGCTCAACCCGCTCGAGGAGGCGGCTGCCTACCAGCAGATGCTGGAGGACTTCGCCTGCACCCACGAGGATCTAGCCCAGCGGATCGGACGCTCCAGGCCCCAGATCAGCAATACGATCCGCCTGCTCAAGCTCCCGCCCGCGGTGCAGCGCCGAGTGGCGGCCGGAGTCCTCTCCGCGGGCCACGCCCGGGCGCTGCTCGCGCTCGACAACGCCGACCTGCAGGATCGGCTCGCCCAGCGGGTTGTTGCTGAGGGGATCAGCGTGCGGGGCCTGGAGGAGATCGTTGCGGTCGGCGATGCCGAGGAACGCCCCACACGCCAGACCCGGCGCAAGCCGGTTGCTCCCGGCTTGACCGACCTCGCCGAGCGACTCTCCGACCGTCTCGAGACACGAGTCAAGATCGACCTCGGCCGAGCCAAGGGCAAGATCACCGTCGAGTTCGCCACCCTGGAGGACCTCCAGCGGATCGTAGACATCATGGACCCCCGCAACCGCACCGACCGCCCGATCTGAGCCCGCCCGGGTCAATCCTTATCGATAAGGCTCCTCATCGTTCTATTGCTTTGTCGACTAAGCGCCGTTCGTTGGGCGGTCGCCGTCTGCCGCGGTCTTGTGGTGGCAAAGTGGCCCGGATACCGGGCCCCATCCCACTACAGCACCGCGGAAGATGGGTCAGGGCAGGTCAGCTGCGGGCGATGGCGGCGGTGACGAGGTTGGCGCAGACCTCGCCCAGGTCGGCGCCGCCGGCGGCGACGGAGAGGGGAACCAGGGAGGTCTCGGTGAAGCCGGGCGCCACATTGACCTCCAAGAACCACACCGTGCCGTCGGCGCCGACGAGCAGGTCGGAGCGGGAGAGATCGCGTAGCCCGAGAGACTCGTGCGCGGCGAGGGCGACCCGGGCGCATTCGGCGGCCAGCTCGTCGGAGAGGGGGGCAGGGACCTCGAACTCGGTCGCACCGGCGGTGTAGCGCGCGGTGTAGTCGTAGATGCCGCCATCCGGCCTGATCGCCACCGCTGGCCAGGCCCGGGGGCCGGTGCCGTCGTCGAGGACGGGCACCGCGATCTCGGTGCCGACGACGAACCGCTCGAGCAGGGCGACGTCACCGTAGGCGAACGCGTTGACCATCGCCGCCGGCAGCTCCTCGGAGCGGGAGACGACGCTACAGCCGAGCGCGGAGCCGCTCTGCGCGGGTTTGACCATGATGGGCAGGCCCAGCCGGGCGATCAGCGCCTCCATCACCGCCGCGGCGCCGAGCTCACGGAAGGTCTCGTGCGGCAGGCACACCGACGGTGGAGTGGCTAGGCCGGCTCGGGTGACGATGGACTTGGCAGTCGGCTTGTCGAAGGCGGTCCGGCAGGCGGCCGGGACCGAGCCGACGTACGGCAGATCCAGCAGCTCGAAGACCTCACGAAGCGCACCGTCCTCACCAGTCTCGCCATGCAACATCGGCACCACGCAGGAGGGCCGCTCCTCACGCAGGAAGGACATCAAGGTGGCGTCGACATCGCGCTCGACGACGTCCAGCCCGACGCCACGCAGGGCCTCGGCGACCCGGCGGCCCGAGCGGAGCGAGACGTCCCGCTCGTGGGAGAGGCCGCCGGCGAGCACCAATACGGCCCCCGAAGGGGCACTGTCTTGTGCTGGTCGGCTCATCAGTCTCTCCTCGATTTCAGCGGGCCTCGATTTCAGCGGGCCTCGATCACGGCAGGTCTTGCGACCACCGTCAGGTCAGGTCGGTGGCGGGACCGTCGTACCGGCTCCGTGGGACCAGGCCCGGGCTGGGTGCCGTCGCACCGAAGGTCTCGCGCAGCTCGACCTCGGCCTGGAGTACGCCGGCCAGCCGGGCCACCCCCTCCCGGATCCGCTCGGGCGTGGGATAGCAGAACGACAGTCGCACGAACCGGGAGCCGAAGCCATCGGAGTAGAACGCGGTGCCGGGCACGTAGGCGACCCGGGCGGTCACCGCTCGGGGCAACATCGCCTTGGCGTCGATCCCCTCGGGTAGCTGCAGCCAGACGTAGAAGCCACCCGCGGGGACGTTCCAGGTGCAAGTCGCCGGCATCAGGTCGCCGAGAGCGGTCACCATCGCATCACGCCGCTCGCGATACATCTCGCGGAAGGACTTGATCTGACCGCGCCAGTCGTGGTCGGTGAGATAGGCCGAGACGGCGAGCTGGGAGAAGGTCGGTGGACACAGGGTGGCCGACTCCTGGGCCAACACCAGCTTCTCGCGGACGGCATGCGGCGCCAGCGCCCAGCCGACCCGGAATCCGGGAGCGAAGGTCTTCGAGAAGGAGCCGAGGTAGATCACACCCTCGGCCTCGTCGGCTCGCATCGCCCGCATCGGCTCGGCATCGAAGCCGAGCAGCCCGTAGGGGTTGTCTTCCAGCACCAAGACGTCCTCGGCGCGACAGATATCGAGGATCTCGGCCCGCCGCGCGGCGGACAGGGTGACGCCGGCGGGATTGTGGAAGTTCGGGATCGTGTAGAGGAACTTGATCCGCCGGCCCGCTGCTCGGGTGGCCGCGATCGCCTGGCGCAGCGCGTCGGGCACCAGGCCGTCGGCATCCATCTCGGCGTGGACGACGTCGGCCTGGTAGGCCTTGAAGACGCCGAGCGCGCCGACGTACGACGGTGCCTCGCAGATGACGACGTCCCCGGGATCGCAGAACACCCGGGTGACTAGGTCGACGGCCTGCTGCGACCCGACGGTCACCACCACGTCATCGGGGTGAGCGTCGATGCCTTCCAGGCGCATCACCTCGCAGATCTGCTCGCGCAGCTGCGGGTCGCCCTGACCGGAGCCGTACTGCAGTGCGACCGAGCCACGCGAGGACATCACATCGGTGAGCGAGTCGGCGACCACGTCGAGGGGCAGCCCGGAGATGTTGGGCATGCCACCGGCCAACGAGACCACCTCGGGCCGGGAGGCGACGGCGAACAGGGCCCGGATCTCCGATGCGGTCATGCCGGCCGTGCGGGCGGCGTAGCGGTCGACGTAGGAGTCGAGGCGGGTGCTGCGGGCGGGGGAGTGGTCCATGGATCAGCCGAGCCCGTCGCTGTCGGCAGGTTCCACACGGTGGCGCGGATGCACGAGGTCTAGCATGGACGATCGAGGCGCAGCCTGCACATCGGGGCACGAGTCGGAGGGAGGCAGATGGCCCGCAAGATCGTCCGACTGACAGTGGACCTGATGCCCGACCTCGCGGGCTCCTGTCGAGACTGCCTGTTCTGGGAGCTCGACCCGGTCCGCCGGATGCGGGTGCCTGCCGCTGATCGCGCCGAGGAGAAGGAGGCCTGGGTCAGCCAGGTGCTGCGCGACTGGGGCTCGTGTGGGCGGGTGGCGTTGGTCGACGAGCGCCCCGTCGGACACGCGATCTATGCCCCGACGGGCTATCTGCCCGGAGCAGCGGCGTTCCCGACGGCTCCGGTGTCGCCGGACGCGGTGCTGCTCTCGGTCGTGTACGTCGACCCGGCCCACCGTGGCGGCGGGCTTGGCCGGATGCTGATCCAGGGCATGGCCCGCGACCTGATCAGACGCAAAACGGTGACAGCGGTGGAGGCGTTCGGCGACTCCCGCGGCGCCCGGGGCTGCGTGATGCCAGCGGACTTCTTGGGCAGCGTCGGCTTCAAGACCCAGCGGCCACACAGCACCACGCCCCGCATGCGGATGGAGTTGCGCACCGCGTTGACCTGGCGTGACGAGGTGGAGCAGGCCTTGGAACGCCTGGTCGGCGTCGTGCGCCCCGTGCCCAAGCCGCGACCGGACGTGCCGCTGGGTCGCACTCACCGGTCCTCTCGCTGACCGGTGTCGTGGCTCCCTAGACCTGCGCGCCCAGGAACTCCTTGAGCTCGCCGAGGATGGCAGCCTTGGGCCGGGCACCGACGATCGACTTGACCAGCTCACCGCCGGAGTAGACGTTGATGGTGGGGATGCCGGTGACCATGTAGGTCGACGGCGTCACCGGGTTCTCGTCGACGTTCATCTTGACGAAGCCCATCTTGTCGCCGTGCTCGCTGGAGATCTCGTCCAGGATCGGCGAGACCTGGCGGCAAGGGCCGCACCACTCGGCCCAGAAGTCGACGAGGACCGGCTTGTCTGCCTTGAGTACGACGCTCTCGAAGTCGGCGTCGGTCACTTTGCCCATGGACACGGGTTGCTCCTTGGTTGGCGTTTGGTCGTGGTCAGCGGGATGCCCGAGCCTGCCCAGGGGGCCGCTCGCGCGATCCGATCAATTCAGTCAACACCAGGCCCCCGACGGTTTGTTCCGTCCCTCGCCGGGCACCCGCCCGAGATCCCGGAGATCGCCGGCCGCCCGGCGGTCAACTCAAGCCGACGCGCTGGTTGCGGCGGCGTGCTGGAGCTCGGCGACGTAGCGCTCGGCGTCCAAGGCGGCGGCGCAGCCGGTGCCGGCGGCGGTGACCGCCTGCCGGTAGTGGTGGTCGACCAGGTCGCCCGCCGCGAACACACCGGGGAGGTTGGTGCGGGTGCTCGGGTGATCCACCAAGACATAGCCGTTCTCGTCGAGGTCCACCTGACCACCCAGGAGCTCCGAGCGCGGGTCGTGACCCACCGCGATGAACAGGCCGGTGACCTCTAGGGGGCGGGTCTCGTCGGTGACGGTGTCGCGCAGGGTCACCGAGGACAGCTTCGGCTCGCCGTGCAGCTCGACGACTTGGGCATTCCAGATGATCTCGAGCTTGGGGTCGTTGAACGCCCGCTCCTGCATGATCTTGGAGGCCCGCAGCTCGTCACGCCGGTGGATCAGGTAGACCTTCGTGCCGAATCGGGTCAGGAAGGTGGCCTCCTCGATCGCCGAGTCGCCGCCACCGACCACGGCGATCGCCTGGTCGCGGAAGAAGAAGCCGTCGCAGGTCGCGCACCAGGAGACACCACGCCCGGACAGCTCCTCCTCGCGGGGCAGGCCGAGCTTGCGGTAGCCCGACCCGGTGGCCAGGATCACCGAGCGAGCGGTGTAGCTGCCGGTGGCGGTCTTGACGACCTTGAGGTCCCCGGTCAGGTCGACCTCGACCACGTCGTCAGGCACCAGCTCGGCACCGAACCGCTCCGCCTGGGCGCGCATCTCGTCCATCAGGGCCGGCCCCATGATGCCGTCCCGGAAGCCGGGGAAGTTCTCCACCTCGGTGGTGTTCATCAGCGCGCCACCGGCGGTGACGGACCCCTCGAAGACCAGCGGCTGCAGGGCAGCGCGCGCGGTGTAGAGCGCCGCGGTGTAGCCCGACGGCCCGGAGCCGATCACGATGACGTTGCGGATGTCGGACTGGTCGGCCATGCTGCGCTCACTTCTTCCGGGTGACATACCCACCGGGGTATCAGGACAGTACGTCGGTGCAACCGATCGTAGGTCCTCGGCATTCCCTGACCCGTCCGGCGTCCGCTCAACGGGGCAGCGTGACGCTCCGGGTGGGGCTGCTGGAGCCGCACAAGAACAGGTCCACCCGTTGTCCGGTGCCAGTCGGTCGGCGATAGACGAGCATGCCCGGCTCGTCGTCGTAGGTCACCCGGAGCGCGCGTCCCCGACCCAGGTCGGGGTTGTCGGGGCAGCCCGCGATGGCCCGATGTGCGGCGCCGTCGGTGGTGGTCTGATCGCGCTCGGCGAGATAGGCCTTCGGAGCCTTGGTCAGGGCTGCCACGTCCCGACGGAAGTGTTCGGACCTCAGCGTGGCGGCTGCCAGGCTGTCGGAGGGAGACGAGCGTGCCGGCGAGACTCCCCTCGCCTTGTCGGTGCGCTCCGGCTTGTCGGGAGCGCTTTCCAGACCGGAGTCGGAGTCGACCGAGCCTCCGGTAGCGCGGTCAGCCGCGGTGGACGACTCCCCGGTGACCTCGCCCAGGTGAAGCAACATCGGGGTGAC
The DNA here is from genome assembly GCF_047602075.1 of Nocardioides sp. GTDB lineage: Bacteria > Actinomycetota > Actinomycetes > Propionibacteriales > Nocardioidaceae > Nocardioides. The sequence goes on from NZ_JASGIF010000002.1 coordinate 195,641, forward strand.
CACGCCGCCGACCACGAGTGTGGCGGCACCGGCCAGGAGGGCGAAGCGCCGGTGGTGCCGGCGTCTGACCGCGTCGAGACTCACCGGTGGGCTGTGCTTCACGGTCTCGGCGGCCTCGGGTGCGGTGAGGGAGTCCTCCCGCCGCTCGTCGGAGAGGCCGCGTAGGACCTCGTCCATCCGCGCGGCGACGGTCTCGGGCATCGGGTCGGTGTGCCGGGCCGAGGCGAGCAGTCGGCGCACCTGCTCCTCGGTCTCGGGGGACAGCTCGTCCTCGGTCATGGTGCACCTCCTCTCGTCGGCTCGGGTGGCGGACTGGGACCGCGGAGTGACGGCCCAGAAGGTGGGACGGTCGGGGCGACCGCAGGGTTCCCCGCGGTGTCGGCAGAGGGGGCGCCCGGCCTCAACATGCCGAGTCGGGTGGCCAGCCTGGTGCGGCCGCGCGAGCATCGCGACTTCACCGTGCCCTCCGCGCAGCCGAGCATCTGCGCCGCCTCCGCGACCGAGTGGCCCTCCATGTCGACGAGCACGAGGGCGATCCGCTGCTCGGCGGGCAGCTCGGCCAACGCGGCCAGCAACAGTTCGCGTCGCTCGGTCGCCACGACCGCGTCGGCGGGGTCGTGGTCGAGGTCCGCGGTGATCAGGGAGCCATGGGTGGCCACCTCGTCCAGGTCGTCGGGCAGTGCCTGCGCCGCCCGCACTCGGGCGGCGCGCAGTCGGTCCAGACAGGCGTTGACCACGACCCGATGCAGCCAGGTGGTGACCGCGGCCTCGCCGCGGTAGGAGCTCGCTCTGCGGTACGCCGCGATCAGGCCGTCCTGGAGCCCGTCGGCCGCGTCCTCGGGGTTGCCCATCGTGCGCACCGCGACCGCCCACAAGCGGTCACGATGCCGGGCGAAGAGGACGCCGAAGGCATCCGGGTCACCGTCGACATGTGCGGCCAGCAACGCGGTGTCCGAGGCCTCCTCGGTCGTCATGACCGCACCGTTACCTCGGCGACCTCGCCACGGAAGCCGCCCTGGACGGCGGGTAGCACGGTCAGCCACACGGTCAGGTAGCGACCGGTGGGTGCGTCGGTGAGGGTGAGCGTGGACTCTTGCCCGACGGTGTCGGTCGAGACAGGAGTCAGGTCGTCGACCGTCGTCGGCGCGGTGTCGGTGAGATACAGACTCACACCGGTGGGTTTGCCGACCATGCGCAGGGTGACGCTCTGCACGCTGCGGCTGCGGCCCAGCTCGAGGACCAGGCCGACGCCGCTCTTCAAGCCACCGGGGCCGAGCTGTTGGCGGTAGGTCTCGGTCGTCCACGAGGTCGACGGGTCCCGGTCGACAGCGAAGGCGGCACGCTCGGGGTTCTCACTCGGTGGATCCCCCTGCGGGTCGAAGTCCGTCGCGCGAACGCCGGTGACGACCTTGGCGGTAGCGCCGGTCGACGACGAGGAGCCCGACCCGTCGCGCTCGTTGCCCAACAGACCGCGCCCGCGGGTGAGGTTCACCGCCACCATCGCCACCAGGAACGCCATCGCCACCACGGCCACGATCAGCGCCAGCCGGAACCAGCGTCGTCCCGGCACCTGGTCGTCGGTCTCCTCGTCGAGGGGCAGCGCCCCGCTGCTGGTGAGTGCGGCCGACCCGGTGGTGTCCCAGGGCCAGAACTCCCCGCTGCTGCGGGTCGCCCCGGCGCCGGTCGGCGTGGCTCCGAGCGTCGTGGTGGTGGCCCCTCCCGACTGCCGGGGGCGGCGCACCGGCATGCCGGCGGGCGGGTCGGGAGCGAACAACGGCTTGACGGCGGGCTGCTCGAACGGCGGTGGCGGTGCGGGCGTCGTGACTCGCGCGGAGACCCACCCCACGTCACCGGACTCCTCGAAGACCGGCATGCCTGCCTCGGTCGGCTGCTCGGTGAGGGGGAGCTGCTCGGGCGCGACGGGAGCGGAGGTGGCCTCCGGATCGCCGGCGAGATCACTGGCAGAGTCGCCGCCGGCGTTGCCGAGGAGCTCGGTGCTCGGACCGGACGCGTCGGGCGCAGCGGCGATCGCCTCCGTCGGTTGCCCGGCCAGCTGGTCTCGGTCGGGCCAGGTGATCTCGTCTGGAAGCGGCGGGAGCGCGACTCCAAGTGCGGGAGGTGCCGCGGCTGGCGCGAGGTCGGACAGGTCGGTGGGCTCGCCGACGTAGGCACGCAGCAGGTCGGCGACGCCACGGGCCGTGGTGAGGTCGTAGGCGGCGCGGGCGTGTGCGCCGATCTGAGGCGGGCAGAGGACCATGGCGCACAGCTCGTCGAGCGGTCGCGGGATCCCGCCCCGGACACGTCGTGGCCGAAGCACGTTGCCCGCCGCGCGCGGGGCGGACGGGACCAGGGAGGCGGACGGGCCGGGCCAGCGGCCGGTCAGCGCGGCGTACAGACAGCCGACGAGGTCGCGCACATCGGTGGCCTGGTGCACTGTCGGCATCCCGTTGAGCGCGGCATCCACCGCGAGCCCGATGATGCGCACGTCGCCGTGGTGGTCGATAAGAACGTTCTCAGGCACCAGTCGGTTGTGGGTGACGCCGATATCGTGGGCCGCCGCCAATGCTGCCGCCGTCTCGCCGATCAGCCACGCCGCGTGGGTCGGGTCGAGCGGACCGTCGCTGGCCAACACGATGTCGAGGGAGCGGCCCTGGCCCCACTCGTTGACGACGAAGCACTCGGTGCCGGTGCCGTCGGCATCGAGCACTCGCAGGAAGCGTCGATCGCGCACCCGTGCTGACCGGCGCGCCGCCTCCAACAGCAGCGGTGCCCGTTCGTCAGCGGCCGCGATGACGTGCACCGCGACCGGGCGGGCGAGCACCAAGTCATAGGCACGCCAGAATCGGGCGCCCCTGCTCTCGCTGAGCAGGTCGTCGAGTCGGTAGCGCCCGGCGAGGATGTCCCCGGGCCGGTTCGACGTGGGCACGTCCCCCCTTGGCTCCCGCTGCGAACTTGTCGTCCAGCCCATCGTAGAGGGCCGACCGCCTCATCGAGCGCGCCGCAGCAACCGTCCGCCCAGCATGTTCCAGATGGCGCGCACCTCGGTCAGGTCGAAGAGCCGGGCCAGACCCAGATAGATCGCGACACCGAGGGTGCTCACACCGGCCAAGATGACGGTGGAGATCACCCAGGAGGGATGCGCGCCCAGCCAGACGTGCACCAGTCGGGAGACGAGGTACGCCGCCGCAGCCGTCAGCGCGACCGCCAGCGCCAACCGGACGGCGTACCGCACCAGCTGCGCATCTCCGAGGCGGCCGATCCTCTGGCCGAGGACCAGGAAGGAGACCGACGCGCCGACGGCGTACGCCGCAGAGTAGGCGCCGACCAGCATCGGCGCGGTGTCGACCGGATCCACGTGGGGGACCGCGACGACGGCGACGACGATGTTGGTGGTCGCCACCACGCACTGGATCCAGAAGACGGTCCGGGTCAGCTCGATGGCGTAGAAGCCACGCAGCATCAGGTAGTGCACGGTGAAGAAGAACAGGCCGATGCCGAACAGGGAGAGTGTCGGCACGTAGAGGGAGTAGCTCTCTCGAGTCGCCCCATGCCCGAGCAGCAGATTGGCCAGATCGGGGGCGATGATCGGCATCAGCGCCACGAACGGCACGATCACCGCCAGCACGGACCGCAGCGCGCCGATCAGCGTCCGGCCCATCGCCGACAGGTCCTGGTCCGCGGCGTGGGCGGAGAGCCGGGGCAGGATCGCGGTCGCCAGCGAGACGGTGACCACCGAGTGCGGGACCATCACGATCAAGAACGCGGTGGAGTAGACGGTGTAGCCGGTCGCCTGGGTCGCCGGCGAACAGGTGTCGAGAGCGACCTGGGCGGTGCCGCTGCCTGCCAGCCTGGCCACCACGGTGTAGGCCAGCTGGTTGACCACCACGAACAGCACCGTCCACATGCCGAGCCGGAGGGTGTGCCCGAGACCGGCGTCGCCGAAGTCGAAGCGGGGGTGGAAGCGGAAGCCCGCAGCCCGCAAGAAGGGCAGCAGGATCAAGAACTGCACCGCGATGCCGAGAGTCGAGCCGAGGCCCAGCAAGAGCTCCTGGCTCGAGGTGAAGGGGCCACACAGGTCGGCCGGCTGGCCATGGATCACCAGATAGGCGGAGAGCACCGCGACCGAGATGAAGTTGTTGGCGATCGGCGCCCACATCATCGGCCCGAAGCGCCCGCGCGCGTTGAGGATCTGCCCGACCAACACGAACATTCCGTAGAAGAACACCTGTGGGAGGCAGTAGCGCGCGAAGGCGATCACCGACTCTCGCTGCGCGGGCAGCGAATCCCAGGCGCTGCCCAGGAACGGGGCCATCACCCAGGGCGCGGCGACGACCAGCAGGATCGTCACCACGCCGAGGAAGAGGACGGCGAGCGTCAGCACCCGGTTGGTGTAGGCGTCGCCGCCGTCCTCGTCGTGCTTCATCGCCCGCACCAGTTGGGGGACCAGCACGGCGTTGAAGATCCCGCCCGCCAGCAGGATGTAGAGCATGTTGGGGATCGTGTTGGCCAGATTGAAGATGTCCGCGTGCAGCAGCGGTCCCAGTGCCCAGGCCAGCAGGCCCGCGCGCAGGAAGCCGGTCAGCCGGGAGACGACGGTGCCTGCCGCCATCACCGCCGAGGAGCGGAGGATGCCCTGTTGCTCGTCCTGATCGCTCACGAGGCAGCCGATCGTCGTTGCAGAGCGCCACGAATCCGTCGGACGAGGCGCACGGCGATCGCTCCGAAGAGGAGTGCCGCCCCGACCGCGAACACCACCCAGATCACGCTGCTGACTTGTGCCGCGCGCAGGGGAAACCGGGCCTGTCCGCCGAGCGGCTGACCGTCGGCATCCGTCACCAACAACGTGACGTCGTGCAGGCCGAGCACCCGGCTGCTCGCCGTGAGCTCGACCGTGGCCAGCTCACCGGGGGCTAGCTCGATGACTTCCGACGGCGTGATCGCGAGTTCGCCGTCAGAGCGCCCGACCACCTGCACTCGGACCCGCTCGGCCATCCCGTTGGTGATGATCGCACTGAACCGCCCGCTGTCGCTGGACAAGGTGACCGACGACGGCGCCTCCACCGTCACCCGACCCAGCCGCTTGAGGAGACGCTCGCGGGCGATGTCCGCGCGCTCGCGGGCGGCTTCTGGATCGCCGCGGGAGGCGTACGACGTGCTGGTCAGGGCCTGACGGCGCACCTCCTCGGCGATGGTGTGGTTGGTCGGCAGCACCGACTGCATCAACTGACCGTCGTCGACGAGCGCGGAGGCCGCGCCGAAGTTGGGGCCCGGCAGCTCCTCGTCGGCCCGTGCCTCGGGGTAGGTCAGTTCGTTCGCCTCGACGACGGCGGGCGTTCGGTTGACGATCGCCCGTAGCCGGGTCAGGTGCAGCCAGGGCACGTCCAGACCGGTGAAGAACTCGTCGGCGTCGACCGGGCCGCCGGTGTCCCAGTCGCTGGGCAAGGTGACCACCAGCGGACCGTCGCCGGCAAGCAGGCGCAGGGCGGCGTCGCTGAGGATGCGCTGGCGGATCTGGAGTGGCGCGGTCCGCTCGCCGGGACGCGGTCCGCCGGTGCTGACCGCTTGGTCGCTGGCGACGAAACTCCGTCCGTCCGCCTCGATCACGGTCGGCTTCTGGTCACCCGGCACCATCTGATCGCCGAGCAGCACCGTTGTCCGAGTCGGCAGCTGGCTCAGCGCGTCGGGGTCGAGATAGCCGTCGGGCGGTGCCACCACGGGCGATGCATGCAGGTCGAGACCGACGATCGAGCGGCCCGAGCTGGCGCGGGCCTGCTGGTAGGTCGCGATCGACCAACGTGCCGCGGCCGAGACGTCGACATCGCCGTAGGGGAGTGCGAGCAGCTGGTCATCGGAAAGTGCGCTGGTGGCCGAGCCGAGCCAGTCGGCTGCGGTCGCCGCCACCGGGTCGGTCGGGCGACCGCGATCAGCGTCCACGGCGGCGGCCGCTTGGAGGGGCTGGTCGAAATCGTCACCTCGGGTGCGGCCGAGCCATTGTGCGGGGTTGCCTGCTGCGAGCCGCCGGACGGCATCGGTGACTGCCGGGTCGACCAACCAGGTGAGTGGCCGGTCGCCCGCCGCTTGGCCGAAACCGATCAAGTCGGCCAGGCGACCTCCAGGGGAGAGGTCGGTCCGCCAGCGGTCGAGCCCGGCCACCCGCCCGCTGGACCGATAGCGCACCTCGTGCCGGAGCGACATCACCAGCGCGGCGTCCACCGACTTGTGTTGGTCGGTGATCAGTGGCATGAAGGTGCGCGCCTTGCCGTCGGCACCCGGCAGCCGGCCGTCATCGGTCTCGCCCAAGGCATGGACGCCGAGCCAGTAGACACCCGGCGTCGAGTCGGCCCCGATGGGGAGCAGACGACGCGGAATGGTGAGCGAGTAGGGTCGCTGCTCACCGGGCGCGAGCGCGTCGATGGAGGCAGAGCGAGCGGTGATGCGGTCGCCGATGTCGACGGTCGGGCTGCTCTCCGCGGCCTCGGCGAGCTCGGCCCGCGAGGTGATCGGTGTGGTCGAGGTCAGCCCGTAGACACGGATGACGCGATACTCCTGCGTCGAGGTGTTGGTGACGGTGCCGGAGATCGTCACCGGTCCGCTCGCAGGGAGCGTCGAGGGGCTCAGCGACGTGATCGTCACCGCCAGCGGGAGATCATCGTCCTCGGCGGCCTCGGCCGGTGTCATCACAGCGAGCAAGGCCAGCAACAGGGTGGTCATCGCGCCGAGCACACCGAGCATCTGCGCGCGACGGACCACGCCGCGACTCTATCCGTCGCGGCTGTGGTCCCTGTGACCGTGTGGGCGGCGGCCAGCCGGGATTCGCCCTGCTGGCGGAACCTCATAGGGTGGGGGACCGTGTCCACCCCCTCCGTCGAGCCGCTGAACATGCGTGAGGTGCAGCGCGCCGTCGGCGCGGAGCTGAACCGGATCGGTCCGGTCATCGACGAGCTGGGCGATCGGTTCGCCGCCGCCGGTGAGGCGCTGGCCCTGGTGGGCGGCCCGGTGCGCGACGCGATGCTTGGTCGCTCGCAGAACGACCTGGACTTCACCACCTCCGCTCACCCCGACGTGACCGAACGTCTCGTCGCCGGCTGGGCAGAGGCGACCTGGGACATGGGGCGCCGGTTCGGCACCATCGGCTGCCGAAAGGGCCCGTGGCAGGTCGAGATCACGACCTACCGCTCGGAGTCCTACGACCCCACCTCCCGCAAGCCGGAGGTGGACTTCGGCGACTCGCTGACCGGTGATCTGGGACGGCGGGACTTCACCGTCAACGCGATGGCGGTGACCGTGCCGGAGCGGCGGTTCGAGGATCCCTTCGGCGGCATCGTCGACCTCGCCCATCGGCTGTTGCGCACCCCAGGACGCCCGGAGGACTCCTTCTCCGACGATCCGCTGCGGATGATGCGGGCTGCCCGGTTCGCTGCCCAGCTCGGCTTCACCGTCGCACCCGAGGTAGTCGAGGCGATGGCCGGCATGGCCGACCGGATCGACATCGTCTCCGCCGAGCGGGTGCGCGACGAGTTGGTCAAGCTGGTCTGCGCGCCGTACCCCCGCAGGGGACTGGCCCTGCTGGTGGAGACCGGCCTCGCCGACCGGGTGCTTCCCGAGTTGCCGGCGCTGCGGCTCGAGCGCGACGAGCATCACCGGCACAAGGACGTCTACGAGCACACGCTCACCGTGCTCGAACAGACGATGGCCTTGGAGGAGCGCCTGCCCGACGGAGGCCCGGACCTCGTGGCGCGGTTCGCCGCCCTGATGCACGACATCGGGAAGCCGCGGACACGCCGCTTCCTCGACGACGGCACGGTCACCTTCCACCACCACGACGTGGTCGGCGCGAAGCTCACCCGCAAGCGGATGCGAGCGCTGCGCTTCTCCGGCGAGGAGACCGATGCGGTGGCCAAGCTGGTCGAGCTGCACCTGCGCTTCCACGGCTACGGCTCGGGGGAGTGGACCGACTCCGCCGTACGCCGCTATGTGCGCGACGCCGGCGACCAGTTGGAGCGGCTCCACATCCTCACCCGGGCCGACTCGACGACCCGCAACCGACGCAAGGCCGAGCGCCTGCAGCGCACCTACGACAACATCGAGGCCAGGATCGCCCGGCTGTCCGAAGAAGAGGAGCTGGCCGCGATCCGTCCCGATCTCGACGGCAACCAGATCATGGAGATCTTGGGCATCGGCCCCGGCCGGCAGGTCGGCCAGGCCTACCGCTACCTCTTGGAGCTGCGGATGGATCGCGGCCCGATGTCACCCGAGGAGGCCACCGCCGCCCTCCGTGCCTGGGCGGCCGAGCAGGCCTAGCGCCTCAGCGCTGCCGCGGTGTTCGTGCGTCTGCCGCGGTCTTGTAGTGGCAAAGTGCCCCGTATTCCGGGTCCTCAGCCACCATAGGACCGCGGGAGATGGGTCAGGATGCCGCCCTACTCCTCGCCGCGGATGAACGCCTCCACCCGGGCACGCCCCTCCTCGTCGGGGAGCTGCACCGGCGGCGACTTCATGAGGTACGACGACGCGGCGAGCACCGGGCCCCCGAGACCGCGGTCCTTGGCGATCTTCGCCGCCCGGATGGCGTCGATGATGATGCCGGCGGAGTTGGGGGAGTCCCACACCTCGAGCTTGTACTCCAAGTTGAGCGGGGCGTCACCGAAGGCACGACCCTCGAGCCGGACGTAGGCCCACTTGCGGTCGTCGAGCCACTGGACGTAGTCGGACGGGCCGATGTGGACGTTGCGGTCGTGCACCTTGCCGGCCAGCTCGCCCTGCAGGTTGGAGGTCACCGACTGGGTCTTGGAGACCTTCTTCGACTCCAGCCGCTCGCGCTCGAGCATGTTCTTGAAGTCCATGTTGCCGCCGACGTTGAGCTGGTAGGTGCGGTCCAGAGCGACGCCGCGGTCCTCGAACAGCTTGGCCATCACCCGGTGGGTGATGGTCGCGCCGACCTGGGACTTGATGTCGTCGCCGACGATCGGCAGCCCGGCGGCGGTGAACTTCTGCGCCCACTCGGGGTCGGAGGCGATGAAGACGGGGAGGGCGTTGACGAAGGCGCAGCCGGCGTCCAGCGCGCACTGGGCGTAGAACTTGTCGGCGTTCTCCGAGCCGACCGGCAGGTAGGACACCACCACGTCGACCTCGGCCTCACGCAGCGCGGCGACCACGTCCACCGGCTCGGCGGCGGACTCCTCGATGGTCATCCGGTAGTACTTGCCCAGCCCGTCGAGGGTGTGGCCGCGCTGCACCTCCACGCCGAGGGTGGGCACCTCGCAGATCTTGATGGTGTTGTTCTCGGAGGCGTTGATCGCCTCGGAGAGGTCCTTGCCGACCTTCATGTCGTCGACGTCGAACGCCGCGACGAACGAGACGTCGCGGACGTGGTAGTCGCCGAACTTCACGTGCATGAGTCCGGGGACGGTCGCCGTCGGGTCGGCGTCCTTGTAGTACTCCACGCCCTGGACGAGAGAGGTGGCGCAGTTGCCCACCCCGACGATTGCTACTCGGATCGAACCCATCGGGCTCCCCTTCTCTGGTCTCATTCTCGACTCGTTCGGTCAGTTGTGTTTCAGGCTGTTGTGTTCAAGGTCTTGACGACCGGATCAGGCCGGTTCGGGATGCGACGGCGGAGCCTCCGGCTCGCCACGCTCGGCGTTGATCAAGTCCGAGAGCCAGCGGACCTCGCGCTCCACCGACTCGACCCCGTGACGCTGCAACTCGGCGGCGTACCGGTCGACTTCCTTCTGGGTCATGGTCAACTGGCCCTGCACCCGGTCCAGTCGCTCCTGGAGCCGAGAGCGGCGCCCTTCGAGCACCCGCAGCCGGATCTCCATGTCGGTGCGGGAGAAGAAAGCGAACCGGATGTCGAAGTTGTCGTCCTCCCACGCGGTGGGGCCGACCTCCATCATCAGTCGCTCGAACTCGCGGTGGCCCGCCTCGGTCAGCGAGTAGACGATGCGGGGCCGCAGCGTCACCGGCGCCGGCGTGGTGTCGGCCTCCTGGATGAACTGGGTGCGCATCAGCTTCTTCAAGGTGGGGTAGAGGGTGCCGTAGGACAGCACTCGGCCCCAGCCGAGCATCAGGTTGAGGCGCTTGCGCAGCTCGTAGCCGTGCATCGGAGCCTCGTGCAGCAGTCCGAGGACTGCAAGCTCGATGGTCTCAGCGCGACGTGCCACATGACCTATCGTAGCGATATATCTGCCCGACGCGAATTCTCGATAGCGCGTGGCGACCTATCAGGCATCCACAAGGGTGTCACGCTGAGAAGTCGCTGAGCATCGGAGGTTGGATTCGGTGGCCCGCCCGGTGGCGCCGTACCCTCGTCACGGTCGCCCGTGACCGATCCGGCCGCGACCGCACCGAAGACCTATCCCCTGACCGAAAGCCGACTCGACGTGAGCAGCAAGCGCCGGGCTCCCGGACCCGCCGTGACCCGCAAGCCCAGCGGCCGGGCCGCGAAGCCGAGCTCCAAGGCTGGGTCGAAGTCCGGCTCGAAGGCTGGCGGCTCGAAGGCTGGCGGCTCCGGCGTCGGTCGCCGCGTCCGCAAGACACTCAAATGGCTGCTCATCTGCGGCCTGGTCGGCATGCTGGTGGCGGCGGGGTTCTTCGTCTACCTCTACCAGACCACCGACCTGCCCGACCCCAACAAGGACTTCCAGACCCAGACCACGCACGTCTACTACTCCGACGGCACCGAGATCGGCACCTTCGCGACCCAGAACCGCGACTCGATCCCGCTCGAGGAGATGCCCCAGACGCTCCAGGACGCGGTGGTGTCCGCCGAGGACCGCACCTTCTGGACCAACCGCGGCATCGACCCCAAGGGCATCCTCCGGGCGGCGTTCAACAACGCGTCCGGGGGCGCCACGCAGGGTGCTTCGACGATCACTCAGCAGTACGTGAAGATCCTCTACCTCACCTCTGAGCGGAGCTTCTCGCGCAAGCTCAAGGAGGCGATCTTGTCCTTGAAGCTGCAGCGGGAGATGAGCAAGGAGCACATCCTCGAGGACTACCTCAACACGATCTACTTCGGCCGGGGGGCGTACGGCGTCCAAGCCGCCGCGCTTGCCTACTTCAAGATCGACGCCGAGGAGCTCAACCTTCGGCAGAGCGCCATGCTGGCCAGTGTGCTGAACAACCCGACCGGCCTCGACCCGAAGAACGGCAGGGCCGCCAAGCGGGAGCTCAAGGACCGATACCAGTACGTCCTCGACGGGATGGCCAGCATGGGCACCATCACCGAGCAGCAGGCGAATCGGGCCGCGCGCCGGCTTCCGCACTTCCCGGAGATCCCGATCAGCAGTCGGCTCGGTGGCGAGAAGGGCCACATCTTGACGCTGGTGCGCAAGCAGCTCAACGCCCTGGGCTACACCGACCAGGAGATCGACGGTGGCGGCCTGAAGATCACCACCACGCTCGATTCGGGTGTGATGGACGACATCAAACAGGGTGTCCAGGCGCAGCGCCCCGAGGGCTTCAGCGACAAACAGCTGCACATCGGCGTGGCTGCCGTCGAGCCCGGCACCGGGGCGCTGAAGGGGTTCTACGCCGGCCAGGACTTCTTGGAGTCGCAGATCAACTGGGCGGTCTCCGGCGGCATGATCGGCTCGACGATGAAGCCCGTGACGTTGGCCGCGGCGATCAAGCAGGGCTTCTCCCTCAAGGACACCTTCGACGGGAACACGCCCTACGTGTTCCCCGACGGCCTGGAGGTCCGCAACGAGCAGGACACCGACTACGGCTCGGCGATCTCGGCGATCACTGCTCTGGAGGAGTCGGTCAACACCGCGTTCGTGGACATGTCGGCGAGCATGAAGAACGGACCCGAGGCGATCTACCAGATGGCCGAGAAGCTCGGCATCCCGCCGAACGAACCCGACGACGAGTTCCCCGGGATCCCCAACCACACCACGGACCTGTCGCCCGAGGACGCCTTGATCACTCTGGGTCGCGCGCGGATCAGCCCGATCAACATGGCCAACACCTATGCCACCTTGGCGGCCGGCGGCGAGCGCGCGCAGGTGCACCTCATCGAGAAGGTCACCGACGAGACCAACGGCCACGACTACACGTTCAAGTCGCCTACCAAGAGGGTGCTCAGCGCCGACATCTCCGCCGACGTGACCTATGCGATGCAGCAGGTCGTCAACGCCGGCACCGGCACGGCCGCCCTCCCGCTGGGCCGCCCGGTGGCCGGGAAGACCGGCACCGCGACGAACAGCAAGGACCAGGTCTCCTCGGCCTGGTTCGTGGGCGCCACTCCGCAGCTGGCGACGGCGGTGATGTATGTCCGCGGCGACGGTGACGACCAGCTCGACGGGTGGCTGCCGTCCTACTTCGGTGGCGCCTATCCGACCCGCACCTGGACCGCGATCATGACGACCGCGCTCGCCGGTGAACCGGTCTTGGACTTCCCCGAGCCGGTGTACGTCGACGGCGACGCGCCGTCCGAGGGCCACCAGGCCTATGTCCCGCCGCCGACCCAGCAGAGTCACAAGCCGCGCCGGTCTTCCTCGGCTCCGCCGCACTCGTCGTCGGCTCCGCCGGAGTCGTCGTCGGCTCCGCCCACCTCGTCGGCTCCGCCCAGCTCCTCGTCGGCATCGAGCTCGTCGGCTCCGCCGAGCACCTCCGCGCCGCCTACCGACGGTGACGACGGTGGCGGCGGCTGATCAGATGACCGGCGGGACCCTTCCGGTGCGGGCCCACCCCACCCTGGACGACCCGGTCGTCGAGGCGCTCAGCGAGTCGGTGGGTGGCCCGTTCGGCGCTCGGGCCAGCCGGCATCCCTGGTGGACGCCGCTGCGGGTGCTGCTCGCGATGGTCTCGGTGACCTTCGCGCTGGCGATCGTGCAGAAGGCGCCGTGCTATCCCGACGGACACTTCGACGGCACGCTGCAGTACTCCCACATGTGCTACTCCGACCTGCCGTATCTCTACACCGGCCGCGGCCTGGCCGAGCTGAACTGGCCCTACACCTCCGACGAGCAGGTTCGCGCCCGCTACTCGGTGATGGAGTATCCCGTGCTGATCTCCTACTGGGCGTACGGCGCCGCGTGGGCGACGCACTGGCTCTCGGGGTCACCAGATCTCGCCCCCCGCTACGCGATCGCGTCCGACGCCCTCGGCGCCGAGGCTGGCATCAAGCGCGAACAGGCGGTCTTCGTGATCGTCAATGCGATCGGGTTCGCACTGCTGGCACTGATCTCCACGGCGCTGCTGGCGGGGGTGAACCCCGGCCGACCGTGGGATGCCGCGGGCTTCGCGGTGGCGCCGGCGCTGGCCTTCACCGGACTGGTCAACTGGGACCTGGTCGCCGTGGTCCTGGTCGCGGGTGCGCTGTGGGCGTGGGCGCGGGGCAGACCTCTGCTGACCGGGGTGCTGGTCGGCCTGGGCACGGCCGCGAAGCTCTATCCGCTCTTCCTGCTCGGCGGCATCCTGGTCATCTGCTGGCGGGAGCGACGCTGGCGGGCTCTGCTGGTGGCCACCGTCGGCGCCCTGGTCGCCTGGTTGGTCGCCAACGCGCCGGCGTACCTCTCCGGCGCGGCCGAGTGGAAGGTCTTCTGGACCTTCAACGCCGACCGTGGCCCGGACCTCGGCTCGATCTGGCTGTTGGTCTCGCAGGCCTTCGGGGTGAGCATCACCTCCCACGTCGTGAACGCCGGCTCGTGGGCGTTCTTCGTGCTGTGGTGCGCCGGGATGCTGGTGTTCGGCCTGGCCGCGCCGCAGACCCCTCGGCTGGCCCAGCTAGGGTTCCTCGTGGTGGCCGGCTTCTTGCTGGTGAACAAGGTCTACTCGCCGCAGTACGTCCTCTGGCTGCTGCCGCTCGCCGTCCTGGCCCGACCCCGGTGGCGCGATCTGATCGTGTGGATGTCCGGTGAGCTGTTCTACTTCGCCGCGGTCTGGTGGTATCTCGGCGGCTTCCTCGACCCCCCCGGCGGCGACCGGGTGGGCGTCTACTGGATCGCGATCGGGGTTCGGCTGGCCGCTCAGCTCTACCTGGTCGGCGTCGTCGCCCGCGACATCCGCCGTCCCTGGCGCGACCCCGTCGAGGCACCGGAACCCGTCGAGGTCAGCTGACCAGGACGCGGTCGAAGGCGGTGGTGGTGAACCGAACCCGGACGTCGATCTCGTCGCCGATCTCGGGGACCCGAGAGCCCGTGGGCAAGAAGAGCATCGAGGCCTGCATGTGTGGCGGCTCGGCGAACAGGCGGGTCTTGCCGTCGATCAGGAAGGGCGAGCGCGCGAAGCCGGCCGCGTCGAGCCCACCCCGCGCGACCGCGGCCGCCCGGGCGCGCAGCGACTGCTCGCCGGTGGGGGCGATCAGGCCGATGCCGTGCGCGGTTCCGCCGGAGACGACGACGAGGTGACCGGCTCGAGGCAGCATCCGCTGGCGATAGCCGAAGGTGTCGCCCCGCTCGACCGGGTGCACGTCGAGCACCGTCGCCGTGGGACGGAGCGCCTCGCGGTCACCCAGCCAGAGGGTGGTGCCGATCCGGGGCCGGAAGGTGAAGTCGGGGTATGCCGCTCGCAGCCGGTCCAACTCGGTCGCGGTGAGGTGGCTGACCCAGACCGTGGTGGTCGGCAGACCCGCGGCCACGATGTCGGTGAGCAGTCGGAGCATCTCCGCTTCGTGGGCACCCTGGGCCAGCGGAAGATGCAGCGCCACTCCCTCGAGTCGACCCTGGCGGCGACCGCCGCCGGCGAGCCGCCGGCCGAGACTGCGCAGGTCCGCGGCGGAGAGACCGTGGCGGCGCATCGAGGTGGTCAGCTCCAAGACGTATCTCGTCGGCCGATCCCGCTCGAGGAGGTCACCGAGATCGACCACCCGACTCACGGTGTGGATCAGCCTCTCGTCGAGGTCGGGATCCAGGTCGGGCCGTGGACCGACGCAGCGCCAGGGGGTGAGCACCAGCAGGTCGCCGTCGAACCGTGACTCGACTGTGCCCAGCTCGTCGTAGGTGCCGACCGCCAGCGTGTCGACCGCCAGCCATTGCGCCCGCCGAGCCAACCGAGCGTTGCCGAAGCCGTAGCCGTTGCCCTTCGCGACCGGGACGATGCCCGGATGTCGAGCGGCGACGGACTCCAGGTGGCGCCGCCAGCGCTCGCCGTCCACGGTGAGAGTCAGACTCACGGCTTACCTCCGCCGCTTGAGGTAGAGCTCGAAGCCGCGGTAGAGCAGCTTGTTGAGGGGCAGGTCCCACTCGCCGGGATACTCCACGGCCTCGCCGCCGGTGCCGACCTTGAACTGGATCAGCCCGACGTGTGGGTCCTCGGCGTCCAGGGTGTCGGTGATGCCGCGCAGGTCGTAGACCCGCGCACCCGCGGCGAGGGCGGCCCGGATCATCGCCCACTGGACCGCGTTGGAGCCGCGAACCTCACGCTTCTCGGTCGAGGAGGCACCGTAGGAGTACCACGCGTGGCCGCCGACCCGGATCGCGATGGTGGCCGCGACCAGGTCGCCCTCGTGCCGGGCCGAGAACACGGTGATTCGATCCGGCTCCTCGGCCGAGAGGGCGTCGTGCATCGTCTCGAAATACCCCAGCGGCCGGGGCGTGAAGTGGTCACGCTCGGCCGTGTGGAGGTAGAGCCGGTGGAACTCCGCGAGGTCGGCGCGGCCGCCGACCGTCACCTCGACGCCGACCCTCTCGGCTTTGCGGACGTTGCGCCGCCAGAGCTGGTTCATCCCGGCCAGCACCTGTTCCTCGGTGCGTGGCTCGCCCTGGTCGTCGACCAGCGGGATCCAGAAGTTGTACTGCGGCTGCCCGGCGGCGAAGCCACCCTCGGCGAGCTGGGGGCGCCAGCCGAGCTCGGTCAGCTGGGAGACGACGTTGGCGCCCTCGCGTGAACGCGTCAGGGGCGGGACGTCGGTGAGGCGGCGTACCTCAGGTGAGGCGATGCCCTCCTTGACCTGGGCCGCGCTCCAGCGCCGGGTCGCCACGGCCGGGCCGATCCGGACACCGAACGCGCCGCGCCCGCGCAGGTGCTCGGCCATCGGGTCGAGCCAGTTGGCCAACCCCTCCTCGCCCCACGGGATCAGCGGGCCCTCGGGCAGATAGGCCAGGTAGCGCTTGAGGCGGGGGATCTGGCGGTAGAGCACCAGCCCGACGCCGAGCGGCTCGGCGGCGTTTGCGGTGAACCAGCCGATCGACTCCGATCGCCACTCCGTCTTCACCTGACCCCAGGCCGGGGTCTGCAAGAAGCTGGCCGATCCGCTGCTGGCGGCCTCGTCGCTGCGCAAGAAGGCCAGGTGCTCGGCAGCCGAGATCGGCCGGACAGTCAGGCTCACAACGCCTGAGGCTACCGTCCCGACGCGGTCGCGCCCGCGGCCGGCGTGGTGGTGGATGGTGGTGCGTGCGGACCCTGCCCGGCGCTGCTCCCCCACAAAAGCTCGCTGGGAAAGGGGGGATCCGACCGGTCCCCCGCACCGGTCGGATCCCACCCAGGGTCAGTGCCGGTGTTCCGGCCCCGCACGACCCACTTGCCACCCAGGTGGGAGCATCGGCGCTCCTGATACATCTCTGATCGGGAAATCTCGGGCCAGATCCAGGCTCAGGCCTGACGGGAAAGGTCGCGAGACGGGCCGGCTTCCGGCACAGTGGTGTCCAGCACCGGCACGTATCGACGGTTGGTCATGTATCAGGCAGGGTCTCGTGGGCTCCTCTATCGCGTGACGACCTCGACAGCCCCTACCGCGGTGCGGGAGAGCCTCGTGGGACAACCAGGATCGCGGGACCGGTCTGGCCAGGTGTGGTCGGACGCGTCCTCGTGCTTCGTGCGCTGGCTGGACGGAGACACCGACGGGCTCGACGAACTGGTCCGGGTGATGACCCCCGTGCTCTGGCACGTGGTGCGTGCCTACCGCCTCCCCGCGGAGTCGACCGAGGACGTGATCCAGTCGACCTGGCTGGCTCTGGTGCGTCGTCGCGACCACATCGAGGACGCGCGGGCCGTGGGCGGCTGGCTGACCATGACGGCTCGTCGGGAGGCCTGGCGGGTGGCTCAGAGGGACGGTCGGGCCGTGCCGGTCGAGGTCACCGAGTTCGAGGTGGCGCTCCCGGCACAGCGCCCCGCCGAGGCCGACGCCGTCGAGCACGCCGAGGCCGATCGGTTGTGGCTCGCGGTCGCCACCCTCAACGAGCGCTGCCAGCGGCTGCTGCGCATCGTCGCCTTCGAGCACCGGCCCGACTACAAGGCCGTCGCCGAAACCCTCCACATGCCCATCGGCAGCATCGGTCCCACCCGGAGCCGCTGCCTGGCCAAGTTGCGCGCTGCCCTCGGGGACGCCGCTGAACAGGAGATGACGTCATGACGCGCGACGAGATCTTCGACCACCTCGAACAACTGTGGACCGAACGCGACCCGGTGCCCGACGGCCTGGTGGACCGGATGCTCGCCCTGGTCACCGCCGAGCGGACCCTGGCCGAGACCGATCTGGACTACGAGCTGATGCTCCTGGTCGAGCGGTCGGCCGAGTTGACGGGCACCCGTGGCAGCACGGCGTACACCCTGCGCTTCGGCGGCGACAACCTCGATCTTCTGGTCCGTGCCGGCAGCGCCAACGGAGGCCCCACGACCCGACTCGACGGCTGGGTCGTCCCACCCGCGACGATCACCGTGCGCGCCACCCGGATCGACAGCCCCGGCGAGGCCGCCGCGGAGCAGACCTGGGAGACCGAGGTCGACGGCCGCGGCCGGTTCGAGTTCACCGATCTGCCCGCCGGCCTCTACCGCCTCTGGCTCACCCCCGCCGATGCCGATGCCAAGCCGTTCGGCACGCCTGCATTCGAAATCTGACCCCGACAGAGCAAGGTAGGACATGGCCCAGAACCCCAAGCAATCGTCGGCCAAACCAGAGCAGGACACCAGACTCTGGCGTGATCCGACGCCGCCTCCGCAGCGCGCGCTCGACGAGTACGACGGCCGGGTGCTCGACCCGTCGACCGCGATGGCGCTGCCGGGCATCACGCCGTACGCGACCGTCTATGTGGGCCCGCGACTGCTGATCTCCACGCTCTTCGACGTGCCCCTCCTGCTCGGCCGGTTGCGCGAGGTGGCGGCCGGCCTCGGCTGGAGCGTCAGTCTGGATGCCGGAGTGCGGGAGCCCGCCGAGGGTCGACGACGCCGGGGTCGGATGCCGCGGACGTGGTCCAAGTCGGGCGAGGACATCGGCGTCGTCGGCGTCAACCTCTCGGTCACCGAAGGCAACGGCAAGGCCGTGCAGGCGCCTGACGGCTGGATCTTGCTTCAACAGGCCAGGGCGACCTTCGGCAATCCGATGCGAGGTGTCGGCCTCGATCACATCGTGTTCCTGCGGCCCGGCATGTGGGCACCCAACCCGGGGATGTGGGCGCCGAACCCCGGGATGTGGGGACCCAACCCCATCGACAACGCGATCCTCAGCTATATGCTGCCCGGCTCCGGAGGCCGACAGCCGGTTGCCTATGTCGGTCCCCGTCCGCACCGCCACCCGGACAAGAGAATCAAGGGCAGGCGCCCGGTGGTGGGTGTGCTGGACACGGGCTGTGGTGAGCACCCCTGGCTCGAGGACGCCGTCCAGACCGATGTCCGGCTGAACGGAAAGCCCATCGGCTACACGTTGAAGAAGACCAACCCGGAGATCCACCCGGACCAGGTGGGTCCACTCGACGGTGGGATCGACTCCTACTCCGGGCACGGGACCTTCATCTGCGGACTCGTGCACCAGATGTGTCCGGACGCGGACATCTACGCCTGGCGCGTGGTGAACTCCGCCGGTCCGGTCCGTGAATCCGATCTGATCAAGGCACTGCGCGGCATCCTTGCGCTCGTCGAGGCCTATCGGGAGGATCCCCGCACCGGTCGACCGATCGACGTGCTCAGTCTGTCCTTGGGCTACTACCACGAGACACCCGAGGACGAGCTGATCGACCCGACGGTGTGGGAGATCATGCGTCGGTTCGGCGCCGCAGGGACCGTTGTGGTCTGCTCAGCCGGCAACGACGCCACCGCGCGACCGATGTTCCCCGCGGCGTTCACCCCGTGGGACGACGGCAACGGGCCGATTCCGCCGGACCCCACTGCGCTGCCGGTCGTGTCGGTCGGCGCGCTGAACCCCAGCGGCAAGACCGACGCCCTGTTCTCCAATGCAGGGCACTGGGTCAGGGTGCACGACTACGGGGCCGCCGTGGTGAGTACGCTGCCACTGAACTTCGAAGGTGGAGCGCTGCCAGCCTCGCGCACCCGGGCGTTCAAGCGCGTGCGCGAGTCGATCGACCCGGACAACTTCACGGGTGGCTTCGGCGTCTGGAGCGGCACCTCCTTCGCAGCGCCTCTCTTCGCCGGGCGGCTCGCCCAAGAGATCGGGAGCCGCCTCATGCGCAACTCGAACGACACCGTCGCGGGCGCCAAACGGCGCGCTTGGGCGTCGCTAGTGGAGCTGAGCGACCTCCGACCGCAAGAATTGCGGAGTGCTAAGCGCTCGTGAGCTGTACGACCGAGGCGTCGCCGCTAGTAGCAGTGGGCGACTGGGTGCCGCGCGCCGCTACCTGAACCGTGCGGCCGGGGCCAGCACTGACGCCGATCTGTCGGCCTTGGTGGAGGTCAGCACTGCCTACCTCGACTCCGAGACGGGGGATCTGCCCGGCGCACTGGCCCGGCTTGACGACGTGCTCGCCCGCCCCGGACTGGAGGTGCGGACGCTGGGCATCGCTCGCAGCCAGCGTGGTCTGCTGCATGCCCGCGCCGGCAGCTCCGCGAGTGCGTTGCGCGACTTCACCGACGCGCTCGGCGTCATCGGTGACGACGCGGTGTTGGCCGGTCGTGCCTATCTCAACCGCGGCAACCTGCACATGCAGAACGGCGATCTGGCGGGCGCCCGAGCCGACTTCGAGGCGGTCCTGGGCTGCCTGGAGTCGCCCGAGCCGGACGCCAACTACGACAAGGCGAAGTTCAACCTCGGCTATGCCGATCAGCTCGCCGGTGATCTGGTCTCGGCCATGCGGAGGATCGACGACGTGGAGCCACGGCTCGCCGCGCTCGGCCCGCTCTACCAGGCCACGATCTCCGGGACTCGTGGGGAGATCCTGATCCAGGCCGGCCTCCTCGCTCAAGGGGAGAAGCAGCTCGCCAACGCCGCGCAGACTTACGGCCGCCGGCGGCTACCGCTGTTCCAGGGAGAGGCCGAGGTGATCCGGGCGCGTGCCCTGCTGGCCGACGATCCGCGGGCGGCCCGGAGGATCGCCAGGCAAGCGGCACGTCGATTCCGGCGCCACGGAAGTGAGGTGTGGGCGCTGCGAGCTGACGCGATCGCCACCATGGCGGCGGTGCGAGCGGGCTCCCGGTCACTGCGGCTGGTCGAGGAGATCGACGCTCTCCTTCCTCGGCTGCACCGCGAGCGGCTGATGGACGATGCTGCGCTCGTCCATCTGCATGCCGTCCGCGTGCTGATCCGCCGCGGCGACCTCGACGACGCCGGGCGTCGGCTGCGGAAGGTCCGCGTCTCCGCATCGGCCCCGATCGGGCTGCGGCTGCTCCGGTTGGAGATCGCCGCCGACTTGGAGCGTGCCCGGGGGCGGCGTTCGCTTGCCTTCGGACGCCTCAGGCAGGGGTTGGAGTCTCTGCATGCCTGGCAGTCGTCCTTCGGGAGCCTGGACCTCCAGAGCGGAGTCGTCGGCCACGGCCGCCAACTGGTGATCGACGGCCTCGCGCTGGCGGTCGCGGACGGGCGGCCGGAGGTCTTGTTCGAGTGGTCCGAGCGGGCTCGAGGGCTGGCCAGTCGGGTGATCCCGGTCCGGAGTCCTGGTGACCCCGCCGTGACCGAGGAGCTCTCAGAGGTGCGCTGGCTGGCAGCGCAGGCGCCTGCGGCGGACTCGCCGGCCGGCCGCCGACTGGCCGAGCTGCGCGACTCGATCCGACAGCACGCGTGGTACGGCGATGGCTCGCGGGAGGTCGTGCACCCGGTGTCCCTGACCGGGGTGACCGAGGTGCTCGAGGGGCGTGACTCGGGCTTGGTCGCCTATGTGACGACTCGTGAACGGATCGTGGCGCTAGTCGTCGCGGCTGGCCTCGCCCGCGTGGTCGACCTCGGGTCGCGAGGCCACCTGGACACGCTGTTGGGGGGACTGTTCCCCGATCTCGACATGGCCGGCTCCGATCTGCCGGCTCCGTTCGGGGCCACTGTGCGCGGCGAGCTGGTCTCCCGGTTGGCCGACCTCGCCGAGGTGTTGGTCACTCCGTTGCTCGACGACATCGGGGACCGGTCACTGGTGCTCACTCCGTCGGGAGTGCTGGCCGGTGTGCCGTGGGGGCTGCTGCCCGGCTTCCACGGTCGCCCGGTGACGGTCGCCCAGTCCGCGACCTCTTGGTTGGCTCGTTCCGTCGACCCACTGCGGTTGGAGTCGGCCGGGTTCGTGGCCGGGCCACGGGTCGAGCGGGCCGAGGCGGAGGTAGCAGCCGCTGCCGGGCTCTGGGCCGGCTCCTCGGTCCTCGGCGTCTCGGACGCCACGGCTGGGGCGGTCTCCGCCCTGGCAGCCGGGGTCGACGTACTGCATGTGTCCGCGCACGGCCGGCACTCCGCGGAGAACCCGCTGTTCTCCGGCGTGGAGCTGGTGGACGGGCCGTGGTTCGGCTACGACATCGACCAGTTGGCCGCGGTGCCGCGACTGGTGTTGCTGTCCGCCTGCGAGGTCGGCCGCTCCGAGGTCCGCTACGGCGAGGAGCTGGTCGGGATGACGGCGGCCTGGCAGCACGCCGGTGTCCGCTCGGTCGTCGCGTCGGCCGCTGCCGTGAACGACGGCGTCGCCCACGATGTGTTGGTCGGCGTGCACCGTGGATTGCGCGCCGGCCTCGACCCCGCTGCCGCGCTCGCCGCCGCTCTCCCCGCCCCCACCCCCGACACCCCACCCGCCCCGTTCGTCTGTTTCGGCTGAGGTAGCGGCTCGCGCTGGCGCCCGGGTGAGCGGCCAACCTCACCGGGGATGCGCCCGCTCGCGCTAGAGCAACCCGCGCAGGGTGTCGGCGTCGGCGCGGTGCTCCTCTACGCCACCGGGTGTCTCCAAGATCACCGGAGCACCAGCAGCTGCGACCACGTCGGCCAAAGCCTCGGCGCCGATCTTGCCCGCGCCCACGTTGGCGTGCCGATCGGCACCGGAGTCGAAGTCGTCGCGGGAGTCGTTGCAGTGGACCAGGTCGATTCGATCGGTGATCGCGAGGACGTCGGCCACCACGGTCTCGAGTGGGTTGCCGCCTGCATGGGCGTGGCAGGTGTCCAGGCAGAAGCCGACGCGGTCCGCCTGGTCGCAGGCCGCGATCGCCGCCCAGACCCCGGCGATCCGCTCCAGGTAGCGAGTCATGGCGTTGTCGCCGCCAGCGGTGTTCTCGATCAACACGGGAAGCTTGAGGTCCGTAGCATCGATGGCCTTGCGCCAGTTGTCGAAGCCGACCTCCGGATCGTCGGCCTTGTTGACGTGTCCGCCGTGCACGATCAACCCCTTGGCTCCGATCGCCGCGGCCGCGTCGACGTGCTTCTGCAGCAGCTTGCGCGACGGAATCCGGATCCGGTTGTTGGTGGTGGCGACGTTGACGATGTACGGCGCATGAACATAGAGGTCGATCCCGGCCGACTCCGCGTCGGCGCGGAGGCCGTCGGCACCACCGACGTAGCGGATCTCGGGGCCCTTGTATCCCTGCGGATCACCGAGGAAGAACTGCACCGACGCCATGCCCCGGACGCGGGCCTCGGCGATCGGGTCGGTTTGGTCGACGTGTGCTCCGATGGCGATCGTCTCGCTGCTGGCCACCGACTCCTCCTCGTCACCGCTCCCGGACTGTTCGCGTCATCGAGCGTAACCCCCGCGGTCGGCGGATGCTCAGGGCTACTGGTGTGTACGACACGCCTGGTGCGTCGTACACACCAGTAGCCATCTCGTCCACAGCCGCGAGCGGCGATTCGGCTTGCTCCGAGCGGCGCTGGTAGCCTGGGCCGTCGCCCGGTCGGCCTTGCCGTCAAGGTCAGGACCAGGTGACGAGCGGGTGGCTCAGGTCGCCCGCCACGCACAGCCCTCCTGTCACGGATCGCCCGTGGCCGCCGAGTCCAGAGGAGGTGGAGACTGCTTTGCGTGCCTACGAAATGATGGTCATCCTCGACCCGAATCTCGATGAGCGCACCGTTGCGCCCGCACTCGACAAGTACCTCGACAGCGTCATCCGCAAGGATGGCGGTTCGGTGGACAACGTCGACGTCTGGGGACGCCGTCGGATGGCCTACGAGATCGAGAAGAACGCCGAGGGGATCTACGCCGTGATCACCCTGCAGGCCGAGCCGGCGACGGTCAAGGAGCTCGACCGTCAGCTGGGCCTGAACGAATCCGTGCTACGCACCAAGGTGATGCGTCCCGCTGCTCACTGAGCGGCTGTGGACAGACACCGGCGTCGTGTCGGTCGCGTCCGCGACGATGGGACCGACGCACTCACTTCCACCGAGGGAGGCCTGACATGGCAGGCGAAACAGTCATCACCGTGGTCGGCAACCTGGTCGACGATCCCGAGCTCCGCTTCACCCCCTCCGGGGCGGCGGTCGCCAACTTCCGGATCGCCTCGACCCCACGGACCTTCGACCGACAGACCAACGAGTGGAAGGACGGCGAGGCGCTGTTCTTGTCCTGCTCGGTCTGGCGGCAGGCCGCGGAGAACGTTGCCGAGTCACTGCAGAAGGGCATGCGCGTCGTGGTGCAGGGGCGGTTGAAGTCCCGGCAGTACGAAACCCGCGAGGGTGAGCGACGCACCGTCTTCGAGATCGACGTCGACGAGGTCGGCCCCAGCTTGAAGTACGCCACCGCCAAGGTCACCCGCACCACTCGCTCCGGCGGTGGCGGCGGATTCTCCGGCGGCGGTCAGGCACCGGCCGGCGACGACCCGTGGGCCAGCCCGGCTCCGCGGGGCGGTCAACAAGGCGGCGGCCAGCAGGGTGGCGGCCAGCAGGCCGGCGGCGACCCGTGGGGCGCGCCCGGGGTCGGCTCGGAGGAGCCCCCGTTCTGATCGGCTCCAGCCACGGTCAGCCGCATCGACCTTCGAGCCCCGATCACCTGAGATTCACCAGCACTGTTCCGAGACCATCCATTCCGGCGCCGCCGATCACTCGGCGTCGGGCTTCTAGAAAGGGAGCACCACAATGGCCAAGCCAGTGATTCGCAAGCCGAAGAAGAAGGTTTGCCAGTTCTGCAAGGAGAAGGCGACCGGTGTCGACTACAAGGACACCGCGCTGCTCCGCAAGTTCATCTCCGACCGCGGCAAGATCCGCGCCCGTCGGGTGACCGGCAACTGCGTCCAGCACCAGCGCGACGTGGCGATCGCCGTCAAGAACGCGCGTGAGGTCGCCCTGCTGCCCTACACCTCGACCGGTCGCTGAGAGGAGACGAGACGATGAAGCTCATCTTGACTCAAGAGGTCGAGGGCCTCGGCTCCGCCGGCGACGTGGTGGAGGTCAAGGACGGCTACGGCCGCAACTACCTGGTCCCCCGTGGCCTGGCCACCCGCTGGACCCGCGGTGGCCAGAAGACCGTCGATTCGATCAAGGCCGCTCGTGCCGCCCGTGCGGTGCGCGGCCTCGACCACGCCGTCGAGATCAAGTCCAAGCTGGAGGGCGCGCCGATCAACGTGCAGGTGCGCGCCGGTCAGGCCGGTCGGCTGTTCGGCGCGGTGACGGTGACCGAGATCGCCGAGGCGCTCTCGACCGCCACCGGTGAGAGCCTGGACCGCCGCACCATCGCGATCGCCAACCCGATCAAGGCTCTCGGCCCGCACGAGGTGTCGGTCAAGCTGCACGACGAGGTGTCGGCCAAGGTCGCCCTCAACGTCGTCCCCGCCTGACCTTTCGGCGACAGGACGGCTGAGGTGGCACAGCCACGTGGTCGCCGCCCTGCCGGCAGTGGCACCAGGGCGGCGATCCTGGCTGCGGCGAAACGACGGTTCGCCGAGGTGGGCTATCCGCGAACCACGCTGCGAGCGGTCGCCCAGGACGCGGGTGTCGACGTACGCCTGGTGACCCACTACTTCGGCTCCAAACAGGACCTGTTCGCCGAGTGCGTGGAGCTGCCCTTCGATCCGGAGCTGGCCTTCGAGGTCGTGCTCGGCCCCGGCATCGACGGGGTGGGAGAGCGACTGGCCCGCTTCGTGCTGCAGCGTGTGCTGACCCAGGAGACCGGTCGGCAGGCCGCCACCGGTCTGCTCCGGGCAGCGGCCTCGGAGGAAGAGGCGGCCGCTACGATCCGCCAGGTGTTGATGACCCGGGTGCTCGGCCCGCTGGCCGAGCGTCTCGGCGCGGATCAGCCCGAGTTGCGGGGTGCCTTGCTGGGCTCCCAGATCGCGGGCCTGGTGATGGCTCGACACGTGTTGAGCCTGCCGGTCCTCGCCGAGGCCGACGCCGAGCAGCTGGTGGCCGCGATCGGGCCGGTCCTGCAGCACTATCTGACCGATCCGCTGCCCGCCGGGTGACAGCCAGCTGACGCCGAGCACCAGCCAGCGGTCGCCGCGTTCGCGATGCAGGAGTACGACGCAGCGCGCGCCCATGAAGACCGCGGAGAAGCTGACCCAGACCCAGAGCAATCCGTGGCTGGCCATGCCATGGCTGCTCAGCGCGGCGGCGACCAGCACGACGGGCGCATAGACCAGCAGCACGACCAGCCCGGCCCAGGCCAGATAGCTCCCGTCGCCAGCGCCGATGAGCACGCCGTCGAGGACGAAGACGATCCCGGCCACGGGCTGGCCGAGGGCGGCGACGAGGAGCACCGGCACCAACAGCCGCCGCACCTCGGGGTCGCCGGTGAAGAGCCCGCCGAGCACCGGCGAGATCGCTGCCAAGGCGAGCCCGGTGACGACACCGCTGGCGGCACCCCACTGGATCATCCGGGCGGTGACGGCCCGCGCGGTGGCGGGGTCGGCCGCGCCGAGGTAGCGACCGGTCAGCGCCTGCGCGGCGATCGCGATGGCGTCGAGGACGAACGCCAAGAAGCCCCAGATCGTGAACGCCAACTGATGGGCCGCCAGGGACGCATCGTCGCCGGATGTCGAGACGACGACGGCGTAGGTGGTCACCAGCAGCGCCGCACGCAAGGTGAGGGTCCTGATCACCAGCGCGACCGCGGCACGGGCCGCAGTGCGGACCCCGCGCAGGTCGGGGCGCAGCGGTGCGCCCGCTCGCCTGGCTCCGCGCACGACCACGGTCAGCAGTGCCGCGGCAGACAGCGCCTGGGCTAGCACCGACCCCACCGCGGACCCGGCGATCCCCCAGGCCGGCGCCGGCCCGACGCCGTACACGAGCACCAGGTTGAGCACTACGTTGAGCGCGTTGCCCGCCACGGCGACCACCAGGGGGGTGCGGGTGTCTTGCAGTCCGCGCAGCACACCGGTGGCGGCGAGCATCAACAGCAGCGGGGTAGTGCCGAGGAAGGCGAGTCGGAGGTACGTCGCGGCGAAGTCGGTCACCTGCGCCGAGGCGCCGAACGCCTCGACCAGTGGCCGGGTGAGGACGACGCCCGCAGCCGTGGCGAGGGCACCGATCAGGACCGCCAGCCACAGCCCGTCGATGCCCTGGGCGAGCGCCCCGCGGTGGTCACCGGCGCCGACTCGCCGGGCCACCGACGCAGTGGTCCCGTAGGCGAGGAAGACACAGAGCCCGACCACGGTCTGCAGCACGGCGGCGGCAATGCCCAGACCAGCCAGTTGAGGCGTCCCGAGATGGCCGACGATCGCGGCGTCGGCGATCAAGAAGAGCGGTTCGGCAACTAGTGCGAGAAAGGCCGGCCAGGCCAGCCGAAGGATCTCGCGGTCGTGGCGGGAGGCATCGATCCGCGCCTGCCTCGCCATGGAGGTGAGCGTAGCTGCCCGAGTCGGTCCGTCAGGCGTCGTCCGCAGCCGGTGGCGGCGCCACCCAGACACCCCGTCGCATCACCCGGGTGAGGTGGCAGGAGGAGTCGAGGACGACGAGGTCGGCGGCAGCGCCGGGCCTTAGCCCGGCGGGGGGCAGTCCGAGTGCTCGGGCCGGCCCTACCGACGTCTGGTGGACAGCAGCGTGGAGTGCGGTGCCGCGCTCGAGCCCACTCTCGGCGAGCACGAACCGGAAGAGCCGGTCCATGGTGGCGGTGCTGCCGGCGATGGTCTCCGCGCCCGCCAGCCGGGCCACACCGTCGACGACGTCGACGGGCCGTGGGCCGAGGTGGTAGCCGCCGTCGGCCATGCCGGCCGCGGCCATCGCGTCGGTCACCAGCGAGATCCGTTCGGCGCCCACGGCGGCCATCACCTGGCGGTAGAGCGCCGGGTGCAGATGGGTGCCGTCGGTGATCATCTCCAGGGTGACCCGCTCGTTTTCCATCAGGGCGAGGACCGGCCCGGGCTCCCGGTGGTGCACGGGTCGCATCGCGTTGAAGAGGTGGGTGGCCACCGTGGCGCCGGCTTCGACGGCGGCTCGCGCATCGTCGTAGGTGCCGTCGGTGTGGCCGATCGCTGCTACCGCACCCGCCCCGACC
Source organism: Nocardioides sp. (assembly GCF_047602075.1). Lineage (GTDB taxonomy): Bacteria > Actinomycetota > Actinomycetes > Propionibacteriales > Nocardioidaceae > Nocardioides. The sequence continues at coordinate 223,123 of NZ_JASGIF010000002.1, forward strand.
ACCCGCCGGACCGCGTCGAGCGCCCCAGGCAGCTCGGGGGCGAGGGTCACCATCCGGATGGTGCCGGCACCGAGTCGCAGCAGCGCGTCGACCTCGTCGGGATCGGGCGGGCGCAATGCCGACGGCTCGTGGGCTCCGCAGCGGCGGAGCGACAGCCAGGGGCCCTCCACGTGGATGCCGTCGAGGATGCCGTCGCGCACCTGCGTGGACAGCACGCCAACCTGATGACGCATCGTCTCGGGTGTCGCCGAGACAAGCGAGGCGACCAGGGTGGTGGTGCCGTGGGCCAGGTGCAGGTCGCGGGCCGTCCGGGTCGCCTCCGGCGTGGCATCGGAGAATGTCGCCCCGGCACCGCCATGGACATGCGTGTCGACGAATCCGGGGACCACCGTGACCTCGCCCAGGTCGAGGTCCGCCGGTCGGGGCGGTGTCCTGCCGCCGATGGAGACGATCCGACCACCGGAGACCTCCAGCCAGCCCGGTTGCAGCAGCTCCTGGCCGGTGACGACCTCGTGGGCGGTGATCAACATGTGGCGGCTCTCGAGTGGGTGTGGACCGGCGCCACCGGTGGGTGCGGGTTCACAGGCCCTGCCAGGCAGGTTTGGCGAGGTAGGTCTCCCGGTAGTAGCCGACCAGTTGCAATCGGCTGGCGGCGGCCTCGTCGACCAGGATGCTCACGTGCGGGTGATGCTGCAGCACCGTGGCGGGCCAGAGCGCGCTGACCGCGCCCTCGGCGAGCTCGTGCACCGCCTGGGCCTTGCCTTGTCCGGTCGCGACGAGCAGCACGTGCCGGGCCGCCATGATCGTCGCCAGCCCTTGGGTCAGGCAGTGGGTGGGGACGGCGTCCACGTCACCCCCGAAGAACCGCGCGTTGTCGACGCGGGTCTGGTGGGTGAGCGTCTTGATCCGGGTGCGCGAGGCCAGCGACGAGCCGGGTTCGTTGAACGCGATGTGCCCGTCGGTGCCGATCCCGAGGATCTGCAGATCCACCCCACCGGCGTCGGTGATCGCCCTTTCGTACGCCGCGCACGCAGCAGGCACGTCCCGCGCCAGCCCGTCGGGGCCCGCCACCCGGGACGGGTCGAGGTCGACCCGTCCGGTGAACTCGCGGTCGATGACATTGCGGTAGCGCTCGGGATGTCCCGCCGCGAGGCCGACGTACTCGTCCAGGGTGAACGCCCGGGCCTGTCCGAACGTCACCTCGCCGGCCTGGTGCCGACGGACGAGCTCGTCGTAGACCGGCAGCGGGGAGGAGCCCGTCGCCAGCCCCAGCACGGCGTCCGGTTTGCGGGCCAGCAGGGTGCAGACTTGGTCGGCGGCCAGCCGGCCGATCGCCTGCGCGTCGTCGAGGATCACGATCTCCATGCTTCATCCTCTCCCAGGCAGCCTGTGGGTAAGTTGTAGATAGCCCGCGCGGATCGCCCGGATGTCGACAAACACACTCGGTCGTCCAGATGACGGGAGGGTGAACGAAGATTCTCGGCAACTTTCTTGGGTGCACAACATCAGATCTGCGTTTGTGCAGGTCAGGGCGGTGTTCGGGGGATGTTGGCGGGGTTCCTCCACAGCTGGATTGACAGGTCCTGCACAGCCGTACGCGTGTCGTCCACGGGTCCTCGCGAGTTATCAACAGAGCCTGTGGATAGCGCTCTTCCATCGAGCCCCGGCGGCGCCGTACCGTCGCCCGGTTGCCAGCAGTTGGCCGCGCACCACCGACCGGTTGCCAGCGGGCGCTGAGCCACGGCGAGAGCGCCGCGGAGTCCAGTGTCGGAGGGGGACTCTAGCCTCGGTGCGAACCTGTGGTTCGAAGGTTCGTGGACAGGCTGGGGGCGGGCCGGCCGGGCAGGCAGACGAGGCAGCACAACGAGTAGGGCGAAAGGGGGAGCCTGGGTGAGCATCGTCGAGAGTGACGCGCGGGGGTTCCCCGAGCCGCCGTTCGACGACTATGGCGACGGCCCGGCGGCGTACTCTCCCGGCGAGGCACCCTTCCGCCCCGGCGACCGCACCCCGCCCCAAGACATGGCCGCCGAGCAGTCGGTGCTGGGCTCGATGATGCTGTCCAAGGACGCCATCGCCGACGTCTCCGAGGTGCTGCGGGGCGTCGACTTCTACCGGCCCTCGCACGAGATCATCCACGACGCGATCGTCGACCTCTACGGCCGCGGCGAGCCGGCCGACCCAGTCACCGTCGCCGCCGAGCTGACCCGGCGTGGGGAGCTCGAGCGGATCGGCGGCGCGCCCTATCTGCACACGCTCTCGGCCAACGTCCCGATCGCCGCCAACGCCGGCTACTACGCCGAGATCGTGCACGAGAAGGCGATCCTGCGCCGCCTGGTCGAGGCCGGCACCAAGGTGGTGCAGCTCGGCTACTCCCAGGAGGGCGAGGTCGACGCGGTGGTCGACCAGGCACAGGCGGAGATCTACCAGGTCACCGAGCGGCGCCAGTCCGAGGACTACGCCCCGTTGTCGGACATCATGGACGGCGTCCTGGACGAGATCGAGGCGATCGGCAACCGGGAGGCGGGGCTGTACGGCGTCCCGACCGGCTTCGCCGACCTCGACGACCTGACCAACGGTCTCCACCAGGGCCAGATGATCATCGTGGCCGCCCGGCCTGCGATGGGCAAGGCGCTGGCGCTGGACACTCCGCTGCTCACTCCCCGCGGCTGGACCACGATGGGCGGGGTCCGGGTCGGTGATCAGCTGTTGGATGCCCAGCGTCGTCCGACTCGCGTGGTCGCTGCCACCGAGGTGATGGTCGATCGGCCCTGCTTCGAGCTGACCTTCTCTGACAGCACCGTCATCGTGGCGGACGCCGAGCACCAGTGGGTCACCGCGCCCCTCGCTCCAGCGGGTCGCGAGCTTGCCGAGGCCACCCCGATCTTCGCAGCGGTGCGGCGCGAGCTCGTCGAGCGCCGTGCTCCCCGCGCTCGGGTGGGCCACGCCGAGGTCGGCCGGCATGCCCGGCGCTCCTCGACCGCGGGGGAGACGGTGCCGCTGGCCATTCGCACCACTGCCGAGCTGGCCGCCACCGTCGACCAGCTGCACACCATCCCGATGCCCGACGGAGGTGTGGTCAAGATCGAGTCGGTCCGGCCGGTCGACTCCGTGCCGGTGCGATGCGTGCAGGTCGACAACCCCGCTGCCCTCTACCTCGCTGGCCAGGCCGGCATCCCCACGCACAACTCCACGCTGGCGCTGGACCTGTGTCGCGCGGCGTCGATCCACAACAACATGACCAGTGCCTTCTTCAGCCTGGAGATGACCCGCTCCGAGATCACCATGCGGCTGCTGTCGGCCGAAGCCAAGGTGCCGCTCAACCACATCCGCAACGGCCAGATGGGCGACGACGACTGGGCCAAGCTCGCTCGCCGGATGGGTGAGGTCTCCTCGGCACCGATGTTCATCGACGACAGCCCCAACATGACGATGATGGAGATCCGCTCCAAGGCCCGCCGACTCAAGCAGCGGCACGACCTGCGGCTGGTGATCATCGACTACATGCAGCTGATGACCTCCGGCAAGAAGGTCGAGTCCCGTCAGCTCGAGGTCTCGGAGTTCTCCCGTCAGATCAAGCTGCTCGCCAAGGAGCTCGAGGTCCCCATCGTTGCCCTCTCCCAGCTCAACCGTGGCCCCGAGCAGCGCGCCGACAAGCGGCCGATGCTGTCGGATCTGCGCGAAAGCGGCAGTTTGGAACAGGATGCCGACATGGTCGTCCTGTTGCACCGCGACGACGTCTACGAGAAGGAGTCGACCCGCCCCGGCGAGGCCGACTTGATCATCGCCAAGCACCGCAACGGCCCCACCCGCGACCTCACCGTTGCCTTCCAGGGCCACTACTCCCGGTTCGTCGACATGGCGCACTGAGCGCCGCCCAGGTGTGCGCCGCCCGTCTGGGTCGGCACGCGGCGCGCCAGCCATCGGCACGATCTCGCGGGCACCAGCCCGTCTCGACCGTGTAGCGAAGGTACTCTGCGTTGAGTCCGGCGTCGACGCTTCGTTTCTTGCCCTCGGGAACGCCAGCCAACGCTCCCTGGACCTGCGGACCGTTCGGTGTCTCGGAAGAATTCCACGAATCTGTCGGCACTGCGTGGAACAGTGCTGGCATGGGACTCATGGATCGATTCCGCAAGCAAGCGACGGCGCCCCCGCAGACGCAGCTGACGGTGCGACTCGACCAGCCGCGCTTCGCAGTCCTCGACATCGAGACCACGGGCCTGACGCCGCAGGTGGACCGCATCCTCGAGATCGCAGTCGTGACCACCGATCCGTGGGGGCGCGTCCTTGGCGAGTGGTCGACCCGCACTAACCCCGATGGTCCCGTAGGAGCCAGTCACATTCATGGAATCACCGAAGCTGACGTCGCTCAGGCACCGGTGTTTCGTGACGTCATCGCTGCGCTCATCCAGCAACTGGCGGGCGCGGCCCTCGTCGCACATAACGCTGAGTTCGACCTGGCGTTCGTCCGCGAGGAGTTCCGTCGAGCGGGGTGGGAGATGCCGGAAGTGCCAGCGCTGTGCACCCTTCGTGCCTCGACCTACCACTTGCCGGACCTCGACCGACGTCGTCTCGCGGACTGCTGTTGGGCGGTGGGCACGCCTCTGACGGGCGCGCACTCCGCGCTCGGAGATGCACGGGCGACCGCCGTTCTGCTCGCGTCCTTCATGCACCCGCACGTCGGCGCTACACCCTTGCCCGAGCACCTGGCGCTACCAGAGCAGGCGATGCAAGTGCGCTGGCCCGTGGAGCCCACTGGTGCTCCGATCAGTAGCGGCCTGCCGCCGCGCCTGGACGGGTCAACGTATACATCTTTGACTCCGTCTCAGGCATCCACCGCTTCCGAGACACTCGTCTCGATGGTTGACCGCTTCTCGCTGCTCGACGCACTCGGCATGGGCGCTCCCGAGAACGGGATCGCTTACCTTGAAGAGCTCGCCCAAGCACTCGAAGACGGTGAGATCTCCGACCAGGAAGCGACGGGTCTCGCAGCGCTTGTCCAAACGATGGGACTCACCGACGAGGACGTCACCGCAGCCAATGAAGCGTTTGTCCATGCGCTCGCGATTGAAGCACTCGGCGACGGGAAGGTCTCGCGCGCCGAGAGGGCCGAACTCTTGCGGGTCGCTGACATCCTCAAGGTCAACCCCAAGCTCGTCCCAACCCTCCTCGACAGAGCAGAGGCTGCTCGCGAGCAGCGAATGAGCGAAGGCCTTGCTCCGCTACCCGCCGACTGGTCATTGGGCGAACCGTTGCGAGTCGGAGACAAGGTCGCCTTCACTGGCTGCGCAGCTTTCAACCGCCCAGGCATGGAGGAACGCGCAACAACGCTCGGCGTTCATGTCATCGGCTCGATGTCGCCCAGGGTCGCTCTCCTGGTGAGCGACGGAACGATGGATGGCGGCAAGGCCGAGCGAGCGCGGGAACTCGGTGCCCGCGTCGTCCATCCAAACGACTTCCGCACCCTGCTTGACCACCTTCAACCAGTCCGGCCTCGCCAACCCAAAGCCGCGCCCAGGCCGCGGAAGACTGCGGATCCAAAGAGTCCTGTGCCGGCTCCGGTCGACATGCCTGACGGCATCACTTCAGCCGACGTCCGCGAGTGGGGACGTCAGAACGGCTGGGAGGTAGGCGTCCGCGGCCGGCTCAATCGGGACTTGCTCGCAGCCTTCGTCGCCGCGGGTGAACGCACACCGGCTGCCGAGCCTGGCGGCCGCGAACTACTTTGACGATCACGCCTGAGAGGGCGGTACCCGTCAAAACTCCATGTGGGGTTCGTCAATCTTTGCTGCTTGTCGCCAGTTGTCGACCGGTCTGTTGTGGAGAGCGCACGAAGTTATCAGAGCGGTTGCATATCTTGCTGTCATGGCAACCTCCGAGCGCGCACAGGTCATGGTGACCGTCAAGGCGTATCCCCAACTGAGCAAGAAGTCGGGCGAGGTTGTCTGCGTCGCTGGTGTCCGCCTCGACACCGAGGGCCCGGAATGGATCCGCCTCTACCCGGTTGCCTACCGCGATCTCGACGAATACCAGAAGTTCAAGAAGTACGACATCATCGACGTTGAGATCAGACGCGGCAACGACGCGCGACCCGAGAGCTTCATCCCAGCCCCGGGAAGCATCAGTGTGGTCCGATCCATTGACAGCGGTTCGGACCAGCGATGGACCGAGCGACGCCGGCAGCTCGGAAGCCTCGTCGCAGAAACCACGATGTGCAGGTTGCTACGTCAGAACGAGAAGAGCGGCCGCGCGGTGGTGCCATCGCTAGGGCTGATCAAGCCAGACGTACTCGAGGTTGAGGTCGAGAGGAACGGTGGCTTCGACGCCGACAAGCGGGCGCTCGCTGCGATCTCTGCCGAGGCGACGCTATTCACCGAGGCGAAGCAAGAGCTCGAGCCGAGCCCCTACATCGTGAAGTATCGCTATCGGTGCGCGGAGCCCGGCTGCCGGGCTCACACGCAGTCACTCATCGACTGGGAGGTAGGTGAAGCCGGCAGGAGATGGTCTCGGCGCTATCCGGAGGCCGAAATCCCAGACCGCATTCGCGAGAAGTTCCTCACGCAGCTGTGTGGAGCCGATCGCGACACCCATTTCTTTGTGGGGAACACTCATCAGTGGCTCACAACGTTCCTAGTGCTCGGCGTCTTCTGGCCGAAGGTCGACGTAGACGACCCACTGTTCTAGCTGGCGGGGAGGGCAACGACCGGCACCGGCACTGCCTTGACCACCTCATCAATGATCACTTTGCGGTGGCACATCTCAACGTCGGACTCGAAACACAACACGGCCACGACCTCGTCTGTGGCCAAACTCGCGAGCTCGTGGATCGATGACTCGGCCTCCGGCGACTGAAGGGCTTCGCGGAAGACGCGACGCCCTTCGTCCACGCGGCCGTCCCAGAAAGGCTGTCGGTTCTCCTTTGCGTTGCCCAGGCATCGCATGTGCCGGTAGCCAATCCCGGCTGCTGCTAACGCCTCGCGGAGCCGCGTCTTGGAGAAGCCTGCCTTCCGGCTGATTGCGTTAAGTCGAACGTCGGCAACGGTGTGCACGCCCGCGTATACGAGCTCGGCCACAAACTCGTCGATGTTGCGCCCCTCATACCCGACCGAGACGATTCCGTGTGCCATGAGCGTTCCCTTTCGAGATGGGTGATCGCGTTCGGCCTCGTGCACCAGCTCATCGATGGACACCGACAACGCTCTGCAGAGTGCGGCGACCTTCAGCACTCCAGGATCGCGGGTCTGTCCTTGCTCCACCTTCATCAAGGTGTTGGTCGAGAGCCCGGCCTTGATCGCGAGCTCACCTCGGGACATTCCTGTGCTCAGTCTGTGGGCCGCGATCGCTTGCCCAATCAAGGGTCCGCGGAATGCCAGCCGTGAAGGACGCCCCGGGCGCACGTAGGAATTGTATAGTAAATATTTACTTCTACGAAGGGGATTCAACAGATTCTTTGGAGAGATTCCTACGCGGATGACCTGAACCTCAGCGACCTATCGGCCCGCGAGCAGTTCCCCGTGTTTGCGTCGCGCGTCGGGGTCGCTGCGGGTTTCGGCACGCTCGACGAGGAAGCCGAGCGGGTGCAGCAAGTCAGTCAGAGCTTCGGCGGACCAGGAGTACGCCGTTGTCACCGCGTGCTCGAACGCTGCACCAGGCTCGCCATCAGCGAAGCCCAGCAGGAGCGAACCGCCCGGTGCGAGAGCGCGAGCGAACTCACGCAGAATCTGGGGGAGGTCCTCCTTCGGAGTGTGGATGATCGAGTACCAGGCCAAGATCCCATCAACGGATCGCGATCTGATCGGGAGTGCGGCGAGGTCACCCATCACGAACTGGTTTCCCGGAAAGCGATGCCGTGCGGACTCGAGGAACCGCGACGATGCGTCGATCCCCACGACGTCACGGCGACCGCTCTTAGACAACACGTCGGTCCAGTGGCCCGGCCCGCAACCAGCGTCAAGAAGGCGGCCGGCGAGGGTGTCCCGCCACTGCTCGATCGTGACCCGATCTCGGTCCGCCATCTGCTGGACCGAGCCCAGCTTCTCGACGTACTCGTCGGCGCGGGCGTCGTAAGCGTCGGCGACATCGGCTCGTGCCATCCGCCGAGGCTATCGACCTTGAGCACCTCGACCGGGGCACCCTTGCGCAATCGGCCTTGCGTCGGCCCTCGAAGAGGACCTTCCCATCAAGGTTCACCCTGTAGGTGATCTCACCCCTAGGTATCGCGGAGTGTGGATGGGTTCGGCCGCTTAGCGCTTGGTCTCGTATCTGGTCAACACCACGCCGCCGGGAAACGTCCGGGTCTCCACCAGAGTCAGGTTGACCCAGTTGTCCAGGGCGGTGAAGAACGGTGTGCCGCCGCCCACCAGGACCGGCGCGGTGGCCAATACGTACTCGTCGATCAGTCCGGCTCGCATGGCCGCTGCGGCGAGGGTGGCGCCGCCGATGTCCATCGGGCCGCCGTCCTCGGCCTTGAGTCGGCTGATCTCGGTGACCGCGTCGCTGGTGACCAGACGGGTGTTCCAGTCGACCGGCCTGGCCGCCGAGGAGAACACCACCTTCGGCATGGCCTGCCAGCGATGGGCGAACTCGATCTCCGCTGGCGTCACCTTCGGCTGCTGGTCGGCGGTCGGCCAGTGAGAGCTCATCGTCTCCCACAGCTTGCGTCCGTACAGCGCTAGGTCGGTCGCAGCCACCCGATCGGACCACCATTGGAACAGCTCGTCGCTCGGGACGCTCCAACCGATGTCGTCGCCAGGCGCGGCGGTGTAGCCGTCCAAACTTACGTTCATACCGAAGGTGAGTTTCCGCATGGGTGTCAGCCTCCCGTGAGATGTGGTCGACGTACAGACCAGTGCAGTGCGGAAGATTCATTGGTCGCGCCGGAGCGCTGGCAGACTTCAGTCGTGTCACCAGTAGTGGTTCGGCTAGCGACCAGCGCCGAGGTGGCATGCCTGCCGGGCATGCAGGTCGCTGCGGGCGGGTTGTTCCGCGAGCTCGGCATGGGGTTGGTGGCGGAGGGAGTTGCTCCCCGGTGCCGCGGACTTCGAGGCTGCGGCGCGTAGCGGCGATCTTCTCGTGGCCGAGTTCGATGGTGAACTCGTTGGGTTCGTGCAGACGAAGCAGTTGGACGGGTGTCTGCACGTGGTCCAAGTGACCGTCGCTCCGACGGCACAGCGACAAGGGATTGGGCGGCGGTTGATGATCGCCGTCGAGCAACGTGCGATCGCTCGAGGGTTCGCGAAGATGACGTTGACGACCTTCCGCGACGTACCTTTCAACGGCCCGTTCTACCGGCGCCTCGGCTGGCGCGAAATCGACGACGAGGAGCTCTCTGCCGGTCTACGTGCCGAGCGGGAGGAGGAGGCAGCGGCGGGCCTCGACCATTGGCCGCGCGTGGCCATGGCCAAGGTGTTGGTCTGAACCGTGGTGACAGGAGCCGAGTACGGTCGGCAGATGCCTCGCCTCATCCACCTCAACGGCCCACCGGGCGTCGGGAAGTCGACGCTGGCGAAGCGCTATGTCCGAGACCATCCCGGAGTGTTGAACTGTGATGTCGACACGCTCAGGACCCTGATCGGTGGCTGGGAGAGCGACTTCTTGCGGGCGGGAGAACTGATCCGGCCGGTGGCGCTGGCGGTGATCGAGGCGTACCTAGCCAGTGGCAACGACGTGGTGCTGCCCCAACTGCTGGTGGATCCCGCCGAGGTGGCTCGTTTCGAGGAGGCCGCGGCTAGCGCGGGCGCGCGGTTCGTCGAGCGGATCTTGATGGAGGAGTCGGCGGACGCGGTGGTGGCACGGTTCACGCGCCGCGGCGCCTCGGACGGCGGCGATCCGTGGCACGACCAGGTGCAGGCCATCGTGGCCGCGAGTGGAGGTGACGCGGCCCTGGCCGACTACCACGTGGCGCTCGAGCACCTCCTCCCCGACCGTCCTGATGCGGTGGTCATCATGAGCGTGGAGGGCGCTGTGGACGAGACCTATCAGGAGCTCATCGATTCGCTCGGCTAGCGGGGACCTCGCCGACTTGGCCGGGTCGATGCTGGAGCTCTCTACGACGCGGTGAGGGCGGTCGAGTGGGTGGCGCGATATCCGGACGGCTCGAGGGTGTAGCCCTGGAAGGACGTCCAGGCTCGTTTGGGCACGGCCACGTAGACGTCGATGTCGTCGGGATCGACGACTCGCACCAGGACCGCATCGTCGTGCTCGAACATGACCGGGTCCGATCCCAACTCCGCGGCGTGGTCGCGGAAGGCGGCCAGGGCTTCATAGTCCTCTGCCTTCCACACAACGGGGTGCTCGCCGCGCAGGTCTGCGGGTGCGGCCAGCGTGGACCGCAGGCGCAGGTTGAGCCCCCAGCCGATGTCACCCCGACCCAGGGCCAGGCCCGTGACCTGGCCGTCCTGGACGAACTCGCGCCGCAGCTCCAGCCCCATCAGGGCGCCATAGAAGGACGCGCTCCTGGCGAGGTCGGCGACCGGGAGCATCGGGATCAAGATGCCGGACACCAGGGGTCCGTCGGTGGCGGTGTCCGGGGTCGTGTCGGTGGTGATGGTAGCGGTCATGGCCTCTCCTTGCGTGCGATAAGATGAACCGACAGACAGCGTATTGACCTGACAATCTGTTATCTGAAAGGTAGCCCCATTGTCCGAACGCCGCAAGGCCTATGAGTCGCCCCTGCGGGCCGAGCAGGCGATCCTCACCCGCCGTCGGGTCCTCGACGCCGCGCGCGAGCTGTTCGTGGAGCAGGGCTTCGCGCAGGTGACCATTGCTGGTGTGGCCCGCCAGGCGGGCGTCGCCCGCGAGACCGTGTACAAGACCTTCGGCAACAAGGCCGACCTGCTCAAGGCGGCGTACGACGTCGCGGTCGCCGGCGACGACGACCCCACCCCGCTGCTGGCACGCCCCGAGATCACCGACCTGCTCGAGTCCGGCGATCTGGAGCAGATCGCCGACGCCTACGGCCGAACCACCGCCGGCATCGCGCTCCGAGTAGCTCCGCTGGTCACCGCGATGGCCGCGGCGGGGAGCCACCCGGAGCTGGAGCCGACCGTCGCCCGAATGAAGGACGAACGGCTCCGGGGCACCCGCGCGCTCTTCCGCCGGCTCTGCCCCGGCGCTGCACCAGCGGCCCTCGCCGAACAGGTAGACGCGCACTGGGCCCTCATCTCACCCGAAGTGGCGCTGCTCCTCCTCCGCGACCGAGGCTGGTCGGCAGAGCGATACGCCCGCTGGCTGGCGCGACAAACCGTCAGCCAGGTGGAGTTGCTCCGAGGCTCCCTATGACGCATCGAGCCATCGCGCTGGAACTGGACGAGGCGGAGAAGACGCACATCGGGGTGTGTCCGCTCTCCATGCGCCCAGAGGTGCTGACCGAGGAGGATGCCTGGAGCATCGCGGCCTGGCGAGATCGACTGCGGGAGGAGCGGGGCGAGACGCGCAGCGGCTACAAGCTGGGCTGGACCTCTGAGGTGATGCGGAGCGCATTGGGCATCGCGCAACCCAACTTCGGCAGCCTGTGGGAGTACATGAGGGTGGCCGACGGTGAGTTGGACCTCGGACGACTCATCCATCCCAAGGCGGAGCCGGAGTTCGCGTTCCTGGCCGAGCAGGCACTCGAGGGAGGCCAGCTGACGGCAACGGAGGTGCTGAGCGCTGGGCGATGGGCGGTGGCGTTGGAGGTGGTCGATCCGCGCTGGGAGAAGCTACGAGTTCGACTGGCTCGACAACACCGCGGATGGGTCTTCTGCAGCCGCCTACGTCGTCGGTGAGTTCCGGGACTCGCGCACAGCTCCGGAGCGCTTCCAACTCACCATGCACGCAGCCGGAGAGGCTCGGAGTGGACTGGGTGATGCGGCGATAGGGTCGCCGGCCGCGGCGGTGGCATGGCTGGTCGCGCAACTGCATGAGCGCGGGGCGGCGCTGGAGCCGGGAATGGTGGTGCTCACGGGCGGCATCACCGCTCCGGTCGACCTGGTGAAGGGGCTGACTGTCCGGGCAGAGTCTCCGCAACTCGGTGAGTGCGTGCTGCGCTGCGTATGAGGAGGGACAGGGGCGAACGAGACGGTTCCTAGCGTGGGGGTCGGTGGGTGCCGATGCCGGCCTCGTGCGCGAGACGCACAGCCTCCGATCGGTGGTCGTCACGGGCAGCCCACTTGACCTTGCCCCACGGGCAAGCACCAGGGTGGCCGTCACCGATGAACGTCATCGGGGACGAGGATGAGACCGTGGCAGAGGAAACGCTGTGGAGCATCGGCGAGTTCAGCCGTCGCTCCGGGCTGACGCCCAAGGCGCTGCGCTTGTACGACGACCTCGGGCTGCTCGTGCCGGCGGAGGTGGATCCGCACACCGGATATCGGCGATACGCGGTGGACCAGATTGAGCGAGCCCGCCTGGTCGCGACCCTGCGATTGGTCGGGATGCCGCTGGCACGGATCCGAGGAGTTCTCGACCTGTCACGGGACGCAGCAGCCAGCGAGGTCGAGGCGTACTGGCGTCAGGTCGAGGCCGACACCACCTCCCGCCGGGAGGTTGTGACCTCCCTCGTCCGGCAACTGAGGAGCGAGGAACACACCATGCCCGACACCACCGCCACCCTGCACGCACAGATCGGCGTCAGCCACCGCCAGGGCGTCCGCAGCCGCCAGCAGGACGCCGTGCTGACGCGGCCAGACCTGGTCGCGGTCGCCGACGGCTTCGGCGACCGCGACGACCTCGCTGCCGCCGCACTCGACGCGTTCGCGGCAAGAGGGTTCGAGGCAGCCGTCGAGGCGACCGAACCGGGCGGTGACCTCACCGGAACGACGCTGACCGCCGTCCAACTCGATGGCGCGACGGCCCGGATCACCCATGTCGGTGACGCTCGGGTTCAGCTCGTCCGGGACGACCAGATCGACGTACTCACCCACGACCACACCCTGGTCGCGGCACTGGTCGAGTCGGGCCAGTTGACCGAAGACGAGGCCCGCTCCCATCCGCACCGCAACCTGATCAACCGCGCGCTGGTCGGCCGGCCCGTCGTCCCCGACGAACGCGTCGTCGATCTGCAGCCGGGCGACCGGCTGGTCCTGACCACCGACGGCGTGCACGCCGTCGTCGATCCCGAGATTCTCGCGGATCTGCTCCTTGACGAGGACAGCCCGCAGTCGGTGGCCGACGCCGTCGGCACCGCCGTCGAGGACGCAGGATCCCCCGACAACCACACCGTCGTCGTCCTCGACCTGACCTGAGCCACTTCGGACCTGGCCCATCGGATCGACCCGTTGACGCCCGGCAACACCAGCCTGCTGCTGTGGCTGATCATGGGCTACATGGTCGTCACGGCCGTGTTGGTGGTCGGGCTCGGTCGCCTCGGTGACATGTATGGCCGGGTCAAGATCTACAACGCCGGATTCGCGATCTTCACCTTCTTCTCGGTGATGCTGGCGATCACCTGGATGCACGGCACCGCGGCCGGGCTGTGGCTGATCGCGATGCGGATCTTCCAGGGCGTGGGTGGTGCGATGCTGATGGCCAACTCCAGCGCGATCATCACCGACGCCTTCCCGGTCAACGAACGAGGCCTGGGGCTGGGCCTCAACATGGTCGCCGGCATCGCCGGCTCGTTTATCGGGCTGATCGTCGGAGGCGTGCTTGCCCCCATCGAGTGGCATCTGGTCTTCCTCGTCTCGGTGCCGATCGGCCTGTTCGGCACGGTGTGGGCCTACCTGCGGCTGCACGACACCGGCGTACGACGACACGCGACGATGGACTGGTGGGGGCAACCTCACCTTCGCGGTCGGGCTGATCGCCGTCCTGGTCGGCATCACCTACGGCATCCAGCCCTATGGCGACGACACCATGGGCTGGACCAACCCCTGGGTGGTGCTGGCGCTGGTCGGCGGATGTGCCGTGCTCGCGGTCTTCTGCTGGGTGGAGACCAGGGTGCCCGAGCCGATGTTTCGGCTCGGCCTGTTCAAGATTCGGGCGTTCACCTTCGGCAACATCGCCAGCCTGCTCGGCGCGCTCGGGCGCGGTGGCCTGATGTTCATTCTGATCATCTGGTTGCAGGGGATCTGGCTGCCTCGGCACGGCTACAGCTTCGAGTCGACTCCGCTCTGGGCCGGCATCTTCATGCTGCCGATGACCGTCGGGTTCTTGGTGGCGGGCCCCACCTCCGGCTGGCTCTCGGATCGGTTCGGCGCACGCGCCTTCGCGACGGGCGGGATGCTGGTCGCGGCAGGCAGCTTCGTATGGCTGTGGACCCTGCCGGTCGACTTCAGCTACTGGCAGTTCGCGCTGGCCCTGCTGGTCAACGGCTTGGGCATGGGCCTGTTCGCGGCGCCCAACCGCACGGGGATCATGAACATTCTCCCCGCGCACTACCGTGGTGTCGGTGCCGGGATGAGCACGGTGTTCAGCAACTCGGCGATGGTGCTCTCGATCGGCATCTTCTTCTCGCTGATGATCACCGGCCTGGCCTCCTCGTTGCCAGAGACGATGATGCAGGGCCTGACCGCGAACGGCGTACCTCACGCCGCCGCCGCACAGGTGGCCGCCCTGCCGCCCGTCGGGGTGCTCTTCGCCTCCCTGCTGGGCTACAACCCGATCCAGTCACTGCTGGGCCCAGACGTGCTGCACCAACTACCGGCAGCGACGCAGGCGCACCTGACCGGACACGACTTCTTCCCGTCGCTGATCTCCGGGCCGTTCGCCGACGGGCTGGGTGTGGCTTTCAGCTTCGCGATCGCCGCCTGCCTGATCGCCGCGTTCGCCTCCGCCTTCCGGGGTGGGAAGTACATCCACGATGATGGAGACAACGTGATCGACCAGGACTCGGTGCCTCCGGCCGAGTTGCTTGCCGAAGGAGCCGAGTGACCAGGAGCGAGCCGATGGCTCAACAGCGAGTGGATGAGCTTGCCGGAGGTCTGCGCACGGCGGTCAACCGACTCGCCCACGCTCTGCGGTCTCCCGCCACCAGCGACGGGATCACGCCGACTCGCCTCGCGGCGCTGGTGACGCTGCTGAAGCACGGGCCCCTCCGCCCCGGTGACCTGGCCACCCGGCTCAACATCACCGCGGCTAGCGCGTCGCGTCTGATCGACGTGCTGCTCGAGGGTGACTGGATCCGGCGAGAACCCGACCCGGATGATCGACGGGCCAGCCTGGTCAGCTTGAGCCCCCACGGGGCAGAGGCCCTCGACAAGCTGCGCCGCGAGGGCACCGGCGAGTTAGCCGCCGGCATCGAGGCGCTGCCGGCGGACCAACGCGACGCTCTCGCCGCCGCGCTGCCCGCCCTGGTCGCGCTCGCGGATCACTTCACATCCTCGAGGCAGCAGTAGTGCATCTAGGCTCGCGATATGGGTCTTGTTTACGCCACCGCGACCGTTGTCCCTAGCAAGCAGGAGCTGCTCGAGGCGTGGCTTCCGTCGCGGCCGTGGGCCGGAGGGGTGACCGCCGTCGAGAAGGTCGGGGAGTACCGCTTCGACGACCCCGAGGGTGAGGTGGGCGTCGAGACGATCGTGTGGCGTACGCCGGACGGCTCGCTGCTGCAGGTGCCGTTCACCTACCGAGGGGCGCCGCTGGCTGGCGCGGAGGCACATCTGGTCGGGACGTCGGAGCACAGTGTGCTGGGGACACGCTGGGTGTACGACGGCTGTGCCGACCCCGTCTGGGCCAGCACTCTCGCGACCGTGATCCTGACCGGTGGCCATCAGGCGCAGATGGTGTTCGAGCGCGACGGCCAGACGGTCGACGTACCCCCACGCCTCCCGGTGCGTGGCTCCGGCTCCGCGGGGACACCGGTGCCGATCATCGAGACTGTCGACTCGGTCCGAGACGACGGTCTCGTCACCACCGTGGTCGCAGGGACGGTCACGCTCCAGCTGGCACGCGTCGTCGGGACTCCCCTCGACGGCGCCGCTACCCTCACTGGCTCGGTTCACGACCAGGACCTGGGTGTGCTGGCCGCTCTTGACGTGTAAGGCCGCGAGGCTGCGTTTCGTCAACGTTCGTTGACATCGTCACGTCGTCGACGTACCGTCAACATATGTTGACCATCCTGGAAGACGCCCATGGCGGAGCGTGAAGCAATGGCCTTGTTGACGGCATTCATGGACGACGACGATCCCCGGGCAGCGTTGCGCGGCGGCGCTGAGCTGCGCCGCGTGGTCGAGCGTCAGGAAGCCGTGCTGGTCAGGCGGGCCAGGGTGGCCGGCTTGTCCTGGGCCGAGATCGCTGCCGCGCTGGGCGTCTCCAAGCAGGCGGTGCACCGCAAGTACGGCGGCTCGCGCTTCTCCCGGAATTGACGGTCCCCTGGTGGCGGCGCCCTATTCGGCGAGCTCCGACCTCGCTCGCGTCATGGTCGAGGCGAGCGCCGGGCTGTTTCTTGCCGGAGAAGTCATCCAGGCCCTCCATCGGCGCCGGGATGCACGCGGTGACCTGTGGCCGGAGATCACCTTCCGGATCGGCTTCTTCGCAAGCATCCTGCTGTTGCCCATTGGTTGGTGGCTGGCCCCCGCGGCGCGGATCGGTGGCGGAGTCGGCGTGTTTGCCCTCGGGATGGTGATCGGATGGGTCGGTCTGCTGCTGCGGTGGTGGTCGTTCGTCTCGCTGGGCCGCTACTTCACCACAGTCGTGAAGGTCTCATCCGATCAACCCGTCATCGATCGGGGGCCCTACCGCATCCTGCGCCATCCGAGCTACACCGGTCTGCTGCTCATCGTGCTCGGATGCGGACTGGTAGTCGGCAACTGGGTCGGCTTGGTGGGGTCGTTCGTGCTGATGCTCGGGGTGCTCATCGATCGGCTGGTGCGTGAGGAGCGCGCGCTCACGATCGCCCTAGGGGATGACTATCGAGACTTCGCCGCGGGCCGGGCCTGGCTCGTGCCGTGGGTCTGGTAGCTCAGGTCCTCAGGTAGAAGCGGATGTCGCCGCCCGGGAGCCGTTCGTGGTGGTAGCGGGGGTCGTGGATGCGTTGGTGGTGGTGTCTGCAGAGCAGGATGCCGTTGGCCAGGGTGGTCGGTCCGCCTTCGCTCCAGGGTTGGAGGTGGTGGGCTTCGGCCCAGGTGCCGGGGATGGTGCAACCTTCAGCGCGGCAGGTCCGATCGCGCAGGAGGAGCGCCTTGCGCTGGGGATGGGTGAACAGTCGAACACTGCGGCCGAGGTCGAGAATCTGCGAGTTGGATCCGAGGACGGCGGGGATGATCGTCGCGGTGCAGGCCAGCCGCCGTGCTTGGTCGGCGGTGATGGTCTCGCCGGTGGCATCGTCAACGGTGCTGTCCTCACCCGGGATGTGGGCGAGACTGAGCAGGTCGGCTGTGCCGAGGGTGCGGCGGAGGGTGTCGAGGCCGACGGTGACGATCAGCGTGGTGGCGTCGCCAGCGTGCAGCGGAAGCCTGGCGGGGTCGTAGGCCTCGAGGAGGTGGCAGAACGCCTGACCGAGGCGGCGGGGGTAGGGGAGTCGATCGACCGGGTCGGGCCACCCCGGACCCCGATTAGCAGGGCCCCGATCGGGGCCGGGTTGCTCGGGGTCTGATTCCTCGGTGGCCTCGCCGGTGGACTCGGTGGTCTGGGTGGTTTTGCGGGGGTTGGTGAATGCCTCGAGGTAGATCGCGAGACGGGTAGCCACAGCGTCGGGAAGCAGCCCGGTGATCCGGGTGGTGCCGTCGCCGACCCTGCGGAGGGTCAGCCGGGTGCACCTGATCGCGTTGGCCTCCAGCGCAGCCAGGCGGCGGGCCTCGGCGGCTTCGGCGATGTCGGGAGCGATGACATCGAGAACCCGTCGGCCGAGCCGGCCGAGCTGGCGGGGGGTGAACTCGGCGGCATAGCCGACCAGGGTGTGCTCGGCCTGCTCCCGCGTCTGGGTGGGCAGGTCGGTGGGCAGGTCGTCGAGGCGTCGGGTGATGACCTGGGCCTGGGCCAGGTTGGCCTGACCATGACGCAGCGCGACGGCCAGGGCGGCGTATCGACGATCCAATGCCGCAGCGAGGCGGTAGTCGGCGCGGGCGTCCTCGAACCGGATGCGGGTGTGACCGGCCAGCCAGTCGGCGATGTCGCGGCTGCCGTCGGTGGCGGCCACATCAGCGGCGTCGGCCATGATCCGCAGCCGCAGCTCGGCCAGGCGGGCCTCGAGCCGACTGATCTCGACCAGAGCCTCGGCCTTGTCGTCGGTGGTCATGAAGACCGGATTGACGTCGGCCACACTCTTCAGCGCCTGCCCGATCGCGTGGGTGCCTTCCAGGATCGGATGAGCCACCGCGACCACCACCTCCACACAGACGACGACTGACGGTCGTCGCTCCTGGAGGCCCCCACCGGGACTATCACGAAACCCTTGCGACTGGCGGCCCCACCTCCCGGCAAGAGTCTGGCTCCGGATGGCAGGAACGCCTACGGCCCAGTCTATGAGAACCTATATCCGAGCACAACCCCGAAAATAGGTTCTGTGGAGACATCGCCGACGTCCCGCGACATTGCGTCGCGAGACATCGCACGGAGACTCGCCCCCGGCGGCCGGTCAGCTCAGCACGTAGTCCGGCAGCCGATCGTCGGTGGCGAACCTGTCGGTGAGTCGCATCATCGACTTGAAGAGCAGCGGACTGGCGAAGGTGAGGTCGCGCAGCCGGATCCGCAGCGGGGACGGAGGCGCGAGGAACGGGCCGGCGTTGCCTCGCCGGGCGACCTTTGTGAGGGGCCCCATCCGCCGGTCGTAGCCGGCGTACGCCTCTGCGTAGTTGCCGCGTGCGGCCACCAGTTCACCGGCGAGGACGTAGGCGCCGACCAGAGCCAGCCCGGTGCCGAATCCTCCCAGCGTGTTGGCGTATCCGGCGTCACCCAGCAGCGCAAAGCGGCCGCGGGTGAAGCCCGTCATCGTGGTGCGGGCCAGTCCGTCGAGGTAGAACTCCGAGGCGCCGAGCGCCGCTTCGAGCATCTGGGGCACTCGCCAGCCAGCGTCGCGGAAGTGCGTCGCGAGGAACGCCTTCTGTGAGTCGACGTCGCGACGGTCGTACGTCGCCTCGGTGGCCCGGAAGACGAACAGCTGAGGCGCCTTGGAGCCGCCGAGCACCGCGTAGCGGCCGGGCTCGTTGTAGCCGTAGCCGACCGCTCGACCGCCGGGCAGCTCGGTGTCCAACCCATTGGTCGGTACGGCGGCGCCCGCGACGGCGTAGAAGTAGCCCATCTGCCGCACGTGCTCGGGCTCGGGGCCGAAGGCCAGCGCCCGCACGGCGGAGTGGATGCCGTCCGCGCCGACGACGAGGTCGAACCGCTCATCGGCCCGGTGCAGGAAGCTGACGTCCAGCCCGGCCGGCGTCGGGGTGACCGAGACGATCTCGTCACCGAAGACGAAGTCGGCGTGTGGGGCCGCGTGGGCGTGCAGGATGCGGGCCAGGTCGCCGCGCAGGATCTCCACGTCGCCACCGATGAACTCCCCCGGCATCACCGCCTTCACCCGTCCCGTGGCGCCGACCAGGCGGATGTCGGTCTTGGCGGTCTGAGCGGCCACGACGTCGTCCCAGATGCCCATCCGCTCGAGCACCCGGCGATGAGTGCGCCCTTTGAAGTCCACGGCTTGGCCGCCGGGGCGGATGCTCGGGGACCTCTCGACGACGGTCACGTCGAATCCGTTGCGGCCCAGCCACAACGCCAGAGCAGGGCCGGCGATGCTTGCGCCTGAGATGAGAACCTTCACGATCGACTCCTAAGCAGCGTCCTCCAGACGCAATTAAAGTAGCGTACAATGGACGCAGTTACAAGGCCGAGAGTGTCGACGCGGTCGTGGCTCGTCCGGTGAGGGCGGCGAAGTCAGGGGTGGCGGATGGGCGGAACGACCGGGGTCGACCAGACAGCGGGAGCGGACGGGACTGGCTCGTCGAGCGGCGTCACCGCCGTGCTTTGGCCGGGAGAGCCGCGGCGCAAACGAGGACCCCGACCGAAGTTCTCCCTCGATGACGTGGTCGATGCCGCGATCGCCGTCGCCGATGCCGAGGGGCTGAGCGCCGTGACCATGCAACGCGTCGCGGACGAGCTCGGTGCGGCGAAGATGGCGCTCTATCGCTACGTGCCCGGCAAGACCGAGCTCACCGCGCTGATGCTGGATCGGGCCCTAGGTCTGCCACCGACCGATGCGTCCGGTCGGTGGCGCCGGCGGCTGCGAAGCTGGACGGTCACGATGCACGAGCGGATGTCGGCGCGGCCGTGGACGCTGGAGCTCACCGTCGGCCGGCGTACGCCGGGGCCGCACGAGCTGGCCTGGCTCGAGCAGGGAGTCGCCGCCCTGCGGAGCGCTCCACTCGACGGCGCCGAGCGCCTCGACACCTTGGCGCTGCTGGCCAACCACGTCCGAGGAAGCGTGGAGCAGGCGGCCGCGATCGACCAGCCCGAGACCTCGCTCGCCGAGTCCCTCGAACCGATCCTGACCGCGCATGCCGACCGGTTCCCGCACACGGTGGCAGCGTTCACCGAGGCAGCAGTGACCGGGCGGCGCGACGACGCCTTCGACTTCGGCCTAGAGCGGATCCTCGACGGCGTCGCTGCCCTGATCGCGCGCCGCGGCTAGGGGACCTCGCCAGTGGGACGCGGGCTGAACCGCTGAGCGCAGGCGCCCAACGCTGTCACCCAGAGTGATCTTGCCCACGTGTCAGGGTGTGAGGACGACCGAAGACGCCGTGCGCACGGCGCCGAGGGCGGTGAGGGCAGCCTTGGCTTCGTTGAAGATGATCCGTCGTCCAGGAATCCTGGGGCTTGAGAAGAAGATCTGCACCGCATGAGAGGAAGGCCCATGGCCACCACGACCCAGACCCCCCCGACGCTGTCCACGACTCCCGAGATCGCCGCCGGTGTCGCCCAGTTCCTGACCCCGGTCGTGATCGACCTGGAGGCACTGGTCGTGAATGGCAAGCAGGCCCACTGGCACGTGCGTGGGGGCAGCTTCGTCGGCGTCCACGAGTTGCTCGACGACGTGGTCGCCCACGCTCAGGAGTACGCCGACACCGCCGCTGAGCGCATTGTCGCGCTCGGCCTCCCGCTCGACTCCAGGATCGCCACGGTGGCGCAGAAGACCACGCTGCCGGCGCTGGCCGACGGATTCCAGCGTTGGGAGGACACCGTTGCCGAGGCGGTCGCGCAGATCGACGCCGCGCTGGTCACCGTCCGGGCGGCCGTCGCCGGGCTCGACGAGGTCGACCTGAGCAGCCAGGACGTCGCCATCGAGATCGAGCGTGGTCTGACCAAGGACCGTTGGCTGCTCCAGGCACACGTCGCCGTCTGAACCGAGGTTGGGCCGGAGGACTCCGGTTGGTGAGTGAGGTAAGCCTTACCTATACTCACCCCATGAGGCCCAGCCCCCGCCGCCGTACCGTCGAGCACATCTTGATTGCCGGCGAGACCGAGGATCTTGACGCGATCCAGCAGGTGCTGTGCCTGCTGCCTGCGCACACCTTCGGTCAGGTGTACGTCGAGACCGATGAGGGCGTGCAACTGCCTGCCCTCATCGCGCCGGCCCGGGTCACCATCACGCAGTTGCGTCGTCCAGCGTCGACCCGCCCAGAGCCGGCCGACCAGGAGCTCTCGGCCGCGCCGGTGACTCGGGGTGTGCTGCTCGCCCAGGCGATCACCGGATGGACTGCCGAGTGGATGCCCGACGAGCCCGACGCCGAGCGCGAGTTCACCATCTGGATCGGCGGGCGGGCCAGTGACCAGGTGAACGGTCTGTGCCGCCGGCTGGCCGCCGTCCCCGAGCGGCTCTAGACCGAGTTCCAGATGAGGGCGTCCTCCGGTGGCCCTGAGGGCCGATCACCAGGACCTAGAGGTCGGTGACGGCTCGGAGGTGGACGTCCGGCACGGGGTCGAGCGGAGCATCGAGCGGAGGCAGGTCGGCGCGCCCGGAGATGCCGAGCTTGCTGAAGACGTGGGTGAGGTGGGTCTCGACGGTGCGCCGGGTGACGTAGAGCCGTTGCGCGATCTCTCGATTGCCGTGGCCCTGCGCGGCCAGCACCGCGACCTGACGCTCGGCCGGGGTCAGCGACTCCAGTCCGGTGAGAGCAGTACGCCGAGGGCGAGCCCCGCAGGCGCGCAGTTCAACTCGGGCCCGCTCGGCCAGGAGCAGCATCCCGCCGCGCTCGGCGAGATCGAGCGCGGCCCGCAGCGGCTCTCGGGCGGCCGTCCTGTGGTTGGTCCGACGCAGTGCCGTGCCGAAGTCCACCAGGGCCCGGGTGCGCTCCAACAGCGCGGGGCTGTCGGCCATCAGGTCGACGGCGCGACTCAACAGATCGACCGCCTCCTCGCTGTCGCTGGTGCGGGCCAGCGCGCGCAGCCCGGCCGAGCGCAATGCGGGCAGGCCCGTCCAGTCGGCCAGGTCGAGATGCTCGCGCGCCAGGACACGTGCGGTGTCCACGTCACCGAGTGCAACCAACGCCTCGCTGTCATCGGCGCGCCAGGTGGCGACTCCTGGATGCACGATGTGGAGCCGCTGCCACCAGTCGGCAGCCAGGGCGAAGTCGGCGTGGGCTTCGGCGTATCGATGCTGAGCCAGGCGGAGGCGGCCACGCCTCTCCAGCAAGTAGGTGCTGCCCAGCGAGGCGGCAGGCGCGTCACCGAACTGGTGGCCGATGTCCAGTGCGGCCTCTGCCTCGTCGAGCGCGCCGAGCTCGGTGAGGGCCTCGACCAGTGGGAACAGCGACCACACCAGGGCGCCCGGAGGGCTGTTGCCCTGCTTGAACTCGAAGGACAGCGCGGCGTCGTCTCGGGCCTCGTGGACGCGGCCGAGCTGCACCAGCGCCAGCGCCCGCATGAAGCTCCCGTGCGCCAGGGCGATCAGCCAACCCTGGGGTCGAGCCAGGTCGACCAGCGCGTCGCACAGCCGTCGTGCCGTGTCGAGCTCACCGTTGGCGATCAAGATGAACTTCGTGGTGGTGCCCAGCAGCGACTGGGCGAGGCGTGGGGGCGTCACCTCCTCGATGGCGGGCTCGAGCAGATCGTGCACGAGCTGGGCGGCATCACCGCGGTTGAGGGTCTCCCACGCGGCGCCGATGCCCCACAATGCCGCCAAGGAAGCGGGCTCGGCGCGCTGGGCCGGCACCTCCGGCGAGGCCGGCCGCGCCCGGCTGCGCACCAGGTGCAGTGCCTCGTCCACCGTCTCGGCGGCCAGCATCATGTTGCACACCATCTCCAGCTCGAGGTAACCGCGGCGATCCTCCTCGTCTGGTGCTGACTCCGCGGAGGCGTCCTCGGCGAGAGCCGAGCGGGCCAGGCCGATGGCATCACTGAAGTCTCCGCCGAGGCCTAGAGCGCGGGTGCCCGCCAACGCGAGATCGAGTCGCTGGTTGGTGGTCTGGGCGTGCTGCACGGCGTCGTACAGGTGCTCCCGCGCGCCCGGGCGGACCTGAGCGGCGAGCGAGAGACCGAGCTCGCCGTGCAGGTCGGCGGTCAGCGTCGGATCGTTCGGTGGTTCGAGAAGCGCTCGACGCAGGAAGACTGCAGCGCTCTCGGGCGCCCCGCGCAGGTTCGCCCGGGCCGCCGCGGCATGGAGCGCGACCACCGTCTCCGGCTCGTCCGCGGGCTCCGCGTGCAGCAGGTGCAGACCGATCGCCTCGACGTCGCCCTCCTCCTCGGCCAGCTGGGTGGCGGCGCGGCGGTGGAGCAACGATCGTTCCCCGGGCTGGAGGCTGCGATACAGAGCGTTGGCGACCAACGGGTGAGCGAGTGTGTAGCCGTCGTCCGCGACCTCGAGCAGACCCCCGGCGATCAGGTGGTCGACCAGTCGATGTGCATCCACGACGTCGAGATCGGCCAGCGCGGCTGCCTGGCGCAGCAAGGCGCCTCGACCGAGGACAGCGAAGGCTCGAGCCAACGCGGTGGCCGGCTCCGGCAGTCGGGAGAGCTGCAACTCGACACTGCGAGCAACCCGCTCGGGACCGAAAGAGGTCAGCCGGGCGGCCACCTCCGCGCTCGCCGCGGCGCCTTCCGCCTCGACCTGGTCGAGGAGGGCGCCGAGCAGGAAGGGATTGCCGGCGCTGGCGGCGTGGCAGGCGGAGGCGAAGGCCGGGTCGGCGCCGGGCAGTCGCCCGACCACGATGGTGGCCACCGCCTCCGGACCGAGCGGCCGGGGTCGTAGGGGTGGCTCCGCTGCCGCGGCCAGCAGCTCGGCCAGAGCCGCTGGCTCGGTGGCCGGCTCGCCCGAACGGACCGCGCAGAGGATCCCCAGTCGGAGGTCGCCCAGCCGACGGCTGAGCTGAGCCAGCCAGCGCAGCGACGGCGCGTCGGCCCAGTGCACGTCGTCGACGATCAACAAGGTCGGGGCCAGTTCGGCCACTCCGTAGGCCAGCCAGGTCAAGCCGTACGACGCAGCGTGCGCGGCATCGCCCGACGGCGCGGGGGTCCCGGGATCGGGGTCGAGCACTCGCTTCGCGAGCGACGCCGCACCGACGGCGAGTCGGTCCCACTCGGGCCCGCTCGTCACGCGGCCGAACAACTGGCGGACTACACCCCAGCCGGACTGCTGTTCCAAAGGGCCGCCCCACGCCCGAAGCACCCGGAAGCCGGCGTCTTCGGCGATGTCCGCGGCGGCCCCGAGTAGGCTCGACTTGCCGACGCCGGCGGGTCCGTCGACGACGCTGACACAACCCGCCCCGGCAAGCATCTGGTGAAGGTGCCGCTCGAGGGTGGCCAGCTCGGTGTCGCGCTGCAACAGCCCACGGCGCATCCGACCAGTGTGTTCCCCTCGACCGTCGATGTCCACGCTGGCGCGGGCACAGCGAAACCTCGTGGTCCTCACCACGATGTCGGCGGCCCCGACCTCCGTCAGTCTCGACGGAGACCGACTTTGGAGGCGACGATGACCACTCTCGACACCACGACCCCTGGCTCGACACCGCTTGGTACGGCACCGGGTCAGCCGAGCGACTACTCGCTCGGCACCAGCACGAGCGAGTACGAGCG
Source organism: Nocardioides sp. (assembly GCF_047602075.1). Classification (GTDB taxonomy): domain Bacteria; phylum Actinomycetota; class Actinomycetes; order Propionibacteriales; family Nocardioidaceae; genus Nocardioides. The sequence continues at coordinate 248,029 of NZ_JASGIF010000002.1, forward strand.
TCTGCGCTATCAGGCACAGATCTGGGAGTCCGCCACTGAACGGGCGCTCGACCGCATCGACGTGAAGCCAGGGTCCCGTTGCTTGGACGCCGGCTCGGGACCCGGAGTGACGATGCGGCAACTGGCCCAGCGAGTCGGGTCCCAGGGCCAGGTCGTCGGGGTCGACGTGGACGAGGTGCTCGGCAGGGTCAGCCTGGAGCGGCTCCATGCGGACGGCCACCGGCAGTGTGAGTTCTACGCGCATGATCTGCTCGACGACAAGCCGATCCCCGGTGCGCCGTACGACGTCGTCTACGCGCGGCTGGTGCTCTTCCACCTCCCCCGACGGGTCGAGGTGCTCGCTCGGCTGTGGGATGCCGTGGCGCCTGGCGGCCATCTCGTCGTGCACGACTACGACCTCACCGCCGCGGGGACGGCCCCGGCCCTGCCGAGTGTCGCTGCTGTCGGCGATCTGGTCTTGGACTCCTTCCGGGCCGCCGGATGCGAGGTGCGCGCTGGCGTGCTGCTGCCACGCTGGTTCGGCGAGGCCGGCGTCGGAGCGCCGGACGGGACCGATGTGGCCGGCCAGCTGGATCGGCTGGCCGATGCGGCGCGGATGTTCGAGCAGGTCTCTCGCAGCCTGCTCCCGGTGGCGATCGCACGCGGAGTGACCACCGAGTCCGCTGCGGAGGAGCTGCTCGGTCGGTTGCGCGATGCCGCCGCTGCCGATCCCGAGCGACCGACCCTGTGGCCACTGCTCTTGGCCTCCTGGAAGCGCAAGGACGCCTGACCGGCGGTGATCGGAGGATCTGTGATGTGGCCACTGCATCGTCGGAAGGCAGCGCACCGTAGGAGCGACGTCCTAGATGTCGACCGGGTCCGTGCCCACTTCGAGTTCCCGAGCTTGGGTCGAGTCGTCGCCAACAACGCGGCCAGCACCCAGCCGCCGCGCGAGCTGGTCGAACTGATGGACTTGCTCAGCCGCGACTACGAGAACGTCCATCGTGGTCAGTCGCCGGCGTCCCAACGGATGACGCTGCGCTTCGAGTCGGCGTACGACACCTTCGCGCAATGGCTCAATGCACCCAGTCGTCGCTCCATCGTGACCTATCGCAACACGACCGAGGCGATCAACGCGGTGATGTACTCCCTGCTCACGGAGTTTCGTGACGGCGACAACGTGGTCACCACCATGGTGGAGCACAACTCCAACTTCGTGCCGTGGCACGGCATGTGTCGCGAGATCCTGCCCCGCTTCGGGCGTCGCGTCGAGTGCCGGGTCGCCCGCTTCGACCACCGCTCAGGTGAGCTCGACCTGGACCATCTCGTCAGGCTGGTCGACCGGAGGACCAAGTTGGTCTGCGTCACGGGTGCCTCGAACTTCCTCGGCAGCAAGCCACCGCTGGCTCGGGTTCGCGCGATCGCGGATGCCAGTGGCTATCTGCGAGACGACGGTGGGACCGGCTCGCTGATGTTGGTCGACGCGGCGCAACTGGTGCCCAGTAGTCGAGTCGACGTCCGCGAGCTCGACGTGGACTATCTCGTGTTCTCCTGCCACAAGCTGCTCGCGCCCTTCGGCGTGGGTGTGCTCTACGGCAAGGAGGATCTGCTGGCCCGAGCGCGGCCGTTCCTCTATGGCGGGGACATGATCGCCGAGGGCCGGGTGGCCCCGGATCAGGTGGAGTACAACGACCTGCCGTGGAAGTACGCCGCCGGCACACCCAACATCCTCGGCGTGATCCTCTCCGCCCGGGCGCTGCGGTTGCTGGTGGATCTGACCGATGCGGATCCGAGCACGCGCTGGTTCGGCGGGACCGGGTCGCTGCCACAGGCGACGGTCACGGAGACGATGCGACGAGTCGGTGGCCACGTCGCCGACGTCACCGAGCTGGCATTGCGCGAGCTGAGTCTGTCGACGGCCTTGCGATCTACGGCCCGCCCGCAGGTGCACCGCGCTCGCCGCTGGCTGCGTTCAACATCGATGGCGTCGATCCGTTCCAGTTGGCCAGACAGCTGGGCCGTGAGGGGATCGAGGCACGGGCGGGATGCCACTGCGCGACGCTCGCCCATCGAGACCTCGGCCTGGAACCGCCGGCCAGCTGCAGACTCAGCTTCGCCGTCTACTCCAGTCACGACGACGTGCTCCGCGCGGTGGAGGGGGTGCGCGGGGTCGCTCAGCGGCTACGCAGACGTCACGGATCGGGGTTTGTCAACGTCGGCTGAGCGGACTATCTGAGAGGCTACTGGTGTGTACGACGCGCCTGCTGTGTCGTACACACCAGTAGCCGAGTGCCGGCGACCGCTGGACCGTCAGGAGGAGGCAGCATGCCGGACGACCCCGAGAAGATGGCCCGGATGCGGGCCTGGCTGACTGCGGCTGCGGCCGAGATCGTCGTCGACCCCGCCGCGGTGCTCGATGCCGAGGGCGCCGCTGTTGGCGATGATCTCCGACGTCGCCCACGGCCCGTCGCGACCCGGGGCGCCGCTCACCGCCTTCCTGGTCGGTGTCGCCGTCGGCCGAGGAGCCGACGCCGAGGAACTCGCCGCGCGGCTGGCCGACCTGGCGTTGGACTACCCGTCCGACTGACTCGCCTCGTTCCGTTCGACCCTAGATCGGCGCCGCGTCCTCGGTGAGCGCTTGCGTGAGCAGGGACACCAGAGCCTCGACCTGGATGTCGGCGGAGGCGGTGATCTCCTCGGTGGAGCCGTCCAGGGCGCGGGCGGCGAGGCCGGCCTTGCTGTCGATCAGCTCGGCGATCCGGGCGTCGATGGTCTGCGCGGCGATGATCCGCCAGGCGGTGACCGGCTCACGCTGGCCGATCCGGTGCACCCGGTCGATGGCCTGGGTCTGCTCGGCGTTGGTCCAGGAAAGCTCGGCAAGCACCACGTTGGAAGAAACCTGGAGGTTGATGCCGACGCCCGCGGCGGTGAGCGAGCAGACGATCAGCGGCACATCCGGATCGTTCACGAAACTGTCGATCGCCTGCTGACGGGCGGTCTTGGTCTGGTCGCCGCGGATCGAGGTGGACCGCAGGCCACGCTTGGCGAAGAGCTCCTCGGCGGTGTCCATCACGTCGAGGTGCTTGGCGAAGAACACGACCTTGCCGGCGCTCCGCGCCAGTTGGGCAGCGTAGTCCGCAGCGAGCTCGGCCTTGGCCTGACCGATCCGACGCACCATCGCGAAGACGTTGTCCTCGGTGCTCGACTCCGAGCTCTCGGCCACCTCGCGCTCGGCGACGCGGCGCACCAGCTCGTGGTCGATGCCGTCCACGACCACGCCTGTGGAGCGGCGATGCTCCAGGGCGGCCTGGTAGCGACCCACCAGCCGTTGGGCGAGCCGCAGCTCCGCCTCGTGGATCGACCGCCCCACGGCACCCTCGAGCTCGACCGGCAGGTCGGCGATGCGACGGGCAGGGATGTCAGCGGCGACGTCGACCTTGCGACGCCGCACGATGCCCATGTCCACCACGGCCTGACGGGCGGCGGGGTAGAAGGCGTGGTCAGCCGGAGTCAGGTCAGTCGCCTCGAGCCTGGCCATCAAGGCGTCACCCGGCTGGCGCTCCCCGATCCAGCCGAGGAACTGCCAGATGGTGCGGAAGTCCTCGATGTCGTTGATCAGCGGGGTGCCCGTGAGCGCCATCAGGAGTGGCCGTGTCATGCGGCGGCGTACCCGCTGGGAGATCTCCAAGACATGCTGGGAGCGCTGCGACTTCTTGTTCTTGATGTAGTGCGCTTCGTCGACGACCATCCCACGGAACCCGTGCTTGCCGATCCAGTCGACGTGACGGTCGAGGATTTCGTAGTTGACCACCATGATGTCGGCGAAGCCGTCGACAGTCTCGCCGTCGCCATGCACCACGCTGACCGTCCGCTGCGGGGTCCACATCTCGACCTCACGGGCCCAGTTGGTCTTCACCACGTTGGGGACGACCGCCAGGAGGGGATAGGCGTTGGCCACCTGGGCGGCCAGCAGCGCCTGTGCGGTCTTGCCGAGACCGGGCTCGTCGGCGAGCAGGAAGCTCCGGTGGCCGGCGGAGACGGAGGCGACCAGGCGGGCCTGGTGCGGCATCAGGTCGACGCCCTTCGGGAGCAGCAGGTTGCCGGGCTCGGGGAGCTCCATACAGGTCGACGCACCCGGGGTGGAGACCTCGAAGGAGTTGAGCAGTGGGCCGATCAGATCCCAGCCGACCAGATGGCCCTGGGGTCGGGGAGCCACCTGGCTGAAGTCGGGGACCAGGAACGGGTTGGCCAACTGAGCCGCCGCCACTGACGGCGGGATGACGCGACGATCGACGCGCCCTTCGGTCACCTCGACGGGCTCGGTCACCTCGGCCTCGGGCAGTTCGAGGCCGGCGGCGAGCTGCATCTCGCGCTTCATCCGCTGAGTGGACTCGCCGATCTCGGCGTCCTCACCGAGGAGGGAGAACAAGGAGGGGTGATTGGCCGCGGTCTGGGCCAAGATCGTGGCGATCCCGTCGAGACGCTTGAGCTGGATGTCGCGCTGTGCATCCGTGAGCGTCTTGTCGGTGCGGACGCTGGCTCGCTCCTCCCTGGCCAACAGGGCGACTGCCTGATAGCGGCCACGCTGGGCCAACGTCAGGGGGCCACGCTTGACGGCGTTCTCGATCTCTCGGACCGCCTTCGCGAGCACCGGGATGATGCCCTCGTTGTCATAGCCGCGGGCGCGCGCACGCTGGCTCGGCCGGCGGTCTCCCGACCGCTGCCTCTCTCGTGTCGCCAAACGAGCAGTCCTTCCACTGCGTCTCGTCGTGCGACGAGACGTGCTCTTCGCGTCACCCACCGGCACGACCGCGTAGCCGGATCGTTCCTCTCGGAGCGCCCCTGGGGAACCGCTCCGACGGTCCGGTCCGACGCACCGAGCAACGCTCGGACCTGCGCACCACCGTGTGCTGTGACACTCGACCGCGGTGCTCGGATCTGGGACGTGGTCACCGGTCTACTGCCGCGGGCTACCCCAGTCTAGGAGGTCGACGGGCATTCGTGGGCATCCGCGTGGAAATCAGTCCCGCAGCGCTCGGGCCAGCTCGGCGAAGTCGCTGACCAGCAGGTCCATGTCGTCGGTGGTGTGGGCGAGGGAGACCAGCCACTGCTCGTCGAGACCGGGCGGGGTGAGGATGTTGCGGTTGACGCCCCACAGCCAGGACAGCTCGGCCAGGCCGAAGTCGACCGCCTTGTAGTCGCGGTAGTTGCGCACCGGCGTGGGTGACCAGGTGACGCAGCCCTTGGCGCCGAGGCCGACGGTATGGGCGGGCAGCTCGTAGGTCGCGATCACCTCGTCCAGTGCGCTGAGCGCCTTCTCGTTGAGCGCCTCCACCCCGGCCAGCGCCTCGCGGGTGCAGATCTCGTCGACCGCCTTGGCCGCCGCCATCACCAGCGGGTTGCCGTTGTAGGTGCCGAAGTGGGCCATCCGCCCGTCGACGACGACCTCCATCACCTCGCGCTTACCACCGAAGGCCGCGAGCGGTAGGCCGCCGCCGATGCTCTTGGCCAGCGTGATCAGGTCGGGTTGTACGCCGAGGCGTTGCGCGGCGCCGGCATAGCCAGCGGTGAGGCCGGTCTTCACCTCGTCGAAGAGGAGGACGACGCCGTGCCGGTCGCAGGCCTCGCGGACCGCAGCCAGGTAGCCCTCGTCGGGCACCACGATGGAGAGGTTCTCCACCACCGGCTCGATGACCAGGACCGCGATCTCCGAACCGCGCTCGCAGAGCACCCGCTCGAGCATCTCCAGGTCGTTGTAGGCGACCACGTAGACATCGCCGGCCTCGACGTCGAACGGCACCTCGGGGATGGGGTTGTCGGCGGGACCGATGTCCTCCAGCGCGGGTTTGACGGAGACCTGGAGGGCGTCGTACCCACCGTGGTAGCCGCCCTCGATCTTGAGCACCGCCTTGCGGCCGGTGTAGGCGCGGGCCGCCCGGACGGCGTACATCAGCGACTCGGTGCCGGAGTTGGTGAAGCGGAGCATGCCGAGGCCGAAGCGCTCCTGGTAGCGCTCGCTCATCTCGGTCGCCTGCGGCGACGGGGTGACGAAGAGCGTGCCGGTCTCGTTCAGCGCGCGGGTGACGTGGTCGACGACCACCGGGTTGAGGTGGCCGACGAGCATGGCGCCGAAGCCCATCGACAGGTCTAGCAGCCGGCGGCCGTCGACGTCGGTGAGCCAGGCGCCACGGGCCGACTCGATCGAGATCGGGTAGGGATCCCAGTGCTGGAAGGAGGAGGTCACGCCCAACGGAAGCGACTCGCTGGCCCGGGTGTTGTGCTCGCCGGAGCCGGACGTGTCCGCGGTGAAGCGCTCCCACTCCGCCGCGAGCAGCTTCTGCACCCGGTCGGGGTCGACCGGAGTCGAGCTCGCGGGGACATGGCGCCAGGTCGCGGGGTCGTTCGGTGGCCAGGTCGTGGCTGCTCCAGTCTCGGACATGCTTCCCTCCTGCGCCTGCTCGGCAAGGTCCGCTGAACAGGATTTCGTTGTGACAACCGGCGGTAGACCCATCATTCCGCATCCGAGGCGGTCCGTGAACCACGTGATCCGAATCAGTAGCGTAGTGCGCCTTCGAGGAGGAGGACGCCCCGGTGGTCTACGGGCTGACCCGCAACGTGGACAGCTACAACCTGGCCCGGATCGCCACCTATGAATGGACCGACATCGCCGCCGACGTCGCTTCCGCGCGGACCTGGCGGGACCGCTGGTCCTTCCTGTTGCGACGGCCGGGCTGGGCCTACGCCCGGCGGGCGGAGCTCGACGCCGAGCCAGGAATAGTGGCCTGACCGAGAAGGTTGCCACCACGTGCGCATCGACATCTGGGCCGACGTGGTCTGCCCCTGGTGCTACATCGGCAAGCGACGTCTCGAGGGGGCCTTGGCCGACTTCGACCAGGCCCACCCCGACGCCGAGGTGGAGACCGTCTGGCACTCCTTCGAGCTTGATCCGTCAGCACCGAGGAAGCCGACCGAGTCGGTGGTCGAGATGCTCGGTCGGAAGTACGGCGGCGGGGACGATGCGGGTCGGCAGATGGTGGCGCAGGTCGAGGCGGTAGCCGCCGAGGAGGGCCTGGTGTTCCGCCACGCGGAGTCCCGGCACGTGAACACCTTCGACGCCCACCGACTGCTCCAGCTCGCGCTGGCCGAGGGTGGCCCGGAGGTTCAGGGGCGGCTCGAGGAGCGGCTGCTGGCGACGTACTTCGTCGAGACCGGGAACCTCGCCGACCACGAGGTGCTCGCCCGGCTCGGCACCGAGGTCGGGCTGGACCCCGAGCGGGTGGCGGCGGTGCTGGCCGGGAAGGACTACTCCGACGCCGTGGAGGCCGACATCGACCGGGCGCGTCAGTACGGCGCCAACGGGGTGCCGTTCTTCGTCATCGACGCGAAGTACGGCGTCTCCGGGGCGCAGTCGCGCGAGGTGTTCGGCCAGGTGCTGGAGCGCGCTTGGGCGGATCGCCCAGTCGGTGACTCTGCCGAGTGACTCTCCTGCCCGTGATCCAAGCCTGCCTATGATCCAGCGATGACCACCTGGACCCGCGAGGCCGTCTTGGCCGCGTCGGATGCCTGGCGCTGGGTGCCGGGCGGAGCCGAGACGCTCGTGGTTGACGGGGTCGACGTCATCGACTACCCCGCCTGGGCGCTGATGGGCTTCTACGCGCGTCCGCAGGTGGTCGCCGACCCGGGGCGGACCGTCGCGGCTGTGGTCAAGGTGGCGCGTGAGCGTGGCCGCGCGAAGGTGCAGTGGTGGGTCTCGCCATCCACCCGACCGGTGGACTTCGCCGACTTCCTGATCGCCCAGGGCGCCACCCTCGACGTGGAGACCGAGGTCTACGCGCTGGATCTGACCGACGGCATCCCCGACCACGGACCGACCGAGGGTCTGGTGGCTCGCCTGGTCCAGGACGAGGCGACGCTCGACGACGCCGAGCACGTCACGGCGGCCGTGTGGGGTGGTGAGCCGTCGTCCGGCGCGCGCCGTGCCCAGAAGCTGGCAGCGCTGGCGCGACCGGCGGCGGAGCAGGACGGCTTCCAGGTCGTGGTCTACGACGCCGCGGGTGCGCCGCTGGCCACCGGCGGCTGTCAGATCGTCGACCGAGTGGCTCGACTGTGGAGCGCCTGTACCCTCCCGGAGGCGCGTGGTCGAGGTGCCTACCGACTGGTCCTCGAGCGTCGGCTCGAGGTCGCCGTCGAGCACGGCGCCACCCTGGCGCTGGTCCACGCCAGCGTCGGAACCTCCGGACCGATCGTCCGTCGGATCGGCTTCACGCCCTACGGCACCGGCCGGATCCTCGCGCAGCCGACCGGGATGGAGTGAGGCGATGGGCTGGGCCGGACCGGTCGCCGGACGCCGTACCGTCCTCACCGGCGCCGCGGCGGGCGGCCTGGTGCTCGGCAGGCTCGACTGTAGGCAGCGAGGCGCTCCCGTCGGCGCACCTGGCGGGTCGGACCAGGTCCGGCGTCGTCGTCATCGGGGCGGGCATGGCCGGCATCGCTGCGGCTCGCGGGATCCAGCGCGCCGGCCACCGGGTGCGGGTGCTGGAGGTGCGCGACCGGGTCGGTGGACGGATCCACTCCTGGCGTGGGTGGCCGGACACGACTCTCGACCTCGGCGCGTCGTGGATCCACGGCTATGCCGCCGGTAACCCGGTCACTCCGCTTGCCCGTCGCGCCGACGCGCGGCTGGTGCCGACGTCGTACTCCTCGTGGCGGCTGCACATCGACGCCCGGCTCGAAGCCGCCGGATTGACCCGGTCGCAGGAGGGTCGGTGGGCGGCGGTGGTCAGACGTGCCGAGCGTGCCGCACGCCGTGGCCCGCACGACGTCAGCCTGGCCCAAGCCGTCCGCCGCGAGGTCAGAGATCTCGACCTGAGCAAGGTCGAGCGGGCGGACCTGGCGTTCTATCTCAACGCCAACTACACCACCGAGTGGGGTGCTGATCCGGACGAGCTGTCGGCGCGGACCGTCGACCAGGGGTTGGAGTACGGCGAGACGGGGGAGGACGCGATCCTCCCCGACGGCTACGACCAGGTGACCGACTTCATGGCTCGTCGGCTGTCGGTGCACACCGGCGTGCGGGTCCGACGGATCGTGCTCCGCCCTGGTGGGGTGGACGTGCACACCAACGCCGGCACTCTGCGCGCTCGCGCGGCCGTGGTCACCGTGCCACTGGGCGTGCTCGAGGCGGAGGGCATCGACTTCCGGCCAGTGCTGCCGCACCGTGTCGCGGCGGCGATCGACCGCCTCGAGATGGGCGTGCTGAGCAAGACCTTCCTACGCTTCCCCGAGCCGTTCTGGCCCGTGCGGATCGACTGGCAGGAGTATCTCGGACCGCGGCACGGGGCCTGGGCCGAATGGTTCAGCCTCGCCAAGTCCGGACCACCGGTGCTGCTCTGCTTCCACGGTGGTGACCGGGCTCGGTCGTTGGAGGCCGCCGACCCGGCCGACGTGCGGGCCGAGGCGATGCGAGTGCTGCGCCGCATGTTCGGCTCCGACATCCCCGACCCGGTTGCCGTCCGCAGCACCCGGTGGTCGCTGGATCCGCACGCCCACGGCTCCTACTCCATCAACGCAGTGGGCTCGACCCGGGTCGATCGGGTGGCGTTGACGCGGCCGATCGAGGGCCGCGTCTTCCTGGCCGGTGAGGCGACCGAGCCCGACTACAGCGGCACCGTCCACGGTGCCCTGCTCTCCGGTCGCCGTGCCGCCCGCCAGGTCGTCGCCGCGCTCGGTCCTCGGTCGGCTTAGGCGTGGATCCAGACAGTTGCTCCTGGCTGGTCTGGGGCTGGCTGGTCTGGGGCTGGCTGGCAGGGTGATCCTCGGTGATGGGCAGTCCGAGGGCGGTGTCGCGCGGGCTGCCCGGTCGGTCGGGAGGAGGCGACCGACGCCGTCGAGGTCTCCCGCCCTCCGCGCGCCTACGACCTGGACCCGGTTCGGTGCTCGCCGCCATCGCCAGCGTTGTTGCTGCTGCCGCCGCCGACGACGACGTCGTCGCCGTCGGCCCGCGGCAGCGCCGGACGACGCCGGGCCCGGACGATCAAGAAGACGCCGATGGCGATCAGCGGAAGCGTCAACCACTGCCCCATGTGCAGGCCGGTCCGCGCGGCGAACGCCGCCAGCTGAGCATCGGGCTCGCGGAAGAACTCCACGATGAACCTGGCCACCCCGATGCCGACCGCGAAGACGCCGGCGAGCAGGCCCGGTCGCCACCGCGCCTGGGTTCGCCAGAAGAACAGGAGCATCACGACGATCAACGCCGCGCCCTCGAGCGCGGCCTCGTAGAGCTGGCTCGGGTGCCGCGGCTGATCGCCGGCGCCAGGGAACACCATGGCCCACGGCACGGTGCTGGGCTTCCCCCACAGCTCCCCGTTGATGAAGTTTGCGATCCGACCCAGCATCATCCCGAACGGGACGTTGACCGCGACGTAGTCCAACACCCGCAGCATGCTGAGCCGTTGCCGTCGGACGAAGACCGCGAGCGCGACCAGCACACCGATCAGACCGCCGTGGAAGCTCATCCCGCCCTGCCAGACCTTCACCAGATCGACGGAGGTCCACAGTGATGCTTCGTAGAACGTCGCGTAGCCCAGCCGGCCGCCGAGGATGATGCCGAGGATGCACCAGAAGACCAGATCCCCGGCCTGCTCCTCGGTCATCGGGCTCCCCGGGCTGCGCACCATCCTGGTCAGGTGCCAGAACCCGATCAGGACGCCGAGGACATAGGCCAGGGCGTAGTAGTGGATCAGCAGCGGGCCGATATGGAACCCTGGCTGGAGGCCGAGGTCGGCCCAGTGCAACACGTCGGAGAGCAGCACGACTCCATGGTGGTGGCTCGGCTGGCTTCGACGCAATCGACGAGACCAGCTCACGAAGGGCAGGTGCGGCGGGTAGGCGGGTGGGTGGCCGCAAGCGCGGCCTCGAGTGACCCGAGTGGTGACCGGGCTACACGGGGTAGATGTCGACCTCGTTGGCCTTGACCACGAAACTGACCCGTTGCCCGGGGGCCAGGCCGAGCTGGGCGACCGCGGCCGGTGTGACGTCGGCGTTCAGTTGACCGGTGCGCACGCGAATCCGGTCGCCTTGGGGCTCCAACTCGGTGATCACGACATCGAAGACGTCCTGCGGGCTGCCCCCCGGGGGCTGCTCGAAGATGCTGACCGCGCTGGGTCGGAAGACCGCGATCGCCTCCGTTGAGCTGGTCTGGTCGAGGGTGGCATCCACCCGGCCGCTGACCAGCACCCCGTCGTCGGTGCGCAGGCCACCCTCGACCAGGTTGCCGCGGATCATGTTCAGTCCGGCGATCCGGGCGGCAAACGCACTCTTGGGCCGAGACAGCACCTGACCGGTCGGCCCGTCTTCGGTGACGCGGCCATCGTCGAGGACGACCACCCGGTCGGCCAGCAGGAGTGCGTCCAGCACGTCGTGGGTGACCAGCACGGCGGTGCGGCCGGCGAGTACGCGGCCGAGCATCTGCCGCAGAGCTGGCGCGACGGCGACGTCGAGCGCCGCCATCGGCTCGTCCAAGAGCAGCAGGCTCGGTTCGGCGGCCAGCGCCCGGGCGACCGCGATCCGCTGTGCCTGGCCGCCGGAGAGTTGGGCGGGTTTGCGGTCGGCGAACTCGCGGGCATCGACCTCGTCCAGCCAGCGCAGCCCGCTGTTGCGCGAGTCCTGCTTCGACTGGCCCGTGCTGCGGGGACCGAAGGCGACGTTGTCCAGTGCGGTCAGGTGGGGGAACAGCAGCGGCTCCTGGGCGAGCAGGGCGACTCTGCGAGCGTGCGGCGGCGTCCACGCTCGCTCGCTTCCGGGGCCGCTGAGGTCGAACAGGGCCTGGCCGTCGAGGATGGCGTGGCCACGATCGGGCCGGAGTAGGCCGGAGATCACCGACAGGGCGGTGGACTTCCCGGCTCCGTTGGGGCCGATCAGGGCGACGACCTGTCCGGTCGGGACGGATAGGTCGAGGTCGAACTCACGCTCGGTGACCCGAGCCGACAACTCGAGGCTCATCGGACTCTCACGCGGCGGCGCCCAAGGGTGCCAAGCGGTGGTGAAGGGCGGGTCATCCGAGACCGCGCCCGCCCCGGGCCAGCCCGATCACGAGGACGGCGACCAGCACCAGGAGCAGGGAGAGTGCGACCGCCGCGTCCGGGTCGGTCTCTCGTTGCAGGTAGATCTCCAACGGCAGGGTGCGAGTCACTCCCTGCAGGCTACCGGCGAAGGTGATGGTGGCGCCGAACTCGCCGAGCGACCGGGCGAAGGACAAGATCGCACCGGACACCAGGCCGGGAAGGACCAACGGCAAGGTCACCCGACGGAACACCGTCGTGGGACGGGCGCCGAGGGTCGCCGCGACGACCTCGTAGCGGTGACCCGCCGTGCGCATCGCACCCTCCAGGCTCAACACCAAGAAGGGCAGGGCGACGAAGGTCTGCGCCATCACCACGGCGGTCGTCGAGAAGGCGATCTGGATGCCGAGCACGTCCAGGGTGCTTCCGAGCAGGCCGCGCCGCCCGAAGGTGTAGAGGAGCGCGATGCCGCCCACGACCGGAGGGAGGACCAGCGGCAGCAGGATCAGGGACCGCAGTGCCTGCTCGCCTCGGAACTCGGTGCGGGCGAGCACCAGCGCCATCGGGACCCCGAAGACAAGGCACAACGCGGTGCTGGCCGTGGACGTCTTCAGGCTCAGCCACAGCGCGGCGAGCGCGGAGTCGGAGGTGACCAGGCCGACGAAGTTCGACCAGTCGACCCTGACCAGCAGTGCCACCAGGGGCAGCATGATGAACACGGCGCCTGCCACGGCAGGCAGGAATGCCCACCGTGGCAGGTCGACCTGCGCTGAGCTGGCGGCCATGGCCGGTCTACGGTGCGCCGAAGCCGGCGTCGGAGAGGACGCTCTGACCCTGCTCGCCGGTGACCAGCTTGACGAAGTCGGCAGCCAGGTCGGGCTCCTTGCTGTCGGCGAGCGCTGCGATCGGGTAGACGTTGACCACCTGGTCGGACTCGGGGAACTCCACGCCGTGCACCGCGTCACCGGCGGCGGTGACATCGGTGACGTAGACGAGGCCGGCGTCCGCATCTCCGCTGGTGACCTTGCCCAGCACGTCGGTCACCGACTGTTCTTCGCTGACTGGCTCGAGCTTGACGCCGGCCAGGTCGGTGACCTTGACGGTGGCGGCACCACAGGGGACCTCGGGCGCGCAGACCACGACGCTGACGCCGGGCTTGGCGAGGTCCTGGAGGGATGTCACGTCGGCCGGGTTATCCGGCGGCGTCGCGATCTCGAGGACGTTGGTCGCGAAGTCCACGGGGTCGCCCTCGACTAGGCCGTCACCAGTGGCCTTGTCCATGTTGGCGGTGTCGGCGGAGGCGAAGACGTCGGCTGGCGCACCCTGCTGGATCTGGGCGACCAGGTCGGAGGAGCCGGCGAAGTCGAAGACCACCTTGACTCCGTCGTGGTCGGCCTCGAACTGCTCGCCGAGCTCGGTGAAGGTGCTGGTCAGTGAGGCGGCGGCGAAGACGGTGAGCGTCGTCGCGCCGTCACCTCCCGAGCTGTCGTCGGATCCGCAGGCCACCAGGGTGCTGGCTAGCGCGAGTGCAGCAGCGGCACTGAATAGGCGTCTCATGAGACTCCTCCTTGGGGGGTTTCCACGATCACCGTGGTCGACTTGACGACCGCGACAGCAACGGAGCCGAGCTCCAGCTCCAACTCTGCGGAAGTCTGAAGGGGGCGAGAATGCGGCTCGTCGTGAGGCCGGATCCGGTGGTCAGGTCGACGCCGGTGCCGCGGCTGAGGACGACTGCGGTGTCGCCGGACCGGCGTACCTCCTCGACCACCGGCCTGCTGATCCAGCCGGTGCCTCCGGCCACCGCGATCCGCATCGGTGCCTCAGTCCCCGCGGGGCACAGTCGCGGAGATGACGGTGCCGTCGGCGCGGACGGTGCCGGCGGGGTTGGGCGGACGACCCTCGAGGCGGGGCCCCTGGTCGGCGAGCTGCACCGTGACGGGCGAGTCGGGGGTGAGCACGACCGGCTCGCCGCGGACGGAGAAGGTGAGCGGCCCGGCGCCCGCCTCGATCTCGAAGCTCACCTCGGTGCGCCGCACGGTGACCCGCATCCGGGTGCCGCGCAGGGTGAGCCGGTAGACCAGCGAGTCCAGCTCGTCGGGCAGTCTCGGGTCGAAGGTCCACTGGCCGGCACCGAGGTCACGGAAGCCGCCGAACCCGAACGCCAGCGCGCTCCACACGCCGCCGATCGAGGCGACGTGGACGCCGTCGCTGGTGTTGGCGTGCCGGTTGGCCAGGTCGACGTACGCCGCCTCGAGGAAGTAGCTCCAGGCGAGCTCGTGGTAGCCGACCTCGGCAGCGATGATCGACTGCGCCACCGCTGACAGCGTCGAATCACCGGTCGTGATCGGGTCGTAGTAGGAGAAGTCGGCGAGCTTCTCGTCGTAGCTGAACTCCTCCCCTTGCAAGAAGAGCGCGAGCACGACATCGGCCTGCTTGAGCACCTGGAAGCGGTAGATCACCAACGGGTGGTGGTGCAGGAGCAGCGGCCGGACCTCGACTGGGGTGTTCTCCAGGTCCCACATCTCGCGGTCCAGGAAACGGGAGTCTTGGGGGTGGATGCCGACCTTGGCGTCGAACGGGATGCTCATCTCGGCAGCGGCCTCGCGCCACTCGAGGATCTCCTCCTCGCGCAGTCCGGTGCGGCGGACCAGCTGGTCGTAGGCGTCCGGATCGACGGCGCGCACCTCGGCCACGGCATCGGCGGCTCGGCGCAGATTGAAGCGCGCGAGCACGTTGGTGTACATGTTGTCGTTGACCACGGTGGTGTACTCGTCCGGCCCGGTGACGCCGTGGATGTGGAAGCTGGCGTCGCCGTTCTCCCGGCGCCAGAAGCCCAAGTCGGCCCAGAGCCGGGCCGTCTCGACCAGGATGTCGATGCCCTCGCGACAGAGGAAGTCGACGTCGTCGGTCGCGCCGACGTATTGACTCAGGCCGTAGGCCACGTCGGCGTCGATGTGATATTGCGCGGTACCTGCCGCGTAGTAGGCCGACGCTTCGTGCCCGTTGATCGTGCGCCAGGGGAACAGGGCGCCACGCTGGCACAGCTCCCGGGCCCGGCGGCGCGCAGCGGGGAGGAGCGAGTAGCGGAAGCGCAGGGCGTTGCGGGCGGCGTACGGCGAGGTGTAGGTCAAGAACGGCAGCACGTAGACCTCGGTGTCCCAGAAGTAGTGGCCGCCATAGCCCGATCCCGTCACTCCCTTGGCGGGGATGCCCTGGGCCTCGGCTCGGGCGGAGGCCTGGGCGAGCGAGAACAGGTTCCACCGGGTCGCCTGCTGCAACGACGGCCGATCGGGCAGCTCGACGTCCGACCGCTGCCAGTAGGCGTCCAGCCAGGCTCGCTGGTCGTCGAACTGCCGCTGCAGCCCCTCCTCGGCGGCCCGATCCAGCGTGCGCTCGCAGCGGTCGATCAGCTCGCGCGGCGGGACGTGCTGCGCGGTGTGGAAGGAAGCGGTCTTGACGAGAGTGACGGTCTGGCCGGCCTCGAGTTGGAGGCGGTAGATCATCTTCCCTTCGTCCTCGGCGATGTGGGCCTGGGTGCGAATGTCGACCGGCGCACTGATCTCGTGGTCTACCACGACACCCAGCGTCATCCCGCTCTCGGCACAGCGGTAGCCGAGCCTGATCCGGCCATGGTCCTCATCGATGCTGGAGACGGCCGGGATCAGCACCCGCCGCCCGATCTTCTCCGCCTTGCGTGGGTCGGCGATGGTGCCGCCCGGCGTCTCGATGGCAGGGTGCTCGAGCTCACGGTCCTGCCTGTTGAGCAGTTGCGAGGAGATCTGCACCGGCCCGCGGCCATCGAGGGGGGTGACCTCGAAGGTCATCACCGCCAAGTGCTTCTGGGTGAAGGAGACCATCCGGCGGCTGACCACGCGGATCCGACGTCCGCTGGGGGTGCGCCAGCACAGTTGCCGGGTGAGCACACCGGTGCGGAAGTCGAGGGTGCGGTCGTACTCCAACAAGTCGGCGCTGGACAGCTCCAACGGCTCGTCGTCCACATAGAGCCGGATCACCTTCGGGTCGGGCACGTTGACGATGCTCTGGCCCACCCGCGCCAGACCGTAGGCCTCCTCGGCATGCAGGATCGGCCACGTCTCGTGGAAGCCGTTGATGAAGGTGCCGTCGGAGAAAGCGTCTCGGCTCTCCTCGTAGTTGCCGCGCAGCCCGAGGTAGCCGTTGCCCACCGCGAACAGCGACTCGGTGACGCCGAGGTCCTCGGCGTCGAAGCGGGTCTCGGTGAGCGCCCAGTCGTCGACCGGGAAACGGCTGCGATCCATCGGGTCGCCGGTGACGGCCGCGAACGCGGTCATAGCAGCTCCTCCAGGTCATGAACGACGACGTCGGCGCCCGCGTCGACCAGATTCTCCGCACCGACGCCCCGGTCCACGCCGATCACCAGTCCGAAGCCTCCCGCGGCCCCGGCGCTGACCCCGCTGAGAGCATCCTCGAGCACGACCGCGTGGGCGGGCTCGACGCCCAGATCCTGGGCGGCGGCCACGAAGGTGTCCGGCGCCGGCTTGCCGGCCAGCCCCCGCTCGGCGGCGGCGCCACCGTGCATCACCTCGGCGAAGTACTGCTCCAGATCTGCGGCCGCCAACACGGCGGGCGCGTTCTTGGAGGAGGAGACGATCGCCATCGGCATGCCCTGTGCGTGCAGCTGTCGGACCAGCCGCAGCGAGCCGGGGTAGGCCGTCACGCCCTCGTCGCGCAGCACCTCGTTGAACGCCTCGTTCTTCCGGTTGCCCAACCCGCACACGGTCAGGGCGGTCGGCGGGTCACTCGGGTCGCCGGTCGGCAGGTCGATGCCGCGCGACTCCAGGAACGACGCGACGCCGTCGTAGCGCGGCTTGCCGTCGATGTAGTCGAAGTAGTCGCGCTCGGTGTACGGCGCCTGCTCGGGGTCGTAGTCTCGCAGGAACTTGCTGAACATCACCGCCCACGCCCGCATGTGCACCTCGGCTGTCGGGGTGACCACCCCGTCGAGGTCGAAGAGAACAGCGGCGTAGGGCTCCCAGTTCACGTGGTGAGGATAGGCCGGTTCGGTGTCGGCTGGGTGTCCTGCTCACCGTACTACCGTGACCGGATGGACTTCGCGTTCGCCGGCCCCCTCGTCGAGTGGCGTGGCCCGGCGCCGTACCACTTCGTGGGCCTCCCCGAAGATCTGGCCGCCGACGTGGCCGAGTTGGCCGCCGAAGTGACCTACGGCTGGGGGATGATCCCGGTCCGGGTCCAGGTCGGTGGGACCGAGTGGGAGACGTCGCTGTGGCCCAAGGACGGGGGCTATCTGCTTCCGGTCAAGGGCAAGGTCCGCGACGCCGAGTCGCTCCGTCTCGGCGACCGCGTCGATGTCGGGCTCACCGTCGCGACCCGCGACGGTCGCCTCGTCCACCGCGACGCCTAGAGTGGGCGCGATGGACACCGACGACTACTGCGAGTTGTGTGATCTCCCGCTTTCCCAATGTGTCCACGGCCTGCCGCCGGCCCCGAAGCAGGCTCCCAAGGCGGAGAAGCCGAAGCCGAGACGGCGTCCGTCGACTTCGGCTCGCCCCACTACCGCCGTCAGGTCCACGACTCCGGCCAGATCCGTCGCCCGTCGTTGGACACCGCCGGAGGTCTTCAAGCCGCTCATCGTGAGCGTGCTGACCGAAGCCGGGGGGAGCTGGAGGCCGAGGAAGCCTTCTTGGAGCTGGAGATCCTGACCGAGGACCGGCTGCTGCCCGGGGACCACGAGATGACACCCGAGGGTGAGCTCCGCTGGCGCTCCGCCGCCCGCCGGGCCCGGATCGAGCTGATCGACGAAGGACTGATGAGCAAGCCCGCGCCGGGCATCTGGCAGCTGGCGAAGCCGCCGTCGCGCTGAGGCTCAGCCGTGATCTCGGGGCCCGCGGGAGCGGCCCTTCTTGTCACCCTTGCTCTTGCTGGTGCCCTTGCCGTGCTTCTTGCCGTCCGAGCCGCGATCGTCGCGGCGCGGGCCGGTGTCGGGTCGCAGCTCGACGAGCTTGCCCGAGATGCGGGTGTCCCGCAGCCGGTCCCACACCTCCTGCGGCAGCCGGGCCGGCAGCTCGACCAGGGAGTGGTCGACCCGGATGGAGATGTGGCCGAAGTCCTCGCGGCGCAGGCCGCCTTCGTTGGCGAGTGCGCCGACGATCTGGCGCGGCTCGACCTTGTGCCGCCGGCCGACGGCGATGCGGTAGGTCGCCGAGGGGCCGCCAGCCGATCGGTCGCGCCGACCGCCGCCCCTCTCCCCGCCGGCCGGGGAGCGGCGAGCCGGACGCGGCTCCGGGTCGGGCTCGAGCAGCAGCGGGGTGTCGCCCTGCATGGCGATGGCCAGGGCCGCGGCCACGTCGACCTCCGGGACGTCGTACTCCTGGACGTAGTGGGTGACCACGTCGCGGAAGAAGTCGACGTCGCGTGACCCGAGGGCCGCGGTGATCTGGTCGTCGAAGCGAGCCAGTCGGGTGGTGTTGACGGCGTCCACGGACGGCATCGACATCTCGGTGAGCGGCTGGCGGGTGGCCTTCTCGATGTGCTTGAGCAGGTAGCGCTCGCGCGGGGTGACGAAGGAGATGGCCGCACCGCTGCGACCGGCTCGCCCGGTGCGGCCGATCCGGTGGACGTAGGACTCGGTGTCGGTCGGGATGTCGTAGTTGACGACGTGACTGATCCGGTCGACGTCGAGGCCGCGCGCGGCGACGTCGGTGGCGACCAGGATGTCGAGCTTGCCGGAGCGGAGCCGGTTGACCGTCCGCTCCCGCTGCTGCTGGGCCATGTCACCGTTGATCGCCTCGGCGCCGAACCCGCGGGCGCGCAACTTCTCGGCGAGCGTCTCGGTCTCGTTCTTGGTGCGGACGAAGACGATCATGCCCTCGAAGTTCTCGACCTCGAGGATCCGGGTCAGCGCGTCGACCTTCTGCGGATAGGCGACGATCAGATAGCGCTGAGAGACGTTGGCCGCCGTGGTCGTGCGCCCCTTGACGGTGATCTCGACCGGATCGTGCAGATAGCGCGCGGCCAACTTGCGGATCGCGGCCGGCATGGTGGCGGAGAAGAGCGCCACCTGCTTGGTGTCCGGCGTGCTGGCCAGGATCGTCTCGACGTCGTCGGCGAAGCCCATCTTGAGCATCTCGTCGGCCTCGTCGAGCACACAGAAGCGCAGCTCGGAGAGGTCGAGGGTGCCGCGTTCGAGGTGGTCCATGATCCGACCGGGCGTGCCGACGACCACGTGCACTCCGCGACGCAGCGCGGAGAGTTGGATGCCGTAGCCCTGGCCGCCGTAGACGGGCAGCAGGCGTACGCCGCGCAGGTGGGCGGCGTACCTCTCGAACGCCTCGCAGACCTGGACAGCGAGCTCGCGGGTGGGCGCGAGCACCAGCGCTTGAGGTGTCTTCTGGTGCAGGTCGAGCTGCTCGAGGATCGGCAGCGCGAAGGCGGCCGTCTTGCCGGTGCCGGTCTGCGCCAGCCCCACCACGTCGCTGCCGGCGAGCAGGTGCGGGATGGTCTGGGCCTGGATGGTGCTGGGGGTCTCGTAGCCGACCTCGCGCAGCGCCTTGAGCATCGGCGCCCCGAGTCCGAGGTCGGCGAAGGTCAGGTCAGGCTGGTCCGCGCTCTCGCTGCGCTCGTCCACTCCACAACCGTAGAGCACAGCCCGCCCTTGTGCCGAAGTGTCGATCGGGCGGCGACCTCTGGCAGCATTGATGGTATTTTTCTACCATGATCACCACCATCGACGGAGCTGGTCGGATCGTCGTGCCCAAGGCGATCCGTGACGAGATGAAGTTGACTGCGGGCCGGCTGGTCGACGTCGCCTACGTCGACGGTCGGATCGAGATCGAGCTGGCGCCGGCCCGAGTGGACGCCGACCTGAGCGAGCCGCTGCCGCGCCTGCGAGCAGCCGAGCCACTACCGCCGCTCAGCGACGACGAGATCAGGGCGACGGTCGAGGCCACCCGCAGGTGAGCATTCGCGGTGGTGACCATGCCGAGGATGTTCCGTGGGCATGCGACACCAGCGTCCTCGTCCCTGCGCTGCTGTCCTGGCATGCCGACCACGATGCCTGCCGGGAGGAGATCGCCGCCCACGTGACGGCCGTGCCCGCGCATGTCCTGATGGAGTGCTACTCCGTGCTGACCCGACTGCCTGCGCCGCATCGACTCGACGCCGCGGTGGCCGGCGTCGCGGTTGGTGGTCTCGGGCTGCGCGTCCTCACCCTGTCGGCGCCACGCTGGCCCCGGCTCATCTCGCAGTTGGCGCAACATCGGGTCGTCGGCGGCGCGGTGTACGACGGACTGGTCGCCGCCACTGCCGCGCACCACGGCTTCGCGCTACTCACCCGCGACCAACGCGCTCGGACGACCTACGGCGTCGTCGGTGCGACCTATCGGCTGATGTAGAGACCGGCGCTCACAGCAGGCTCACAGACAGGCCACACCGTGGGCAGAGCGCGGACTGACTGACTGGGATCTCACCACCGATCCCAGGAGTTCTGATGTCGCTCACCGCCCTCTCGCCGTACCTCATGGTCGCCGCCGACCTCGTCGCCATCAGCGTCTTGGTGTTCGGCCTGTTCCTGCCCCGACATGGCCGCCGTGACCTGATCGTCGCCTATCTCGGCGTCAACGTCGGGGTGCTGGCGGTGACCACCGCCCTGGCGACCGGCACCGTCGGCGCCGGACTGGGGCTGGGTCTGTTCGGGGTGCTGTCGATCATCCGGCTGCGCTCGGATGAGTTGGCCCAGCACGAGGTGGCCTACTACTTCGCGGCGCTGGCGCTGGGCCTGCTCGGTGGCCTCGGTCTGACCGCGAGCTGGCTCAACCTCGGCCTGATGGCCGCCATCGTGGCCAGTGTCCTGATCGGCGATCACCCGAGGATCGCCGCCGGCACCCGCTCCCAGGATCTCGTCTTGGACCGGGCGTTCACCGACGAGCGCGGTGTGGTTGCTCGAGTGGAAGGCCTGCTCGGCGCCCGGGTGGAGTCGGTGCGGGTTCGTCGCACCGACTTGGTCAACGACACCACCCACGTGACCGTGCGCTACCGCCGCGACGACCGGCCCGTGGCTGTCCTCACCGGCGCCCACGAGGACATCGCATGAGGACCCCGACAGACGCCCGCAGGGTCGTCGACGGCCTGCCCAGCGTCGGTCTCGACGAGCTGGTCGAGCAGGCGGCCCTGCTGCATCGGATCGACCGCAAGTACGCCGTCTCGCGCCGCGAGCTGCCCGACCTGCTGGCAGCGCTGCCGACCGACACCCGCGTGCTCGACATCGACGGTCGGCGTGAGTTCGGCTACCGCTCGGTCTACCTCGACACCCCCGCGCTGGCCGGCTACCACCTGACCGCGGCGGGCCGGCGGCGCAGGTTCAAGGTGCGCAGTCGGGCCTACCTCGACACCCACACCTGCTGGCTGGAGGTGAAGACCAGAGGTCCGCGTGCGGCGACTCTCAAGCAGCGCATCGCGCACCACGACGCGGAGTTCGCCCCCCTCGGCGACGTCGGCGAGGCGTTCGTCGACCGCTGTCTGGCCGAGGCGCACATCTCCGCGGTCACGGCTGAGGATCTGAGGCCGGTCCTGGCGACGGCCTATCGGCGCAGCACCTTGTTGTTGCCCGGTCAGCAGACCCGGGTCACCATCGACACCGAGCTCGGCTGGACCGCTCTTCGGGCAGGCGGGGGCGACCTCGACCGCCCCGGCCTGGTGGTCGTCGAGACCAAGTCCGGCTCGACTCCGTCGGAGGTCGACCGGCTGCTGTGGCGCAGCGGGCATCGACCGGTGCGGCTGAGCAAGTACGCCGTCGGCCTGGCCGCACTCCGGCCCGACCTGCCGCGCAACAAGTGGCACCGCACCCTCGATCACCACCTCGACGTCCGTCGGCGGCGCGCCGAGGGCGCCGCCACTGCGACCTCCGTCGAGGCGGCCGGCGCGTCGTCGTCCGTCGTCCGGCCGTCCACATTCCAGCTGGCCCCTGCCCAGCACTACCTATCGACTCCCAGGAGCGCCTCATGAGAATCCCCCGCCGTCCCGTTGCCGCCTTCGCCGCCGGTGCCCTCGCCTTGGTGCTGACCGCCTGCGGGGCTCAAGCCACCGAGAGCACGACCGGTAGCGACTCGAACGCATCGGTCGTGAGCGTCGCCGACACCAAGGCCATCAGTGCCGCCGACGCCCTCGCCGACAACGCTGACACCCACGCGGATGCCGACGACGGCGACTACGACGCTGCCTCGGCCACGACCATCACCCTGGCCGACGGGGCGTCTGCGGTCGACGGTGACGGCGCGAGTGTGGACGGCGACGTGGTCACTATCAGCGCGGCGGGCACCTACGTCGTCTCCGGCACGCTGAGCGACGGCCAACTCGTCGTCGACAGCTCGGGCGACGGCAAGGTGGTCATCGTCTTGGACGGGGTCGACCTCACCTCCGCCGACTCCTCGCCGCTGCTGGTCAGCGACGCCGACGAGGTGGTCGTGGTCCTGGCGGCGGGCTCGGACAACCAGCTCGCCGACGGGACCGGGTCGACCGCGGACGACGACGAGGAGGACGCGCCCAATGCGACTCTCTTCTCGACCGCCGACCTGACCATCGCCGGCTCCGGCTCGCTCACCGTGTCCGGCCACGCCGACGGCATAACCAGCAAGGACGGTCTGGTGATCCTCTCCGGCAAGGTGAACGTCACCGCTGCCGACGACGGCATCCGCGGCAAGGACTACCTCGTCGTCACCGGTGGCCAGGTGAGTGTGGAGGCCGGAGGAGACGGGCTGAAGTCCGACCAGGACAGCGACGCGACCGAGGGGTACGTCGCCATCGAGGGCGGCACCCTCACCATCACCGCCGGCGATGACGGGCTGACTGCGGCCACCGACGTGATCGTGGCCGACGGGGACTTGTCGGTGACCGCTGGCGGTGGAGCCGGCGAAGCCCTGGCGGACGATGCCTCGGCGAAGGGTCTCAAGGGCGATGTCAGCGTGGTGGTCTCGGGCGGAACGGTGAGCGTCGATGCCGCCGACGACGGACTGCACTCCGACGGCACCGTCTCGATCGACGGCGGCAAGGTCTCCGTCGCCTCCGGGGACGACGGAGCACACGCCGACGCGGCCCTCACCGTCGCCGGTGGTCGGCTCACCGTGAGCGACTCCGTCGAGGCGCTGGAAGGGCTGGCCGTGTCGATCAGCGGCGGCACCGTCGACCTGACCGCCTCCGACGACGGCATCAACGGGTCCGGCGACGATGCCGCCTCGGTCACCATCTCAGGTGGCGACGTGACGGTCACGGCCGGCGGTGACGGCATCGACGTCAACGGTGGTGCGCTGACCCAGACCGGCGGGACGGTCACCGTCAACGGCCCCACCCAGGCGGGCAACGGCTCCCTGGACGCCGACGGCGGCGTGGTGGTCAACGGCGGCGTCATGGTCGCCGTCGGCACTTCCTCGATGCTGGTCTCACCATCGGAGGACTCCCAGCAGGGTTGGCTGGTCGCGACCTTCGACACGGTCTCGACCGGCTCGACGCTGACCGTGGTGGACGAGGACGGCACCGAGATCGCCAGCTATCAGGTGCCCGAGGACGTCTCGTCGCTGGTGCTGTCGTCGTCCGCGGTCGAGAACGGCGAGGAGTACACCCTGGTCGTGGCCGGCGACGAGCTGACCACCGTGACTGCCGGTGAGGCGGCCGCCGGCAGTGACGGCGGTGGCTTCGGTGGCGGGGCACCGAACGGCGAGGCTCCCGACGGCGAGGCACCCCAGGGAGCTCCCGACGGTGGCTCGGCTGATGGAGGGCAGGCCAGCACGAACAGCTGAGGGCGGGTCGCCGTCGGCGCGGTCAGCGCAGGAGATCAGGCATCCCGGTCGGTCAGGACCAGCCGACCGATGGTCTCTTCGCCCAGCATCTCCCCGGTCTCGACGAACCCGTGACGCAGGTAGAAGCCGCGCGGGCCGCCCGGGGCGTCGTACCAGCTGGTCTGCAGGGTCTCGCAGCCTTCGGCGAGCAGGACGTCGCGGAGCAGGTCCAGCGCGCGGGTGCCGATGCCGCGCCGCTGGTGGAGGCGGTCGACGAGCAGCCGCCACAAGAACGGCTCGGGGTGGGCCGGGGTCACCTCCGCGATCATCACGAATGCCACCGGCTCCCCGTCCGCCTCGACGCCGTACATCCGCGGCACGACCGGTGCTCCGTTGACGATTTCGGGGAAGAGGGCGTCGGCGAAGCTGTCGGCCATCGGGGCCACGAACCGCTCCTGGGAATGGTGGGTGCGCAGGGCGCCGTAGGCCTCGGCGTCGGTGGTGGTGAGCGGCACCAGACGTACGTCGCCAGGCGGGCTGGTTGGCCGGTCACGCCATGCTCGCCACTCCTTAGCGGTGGCGCCGTAGCCCATGTTGTCGCTCCACTCGCCGCGCCAGAGGAAGGAGCGCTTCGTGGTGTATTCGTAGCTGAGCCCGATGTTCTCCAGCACCCGTTGGGAGGCGACGTTGACCGGGTCGAGCTCGCCGTAGAGGCGGCCTACGCCGATGCGTTCGACCAGATCCTCGGCCAGCACCGCCGCTGCCTCGGTCGCATAGCCGTGCCCTTGGGCTGCTCGCGACAAGGTGTAGCCGATCTCGGCGATCCCGCGGGTCTCGTCGATGTCGCAGCAAACGTCGCCGATGACCTCGCCGCCTCGCTCCACCGCGATCTGGGTCCACCCGCCGATCACCAGGTCGGTCAGCTCGTCCTGGTCGTCGAGCACCTCATGGGCGTCTTGCTCGGTGAAGGGCAGATCCCAGAGCTGGTGGCGGGCGACCTCGGGGTCGTTGCGGTAGGCCGCGAACGCCTCCGCGTCGGTGCTCCGCATGATGCGCAGGAGCAGTCGCTCGGTCGATAGCGGATAGCGCGTCGGCAGCGGCTCAGAGCGGACCATCCGACCAAGCATCCCCGACGGGGAGATGTTGGGAAACCTCAAGAGGAGAAGAGGCCGGGATGGACGTCGGTTCAACCCATCGCCTGCTCACAGTGTGGGCGAGACATGCAACCTGGCGGCCCTTGGGCTGAACTAGCTAGTCAGCAGCCATGAGCTCATAGGCGGCGATGGCCCTCCAGGGTGCTCCAACCCGTGTGAAGGCGGCCGCTGCATCCCGAGCGACTTCATCCGCGCGCCCACGCTGGCCGTCTCGGCGGAGGTATGCCGCAGCAAGGAGATGTATCTCCGCGATGATGTGGACCGGTGACTCCGGAAGCTGGCGGGCAGTATCCAGCAATTGGTCAGCTGTCCCTGCCGGGTTCGCCGGGTCGGCGTTGGCAATCACCCGCGCCATCGTTTCCATCGCGAGTTCGTTGGGTAGATACGTCTGTGGAGCCGATTCCACCAGCGTCATCAAGTCCTGGAGTTCGGGTGCGGCGTTGACTCTCGCGAGGTGGAACGCCGCCGTACGCAGGAACTGACCCCAGAGGACGGCGTCGTTCGCGGGCGAGAGAAGGGCACGGGCGGCCCGGATATGTTCAACTCCGGCGTCAATCGCACCGGAAAGCAGCGTGGATTCACCGACGGCCCAATGCGCAATGCCGCGGACCTGCACAGAACCCACCTCGCTGATCTCAGCCTTGAGAGCCTGGGTCTGGCGCTGTCCTTGGACAGCGTCTCCGACGGCAACGTAGGCGGTGAGCAAGTTGGCAATTGCGCGGACACGTCGCGACGAGCCCGACGGCATCGTGGACGTCGCTCTCACGGCCTCATGGGCGGACTCGAGTGCCTCGGCCAGTCTGCCTTGCCAGGTGAGTACGGCGGTTGTCAGATTGAGGGCCTCGGCGGCTATGGAAGCCGAGGTGGCGACGATCTCGTGGCTCGCCAGTTCCCTGAGCAGCGTGATACTCGCGTCGGTCGATCCCTGCAGTGCCTCAACGTGAGCCAACTCGAGAGAGGCACGCCACCACACGTCCCAACGGTCGTTGGCGGCGGCCGCCCCGGCGAGCTTTTCGGCGGCCGAGCGAACCGTATCCAACGCACCACCCCGCCAGGACTGGCTCAGGTCCAGCTCGAGGTCGAGCAACTCTGTCGCGGTTGAGGTGCTGTGTTCATCTGGTGGATCGAGTTCCTCGCGCGCGACGTCCAGTGCTGACGCAAGGTAGCCGACGACCTCAGTGGTCGGCTGGCGGCGGCCACTCTCAAGCAGCGATATGTAGCTAGCCGTGTATCGGCTACCGCCCAGAGCGCCTTGGGAGAGCCCGCGCCTGATCCTCAGCTCGCGCAGACGAGTCTTGAAGTCTGTGTCCACCATCTCCCCGCCAACTTCAACAATCTGTGACTCTGTTGTCACAACTCTTGACACCATCAGTCACAGATTCTACCGTCTTCCCAACTCGCGCTGGAAGAGAACGGCGCGACGTCGCTTCGGAGGGAGGTGGAGGGCATGGAGGACATCTTCGAAGACAGCGTCCAAGAGTTGGACAACGCTTACAGCGCGAACCACATCAGCGGCTGAGGTGAACTCTCTGAGGGCGGCGCCAACTGGACCTTGACGCCGCCCTCTCCGAGCTATCTTCTCGCTCTCCCTCGGATCCAGGACAAGAGTTACATGTTATGACTACCGACGTTCGATCACGTTCGGCGCTCGCCGGGCGCCATGCTGACTGCTACCGCGCCACATCCCGCCTTGTAGCGCCGCATGAAACCTGGGCGCGAATCCAACCACTGCTGACGCGCGCTGGGATCACCAGGATTGTTGACCACACCGGGCTGGATGAACTCGGAATCCCCGTTTATGCGGCTGTGCGTCCAAGCGCACGGTGCCTCCATTACCAATGGCTTCCTAACGCCGAAGTCCACCCTCCAGTCAGCCACGGCGACCCACTACGGATTGATGTTGTTGAGGGTGACACTCTCGCGATTATCGATGGGCTGTTCTTCCAGTCCTCCGCCGTACGACACAAGGAGCTTCTATATCTCATCGAGCGCGGCGTCCGTGTGGTCGGAGCATCGAGTATGGGTGCTCTCAGGGCGGCAGAACTCAACCGATTCGGCATGCGAGGCATCGGTCAAGTCTATGAAGCGTACGCCGCAGGGACTCTTATCGCTGACGATGAGGTCGCCGTCGTGCATGGTGACGCTGACGAGGGTTGGATCTCCTATTCGGATCCACTCGTCAACCTTCGTGCTGCAGCTGAGCGCGCTGAACTTGACGGAACACTCAATGCCGTTGAGGCTGCCGGGTTCGTGGCCACCGCACGGTCGCTGCACTTCGGTCGCCGCAGAGCCCGAGACCTCGTTCGGCTATGCGAGCGCTCCGGCGTCTTCACATCCCGTACTGCTGAACGATTCCGAGAGTGGCTCATTACAGAGCCCTGGAACGCCAAGCAGGAGGACGCTAGGCAATTGCTTAACGCTTTGTCTCTTGACACTTGGATTGTCCGTCCCCGGGATAACAACGATTGGAGGCCAGAAGGATTTCCTCAACTCGTATACGACTGGGTGGCCGACTTTCAGCCGTTGGCACCGAACAGTGTGACTCGACGCCAAGCACTCAACGTGCTGCAACTCTTTGCCAGCAATGCCCCTGAGGCAGTAGCGCACTACGGCGCCGCGGCGCTCAGGTCAGCGTGGGGTGTCGAGAGCGATGTGGAGCTCATTGACCGGTGTGGCTCTTTTGGTCAGCAACCTACCTGGGATGAGAATGCCAAATCGGCGGGATTGTCCCACTATCTTTCCCCATTGGAACAAGCGACCTTGGGTTCTGGTGAGCTGGTGGCTAGAGCCTTGGCGCGTCACACGTATCGAACAGCGCAGGCGATAGCAGGTGACTTCCCAATCCAACAGGATGCAATCGAACTCGCGGCAGAAGTGAGCGTCTATAACGAGAGGTTGGCTACTACAGCGCCCAATGCACGCCCAGAGTACATCGCTTCAATCACCGTCCTCCATCACTTCAAGTCTTGGTGGGGAACCGATGTCACCCGGTACGAAGTCCTGAGGCGCGGATTCGCGAGTCTTGACGAGTTTGTGGCAGCGGCCAGGCCGTACCTGCCATACGCCGTCAGCAAGGGAATGCCGACTATCCGATGGGACTATCGACAGTGACGACAGAAACGTTGGCTGATATTGCGGCCGAGTTCTTTGCATCCAATGACACTTCATGTCACCTCTTACCGGGCGCAGCGCACCCACTGCCGCTGACGATGGCCGATGTAGTTGACATTCTCGTCGACGGGCGCGCACGCTTTCCCCACGTGGTAATGACCCTGGGTGGGAAGCCACTATCGCCTAGTGAGTTCACTGGCGAGCGGATCATAAACGGCACCCCGTCCGCTGGATTCGTAGAAATCCCGAAGGTTGAAGGATTGCTTAAGGCGGGTGCCAGCATTGTTTTCAACGAACTCGAAGCATACTGGCCAGTCCTTGCCAAGATCGTCGCCCTAGTCGAGCGAGCAACCGGCGTTGAGATCGGCGCGATGGCATTTCTCAGTCCGCCAGGACTCGGCGCATTCCCGCTCCATCAGGATCCCGTTCACGTGGTCGTCATCCAGTGCAATGGCGAGAAACGCTGGCAGGTCTATGACCACGTCGAAGGCAACGACGTGGCGGGCCCAGTCATGCTTCGAGGAGACGCATCGGTCGCACATGACATGATCCTTGGTGTCGGGGACGTTTTCTCAATGCCCGCTGCCCATCCTCACCAAGCGCAGAGCTCAGAGACCTACTCACTTCACGTGTCGCTAACTGCCAAGGTCCGAAGTGGGAGGTCAGCCTTGAGGTCCAACATCCGGGCCGCGGCCTCGGCACTCCCTGACGACCTACCTCTTGAGGCACTCACCGAACGCTTTATCTCCGAACTTCGGGCAATGACTAACACGAAAGGGACCAACCAACGGGTCGAGGCGTCGGCTGCGCGGCAACGACTCACCTCGCTTATGGGAGCGTCGTGAGCGTCGCTCACTTGGGCAACGCCGCGCGCCAGGTGAGGTGGCTCCAAGCAGCTACTGGGGTGTCGGCATTCGGTAGCCGGATCTCGGAGCTCGCGTTGCCGCTCGTGGCGTTGACGGTCCTTGACTCCACGGCGTTCGAAGTCGGGGCGCTCAGTTCGGCTGCTCTTATTCCGAACCTTGTTCTCGGCGTGCCAGCGGGTACGTGGATCGAGGCGATGCGACCGAGACGCCTGATGCTCGTTTGCGATGCTGGTCGCGCTGCGGTTCTTCTCACCATTCCGCTCGCGTTCATGGCTGGTTTACTGACGTTCCTTCATCTCCTTCTCGCGGCGTTGGTGGTCGGTTGTCTCACCGTCTTCAGCGACCTCGCAAGCACGTCCTATCTGCCTCGGCTTGTCGGTCTCGACCAACTTGTCGCCGCCCGGAGCCGGCAAGTGAGCCTCATGCAGTCAGCAGACGTAGCCGGCAGACCTCTTGCCGGGATGCTGATTGGGATCGCTGGAGCAGCTCGCGCAGTGACAGGCGATGCGATGACGTACCTGGTCTCGTTCCTCTTCGTTCGACGTCTTCCGGAACTTGAGCCGACGGGTGCTGACCCGCGTGCAACATTCTTGAGCAGGCTGAGAGAAGGTGCGTCGTTCGCTTGGAGCAACACCGTCAACCGACGGATCGTCCTCGAAGGAGCGCACTACAACGTCTTCTACCAGGCATTCATCGTCGGTTTCATGGTGCATGCAGCCGCTGAACTTCACTGGTCCCCAACACAGATCGGCATCGCCCTCGGAGCGAGTAGCCTCGGTGCCGTGGTCGGCTCCGAGCTCGGCCCAAAGCTGGCGAGCCGCATTGGCATAGGACCCACGATCTTGCGCGCTCTCCTCGTTGCCGATGCTGCCACCATCCTGGTGCCGACGTTTATCGGAGACTCTTGGCTCGCTTTCGCCGCGGTGTGTCTGACATTCGCGGTCATGGGCGCTGGAAGCCTTCTTTCGGGCGTGGTTGCTGGGACTCTCAACCGCGCAGTTACGCCGGAGAATGTGTACTCGCGCGTCCTTGGCGCCAATCGGGTGCTGACGCGGGGTGGCACAGCGCTCGGAGGGCTGCTCGGGGGTCTCTTGCTCACCGTCTTGACGCCGCACGTGGCGCTCTTCATTTGCGCCGGAGGCATGTGCGTCGCTGTGGGCTGGGTGTTGAGTCCGCAGATCACCTCGGTCAAATCACTAGATGACGCCAAGGGGTGCCTCGGATAGGGCTGCGATCAGCTACGCCGAGTCTGATGTTCGCTCGAACTGGTTCACGGCGCGGCATCCGCGGCTGGCGCTGCCGGTCACGGACAGCGGGTGGCCAGGACGCAGAACTCGTTCCCCTCTGGGTCGGCAAGGACGACCCAGCTCTGGTCGCCCTGGCCGACGTCGACATGGCGGGCGCCCAGGCCGAGCAGGCGGCGTACCTCTTCTGCCTGGCTCCTGTCGGTGGGGTTGAGGTCGAGGTGGAGCCGGTTCTTGATCGTCTTGGCCCCAGGCACGGACGCGAAGGTCAGCGTCGGCGGCACCGGGCCGGGGGTGGCCTTCCCGTCGGGCACCAGCGGGGAGCCGATGGCGACCACGCCGTCCTCCTCGTCCTGCACCTCGTAGCCGAGGACCGCGCACCAGAACTGGGCGAGGCGGGGGGGGGGTCGGCGCAGTCGATCGCGAGCTCGGTGAACTTGCTGGCCATGTAGCCAGCCAACCACCCGCATGGTGGGCGCACCGGGATTGACGGGATCGAACATATGTTCGATCATCGAAGGATGACCGTGCAGCCCGTCGCGCAGACCGTCGAGATGCTGCGGGCCCGAGTGAGCCGGATGGAGGGCGCCGGGCGGCAGCCGGTGGCGACCCATCCGTCGCTGGCTGGTCTGGTGCGGTTGTACGCCGGTGGCACCTATCAGGTGGACTCCGCGAGCCTGGCGCTGATGCTGATGGCGGGGCCGTCCCGACAGGGCGCCTGGACAGCGGTGGTGGGGGTGGCCGACCTCGGCCTGGAGGCGGCGGCAGCGGTCGGGGTCGACCTGGCCCGGACGGTGCTGGTGCCCGACCCGGGGCCGCAGTGGCTTGAGGCGACGGCGGCCCTGGTGGAGTCGGCAGCGCTCGTCGTGCTCCGCCCCCCGGGACGGGTTGACGCGCAGACGGCGAGCCGGCTGTCCGCCCGGCTCCGCAAGAAGGGGACCGTGCTGGTCGCCTGGGGATCCTGGCCGCGTTGCGATGCGCGGCTCTCGGTGGCCGCCTCCCAGTGGACGGGCCCCGGCCGAGGGGACGGCCGGCT
Organism: Nocardioides sp.; assembly: GCF_047602075.1. Taxonomy (GTDB): domain Bacteria; phylum Actinomycetota; class Actinomycetes; order Propionibacteriales; family Nocardioidaceae; genus Nocardioides. The sequence continues at coordinate 279,243 of NZ_JASGIF010000002.1, forward strand.
GCGGTCTCGCCAGGTAGTCGTCACCGCACGTCGCGGAGCTGGGTCGGAGCGGCGGGGCACGCTGTGGCTCCCTGACGACGATGGTGCGATCCGGGCAGTGCCGGCTGGGGCGGCCGCGGAGGTGGTGGAGGAAGTCGAGGCCGCCGGATGAGCAGTAGCCAGAAGGTCAGGCGGGTGCTGGTGCTCTGGTGCCCGGACTGGCCGGTGGTCTCCGGGCTGGCCGACGCGGGCCTCCCGGATCGGCTGCCGGCGGCGGTGCTGGAGAAGAACGCCGTGGTCGCCTGCAACGGTGCGGCGCGCGCTGACGGCGTACGCCGTGGCATGCGGCGGCGAGACGCCCAGTCCCGATGCCCCGAGCTGGTCCTGCTCGAGGCCAACCCGGAGCGAGACGCGCGGGCCTTCGAGCCGGTGGCCGCCGCTGTCGAGGAGCTGCGTCCGGGCGTGGACCTGCTGCGACCGGGACTGCTCGCCCTGCATGTCCCCGACCGGTTCTACGGCGGTGAGGTCGAGGCGGCGGCGATCATCGCCGAGCGGGTGGTCGACCTCGGGGTGTGGGACTGCCGCGTCGGCGTCGCCGACAATCTGTTCGCCGCGGAGCAGGCGGCCCGACAGGCCGCGCCGCAGGACACCCTGATCGTCTCGGAGGGCGGCTCGGCGGGCTTCCTGCAAGGGCTTCCGGTCGAGGCATTGGACGATCCCGACCTGGTCGGCCTGCTGCGACGTCTCGGCATCCGCACCCTCGGCGACCTCGCCGGGCTGCCCCGCCGCGAGGTTCACGCCCGCTTCGGAGCCGAAGGTGCTCGGATCCACCGCCTCGCCCGAGGGGACGACGACGCTGCGCTGGCGCTGCGCACCCCGCCACCGGACCTGGTCTGCCAGATCGGCTTCGAGCCACCGCTCGCCTCGGTCGAGACGGTGTGCTCCAGCCTGCGTCGCACCGCCGACCAATTCGTCGCCCAGCTGGCCGATCGCCACCTGGTCTGCACCCGGGTCGAGATCCAGGTTGAATGTGAGGGAGTCGAGCGTGAGGGGGTGGCGGCCTCTGCCCAGAGCTGGGCACACGTGCGCTGGTTCCGTGCTCCCGACCTCATCGACCGGGTGCACTGGCAACTGTCGGCGCAGCGACTGCCCGGACCGGTCGGGCTGGTGCGGCTGATCCCGGAGGCGATCGAGTCCAGCGCCGCCCATGCCGAGGGGCTTTGGGGCGGCACCGACGAGGACGCCGAGCGCGGCATCGCCCGAGTGCAGGCGATGCTCGGCTATGACGCCGTGGTCGTCCCGGTGCTGCAGGGCGGTCGGGCCCCCGCGGACCGGCAGGCGTTGATCCCGTGGGGGGAGCGGCCGACCGGGCTGCGACCGCGGGAGCTGCCCTGGCCGGGCAGCGTGCCCGACCCCGCACCCACCAGGATCTTCGCCGAGCCGTTGCCGGCCGCGATGGTGGGCGCCGACGGCCGGGTGCCGATGGTCAGCGACCGCGGTGCGATGACCTCGGCGCCGGCTCGGTTCTCCGCCGGGCTGACTGGTGGACAGCCGGACAGGTGGCAGCAGGTCGCGGCTTGGGCGGGGCCGTGGCCGGTCGACGAGCTGTGGTGGGAGGAGGACCGGCGTCGGGTGGCCCGATTCCAGGTGGTCGGCTTCGACGGCCGGGCCTGGTTGATGGTCTGCATGGACGACCAGTGGTGGATCGAGGCGAGCTATGACTAGGGAAGCGAGGAGAGCCTGATGGGCTGGCAGAACCCACCGACCTCATGGCGGCAGCACGAGCGCACGCTCTCCGGCATTTCGGTCCCACCCGAGGACGGCCCGGGACCGCGTCGTCGGAAGAAATACCAGCCCCGCCCCGAGGTGACTCCGCCCGACCGGCCGGTCACGCCGTACGCCGAGCTGCACAGCCACAGCCACTTCAGCTTCCTCGACGGCGCGGCCAGTCCGGTCACCCTGGTGGAGGAGGCGGTCCGGCTCGGGCTGGTCGGCCTCTCGCTCACCGACCACGACGGGTTCTACGGCGCCCCCTTGTTCGCCGAGGTCGCGCAGAAGTATCCCGATCTCCAGACCGGGTACGGCGCGGAGCTGTCACTCGGGCTGACCCGGCCGCAGAACGGCGTTGCGGATCCCGAAGGTCGACACCTGCTCGTCCTGGCTAGAGGGGTCGAGGGCTATCACCGGTTGGCCGGCGCGATCACCGAGGCTCAGTTGCGCGGCGACGAGAAGGGGCGGCCGGCGTACGACCTCGACGAGCTCACCGACCAGGGTCGTGGCCACTGGCTGCTGCTCACCGGCTGCCGCAAGGGGATGCGCAGCCGCGCGGAGATCGCCGACCTGGTCGACCGGTTCGGCAGCGACAGCGTGGCGGTGGAGCTGACCGACCACGGTTACCCCGACGACAGCGCCGTCAACGACGCGCTCTTCGCGCTTGCTCACGACCTAGGTCTCCGAGCGGTCGCCACCGGCAACGTGCACTACGCCACCCCCGCAGGCCACCGGCTGGCCGATGCGATGGCGGCGATCCGGGCAAGGCGCAGCCTGACCGAGATGAACGGCTGGCTGCCGGCCTGGGGCGGTGCCTGTCTGCGGTCCGGTGACGAGATGGTGGAGCGGTTCGCCCGCTATCCCGGCGTGGTTGCCCGCAGCGTGGAGATCGCGCGGGAGGTGAGCTTCGACCTGCAGAAGGCCGCCCCCCGTCTGCCCAAGCGCCACATCCCGGAGGGAGAGACCCCGATGAGCTGGCTGCGGGTCCTGGTGGCGCGCGGCTTCGCGGAGCGCTATCGCGGGACAGGTCTGGAGAGGAAGGCGCGCGCGAGGGTCGAGCACGAGCTGGAGGTCATCGAGCGGAAGGACTTCGCCGGCTACTTCGTCATCGTGCACGACATCGTCGCGTTCGCGCGCTCGGAGGGGATCTTGTGCCAGGGACGGGGCTCGGCGGCCGCCTCAGCGGTCTGCTACGCCCTCGGGGTCACCGCGATCGACCCGGTCTTCTATGAGCTACCGTTCGAGCGGTTCATCTCCGAGACCCGGGACGAAGAGCCCGACATCGACGTGGACTTCGACTCCGATCGGCGCGAGAAGGTCATCCAGTGGGTCTACGAGCGGTACGGCCGACGCAACGCCGCCCAGGTCGCCAACGTGATCACTTACCGGCCCAAGCTGGCGATCCGGGATGCGGCCAAGGCGCTCGGCTACTCCCCGGGTCAGCAGGACGCCTGGTCCAAGCAGATCATCAGCTGGCAGGCGGTGGAGGCGGGAGACAACCACGGCATCCCCGATCCGGTCGTCGGGCTGGCCAACCAGTTGCTCGGCGCACCACGTCACCTCGGCATCCACTCCGGCGGGATGATCCTCACCGAGCGACCGATCGGCGAGGTGTGCCCGATCGAGCGGGCCCGGATGGACGACCGCACGGTGCTGCAGTGGGACAAGGACGCCTGCGAGTTCATGGGACTGGTCAAGTTCGACCTGCTCGGGCTGGGCATGCTCTCCGCCCTGGACCACATGATGCGGATCGTCTCTGACCACCTCGGTGAGGAGTGGACGCTGGCCACCATCCCCAAAGAGGAACCGGCGGTCTACGACATGCTCTGCCGGGCCGACTCGGTCGGTGTCTTCCAGGTCGAGAGCCGCGCCCAGATCGGCACCCTGCCGCGGCTCCGACCGCGAGAGTTCTACGACCTGGCGATCGAGATCGCGCTGATCCGACCCGGCCCGATCCAAGGTGGCGCCGTGCACCCCTACATCCGGCGGGCCACCGGGCGAGAGGAGATCGCCTACGACCACGACGACCTGATCCCGATCCTGGAGCGGACCAAGGGGGTGCCGCTGTTCCAGGAGCAGCTGATGGCGATGGCGCGCACGCTCGGTGACTGCACCGCGGACGAGGCCGACCTGCTCCGCCGGGCGATGGGCTCCAAGCGGGGGATCGAGCGGATCGAGAGCATCAAGGACAAGCTGTACGCCGGGATGGCGGAGCGCGACATCGTCGGCAAGGCCGCCGACGCGATCTACGACAAGATCCTCTCCTTCGCCAACTTCGGCTTCGCCGAGAGCCATGCGCTCTCCTTCGCCAAGCTCGTCTATGCCTCTTCGTGGTTCAAGTTGCACTACCCGGCCGCGTTCCTGGCTGCGCTGCTGCGTGCTCAGCCGATGGGGTTCTACTCCTCGCAGTCGCTGGTGCAGGATGCCCGCCGTCACGGTGTCGAAGTACGCCGCCCCGACATCGTCTGCTCTGCTGCGTTGGCCGATCTGGAGGTGCTGGATCGTGAGTCGCCGGGCACGGCACGGGCGACGGGGCTGGATTCTTGTCGTGGTGACCATGTTGGGCGCACCGAGTTCGTTGACGGCACCCTCGACCCCACCCCGCAACATCGCCGCGACACGGCGTACTCCGTGCGGCTGGGGCTCGACTCGGTGCGCGGTATTGGTGCCGAGGTCGCCGCCCGGATCGTGGCCGCACGGGAGGAGCGGCCGTTCGTCGACATGGTCGACCTATCGCGCCGGGCCGGCCTGGACAGCCGGCAGTTGGAGGCGCTGGCCACGGCCGGCGCATTCGGTTCTTTGGGACTGGGCCGGCGTGAGGCGCTGTGGAACGCCGGCTACACCGAGAGTCCGGACCAGCTCGAGGGCACCGCGACCGTCGTGCCCATCCCGGCCCTGCCGACGATGGACGAGGTTGAGGTGACCCTGGCCGACCTGTGGGCGACGTCGGTCACCCCTGCGAGTCATCCGGTCGGTCACCTGCGTCCCCTCCTGCGTGAGCGCGGGGTCTGGGCGATCGCCGATCTGGCGCACGCCGAGCCGAAGCGACGGTTGCACGTCGCCGGCCTGATCACCCACCGGCAGCGGCCGGGCACGGCCGGCGGCGTCACCTTCTTCAACCTCGAGGACGAAACCGGAATGCTCAACGTCGTCTGCTCCGCCGGGTTGTGGGGGAAGCACGCCCAGATCGCCCGCAACGCCGCGGGCATGGTGATCCGCGGGATCCTCGAGCGCCACGACGGCGTCACCAATCTGATCGCCGACGAGCTGGCGCCGATCGAGACGATCCACCCCGATGCCGGTGCCTCTCTGCGTGCCCGGCACCGCTCCCGCGACTTCCACTAGAACGGGCCCGTGTCGGGATGGCGGATCGCAGGCGGGAGAGGGGCTCTGGTGGGTCGAGGGGTTGCGGTTTGGGCCCAAACGGCAACGAGACCGCGATCCGGCATGTCGTTTGCGGCCAATCGATGGCCCCGTCCCCCGAGTCCTGCCGCTGGGTTCCCGGGGGCCGCTCGGATCGCTGCTTCATCAAGGTAAGTGGATGAAGCGTCACCTCTCACGGCGCACACGCAATGAGAAGTGCAGGCCCACCCAGATACCTTGTGAAAGCAGCGACGGGAGTGACCACCAGCGACCAGCATCCCGGCCGACGACCCGGACCACGGCGATGCTCATCCGTCGTTGCCGCCCTGTCGGCCAGCACCACCGCAGACCAGCATCCCGGCGGCGGACGGGCGGATCGCATGACGTCCGGGGCCGCCGCCGGAGGAGTCTCCGACGGCGGCCAGGGGTGGGACGCGGGATCGTTCAGGCCGGCGTGGATCAGGCGACGGTGATGGTGCGCGAGCAGCTGCTGGAGTGGCCGACGCGCTTGGCCTTGAACTTGAACGTGTCCTTGCCGGTGGTGTTCGCCCGGTGCCGCTCGACGTCGAGGTCGCCCTCGTGGTCGGTGGTCAGCTTGCCGGAGAAGAAGCGGTTGCCGTTCTGCTTCAGCACGACCTTCCAGGTGCTGCCCGGCTTGACCCGGTCGAGATCGAGGGAGACCTCGTAGCGGCCGCTGTCCTCACGGTCGACGGAGAACTCGTAGGTGCCACCACCGCAGTTGCCGTGCCTCTCGACATCGGCATGCGCCGGGGCGGCGAACAGCACTGCCGGGGTGGCGAGTAGGGCGCCGCCGGCAGCGATGGCAGTAGCGCGGGTGATCGGGGACATGACTCCTCCTGGTGGTCGACATCGTGGGGTTAACGAGACAGTCCCGGGCAACTGCCGCAGGTGCTCCGCCTCGATGTCCCCAGCCTGCAGCCCGCCGATGGGGCGGGGATGAGACGAAGATGAGAGCCCTCTCATCGACCGTGTCGACGGACTCCCTCATCCGCGGGACGTCATGCCGCGCGGCCGCCCGAGCGACCGGAGAGCATGACGTCCCATCCGCCAGAGGGTCAGGACAGCAGCGAGGCCATCTTCTTGGCGATGGTGTCGGTGGCCCGCTGGGGTGCGATCCGGGAGAACTTGTCCGTCATCGCGGCGTCCTTGCCGATCACCACGCGGTAGCTGCCCCTCTCCATCCCGTCGATGATCTGCTGGGCGGCGTACTGCGGGGTGGCCAGCTTGGCGGCCACCTCTGCGTTGTTGTCACCGGCACCAGGCGCGGCGGGGCCGGAGTTGTCGGCGATATGGGTGGCTACCCCACCGGGGAAGACGACGGTGACCGCGACGGGCGTGCCGCGGAGCTCGGCGAAGGGGACGAAGCGCTGGATGACCCCGGCGACGTTGAGCAGGCCGTCCACTCGACCGTGCCGGGAGAGTACGGCGTCAGGCAGCGCGGCGACCGCGGCACGATCGGAGATGTCGACGACATGGCTGCTCATCCGGTCGGCCACCTCGGCTCCCCGGCGCAGCAGACCGAGGACGACCGCTCGTCCGATGCCGTTGCCGCCACCCGTGACGACGAAGACCTTGCCCCTGCAGTTGAAGTGGTTGGTGCTGGGGAAGTGGTTGGCGTTCATGTTCCTCGCCTCCTACCTGTCAGGCTGGGCGCCATGGCTGAGCATCAGGCGGGCGGGGTCGGGGCGGATGGCGCGGCTCACAGCCGAGCCGACAACGGGCCCGCACCAGACCCGAGCGGAGGGCGGCCGGCCTGGCGTCGCCATCTCGACTGGACGGTCGTCGTGCCGCTGCTCGGCCTGGTCGTGCTGGGGCTCAGCTGGGGCCGCTCCCTGAGCACCCCCGTGTTGGTGTTGGTCGCGGTGCTCCTGGTCGCCTCGGTGCTGGCCGCGGTGCATCACGCCGAGGTGATCGCCCACCGGGTGGGTGAACCGCTGGGGTCCTTGGTGCTGGCGGTGGCGGTCACCGTCATCGAGGTGGCCCTCATCGTCACGTTGACCGTCTCGGCGGACAAGGACGTCTCGACGCTGGCCCGGGACACCGTGTTCGCCGCTGTGATGCTGACGTTGAACTTCATCGTGGGTCTGTCGATCCTGATCGCGTCGCTGCGGCACCACCTGGCCGAGTTCAACCCCGAGGGCACCGGTGCCGCGCTGTCGGCCGCACTCACCTTGGTGATCCTCTGCTTCGTGGTGCCGAGATACACCACCACGACATCGGGTCCGGACTTCTCCCCCGCCCAGCTTGGTTTCGCCGCAGTCTGCTCACTCGCGGTCTATCTGCTGTTCCTCTTCACCCAGACCGTCCGCCATCGCGACTTCTTCCTTCCCGTCAAGCAGGCCGTCTCCGGCTCCGGGCCCACTCCCGGCCACGGAGACGAGGGCGACGGCATCGAGCCCGACGACGCCGAGGATCATGCCGACGTCGACAGCCAGCGCAGCTCCACGGCAGCGTTCGCGCTGCTGGTGGCCGCCCTGGTGGCCGTGGTCGGGCTGGCGAAGGTGGAGTCGGCCCCGATCGAACGGATCGTCTCCAGGCTGGGCCTGGAGCACGCCTTCGTCGGAGTGGTGGTCGCGATCGTCGTGCTCGGTCCCGAGTCGGTGGCCGCGGCCCGGGCGGCGTACGCCGATCGCGTGCAGACCAGCCTCAACCTCGCCTACGGATCCTGCCTGGCCTGTGTCGGCCTGACCATCCCGGTGATCGCGTTGAGCACCATCTGGATCGACCAGCCGCTGCACCTCGGCCTGGACCCGGTGCACCTGGTGCTCCTCGTGGCCACCGGGTTCGTGTCGGTGCTCACCGTAGTGCCGGGTCGCGCCAAACCGCTCCAGGCCGGCCTGCACCTCACCTTGGCCGCCGCGTTCATCTTCTTGACCGTGCAGCCCTAGTACACGTACTGAGCGGAGCCCTCTCCGAGCCGTGCCCGCGATCCCGTAGTCTCTGCGCGGTGGCCACCGAGACAACGCCCAGCCCCGATCCGGCCGAGGCTGCTGCGCCTTCGGTGGGCAAGACCTCGGGGTCGCGGCCGGACCTGAGACTCGGCCCCTTGAAGATCCGACAGGCCAGCCTGCTCGGAGCGCTGCTGGGAGCAGTGTTGATGGTCGCGTCGGTCACCCCCTCGTTGGTCCCGCGGATCTGGCCGTTGCAGGTCCTGCTGGCGGGTGTCTGCTTCCTGGTCGGGTATGCCGCCGGAGCCTTCCTCGCCTGGGTCTGGCGTGCGCTCGGCCTGCCGGACCTGCCCGAGCGGCTGCGCCGCTGGCTGTGGCGGGTGCTCCTGATCGCCACCCCGGTCGCCCTGCTGATCGGCGGATGGCTAGGTCGGCGCTGGCAGAGCCAGCAGCGCGAGTTGTTGGGCATGGACGGCGATGCCTCCTGGTGGTGGCTGATTGCCCCGCTGCTGGGAGTGCTGGTGGTGGCCGTCGGGCTGCTCGTCGCGCGGGCGATCCGTCTGCTGGGCCGGGCCCTCGACCGCGCCTTGAGCCGCGTGCTCCCCGGCCGATTGGCCGCCGTCATCGCGATCTTGCTCACCGCCTTCATCAGCTGGCAGCTCGCCCGCGGAGTCGTCGTCGACCGGGCGCTGACCATGGCGGACGGCGTCTTCGCGGCGCATGCGGCCGGCGACAAGGAGGGCGTGTCGAACCCGGAGTCGCAGTTCCGCTCCGGAGGTCCGCGCTCCGACGTTGCCTGGGACCAGCTCAGCCGAGAGGGCCGCTACTTCGTCTCCAGCGGGCTGACCGCGGCCGACATCACCGAGGTCACCGGCGCCACAGACGCCGTCGAGCCGGTGCGGGCGTACGTCGGCCTGCGGGCCGCCGACTCAGCCGCGGAGCGGGCGCAGCTCGCCGTCAAGGAGCTGCACGACCTCGGCGGCTTCGACCGGAGCGTGCTGGCCGTCGCAGGCACTACCGGCACCGGCTGGATCGACCCGCAGCCACCGGCGGCGCTGGAGTATGTCACGCACGGTGACGTCGCGATCGTCACCACGCAGTACTCCTACCTGCCCAGCTGGATGTCCTATCTCGTGGACCGCAGCCGCGCCCAGGAGAACGCCGCCGAGCTGCTCACCGCGATCCGGGTCGAGCTGGCCTCGATGCCAGCCGACAAACGCCCGCAGCTCTACGTCTTCGGCGAAAGCCTCGGGGCCTACTCCACCGGCAGTGCCTTCACCAGCGTGGAGGACATCGCCACCACCACCGACGGTGCGTTGATGATCGGGCCACCCGACTTCGAGCCGACCTGGCAGCGCATTCAGGAACGCCGTGACCCGGGGTCACCGATCTGGAAGCCGCGCTACCAAGACGGGGCGATGGCCCGAACAGTCGACGACGCCGCCGACCTCACCGACCCCACGCTTACCTGGAAGACAGATAACCGGATCATCTACCTGGTCCACCAGTCCGACCCGATCGTCGCCTGGAAGATCAGCCGCCGTGAATGGCTGGACCCACGCGGTCCGGACATCCATCCCCGGATGAACGCATTCCCGGTGGTCAGTTGGCTGCAGGGAAGCTTCGACCAGCTAGGCGCCAACTCGGTGCCGCCCGGCCACGGCCACATCTACGACGAGATCGTGGCCCCCGCCTGGGCCACCATCCTCGGCGTCAAGCTTCCCGACGACGAGCTTGCCGCCATCGAGGCCGCGGTCGCCAAGATCATCGACCCCGACCGCGCCTGACCCGGGAGGTGCCTGGCACCTCGCGCAACCCCGCCTGGTATCTCGCGGGTCAGGGGGAGGTGGGGCGGCGGGATTTCGCTGCGAGGGAGGCGGCGACGGAGGAGTCGGGGGTGGGGGCGGCGGGGACGTGCTCGCGCAGCACCACCACGCTCCGGGCGGGGACCTCGAGAGAGGTGCCCGGGAGGTGTGGGTCGGCGTCGGGCTTGGCGGCAGCGGTGTCGAGGACGACGTCCCACGCGGCGGCGTACTCCTCCGGCGGGAGCTGTACGGCGACCGCGGCATCGGCGGCGTTGAAGTACAGCAAGAAGTGGTCGTCGTGGATGGGCCGACCCATGGCGTCCGGGCCGGTGATGCCCTGACCGTTGAGGTACATGCCCAGCAGCGTCTCTCCCGCCGCCTCCCAGTCCGCACCCTCCATCGGGCGGCCGTCGGCCTGCAGCCAGACGATGTCGTTGAGCCGGTCCCCGCCTTCGGGGCCGTCGGCCGTGCGCACCGTCGTGCCGGTGAAGAACCGCTTGCGCCGGAAGGTCGGGTGTTCGCGGCGTAGCCGGGACACGGCCGCGGTGAACTCCACCAGGGGCAGGTCGGCCTCGTCCCAGTGCACCCAGCTCAGCTCGGAGTCTTGGGCGTAGGTGTTGTTGTTGCCCTGCTGGGTGCGGCCCAGCTCGTCGCCGTGCGCAATCATCGGGACGCCCTGGCTGAGCAGCAGGGTGGCCAGGAAGTTGCGCTGCGTGCGCGCCCGGGAGGCGAGGATCGCGGGATCGTCGGTGGGGCCCTCGGCGCCGTGGTTCCAGGACCGGTTGAAGCTCTCACCGTCCCGACCGCCTTCGCCGTTGGCGTCGTTGTGCTTCTCGTTGTAGGACACCAGGTCGGCGAGGGTGAATCCGTCGTGGGCGGTGATGAAGTTGATCGAGGCGACCGGGCGGCGGCCGGAGTGCTCGTAGAAGTCCGAGGATCCGGCCAGCCGGCTGGCGAACGCGCCGATCTCCGGCTCCCCGCGCCAGAAGTCGCGCACGGTGTCGCGGTAGGCGCCGTTCCACTCGGTCCACTGCGGCGGGAAGTTCCCGACTTGATAGCCGCCAGGGCCGACGTCCCACGGCTCCGCGATCAGCTTGACCTGGCTGACCACCGGGTCCTGCTGCACCAGCTCGAAGAAGGTGGCCAGCCGGTCGACGTCGTAGAACTCGCGCGCCAGCGTGGCGGCAAGGTCGAAGCGGAAGCCGTCGACGTGCATCTCGGTGACCCAGTAGCGCAGCGAGTCCATGATCAGCTGCAGCGAGTGCGGGTGCCGCACGTTGAGCGAGTTGCCGGTGCCGGTGTAGTCCATGTAGTAGCGGGGGTCGTCCTCGACGACGCGGTAGTACGCCGCGTTGTCGATGCCCTTGAAGGACAGTGTCGGCCCGAGATGGTTGCCCTCCGCGGTGTGGTTGTAGACCACGTCCAAGATCACCTCGATGCCGGCGGCGTGCATCGCCTTGACCATCGACTTGAACTCCTGGACCTGCTGGCCGCGCTGCGTCGGATCACGGGGTACGGCGGCGTACCCGGCGTGCGGGGCGAAGAAGCCGATGGTGTTGTAGCCCCAGTAGTTGCGCAGCCCCTGCTCCTGCAGGGCTTGGTCCTGCACGAACTCGTGGACGGGCATCAGCTCGATCGCGGTGACCCCGAGTCGGGTGAGGTGTTCGGTGATGGCGGGGTGCGCCAGGCCGGCGTACGTGCCGCGCAGCTCGGCCGGGATGTCGGGGTGCAGCTCGGTGAGGCCCTTGACGTGCGCCTCGTAGATGACCGTCTCGTTGTAGGGGTGGCCGAGTCGACGGTCGCCCTCCCAGTTGAAGAACGGGTTGATGACCACCCCGAGCATCATGTGCGGGGCGGAGTCCTCGTCGTTGCGCTGGTCGGGATCGTCGAAGTCGTAGCCGAACAGCGCCGGGCTCCAGTCGATGGTGCCCCAGGTGGCCTTGGCGTAGGGGTCCAGCAGCAGCTTGTTGGGGTTGCAGCGCTGGCCGCGGTCGGGGTCGTAGGGTCCGTGCACGCGGTAGCCGTAGCGCTGTCCGGGCTGCACGTGCGGCAGGTAGCAGTGCCAGACGTAGCCGTCGACCTCGGTCAGCTCGATTCGTGTCTCGACCGGCGCCGCGTCCGGCCCGACGCCGTTGTCGAAGAGGCACAGCTCGACCCGGTCGGCTACCTCGCTGAACAGCGCGAAGTTGGTGCCGCTGCCGTCGAAGTCGGCGCCCAGGGGGTATGCCGAGCCTGGCCAGACCTGCACGACATCCCCCTCCTCGGCAGTCGGCGGTTGCCGACGCCCACCGGGCAACGTTAGCCGGGTGGGCGGGACGTCATCGTCTCCGGTCGCCCGGGCGACCAGCTCGCACGACGTCCGGCGAGGTGGGCGGCTCTGGTTTCATGAGAGGCTTCTCATTTTCGTCTCATCGCCAGCCCATCGGGCGGCCGCAGGCTGGATCTCGGGCGGTCAGCAGTGGCGACTGCCCCCGGAGCGCGAGGAGGCGGCGTGAAGACGGCGGGGCGGGAGGTCGTGATGCGGTGGTGGCAGACCACGCTGGGGGCGGGAGTGGTCGCGGTGCTCGCCATCTATGCCTTCGGCATCCTGCATGCCAGCCCTGAGCCACCGGCGCCCCGGCAGACCGTCGTGCTCAAGGACGCTCCGACGTCGAGCAGCACCGCCGAGCCCAGCGGAGGGCCCAGCGGAAGGCGCAGCCGGTCGGCGGATCCGTCCGGCGGTCCGGGTCGCTCGCAGAGTCCGGTGGAGGACGCCACCCTTGATCCGGACGACATCGACGACGATGGGGATGACGACGGCCGGGACGGCGACGATGACGATGACCACGACAGGGACGATCGGCACGACGACCATGACGATGATCCCGATGACGACTGAACGATGACGACTGAACGATGACGACTGACAGGGGCGGCCACTGAGCTCGCCGCCCTCGACTCCTGAGCCCGGCCGAAGCGCGGATCGCTCTCGACCGGGCTTGTCCGTGCGCGCTCGACTCACCGCAGCGATGGCGCTGCTGGCGGGTCTCGCCCTGGCCGCGGCGGGCGTGATCGCCTTCGCCATCGAGGCCGATCGGATCGGCGAGGAGGTCACGCGGGAGATCGACCAGGAGTTGGACGAGTTCGCGGCGCTGCAGAGGGACGCAGCGGAAGGCGGCACGCCCTTCACCGACGTGCAGTCGTTGATCAGCACCTTCTTGAGCCGCAACGTCCCCGACGAGGACGAGCTGTTGATCGGTTGGTGGGGAGGCGGGCCGAAGATCCGGTCGCCCCGACATCCGCTGGCCGAGGACCCGTCGTTCGTCGCGTTCGTGAGGGAGCGGATCGACGTCAGCGGCACGTCGATCTACCACTCGCGGGAGTACGGCGAGCTGATGGTCACCGTCCAACCTGCCCAAGCCGGTGACTCGGACTCCGGTGCGCTGGTGATCGTCACCTTCCTGGACCTCGCCAGGGGTGGTCTGCATGACACCATCCGCACCTATGCCCTGGTGGGCTCGGGATTGTTGATCCTGGTCGCCGGGCTGGCCTGGTGGCAGTCCGGTCGGCTGCTCGCTCCGTTGCGGACACTGCGCCGCACTGCCGAGGACATCACGGCCACTGACCTGACCCAGCGGATCCCCGAGCGTGGCAACGACGACCTGACCGCACTGACTCGAACGGTCAACGACATGCTCGACCGGCTGGAAGCCGGCTTCGAGGGTCAGCGCCGGTTCCTCGACGACGCGGGCCACGAGCTGCGCACGCCGCTGACGGTGCTCCGCGGCCACCTGGAGCTGCTCGACGTCGGCAGTCAGGAGGAGATCGCGGAGACCAAGGAGCTGCTTCTGGACGAGACCGACCGGATGGCCCGTCTGGTCGGCGACCTGATCCTGCTCGCGAAGGCCCGTCGACCCGACTTCGTCCACCCTGCTCCGACCCAGATCGAGCCGCTGCTGAGGGCCGTGCTCGCCAAGGCCCGCGCGCTCGGTGACCGGGACTGGTGGCTCGACTCGGTGCCCGAGCTCACCGCGATGCTCGACGAGCAGCGGATCACCCAGGCGCTGCTGCAGCTCGCCGACAACGCGGTCAAGCACACCGAGTCGGACGACGCCGTCGGCTTTGGCGCCTCGGTGGTCGGCGGCGACCTGGTGTTGTGGGTGGCCGACGAGGGACCGGGCGTGCCCGAGGCGGACCGGGAGCTGATCTTCGACCGGTTCGGTCGCGGGGTTGTGGCCGCCGGCGACGAGGGCTTCGGGCTCGGCCTCTCCATCGTGCGCGCCATCGCCGAGGCCCACGGCGGCACCGCGCGGGCCGTGCCGGCCGACCCGAGCGGCGCCTGCTTCGAGGTCGTCATCCCTCTCGTCACCACCCAGGCGTCGGCGCACGCGGAGGCACCGAGCCCTGAGACGTTGCATCCAGAGGCGCCGGACCTAGGGACGCAGCACGCAGAGTCATCGGAGGAGCAGTCATGGCCGCGATCTTGATCGTCGAGGACGAGGAGCGCATCGCGTCGTTCGTCGCCAAGGGCCTGCGGGCAGAAGGGCACCAGCCCACGGTGGTCGGCGACGGTCGGCAGGCGTTGGACGAGGCGATGACCGGGCTCTATGACCTGGTCATCCTCGATATCGGCCTGCCGGGGCTGGACGGCTTCGAGGTGCTCGACCAGCTCCGCTCGCAGGGCAGCCGGGTGCCGGTCATCGTGCTGACCGCGCGGGACTCGGTGACCGACACGGTCACGGCGCTGGAAGGGGGCGCCGACGACTACATGCCCAAGCCGTTCCGCTTCGCCGAGCTCCTGGCCCGGGTCCGGCTCCGGCTGCGTCAGCCGGAACAGGCCGCCAGCGCGAGACCGGAGCACCTGGTGGTCGGTGACGTCTTGTTGGACCTCCGCACCCGGCAGGCGGAGATCTCCGGTCGAGTGGTCGAGCTCTCGGCAAGGGAGTTCGCACTCGCGGAGATCTTCACGCTCAACCCGGGGCAGGTGCTCTCCCGAGAGCAGCTTCTCGATCACGTCTGGGGCTATGACTTCGATCCTGGATCGAACGTCGTCGACGTCTACGTCGGCTACCTGCGCAAGAAGTTCGGGGCCGACACGATCAGCACCGTGCGCGGGATGGGCTACCGCTTCAACGCCCGCTGACGAGGGGCTACTCCGCGAGGGCAAGTCGAGCAGGCGGGATCAACGGACCTTGAAGCCGGCCAGGCGGCCGCGGGGGAGTGCCTCCAAGACGGGCTGCAGCGTGTCGGCGACCTCTGCCGGCCGGGGCCGGTTGGCGGGTCGCTTCTCGAGCATCGCGAGGATCAGCTTGGCGACCTCGTCGGGCACGTCGTCGGGCAGCTCCGAGCTCGGCGGAGATCGGGTCGCCCTCCTGCAGCCCCCACGAGGCGGGAGCCGTGCGCTGGGGGTCGGTCATCGGATCAGCGCAGACTGCGGTTGTCGTTGCGGCTGGCGCCGTTGGTCTTGTCGGCCGACCAGTCGCGAGTGCGGTCGCCGCCGTCACGGGTCCAGTCGCGAGTCTGGTCCGACCGGCTGGCCGATCATCGCGACGGTGCCGGCGGATGCGAGCTTCCTCATCGTTCCTCCTTTGAGACCCCGTGATCTCCTGCGCCCGCGTGGGTGCTGGATGCCCGTTCTGCAGGGAACTCAGCCCCGACAATCGCGCAGCAGACGGGTCCGAGTCAGCCGAGCCAGCGAGCCGTCAGCTCAGCCGGGTGAACCGCACCTCGACGGTGAGGTCGGCCACCCCGGGGCCGGAGTAGACGCCCTTGAACGGCGGCACGTCTTGATAGTCCCGGCCGCGGGCGACGACGACATGGTCGACGCCGACCGGGGTCAGGTTGGTCGGGTCGGCGGCAAGCCAGTCACCGTCCCAGAACTCCACCCACGCATGACTCTCGCCGGTGCTGGTCTCGCCGACCTCGGCGTCCCGTTTGGGAGCCAGGTAGCCGGAGACATAGCGGGCGGGCACGCCGAGGGTGCGCAGCGCACCGAGGGTGATGTGCGCGAAGTCCTGACACACGCCGGCGCGGGCGAGCCAGGCCTCCTCGCCGCTGCTGTGCACCCCGGTGGCGCCGTGCTGGTAGGTCATCACCTCGTTGACGCGTGCACACAAGGAGTACGCCGCCTCGCGCGGGGTCGCGAGTTCCCGCACGGAGTCGGCCAGCTCCCCGACCCCCTCACCCGGCGTGGTTCGTGGGGTCAGCATCAGCCACTCGTAGTTGCGATCGCCGACGGCGTCGTCGGCCAGCGCTCCCCAGCCGATCGACTCGACGAACGACGGCGGATCGCTCCGCTCGACGGTGCTGACCGCCTCGATGTCCAGACGATGGTGCTCTTGGAGCGACTCCATCGCCGTGACATGAGTGCCCCAATGGTCACGGTAGATGTGGCTCCAGGTCATCGGCCGGACCCGCAGCCGGCTCTCGAGCGTGGTCTGACCGGGCTCGCTCAGCGGTGTCATCCGCAGCTCGTTGTGAGAGGCGCGCACCGGTGCGTCGTATGTCATCGAGGTCTTGTGCACGATCCGATAGCGCCGCACGGTCACACCAGCTCCTCGGTCCAGCTGAGGACCGGACCGGCCTGGAAGTACTTCGCGGCGATCGCCTCCGAGGCTGCGGTGATGGCGGCCTGCACCCGCAGCATCTGGGCGGGGAGGTCGGCGAGGATCTCGGAGGTGGAGCGATACTCCAGCGACGTGCGGATGCGCCCGAGTTGGCGGCGCGCCTCGTCGGAGACGCCGATCCGGGCGGCCTCGGGGGAGAGGGCCATCAGCCGTCGCTCGGCCTCGGCGAGCGCGAAGCACACCGACCGCGGGAACTCACGGTCGAGGACCAGGAATGCCGCCGCTCGGTGGTCGGTGAGCAGGCCGCGCTGGCTGCGGGTGAAGGCCTGGGCCGCGCCGCACGAGCTGAGCACGGTCGACCACGACGGACCGCGGGAGTGCAGGCCACCGTTGGCGACCAGGCGGGCGGTCATGTCGGCACGTTCGAGGGCACGGCCGAGCACGAGGAAGTCCCAGGCGTCGTCGTGGCTCATCGTGGAGTCGGCGATGCCGTTGACCAACGCCGCGCGCTCGCGGACCCAGGAGAGATGCCGCTCGGTCACCGCATGCCGGCCCATGCTGCGCCAGCGATGCCAGGTCGTGTTGATGGTCTCCCACAGCTCGGTGGAGAGGGTCTCGCGGGTCCGGCGCGCGTTCTCCCGGGCCGCGTGCCACGCCCCCGAGATCGAGCTGGGGTTGCCGCGGTCGAAGACGAGCAGGTCGCCGACCGTGGCGAAGGTGGCCTCGCCGTCGGTCGGCATGCCCATCACCGAGGACAGCACGGTCGCCGCGGTCTGGTGCTCGTCGGCGCCAGGGTCCTCCAGCAGTTGGAGTCGGAGTACGTCGACGATGCGCGCGGTGCCGTCGGCCCGCTCGACGTACCTCCCGATCCAGAACAGCGACTCCGCGATCCGGCTGAGCATCATCGCTCACCCCCGGGCGGCGACGCCTTCCGGCGGGCACGATAGCGCTCTGCTCCGGTCTGTTGCTGCTGTTGTTGCTGGGCGCGCAGGGAGTCCTCGGGCGACGAGGTCGGCGCCGTCATCACGATGACCTCCCGGCTGTCGGCGGACCGTCTGGAGCGCCGCTGGGCCAGATGGTGGCGCCCGGAGAGCACCCAGGTGTCCTTCGAACCCCCGCCCTGGCTGGAGTTGACCACGAGCTGACCGGCGGGGAGGGCGACCCGAGTCAGCCCACCGGGCAGCACACGCACCCGGTCGCCGTCGTTGACCGCGAAGGGACGCAGGTCCACGTGGCGTGGCTCGAGGCGGCCGGAGATCAAGGTCGGCACCGTCGACAGCTGGACCACCGGTTGGGCGATCCAGCCGCGCGGATCGGCGACCAGCTTGGCCCGGAGCCCGTCCAGGGTCTTGCCGTCCGCCTCCGTGCCGATCACCAGGCCCTTGCCTCCGGAGCCGTCGACCGGCTTGACGACCATCTCGTCGAGGTGGTCGAGGACGTGCCGCAGCGCGGGGGGCTCGTTGCAGCGGTAGGTGTCGACGTTGGGCAGGATCGGGTCCTCTTCGAGATAGAAGCGGATCAGATCGGGAATGTAGGAGTAGATCAGCTTGTCGTCGGCGACCCCGTTGCCGACCGCGTTGGCGACGCTCACCCGACCGGCCCGCATCGACGACACCAGGCCCGCGCAGCCGAGCATCGAGTCCCCACGGAAGTGCACCGGGTCGAGGAACTCGTCGTCGAGGCGCTTGTAGATCACGTCGACGGGTTGGTCGCCGGTGGTCGTGCGCATCCGCACCTGGCCGCCGCTGCAGATCAGGTCGCGGCCCTCGACGAGCTCGACGCCCATCATCCGGGCCAGGAGCGCGTGCTCGAAGTAGGCGCTGTTGTAGATGCCCGGGGTGAGGACGACGACCGTCGGATCCTTGGTGCCGTCCGGTGCGGCGGCACGCAGCGCGGACAGCAGCATCCGCGGATAGTCACGGACCGGGCGGATCCGCATCGTCGCGAACGCCTCGGGGAAGACGTTGGCCATCGCGCGACGGTTCGCGATCACATAGGAGACACCGGAGGGCACGCGCACGTTGTCCTCCAAGACCCGGAAGACGCCGTCCTCGTCGCGGACCAGGTCGATGCCGGAGACGTGCACCCGCACGCCGTTCGGTGGCCGGATCCCGGTCACCGCGCGGTGGAAGTGCGCCGACGACGCGATCAGCCGCCACGGGACGATGCCCTCGTGGACCGAGCGAGGCAGCTCCCCCTCGCGGCTGTAGATGTCGTCCAGCAGGGCCTCGAGCGCGGTCACCCGCTGGATCACGCCCGACTCGATGGCATCCCACTCGTGCGCCGAGATCACCCGCGGCACGGCGTCCAGGGGGAACGGTTGTTCCTCCCCGGAGTGGTCGAAGGTGACGCCCTGGTCGAGATAGCTGCGGGCGAGCTGGTCGGCTCGGTCCCTCATCTCCGCCGACGTCATCGAGGCCAGGGTGTGGTGGACGGCCTTGTACGTCGTACGCGGTGCGCCGACTTCCTCCAGCATCTCGTCCCACGCGTGCGGATCCAGGGCGTAGCCGTCGAAGAGCGCCCCGGCGTGGTCCGGCGCGGGTCCGTAGTGGCCGGACTCGGCCTGGGTCGGGGCGCTCACGGCCGCACCCTAAGCCTGGTGGCCTTCCACGGATCCAGGCTAAGCGTCACGTGTGACGCCTACGCGGCGGGCATGTCACGGCCAGGTTTCGCGAGGACGCAGTCACCATGACCGGATCGTAGTGCGATCCGGGTGATCGGCCTCTGGCCGTTCCGTCGACCTCCCTTCGATGTGATGGGGACGTAACCGGTCGTCAACACCGCCGACAACTCGTTGAGCAAGGCTGCTGCCCAACGGTTGAGACTGCCACGGTCGAGACTGTCCACGGTCGAGAAGGGAGCTGACGATGACCGATGACGACCGACTCGTAGTGAGCCTGGCCATGCGCGAGCGTCTTGAGGCGCGCAATGCCGAGGGGCTGGTGAGGCTGCTGACCGATCGCGAGGAGCTGCGCGGTGTCTCGGCCCTCGCCGATCAGCTCGGCGACGCGGTGCTGTGGTGCGCGTGAGGTGGCCGTCCGTGACCCAAGACCTCCTACGCTGGAGGGGTGAGTCGGAAGCCGTCAGCCAGCGTCACCGCGGAGCCCGCGACACCCATTGATGCCCCGGTAGCCGACCCCGCGCCTCGGCTCACCACCAGTCGCCACCTGGCGCATGTGATGGACGACCTCGCGACCGTGCCGGGCACCCAGGTCGGCGTCGGACTCGATGCGGTGATCGGCCTGATCCCCGGCCTCGGCGACCTGATCGGCTCCACCGTCTCGGGCGTGATCGTCTACGACGCCGTGCGCTACCGGGTGCCGGTGCCGAGCCTGGCCCGGATGGGCACCACCCTGATCGTGGATGCGCTCCTCGGTGTGGTGCCGGGGGTGGGTGACCTGCTCGACGTCGCCCACCGGGCGAACCGCAAGAACTACGCGCTGCTGGAGAAGGCGGTCCGCGAGAACCCCGATCCGGGTCCGCCGACAGCAGGCTACATCGTGGCGGCGGTCGCCCTGGTCGTCGTACCCCTGGTCCTGGGCGTGGTGATCAGCATCGTCGCTCTGTGGCTCATGCTGCGCTGGATCTTCGGCTGATCCTCACCAGGGCGCGGGGGCCGAGCACGAAGGCAGCGAGTACGACGGTCGCCACGATGACGAACGGCGCGGCGATGCCCTGATCGCTCAGCGCTCGCAGCAGCATGCCGCCTATCAGGGTGCAGCCCCAGACGACCATGCCGGCGCCGAGCCCGCCGCCGGCCCGACCGGCCAACCAGATCAGCACCCAGCCGACGAGCAGTCCGTCCAAGAAGGGCCAGGCGGTGTGCCACCAGCCGCCCGGAGACAGATCTTCGCCGTGACTGAGTCGGCCGATGGCGGCGAACAGCGACACCATCAGCACGTCGACCGGGAACCATCGCACCCGCTCAGCATCTCGCGGAGTGCTCCTGCTCGTGAGGCCGGGCCGGGTCGGGCGGGGCGTCCTCAGTAGCGTGGAGGAGTGGCAACGACGCGGGTAGCGCTGGCGCTGGGCTCCGGGGGAGCGCGCGGGTATGCGCACATCGGGGTGATCCGGGAGCTTCAACGGCGCAACATGGAGGTGGCCGCGATCTCCGGCGCCTCGATGGGCGCGCTGATCGGTGGGCTGGTGGCGACCGATCGCCTGGAGGATTATGCGACCCGGGTCAGCGGGCTACGCCGCTCCGACGTGCTCCGGCGCCGGGAGGGGGAGTGACCCGAGTCTTGATCGTCGACGGTGCGAACGTCGTGGGCGCGACGCCCGATGGCTGGTGGAAGGATCGGCCTGGGGCCGCGGCGCGGCTCCACGAGCGACTGTTGGTGGCGGACCTGGTTCATGACGAAGTCGTGTTGGTGCTGGAGGGCCAGGCCAAGGCAGGCGTGCCCGCTGGCCGGGACGCCCACGTCCGCATCGTGCACGCGCCCCGTGACGGCGATGCAGCGATCGTCGCGGCGGCTCGCGGGGCCGCTGAGTCGGGAGCGTCGGTCACGGTCGTCACCGCCGACCGCGCGCTGGCCGCCCGGGTCGCCTCGGTCGACGCCGAGGTGCTCCGCCCCTCCTGGCTGCTCGACCAGCTCGACCGTTGACCCCTCGGTCGGCGGATCCGGCGCAGACCTCATGCCTTCCGGTCGCTCCGGCGACCGGGCGCGATGACGTCCGACGGCAGCTGCCGGGTGATC
The DNA here is from genome assembly GCF_047602075.1 of Nocardioides sp. Classification (GTDB taxonomy): domain Bacteria; phylum Actinomycetota; class Actinomycetes; order Propionibacteriales; family Nocardioidaceae; genus Nocardioides. The sequence continues at coordinate 300,311 of NZ_JASGIF010000002.1, forward strand.
AGTGGGCGAGCAGGACCGCGATGAGGGCGAGAGTGGCGGGGACAGTCTGCACCACGAGGATGCGTCGGCTGACGGTGAGCGCGCCGTAGAGTCCCGCGACCATCACGCAGAGCAGGAAGAAGACGGCGAAGCCGAAGCGCAGGTGCTCGGGGCCGAGCAGGCTCCAGATCAGGCCGGCCGCCAAGAAGCCGTTGTAGAGACCCTGGTTGGCCGCCAGCGTCTTGGTCTCCTCGGCGAACTCCGCGGTCGTGCCGAAGGCGGCGCGTCCCCGTGGCGAGGTCCACAGCGCCATCTCGAGCACGACGATGTAGCAGTGGACCAGCGCCACCAGGGCGACCAGGATCGAGGCGACGATCGACATCTTGTGATCGTAGAGCCCGCGGCCGTTCCGCGGAATCGGGCTCCGCCCGCGACCTCAGACTAGGCCGTGCTGATGGGCGAAGACGACGACCTGGACCCGATCGCGCAGGCCCAGCTTGCGCAAGATGCTCCCGACGTGGGTCTTCACCGTCGATTCGCTCGCGAAGATCTGCTGCCCGATCTCTGCGTTGGACAATCCGCAAGCGATGGCCAGAGCCACCTCACGCTCCTTGTCGGTCAGGGAGAGGTACGCCGCGGGCACCGGCTGCTGGATCCGGAACTGGCCGTCGAGCAGGGTCGCCAGATCTGCCGGCGCGAGCACCGCATTCCCCGTGTGCACGGTGCGGATCGCGTCGGCCAGCATCGCCGGCGTGGCGTCCTTGAGCAGGAACCCGCTGGCGCCGTAGCGGATCGCGGTGGCCGCCCGGTCGTCGAGGTTGAACGTGGTGAGGACGACGACTCGGACCGGCCGCGTCCGCCGCGAGATCCGCTCGGGTGCGAAGATCTGGCGGGTCGCCTCGACGCCGTCCATGTCGGGCATCCGGATGTCCATCAAGACGACGTCCGGCTCCAGCGTCTCGACGAGCTCGACGGCCTCGCGGCCGTCGCCTGCTTCACCGATGACCTGGAGCCCGTCCTGCGCGTTGAGGATCACAGCGACGCCGGCGCGGAACAGCTCTTGGTCGTCGACCAGAAGCACACCGATGGTCTCGGGCGGCTCGGTCACCGCAGCTCCGCGGAGCGCACCGGGAGCCAGCAGGTCACCGTGAACAGGTCACCGCCGGGGCTGCTACGGCGGCGTACGTCCATCCGGCCGCCCACGGACTCCAGTCGTTGCCGGATCGAGATCAGCCCGAGCCCGGGGTGCGCGGCGTCCGCACCGGAGGTCGGGTGCTCTGAACCCTCGGTCCACGGTGCGGCTCCGCCGTCATTCGGTCGGATCGGCTGGGTGAGCCCCGGCCCGTCATTGCCGAGGTTGGCGACCTCCAACCGGAGCTGATCGGGCTGCCATTGGTCGCCCCAGGCCAGCTCGACCCAGATCGGGCCGGTCTGTCGACCGTGCTTGAGAGCGTTCGTGAGCATCTCTTGCAGCACCCGGTAGGACACCTGCTCCAGCTCGGGCGGGAGCGGCACCGGCTCGCCGAGCACGCTGAGCCGGACGTCGTTGCCGGCCGCCGCGACGCCGTCGACCAACTCGGTCAGCCCACCCCGTGCCGTCGTGGCGGCGGCCCCGCCGCCGGTCCGACTCAGCACAGCCCGCACATCCCCGAGCGAACGTCGCGCGGAGTCGGCAACGTTGCCCATCGCCTCACGCATCGCCTCGACGTCGCTGTCCGGTCGGGTGCGGGCAGCCTCAGCTTGGGCCAAGATCACCGCGAGCGAATGGCCGACCACGTCGTGCACGTCGCGAGCGAGCTGGGCGTGGCCCTCCTTGAGGGTCGCGATCTCCTGGGCCTGAAGACGGGCATGCTCGGCGGCGGCAGACCGTGCCTCGGCTTCCGCCTGCCGTCGCTCGGCTGCGGCCTGGGAAGCGCGGGAACGATCCAGCGAGCGCATCGTCAGGCCGACGAACCACGGCAACCCGAGCACCAAGAACAGGATCAGTCCCCACGCCAGCAGAGGCATGGTCAACGCGACCAGATCGGGTGACCCGTAGCGCAACCCGGTAGCAACGTCGACGAGGTCGTTGGGTGCGCCGGTCCATAGCAGTCCGAGCATGCCGACGGCCGGGATCGACAGCCCACTGAGCCAGACCAGGCTGGTGCTACCGTGCCGCGCTATCCCGTAGGCCACGATGCCGACGGCCGCCTCGACGAGCCATGGCCCAGTCCCGGTGAGCAGTTGGATGACGGCCGCAACCCACATCAGCCCGAAGGCGAGCCACGGGAGGTGCCGGGCGCTGGCGACGGCGATCCCCAGCACCAGCATCAAGATGGTAGGCGCCCACCAGAGGAACGGCGCCCGCGTCAGCACTTCGACCAGGCCGACCAGTGTCACTGCGCCGCCAGTGGTGAGGTCGGGCCACCACGCGGCGAAGCCGGTCGGCTCTGGGTGGGGATCGTGGGGACTCGCGAAGGGTTGTCCGACCGACCCTGGGCGCACGACACCGGGGTGGCTCGGCACCGCCATCGGTGTGGTCGGATCGCTGGTCATCGTCTCCCCTGATGTTGGCTCAGGATGTTGGCTCAGGCACTGATCGACGCCCGTCGGCGCCGGCTGCGCCGCGAGACGTACCCCCGTAGCGTCCCGCGGCGCGCCGTCACGAACCACCTTGCCGGGCTCTCGCCTCCGCCGCCTCCATCGGAGGTGCCGGTCGGGTCGACTCTGGTGCCGGTCTGCTCGTTCGGCGGGCCGGCTACATCTCCTCGTGCGTGTCCGGGTCGCTGCCGAAGAGCCGCCCGTCGGTCCGACCCAGAGCGGTGATCGCGGCCACCTCTCCGGCGGTGAGCTGGAAGCCGAAGACGTCGAGGTTCTGCGTCTGCCGTGCCCGGGTCGCCGACTTCGGGATGGGCAGGGCGCCGAGCTGCACTTGCCAGCGCAGGATCACCTGCCCCGGCGTGACGCCGTACGCCTCGGCCGGACCGGCGACCGCGGGCTCCTCGAACGGTGCCTGCCGCCTGCCTAGGGGGCTCCACGACTCGGTGAGGATGCCCAGCCGCTCGTTCACGGCGCGTTGCTCGACCTGGGGGAAGTGGGGGTGCAGCTCGATCTGGTTGACCGCGGGGGTCACTCCGGTCTCGGTGATGATCCGCTCTAGGTGGGCGGGGGTGAAGTTCGAGACGCCGATCGAGCGGACCAGACCCTGCTCCCGCAGATCGATCAGCGCACGCCACGCCTCGACGTACTTGTCCACGCTCGGATTCGGCCAGTGGATGAGGTGCAGGTCGAGATAGTCCAACCCCAGCCGACGCAACGAGTCCTTGGTGGAGGCGACCGCGTCGTCGTAGGCATGGTGGCGACCGGGGATCTTGCTGGTCACCCTGAGCTCCTCACGCGGGAGACCCGAGCGGCGGATCGCTTCACCGACCGCCTCCTCGTTGCCGTAGTTCACCGCGGTGTCCAGCAGGCGGTAGCCCTGTTCGACGGCGCTCACCACCGCGACGATGCCGTCCTCGCCGTTGAGTGGGTAGGTGCCGAAGCCGATCGCCGGCAGGGTGTGGCCGTCGTTGAGTGTGTGTGTGGGGATGCCCATGGGTCCCCACCGTAGTGGGCGCCTCCAGGACGACTGCTAGCCTCGCGCGCCATGAACCGAAGCAGTGACCGGATCAGCGTGCAACGCCTCATCCACGCTCCCGCCTCGGAAATCTTCGATCTGTTGGCCGACCCAGCCAGACACGCGGAGATCGACGGATCCGGTTGGGTGCGCGAGTCGCGTGGGGGTAGCCGGCGGCTGGCCCTGGGCGACCGCTTCGGGATGAATATGGACGCCGGCATCGGTTACTCCACCCTGAACCAGGTCGTGGAGCTGGAGGAAGACCGGGTCATCGCGTGGCGGACGCTGGCCGGTGGCGCACTCTCGAAGGTCGTGACCGGGCGCACCTGGCGCTATCAGCTCGAGCCGCGCGACGAGGGGACGTTGGTGACCGAGACCTGGGACATCAGCACCGAGAGGCCGCTGTCTCGCCCGTTCGTCCGCCTGCTCGCCGCGCGCACCCGACGGGCGATGGAGGCCACCTTGGAGCGGATCGAGGATCTCGTCACCGCCGGGTGAGGACGAGCGCCGTGACGGCGACCAAGATGACCACACTCTGCAGGCTGTGCACCGCGATGCCGAACCAAGCGCTCCGGAACCGGCGGCTCGGCCAGGACAGCCAGAACGTGTCCAGCAGTGCGCCGGGGATCGCCCACGGCATGTGCAGGTGGTAGACGGCGAACAGCACTCCGTTGGCGACCCAGTCCGCACGGCCGAAGACGCCACGCATCCGCGGCAGCAGCCAGCCACGGAACATCAGCTCCTCACCGAGGACGGTGTTGAGGACCAGCATCACCAGCAGGATCCCCCACCACAGCCAGTTGCCGGAAAGGAAGTCGTGACCGGTCGCTCCGTCCAAGAAGGCGGCCATGTCTCTGGCGGCCGGATGACTGGCCACCGGCACCGCCTCCTCGGCGGCGAAGCCCACGGCGAGGGGGACGACCAGCCACCAGAGTCGACGCGATGGCCGACCCGCCGCCGTGGTCGGCGCGACCAGCCAGAGTGCCCGCCGGGTGCTGGCCCATCGCAGGGTGCCTTGCTCGCGGCGCACCAGCCAGGCCACCAACACCGCCTGCCAGGCCAGTCCGGCGGTCAGCGCCAGCACCAGCGTGCGGAACCATGCCGGGTCGGCGGCATCGGGGTGGGCGATGGCCGGTGCTACCAGCCAGGCCAGGGCGGCCATCGGGAGAGCGGCAGCGGCCCAGACGCCGAGGACCCCGGCGAGTGAGTGCTGTCGGATCAGCGGAGATGCATCCTGTGCAGGTGAGTAGGCGGACATGACTTGTAGCCTGGCGATCGGAGTGGGCTCGCCGCGTCGGGGCTGACCCTGGCCGGACCCCCGGTCATCCCGGACACATCCCGACCGACCCACCCCGAGCGCCGAGAGGGGACCACCGATGGCCAACATCACCGACAGCATCAAGCAGTTCCTCGACGACCTGGAGATCGAGCGACACGTCACCGAGGCGACCGGACTTGCCGAGGACACGGTCGTCAAGGCACTGGAGAAGGTCGGCGACTTCGCGCACGACCACGAGGACGGTCTCGAGGAGTGGCTGGACAAGGCCGGTGCTGCGATCGACGAGCGCACCGAGGGTCGCTACTCCGACGCGTGGGACAAGGTGCGCGACGGCATCACGACCGCCTGGGCGAAGGTGGCCGAGCAGCGTGCCACCGAGGCCGAGGTCACCGAGCTCCCGCTCGCCGCGCCGGACGAGCCGAGTCGGCCGGAGTCGGAGGAGTAGCCCGGCACGGTCAGTCGGCCGGCGGGAACTCCCTCTCTGCACGCTCGGCGATCTTCTTCATCAGGTAGCCGTCGAAGGATGCGCCGACCGCGCCGCCGACCAGCGGGACGCCCTTGCCCAGTCGGGTCAGCACGCTGTCGCCGAGGGTGCGCAGCAGCCGGAAGGCGACCGCCTTGTTGACGAGTACGACGGCGGCCGGGGGCATCCGCCGAGTGGCGAGGGAGGCGAGCCGACCACCACCCGTGCTCAGCCCTGCCTTGGCGAGCACGTCGTCGGCGTCGGCGCCCGAGAGGGTGAGCAGCACCGCCATCCGCACCCGCTGGTCGGCGACGTCGTAGCCGCGCAGCACCGCTACCGCGCCGACCAGACGGGCGGCCTGGACGTAGAACTCCAGCACATTGGCCGGCAGCGCGACCGGCAGGGTGACGAATCCGCCGACACCCGTCGCGAATCCGCCGACCCCCGCGCCGAGGACGTGGGAGCGTGTCACCTTCTTGACGGCGGCAGCGACCGAGGAGGTCTCCGAGCGGGCCTTGGCCGCGACCTCGGCGGCGGAGTCGTAGGGTCCGAAGCCGTCCAGGCCACAGTCGAGCACCTGCTGGATGAGCCGGGTGAGCATGCCCTGGTCGGCGTCGTGCGCTGCCTCGAGTGCGGTCCGTGCCCTCGCCTCGTCCGATCCCATGGCACCTCCCCGTTGGCCGCTCACCCGGATGGGGCGGTCCGACCCATGATGCCAGGACGGTGGGCGAGCCGGATAGGTTGAGTGACCGTGGAGGTCGTACTCATCCGGCACGGGCAGTCAGGCAACAACCTGATCTGGGAGCAGACCGGTGGCATCGCGGGCAGGGACCCGGACAGCCCGCTCACCGACCTGGGGTTGGCCCAGGCCGACGCGCTGGCCCGCTGGTTCGCGCGCGATGCTTCGGCGCCGCGGGTGACCGAGCTGCACACGAGCCTGATGCACCGCGCCGTGCAGACCGCGGCTCCGCTGGCCGAGACCCTGGACCTGCCTTTGCTGGGGCATCCCGAGATCTTCGAGGTCGGCGGCCCCTATGAGGAGGACGAGGAGACCGGGGCGCGCAGCTGGCATCCGGGGACACCGATGTCGGCTCTGCGTGCGTTGACCAGCCGGCTCCAGCACGATCCGGTGGACGGTGGCGAGGTGTGGTGGCCCGGTCCGTTCGAGGAGAACGCCGTGGCCGCTGAGCGGGGTAGGCGAGTGGTCGAGAGCCTGATCCAGCCTGGCGCCACAGAGGATCCGCGGGTGATCGCGCTGGTGACGCACGGCTTCTTCACCCAGTTCCTGATCCGCGCCCTGCTCGGCATCGGTGACATGACGGGCTGGATCCAGATCGACAACACCGCCATCAGCCGGTTCGAGATCGGTCGGCACGGAGTGGTCGCGACCGCCCTGAACGGCGTGTCCCACCTCAGGCCGGACCAGATCAGCTCCTGACGCTGCGCTGCGCGGCGGCGCCCGCGACGACGACGAGCAGGAGGCCGAACAGTGGCAGTGTGGTCGGGCGCTGGTCGAGGATGATCAGTCCGAGCAGGAAGCCGATGGCCGGCTCGACCGCCATGAGTGTGCCGAAGGCATGGTGGGTCATCTCGCGAAGGGCCAGCATCTCCAAGGAGAAGGGCAGCACCGGGACCAGGATCCCGAGGCCGAGAGTTGCGCCGAGGACGCCTGGGGTGATGTGCCCGGCGGCTTGGGGGATGCCGACGACAGCGGCCGCGACGGCCGCGATCGGGATGGTCATCGAGAGGCCACCGATCCCGGAGAAGCGGTCCCCGACGAGCTGGGTGAGCAGGATGTAGGTGCCCCAGCCGAGGGCCGCCAGGGCGGCGAACCCGATGCCGACCGGATCCACCTTGCCGTGCCACGGCTCGGTCAGGCACAGCACGCCGAGCAAGGCCAGGCCCGGCCACATCAGCGCTCGGGCATGGTGGCTGCGCACCGCGGCCACCGTCAGCGGGCCGAGGAAGTCGATGGCCACCGCGGTGCCGAGCGGGATGCGCTCGATCGCGGAGAGGAAGGCGACGGTCATCATCCCGGTGGCCACCCCCAGCGCGAGCAGCACCGGGACGTCGGCTCGTCGGATCGAGCGCAGGGGCGGCCGAGCGAGCACGACCAGGACCAACGCACCCATCGTCAACCGGAGCCAGGCGATCCCGGCCGATCCGACCGTCGAGATCAGCCCGACCGACAGCGCCGACCCCAGCTGGACAGACAGCATCGCCGCCACCGCGAGGATCCATGGCGGTACGCCGAGCGCCGCGTTGCCCGGTCGGGCCGCACTGGGCAGATCGGATCGTGTGGGCTCGAAGGGTGAGATCGGGTCGGTCACGACCGATCACGACGAGTCTGGTCGCGCGGGGCTTCCCAGTCGCCGATCGCGTCGAGCCGGCGGCGCTGCTGGGTGGCGGCGCCGGCATCGAGCCCACGGTCGCGCTGGCCGAGGTAGCCGATCACGCGCTCTCGGTGCTCGACCGGGTTGGGCCTGGCCAGGTGGATCAACAACGCGGGTTCGCTGCCGGCGTCCTCGGCCGCCACCGTGAAGTGGGTCGGCACCACGATCGGCGCCTCGGCGGGGTCGAGGTTGTTGACCACGAGCATGCCGAACCGGTCGGTCGAGGCGACCCACTCCCGCCACTCCTGATCGTCGAGGGCGGCATCCCAGGGATGAATCAGCATGTGGTCACTCACTCTCCGGGTTGGATCGGGTGCTGGTCGAGACGGCCTCCTGGTGGGGTGCGGACCCGACGTCCGGCTCGAAGACCACCATCGTGAATCGGGTTGGTCGCTTGCCACGGTTGGCGTAGGAGTGCGCGACGTCGCCGGGATAGGTGACCGCATCGCCGACGGCCAGGACGAACGACTCGTCGCCCACCGTGACGGTGAGCGCGCCTTGCTGGACCTGGATCAGCTCCATGGTCCCGGGCGTGTGCGGCTCGCTGGCCAGGCTCTCGCCGGGCTCCTGGGTCCAGTCCCAGAGCTCGACCACCTCGGGCGGCTGGGTTCCGCCGACCAGAACGCCGCGACCCCCCGAGTCGCCGCTCCACAGCACCGCACCCTCGCCTCGCCGGGTCAGCTTGACCGGCCTGACCTCGGGGGGCTCCACCAGCGTCGGCAGCCCGATGCCGAGGGCATCGCTCAACCGCAGCAGGGTGCCCACGCTCGGGTTCACCGCGCCCTGCTCGACGCTGATCACCATGCGTCGGCTCACGCCGGCGGCCTCGGCGAGACGATCCAACGTCCACCGTCGCGCCTGCCGCTCCCGCCGCACCCGCTCACCGATCGTCGACGCCAGGGTCGCCGTCTCGTCGTCCACGAGTGCAGCATAGTGCACTTGGAGTGAACGGGAGTTGCTCCTAGTCGGGGACTGGTCGCCGCAGCCATCATGTGACTATGCAGATCGCGGTGCTCGGTGCGATGGTCGTGGGCGGCCGGGGTGACTTGTCGCTGCGCGACCGGGCCGTGCTCGGGGTGCTGGTGGTGCGGACGGGCTCGACCGTGGAGATGAGCGAGCTGGCCGATGCGATCTGGGGCGACCGTCCGCCTGTGACCCATCGGAAGGTGGTGCAGGGCTGTGTCGTCCGGCTTCGACGTCAGCTTGGCGAGGACTCGATCGCTACTCGAGAGGGTGGCTACTCGTTGGTGCTTCCAGCCGACGAGGTGGACACGTCCCTCTTCGAAGCGCTCGTCGACACCGCCCAGTCGGCGCTGGATGAAGGCGATCCGCGGCGCGCGGCCGAGCGTGCCGGTGACGCCTTGGAGCTGTGGCGTGGTGACCCCTATCCAGAGCTCCCGGAGTGGGCTCCCGCGCAGGCCGAGGCGCAGCGCCTGCGTGAGCTCCGCGAGATCGCGAGGGATGTCGAGGTCGAGGCGACCCTGCTCTCGGGCCGTGCCGCCTCCGCGGCCGTCCTCGCGGAGGCCCTCGCGTCTGTCACGCCGTACCGCGAAGAGCGCTGGGCACTCCTGGCCCGCGCGCAGTACGCCGCCGGTCGTCAGGCGGATGGCTTGGCGACCCTGCGCATGCTGCGCGACACCCTCGCCGAGGATCTCGGCATCGATCCGTCGCCGGAGATCGCCGCGTTGGAGACCGCGATGCTCCGACAGGATCCGTCGCTCGACCTGCCGTCGTCGGTCGGAAGCGGACGGTGGCTGTTCTCGCGGACCGGCCGGATCGTCGCTGCGGTGCTCGCCCTGGTGACTGTCGTCGGCATCGGGGTCGCGCTGCACCAACGGAGCCGTGCCAACCACGCGTCCCAGCAGGCCGCCGCCGCTCGGGACACCACGGAGGCGCTCCGCCTCGGCGAGCTCGCCTCGACCCAGACCAACCCGTCGGTCGCGCTGGCGCTCGCCGCCGAGGCGCTGTCTGTCGATGACTCCGAGGCGGTGCGCACTCGCGCCCTGGACACGTTGGGCAACTTCTCAGACCTGCTCAGCACTGGCACCCCGCCTGCCGAAGGATGGCCGGAGGAGTCTTCGGTGGCCGCGTCGCCGGACGGGCGGACCATGGCAACTGCTCGCGCTGCCGCCATCCAGCTCACCAAGGACGACCGGCCGACCCGCCGCCTGATGACTCCGACGGACAACCCGACTGCTCTCACGTTCTCCCCGGATGGTCGCTACTTGGCCGCCGGCATGAGTGAGCTCGGTTTCGCGCCGACCGGCTCGACGGTGGTGTGGGACGTCGAGAGTGGCGCCGAGGTGGCGACGTTCGACTCCGGCGACGGGGCGGTTCAGGCTCACGTCTTCGCACCGGATGGCTCGTCGGTCTGGTCGTTCGGCGACGACGGCATCCACCGGTGGGATCTCACCGCCTCCCACGCCCTGGCCCGGACTATGGACGGCGATCCGGTGATGTTCCGCGCCGGTGACCTCACGATGTCCATCCGCGATCCCTCCGTCGCGCGCTGGATCACCTATGCGTGCGGGCTGGCGGGACGGCCGCTGACGCCGGTCGAGTGGCGGGAGTACGTCGGCGACCGCCCGTATGCACCTACTTGTCGCTGAGCGTTGACAGGTCGATCTTGGTCAGCTCCGAGGCGAACAGGTCGTGACCTCCCGCGTTCAGAGTCGAGGGCGGGTCCATGTACGCCGGCACCAGGGTGCCTGTCCCGTCCGGGCCGTTGAAGGCGTGGTACATGTCGATGACCTGGAACCCGGCTGCCGTCGCGCGCTCGGTCTGCATCGTGGCCCACCGGTCGTAGGCCGCCACTGCCCACGCCTTGGCCTCCTTCTCCTGATGTGTCTTGGTGTAGAGGGAGAGCAGGCCGTCGGGGACGTCGTCGGGTGACTCGATGTTGCCGTTGTAGCTCGTCGTCTGCACATAAACCGTCGGCTTGTCACCGCGCAGTGCCTTGATCCCGGCGTAGAGCTGGTCGTAGAGGTCGCCGTACGTCGTCACGCCCTCGGCCAAGCAAGGCCCCTTGGCCTCGAGGAACCAGGTCTTGCAGCCGATCCCGGTCTCGGGGTCCGGGAGGGCCTGGCCCCCACCGAGGGTGACGAGCACGATGTCGGCGGCGGCGATCTTGTCCGCGTCCGCGCCCGGCTCCGACACCGCTGCCACCGCGTCCTGCACCGACCCCAGCGACAGCAGGTCGTAGGTCGTCTCCCGACCCAGCTCGGTGGTGACGTGATCGGCGAACTGCACCCACCACGCCCCCGGATCGCTGCTCTCCGGCCCGGATGTCGGCAGACTTCCGCCGAGCACCGCCACCCTCACCGGGTCCGGCTTCGCCTCGGCCGTGGGCTCCGACCCGCCGCCACAACCCCCGAGCAGCAACGCAACCGCCGCCGCGACCCCCACTCCTCGCCACATCATCGACACCCCTCCTGCCGTCCAGATTGAGGCGTCCAGCAGGTCAGAGAACGGTAATGCGACGGTAAATTGCGGCGTGAGGGCGTTCAGTAGCGCCAGGGGAGCGCGGCACGCTCAACGGCTGATGGCATTGTGTGGCTGACCCGCGGCATGCCGACGCGTCGCCGAATGGCGAGTTCGTCGCTGCCCTCGAGGTTGCGGATCCGCTGCTCCAAAGACCGGACACTGTTCGGCACATCGGTGTAGCTCACGACCGGAGTTCCTTCCTGACCCGCTGCCACTCCTTCGTGGTCACCAAGCCCTCCTTTCGTGCTTCCTCGGCAGCCTCTATCAGACGACTCCGCTCGATTCGCCCTCGACATTCGAGGATCGCATCCGCAACTCGTTGCGACTCCAGACCTTCGTACTGCGTCGTGACGACATCGCCCTTCACCAGCGTCAGGTCAATGAACGGCGGCAGCTTCGGCCTGGTTCGCTTCCGGACCGCGACCCTGATCCGTCGAGGGTTCACGTCTGCGAGCCCGAACAACGCCAGCACCGAGTCTCCGTGGAGATACGACCCCTCGCCCGCACGCAGTAGCGCCTCGGCGGACTGCGCGAAGGGGGTGGCAGGCGCATCTGGCAGTCGATAGAGCCCATAGGCAACGTTCTCCAGACCACCGCGAGCAGCAAGCTTCGGAAGCTCGACGGCTGGGACACCCGCCTCGGCCGCCTGCTTCGTGGTGACGTAGCCGTACTGATCGAGCGCGATCTCGCGCACGACATCTCGGTATTTCGCCTCGGCGGCCATGTCACAACTATACCGAAACCGGTAGTGTTGTGACACACGAATCAGATTGGGCCCATTGCCGATTCGGCTCCCTCCGCCCACTTCCTCCACTTCGGGGCGCGGTTCTGCGACTCCCTCTGAGCCTCCACACTGAGGCGCTCATCATGTGCGTAGAGGGCGTCCCATTGGCGAACGCCGTCAGCAATGAACGTCTCGATGGGAATCTCGCGCTCCTCGGCATCGAACACCACGAGGTCGTCGAAGGTGACCGTGCCCTCGATACAGAAGGCCTCGGCCTCCCCGTCCCTCTCGATGCCGCATTCGTTGAACCAGTAGAACGAATGCGCGCCACCTTCGGTTCGAACCGGGATGCGGAGGCTCGGATCCGCTGGCCAGTCTCTGGTCAGTCCGGGCTCATCGAAGAAGCGCCAGCCGTAGATCGAACCGCCCCACGCGAGCGAGTCGAAGAAGTTCTCGACCGCAGCCTCGTCAGCCAAAGGGATGGCTGGCTGGGTCGCCGCCTGCTCGCCAATCGGATCCCGTCGCAGCAAGAACCGCAACTCGGCAGGCCGCTTGAGCCGCATGATCCGGCGACCGTCCTTCATGAGTGGGCCAGACTCTGGAAGTGCGATCACGTGAAGCAGAACGTCGACGTACGCACGGGCGGGGTCGAGCCGTACTCCGACCACGTCGGACTCGTTGAGCGCGACCTCAAGCCTCTCCCGGGTGACGTCGTCCCATTCCATGCGGTCCATCCTCACGCAGAGCGTCGTCGCCTGCGACCGAGATTGGCGCCGGCAGCGCCGTAATCCGGTCGGGGCTTCACGGCCGTCCGCCGTAGATTGCCGCGATGGGTCCGGTTCCACAGCCTTCCCGGGTCGAAGCGGTACCCCGAGAGTCGGCCCAGTATGACGAGATCCTGCGACGGCATCGCACCGTCCTTCACGAGTTGCACAGCTCCGATGACTTTCGTGCCTTGCACGTGATCGCGGCCGACTGGGGCTGGCGAGACTTCTCCGCCTCTCGACGATCCGTATCCGACCCTCGTGGCCGAAGTCCGACGAGCACTGCCATGAGGACGCCGAGGAACGATCCCGTTGGGACCAGCTGCTCATGCACAGGTCGAGGTGGAAAGGCTCAGATCCCCGACACTTCGTCCGAGAGGCATCGGTCCTAGCCCAGCCAGTTCCGTGTCCGGGTCCGGGCAGCAAGTTCCCGGGCGGCCGTGGGCTGCTGGGCGAGGTCCCCTGCAAAACCGACCCTCACGCTACGCTCGGCTGGAGCGTGGTGGCGTCGCGCCGGCAAGAGCGAGCCGACGGCGGGCGTCGAGATCGGGGGGGGTCGAGGTCGACGACGGCACGGGCGAGCAGGAACTGGTCGTCCAAGATCGCGGCGAGCATGGTGCGCGCCTCATCATCATCACCGGCGTACTCGGCGACCATCCCGGTGGCCTCACGCAGGAACGTGCGCCATTGCTCGACGTCGCCCTCGAGGATCAGAGCCTGGATGCGATGCCGCAGGCCCCGTTCGACCTCGTCCGACGAGCCGCCGGTGGCGGCGAGGCGGCTCAGCAGCGACGGCACCAGCGCCTCGACCTCCGGAGGCAGGAAGAGCCAGGCGTCAGGATGAGGCAACGCTGCTCGCCCCCGTGGCCGTCGCCTCGAGCTCGGTGATCCGTGGCAGCAACTCGCGCAACCGCCGCTGAAAGCGGATCACGGAGAACTCCTGCTCGTCGTTGAGGATCCCCGAGTGGTACGACGGAGCCTGGACGCCCCGCTGCACCCGGGTGGTGATGTCGACGTCCTCGCCCATGATGTCGACGTTGAGCTCGCGCATCAGCGCCCGCGCCCGCCTCGCCTGCGCATCCTCGTCGGGATGCACCAGCGTCATGGTGGTGGCCCGCGTCGAGAACAACCCCGTCGGCTCGAGCTGCCAGGTGTCGACGTGGTGGGGGTAGATCTCCATGAACGTCGTAGGCCAGATGCAGACGTGGCCCATCCACCCCTCGAACTCCTCGGGCATGCCGGGCATCCGGCGGATCAGGCTCTGGTACTCGCGCTCGCGCGGGTCTCGTGACGGGCGAGTGCGATAAGGCGCCCGCGACCACTCGCACCAGTCGTTGTTGTCGCCGATCGTCCCCTTGACCTCGACGATTCGCACCAGCGCGGGGTGCGCCACCGGGACGTGGTAGTCCTCGAGGTAGTTGTCGGCAAGGATCTTCCAGTTCTCCTCGAAGTCCTCGGTCCACCGCGCCGCCCCGTCGTTCCGGTGCACCGTGAGGCCTCCGATGTTGAGCCAGTCCAGGTACGGCGCGACCGGGCCGAGCATGTCCTCCAGCGACATCTGGTCAGGGTCGGTGCAGCAGAACACCAGGCCACCGGCGATGCCGACCCGGAACTGGGGAAGAGCCACCTGGTCGCGGTCGAGGCACGCGAACCCCTGACCCGACGGCGCCGCCGCCAGCCGACCGTCGAGCTCGTAGGTCCAGGCGTGGTACGGACAGCGCATCACCGAGCGGGTCTGACCGGTCCCTTCCAGGATCAGCGACGCCCGATGGCGGCAGACGTTCGACATCGCCCGCAGTTCGCCGTCGTGACCCCGGACGACGACGACCGGCTCGCGACCGACGTTCGCCGTGACGTACTGGCCTGGCTCGGACAGCTCGGAAACGTGGCCGACCAGGATCCACGCCCGCTCAAAGACGTCTTTGAGCTCCTGCTCGTACAGCACCGGATCGGTGTACGCGACGCCTGGCAGGCTGCGAGTGGCGGTCGGCGTCTTGCTCGGATCCACGGAAGGGCTCCTGACTGATCGTTCGGTCAATCTACCCAAGGACGGCGACTCTGGCAGCAGACGCTGATGCCGCTCCGTTTAGGCGCCTGCCTGCGCGTGGTCGAAGCCTGAGGTCCCGAAGCGAGCCGTCAGCCCTCGCCGGCGTACTTCCTCGCGACGTAGTGCACGAAGTCGTAGAGGCCGTCCTCGGCGGGAGCGAGCGGGCCGGGGAGGAAGGCGGGGTTGGCCATCCCGCGCTGGACGGACTCGCAGGCCGCCCAGTCCTGACGGTTGGTGATGTCCCAGAAGTCCACGGCGTAGGCCGGGTCGAAGCCCTCGGCCTCGGTCACCGCGCGCGGGAACGCCCACGAGCAGCGGATCCGGGTGCGTTCGGGGGTCGTCGGGATCAGCAGGTGGGTCATCACGTAGTCGGGGTGCAGCGAGATGAGCAGGTTGGGCAGCAGACCGAGGTACATCACCGTGCGCTGCTCGACCTCGTCGAGGCGGCCTATCATGGCGCCGCCGCTGTGGCCGTCCAGGGACATCGTCGCCGCGTGGTCGCGCAGCTCCATGGTGCCCCCGATCCAGTCCGCCTGCGGGTTCAGGTTGTCACCGGAGGCCGGCGGGCTCACCTGGCACAGCTCGGGGTGGATCGAGGGGCAGTGGTAGCACTCCTGGTAGTTCTCGACGACGACCTTCCAGTTGGCCTCGACGTCGTACTCGTGGAGCTCGGCGGTGACCAGGTCGGCGCCGTCGTAGTGTTCGAAGATCGGCTCCAGTCCGGAGATGTGCTCCTCGAACGGCTGGGTGGTGCCCATGTTGCCGAACAGCCAGCCCTGCCACTCGCGCAGCTCGACCTCGTGGAGGGGGAACTCGGTGGTGTCGAAGTGCTCGACGTCCTTGAAGCCGGGAGCGCCGAGCAGTGAGCCGTCGAGGCGGTAGGCCCAGGCGTGGTAGGGGCAGACGATCGCGCGACCCTCGGTGCTGCCGTCACACGGCAGCAGTTCGTGGCCACGGTGGCGGCAGGCGTTCTCGAAGCCCTTGAGGCTGCCGTCGTCCTGGCGCACGACGAGCACGCCGCCGTCGCCGGCCGGGTAGGCCTTCATCATCCGGGGCCGAGTCAACTCGTCGCTGCGACCGAGCCCGACCCAGCCGCTGAACAGATGTCGCCGTTCCCACGCCAGCACCTCGGGATCGAAGTAGGACCCACGAGGAAGCATCCGGCTCTCGCCGAACGGGCGCAGCGCATCGGCGAGCTGCTTCGCGTCGACGGGGGCGGGCGGGATCTGCTGAGCGGTGACGGTCTGGGACATGACGAGATCCTAGATCCTGTTCGGCTCCGAACGGTACGGCGACCGCCGGCCGATGCAGCCTCACCCGGCGTCGAGACCGATGTCGAGCTGGGGGACGGAGTGGGTGAGGGCGCCGACGGCGAGGAAGTCGACGCCGGTCTCGGCCACCTCGCGGGCGGTGGCGAGGGCGAGGCCACCGCTGGCTTCGAGGAGTACGCCGGGCGCGGTGGCGCGGGTGAGCGCGACCGCCTCGGACAGCACCGCGGGGGGCATGTTGTCCAGCAGCACCTGGGTCGCGCCGTGTGCCAGCGCCTCGCGGAGCTGGGCGAGGTCGTCGACCTCGATCTGGACCACGACCTGGGCGTCCGAGTAGGCCGCGAGCGCGGCGTCGAGGGCAGGGCCGATCCCACCGGCCGCCGCGACGTGGTTGTCCTTGACGAGGACGGCGTCGTAGAGACCGGACCGGTGGTTGACGCCGCCGCCGCAGCGGACGGCGTACTTCTGCAACGCGCGCAGCAGCGGCATCGTCTTGCGGGTGTCTCGGATCTGCGCGCCGGTGCCGGCGACCGCGTCGACCCAGCGCCGGGTCAGAGTCGCCACCCCACTGAGATGTCCCAGCAGGTTCAGCGAGGTGCGCTCGATCTCCAAGATCCCTCGAGCTGGTCCGTGCAAGGAGGCGAGCACGGTGCGGCGGTCCACCAGATCACCGTCATAGGTGTGTACGACGACGGGCAGGCCGAGGTGCTCCTCGACGATCAAGGCGAGCACCGGGAGTCCCGCCACGACCCCGGCCTGGCGCGCCACCCACCGGACCGACAGCGTGGCGTCGTCGGGGACGGTTGCGGCCGAGGTCAGGTCGCCCCGCTCGCCGAGATCCTCCGCGAGCGTGGCCCGGACCAGGGCCTGCACTTCGCCGGCGTCGAGTCCTGCAGTGCGGAGCAGATCCGTGGCCGTGGCGCCGCCGCTCGAGGCCGCCGAGGGAAGGGAGCCGCCAGCATCGGAGGCGTTCGTCGGAGTGGACAATGTCGTCACGCGGCACACTCCTCGGCGCGGGTGAGATCGGCGCGGGGGAGGCCGTCCTCGTCGAGCCGGACCGGCACCCGTCGGACCCAACCGGGGTCGGTGGCGGGGTGGTCGGTGCGGAAGTGTGCTCCGCGACTCTCGGTGCGAGCGGTCGCGGCGGCGAGCACCGCTCGGCCGACCTGGGCGAGCGGGTCGTCCACGGGCAGGGCGGCCAGCGCGGCGGTGGCCAGGTCGAGCCCGACCGCATCCCGCACCACGCCGGCATGCTCGGCGAGCAGGCCGGGCACCAGGGCCGCGGCAGAGGGGTCGCGTTGGGGGATGCCCACCGTCAGCTCGTGGGGGGCTCGGTCCGGCAGCTCCAACACCAGCCGGTCGGCGAGTCGCCGTCCGAAGACGAGGCCCTCGAGCAGGCTGTTCGACGCGAGCCGGTTGGCACCGTGGATGCCGGTGGCGGCGACCTCGCCGACGGCGTACAGGCCGGGCACGTTCGTGGCTCCCCAGCGGTCGGTCGCCACGCCACCGCACAGGTAGTGCTCGGCCGGAGCCACCGGCACCAGGTCGTCGGCCGGGTCCAGGCCGAGCGTGGCGCAGCTCGCGACGAAGGTGGGGAATCGGGCGGGGAGAGCCCGGCCGATCGGCCGAGCATCCAACCAGACGTGGGCGGAGCCAGTCTCCGCTGCGACCTTGGTGATCTCGCGGGCCACGATGTCGCGCGGCGCCAGGTCGGCGAGCGGGTGTCGGCCGAGCATGAACCGGCGACCGTCGGCGTCGAGGAGCACGGCGCCTTCTCCGCGCACCGCTTCTGACACCAACGGAAGCTGCCCGGAGGCGGCGCCGGTGGCCAGGGCGGTCGGGTGGAACTGGACGAACTCCATGTCCACCAGGTTGGCGCCGGCGGCCAGAGCCAGCGCCAACCCGGAGCCGTCGACCCCGACGGGATTGGTGGTGCGTGCATACACGTGGCCGAGTCCCCCGGTGGCCAGCACTGTGGCTCGAGCGCGCACCACGACGTCGCCCTCGGGGGTGCGCACCACGGCGCCGGTGACCTGCCGGCCGTGGGTTCCGATGCCGAGAGCCCCGATCCCGAGCGTCAGGGTCACCGCGCTGCCGCGCAGCCGCTCCACCCCGGTCAGCGAGCCGGAGAGCGCCCGATGCACCTCGGCTCCGGTGGCGTCGCCACCGGCATGGACGATCCGTCGACGGTGGTGGCCACCTTCGAGGCCGAGCGCGAGCCGACCGTCGGGCCCGCGGTCGAACTGCGCGCCGGCCCGCACCAGCCCGGCGATCGCGACCGGACCGTCCTCGGTCAACGCGGTCACCGCGTCCTCGTCGCAGACGCCCGCTCCGGCCACCGAGGTGTCGGCCGCGTGTTGGCGCGGGTCGTCCTCGGCGTCGATCGCGGCCGCGATCCCACCCTGGGCGGTCGCGGTCGATCCGGGTCCTGCCTCGACCAACAGCACCC
The DNA here is from genome assembly GCF_047602075.1 of Nocardioides sp. GTDB lineage: Bacteria > Actinomycetota > Actinomycetes > Propionibacteriales > Nocardioidaceae > Nocardioides. The sequence goes on from NZ_JASGIF010000002.1 coordinate 318,755, forward strand.
GACGTGCGCCTGCTACCGCTCGGGCAACGGTGAGGCCCGCGACGCCGGCGCCGAGGACGAGGACGTCGGTCTCCCGCTCCGTCGTCGGCCGGCTCGCCGCGTTCACTCGCTACCGCCGGGGTTGCCGACGGCGATCATCCGCTCGACCGCACGTCGAGCCCGCTCGGCGATGACGGGATCGACGGTGACCTCGTCGCGGCCCTCTCGCAGCGCGCGCAGGAGGAGCTCGGGCGTGGTCATCTTCATGTAGCGGCAGGAGGCCTGCGGGTTCATCGGCAAGAACGTGGTGTGCTTGTTGACCTGGCGCAGCTGATGCAGCATCCCGATCTCGGTGGCGACCAGGGCGGTGCTCGCCTGCATCGACCGGGCGGCGTCGACCATGCCGCCGGTGGACAGGATCTGGGTGCGCGAGGCGGGCAGCTCCCCTTCGCCGGTGAGCCATAGCGCGGACGTGGCGCAGCCACACTCGGGATGCACCAGCAGCTCGGCGTCGGGATGGGCGGCCACCTGGCTGCGCACGTCAGCCGGACTGATGCCGGCATGGACGTGGCACTCGCCCATCCAGACATGCATGTTGGTGCGACCCGTCATCCGACGCACGTGCGCGCCGAGGAACTGGTCGGGGAGGAACAGCACCGGGGTGTCCTCGGGGATCGAGGCGACCACCTCGACCGCGTTGGAGGAGGTGCAGCAGATGTCCGTCTCCGCCTTCACCTCCGCAGTGGTGTTGACGTAGGCGACCACGACGGCGCCGGGATGCTCTGCCTTCCAGGCCCGCAGTGCCGCGGCGTCGATGCTGTCGGCCAGCGAGCAGCCGGCCTCCCGCGTCGGCGCCAGCACCGTCTTCTCTGGGGAGAGCAGCTTCGCGGTCTCGGCCATGAAGTGCACTCCGCAGAACACGATGGTCGAGGCGTCGGTCGCGGCGGCGATCCGGGAGAGGGCCAGCGAGTCGCCCACATGGTGGGCGACGTCTTGGATCTCGGGGCGCATGTAGTTGTGCGCGAGCACGACCGCGTCTCGCTCCTCGGCGAGGTGGCGCACCTCGTCCTGCCAGGTGCGCTCGGGGGTGATCGTCATCGCCGCCTCCAGGTTTGCGTCTATCAGTCGAAAACTGCTCGAGAGCAGGTTAGCATGACCGCGTGCCAGAGCGTGAACGGGAGCTTCCCGCCGAGACGGGGGCCGGGATGGAGTCCGGCGGCCCGCCCTTTCCGGCGTACCCCCATGAGGTCCTCTCGGTGGTGCTCTCTGTCCGCGACGATCGGCTGCAGGTGTTGTTGTGGCAGCGGCGATTGCCGCCGGCAGCCGGCGCCTGGTCGCTGCCCGGCGGTGGCGTGCCCGCCGATCTGAGGTTGCGCGACGCCCTTGGCCAGCACCTCGCGGAGAAGGTCGACGTGCGCGAGATCGCCTGGCTCGAGCAGGTCGCCACGCACAGCCGCGTCGATCGGGACCCGCGTGGCCGCGTGCTCGCCACCGGCTACCTCGCTCTGGTGCCCACCGGCAGCGAGCCCGACCTCCCCGAGGACACCAGATGGTTCGACGTGGCGGCGCTGCCCGAGACCGCGTTCGACCACCACTACTTCATCGAGGCCGCAGTGGAGCGGCTGCGCGCGAAGCTGTCCTACACCAACATCGGCTTCGCGCTGGCGCCGCCGGAGTTCACCATCGCCCGGCTGCGCGGCATCATCGCCGCCGCCCTCGACCACCCTGTCGACCCCACCAACCTGCATCGGGTGATGACCAGGCGGGACATGATCGAGCCGACCGGTGCGCGCGCGCCATCAGGGAACGCGGGCGGCCGACCGGCCGCCCTGTTCCGCTTCCGCGAGCGGTCACTCACGGTCACCGACCCGTTCGCCGTCCTCAAACCGCCGACTGGTTGATCGGCTACTGGTGTGTACGACTCACCTGCCGTGTCGTACGCACCAGTAGCCGCAACTGGCTCAGCCGCACCGGGTGACCGTTCCCGGCCCGGGGCGCCACAACCGGGCCCGCCACCGACCGGGGATGCACTCCGTGGTGCTGGGCCGCTCCGGCTTGCTCGACGAGCTCGGCGAGCACCGGCTCTGGCACTCGATCTCGGCCGGGGTCAAGCAGGCCCGCCTGGCGTCGTACGGCGCCACTCCGGCTGCCGAGAACGGCCCGGCCGAGGAGGCCGAGACGCTCGCCCCCAGCCGGGGCGACGAGGACCCCTAGGGAAGCCTCGCCGGTGTGACGCACGAGTCACCGTGACCTCGGTTGCATTCGCTGTCTTGGACAGCAGCCGAGTCACTAGCGTCGAAGTGTCGGGTGCGGTGCATCCGGCGGCACGAAGGAGGCGCATCATGAGTCACCAGGTGCAGACCCGAGTCGAGTCGGCCGGGCACGGTGAGGGCAGATCTCCGGGAGTCAAAGTCGGCCTGACGCTGAGTGCCCTGACCGCTCTGGTGGTCGGGTCCATGATCGGTAGCGGCATCTTCGCGCTGCCATCCCAGATGGCCGCGAGCGCCGCACCGGGTCCGCTGTTGATCGGCTGGGCCATCACCGGTGTCGGCATGTTGACCCTGGCCTTCGTCTTCCAGACCCTCGCTGAGCGCAAGCCCGACGTCGACGGCGGTGTCTACGGCTACGCCCGCGCCGGGTTCGGCAACTATGTCGGCTTCACGGCGGCCTGGGGCTACTGGGTGTCGGCGTGGGTGGGCAACGTGGCCTATCTGGTGCTGCTGTTCGCCACGCTCGGCTACTTCTTCGACCCGTTCGTGGGAGGTACGACGCTGCCGGCCATCATCGGGGCGTCGATCCTGCTCTGGGTCATCCACGCGTTGGCGCTGCGCGGCGTACACACCGCTGCGTTCGTCAACACCGTCGTGACCATTGCGAAGATCGTGCCGATCCTCACCTTCGTCGCGATTGCGGCGGTGGGATTCAAGGCCGGGCTGTTCAGCGCCGACTTCTGGGGTCAGCACCTCACCGTCGACGGTAGCTCCCTGGGCGGCACGCTCGACCAGGTCAAGAACATGATGCTGGTGACGGTGTGGGCCTTCATCGGCATCGAAGGTGCCGCGGTCTACTCCCAGCGCGCCGGCAGCCGCAAGGACGTCGGCCGCGCGACGGTGATCGGCTTCGTAGGCGTGCTCGGTCTGCTGGTGCTGGTCAACCTGTTGTCCTACGGATTGATGGCCCAGGCCAAGATCGCCGGTCTCGACGACCCGTCCATGGCCGGATTGATGGAGGACCAGGTCGGCACGTGGGGTGGCGCGTTCATCTCCATCGGGCTGGTGGTCTCGCTGCTCGGTGCCCTGCTCGCCTGGGTGATGTTGTGCGTGGAGATCCTGCGCCTGCCGGCCCAGGAGCACGTGATGCCGAAGGCCCTCGGCCGCGAGAACTCCCACGGCGCACCTTCCGTCGCGCTGTGGCTGACCAACGGGTGCGTGCAGGTGCTGCTGGTGTGGACGCTCTTCAACGAGAGCACCTACACCAACCTGATCTACCTGGCCACCTCGCTGATCTTGCTGCCCTACCTCTGGTCGGCGGCCTACCAACTGCTGCTGGCGGCGCGGGGCGAGACCTACCTCGGCGGTGGACCGCGCGGCAAGGACCTGGTGGTCGGCGCCATCGCGCTGGTGTACGCCGTGTGGTTGGTCTACGCGGGAGGGTGGCAGTACGTTCTCGTTGCCGCACTCTTCTACCTCGTCGGCACGGCGTTCTACCTGTGGGCGCGCAAGGAGAGTCGGCAGCAGCTGTTCACCTCACGTGAGTGGGTCCTCGCCGCCGTGGTGACGGTGACTTCCGTGGTCGCCGTCCTGGGCATCGCGCAGGGCTGGCTCCAGGTGTTGTGACCCAGGTGTGACGACCCAGGTGGGATGACACGATGACCGCGTGCCGGAAGAGGAGAGAGGGACGATGAACGACATCGACGTCCGAACAGATGCCCGGGTGGGCGTCTGGTCCGAGGCCGGCAAGCTGCGCCGCGTCCTGGTGTGCGCGCCGGGCCTGGCTCACCAGAGACTGACTCCGGAGAACTGCGACGAGCTGCTCTTCGACGACGTCATCTGGGTGCAGCAGGCCCGGCGCGACCACTTCGACTTCGTCGCGAAGATGGCCGAACGCGACATCGAGGTGCTCGAGCTCCACGACCTGCTCGCCGAGGTGGTTGCGGAGCCCGAGGCGCGAGGGTGGCTGCTGGACCACAAGATCACCGACCGCCGGGTCGGCCCCGGCCTGCGACCCGACGTCCGGGCCTGGCTCGACGAGCTGGCTGCGGAGCGGCTCGCGGAGTTCCTCATCGGCGGAGTCGCCTATCAGGACCTGCCCGAGGACCTCGGTGGTGGTTTCTTGAGCACCCTGCGCGAGGTCGACCCCCTCGGGTTCGTGATCCGGCCGCTGCCCAACACCCAGTTCATGCGGGACAACACCTCGTGGATCTTCTCCGGGGTGACACTCAATCCCATGCACTATCCAGCGCGGCGGGACGAGACGCTGTTGACGACCGCCGTCTACCGCTTCCATCCGGCCTTCGCCGACGACAAGTTCGACGTCTGGCTGGGCGACCTGGACGGCCCGCCCGAGGACAGCGGCTTCGCGTTCCTCGAAGGTGGCGACGTGATGCCGCTGGGTCGCGGCGTGGTGCTGGTCGGGATGGGCGAGCGGACCTCGCATCAGGCCATCTCGCAGGTGGCGGGCAACCTGTTCGCCGCGGGCGCCGCGGAGCGGGTCATCGTGGCGAGCCTGCCCCGGATGCGGGCGGCGATGCACCTCGACACGGTGTTCACCTTCGCCGACCACGACCTGGTCACCTCGTTCGCCCCCGTGGTGGACGGCATCTCGTGCTTCAGCCTGCGCCCCGGCGACGGCCCGTCCGGGCTGGACATCAGGCGCGAGCCGCGGGGTCTGATCGACACCGTCGGCGAGGCGCTGGGTGTCGACTTCCGGGTGGTCACCACTGCCGGTGATCTCTACGGCATCCAGCGCGAACAGTGGGACGACGGCAACAACGTGGTGGCGCTGGAGCCCGGTGTGGTGATCGGCTACGACCGCAACACGCTGACCAACACCGCGCTGCGCAAGGCCGGCGTCGAGGTGGTCACGATCACGGCCAGCGAGCTGGGCCGTGGCCGCGGCGGCGGTCGATGCATGACCTGCCCGATCCTGCGTGACCCGCTCTACACCTGACCTTCCACCTCCAGCCCGGGCCGGCCGGAGCAGCCGACCCGGGCCCGCCGTACCCCGTCACCCTGGCCTCCGGCCGGCCGCATCGAAAGGCGCATCCGATGTCATTCAACCTCCGCAACCGGAGCCTGCTCAGCCTGCGGCACCACTCCGAGCGCGACCTGCACTATCTGCTGGACCTCTCCCGCGACCTCAAACGCGCGAAGTACTCCGGTGTGCAACGGCGCAGCCTGGCCGGCAAGAACATCGCGCTGATCTTCGAGAAGACCTCCACCCGCACCCGGTGCGCGTTCGAGGTCGCGGCCTTCGACGAAGGTGCCCACGTCACCTACATCGACCCGACGTCCTCGCAGATCGGGCACAAGGAGTCGATGAAGGACACCGCGCGGGTGCTGGGTCGGATGTACGACGCGATCGAGTATCGCGGCTCCGGCCAGGAGAACGTCGAGATCCTCGCGGAGTACTCCGGCGTGCCGGTCTTCAACGGCCTGACCAACGAGTTCCACCCCACCCAGATGCTCGCCGACGTGCTCACCATGACCGAGCACTCGACCAAGCCGGTCCACGAGATCTCCTACGCCTACGTGGGCGACGGCCGCAACAACATGGCCAACTCACTGCTGCTGGTGGGCGCGAAGCTGGGCATGGACGTGCGGATCGGTGCGCCGCGTGAGTTGTGGCCACTCGACGAGCTGGTGGAGCAGTGTCAGGAGTTCGCCGCCGAGTCGGGGGCCCGGATCACCGTCACCGACGACCCCCAGGTCGCGGTGGCCGGCGTCGACTTCATCCACACCGACGTCTGGGTGTCGATGGGCGAGCCGGTCGAGTCCTGGGGTGAGCGGATCGACCTGTTGCTGCCCTTCCAGGTCAACCCGGCACTGATGGCGGCCGCCGGCAACCCGCGGGTGAAGTTCATGCACTGCCTGCCCGCCTTCCACAACGCCGAGACCGTCGTCGGCGCGCAGATCGCCGAGGCCTACCCGGCGCTGGCCAACGGCATCGAGGTCACCGAGGATGTCTTCGAGTCGCCGGCCAACCTCGCCTTCGAGCAGGCCGAGAACCGGATGCACACCATCAAGGCGGTCCTCGTGGCCGCGCTGGGCTGAGGAGGCTGGATGCGGATCGTGATCGCCCTCGGTGGCAACGCGCTGCTGCGTCGGGGCGAACCGATGACGGCGGAGAACCAGCGTGCCAACGTCCGCCTCGCCTCCGAGCGGATCGCCGAGGTGGCGCCCGACAACGAGCTGGTCATCGCGCACGGCAACGGGCCCCAGGTCGGCCTGCTCGCGTTGCAGGCGGCGGCCTACACCGAGGTGAAGGCCTACCCGCTCGATGTCCTGGGCGCGCAGACCGAGGCGATGATCGGCTATGTCATCGAGCAGGAGCTCGGCAACATCTTGCCGCCGGAACAGCCGCTGGCCACCCTGCTCACCATGATCGAGGTGGACCGGGACGACCCGGCCTTCGCCACCCCGACCAAGCCGATCGGGCCGACCTACGACCGGGAGACCGCCGAAGTGCTCGCAGCCGAGGGGGGCTGGACGATCGCGGCCGACGGGGATCGGTTCCGCCGGGTCGTCGCCAGCCCTCGCCCGCGCCGCATCTTCGAGATCCGCCCGATCCGCACCCTCCTGGAGAGCGGCGCGATCGTGATCTGCGCCGGCGGTGGCGGCATCCCCACCATGTTCGACGAGCACGGCAAGCTGCACGGGGTCGAGGCGGTCATCGACAAGGACCTCGCCTCTGCCCTGCTCGCCCGAGAGCTGGACGCCGACCTGTTGGTCATCGCTACCGACGTGGACGGGGTGTACGTCGACTTCGGGACGCCGCAGCAGCGCCGGCTCGGTGTGGTCACGCCCGACGAGCTCGAGGGCCTCGACCTACCCGTCGGCTCGATGGGCCCCAAGGTGGAGGCAGCCTGCCGGTTCGCCCGGGCCTCGGGCAAGGAGGCCGTGATCGGCTCGCTGGCCGACATCGCCGACATCGTGCGCGGCACCGCCGGCACGCGGGTGCGGCTCTCCTGAGCACGCGTTGACAGACGTGGATCAGCGGACCGTCAGCCACTAGCGACATCGAGCTCGACCGCGTCGAGGGGAGTGCACGGGCTGCGGCGACTCGTGGTGCTCCTCTGGTGGGAGCTGCTCCGTCGAAAGGACGATGACGCAGCGTTTCCGGCGCTCCTATGCTGACGCGGTGGGCTGGCCCGAAGTGCTGTTCTTCAGCGTCTTGCTCTCGGTCCTCGCGTGGGTCGTCCATGGCCAGGTGGTGGCATGGCGGCGGCTCCGCGAGGTCCGCCGGCAGGCTGCACTCCTCGTCGGCGTCGATCCGGAGCGGGTGGCCTATGCCGCGGTCCAGGCGGAGCGAGAGCGGCTCTCCACCGAGATCTCGGTGGGTCTGCGGGCCGGCCTTGACGTCGTACGACATGAGTCCGCCGCGGCGCGTCAGGCGATCGTCGACGGCGGCGACCCGACGGCCCCGCTCGACGGCATCCACCTGGAGTCCCGCCGCGCCACCAGCGAGCTTCGGCGCCAGATCGGTCTGCTTCGTCCGCCCGAGCCGCCTCCAGCGGATGAAGAGGCGGCGGATCTCGCGCCCACGCTGCGGCGAGGAGACCTGGCACTCGCTGTGGTGGCCGGGGCCCTTGCTGGTGCAGAGGCGACGTTATACACGTCGATGGAGCTGGGTGCGGTGGACTGGACGACCGTGATCTTGACCGTGGCCGCGGCGGTGCCTGTCCTGCTGGCCCGGACGTCACCGGCCGCCGCAGCAGTGCTGATCGGGATCGTGCACCTGCTCGCACTGTCGATGGGTCATATGGTCTCCGGCGGATTCTGGATGTTGGTGACCATGGGGGCCGTGCTGTGGACGCTGGTACAGCGGACGAAGGGTGTCGATCGGCTGGCCGCCGCGGGCACCTTCCTGGTTGCCTCCATGTGCGTCTCGACCTGGGTGCTGAACCGCGACAACGCCGGTGCCACCGCCGTGCTGCTGCTGGTGACGGTGGTGGCCGCGACCGTGCGTCGGGTGACGCGGGGCCGCGAGCACGCCACCGTCGCGCTGGTCGAGGAACGAGAGGAGCGCCTGGCCCAAGCCCGGGAGGCGGCCGGCCGTCTTGAGCGACTGTCCCTGGCTCGTGAGCTGCACGACGTGGTCTCTCATGCCGTTGCGGTCGTCGCAGTCCAGGCGTCCGCGGCCACGGTCTCGTGGCGGCAACACCCGGCCACGGCCCTGGCCGCGCTCGATGCCCTCGACGCCAGCGTGGGGGCGGCGATCGAGGAGTTGTCCGAGGTGGCGTCCGCCGCGACGCCACCAGAAGTCGCGGACCTGGGTTCGCTGGTCGCTCGAGCCCGGGCAGCCGGGCTCCGACTGCAGTACGACGGACCCACGGTCCTGACCGGCTCGGCCGGGCCGGTCGCGCATCGGGTGGTGCAGGAGGCCCTCACCAACGTGCTCCGCCATGCGCGAGGCGCCACCGTCCGAGTCCAGGTGGTCCAGCGATCCGACCTGGTCGAGGTCGAGATCGAGGACGATGGGCCCGGTCCGTCGCCGACGGCCGAGCCAGGCTTCGGGCTGGTCGGTCTGAGAGAGCGGGTCGGGTTGGCCGGCGGCTCGCTGTCCACCGGTCCGGGTGCGCGCGGTGGACATCGCCTCGTTGTCCAGCTGCCGCACCGTACGGTGGCCCGCGCGTGAAGGTCCGGGTCCTGGTCGTGGACGACCACGAGGTGCTCCGCCAAGGCCTGGTCACCGTGTTGACCAGCGACGACCAGATCGAGGTCATCGGCCAGGCCACCGACGGACCGGAGGCCGTCCGGCTCGCGCAGCGGCTGCGGCCCGACGTCGTCTTGATGGACGTCGAGATGGCCGGGGGCGACGGCATCTCGGCCACCCGGGAGATCACTGCGGCCCTCCCGGACACACGCGTGCTGGTGCTGACCATGTTCGACCTGGATGAGTATGTCGTCGAGGCGCTTCGGGCCGGGGCCAGCGGCTATCTGCTCAAGACCACCCCGCCCGCCGACCTCCTGCGCGCCGTCTCTGCCTGCGCGCAAGGGCAGTCGACGATCGCGTCGCACGTGCTGGAGCGCGTCGTGCGACCGCTGCTCGGGGCGCCGCAGGAGCCGGTGCCCGGGCTTGCCGACCTCACCGATCGCGAACTGGACGTGCTCCGTTCGCTCGCCGCGGGCCGCTCCAACGCCGAGATCAGCCGCGAGCTCTACCTGGCGGAGACCACGGTCAAGACGCACGTGGCGCACATCCTCACCAAACTGGGCGTGCGAGACCGGCTGCAGGCCGCGGTGGCCGCTCACCGGGCCGGCCTGCTGTCCTGAGGCTCGGCAGGCCTCCTCCTCAAGGATGGGCCGATCTCCGCCCTCGGGCGCCGGATGAGGCTCGATCGGCCGACGTGTCGGCGGCGGTGCGCGGACCACGGTGGAACTCCTGAATCAACCACGAGAGGCACACCATGACCACCGCTTCAACCCCTGCCGATGATCGGGCCGTGTCCGAGACTCGGGCCCTCCTGGCCAACCACCACGTCGCGGCCCTCGTTGTCGTCGTACCGCTTCTGACCGCCCTCGCGGTGGACTGGATCATCACCGGCGTCACTGGCGAGCGCACCTTCATCACCGACGATGCTCTGTCCGCTCCGCTCTGGGTCCACGTCCTGCTCACCGGGGGCCTCTGTCTGGCCTGCGCCATGCTCATCGTGGTGCTCCGTCGCGAGCGTCCGTTGTTCCTCGCGGTTCAGCGGTTCGGCCGCACGCTCCGGGTCTGCCGCACGATCTTGATGGCCGGACTCGTCGCGATGATCGCGGGCAACGGGATCATCTACCCGTTGCTCAAGGTCTTCGAGATCGACTCGGGGCCGATCTACAACGCCTCCGGCCTGGCGGCGTTCTTCGGTCTCGCGGCGACCTTCTTGCCGGCCATGGTGATCGGACTGACCCAGGTGCGACGCAACGAGCTCGGCGTCGGCGGCCGAGTGCTCGCGCTGTCAGTGCTTGCGGTGCTGCTGACCGTCGCCGTGTTCCTGTTCGCCGACGACTGGGCGAGCCCAGTTCTGCTCACCATGACCGTCCTCGGCGGAATCTCGGTGGTCGGAGTGGGTGCGCGACCCAGGTCGTGAATCTCGCCTCCGGTGGTCCGATCGCGCACCGGGCCGCCGGAGGTGAGAGCATCGCTCGGGCACCTCGGTGTCCCGGTCGGCGAGGTCGCCCGGCTTGGTGAGACACACGGCGGGAGGGACCAGATGGGTCTGCGTGGGGTGTTGGCAGACACCCGCCCCCTCGCCGTACCTGCCTTTCGTCGGCTGTGGCTGGCCAGCATCGTCACCGTGATCGGCGCCCAGCTCACCGTGGTGGCGGTGCCGGCGCAGATCTATGCGATCACCGGCTCGTCGGCGTACGTCGGCCTGACCGGCGTCTTCGGGCTGGTCCCGCTGGTCGTCTTCGGGCTCTGGGGCGGTGCGCTGGCGGACGCGATGGACCGCCGGACCATCCTGATCATCACCACCATCGGGCTGATCGTGACCAGCGCGGTGTTCTGGTTGCAGGCGCTGCTGGGCAACGGAGACGTCTGGCTGCTGCTGGTCGTCTTCGCCGTGCAGCAGGCCTTCTTCGCCGTCAACTGGCCCACCCGCAGCGCGATCCTGCCCCGGCTGATGGAGGACGAACTCCTGCCGGCGGCCAACTCCTTGAGCATGACCGTGACCCAGGCGGGTGCGATCGCGGGACCGCTGGTCGGTGGTGTGTTGATCCCGATCCTTGGCTTCAGCTGGCTCTACCTGCTCGACAGCCTGTCCCTGTTCGCGACCTTGGCGTCGGTGATCGCCCTGCCCGCCCTGCCGATCGAAGGAGCGACGAAGACACCGGGCCTGCGCTCGATCGTCGACGGGCTGGGCTATCTGCGCCACCATCCGGTCCTGCTGATGTCCTTCGTGGTCGACATCATCGCGATGGTCTTCGGGATGCCGAGGGCGCTCTTCCCGGAGATGGCGCACCTCAGCTTCGGTGGGCCGAACGAAGGCGGGCTCGCCTTCGCCTTGCTGTTTGCCGCCATCCCCGCCGGCGCGGTGCTGGGCGGCATCTTCTCCGGATGGGTCTCGCGGGTGGAGCGGCAGGGCTTCGCGGTGATCGTCGCCATCGTGGTCTGGGGCGCCGCCATGGTCGGCTTCGGCGTCGCCGCGGGCCTGGCGGGTGGCACCGGTGGCGCCCTGCTCGCGGTCGCTGTCGTGATGTTGGTCGTGGGTGGGGCCGCTGACATGGCCTCCGCCGCGTTCCGGATGAGCATGCTGCAGGGCGCCGCCTCGGACGAGGTGCGTGGCCGCCTCCAGGGCGTCTTCATCGTCGTGGTCGCGGGCGGCCCGCGGATCGCCGATGTCGTGCACGGCAGCGCGGCGGCCTTGGTCGGCACGGCGGCGGCCGCAGCCGGCGGCGGTGTGCTCGTGGTGGTCCTGATGGTCGCCGCCGCGCTAGCCGCGCCCGCCTTCGTCCGCTACCGGATCGCCGGGCCCTGACTCGCGGGCCCTGATTCGCGGGCCCTGACGGAGGCTGTCAGGTGGCCGAGGTGGAGGAGTCGCTGCTGCCCCCGCCGCCGTCCTGGTCGCCGTCGCCCTGCTCGCCTTGCCCACCGGTCGGGGGTTGTCCCTGGCCCGGCGCTGCTCCGTCGGACGCCCCGTCCTGCTGACCGGCTGGCGCTCCAGGGAGTTCGCTCCCGTCGTTGGCGCCACTGCCGGGGAAGCTGTGCGAGGGGGACATTTCGTCGCGCGCTTCCCCGGCAGTGACTTGACCGACCGCGAACCCGCCCACGCCGCCCATCAACAGGCCGGCCGTCGCTGCGACCAGTCCCAGCCTCACGCCGCGCAACCCGGAGAGACGGGAGCCGGGTCGGGCGTCTGCGGTCGCCGTGGCGCTCTCGCCGCGACGGTCGGTGCCGGTGGAGTCGGTGGGCTCGGGCGAGCCCGGGTCGGGTGCTTGTTGTTGATCGGTCACGACCTCAGCGTGGTCCGGATCCCTAGGCCGTGCCTCGGCGCCGGCTATGACGACGCTGTGCGGTTGGACCCGTGCGGTCGGGCGTGGCCGCCGTCTCCCAGGGTCAGGAGGTCGCGGCGACGAAGGCGGCGACGCAACGGCGTACGTCGTCCTCGGTGTGAGCGGCGGAGAGCTGCACCCGGATCCTGGCCTGGCCACGCGGCACGACGGGGAACGAGAACGCGATGACGTAGATGCCTTCGGCAAGCATCCGATCGGCCACTTCGGCGGCGCGGCGGGCGCCGTCCTCGCCACGGAACATCACCGGCGTGATGGGGTGCTCACCAGGCAGGATCTCGAAGCCGGCGTCGGTCATCAGCGACCGGAAGAGGGTGGTGTTGCGCCGCAGCGTCTCGCGCGCCTCGTCGGAGGAGGAGACCAGCTCGAGGGCCCGCAGGGATCCGGCGGCCACACTCGGAGCTACCGCGTTGGAGAACAGATACGGGCGGGCGCGCTGCCGGAGCAGCTCGATGACCTCGCGCGGCCCGCTCACGTAGCCGCCGGACGCGCCGCCGAGCGCCTTGCCGAGGGTGCCGGTGAGGATGTCTACGCGGGAGGCGACCCCGAAGTGTTCGGGGGTGCCGCGGCCACCGTCGCCGACGAAGCCGACGGCGTGGGAGTCGTCGACCAGCACCAGGGCGTCGTACCTCTCGGCGAGCTCGCAGATCCCCGGCAAGGGCGCGAGGTAGCCGTCCATGGAGAAGACGCCGTCGGTGACGATGCAGCGCCGGCGTGCGCCCGAGGCCGCCTGGAGCTGCGCTTCCAGGTCGGCCAGGTCGGCGTTGCGGTAGCGGTAGCGGCTCGCCTTGCACAGTCGGATGCCGTCGATCAGGGACGCGTGGTTGAGCTCGTCGGAGATGACCGCGTCCTGCTCGCCGAAGAGCACCTCGAACACGCCGCCGTTGGCGTCGAAGCAGGACGCGAACAAGACGGTGTCCTGGGTGCCGAGGAAGGCGGTGAGTGCCGCCTCGAGTCGCTTGTGCAGCTCCTGGGTGCCGCAGATGAACCGCACGCTGGCCATCCCGAAGCCCCAGTTCCGGAGGGCATCTGACGCGGCGGCGACGACGTCGGGATGGCCGGCCAGGCCGAGGTAGTTGTTGGCGCAGAAGTTCAGCGCCTCACCGGTCGACGTCGTCACGTGCGCCGCCTGGGGTGAGGTCAGCTCCCGCTCGTGCTTGGTGAGTCCGGTGGCCTCGATCTCGTCGAGGGTCGCGCGCAACTGGTCGCGGACGGCGGCGTACATGCTTCTCTCCTTCTCGTCAGCTCCAGTCCATGATCACTTTGCCGCACCGACCGGAGCGGATCGCCTCGAAGGCCTCCGGCCAGCGCTCCGCGGGGAAGCGGTGGGTGATCACCGAGCGGAGGGCGTCGCGCAAGGGGGCGGAGGTCTGCAGCATGGCGCTCATGGCATACCAGGTGTCGTACATCTCCCGGCCGTAGATCCCCTTGATGGTGAGCATGTGGGTGATCACCCGACCCCAGTCGATGACGTAGTCGGCGTGCGGCAGCCCCAACATCGCAACCCGGCCGCCATGGTTCATCGTGGCCAGCATGTCGGCCACGGCGGCGGGCGCGCCGGACATCTCCAGACCGATGTCGAAGCCTTCCTTCATGCCGAGTGTGGCCATGGCGTCGCCGAGCGAGGTGGTCGCGGCATTGATCGCCAGGTCGGCGCCGGCGGCTCTGGCCAACTCCAGCCGGACCTCGCTGATGTCGGTCACCACGATGAACCGAGCGCCGACGTGCCGGGTGATGGCGGTCGCCATCACCCCGATCGGCCCAGCGCCGGTGATGACCACGTCCTCGCCCGCGATCGGGAAAGACAACGCGGTGTGCGTGGCATTGCCGAACGGGTCGAACAGGGCCCCCAGGTCCGGGTCGAGGTCGGCCGGCTGGACCCACACGTTGGTGGCGGGAATGACGACGTAGTCGGCGAACGCACCGTCCCGGTTCACCCCGATGCCGACAGTGTTGATGCACAGGTGGCGTCTCCCGGCGCGGCAGTTGCGGCACATCCCGCAGACGATGTGACCCTCACCAGAGACGCGCTGGCCGACCTCGATGGTGGTGACGTCCTCGCCGACCTCGGCCACCTCGCCGTAGAACTCGTGTCCGATCGTCATCGGCGTGCGCACCGTGGCCGCCGCCCACTCGTCCCACTCGAACAGGTGCAGGTCGGTGCCGCACAGGCCGGCGCGGAGCACCCGGATCTTCACCTCGTCCGGGCCGCACTCCGGCTCCACGACGTCGAGCAGCTCCAACCCCGGCCCCGGGGCCGTCTTGACCAGCGCCCGCATGCCGCCTCCTCGCCGTAGGGTGCGGCCCCACTCTAGCGAGGCCGCTGCCGACCGCTCGCACGGCACCAACCCCGGTGGACGTCATCCTTTCCGGAGAGACGAGCGCTCTTCCTGATCCTGCGGAGTGCCGCTCAGTCGACTTCGCGGTAGAGGTCGTCACCGGTCGGAAATGCGAGGTCCAGTGGATCCGCGGTGCCGGTGTTGGCGACGCTGACCTGGCACTGTGCAGTCGTGACCGCACAGGTGGCGATGCTGACCTCGGTGGCGTCCTCGGACTCGATGCCGATGGCAGCAATGGTGTCGTTGTCGATCCAGCCGTAGGGCGCTAGGAAGCCAAAGCCCGGCAGGGACAGATCGCGTTGCCGGCCAGTGGCGGTGTCCATCAGCAGGGCCTGGTCGGCGGTGTCGCTGATCGCGTGCTCGCCGTCCGGCGACAGCGTGCCGGTGCTGGCGCTGCGGAAGCGGTGACCTCGCGCCGCCAGATCGCTCGCCGCCACCATCCCGATCGTCTCGCCCGTGCTCTCCTGACGCAGGAACACTCCACTTGAGACGTCCTGGAGCAGTTCGTGGTTGGTGGTGGCGGCCATGACCTGCTCGTCGTCGCCGTCGATGCGGACCACCCCGCGACCGTCGAAGAGGTAGACCCCTGAACGATCGACAGCGCGGACCTGCGGAGCAGATCCCGGGCGGTCGAGGGCGTGGGTAGTCACCGAGTCCTTGGCGACGTCGTACGTCGCCAGCGAGAAGCCGTCGCCGTCCGTGCTGATCCATGCCACGCGGGTGCCCTGGCTGTCGGCGGCGAGGAGCAGGTCACCGTTGTCGCCGTCGGCGACGAAGGCAGCTCCGAGGCGCTTCACGGTGCCGTCCACCACTGCGAAGACATCGTCGGTGTCGTCGGTGAACGCGGCACCACGCTCGGTGAGCACCATCGCTTGGACCCGACGCCCGACATCGACGGAGGTGTCCCCGAGATGGATGGTGCTGCCGACGGCCCAGGACGGACCGGTGGGCAGCCCCGCGCTGGCCACAGCGGATGTCCGAGCGGAGTGACCGGGGAGGGCTGCAAGGCCGTACCCGAGGCCCGCGACCGCGAGGACCGCGGCGGTGCCTCCAGCCACCCAGGCCGCCCGACGACGACGGACGATGCTGCCGCCCGAGGCAGTGATTGCGTCGAGGTCCACCACCAGGAGAGGCAGTTGGTCCACCTCGACCTGGAGACGCTGCTTGAGATCAGTCATGAGAACTCTCCTACGGAGTCGATAGCCAAGGGGGTGTCTGTGGTGAGGGAGTCGCGCAGCTTGGCGATGGCCGCCGACACCTGGCTCTTCACCGTGCCGACCGAGCAGCCCATCGCCTGGGCGGTCTGGGCCTCGGTGAGGTCCTCGAAGTAGCGCAGCACCACGGCGGCGCGCTGTCGGGGCGGGAGGGCGCCGAGCGCTGACCAGAGGTCGAGGCGACTGGCAACTTCCGTTGAGCCGTCGACGGCAGTGCCCGGCTCCGCGACGAGGTCCACGGGCCGCTCGGCCCAGGCCTTGCGCCGCATCCAGGAGATCGCAGTCGTGGTGATGGCGCGCCGCGCGTAGGCCTCCGGTTCACGCACTCGCGGCCAGGCGGCATACACCCTCGACAACGCCTCTTGAACCAGGTCCTCGGCCAGGTGTGCATCGCCCACCATCAAGTAGGCGGCTCGATGGAGCGCCGCGCCCCGGGCCGTGGCGAAATCGGCGAACGCCGCACGCTGGGACGGTGTCATCGACGGTCCTCCGCTGCTGTGCTCATGTCCTGCTGACGAGGTGCGACCCCGGAAAGGTTGGCCGTCCCGTGGGAGGTCATCCTCCCCGGTCGCCCGGGCGACCGATCACTACGGCGCCCCGGGCACGGTGCCGGGAATACGGGGTGGGGTATCCTCGTTAGGTCGAGTGACACCCACGCACGCCGCCGTCTGAAAGGTTCACCCATGGCCACGACCACGCTCGGCCAAGCCGACTTCGAGTCCACCGTCAAGGACAACCACATCGTCCTCGTCGACTGGTGGGCGTCGTGGTGCGGGCCGTGCCGGATGTTCGCGCCGATCTTCGAGCAGGCGTCCGACGAGCATCCCGACATCGTGTTCGGCAAGATCGACACCGAGGCCGAGCGCGGCCTCGCCGGTGCGGCCGGCATCAGCTCGATTCCGACACTGATGGCCTTCAAGGACGGCTCACTGGTCTTCGCCCAGCCGGGCGCGCTTCCCGCGCCAGCTCTCGCGGAGCTGATCCAAGCCGTGCGCGACCTCGACATCGACGCCGCCAGAGCGGCCTCCGCTTCGTCGGGTGAGACCGCGCCGGAGGCCTGAGACCATGGACTACACACTGACAGCCACCGTCGACGCGGCGTACGACGACGCGGTCGTGCAGGTGCGCGAGGCCCTCGCCGAGCAGGGGTTCGGGGTGCTGACCGAGATCGACATCCAGGCGACGCTGCGCGCCAAGCTCGGCGTGGAGGTGGCGCCCCAGGTGATCCTGGGTGCGTGCCGCCCGCCGCTCGCCCACGCGGCGCTGCAGGCAGATCCGTCCATCGCGGCGCTGTTGCCGTGCAACGTGGTCGTCCGCGCCGCCGAGCAGGGTGTCGTCGTGGAGGCGATCGACCCCGATGCCATGATGTCGCTGGCAGGCGGGCCCGCCGTCCGTGAGGTGGCGGCCGATGCCAAGCAGCGGTTGACCGCTGCCTTGGCCGCCGTTGCCAGTCGGTCCGAGACCCGTCAGCCCGACAGCAAGGAGGCGTGATGCAGCTGGATCCCGACGAGATGATCCATGTCATCAACCGCATCAAGCGCGCCCAGGGCCAGCTCGGTGGCGTGCTCCGGATGCTCGAGGAGGGCCGTGACTGCGAGTCGGTGGTGACCCAGCTGGCCGCGGTGTCCAAGGCGCTGGATCGGGCCGGCTTCGCCATCGTCGCCTCCGGGATCCAGCAGTGCCTGGCCAACCCCGAAGACAGCGGCGGCGTCGACGTGAAGAAGATGGAGAAACTCTTCCTCACCCTCGCCTGATCGGTCTCACTGACGGGTCGGGAATTGACCCGTCCAGGTGTGACGCAGGTCCTGTCGGCGTCCCCGTGGGAGGGGGATGCTGGAGCCGGGGCGTACGGGCGCCGCGACGTTGGCGACCTGCGACTCCGCGGCACCGGCTGGTGTCGCGGTCGCGCCCCGGATGGCCATCGCGCGCGCCGTCCGGGGCGCACTTCTGTGCGTGGTGACCACCTGTTGACGCCCGTCGGCGCATCGACCTGGTCGGCACGTTCGCGGCCGGGCCTTGCGAGGGCGCCGATCGCCGTGTACGGTAACGATATATCGTGATGCATCGACGATAGTCTCACGATAGTCGGGGGGTCACGAGCTCCCCACCGATGCCTACGGCCGGGCCCACCAACGCTCCGGCCGATCACCGAGAGGAGTCCTGATCATGGGACAACGAGGACAACGAGGACATGATGGCTGGCGACGCCGCCCGACCGAGGGCGAATGGGAGCAGCACCGCGACGGTCGTCGCGGTGACGGCCCCGAGGGCTGGGAGCGCGGCTGGGACAGGGGTTGGGACCGAGGTCGAGGCGGTTCGCGCCGCGGCCGCCAGGGCCCGCCGCCCTGGATCGGCGGCCTCTTCGGAGCGGCCCAAGGCGGCCCAGGGGGCGACCCCCGGCGCGGCCCGCGGGTGCGCCGCGGCGACGTACGATCCGCGATCTTGGACGTGCTGCGCCATCAGCCGATGAACGGCTACCAGATCATCAGCCAGATCGCCGAGCGCAGCGACGGGGCGTGGCGGCCCAGTCCGGGCTCGGTCTACCCGACCATCTCCCAGCTCGAGGACGAGGGCCTGGTCACGACCGACGAGAGCGCCGGTCGCCGCACCCTCCGACTCACCGAGGCGGGCGAGGCGTACGTCGCCGAGCGCGCCGACGATCTGGCCGCGGTGTGGCGCCCCTTCGAGCGCGACCTCGGCGACGGCGAGGACGAGGTCAGCAGGCTCAAGCCTGAGATCGTGGCCTTGATGAACGCCGTCTGGCAGATCGTCACCACGGGCACCGAACAGCAGCACGCCGAGGCGATCGACCTCCTGGTCGAGACCCGGCGCAAGCTCTACGGTCTGCTCGCCGAAGGCGACGTGGAGTAGCCCTCCCTGCCACCACACCGTGCCCCGGGCGAGGCTTCGCCCGGGGCACGGTGCCGTCCCGGCTCACCGGACCCCGTGTGGTCGGATGCCCGCGCAGGGGGCAGACTCGGCGACAGGATCGTCGAGGGGAGCAGCATGTCTGGGACCGAGGCCTACCGTGAGGCGCGCGACCATCTGTTGGCGCTCAGGGAGCAGCGCGACCGGGCCGTCGCCGAGTTCGAGTTCCCCGACGTCGGCGACCGGTGGAACTGGGCGATCGACTGGTTCGACACCTTCGCCCGTGGCAACGACCAACCCGGCCTCATCGTGGTCGAGGAGGATGGCTCCGCGAGGACCCGCACCTTCGACGAACTGGTCCGCCGCTCGGATCAGGTGGCGAGCTGGCTGCGCGAGCGCGGGGTCGGCCGCGGCGACTCGGTGATCGTCATGCTGGGCAACCAGATCGAGCTCTGGGAGACCATGCTGGCGGTCATCAAGCTGGGCGCGGTGATCATGCCCACCACAACGGCAGTGGGACCGGCCGAGTTGACCGACCGGGTCAGCCGCGGTGCCGCTCGCTTCGTGATCTGCAACCCGGTCGACGCACCGAAGTTCGACACTGTCGCCGGCGACTACACGCGGATCAGCGTCGGTCCCGTCGGCGGACCAGCGGCTCGGGATTCCGGTGGGGTCTGGCACGACCTGCGGGCGGCGTACGACCTCGACGCCGTCGCCAGCGAGCACCCGGGGACCGGGCCGGGCGACCGGCTGCTGCTCTACTTCACCTCCGGCACCACGTCACGGCCGAAGCTGGTCGAGCACACCCAGGCGTCCTATCCGATCGGGCATCTCTCGACGATGTACTGGCTCGGCCTGCGGCCCGGCGACGTGCACCTCAACATCTCCTCGCCCGGATGGGCCAAGCACGCGTGGTCCTGCTTCTTCGCGCCGTGGATCGCCGAGGCCACCGTGCTGGTCTACAACTACGCGCGGTTCGACGCCGCCGCGCTGCTAGGGGTGTTGACCGAGCACGAGGTCACCACGTTCTGCGCGCCACCGACGGTGTGGCGGATGCTCGTCAACGCCGACCTCTCGGCGGGGCCGGGGGCGTTGCGTGAGGTGATCGGCGCGGGCGAGCCGCTGAACCCCGAGGTGATCGAGCAGGTACGCCGTGCTTGGGACCTGACCATCCGAGACGGCTATGGCCAGACCGAGACGACAGCCCAGATCGGGAACACGCCGGGCAGCAGGGTCGAGCCCGGGTCGATGGGCCGACCGCTGCCCGGGGTGCCTGTCGTGCTGCTGGACCTGACCAGTGCTGAGCCCGTCGAGGGGATCGGCGAGGGAGAGATCTGCCTCGACCTGCGGGCCGGTCATCCGCTGCCGCTGATGACCGGCTATCAAGGCGACGATCGCCGCAACGACGAGGCGATGGCGGGCGGCTTCTACCACACCGGGGACATCGCGGAGCGCGACGAGATGGGCTACATCACTTACGTCGGCCGGACCGACGATGTGTTCAAGGCCTCCGACTACAAGATCAGTCCGTTCGAGCTCGAGTCGGTGCTCATCGAGCATCCCGCGGTGGCCGAGGCCGCAGTGGTGCCCGCACCCGACGAGATCCGGCTGGCCGTGCCGAAGGCCTATCTGGTGCTGGCGCCCGGCTGGGAGCCGACCCGGGAGACGGCGCTGTCGATCTTGAGGTACGCCCGCGAGCACCTGGCGCCCTATCAGCGTGTGCGTCGGATCGAGTTCGCCGAGTTGCCCAAGACCATCTCCGGGAAGATCCGCCGCGTCGAGCTGCGGGTGCGCGAGGAGGACACCGCCGACCAGCCGGAGCACCCCGGCGAGTGGCGCGACGATCAGTTCCCCGAGCTGCGCGGCTAGGTTGCGCTGACCCATCTCCCGCGGTGCTGTCGTTGCTCTTGCCCATCTGCCGCGGCGCTGTGGTGGGTTGAGACCCCGTATACGGGTCACTGTGCCACGACAAGACCGCGGCAGACGCACGAAGACCGCGGTAGATCCGGTGACGATATTGCCGCGACAGGAGCGGTCGAGGCCGTGTTGGATGTCCCGCATGTCCGTGCCGCTCTCCCTCGACCTGCCCGATCTGCTCACCTCGCGACCGTTGGGCATGGCAGACGCTCGCGGGGTGACGGAGGTGATGGCTGCCCAGCAGCTGGCCCAGCTCGGTCGGGTGGACATCGAGGAGGCCGACATCGTCGGGGACTGGCAACGGCCCAGCTTCGACATCGGGGACAGCACGGTGGGGGTGTTCGACGGCGATCGGCTGGTCGGCTACGCCGAGGTCGGGTTGGCTGGCCGCGGGGATGCGTCGGTGCATCCGGACTATCAGGGTCGCGGCATCGGCACCGCCCTGGCGCGCTGGATGCAGGCGAAGGCCGCAGCGAGTGGGATGGATGTGATCGGCATGCCCGTGCCCGAAGGCTCCGCCGCCGACCGCCTGCTCGCCGCACTCGGCTATCACATCCGGTGGACCAGCTGGGTGCTCGAGCTGCCCGAGGGAGCGACCATCCCGCGGCGTCCACTCCCGGAGGGGTACGCCGTGCGCACCGCGGAGCCGGCGGAGTACCCCACCGTGCACGAGGTGGTCGAAGACGCCTTCTTGGAGTGGTCGGTCAGGGACCGGGAGGACTTCGCGGACTTCGAGGCCGGGGTGATGAGGCGGCCTGGCTTCGAGCCGTGGCAGATCCGTGTCGTCACCGACCCGGGCGGTGAGGTGGTGGCCACCGCGATCATCGTGATGACCGACGGCGGGGAGGCGGTGGTGACCCGGCTCGCGACCAGGTCCGACCAGCGCCGCCGCGGACTTGCCCAGGCGCTGCTGGTCGACTCCTTCGCGGTGGCCCGCGAACACGGTGCGGTCGCCTCGGGCCTGGGCACCGATTCCCGCACCGGCGCGCTCGGCCTCTACGAGAAGGTCGGCATGGTGGTCATCGACACCTGGGTCAACCGCGCCATCGCCGTCGCCCCCTGATCGATCGCTGTCCACGAGGTGCCGCTCGCGGCGCGGCAACATGCTGGCAGGAGAGGTGGAGCGGGGCGTCCGGGATGGAGTGAATCCACCGCCGAACGCCCCGCGAGACGCGACCGCGTCAGCCCTGCTGCTGGATGGCGGAGATGTCGAAGTCGAACTTGACCTTCTCCGAGACCAACACGCCGCCGGTCTCGAGCGCGGCGTTCCAGGTCAGGCCCCAGTCCTTGCGGTTGACGGTGGCGCCACCCTCGAAGCCGATGCGGACGTTGCCGAAGGGGTCGCGAGCAGAGCCGGTGGGCTCGAAGGCGATCGTCACCGGGTGAGTGGTGTCCTTGATGGTCAGGTCACCGGTGATCACCCAGTCGCCGTCCTCGACGGCGACCTCGGTGGAGCGGAAAGTGAACTCGGGGAACTGGTCGGCGTCGAAGAAGTCGGCCGAGCGAAGGTGGGCGTCGCGGTCCGCGACACCGGTGTCGATGCTGGCGGCCTTGATCGTCACCTCGACGCTGGAGGCGGCGGGGTTGGCCGAGTCGACGTGCGCGGTGCCGCTGAACTCGGTGAACTGGCCACGAACGGTGGTGACCATCGCGTGCCGAGTGGAGAAGCCGAGCCGGCTGTGGGTCGGGTCGAGGACGTAGTCTCCGGAGATGTCCTCGAGGACCGCCGTGGGGGCGTCGAAGTCGTCGTGCTGCCGGTTGAAGATGCTCATGTGTACTCCTGGTCCAGACCATAGTTGATAGTTCAACTACTCGGAACAAGCCTCCCGCTGGATCCATTCCCGGGGCGCCCGCATGTTTGTGCAATGCAAGAACCTGAAGTGCTGGCGTCTTGATCGAGCGCGCGACGGTGTTGCACTCTTGTGCAAGAGGGCCCGCCATTCCCCACGATGGCGGGCCCCTTTTCTGTCCCTGGGCCAGCCCGGCGAGTGGCGAGCCTGATTTGCATGGCCATGCATTGGCCTGCATGATTGCTCCATGTCCAAGGTCCTCACCACCCTGCCCGTCGGCGAGCGCGTCGGCATCGCCTTCTCCGGGGGCCTCGACACCTCCGTGGCGGTGGCCTGGATGCGCCAGCAGGGCGCCGTACCCTGCACCTACACCGCAGACATCGGCCAGTACGACGAGCCGGACATCGCGAGCGTGCCGGAGCGAGCGCTGGACTACGGCGCGGAGCTCTCCCGCGCGGTCGACTGTCGGACCGCACTGGTCGAGGAGGGCCTCGCCGCGATGGCCTGCGGCGCGTTCCACATCCGCTCCGGCGGCCGCGCCTACTTCAACACCACACCGCTCGGTCGGGCGGTCACCGGCACCCTGCTGGTGCGTGCCATGCACGAGGACGGGGTCGAGATCTGGGGCGACGGGTCGACCTTCAAGGGCAACGACATCGAGCGGTTCTACCGCTACGGCCTGCTGGCCAACCCCAATCTGCGGATCTACAAGCCCTGGTTGGATGCCCATTTCGTCGACGAGCTCGGCGGTCGCGCCGAGATGAGCCAGTGGCTCACCGAGCACGACCTGCCCTATCGCGACAGCAAGGAGAAGGCCTACTCGACCGACGCCAACATCTGGGGTGCGACTCACGAGGCGAAGACCCTCGAACACCTCGACGTGTCGCTGGAGACCGTGCAGCCGATCATGGGCGTGCGGTTCTGGGATCCCACTGTCGCGATCGAGACCGAGGACGTCACGATCCGATTCGTGCAGGGCCGACCGGTGGCCATCAACGACACGACGTACGCCGACCCGGTCGCCCTGGTGACCGAGGCCAACGCCATCGGCGGGCGGCACGGGCTCGGCATGTCCGACCAGATCGAGAACCGCATCATCGAGGCCAAGTCGCGGGGAATCTACGAGGCGCCGGGGATGGCGCTGTTGTGGACGGCGTACGAACGACTGCTCAACGCCACCCACAACGAGGACACCATCGCCAACTATCACCTCGAGGGTCGGCGGCTGGGCCGGCTGCTCTACGAGGGCCGGTGGCTCGACCCGCAGGCGCTGATGCAGCGCGAGGCGATCATGCGCTGGGTCGGCTCCCTGGTGACCGGCGAGGTGACCTTGCGGCTGCGGCGGGGCGAGGACTACTCGATCCTGCGCACCGAGGGGCCGAACCTGTCCTACCACCCGGACAAGCTGTCGATGGAGCGCACCGAGCATGCGGCCTTCGGACCGACCGACCGGATCGGTCAGCTCACCTTGCGCAACCTCGACATCGCAGACTCCCGGGAGAAGCTCGAGCTCTATGCCAACCAGCCGCTCGACCAGGGTCAGGTGCTCGTCGAGCACGGCACCCTGCTGGGTGAGATCGAGGCCGGCCGCGCAGCCCGGATCGCACAGAACCCCGAGGCCGAAGGAGAGCTCGGCGACGAGGCGCTGGACAGCGCCGCGATGGAGTTCGGCGTCGACTGATCCGCCGGCCGAGGGTGCTGTGCCGTCAGTCACTTGCGCTGCACGGACCCGCTCCCGAGGAGGATGATGGGGTTATGAGTGGCGGAGAGGAATACGGCGACTACAGCGTCGACGACGAGACCCAGTTGCAGCCCGAAGACAC
The DNA here is from genome assembly GCF_047602075.1 of Nocardioides sp. GTDB lineage: Bacteria > Actinomycetota > Actinomycetes > Propionibacteriales > Nocardioidaceae > Nocardioides. Next base: position 342,897 of record NZ_JASGIF010000002.1, read on the forward strand.
CCTGGACTTCCATGGGGTCGACGACGTCCTCGACGAGGGCATCGTGACCCGCGAGAAATGGTCACCGGCCCAGGGTTTCGGCAACACCCCCGCCGAGGAGCACCAAGGCGAGTCCCTCGACCAGCGGATCGCGCAGGAACAGCCGGACGTCGGCGTCGACGACGACTGGACCGACGACGTCCTCGACGACGACGAGGTCGGCGACCAGCGCTCCGGCCGGTTGGTGGCGGCCGACGACGGCGACGATCGCTTCGTCCAAGACGTCGGCGTCGACGGTGCGGCGGCCAGTGCCGAGGAGGCCGCCATGCACGTCATCGACGAGTTCTGAGCCCGGGCCGTCGTGAGCCGGACTGAGGCTGAGCCTGGTGCTGCGGAGCGGCCCGCACGGCTGCCGATCGCTCCGGCCGACCAGACCTGGCTGCACATGGACCGGCCGAACAACCTGATGCACGTCCACTCGTTGATGTGGTTCGGCGAGCAGGAGCCCAGCTGGGAGGCGATCGTGGACCTGGTCCAGCGCCAGGTCGTGGACCGCTTCCCGGTGTTCTCCCGTCGCCCGGTCGAGGAGCGCGGTCGGTGGTTCTGGGAGGTCAGCCCCGACTTCGACATGACCGACCATCTCACCCGCACCGTGCTGGCGGGGGCGCCGACGGCGCAGTCCTTGCGCGACTACATCGGCGCCCGCTTCTCCGACCCGTTCGAGACCGACCGGCCGCTGTGGTCGATGGAGGTCATCTCGGGTGTGACCGGCCTCGCCGACGGTCCGCGCACCGTCGTCTTCAGCCGCTTCCACCACGCTCTCGCCGACGGCATCCGACTGGTCCAGCTCCTGCTCAGCCTCTGCGAGACCACCGAGGACGGCGCGCTCCCACCCACGGTGGGGCGCGAGGGCGGCCGGGGCCTGCTGGCCGCCGGCGCGGACGCCGTACGCCATGGCGTCACGGACGCCTGGGACGTCGCCCGCGGCTTTGGCGCCAGCGCGCTGAGTGTGCCGATCTCGGCGGCAAGGCTGGGGCCGGTGGCGCTGGAGCATGGGTGGGACCTGCTGGTCCACCCGGGCCACCTTATCGACGCGCTCTCCTCCTTCACCTCCGAGGAAAACGCGTCGGCCAACACCGTCGCCGAGGTGACGCGGATCCTGGCGGCCGGGCGCAGCGTGCGCACCTCCTGGACCGGCACGCCCGGTGCTGCCAAGCAGGTGGCCTGGACGACCGGACTCGACCTGGGCCGGGTGCGGCGGGCCGGGAGGGAGTACGACGGCACCGTCAACGACGTCCTCCTCGCCGTGATCTCCCGCGCCTTCACCCGCTATCTGCAGGAGAAGACGGCACCCGTGGACGAGATCCACTGGCTGGTGCCGGTGTCCTTGTCGCCGCTCGACGCCGACCTACCCGAGGAGCTCGGCAACCACTTCTCGCTGATCTTCTTGCCGATGCCGCTCGGGGTGCGTGACCCACGGCAGTTGATCGGGCAGATCAGTGAGCGGATGACCCGCATCAAGCAGAGCGCCGAGCCCGTGGTGACCTTCGGCATCCAGTGGGTGCTCGCCGAGTCACCCACCGTCGTCGCCACCGCCTTGACCGATCTGTTCGCCAACAAGGCGGTCGGGGTGCTGACCAACGTGCCCGGTCCCCGGATCCCGATGACCTTCGCTGGCGCTCCCGTCGCCGGGATGATCGGCTGGGCCCCGTGCAGCGGCGACGAGCCGATGAGCGTGTCGATCTTCAGCTACGACAACCAGGTCACCATCGCGATCGCCGCTGATGCCGCGCTGGTCCCCGAACCGGACCGGATCGCCGCGCTGATCACCGAGGAGTTCGAGGCCTTCTTGCCGCGGTGATCTCCACCCGCCCGATCGCCCCGAACACGTTCTCAGTGGGTCTCCCGGGGCGTGACGTTGCGGGCCACGTCCTCGGGCATCGGCTCGTAGTGGGCGAAGGCCCGGGTGAAGGTGCCGGCGCCATGGGTCGACGAGCGCAGGTCGATGGCATAGCGGACCAACTCGGTCTGGGGCACCTCGGCGCGGACGACGGTCCGGTCGTCGCCGGACTTGTCGGTGCCGAGCAGCCGACCCCGCCGCGCCGAGAGGTCCGACATGACTCCACCGATCATGCCGTCGGGCACGACCACGGTGACCGTGTCGTAGGGCTCCAGCATCGTCACCGTGGTCGCCTCGGCGGCCTCACGCAGTCCGAGCGACCCGGCCATCTGGAACGCCATGTCGGAGGAGTCGACCGAGTGCGCCTTGCCGTCGACCAGGGTCACCCGCAGGTCGACGACGGGGTAGCCAGCCCGGACGCCACGCTCCATCTGGGCGCGCACGCCCTTCTCCACGGAGGGAATGAACTGGCGCGGCACCGATCCGCCGACGACCTTGTCGACGAACTCGAAGCCACCGCCCTCGGGAAGGGGCTCGACCTCGATGTCGCAGACGGCGTACTGCCCGTGACCACCCGACTGCTTGACGTGTCGGCCGTGGCCCTTTCCGGGGCCACTGAAGGTCTCCCGCAGCGAGACCAGGAAGGGGGTCTGGTCGACATGGACGCCGAACCGCGCGGAGAGTCGCTCCAACGCGACGTCGGCGTGGGCCTCGCCCATACACCAGACCACCAGCTGATGGGTCTCGGAGTTGTTCTCGATGCGCAGGCTGGGGTCCTCGGCGGCGATCCTGGACAACGCGGTGGACATCTTGTCCTCGTCGGCCTTGGACTGCGCGACGATCGCGACCGGCAGCAGCGGCTCGGGCATCGACCACGGCCGCAGCACCCGTGGGTCGTCGGGGGAGGAGAGGGTGTCGCCGGTCTCGGCGCGGGTGAGTCGGCCGATGGCGCACAGATCGCCGGCGACCACGCTGCCAGTGGGCACCTGGCTCCGGCCGAAGGCGTAGGACAGACTGCCGACCTTCTCGTCCTCGTCGTGGTCCTCGTGGCCGGAGCCCTCGCCGAAGAACGAGGTGAAGTGTCCGGACACGTGCACGACCTGCTCGGGCTGCAGCGTGCCCGAGAAGACGCGAACGAGGCTGAGACGACCGACGTACGGATCGCTGGTCGTCTTCACGATCTCGGCCACCAAGGGCCCGGACGGGTCGCAGGTGATGGCCCCGGACTCGGCGCCGGCCGGGGTGAAGACGTCCGGGCTGACGTGCTCGGGAGGCGACGGAAAGGCCCGCACGGCGAGATCGAGCAGTTCGGTGCAGCCCACCCCGGTCACCGAGCAGACCGGCACGACCGGGAAGAAGGAGCCCGTGGCGACCGCCTTCTCGAGGTCGGCGACCAGGACATCCTCGGCGATCTCCTCGCCGCCGAGGTAGCGATCCATCAGGGTCTCGTCCTCGGACTCCTCGATGACGGCCTCGATCAGGGAGCCGCGCTGGTCGTCGTCCGCGTGCTCACTGGGCGACAGCAGGCCCGCCAACGCGGTCACCTCCTCGCCGTCGCGCACCGGGAGGTAGAGCGGCATCACCTTGTCGCCGAAGGCGGCCTGGGCGGCCCCCAGCACGCCGTCATAGTCGGCACGTGCCTGGTCCAGCTTGGTGATCACGACCGCGCGAGGCATGCCGACCTCCGCGCACTCGCGCCACAGTGCCTGGGTGCCGGCGTCCACGCCGTCGTTGGCCGCGATCACGAACAGAGCGCAGTCGGCCGCACGCAGCCCGGCGCGCAGCTCGCCGACGAAGTCGGCATAGCCCGGGGTGTCGATCAGGTTGATCTTGGTGCCACGGTGCACCAAGGGGGCGAGGGCGAGCGAGATGGACCGCTGGTGCGCCTGCTCCGCATCCTCGAAGTCGGTGACGGTGGAGCCGTCTCGGACCGAGCCGGCCCGAGGGATTGCTCCGCTGGAGGCGAGCAGCGTCTCGACGAGGGTGGTCTTGCCCGATCCACCCGGTCCGATCAGCACGACATTGCGGATCTTGTCGGGGCTGCTCGCCTCGAGATCTTGGCCGGATGCTCTACGGTCCTTCACCTTGTCAGCCATGGATCCCAAACAACTCCAGATCGGCCGCGAGCACAAGAGGATCGGGCCGATTGTCTGGCTGACTAGTCCGTCACACCTGGGGTGGAAAAAGAGACCGGGCCCCTCGCTGCATGGGGTCAGCGAGGAGCCCGGAGTCTCCAGTCCGTCCAATGACGGGTAGCACTATGGTAACGGGGACGGCTCCGATCGTGGCCGTTTCGACGATTTCACGAGGAAAGGCAGCGGCACCGATGAGTGCACTAGACCTGTTGGCGCCCGAGCATCGCGCGCTCTTCATCGGCGGTCAATGGCGGCAGGCGGCCAGCGGGATCAGGTTCGGGGTCAAGGACCCGGCCGACGGGTCCATCATCACCGAGATCGCGGATGCCAGCGCCGAGGATGCCCTGGCTGCCCTCGACGCAGCAGCCGCGGCACAGGCCGACTGGGCCACCTCGGCCCCACGCGAGCGAGGCGAGATCCTCCGGCGCGCGTTCGAGTTGCTCACCGAGCGCGCCGACGACTTCGCCGAGCTGATGAGCCTCGAGATGGGCAAGCCGTTGGCAGAGGCGCGCGGCGAGGTGACCTACGGGGCGGAGTTCTTCCGCTGGTTCAGCGAGGAGGCCGTGCGCATCCACGGCCGCTGGATGCAGGCACCCGCGGGTGGCAGTCGGCTGCTGACCATCCGCAAGCCGGTGGGCCCGTGCCTGTTCTTGCTGCCCTGGAACTTCCCGCTCGCCATGGGCACCCGCAAGATCGGACCCGCCGTCGCGGCCGGCTGCACGATGGTCGCCAAGCCCGCCGAGCTGACCCCGCTCACCACGTTGGCCCTGGCAGCGCTGCTGGAGGAGGCCGGGCTCCCCCCCGGCGTGCTCAACGTGGTCACCACCACGCACTCGCCGCTGCTGTCCGAGGCGCTGATGGCCGACGGCCGCTTGCGCAAGGTGAGCTTCACCGGCTCGACCAGTGTCGGCAAGGTGCTGGTCCGCCAATCGGCCGACCAGCTGCAGCGGCTCAGTATGGAGCTCGGCGGCAACGCGCCGTTCATCGTCTTCGACGACGCCGACGTGGACGCCGCGGTCGATGGCGCGATGCTGGCGAAGATGCGCAACATGGGCGAGGCGTGCACCGCAGCCAACCGGTTCCTCGTCCAAGAAGGGGTGGCCGAGGAGTTCGGCCGCAAGCTCGCCGAGCGGATGGGCGCCCTGACCGTCGGCCGCGGTCAGGACGCCGGCGTCGACGTCGGGCCGCTGATCGACGACAAGGCGGTCGAGTCCGTCCGCAAGATGGTCGACGACGCCGTTGTGGAGGGTGCCACCGTGGTGCTCGGCGGCCAGGCCGTCGAGGGCCCCGGCAGCTTCTTCCAGCCGACCGTGCTCACCAACGTGCCGTCGGACGCCGAGATCAACCTGCAGGAGATCTTCGGCCCGGTCGCCCCGATCGCCACGTTCGCGGCCGAGGAAGAGGCGATCGCGCGGGCCAACAACACCGAGTACGGCCTCGCTGCCTACGTCTACACGCGCGACCTGGCCCGCACCATCCGGGTCTCTGAGGCGCTGCAGTACGGCATGGTCGGCATCAACACCGGGCTGGTCTCCAACCCGGCCGCACCGTTCGGTGGCGTCAAGCAGTCCGGCTTCGGTCGCGAAGGCAGCTTCGAGGGCATCGAGGAGTATCTCGACACCACCTATGTCAACCTACCCGCCGGGTGACTCGGCCGCTCGACATCGTTGCGGTTTGGGCCCAAACGACATGAAAGTCGGCCGGAATGTTGCGGTTTGGGCCCAAACGGCAACATCCTCCACCGCGAGACAGTGGTGACTGAGGACGAGGGAAGTGCCACGCTGTCGGCATGAGTGTGATGACACAGCCGCCGGAGGGCAGCGCGGGCCCGCCCACGACCGTCGTACTCTTCGGGGCGACCGGAGACCTAGCGAAGCGCAAGTTGCTGCCGGGGCTGTTCCACCTCTCCCGGACCGGTTTGCTGCCGGATCTGCGGGTCGTGGGCACTTCGCTCGACGACTACGACCGCGACTCGTTCATCGCGCTGGCCCGCAAGTCGTTGGACGAGCACAGCCACGACGTGTCGGAGGATCAGTGGGCGGACTTCTCCCAGCGTCTGTTCTGGGCGCCGGGCGGCACGCCTGAGGGCCTGCGCACGGGCGTCGAGGAGGCCGAGCGGAACAACCCGGACGGCTACCAGCGGCTGCACTACCTCTCCGTGCCCCCGGCCGCCGCGTTGGCGGTGGTCAAGACGCTGGGTGAGGCGGGGTTGGCCAAGGACAGCCGAATCATCATGGAGAAGCCGTTCGGCACCGACCTCTCCTCCGCGCGTCGGCTGAACACTTCGTTGCACGAGGTGTTCGACGAGAAGCAGATCTTCCGCATCGACCACTTCTTGGGCAAGGAGCCGGCGCTCAACATCTTGGCGTTCCGGTTCGCCAACGGACTCTTCGAGCCGGTGTGGAACAGGAACATGATCGACCACGTCCAGATCGACGTGCCCGAGAAGCTCGGCCTCGAGCAGCGGGCGTCGTTCTACGAGGCGACCGGCGCCTACCGCGACATGGTGGTGACTCACCTGTTCCAGATCCTCGCCTTCACCGCGATGGAGGCGCCCACAGCGCTCGATCCGCAGTCGATCACCGAGGAGAAGAACAAGGTCTTCCGCTCGATGCTGCCGATCTCGCCGGAGGACGTGGTCCGCGGTCAGTACAACGGCTACCTGGCCGAGCCGGGTGTCGCGCCCGGCTCGGAGACGGAGACCTTCATTGCCCTGAGGTGCTTCGTGGACAACTGGCGTTGGGCAGGGGTGCCGTTCTATCTGCGCACCGGGAAGCGGTTGGCCGAGGGTCAGCGGATCATCTCGATCGCGTTCAAAGAGCCACCGAAGTCGATGTTCCCCGCTGGCTCCGGGGTCGGTCAGAATGGTCCGGACCACCTGACCTTCGACCTTGCCGACAAGGCGAAGATGTCGTTGTCGTTCTACGGCAAGCGGCCCGGCCCAGGGTTCCGGCTCGACAAGCTGTCCATGCAGTTCGCGGTCGAGGAGACGGACTGGGCCGGATCGGTGCTGGAGGCCTACGAGCGACTCATCCTCGACGCGGTCAAGGGCAACCACACCCTGTTCACCACCGCCGACGGCGTGGAGCGGCTGTGGGAGATCTCCGCGCCGCTGTTGGACAACCTCCCGCCAGTCCGGCCCTACGCCGAGGGCTCCTGGGGCCCCAACCAGATCCACCAGCTGATCGCACCCAGCACCTGGCGACTGCCCTTCGAACGCGGCTGGCGCGAGAAGAAGTAGACCTTCCACAGAAGAGATTCCGCGAGTGGGGGCTGCCGCCCCGCGGGCACCATCCCAATCGCGGAGTCTCTATGCCCACGTTTCACCTTCCCGGCACAGAGCGGGCCGCTAGGGTTCCGGGGGAGCGCGGACCGGCCGGCTCCGGGGAGGACGACTGTGGTCTCACGCAAGGCTGAAACCGGGGGCGATCTGCCACGACTGCCCGAGGGTTTCCGTTTCGGCACCAGCACGGCGTCGTACCAGATCGAGGGCGCCGTGGCCGAGGACGGGAAGGGCCTGAGCATCTGGGACACCTTCACCCACGAGCCGGACCGGGTCGTGGACGGCTCGACCGGTGACGTGGCGTGCGACCACTACCACCGCTATGTCGAGGACGTCGCGCTGATGAAGCGGCTCGGCAGCGACGGCTACCGGTTCTCCATCTCCTGGCCGCGGATCTTTCCCACCGGATCGGGGTCGGTCAACCAGGCCGGCCTCGACTTCTACGACCGTCTGGTCGACGAGCTCGTCGGCGCGGGCGTCAAGCCGATGGCGACCCTCTATCACTGGGACCTGCCGCAGGCCCTGGAGGACGATGGCGGCTGGCTCAACCGAGCCACCGTGGACCGCTTCGCGGAGTACGCCGCCGTGGTCGGCGAGCGACTGGCCGACCGGGTGGAGCACTGGGTGCCGGTCAACGAGCCCAACGTGGTGATGAACCTCGGCTATGCGACCGGTGTGCACGCTCCTGGCAAGGTGCTGATGTTCGATGCCCTGCCCGTGGCGCACCACCTGCTCCTTGCGCACGGTCGCGCCGCGATGGCTCTTCGGGAGGCAGGTGCGGCCAGCGTCGGTTGCGCCAACAACCACTCGCCGATGTGGCCGGCAAGCGAGGACGACGCCGACGTCGGCGCCACCAAGCTGTTCGACCAACTCTGGAACGACCTGTTCGCCGGACCGATGCTGCTCGGTCGCTACCCGATCGACCTGGCTGATCTGATGGAGGAGTACGCCCTGCCGGGCGACCTCGCCGCCATCCGGCAGCCGTTGGACTTCTACGGCGTCAACTACTACAACCCGATGCGGATCGCCGCTGCCGACGACGACGCGCCGATGCCCTTCGAGTTCCGCGACATCGTCGGCTACGACACCACCGACTTCGGCTGGCCGGTGGTCCCCGACGGGCTGCGGGAGTGGCTGATCACCATGCGTGCCCGGTTCCGCGCCGCGCTGCCGCCCATCTTGGTCACCGAGTCCGGCTGCGCCTACAACACGGGTCCGGATGCGGAGGGCGTGGTCGACGACCAGCTGCGGATCGACTATCTCGACGAGCATCTGCGCGCGATCGCCGATGCGATCCGGATCGGCGTGGACGTCCGTGGCTACTACGTCTGGAGCCTGCTGGACAACTTCGAGTGGGCGGAGGGCTACACCAAGCGGTTCGGCCTGGTGCACGTCGACTTCGACACCCAGGTGCGGACCCCCAAGCGCTCCTTCGAGTGGTATGCCCAGGTGATCGCTGCTCACCGTCGCTGATCCGCGAGACGTCGTACGACGCCGGCGGACGGCGTGCGAATTGGTGGCCGGGGTCACCGGAGGGGATGACGTCGTGCGGTGCGACGTCCCATTAGGCTGAGTCGTCATGGGACGAGCCGGGGATCGGGACCCGTTGCGACTGTTGGCCCAGGCACCGGAGCCGCTGCTGGTGCTGGTCGACCCCGACTGCGACCGGATGGTTCACCGACTGCCCGAGTCGGCCCAGGTGCACCTGCTGCCGCTGGCCGCGCCACCTCCGGCGGCCGAACCATGGCGCAGCATCGTGGTGGTCGCTTCTGACCGAGACGCCCTCCAGCGGCTGGTGCCGACGCTGCCCAAGATCGGGCGGGTCACCTCCTTCGGTCTGGTGTTGGGCTGGACCGACACCCTCGTCCCGCTGACCCCCGCGGACGCCTGGCCCAGCCTGCTGCAGGTCGACTCGCAGCGCCGGGGGAGCACCCAGGTCCAACTGGTCCAGCTGAGCGACCGGGTCGGCGCGCGCCGGCTGTTCGCAGAGTGGGCGCGGCTCGCCATCGGCCGAGATCTCCGACCACTGGGCGGCCTACGGATCGCCGTCCACGGAGGTGCTGTCGCGCCACCGGGCTACAGCAACGCCCGGAGGTACGGCGACCCCGAGCGCCGCGACGAGAGCGAACGCCCAGCGCCGCCGGACGTCATCCTCACCGACGACCCGGCTGGAGTGGAGACGACCGAGCACCATGTCACCGGCAGGGCACCGACGATCGTCGACGTCACGGTCGAGCCCGGGATCGGGCCACTGGACGCTCGGATCCTCAACCCGATCGGCTTCGACCGGTCGCCGCGGCGCGGATTGGTTCGGCTGGATCTCCCTGCCCCCGGCACACCGAGGCTCTCCCTGGCCCACCGCGAGTTGACCACGTCCGCCGCTCGGGGTGCCACCGAGCAGATGGTGGATGCGCTCCGACGGCAAAGTGGTGCGATCATCTCCTGGCCGACCGCGGTTGACCTCAGCTTCGCGACAACGGTGGCAGGCCTGGCGATGAGTGGGACTCCCTTGGTGAGCGCGGAGCTGCCCGGGTGGGCGGACGACCTCCTCGGCGCGGAGACCAGCAAGCTCTTGGCAACCCCGGTCGACCTGGCCGACGAGCTCGCCCGCGAGGAGTACAGCATCGCGCTGCGTCGGGCCGCCCATGCGGCCTTCGCCGTGCCCGCCTGGCGAGCGCGGATGGGTGCCCGCGCCGGCCTGCCCGCGCCGTACCGTCCTCGGGTCAGCATCGTGCTGGCCACCAAGCGCGCGGACCGGCTCGACCATGCCCTCGCGCAGGTGCGCGACCAGGTCGGTGCTGATCTTGAGCTGGTGCTCGCTCCCCACGGGTTCGCGGTCGATCCCGGCCAGGTGGCGAGCCTGGCCGGTGACCACGTCACGACCCAGATCGTCACTGCGCCGGCCGAGACGCGGTTCGGCGACGTGCTGTCTGCCGCTGCAAACGCCGCAGCCGGTGACCTGATCGTGAAGATGGACGACGACGACTGGTACGCCCCCGACTTCGTCACCGACCTCCTGCTCGCCCGCAGCTACAGCGGCGCGGAGCTGGTCGGCATGCCCTGGGAGCTCACCTACCTCGAGGGTCCGGACCAGACCGTGAGGAGGGTCGAGGGCACCGAGCAGTACGGCCGCTTCGTCGCCGGCGGCACCATGATGATCGAGCGCACGCTGCTGCGGGAGGTGGGCAGCTTCCGATCGGTGTTCCGCTACGTCGATGCCTCGCTGATCACCGATGTCCTCAGCGCAGGTGGTCGCGTCTACCGCACCCAGGGGCTGGGCTACATCTACCGCCGGGCCGACACCGGCCACACTTGGGAGGCCGACTTCGACCGCTTCCTCGGCGAGCACCGGGTGGCCGCCCGCTGGGACGGCTTTCGCCCGAGTCGCCTGTTTCCGCCTCCCGACTCGGCCGCTGAGGGCTGAGGGTTGCTGGCCGGTCGCTGGGTGTGGGCGGTGCCTGGCTCTCGCGGCCGGTGGACGTCTGCCGCGGTCCTATGGTGGCAAAGTGGCCCGTATACCGGGTCCCAAGCCACTACAGCACCGCGGCAGATGGGTCGGGGCCACCACAGCACCGCGGCAGATGGGTCGGGGCCACCACAGCACCGCGGGAGATGGGTCGGGATCGGAGGCTAGCGGCGCCCGAAGCCGTGCACTGTCCAGCCGGCATCGCGCCACGCGGCGAAGTCCAGCACGTTGCGGCCGTCGAGCAGCATCGGCCGGCGCACGACCGCGGTCACCTGGTCGATGTCGAGATCGCGGAACTCCTGCCACTCGGTGAGATGCAGCACCAGATCGGCGTCGCGGGCGGCGTCCAACGCCGAGGCGGCGTAGGCCAGGGTGGGGAAGGTATGCCGCGCCGAGTCGCTGGCCCGCGGGTCGTAGACCGTGATCTCGGCACCCCGCAGATGAAGCTGACCTGCGATCCAGAGGGCGGGTGAGTCGCGGACGTCGTCGCTCTCGGGTTTGAAGGCCGCCCCCCAGACGCCGACCCGACGTCCGGTCGGCCGGCCATCGAGCAGCTCGACGGCCGTGGTGACCAGATGCGCGCGCCGCCGCTGGTTGATCTCGTCGACCTGTCGGAGGAAGGACATCGCGTCGTCGACCCCGAGTTCGCCGGCGCGGTGCACGAAGGCGCGGATGTCCTTCGGCAGACAACCGCCGCCGAAGCCGATGCCGGCGTTGAGGAACGACCGGCCGATGCGGGGGTCGTAGCCCATCGCATCGGCTAGGTCGGTGACGTCGGCGCCCGACGCGTCGCAGACCTCGGCGATGGCGTTGATGAAGGAGATCTTGGTGGCGAGGAAGGCGTTGGCGGAGACCTTCGCGAGCTCGGCGGTGGCGAAGTCGGTCACCACGACCGGTGTTCCGGCATCGATGGCGGCGCTGTAGAAGCCGCGCAGGATCTTCTCGCTCCGCTCCGAGTCCACACCGAGCACCAGTCGGTCGGGCCGCAGCGTGTCCGCGACGCCGTACCCCTCCCGCAGGAACTCGGGGTTCCAGGCCAGCTCCGTCCCCGCCGACACCGGTGCGAGAGCGGCCAACCGCTCGGCCAGCCGGGTCGCAGTCCCCACCGGAACCGTGGACTTGCCGACCAGCAGCGTCGGACGGCGCAGATGCGGGGCGAGCGCCTCGGTGGCCGCGAACACGGCCGACAGGTCGGCCCCGAGGCCGATCGCGGCCTGCGGTGTGCCGACACACAGGAAGTGGAGGTCGCCGAACTCGCCGGCCTCGGCGAACGAGTCGGTGAAGCGCAGCCGCCCGGAGGCGACGTGGCGACCGAGCAGCTCCTCGAGGCCCGGCTCGTGGAATGGGACGCGTCCGTCGGTCAAGGTCGCGCGCTTGGTGTCGTCGATCTCGACACCGAGCACGTCGTGCCCCAGCTCGGCCATGCACGCGGCATGGGTGGCCCCGAGATATCCACAACCGATGACGGTGATGCGCATCCGTGGAGCCTAACCACCCGTCGCTGGCCGTCTGTCGTTGGGAAACCGGTTCGGCACGCTCCAGGTTCGCTCGGCTCCACTAGGCTGGCTGCGTTGGACGTCGACTCGGGAAGACTCGGGAGGGCTCGAGGTTGAAGGACCGCCTGGCCAGGCTTGGACTGCCAGCGGCCGCCGTGTTGTCGATCGCGACCGCGGTCCTGGCCGCGACTGGTCATCTGGCCGCCGCGGTAGCCGTGCTCGGGGTCGCCCTTGCCGTCGCCCTGGTGGGCCTCCATCTGCGGCTTTCGGTGATGACCCGGGAGCAGCGTGCGCGTTCGACGCGGATGCAGAAGGCGCTCGCGGACCACGACGCTACGGCACGCCGGCAGACCGGCGTGGTCCGAGCGGACATCGCAGCCGCACGGGTGCACCTCGACACGTTGCCCTCCGACGTCGTCTATCTGCAGCGACTGGTCGACGCGGTCACCTCGGACGACCGGCCGTTGCCGGCGCTCGGTCACTGGGCGGTCACGACCCGCTCGGTGCTGGCAATCGCCGAGGAGATCCGGCGGCTCGGTCGTCCGGTCACCATTCTCGACCTGGGCTCGGGAAGCTCGACGGTGCTGGCTGCGCTGGTGGTGCGGGCCCGCGGCTTCGGAGGTCAGGTGTGGGCCCTCGATGCCGACCCCGCCTTCGCCGAGGAGACCCGCGGCTACCTCCACGGTCACGGAGTGGACGAGTTCGCCACGGTGCTCGATGCGCCGCTGATAGACGTCGACCTCCCCGACGGCAGCACGGCGTTGTGGTACGACCTGGCGGGCCTGCCCGACATTGGTCCGGTCGACATCTTGTTCGTCGACGGCCCGATCGGTGCGATCGCGTCCCAGGCGCGCTATCCCGCCTTCCCGCTGCTCGCCGATCGGCTCCCAGAGGGCGCCTTGGTGGTCCTCGACGACACCGACCGCGCCGACGAGCGGGCGATCGTCCGACGGTGGCTGGACGTGGAGGCCTCCGGGCGCCGGCTGGAGAAGGTCCGTGTGCAGGGGCGCGCCACCTTGATGCGCGTTCGCTCCGCATCCTGAGGGGCCAAGTTCCGCACCCTGAGCCCGGGCCGAACTCGGGAGAGGTTAGGCAGGCAGGGTGCGGGCCATCCGGGTGACGATCTCGGTGAGCCGGGCGGGGGAGGTGGCGATATTGAGGCGGATGTGGCCGGGCAGGCCCGGATGGTAGTCGTGGCCTGGGTTGACCCAGACCCGGCCCTTGTCGAGCAGCGCGGCGGCCGGGTCGTCGTAGCCGTAGGCGCGCAGGTCGATCCAGGCCAGATAGGTCGCCTCGAGTGGTCGCATTCGCGCCTCGGGGAGGTGCTCGGCTAGCAGCTGGGCGAGGAGGGTGCGCTGCTGGTCCAACCGCGTGATCAGGGCGGCGAGCCAGTTGTCGCCGTGGGTGTACGCCGCGACGCTCGCGGTCACGCCGAGCGAGGACCAGGAGTCGTTGCGGGCATAGGGGATGTCGAGCAGTCGGTCGCGAGTAGCGGGATCGGCAGTCACGATCTGGGCGCACTTGAGCCCCGCGATGTTGAACGCCTTGGAGGCCGCCACCAGGGCGACGGCATGGTCCGCGGTGCCCTCGATGGAGAGGTAGGGCACCTGCTCGGCGCCGGGCAGCACCAGCGGGGCGTGGATCTCGTCGGAGATCACCCGGGCTCGGTGGCGGACCACCACGTCACGCACGCCTTCCAGCTCGGCTCGGGTGAACGCGCGTCCCCAGGGATTGTGCGGTTGAGTCAGCAGCAGGGTGCGGGCTCCGTCGGCGAACAGCCGGTCGAGGCGATCCAGGTCGAGGCCGGCGTGCTGGGCGTCGGGGTCGAGGACCAGGTCGGCTCGCTGGCGACCGGTGATCTCGGCGATCCGCAGCTGCGGGTGGTAGGCGGGCACCGGCATCACCATCGGTCCTGGTGAGCTGAGCACATCCAGGGCGACCCGCACACCCGCGGTCACGTCGACGACGGGCAACACCTGGTCGGGGTCGACCTGGTGGCCGAACTGACGATCCGCGAAGGCGGCATAGGCCTCGCCGAGCGGGCCACCGCCGTCGAAGGCCGGGTAGCCGGTCCGTCCGGCTCGGACGGCATCGAGCAGTGCCTCGCTGATCGGTGGGGCCAGGGCGTAGTCCATCTCAGCCACCCAGGCCGGGATCACGTCGGGATCGGCCATCCCCCACTTCGCCGGCAGGGCGCGGCGGGCTTCTGAGTCGGTGAGATCGCGGATCACCGGCTCAGCGTAGACGCGGGGCAGCGAGCGATGACTCAGAGGGCGGCGGCGACCCGAGTGCCCTGCTCGATGGCGCGCTTGGCGTCCAGCTCGGCAGCGACGTCGGCGCCACCGATGAGGTGCAGGCGCGGGCCGGCTCCGGCTGGTCGAGGATCGCCGGCTGCGGTGGCGCCCACGACGTCGACCAGCTCGTCGTACACCCCCCGCACCGGCTCCTGCCCGGCGCAGACGACCACCTGGTCGACCTCGAGCAAGCGGGAGGTGCCGTCCACCGTGACCCAAAGGCCGGCGTCGTCGATCCGGTCGTAGGAGGCGCCACTGACCAGCCGCACCCCGCTCTGCTTGAGCACGGCTCGGTGCGCCCAGCCGGAGGTCTTGCCGAGACCGATCCCGATCGGCGTCTCCTTGCGCTGCAGCAGGGTGACCTCGCGCGCCGCCACCCGCGGCTTGGCCTCGGTCAGACCGCCGCGATGCAGGGATGGGTCGGTGACGCCCCAGTGCGACCTCCACTCCTCGAGGGTTTCCGGCTCGTGGGTCAAGAAGACCGAGACGTCGACACCGATGCCGCCGGCGCCGATCACCGCGACCCGGCGTCCAGGGACGACGCTGCCGTTCAGCACCTGGGCGTACGACGCCACGCTGGGGTGGTCGATCCCCTCGACGACCGGGGTCCGCGGGCGCACGCCCGTGGCGACCACGACTTCGTCGAAGGCGACCAACTCGTCCGCAGAGGGGGCGGTGTCGAGCCGGACCTCGACCTTGAGGACCTCGAGCCGCCGGGAGAAATAGCGCAGCGTGTCGGCGAAGTCCTCCTTGCCAGGGACACGCATGGCGAGCCGGAACTGGCCGCCGATCGAGGAGGCGCGCTCGAAGAGGGTCACCGCGAAGCCACGTTCGGCGGCCGAGGTTGCCGCGGCGAGGCCGGCCGGCCCGGCGCCCACGACCGCCACGGTCCGGCGGGTCCGGGTCGGTGTCAACACCAGCGTGGTCTCGCGGCAGGCGCGCGGGTTGACCAGACAGGAGGCGCGCTGGTTGGCGAAGACGTGGTCCAGGCAGGCCTGGTTGCACGCGATGCAGGTGTTGATCTCGTCGGCTCGGCCGGTCGCCGCCTTGTCCACGAACGCGGGGTCGGCCAGCAACGGCCGTGCCATCGAGACCAGGTCGGCACTGCCCTCGGCGAGGATCTGCTCGGCCAGCTCCGGCGTGTTGATCCGGTTGGAGGCGCAGACCGGCACCGAGACGGCCTTCTTCAGCCGCGCCGTCGCCGACACCCAGGCCCCCCGCGGCACTTGCGTGATGATGGTCGGCACCCGGGCCTCGTGCCAGCCGATGCCGGTGTTGAGCACGCTGACACCGCTCTCCTCCAACAGCGCGGCCAGCTCGAGGGTCTCCTCCCAGGTCTGGCCGCCCTCGACCAGGTCCAGCAGCGAGATCCGGTAGATGATCGGGAAGTCGTCGCCGACCAGGGCGCGGCAGCGGCGAACGATCTCGACGGGGAAACGCATCCGGTTCGTCGCCGAGCCACCCCAGCTGTCGGTCCGATCGTTGGTGCGCGCGGTGAGGAACTGGTTGATCAGGTATCCCTCGGAGCCCATGATCTCGACCGCGTCGTAGCCGGCCTTCCGGGCCAGTGCCACCGAGTCCGCGAAGGCGGTCGCGGTCTCGTCGACTCCCTTCGTCGACAGTGCTGACGGCTTGAACGGCGTGATCGGCGATTTCATCGTGGACGCCCCGACGCTCAGCGGGTGGTAGCCGTAGCGTCCCGCGTGCAACACCTGGAGCGCGATCGCGCCGTCTGCCTCGTGGACGGCATCGGTCAGGGCACGGTGTCGCATCGCCTGCAGTCGATGGGTCATCTCGGAGGCGAACGGCTTGAGCCAACCGCGTTTGGTCGGGGCGTAGCCGCCGGTGATCATCAGGCCGACACCGCCTCGAGCACGCTCGACGAAGTACGCCGTCAGCTTGGGCAGGTCCCAGGCCCGATCCTCCAGGCCGGTGTGCATCGACCCCATCACGACCCGGTTGCGCAGGGTCAGCGACCCGATCGTCAGCGGGGAGAGCAGGTGGGAGTACGGCGCCTGGGTGGATTCCCGGTCGATGGTGGAGTCGACGGTGGACTGGTGGCTCATCGGTTCGCTCCCCTGCCTCGGGCGCCCTCGGCGCGCCGCGCGTCGGCTCACCCTACGAGATCATCAGGACGCGAGCCGGTGCCACCCCAGCCGCCCGGCGGGCCTACGATGCGGGCATGCATCTGCGTCTGCGCGCCCTGTTCCTCGCCACCCCGCTGCTGATGGCGGCCGTGGCGTGCGCACCCGTCGACGACTCCTCGTCCAAAGCCTCCGACTCGGCGGGTGGCCCCTCTCCTTCGGCCGATGCCTGCACGCCGGACTCGATGCAGACCCTCACACCGGGGGCGCTGACCATCGGCACCGACTCGCCGGCCTACGACCCGTGGTTCAAGAACAACGACCCGAGCAACGGCAAGGGTTTCGAGTCGGCCGTGGCCTACGCCGTTGCCGACCAGCTCGGCTTCGCCCGCGATCAGGTGACCTGGGTGAAGGTGCCGTTCAACAGCTCCTACAAGCCGGGCGACAAGAACTTCGACTTCGACATCAACCAGATCTCGATCACGCCGGCCCGGGCGAAGGTGGTCGACTTCTCAGACGGCTATTACGCCGCCTCCCAGGCCGTCATCGCCCTCGACGACAGCCCCGCGGCCAGCGCCACCAGCCTGGCCGACCTCAAGGGGCTCAGGTTGGGGGCGCAGACCGGCACCACCTCGCTGTCCGCGATCCGCGACGTGATCCAGCCGGACACCGAGCCGCTGGTGTTCCCCAACACCAACGCCGCGAAGCAGGCACTGATGAACGACCAGGTCGACGCGATCCTGGCCGACCTGCCGACCGCGTTCTACATCGTCGCGGTGGAGATCCCGAAGGCCTCGATCATCGGCCAGTTCCAGGCGGAGAGCGGTGAGCAGGAGGAGTTCGGGATGCTCTTCGCGAAGGGCTCGCCGCTGGTGCCGTGCGTCAACCAGGCACTGCAGGCGCTCAAGGACGACGGCACGCTCGACCAAATCGAGCAGCGCTGGCTGTCCGACACCGTGGACGTGCCCGTCCTGCAGTAGCCCCCGAGGATGCCCGACCTGTGGCAGCCCAGCGCCCGTGAGCTGGAGCGCCGAGAGACCCGCCGCAGCATGTCGCGGCGGTCGCTGCTGATCGCTTCTGTCGCCGTCGTCGTCTTCTTCGGCGCGGTGATCCTGGCCGTGGTCAGCTCGCCCGGCTGGCCCACCGTGCGCGACACCTTCTTCTCCGTCGAGCACGCGAAGGCGTCGTTCCCCGAGATCTGGAAGGGGTTCTGGCGCTACAACGTGATCATCTTCTTGATCGCCGAGCCACTCATCTTGGTCTTGGCGCTCGCGGTCGCGCTCGCCCGACAGGCCCGTGCACCATGGCTGACGCCGCTCCGGATCATCGCCGTCGTCTACACCGACCTGTTCCGTGGCATCCCCACCCTGCTGCTGGTGATGCTGTTCGCCTTCGGGATGCCGGCGCTACAGCTGCAGGGGGTGCCGAACAGTGGACTGTTCTGGTCGATCGTCGCTCTGGTGTTGTCGTACGGCGCCTACGTCGCCGAGGTCTTCCGCTCCGGCATCGAGTCGATCCATCCCTCCCAGGTCGCCAGTGCCGAGGCACTCGGCCTCAGCCGCGGCCAGGCCATGCGACACGTGGTCGTCCCGCAGGCCGTGCGCCGCGTCGTACCCCCTCTGCTCAACGACTTCGTCTCGCTGCAGAAGGACACTGCCCTGGTGTTCGTGGTCGGGGTGCTCGACGGCGTCTGGGCGGCGCAGGACTACGGCAACTACAACTTCAACTACACCCCGATGGTCGTCGTCGCGGCGTTCTTCGTCGTGCTCACCATCCCGCTGGCGCGGCTCACCGACTGGCTGCAACGTCGGATGGCCGAGCGGGAGCGGGCGGGGGCGCGATGAGCGAGCCCGTGCTGGAGGTGAGCAACCTCCGCAAGTCCTACGCCGACCGCGTGGTGCTGGCCGACATCGACCTGACCGTGTTGCGAGGTGACGTGATCTGCCTGATCGGCTCGTCGGGGTCGGGCAAGTCGACCCTGCTGCGCTGTGTGAACCTGCTGGAGGAGATCGACGACGGCGTCATCTGCTTCCAGGGTCAGGAGGTCTCCGATCCGCGGGTCAACCGGCGCGAGGTGCGCGGCCGGCTGGGCATGGTGTTCCAGTCCTACAACCTCTTCCCGCACCTGACCGTGCTCGACAACATCACCCTCGCGCCCCGCAAGGTGCACGGCGTGGCCCGTGCGAAGGCCGAGTCGCGTGCGCGCGAGCTGTTGGAGCGGATCGGGCTCGCCGAGAAGGCCACCGCGCATCCCGACCGGCTCTCGGGGGGTCAGCAGCAGCGGGTGGCGCTGGCCCGGGCGCTGGCGACCGAGCCCGCCTTGCTCCTGCTCGACGAGATCACTGCCGCCTTGGACCCCGAGCTGGTCGGCGAGGTGCTCGCCATCGTGCGCGACC
The DNA here is from genome assembly GCF_047602075.1 of Nocardioides sp. Classification (GTDB taxonomy): domain Bacteria; phylum Actinomycetota; class Actinomycetes; order Propionibacteriales; family Nocardioidaceae; genus Nocardioides. The sequence goes on from NZ_JASGIF010000002.1 coordinate 361,930, forward strand.
TCGCCGCGGACGGGACGACCATGGTGCTGGCCACCCACGAGATGAGCTTTGCCCGGGAGATCGCCACCCAGGTGTGCTTCCTCGACGGCGGTCGCATCCTCGAGCGGGGCGAGCCGGAGCGGATCTTCACCGCGCCGGAGGAGGAGCGGACCCGCCAGTTCCTGCGCCGGGTGCTCCCCACCTGATCCTGCCCGGTGTGACCCAGGCGACCGGTGGCCGGACCCGAGGTGTCGGGCGGGGACTCGGGGTCGTAGATTTCCCGTAGGACCCCTGACGATCGCGGGGGACGACGAGGGGAGGGGCGATGAGTGAGGAAGACCCCGTCCACGTGCTGTCGACCGAGGAGTGCTGGGAGCTGATCCGAGCCAAGGAGTTCGGACGCCTGGGCTTCCACCTCGCCGAGCAGGTGCACATCGCACCGGTGAACTACGCCATCGACGAGGACACCCTGCTGTTCCGGACCGCGGAGGGCTCCAAGTTGCTGGCGGTGGTGATGAACCCCGATGTCGCGTTCGAGGTCGACGACTACACCGAGGAGTCGGCGTGGAGCGTCATCGTCCGTGGCACCGCTCGCAAGCTCGACGAGGACGAGGAGCATCGCGCGGAGAACGTGCCGTTGCGGCCGTGGGTGCCGACGCTGAAGTACAACGTCGTCGAGATCACGCCCACCGAGATCTCCGGCCGCCGGTTCGATCTGAGCCGGCCCTGGTTGCACATCACGCCACAGGACTGACCGCTCCCGGCGGCCGACCCAGACCAGCGTGAAGCCCTTCTTGTTCCTCGGCACGCGCGCCGAGGACGAGGCCGCGGACAACGAGTACGCCGCGTTCCTCCACTACTGCGGCCTCGACGAGGCGAGCCTCGAGCGGCGTCGTCTCGAGGCGGGTCCGCTCGGCGAGGTCGACCTGTCGTCGTACTCCGGGCTCATCTTGGGCGGTGGCCCGTTCAACGTCAGCGATCCCGGCGACGAGAAGTCGTCCACCCAGCGGCGGGTGGAGGCCGAGTTGAACGCCCTGGCCCGCCGGGTGGTCGCCGCGGACGCCCCGTTCCTCGGCGCCTGCTACGGGGTCGGCACGCTGGGAGTGCTCGAGGGCGGCCTGGTGGATCGGACGTACGGCGAGCCGGTCGGCCGCGCGGTGATCCGGTTGACCGAGGCGGGCCGCGCCGATCCCGTCCTCGGTGGTCTGACCGACGAGTTCGAGGCCTTTCTCGGCCACAAGGAGGCGGTCACCCGCCTCCCCGACGGCGCGGTGCTGCTGGCCACGGGTGAGCGCTGCCCGGTGCAGGCGTTCCGGATCGGCCAGCACGTCTACGCCACCCAGTTCCACCCGGAGCTGGACGTCGACGGGCTGTGCACCCGCATCGACGCCTACCGCGACTACGGCTACTTCCCGCCCGGCGAGGCGGCCTCTCTCAAGGAGATGGCGCGGGCCTCGTCGGTGACCCAGCCGGAGCGGATTCTGGGCGCGTTCGTGGAGCGCTACCGGCGCCCATAGCGGTGGCACCACCGGCTAGTGTCGCAGCATGAGTCATGCTCCGGTCGAGCACCTCGATGTCCTCATCGTGGGAGCCGGACTGTCGGGGATCGGCGCGGCCGCAACCCTGGTCCGCGAGCACCCCGAAAAGTCCTACGCGCTCGTGGAGGCCCGCTCGGCTAGCGGGGGGACGTGGGACCTGTTCCGCTATCCCGGCGTCCGCTCGGACTCCGACATGTACACCCTGGGCTACCGGTTCAAGCCTTGGCCGGGCCAGCAGGCACTGGCCGACGGCCCGTCGATCCTGGCCTACGTCCGCGAGACCGCCGCGGAGTACGGCGTCGACCGGCACATCCGATACGAGCATCGGGTGACGGCGGCCGACTGGGATTCAGCCGAGGCGCGCTGGACGGTGACCGTGCAGCACGGCGACCAGACCGTCGAGATGACCTGCAGCCTGTTGTGGGTGTGCAGCGGCTACTACGACTACGCGGCCGGCCACCGGCCGCACTTCCCCGGGGAGGAGAGCTTCGGCGGCGCCCTGATCCACCCTCAGCACTGGCCAGAGGGGCTCGACTACACCGGCAAGCGGGTGGTCGTGATCGGCTCCGGAGCGACGGCGGTCACTCTGGTCCCCGCGATGGCGCCTGCCGCCGCCCACGTGACGATGCTGCAGCGCACGCCGTCGTACGTCTTGTCGGTGCCGCAGGTCGACCCGGTCGCCGCGCAGCTGGGCCGGCGGCTCTCAGCCCAGCGCTCCTACGACCTGGTCCGTTGGAAGAGCATCCTGGTGGCCATCGGTCTCTACCAGTTCTCCCGCAAGGCGCCGGGCACGCTGCGTCGGCTGTTGCGGCTCGGGACGCAGAAGGCCCTGCCCGAGGGGTACGACGTCGCCACCCACTTCACGCCCCCCTACGATCCGTGGGACCAGCGGATGTGCTTCGTCCCGGACGGCGATCTGTTCAAGGTGCTCTCCGATGGCAGCGCCGAGGTCGTCACGGACACCGTCGAGACCTTCACGCCGACCGGGATCCGACTGGCGTCGGGGCGCGAGCTGGAGGCAGACGTCGTGGTGGCCGCGACCGGGCTGTGCCTGCTCGCCTTCGGCGGTGCGGTGCTCTCGGTCGACGGCGCGGAGGTGAGGCTGCCGGAGACGATGGCCTACAAGGCGTTGATGCTCGCCGGCGTGCCCAACCTCGTCTACACCGTCGGCTACACCAACGCCTCCTGGACGCTGAAGGCCGACCTGGTCGCCGACTTCGTCGCGCGCCTGCTGAGCTTTCTCGACGAGCACGGCTACCGCACCGTGGTGCCGATGCCGGACGACACCGTCGCCGAGCGCCCTTTCATGGATCTGGAGTCCGGCTATGTGCTCCGTTCGCTGGATCACCTCCCCAAGCAGGGCGACCGCGCTCCCTGGCTGCTGAAGCAGAACTACCTCGCCGACCGCCGGCTGATCCGCCGGGGCTCACTGACCGACGGCGTGCTGCACTACGGGTCCTGAGCCGGCGCCAGCGATGGGCTGCGGGTGAGCAGACCCGACAACCCCGCAGCAGAAGCCAAGCAATGCCAGAGGGATCGGTCGCCCGAGCAGCCGATCCCTATGACGTCCGTGGCCGACGGGGCTCAGCCGCGGCTGATCTTCACGTAGTCGATCATCCCCGAGTAGTAGTCGCAGGTGGTCTCGACCTGGTCGCAGTTGATCTTGCCGCCGATGGTCATCGGGATGTTGTTGTCGATGACCCCGGACTGACCGTTCTTGCGGTTGTTGTTGACGCCGTCGACCCAGATGGTGACGCGGTTGGGCTCACGCACGCACTTGATGGTGTGCCACTGGTTGTCGTTGAGCGCGATCTTCGACTGGGTCGCGACGCGACCGGCCGAGCCCTTGAACAAACAGGACGGCTTGCCCCCGGGGTTCTGGATCTTCCACTGTCCACCCTTGCTGGCGGACTGACCCTTCTGAGTGATGTTGCCGAACTTGTTCTTGGTCCGGTAGCGGATCTCGACGGTGAACGTGTCGGATCCTGGGTCGAGCCGGGCGTTGTCAGGGATCTGGATGACCCGCTCGGGTGACGCCGGCGGCTGGGTCGGTGAGCGCTGCGCCCACAGATAGCCAACCGCACCGTCGAAGCTGACCCCGGTGTCGAGCCCGTCCTGGTTGATCGATGCGGACAGGCCATGGCCGGACGAGTCCGCCATGGTCGTCGCACCGTCGGCTTCGTTCATCTGGTAGTCGGCCTCGACCGTCGGCGCCAACGCCTTCTTCGCCGACACGGCGGCGAACCCGGACGACGGCGCGATCAGGAGAGAGAGGGCCAGCGAGACGGAGGCCAAGCCCATGGTCTTGGGAATGCGGCTATGCATGGTGACAGTCCCCCACGAAATGTCATGCGCCCCGCCGGAAACCCCACGTTAGGGCGGTGACGATCCCCTGATTGAACCGTGATCGGCGCCGAGATTAAAGACCCGGTCGGAACTTTTTGCACTTCGAGGGTCGCGCCGCACCCCTGGCGCGACCATGGCCAGGGCCGTGACAGGATCGATCTGGCCGGCTGACCACCGCCAGCCCACACCGACAGGACGTGTCATGGCAGAAGCACTCATCTACGACCATCTTCGGACACCACGCGGGCGGGGCAAGACCTCCGGAGCGCTGCACGAGGTCAAGCCGATCGATCTGGTGGTCGGCCTGCTGGCGGAGGTACGACGTCGCAACCCGGGTCTGGACCCGGAGCGGGTGGACGATGTCGTGCTCGGCGTGGTCACCCCGATCGGTGACCAGGGCGCCGACATCGCCAAGACGGCGGCGCTCGCAGCGGGCTACCCCGAGACAGTGGCGGGCGTCCAGCTCAACCGCTTCTGCGCCTCAGGGCTGGAGGCCGTCAATCAGGCGGCCGCGCGGGTGCGCAGTGGCTTCGAAGACCTCATCATCGCCGGTGGCGTCGAGTCGATGAGTCGGGTGCCGATGGGCAGCGACGGTGGTGCTTGGGCGATGGACCCGGCCACGGCGCTCGCTGTCGGTTTCGTGCCGCAGGGCATCGGGGCCGACCTGATCGCGACTCTGGAGGGCTTCTCGCGCACGGACGTCGACACGTTCGCCGCGGAGTCGCACCATCGCGCCGCGAAGGCGTGGGCCAACGGCTACTTCGCCCACTCCGTGGTGCCGGTGCGCGACCGCAACGGGTTGACGGTCCTCGACCACGACGAGCTGGTGCGCCCGGACACCTCGGTGGAGGGTCTCGCCGCCCTCAAGCCGTCGTTCGCCCAGATCGGTCGGGACGCAGGCTTCGACGACGTGGCCTTGGAGAAATACCACTGGGTCGAGCGGATCGACCATGTCCACCACGCCGGCAACTCCTCGGGCGTCGTCGACGGATCCGCTCTGATGCTGATCGGCTCGGAGGAGGTGGGCGCGGAGCTCGGTCTCACCCCCCGCGCGCGGGTGGTGGCCACGGCGGTCTCCGGCGCGGACCCGACCATCATGCTCACCGGCCCCGCCCCGGCCTCGCGCAAGGCGCTGGCCAAGGCCGGGCTCGAGGTCGGCGACATCGACCTGTTCGAGATCAACGAGGCCTTCGCCGCTGTCGCGATGCGGTTCATGCAGGATCTGGGCATCTCGCCCGAGATCACCAATGTCAACGGCGGCGCCATCGCGATGGGGCACCCTCTCGGCGCGACCGGTGCGATCATCCTCGGCACCCTGGTCGACGAGCTCGAGCGCCGCGACCTGCGCCGTGGTCTGGCAACGCTCTGTGTTGGCGGCGGCATGGGTATCGCCACCATCGTCGAGCGCGTCTGACCGCGCCCCGACCGACCACCGCAACCACGCGACGTACCCCACCCGAGAGACTAGAGATGACCACCATCACCGAGACCGCCGTCCGCTACGACCGGGACGCCGACGGCATCGTCACGCTCACCCTCGACGACCCGACCGCGACCGCGAACACCATGACCGAGCTCTATGCCTCCTCGATGGCGGCAGCGGTCGAGCGGCTGCACGACGAGGTCGACGACGTCGTCGGCGTGGTGGTTGCGAGCGCGAAGAAGACGTTCTTCGCCGGCGGCAATCTCACCATGATGGTCCAGGCGCGCCCCGAGGACGCGGAACGACTCTTCGAGATGGTCGAGGGCATCAAGGCCACCCTGCGCCGGCTCGAGCTCTACCCCCGACCGGTTGTCGCGGCCGTCAACGGCGCGGCGCTGGGTGGTGGCTTCGAGATCTGCCTGGTCTGCAACCACCGCGTGCTGGTCGACGACGCGCGGGTCGAGGTCGGCCTGCCCGAGTCGACGCTGGGCCTCCTCCCCGGTGGTGGCGGCGTGACCCGCATCGTTCGACTCCTCGGCCTGCAGTCCGGGTTGATGGACGTGCTGTTGCCCGGGACTCGCTTCAAGCCCGCCCAGGCTCTGGACAAGCGGCTCGTCGACGAGCTGGTGGCCAGCCGAGACGACCTGGTCCCCGCCGCGAAGGCGTGGATCCTGGAGCACCGCGACGACCCCGATGCCGCGAAGAACCCGTGGGACCGGACCGGCTACCGGATGCCGGGCGGCACCCCGCAGTCGCCGAAGCTGGCGCAGTTCCTGCCGGCCTTCCCGGCGCTGCTGCGCAAGCAGCTCAAGGGTGCCCACTACCCCGCCCAGGAGGCGATCTTGTCGGCGGCGGTCGAGGGCGCCCAGGTCGACGTGGACACCGCGTCTCGGATCGAGTCGCGCTACCTGACCTCGCTGATCACTGGTCAGAACTCCAAGAACATGATCCAGGCCTTCTTCTTCGACCTCCAGGCGATCAACTCGGGATCACTGCGGCCGCAGGGCATCCCGCCCACCCGAGCGACCAGGGTAGGCGTCCTCGGTGCCGGGATGATGGGCGCCGGCATCGCCTACTCGTGTGCGCGAGCCGGCATGCAGGTCGTGTTGAAGGACGTCTCGGCCGAGAACGCCGGGCGGGGCAAGGCCTACTCCGCCGGCCTGCTCGACAAGGCGATCGCCCGCGGCCGCTCGACCGAGGAGAAGAAGGCCGAACTGCTCGCCCGGATCACCCCGACGGCCGACCCTGCCGACCTGGCCGGCTGCGACCTGGTCGTCGAAGCCGTCTTCGAGGACCCCGCGTTGAAGAAGCAGGTGTTCGCCGAGATCGCCGGGCACGTCAAGGCCGACGCCCTGCTGTGCTCCAACACCTCGACGCTGCCGATCACCGAGCTCGCCACCGGCGTGGACCGGCCGGCGGACTTCATCGGGCTGCACTTCTTCAGCCCGGTCGACAAGATGCCGCTGGTCGAGATCATCACCGGTGCGGAGACCTCCGAGGCCGCGCTGGCCAAGGCCTACGACGTCGTCCAGCAGATCCGCAAGACCCCGATCGTGGTCAACGACTCCCGCGGCTTCTACACCTCGCGGGTGATCTCGACGATGGTCAACGAAGGTCTGGCCATGCTTGCCGAGGGCGTTGCGCCGATGTCGTTGGAGCGCGCGGCGACCCAGGTCGGCTATCCGGTCGGGCCGCTGCAGCTGACCGACGAGCTCAACATGGAGCTGTTCGCCAAGATCGAGAAGGCCACCGCTGCGGCCGCCGAGCGGGACGGCACGGCGTACTCCCCCCATCCGGGCACCGCCGTGGTGCACCGGATGATCGAGCTCGGCCGGCCCTCGCGGCTCGAGGGCGCCGGCTTCTACGAGTACGACGACGCGGGGCGCCGCAGCCGCCTCTGGCCCGGGCTCGCCGAGGCGTTCCCCGTGGCCGAGGAGCCGATGCCGTTCGAGGATGTGCAGGAGCGGATGCTCTTCGCCGAGGCGCTGGAGACGGCGAAGTGCTTCGAGGAGGGCGTGATCACCTCCGCGGCCGCGGCCAACATCGGCTCGATCATGGGCATCGGCTTCCCACCCCGCACCGGTGGTGCCGCCCAGTTCATGATCGGCTATCAGGCCGCGGACGGTCGGATCGGGTTGGCGGCCTTCCTCGACCGCGCCGACGAGCTGGCGGATCGCTATGGCGAGCGGTTCCGGCCGACGCCGTACCTCCGCGAGCTCGCTGTCGCCGGGAGTCCTTCCCTGTCTGAACGGTGCGGCCACGGGCCGATGTGATCTGCGGCGGGATTGGCGCATTCCTCTGACAGGCGCGGGCCGCTCGGCAAGACTTGAGCAGGTGATCACCCCGGAAAGCGCCCCCGTCGTCGACGTCCGCGAGCTGCACGTGCGGTTCGGGCAGGTCGAGGCCGTGTCCGGGGTCGACCTGGAGGCGTTCGCCGGCCAGGCCAGCGCGTTGCTCGGCCGCAACGGCGCGGGGAAGTCCACCACCATGCGGGTGCTCGCCGGTGTCGTCCCGCCGACGGCCGGGCTGGTGACCGTGGCCGGCCTCGACATCCGCCAGCACACCCTCGCCGTCAAGCAGATCACCGGCTACTGCCCCGACGTCGGCGGACTGATCCCCCGGGCCACGCCCTGGGAGCATCTCCAGCTCGCGGCGCGGTTGCGTCGGATGACCGGCTGGGAGGACCGCGGCCGCGACCTGTTGGAGCGCTTCGAGCTCGGCGACGTCGCCCACCGGGTGACCGCCGGCTTCTCGCACGGCATGGGACGCCGGTTGTCGGTGATCCTGGCGGCCTTCCACCAACCGTGGGTGCTGCTGCTCGACGAGCCCTTCGACGGGGTCGACCCGATCGGCGTCGAAGCGACCTTCGACGTGATCGCCGACGCTCGCGCCCGCGGCGCCGCCGTGCTCGTCTCCACCCATCTGCGCGAGCTCGCCATCGAGGCCTGCAACACCGCTCTCGTCCTGCGCGGCGGCGAGCGTGTCGCGACGGTCACCGCTGGCGAGATGGCCGGCGACGAGGGCGCCCGTGCCTACCGGGCCCTCCTCGACTGAGTCGTCATGAGCATGATTCCCACCGATCCCGCACCGAGCGCTGCCGTGCCCGGTGGTCTCGAGTCGAGCACTCCGGCCCACCGTGCGACACCTGACTGGTCCCTGCGTGGCGCTGCGCCGATCCGCGCGTGGAGCCCGGCGGCGGTGCGGCGTGCGGTGACCGACGTCCGCCATCTGCTGTGGTTCCGCTCGGCGTCGGTCCGACGCAAGGCGGGAATCCGGTGGGCGCTGGGGATCTTCTGCGCCGTCACTACGGCGGTCGCGTTCGTGCCCGCCTATGTCGACGGCGCAGGCGGGATCGAGAACGGCGGGCAGGCGTTGAACTTCCTGCTCCTGCTCCCCACGGCGCTCGCCGGGCTGCTCCTGTTGGCGGTGATCTCCTCGGTGGCCTCCGGCGGTGGCCGCGAGCTGCTGTCGCGCGACCACGGCGTCGCCTATCCGGTGAGCGCCACCACCGACCACCTGGGTGCGCTGCTGCTCGCCCCACTGAACATCGCCTGGGTGCTGCAGGCCTGGACGCTGCTGGGTCTCGCCGCCTATGCGCTGGGTCCGCAGGGTCTGGTCGGCGCCCAGGTGATCACGATCGGCTGGATCGTCGCGGCCACGGCCCTGGGTCAGGCGCTGGCCTGGACGGTGGAGGCGATCCGCCGGACCCGCAACGGCGTCCTCGTCGTGCGGTTGATGGGTGTCGGTGCCGCTGCGGCCGCTGTCGTCGTACAGCTCACCGGTCATGTCGGTGACGTGCTCGACGAGCTGCCCACGGTGTACGTCGTGCGCGGCATGACCGCGACCTCCGAGGGACGCTGGTGGTACTACACCGCCACGGTGGCCGCGATGCTCGCCATCGCACTGGTCGCCATCGGCATCGGCGCGGTGCCCGCACATCTGGCCGCGCGCAAGGCGCCGCGCGACGAGATCCGCGCCGAGACCGGCTCGCGGCAGGCTCGGCGCGAGCCTCGCTCCGACCTGATCGCGCTGATCCGGATGGACCGGGCCTCGGTGTGGCGATCGGTGCCCATGCGGCGCGGACTGCTGGTGCTGGCGGTCGGTCCCGGACTGGTCGCCCTGGCGGGCAACCTGACCTGGAGCCAGATGACGATCCTGCCGGGGCTGGTCGCCTCGGGCGGGGCGCTGCTCTTCGGCGTCAACGCCTGGGTCCTCGACGGCCGCGGGATGCTGTGGCGCGAGAGCCTGCCGGTGTCCGCCTCCACGGTGTTCACAGCGCGGGTCGCAGTGCTGGTCGAGTGGCTGGTCGTCGCCTCGGGGATCACCGTGGTGCTCGGCTCACTGCGCGCGGGGACGCCGGCGCTGCACGAGCTCACCGCCATGCTCGCCACCCTGGCTGTGGTGATCGCCCAGGTGGTCGGTGGCGCGATGCGCTGGTCGCTCCAGCGGCCGTTCTCCGTCGACATGCGCTCGGCTCGGGCCACCCCGGCGCCGCCGCTGGTGATGGTCGGCTACTCCGCCCGGCTCGCGCTGAGCACCACCTTGACCTCGTTGGTCTTCTCCGGGCTCGCGAAGCTTCCCGCTCTGGAACCTCTCCCTGGTCGTCGCCGTCCCGTTCTTGATCTGGTCGCTGGTCCGCCTCAGCTGGGCGCGCCGCACCTGGCTCGACCCGTTCGAGCGGGCCCGGGTCACCATGACCGTCGCCGCCTGAGGTCGCTAAGCCGTGGGGCGCACACCACGGTGGGATCGCGCGTTGGCGGGTTGCTGGTCGGGTGGTGGTGGCGACCGACAAGGCAGTTTCCGCTCGGTGAGCGCCGCTCGTGGTCGGGATCGCCGGCCGGGTTGCTGGTCACCTTGGGTTGCGACCGATAGGGCAGCGACGCTGGGTGAGCGCCGCCCTGCGTCGTGGTTGCTGGCCGGGTTGCTGGTGCTGCCCGGCTTCTCGCGTGCAGCCGGGCGTCTGCTGCGGTCTTCTTGCGTCTCCCGCGGTCCTATGGTGGCAAAGTGCCTCGTATACCGGGCACTCAGCCACTACAGCACCGCGGCAGACGGGGCGGCATGCAGTTTCGGAGCAATCGATGCACCCATCTGCCGAGATGCCGGTAGCTGCGCTGTCGGTCGCAACCTCCGACGCCCAGCACCCGGCAACGGCGCCCCTCCACGGACCCAGGCTAGGGTACGCATGTGGGCACGTTGCTGCTGGTCCGGCACGGACAGGCATCCTTCGGTGCCACGGACTACGACGTGTTGTCGGACACCGGGGCCGAGCAGGCCCGGTTGCTGGGCCGATGGTGGGCGCGATCGGGGGTGACCGCGGACCTGGTGATCCACGGAACGCAGCGACGTCAGCGGGACACCGCCGCGCGGATCGCCGAGGCGGCCGGCTGGTCGACTGCATTGGTCGAGGAGCCGGGCTGGTCGGAGTTCGACTACGAGCACGTGGTGCGGGCGGTGACCCCCGGTCGGCCGCTGCCCACCGAGCACAAGGCGTTCCAGGATCTCTTCGAGGTCGCCCTCGAGCGATGGGTGGCCGGAGGGCATGTCGACGACTACCCCGAGACCTACGCCAGCTTCGTGGGCCGGGTCCACGCCGCGCTCGATCGGGCCCGCACGTCGGCCGATCGTGGCCGCACCGTCGTGGTCGTCTCCTCCGGTGGCCCCATCGCCGCGGTCGCCGCGCACCTGATCGATCCGCTCGCCGACCCGGCAGCGCTGTCACGGGCCTGGCGGCGGCTCAACGTGGTCGTGGTGAACTCGTCGTACTCCCGGATCGGGGTCAGCGTCAACGGCCCCCGTCTGCTCACCTACAACGAGCACTCGCATCTCCCCCCGGCCCTGCTCACCTACCGCTGACCGTCCCGAAGACCGAGAGCACCGAGGTCGCCTACGTCTGGGCGTGGACGCAGCGGTCGGCGGGGCAGTGCTGGCCGGCGCACCAGGGGACGCCGACGGCAGCGGCGAGGGCGACGTCGTCGTCCAACACCACGACGTCGATCCCCTGCCGAGACAGCAGAGTGCCGGCGACGGTCGCACGGAAGCCGCTGGCGCAGTAGAGCCAACTCGGCTCTGCCGATCGGGTGACCGCAGTGGTGAGGTCGTCGAGCTCGTGGGCCGGCACGTGTCGGGCGCCGCGCAGATGACCGGTGTGCCACTCCGACGTCTCCCGGACATCGAGCACGTCGACCGACCGGCCCGTGCCGAGCGCGGCGGCGAGGCCGCCGAAGTCCTCGGTCGTCAAGGCTGCCGCGGCGGTGCGCAGCGGCCCGACGTGGGCGCCCGCGACATGGTCGACCCCGATCCGGGACAGCTCTCGTTGGGCGGCGGCGAGCTGCTGCTCGTCGGCGGCCACCAGCACGACCGGTTCGTCGAGGGGGACCGTCCAACCAGCCCAGGTGGCGATCGGCCCGCGTGCATCGATGCTCACGGTGCCCGGGAGGTGAGCCTTGGCGTAGTCGCTGCGCGGACGCACGTCCAGCACCCAGCAGCCCGCCGCGGCCATCTGCTGCACCGTCGCGGCGGTCAGCCGCGGCGGAGTGCCGAGATCGGCGGCGACGGTGCCGGCGAGATTCCGCTCTCCCATCTCAGCGAAATACGCCGGCACCGGCCCCGACCGTCGCAGCAGATCGGCGACGAAGGCGTCCTCGTCGAGGAGGTACGCCGGATTCACTGTCAGCTGGTCGGCCAGAGTCTCTCCTCCCTCCTCGAGCGCCGGCCCGGCCATGCAGAAGCTGCCGAAGCCGTGGGTGGGCAGCAGTCGCGCACTCCCGGGGAGGAGTCGGGCCAGCCGCCGCACCGTCCAGTACTGCTCGCGCGCCAGCTCCTCGGCCCGCTCGGACCCGAGCAGGTCGGTCCGACCGGTGCCGCCGAGCAACAGTGAGCCGCCGGTGAAGGCGGCGTCGGCGGGCCGGTCCTCGACATGCAGGGAGTAGGCCGTGTGGGTGTCGGTGTGTCCGGGCGCCGGGATCGCGCGCAGGCGAAGCGGGCCGATGTCGATCGGCTCACGCGGGTCGGCGGACTCCGCGCGGAAGCTGACCGGCGCATAACTGGGCACGACATAGCGTGCGCCGAACCGCCTGGCCAGGGCCCAACCGCCGGACAGGTAGTCGTTGTGGATGTGGGTCTCCAGCACCGCGCCCAGCCGCGCCCCGCGCCGCTGCAGCACGTCCTCGACGCGGTCCAGGTCTCGTTGCACGTCCACGGCGACCGCCCATCCGTCCGCGTCGGCGACGTAGGACCGGTCGCCGAGCCCCGGAGTCTCGATGGTGGTCACGTTGAGTGTGCTGGTGTCCGCGGCTGCTGGCCATTCGAGCCTGAGCACTGCGCCTCCCTCTGGTGGGCTCGGAGATCCTTTATTCTGTAAGTAGAGTAACTTACTGCAGAATTATGGAGAGGGATTGCCTTGGATCGGTATGTCGTCGTCGGCGGTGGTGCGTCCGGCGCGCTGGTCGTTGCCCAGCTCGCCCGCCAGGCGCGAGAGCCCGTCGACGTCACCGTGGTCGAGCCGCGCGAGCGACTGGGCCGCGGGATCGCCTACGACACCGAGAACCCGCGCCATCTGCTCAACGTGCCGAGCCGGGCGATGAGCGCGCTGCCCGACCAGCCGGACCACTTCCACCGGTGGGCCGGCGGGTCGTCGGTGGACTTCTGCTCGCGGGCTCGCTACGGCGAATACCTCGAGGCGGTGTTGCGTGAGTCGTGGCGCCGGGCGCCCGAGGGGTCCACCTTCCAGCATCTACGGGACACGGTGACCGGCCTGAGCCGAATGCCCACTGGCGCGATGCGGCTCGTCACCGCGAGTGGCGCCTGGCTGTACGCCGATGGGGTGGTGCTCGCCACCGGACACGGGGAACCGCTCCGGCCGGACTGGCTCGAGCCGGTCGCCGCGGTCGTCGTACCGCCCTGGACGCCGCGCCTGACCGAGCGCATCGGCGGGGAGGGTCAGGTGCTCTGTGTCGGCACCGGGCTGACCGCGGTCGACGTCGCCCTCGAGGTGCTCGCGGCCGACCCGCGGGCCCGAGTGACGGCGGTGTCTCGCCGTGGTCTGGTGCCGGCTGCGCACCGGTTGCCGCTGGCTGCGCCCTGCGAGCTGGATATCGGTCCCGGGCCGGTGCGGCTGCGACCCTTGATCAGGACGCTGCGGTCGGTCGAGGGGGACTGGCGGGCCGTGGTGGATGGTCTGCGACCGTTGACGCCGGAGATCTGGGCCTCCTTCACTCCGGTCGAGCGGCGCTCCTTCGTGACCCATGTCGACCGGTATTGGGAGGCGCACCGGCATCGGATGGCGCCCGAGGTGGCTCGCCGGCTCGAGCACTACCGTCACGCCGGCCGGCTGCGGTTCGTCGCTTGTTGGTCGCCGAGCGCGAGCATGTGGGGTGGGCAGGCGCACGTCCGGCTCGGCGCAGAGCGGTTGCGGGTCGATGCGATCGTCACCTGCTTCGGGCCTGGTCCCGCGCTGACCGGCACCGAGCTCGGCAACGACTTGGAGTCGGCCGGGCTGGCTCGACCGGGTCCGTTCGGACTCGGGGTGGACTGCGATCCACTCACCGGTGCGCTGATCGGCGCCTCTGGCCGCATCGACGACCGAATCGTGACCATCGGACCACTGCGCCGGGGGGTGCTCTGGGAGTCGACGGCCATCGGCGAGATCCGCACCCAGGCATCCGCCGTCGCCGGCCACCTGCTGGCCGCCCGACGAGTTAGACGGTATGGAGTGACGGCGTCACTCCATACCGTCTAACTGCCCATCGGGGCGTCACTAGCGGGAAGGAGCGGTCAGCGGGTGGAGTCGGGCTGGTGGATGACGACGGTGCTGAGGATCTTGTCGGTCAGCGTCTGCTTCTTGTCATCCCACAGCGGCCACAGGTAGTCGAGGTAGCAGAGCTGGTTGATGATCCCGTGCAGGAAGTAGCGGCCGACGCAGGAGCCCACCCCGCTGGGCTGGCCATCACGCTCGCGGACGGTGCGGATCCCTACCTTGCGCTTGCCGTAGGTGTAGCCGGTGCGCCCCTGGTCAAGGATGGTGTTGACGATCATGCGCCACAAGGACAGCGCGATCCCGACGAGTATCAGCACGACCCCGATAGCGATCAGCGCGCCGTTGCCGCCGGTGGTCACGACCGTCCCGTCGCTGGCAGTCGTGGTGTTCATCGAGGAGAGCCCGGCGGCAATGAGCACGTAGCCGACGAGCGTCGGGATCCAGCCGGGCCAGAGATACAGAAGATCCCACAGCCAAGACACCGCCCGGGTGCCCCAGGAGGCGTATCCCGCCCCGGGCACCACACCGTAGGGCGTGCCCATCGGCGGGGCAGCGTAGCCACCAGGGCCGTACGCCGGCGGCGGGGGTCCGTAGCCAGGTGGTGGCGGCGGGGTGCCGTAGTCAGGCGGCGGCGGGTTGACGCCGCCCTCGACCGGCTGGTCGGGGCTGACAGGCGTGTTCGGGTCCGACATCGAATCCCCCTGATCGGTGTGGGCGAGGAGTCCCCACCCTATCCAGCCCCGGCTCCGCTGAATACCGGAGGCGTGGGTCCGGCGGCCGTCGGACCCACCCGCCGAGAAACAGACAGTCTTGACTGTTTGTTCTAGCAGGGACACGATGGCGCGGTGACGACTGCTGTCCGGGTGCCGCAGAGCGAGCGGACGCGAGTGATGCGGGCCCGGCTGATGGACGCGACCGTCGAGCTCTTGGTCGAGCGCGGCTTCGCGGGCACCTCGACGACGTTGGTCTCGGAGCGGGCCGGCGTCTCCCGCGGCGCTCAGCTTCACCACTTCCCGACCAAGAACGATCTTGTCGTCGCGGCGGTGGAGCACCTCACCGAGGTGCGCGGGGCAGAGCTTGCCGCAGCCGCGCGGCGACTGCCGAAGGGACCTCGGCGGACCCGGGCCGTGCTGCGGATGCTGGGCGACCACTTCAGCTCGCCGGTGTTCACCGCGGCCCTGGAGCTTCTGGGTGGCTGCCCGCACCGACCCAGCGCTGTTGGTCGCCGTCGCGCCGCTCGAGCAGCGGATCGGACGGGAGACCCATCGGCTCACCGTCGAGCTGCTCGGAGCCGACGAGGCCAAGCCAGGGGTCCGCGAGCTGATCCAGGGCACCCTCGACCTGGTGCGGGGGCTGGGGTTGGCCGACACCATCTCCGACGATGCGCGCCGACGTCGTCGGATCCTCGACCGCTGGGCCGACGTGCTCGACGAATCCCTTGCCGGAGCTTCGAGATGAGTGATCTGCTCGACGGCATCCTTGCCGACCTGGCCGCCGAAGGTGATCGCCTCGACCACCTGGTCGCAGGCCTCCCAGAAGCGCAATGGCGACTGCCCACGCCGGCTCCAGGGTGGGATATCGCCACCCAGGTCGCGCACCTGGCGTGGACCGACGAGGCGGCCGGCAAAGCTGCGACGGACAAGGTCGCCTGGGACGAGTTGGTGCTCGCCGCGATGGCCAACCCCGATCGGATCGTCGACGAAGCGGCACTGACGGGTGGCGCTGCGCCGCCCACCGAGCTGCTCACCCGCTGGCGCAGGGCGCGCGCCAGCCTGGCTCTGGCGCTGCGCGCGATGCCGGAAGGGGAGAGGCTGCCCTGGTTCGGACCGCCGATGTCGCCGGCCTCGATGGCGACGGCGCGCTTCATGGAGACCTGGGCGCACGGACTGGACATCTACGAAGCGTTGGGTCTCGAGCCGGAGGTGACCGACCGGATCCGGCAGGTCGCTCACCTCGGTGTGCGGACCCGAGACTTCGCCTTCCGGACCCGTGGACTGACGCCACCCGCCGACCAGTTCCGGATCGAGCTGATCGCTCCGTTTGGTGCGACCTGGACGTGGGGACCGGTGGACGCCCCGCAGCGGGTGACCGGGTCGGCGTACGACTTCTGCCGTCTGGTCACCCAGCGTCGGCACCGCGCCGACACCGACCTGCTGGCCTCTGGCGCCGACGCCGATCGCTGGCTGGACATCGCGCAGGCTTTCGCCGGGCCACCGGGTGAGGGAAGGCGGCCGACGTGACGGCGCCCGATCAGCCGGTGCTGCGGATCGGGAACTGCTCCGGGTTCTACGGCGACCGGCTATCGGCGATGCGCGAAATGCTCGAGGGCGGGCCGCTGGACGTGCTCACCGGGGACTACCTCGCCGAGCTGACCATGCTCATCCTCGGCCGGGACCTGACGAAGGATCCGTCGGCGGGCTATGCGCGGACCTTCGTGAGCCAGGTCGAGGACACGCTCGGGCTGGCCCTCGAGCGGGGTGTCCGGATCGTCGGCAACGCCGGCGGGCTCAATCCGGCCGCGCTGGCCGCTCGGTTGCGCGAGGTCGCCGATGTGCTCGGACTGCGCCCGGTGATCGCGCACGTCCAGGGCGACGACCTGCGGGCGCGGTCAACAGAGTTGGGCTACCCCGGCGCGCTGACCGCCAACGCCTACCTCGGAGCCGGTGGCATCGCGGCCGCCCTGACGGCTGGAGCCGACATCGTGGTGACCGGCCGGGTGAGCGATGCCTCCCTGGTGGTAGGTCCCGCGATGGCGCACTTCGGCTGGGGCCCGACGTCGTACGACGCCCTCGCCGGCGCGACCGTCGCCGGCCACGTGATCGAGTGCGGGACACAGGCGACGGGCGGCAACTTCTCCGGCTTCTTGTCCCTGCCGAGGGACGGCCGGCCGCTGGGCTTCCCGGTCGCCGAGGTCGCCGCCGACGGGTCGTGCGTCATCACCAAGCATCCCGGGACCGGCGGCGCGGTCACCGTCGACACGGTGACCGCACAGCTGATGTACGAGATCCAGTCCGAGCGCTATCTCGGCCCCGATGTCACCACGCGGCTCGACACCGTCTCGCTGGCGCAAGTCGAGGCTGACCGGGTGTCGATCTCCGGGGTGCGGGGCGAGGCGCCGCCCTCGACGTTGAAGGTCTGCGTCAACGAGCTGGGTGGCTACCGCAACACCCTGGAGTTCGTCCTCACCGGGCTCGACGTCGACGCCAAGGCGGACTGGCTGCAAGCGCAGCTCGGCCCCGCGCTGCACGCGGAGTCGGTGACCTGGACGCGGGTCGACCTCGGCGCGCCCGGAGCCGACACGGAGGAGGGCGCGTCCTGTCTGCTGAGGTGCACCGTGACCGACCCCGCCGCCGATGCCGTCGGGAAGGCGTTCACCGCGCCCGCCGTCGCGCTCGCGTTGGCGTCCTATCCCGGCTTCACGATGACCGGCCCGCCTGCTCCTGCGACGCCGTACGGCGTCTATCGGGCGGCCTACGTCGACCGCGCCTCGGTGACCCAGGTCGTCGTGATGCCCGACGGAAGTCGCTTCGAGATCGCTGACCAGATTGAAGAGATCGACGTCGCGCCCGCACCGTCGGCCGACTCCGCTGGCCCCTCGACCGCCGCGCGGCCGAGCACGGGCCCGACCGTCGAGGCGCCCCTCGGAACGTTCGTGCACGCGCGCTCCGGCGACAAGGGTGGCGACGCGAACCTCGGTCTCTGGGTCGCCCACGACGGATCACGGCGATACGACGCCCGGGTGGCGTGGCTGCTCGACTTCGTCACCGAGGCCCGGATCCGTGAGCTGGTGCCGGAGGCGGCCGGCCTGGCGGTGGACGTCGTCCCGCTGCCGAACCTGGGTGGCGTCAACGTCGTTCTGCACGGCCTCCTCGGCGAGGGCGTCGCCGCCTCGACCCGCTTCGACCCGCAGGCCAAGGGGCTGGGCGAATGGGTGCGCTCGCGGGTCGTCGACGTGCCGGAGGTGCTGCGGTGAAGGCTGCGGTGAATGCCGAGCGGGAGGCGCTTCGCGCGACGGCGGCGGAGTTCGTACGCCGTGAGGTGGCGCCGCACCTCCAGGAGTGGGAGGACGCCGGCTCGATCCCGCGCGACCTGCACCGGGCCGCCGCCGACCAGGGCCTACTCGGCGTCGCCTTCCCCGAGACCGCCGTCGAGGCAGCGGCGTACGTCACCGACCGGGCCGTCCAGTTGCACGGCGGCACCGGCTATCTGCACGGGATCGAGGTGGAGCGGCACTACCGCGACGCCCGCATCCTGCCGATCGGGGGAGGAGCGACCGAGGTGCTGAGCGACCTGGCGGCCCGGCTGATGGGCTACGCATCATGACGACCACGCCCGACCACAGGTCGGCGATGGAGGAGAAGCTGGCCGAGCTCGCAGCGGAGCAGGCGAAGGCGGTGGCCGGGGGCGGGGAGAAGTACGTCGCCCGGCACCACGCGCGCGGCAAGCTGCTGCCGCGGGAGCGGATCGAGCTGCTGGTCGACGAGGGGTCGGCGTTCCTCGAGCTCTCCCCGCTCGCCGGCTGGGGCTCGGACTTCACCATCGGAGCATCGGTCGTCACCGGGATCGGAGTCGTCGAGGGCGTCGAGTGCGTGATCACCGCCAACGACCCGACCGTCAAGGGCGGCGCCTCCAACCCCTGGACGGTCAAGAAGATCTTCCGGGCCGCCCAGATCGCGGAGGAGAACAACCTGCCGACCATCTCGTTGGTGGAGTCCGGTGGAGCCGACCTGCCCACCCAGAAGGAGATCTTCATCCCCGGCGGCAAGCTCTTCCGCGACCTCACCCGCGCCTCGAAGAGGAGACAGCCGACCATTGCCCTGGTCTTCGGCAACTCCACCGCCGGTGGCGCCTACGTTCCCGGGATGAGCGACTACGTCGTGATGGTCAAGGAGCAGGCGAAGGTGTTCCTGGGCGGGCCCCCGCTGGTCAAGATGGCGACCGGCGAGGAGTCCGACGACGAGTCGCTCGGGGGTGCCGAGATGCACGCCCGCGTCTCCGGGCTCGCCGACTACCTTGCCGCCGACGAACGCGACGCGATCCGACTGGGCCGGCGGATCGTGGCCCGCCTCAACCGGAGCAAGCCTGCGCCGCGCGGGTCGTCGTACGACTTCTCGGCGGCCGAGGCATGGGCCGAGCCGGACGCCGACGTCGAAGAGCTGCTCGACCTGATCCCGAGCGACCTGAAGGAGCCCTTCGACCCACGCGAGGTGATCCTCCGGATCTGCGACGGCACCTCGGCGGCCAACGGCCAGCCGTTCGACGAGTTCAAGCCGCTCTTCGGACCATCCCTGGTGACCGGCTGGGCGCGCATCCACGGCCGCCCGATCGGCATCCTGGCCAACGCGCAAGGGGTGCTGTTCTCGCCGGAGGCCCAGAAGGCCGCCCAGTTCATCCAACTCGCCAACCAGGCCGACACCCCGCTGCTGTTCTTGCACAACACCACCGGCTACATGGTCGGAGCGGACTACGAACAGGGCGGCATCATCAAGCACGGCGCCCAGATGATCAACGCCGTCGCCAACTCCGAGGTCCCGCACCTGACCGTGATCATGGGGGCGTCCTACGGCGCCGGCAACTACGGCATGGCCGGCCGGGCCTACGACCCCCGCTTCCTGTTCACCTGGCCCAGCGCGAAGTCCGCGGTGATGGGGCCGCAGCAACTGGCCGGCGTCCTCTCGATCGTGGCGCGGGCGGCGGCCGAGGCCCGGGGCCAGGAGTACGACGAATCGGGCGGCGCCGCCATGCGCGAGCTCGTCGAGACCTCGGTCGAGGAGCAGAGCCTGCCGTTCTTCCTGTCCGGGATGCTCTACGACGACGGCGTCATCGACCCACGCGACACCCGCACTGTGCTGGCCATCTGCCTCTCGGTCATCGAGAACGCACCGATCGAGGGCGCCGACGGCTACGGCGTCTTCAGGATGTGACGGCGATGATCCACAGACTCCTGGTCGCCAACCGCGGCGAGATCGCCCGCCGGGTCTTCGCCACCTGCCGACGGCTGGGCATCGAGACGGTCGCCGTGCACTCACCGGTCGATGCCGGGCTGCCGTTCGTCGCCGAGGCCGACTATGCCGTCGTCCTCCCCGGTGACGCCCCAGCCGAGAGTTATCTGCGCATCGACGCCCTCCTCGACGCAGCCACCCGCAGCGGTGCCGACGCGGTGCATCCCGGCTACGGATTCCTCGCCGAGAGCGCTGACTTCGCCCGTGCGGTCCTCGACGCCGGCCTGACCTGGATCGGCCCGAGCCCGGCCGCCATCGAGGCGATGGGTGACAAGGTCCGCGCCAAGGAGATCATGCGTGCTGCCAGCGTGCCCCTCTTGGACTCCCTCGACCCCGACACCCTCACTGCGGCCGACCTCCCGGTGCTGGTCAAGGCGGCGGCCGGGGGTGGTGGCCGCGGGATGCGCGTGGTCCGCGAGCTGACGAGGCTGCCAGGCGAGCTCGCCGCCGCGCGGGCCGAGGCCGCCTCCGCGTTCGGGGACGGCGCCGTCTTCGTCGAGCCCTACCTCGAGCTCGGCCGCCATGTCGAGGTCCAGGTCTGGGGCGACCACGGTGGCAGCAACGTCTCCGTCCTCGGGGCCCGCGACTGCTCGGTGCAGCGGCGGCATCAGAAGGTCGTCGAGGAGTCGCCGCCGCCGGGGGTCAACCAGGCGACCCTCGAGGCGATGTACGACGCCGCACGCGCCGCGGCCGGGGCCCTCGGCTACACGGGCGTCGGGACGGTGGAGTTCCTGCTCGACGCTGCTGACAACGCGGCGGTCGCCGACCAGGGCGACGTCGCCCGATTCGCCTTCCTGGAGATGAACACCCGCCTCCAAGTGGAGCACCCCGTGACCGAAGCGGTCCGTGGCCTGGACCTGGTCGAGCTCCAACTCCAGGCGGCCGAGGATCCGACCGTGCTGGGCGTGACGAGCGCCGAGCGGGGTCACGCAGTCGAGGTGCGGCTCTATGCCGAGGATCCGGTCGCGGGCTACCGGCCGCAGAGCGGCATGCTGTCTGGCTGGGGGATCCCGGAGGTGGTCGGGGAGTTCTGTCAGCCCGGCTTCGGCATCCGAGTAGATGCCGGCTATGAGTCCGGCAGCGAGGTGACGACGCACTACGACGCGATGCTGGCCAAGGTGATCTCCTGGGCGCCCACCCGCCAGGAGGCGATCCGGCAGCTGGTCGGCACCCTGCGCCGCGCCCGCATCCACGGCCTGGCCACCAACCGCGACCAGCTCGTCGCCGTCCTGACCGATGCCCGGTTCGGGGCCGGCGAGATGTGGACCGGCTTCCTCGACGATTTCGCTCCGGGGGTCGACGCGAGGGACGACGGTGCGTCTGTCGCCGCCGCGTTGGCACTGGCCGAGCATCGCGCCGACCGCCGCCGCGTGCAGCGGGGAGTCCCCGTCGCCTGGCGCAACGTGTCCTCCCAGCCACAGCGCACCGAGTTCGCAGATGCCACCGTCGAGTGGTGGGGCGGCCGGACCGGCTATCGGGTCGAGGGGTTCGGAGTCCTCTCCGTGCGACCCGACCAGGTGAGGCTGGAGCGCGACGGCGTGCGGACGTCGTACTCCGTCGTGATCCGGGACGACCACATCGACGTCGACTCCCCGCGCGGCCATCGCAGATTGACCTTGGCGCCACGCTTCCCCGACCCGGCGGCACAGCATGCCTCCGGCAGCCTGCTCGCGCCGATGCCCGGCACGGTGGTGTCGGTCGCGGCCGGAGTTGGGGATCGTGTCGGGCCGGGCCAGCCGGTGCTGACTCTCGAGGCGATGAAGATGCAGCACACCGTGACCGCGCCGAGCGCCGGCATCGTCGCGGAGATCGACGTGGCCGTCGGTCAACAGGTCGCCGCCGGCGACGTGCTCGCCGTGGTCACCGAGCACCCTCCAGCAGACCCCACCGACCCGGATCCGGACGGAGAGCCCCGATGACCCAGATCGCCTTCACCGAGCCCGAGGAGCGGCAGGAGCTGCGCCGTCAGGTCGCCAAGCTGGCCGGGAAGTACGGCCGCGACTACTTCAGCGACAAGGCCCGCGCCGGTGGCAAGACCACCGAGCTCTGGCTGGAGATGGGCCGCACCGGCTATCTCGGCGTCAACATCCCGGAGGAGTACGGCGGTGGCGGTGGCGGCATCGGTGACGTCGCGGCCGTCTGCGAGGAGCTGGCCGCCCAGGGCTGCCCGCTGCTGATGATGGTGGTCAGCCCCGCGATCTGCGGGACGGTGATCGCTCGCTACGGCACCGAGGAGCAGAAGCGGCGGTGGCTGCCGGGCATCGCCGACGGCACCTCGACGATGGCGTTCGCGATCACCGAGCCGGACGCCGGCACCAACTCCCACCAGATCACCACGACCGCCCGCCGTGACGGCGACGAGTGGGTGCTCAACGGGCGCAAGGTCTTCATCTCCGGCATCGACGAGGCCGACCACGTGCTGGTGGTGGCGCGGACCCAGGACGCACCGACGAGTGAGGGCGGGCCGGGCAAGCTCAAGCCCTGCCTCTTCGTGGTGCCGACCGATGCTCCCGGCTTCGAGGCGACCCCGATCCCGATGGAGACGGTCTCGCCGGAGCGGCAGTTCAGCGTCTTCGTCGACGACGTCCGGCTGCCTGCCGACGCCCTGGTCGGTGACGAGAACGCCGGCCTCGCCCAGCTCTTCGCAGGCCTCAACCCCGAGCGGATCATGGCGGCGTCGTTCTCCACCGGCCTGGCTCGCTACGCGCTCGACCGCGCGGCGTCGTACGCCAAGGAGCGCACCGTCTTCCAGGGACCGATCGGCACCCACCAGGCCATCGCGCACCCGCTCGCGCAGAGCCACATCGAGATCGAGCTGGCGCGGCTGATGACCCAGAAGGCCGCCGCGCTCCTCGATGCCGGAGAGGACCTGGCGGCCGGCGAGGCCGCCAACATGGCGAAGTACGCCGCTGCCGAGGCGGCTTGCACGGCCGCGGACCGGGCCGTGCAGACTCACGGCGGCAACGGGATCACCCAGGAGTACGGCATGGCGGGCCTTCTCGTCGCCACCCGCGCCGGCCGGATCGCGCCCGTCACCCGGGAGATGATCCTCAACTTCGTGGCCATGCACTCCCTGGGCCTGCCGAAGTCCTACTGAAACGTTCGGGACGCCAGCCGGCGCCCATCTGCCGCGGTGTTGTGGTGGCCCTGACCCATCTGCCGCGGTGCTGTAGTGGGTTGGAACCCGGTATTCGGGGCACTTTGCCACGACAAGACCGCGGTAGACGCCAGAAGACCGCGGCAGACCTCAGCGGAGGGGCACGAACCGGTAGCGACCGTGTCGGGTGACCTCGGCAGAGACCAGGATGCGGTGGTACGGCGCCCCGGCAGGGTCGCCGAGCACCCCGGGCGTGGCACCTCGGACGCGAGCCCACGGTTGACCGGTGGCGGCCAGGTTCGCCGCACCCCACTGGGCCAACTCCGGCTCCAGCTCGAGCCCCAGCACCGTCCCGCTGGGGCCGACCAGGTGGGCGAGCAGGGCCGTGGCCCAGCCAGATCCCGCCCCCACGTCGAGCACCCGGTCACCCGGTCGGACCTCCAGCAGGCGCAGCATGTCCTCGACCGTGCGCGGCTGGGAGTTGGTCTGGCCGAGCCCGATCGCGATCGGCCCGTCGTACGACGCGCGGCGTCGGTCGCGGACGGGAAGGAACCCCTCCCGCGGAACGGCTGCGAATGCGCGCGCGACCGCGTCCATCCCCCGAGTCAACCACGGTGGAGCCTGTCGGTGGGTCGTGCGAAGGTGGACGGGTGCCGGAGCGACCGACAGTGCCTGAGCAGATGGTGCGCGAGCTGTCCGCCCTCTTGACGGCGCTGCCCGCGTGCGAAGTCGAGGACGCCTGGGTGGGCGTGCGCTGGCGGGTGGGGCAGGCGACCGTGGCGCACGTCTTCGGCGGAGAGGACCAGCTGTTCCGGATCACTTTCCGGGCCGAGCCTGAGGAGGTGATGGCGTTCGAGCATCTGGGCGATCCGTACTTCCGGGCAGCCTGGGGTCGCAACGTCGTCGGCCTGGTGCTGGGCGACGAGATCGACTGGGAAGAGCTGACCGAGCTGCTGACCGACTCCTACTGCCTGCAGGCTCCGGTGCATCTGGCTCGGCAGGTCCCCCGCCCCGGTGACGGCTCCCCGTCGGGCGAGGAGGTGCGCTGAGAACATATATGGGCTTCCCCGAACACGTTCTGCGTGGTCCGCGCCCTCCGGTTTCGCCCTCGTCCCGTGGCCGCTGAGCCGCTGAGCACGGCCATCCGGAGAGCTGGCCGGTGCCGCTCTCTACGATGGCCGCCATGACTGAGCAGCCGCCGCCGGAGCTGGTGCACTACGAGGTGACCGAGCGGGTCGCGATGATCACCCTCGACTCCCAGCACAACCGCAACGCGCTGTCCCGACAGCTGGTCGGCGAGCTCTTCGCCCACCTGGAGCGGGCCGCGGCCGACGACGACGTCACCGTCGTGCTCGTCCAGGCGTCGGGTCGGGTGTTCTGCTCAGGCGCCGACCTTGCGGAGGCGTCCTCGGGCAGCATGGTCGAGGGTGCTCGGCGGATCGTAGACCTGCAGCGGCTGATCGTGTCGATGGACAAGCCGGTGGTGACCCGGGTTGCCGGTGCGGTTCGGGCCGGTGGCATCGGCATCGTGGCCGCTTCGGACATCGCGGTCGCAGCCGACGACGCGACCTTCGCGCTGACCGAGGTCAAGCTCGGCCTGGCGGCCGCGATCATCTCGCTCACCGTGCACCAGCGGATGGGTCCCCGGGCGGCTGCCTTGACCACTCTGGGCGGCGAGACGTTCAGCGGAGCGGATGCGGCGGCGTACGGACTGGTCACCAAGGCCGTCCCCTTCGACCAGCTCGACGCGGAGATCGGCCAGGTGTGCGCGAGCCTGGCGACCGGCACCGCCCAGGGACTGCGGGAGTCCAAACGGCTGCTCAACGCCGATCTGCTGACGCGCATCGATCAAGAGGGGGAAGAGATGGCCGAGCTGTCGGCGCGGCTGTTCGCCTCCGCCGACGCCCGTGAGGCGATGGCTGCGTTCTTGAACCGGAAGAAGTCCTGACCGACGTGCAACCTGCGGCGGCCCCTGACTGGTAGTAACGAGCATGACCATCACCGCCGCGATCGGGACGGGGGACCAGGTGACGGCCGACTTCGACGAGTTCGTCGCTGCTCGCAGCGACGCGTTGCTGCGCACGGCGTACCTGCTCACCCACGACCACGACCTCGCCGAGGACCTAGTGCAGACGGCCCTGTCGAAGGCGTGGTTCCACTGGAAGCGGATCGACGGCCGCCCCGAGCCCTATGTCCGGCGCATCCTGGTCAACACCTACGCATCCTGGTGGCGGCGCAAGTGGCGCGGTGAGCTGCCGACCGCCGAGCTTCCCGGAGCGGCCGGCCGCGGGCGCCGAGTCGTACGACGCCGCGCACGATCTGTGGACCGCCATGGCGCGGCTCCCACGCCGGCAGCGTGCGGTGGTGGTGCTGCGCTACTTCGAGGATCTCTCCGAGGCGGAGACGGCAGCCGTGCTGGGCTGCGCGCCCGGGACGGTCAAGAGCCAGGCCTCCCGGGCCTTGGCGAAGCTGCGCATCGACCCGGCGTTGAGCGCGGCGGACGACGGTGGAGTCGACGATCATCAGGCGCACCCCGGAACGGAGGAGCGGGCATGAACACCATGGCGGACCTGAGGGCCACCTTGCAGTCACACGCGGACGAGGCCGTGACCGGCGCGCCATCGGTCCGCTCGGCGGGCGTCGCGCGTCGCATCCGGGAGACCCGTCGGCGGCGCAACGCGGCGCTCGGTGCGGGGGCACTGGTGGCGGTGCTGATCGCGGGCGTGGCCGTCACGCTTCTCCCACCCGGTCGCGCGCCCGAGGTGGCTTCTCGTGAGTTGGCCGGTGCCACCGCGCCGGCGACCTTCGAGGCCGATGGCTACACCTATGACTTCGACCACGGCCTGGAGTCCGACGGTGACGCGACGCTCACCCTCCGGGTGCCCATCAGCGACCAGCCGGTGCTGGTCTCCTGGGCTGCGCCCGACGGGTCGACACTCACCTCTCCCGACGACGGCGGTGACCTCGAGACCCAGACGGCGACATCGGGTCGCTTCGGCACCTTCGTGTTCGTCGAACCGGGTCGGCCGATGACGTTCACCCTCCGTGATGACGACGGCGGACCGATGGCATTCGCGGTCTATGCACTGGGCGCGACTCCGCCGCCGGGATACACCAAGAGCGGGCTCACCTTCCGCGAGGACGTCGACGGGAACACCCTGCTCGGCGCGGTGATCGGCGACCGGGGCGAGGTCGAGGCGAGCACGACGATCACCCTGCCAGTGGGCGGCAAGGACAGGACCGGCCTCGGCTACGTGTGTGAGTCGACCTTCAAGCACGCGTGGCTGGCCTACACCTTCGACGGCCACGTCGTCGGCGGTGAGACCTGCGGCCCGGTCGGCGAGGGCTCGTCCTTCGACCCCGGTCGGCTCGAGGGCTACTTCACCAAACCAGGTCTGCACCTCAGCGGACCCGCCTACCACCACGTCTACCGACCGGGGGAGACCCTGACTGTGGGGGTTCGACTGCAGGTCTCCGAGCGAGACCGCACCCTGGTGACCGACCCCGATGCGCTGGTAGGGATCGGTGCCTACGCCGTCCACGCCGGCCAGGGCTGATGACGTGCCGAGGGCACACGTCTCGCCATGGCGCGGATCACCTCCGGTGACGCCGGATCCGAGGATACGATGGACGACTTGCCCGTCCCGTTGACCGTGCCGTCCCAGGAGTCCGTCCGTGCCCGACCAGCCGTCGCTGGCTGACCGCGAGATCGCGGCCGAACAGGTGTTCGTGGATCGCGTCTATGTCCAGCTGGAGAAGTCCGCCCGCGCAGCTCAGGCGCTGGCCCGGGAGGGATACGGCCGCGGTCGGCTCGGCCACGAAGGCGGCCTGGTCGAGCGGGACGCGATGGTCTTCCAGGCCGCGAAGCGGATCGCCCAGCTCGACGCCGCCCACGAGGGCTTGGTGTTCGGTCGCCTCGACCTGGTGCCCGAGGTGGACGCCGCGCCCCGCTACGTCGGTCGGATCGGGCTCCGTGACGACGACCGTGACTCCCTGCTGATCGACTGGCGTGCGCCAGCGGCCGCCGTGTTCTACCAGGCGACGGCAGCCGAGCCGCATGACGTCGTACGCCGCCGCGTGCTGCGCTGCTCCGGCGCGACCGTCGTGGGCGTGGAGGACGAGCTGCTCGACGCCGAGGTGGAGACGGACCTGCCGATCGTCGGCGAGGGCGCGTTGATGGCGCAGCTGTCGCGCGCCCGCGACCGGTCGATGCACTCCATCGTGGCGACCATCCAGGCCGAGCAGGATCGCGCCATCCGGGCGCCGGCCAAGGGCGTCGTCTCGATCAGCGGCGGCCCGGGCACCGGCAAGACGGTGGTGGCGCTGCACCGGGCTGCGTACCTCCTCTACACCGATCGGCGCCGCTACGAGACCGGTGGTGTCCTGGTCGTCGGCCCGTCCGGGGTGTTCATGCGCTACATCGAGCGGGTGCTGCCGTCGCTGGGTGAGACCGCGGTCGCGCTGCGGTCGCTCGGCGAGGTGGTCGACGGCGTCCGCGCGACCCGACACGACGAGCCGGCCGTGGCCGCGGTCAAGGGGTCGGCCCGGATGGCCGAGCTGCTGCGCCGCGCGGCGCGGCAGCAGGTGCCCGGCAGCCCACGGGAGTTCCGGATCTTCTGGCGCGACGACACGCTGGTGCTGGACCGCGACACCTTGGGTCGGCTGCGACGGCAGCTGCTGGCGCAGGGCCGGCGCAACCGTCAGCTGCCCCGGGTCGCGACCGCGCTGCTGGACGCCCTGTGGCGTCAGGTGCGCAGCGAGCGCGGCCGGGACCGCGGCAGAGAGGTGTTCAACGACGACCTGCTCTCGACCCAGCGGTTCGTCGACTTTGCGGTGGCCTGGTGGCCACCGTTGGACGCGCGGGACGTGCTCGGCTGGCTGCACGATCCGGACTTCTTGGCGCGGGTCGCCGAGGGCGTCCTCCCGGCCGAGGAGCAGCTGCTGCTCACCAAGTCCTGGGCCGACGACGGCCCGCTCACTATTGAGGACGTGCCGCTCCTCGACGAGCTCCGCTATGCGCTGGGCGACGTGCCGGCGCGGACCGAGGAGGAGCACGAGCTCGACGACTTCGTGGGCGGTGACCTGCAGGAGCTGACCACGGCCGCCGCCGAGCGGGAGTACGCCCCCTCCGGCCGACGGTGGACGCCACCCACCCACCGGATCGAGGACGATCCGTTCGCGCACGTGCTCGTCGACGAGGCCCAAGACCTCACCCCGATGCAGTGGCGGATGGTGGGCCGCCGTGGCCGCACCGCCACGTGGACCATCGTCGGTGACCCCGCCCAGTCCTCCTGGCCCGACCCGGTCGAAGCCGACGCCGCCCGAGCCGCCGCGCTGGAAGGCAAGGACACCCACGCCTTCCATCTGTCCACGAACTATCGGAACTCCGCGGAGATCTACTCCTTCGCTGCCGACTACGCCCTCCGGGTCGGTCTGGACGCCGACCTGCCGCGGGCGGTCCGGTCCACGGGGGTCGAGCCCGTCGTGCGCGCGGGCGTGCCCGACCTGGAGGCGGCCGTCCGTGCTGCCGTCGTCGACCTTGCCGATCGGGTCGAGGGGACCGTCGCCATCGTGGTGCCGGTGGCCCGTCGCTCGGAGGTCAACGCCTGGCTGGCGTCGTGGCCCGAGCTCGCCGCTGACGCGCCCTCGGCCCGGGCGGCCGTCGACTCCGCGGTCGCGCCGTCCGACGACGACCGCGTCGTGGTGCTCACCGGCCTGGACACCAAGGGCTTGGAGTTCGACGGCATCGTCGTGGTCCGACCCGAGGAGATCGAGGCCGAGTCACCCACCGGCCGCGCGACGCTCTACGTCGTCCTCACCCGCGCCACCCAGCTGCTCACCACCCTCTCCTGAGGGTCTCGGCCGGCTCGGACGGCGGGAGGGACGCACCCGATGCGCCAGTAGGGTGAGCGCATGCCTGCGCCCGTGGACGTCCGTGCTGCCCTGGACACGGTCACCGGGTGCGAGGCCTGGGCGGTGATCCGGCGCAAGGCAGAGCCGACCGCGGGCATCGTCGGCGGCTCGCGCAGCGAGGTCGAGAGCCTGCTGGACATCCCCGTGGAGTACGGCGCTCCGGTGTCGGGCCGCAGTGCCGACCGGCTGGTCGCCGTACCGTTCCACCAGGTCCGTGAACGCGGCTTCGAGGCCGTCGACGACGGCGCCCCCCTGGTCGTGCTGGAGATCGCGCACGAGTTCGAGGTGCCCGTCGAGGACCTGGTCGCGGCGCTGCCCCAGGAGGAGGTCGGGTTCACCGACACCGGTGGCTTCGAGACCAGCGACGAGGAGTACGCCGACCTGGTCGAGGTCATCATCGACGAGGAGATCGGCCAAGGTGAGGGGGCCAACCTGGTGATCGGCCGGCCCTATCGTGCCCAGTTGCGTGACTGGGGCCCGGCGCAGGCGCTGTCGGTGCTGCGCCGACTGCTGGAGCGGGAGCGTGGCGCCTACTGGACCTTCGTCTTCTTCACCGGTGAGCGTTATCTGGTCGGCGCGAGCCCGGAGCGGCACGTGTCGGTCCGCGGGGAAGACGTCCGGATGAACCCCATCTCGGGGACGCTGCGGCTTCGCGGCGAGGGCGACCTGAAGACGCGACTGCTGGACTTCCTGGCCGACGAGAAGGAGATCTACGAGCTCTTCATGGTCGTCGACGAAGAGCTGAAGATGATGTGCGACATCTGCCACGAGGGCGGCCAGGTGCTCGGCCCGTTCCTCAAGCCGATGACCCACCTGGTGCACACCGAGTATCTCCTCGCCGGACGCACCAAGCAGGACTGTCGCGAGGTGTTGCGCGACACCATGTTCGCCGCGACGGTGACCGGGTCGCCGGTCGAGAACGCCTGCCGACTCATCGCGGGCTACGAGCGGGAGGGGCGGGGCTACTACGGCGCCGCGCTCGCGCTCTTCGGTCGAGATCCGCACGGCAACCCGACCATGGACAGCCCGATCTGCATCCGCACCGCGGAGGTCGACCTCGACGGACGGCTGAAGGTCACCGCCGGCGCCACCCTGGTGCGCGACTCCGACCCGGCGAGCGAGGTCGCGGAGACCCATGCCAAGGCGGGTGGCATCCTCAGCGCGTTCGGTCTGGCCCCCGCCGCACCGGCGCCCGAGGTCGAGCTGGCGACCCTCGCCCGGGACGAGGACGTCCTGCTCGCGCTCGGCGCCCGCAACCAGCGGCTGTCGCCGTTCTGGCTGACCGACCAGGGCGGCACCCCACCCGACGAGTCGCTGCGCGGCAAGTCGGTGGTGATCCTCGAGGGCGAGGACGACTTCGTGAACATGCTCTGCCACGTCTTCGGCGTGCTCGGCATGATCCCGACCGTGCGCCAGCACGAGGACTATCGGCCCGGCGTCTTCGCTGGCTACGACATGGTGGTCGTGGGTCCCGGTCCGGGCGATCCGCGTGACGACGCCGATCCGAAGATCGCCCGCATCCGCGCGGCCGTCGACGAGCTCCTCGCGAGCGGACAGCCCTTCCTCGCCGTCTGCCTGGGCCACCAGACGCTCTGCCACCACCTCGGCATTCCGTTGGCGTTCAAGGACATCGTCTTCCAGGGCACCCAGTCGCCGGTGCTGATCGAGGGCCGCGTGGAGCGGGTGGGCTTCTACAACACCTTCGTCGGCCGCCTCGGTGGCGAGTCACCCCCGGCCGGCGTCACCGTCGAGGCCGACCCCGAGACCGGCGACATCCACCTGATCGCCGGGCCGCACTATCGCGGCATCCAGTTCCACGCCGAGTCGATCCTGACCCAGCACGGCTTCGAGCTCCTGCACCGACTCGTCCGGCAGCTGCTCACCTGATTGCGCACAGTAGGTTGTGGCGGTGGCCGTCCCGGACGTCGTGGTCGTCGACCATCACGACTCCTACACCCAGAACCTGGTGCACCTGATCGCCGAGGTCACCGGCGTGCTGCCGGTGGTGGTCCAGCACGACGCGGTCGACCCCGACGAGGTGCTCGCGCACTCCCACGTCGTCCTCTCTCCGGGCCCTGGCCATCCGGCGAACCCGACCGACTTCTCCGTCGGCCGAGAGGTTCTGCTGGCCGGCACCCGTCCGGTGCTGGGCGTCTGCTTGGGGATGCAGGGTCTGGTGACGGCGTACGACGGCACGGTCGGCCGCGAGATCCCGGCGCACGGGGAGGTGGCCCTGATCGACCACGACGGGCGAGGTGTCTTCACCGGGCTTCCCCAGCGGTTCCACGCGGTGCGCTACCACTCGCTGGCGGCGCTGGCGGCGCTGGCGCTGCCGGACTGCCTGGAGACGACGGCGACCTGCCCAGGAGCAGAGCCCGGCGACGTTCCGGTGGTGATGGGGGTGCGTCATGTCGCGCTTCCGCTCGAGGGGGTGCAGTTCCATCCCGAGTCGGTGCTCTCCGAGCACGGCGCGGCGATGATCGCGAGCTTCTTGGAGGGACGGCGATGAGCGACCCGTCGGCGGGTCGCGAGGTCGACCCCGCGTCGTACCTCCTGGATCTGGCCGACCAGCACCCGCGCTGCTTCTGGCTGGACGGCGGCGGCGCGCGCGAGTGGTCCGGGCGCCGCTCGATGGTCGGCTGGCTGGCCGAGGACGACGTCTCCCTGAGTTATCACGCCGACCGCGGCGAGGTGGTGCGGCATGCGGCGGGGCGGGCGGAGGTGGTCGGCAGCGACATCTTCGCCGAGCTCGAGCGCGAGCTGGCGGTCGGACCGCGGGACGCGCACTGGGTGGGCTATTTCGGCTACGCCGCGCGACCCGACCTGCCCGCGCGGCCCGATCCCTCCCTGCCCGACGCGCTGTGGATGAGGCCGAGCGAGGTGCGCTTCTTCCACCACCCCGAACCGCCAGGAGTGGCACCTCACGCCACCGGGAGTGGCATCTCGCGCAACCCGGAGTGGCATCTCGAGGTCGTGCCGGAGGACTACCGGGAGGCGTTCGCCGAGGTCCAAGAGGAGCTGCACGCCGGCAACTCCTACGAGGTGAATCTGACCTATCGGGAGCAGGTCGCCGGGCCGTCCGAGCCCGTCGACGTATCGACAGCGGAGGCGAGGGCGAGCGCGGCGGCGGCGTACCTCCGACTGCGGACGCTCAACCCGGCGCCCTACGCCGGCTTCCTGCAGCACGACGTGCCGGGCGCGCGGGCGTGGCTGCTGCAGCTCCTCCCCGGAGCGCTATGCGCTGATCACCCGCGACCGGATGCTGGAGACCAAGCCGATCAAGGGCACCACCCCGCGGGGGGCGACGCCCGAGGAGGACGAGGCGATGCGGCAACAGCTCGGCACCGACGCCAAGTTCCGCAGCGAGAACCTGATGATCGTCGACCTGCTCCGCAACGACGTCGCGCTGGTCAGCGAGCCCGGCTCGGTGGAGGTGCCGGCGCTGATGGAGGTCGAGTCCTATGCCAGCGTCCACCAGCTCGCGTCGACGGTCCGCGGGCGGCTCCGCCCGGGGGTCTCGAGCGTGGCCGCGCTGCGTGCGCTCTTCCCCGCCGGCTCGATGACGGGTGCGCCGAAGCTGCGCACGATGGAGATCATCGATGCGGTGGAGGAGACGCCGCGGGGGGTGTATGCCGGCGCGTTCGGCTCGATCTCCGCCGACGGGCGCGCCGACCTCGGGGTGGTGATCCGCAGCCTGACCGGCGACGGGAGCGGCCGCTGGTGGTGTGGCACCGGGGGCGGGATCACGGTGCGTTCGGAGGTGGCGGAGGAGTATGCGGAGTCGCGCTGGAAGGCCGAGCGGCTGCGGGCGGCGGCTACTGGTGCGTACGACGCAAGCCGCGGCCGGACGCACCAGTAGCCACCGCTGCCGCCGCCGCATCCTCGGGCAGCGTCGGCGCATGCTCCACGGCCGAGCCCGGGAGGGTCATCGTCAGCCGAGCCCCACCGGCGGCGGACCGACCGGCCTCCGCGGTGCCGCCGTGGCGCTCGGCGACCTGGCGGACGATCGCGAGGCCGAGACCGGAGCCGGGCATGGACCGGGACTCGTCGGAGCGGTAGAAGCGGTCGAAGACGCGAGGCAGGTCGGCTGGCGAGATGCCCGGTCCTTCGTCGTCGACGGTGAGGGTGCCGTCGACGAGCCGGATGGTGATCGTGCCGCCGGTCGGACTCCACTTGGCCGCGTTGTCGAGCAGGTTGGTGACCGCGCGCTCCAGTCCGGCCGGATCGCCCTCCAGCCACCACGACCTGACGTCGATGTCGAAGCCGATGCCCGGTGCTCGCCGCCGCACGCGGGCCAGTGCCCGGTCCACCACCTCGGCGAGGTCGCAGTGCTCGATGACGGTGGTGAGCCGCTCGTCTCGGGAGAGCTCCATCAGGTCGCCGATCAGCGTGGTGAGCTCCTCGATCTGGGCGCGGACGTCGGTGAGGAGCTCTTCCTGTGCCTCCGGTGGCAGCCCGCCGGAGTCGCCGGCCTGGGTGAGCAGGTCGAGGTTGGTGCGCAGCGAGGTCAGGGGGGTGCGGAGCTCGTGGCCGGCATCGGCGACCAGTCGGCGTTGCCGATCTCGTGAGGCCGAGAGAGCGGTCAGCATCTGGTTGAACGCCGTGGCGAGGCGGGCGATCTCGTCGTCCCCTTCGATGCGGAGCGGGGTGAGATCCTCGGTCCGGGCGATTCGCTCGACGTCGGTCGTCAGGCGACGGACGGGTCGCAGGCCGTTGCGGGCCACGGCCCAGCCGGCCAGTCCGGCGCCCACCACGCCGAGCGCACCGAAGATGCCCATCACGATCGCGAGCCGGGCCAGGGTCTCCTCCGTGGCCGCGAGGGGTTGTGCGAGCACGAGCGCCTCGTTGGCGCCGGCACCCACCGCGGCGACCCGATAGCGCTCGCCGTCGGCGGTCAGGATGGTGCGCACCGACTGGTCGGCGTCCCCGGCGGCCACGGCGAGCTCGGCCCGACCCAGCGTCATCGCCGGGAAGTAGCCACTGGTGGCATAGCCCCGCTGCGAGTTGATGAACGCGATCCGCACGTCGGCGGCACCGAACACCGCCGGCGAGATGCCTTGCGTGACCGCCTCTCGCAACCCGTCGGTCCGGGCCGCTTTGCGCGCGCGGTCCAGCAGGGAGTGGTCGAGCTGGGACTGCAGCTGCTGGCGCACCGTCATGAAGGCGCTCAGTGCCACGAACGCCACCGAGAGCCCGACCGCGATCGTGGTCAGCAGGGTCACCCGCGAGGCCAGCGACCGCCGATAGTGCCATCGTCGCTGGGTCCAGCTGACCCGCTCCTGGGGGCCGGCGTCGGTGTGCTCCTCGGTCATGACTCCTTCAGCACATAGCCGACACCGCGCACGGTGTGGATCAGCCGCGGCTCGCCCTCGGCCTCGGTCTTGCGACGCAGATAGCCGACGTAGACCTCCAGCGAGTTGGCCGTCGTCGGGAAGTCGTAGCCCCACACCTCGTCGAGGATGAAGGCCCGCTCCAGCACCCGCCGCGGCCGCCGCATGAAGACCTCGAGCAGCGCGAACTCGGTGCGGGTCAGCTCCATCGATCGAGCGCCGCGGCGGACCTCCCGGGTGGCCAGGTCCATGGTGAGGTCGGCGAACGAGAGCACCTCGTCGGCGCCGTCCTCCGCGGGCACGACGCGGCGCAGCAGCGCCCGCAACCGGGCCAGCAGCTCCTGCAACGCGAACGGCTTGGTGAGGTAGTCGTCCGCGCCGGCGTCGAGGCCCTCGACCCGGTCACCGACGGCGTCGCGGGCGGTGAGCACGAGGATCGGCACGTCGTTGCCGGCGGTGCGCAGTGCGCGGGTCGCCTCGATGCCGTCGAGGCGGGGCATCATCACGTCCATCACCACGACGTCGGGCTTGGCCTGGCCGATGCCGGCCAGCGCCTCGGCGCCGTCGGCGGCCATCGTGACGTCGTACCCGTTGAACTCCAGCGACCGTCGCAGCGACTCTCGGACCGCCTTGTCGTCGTCGACCACGAGCACTCGGGGGCGGCTGGTTGCGCTGGTCGGGCTGGTCGCCCCGTGCGTGGCAGTCATCACGCCTCCCACTGTGCCAAATCAGACTGAGCCGTCCCTGAGAACGAGTACGACGCCAGTGCGCGTCGTGCGTGTGTC
The DNA here is from genome assembly GCF_047602075.1 of Nocardioides sp. Lineage (GTDB taxonomy): Bacteria > Actinomycetota > Actinomycetes > Propionibacteriales > Nocardioidaceae > Nocardioides. The sequence continues at coordinate 397,098 of NZ_JASGIF010000002.1, forward strand.
GATCTCATGCTCATGCGTAGGCCGCCGCGGCGTCGGCGGCGCGAGCGGCATAGCCACCTCCGAACGCGCAGGCATGCACGAGCAGGGGGAAGAGCTGGTGCAGCCGGACCCGCTCCACCCAACCCTCGGCCAGCGGCGCGGCCTCGTCGTAGGCGGCGATGACCCGGGCCAGGTGCGGGAGGCCGAACAGCGCCAGCATGGCCAGGTCGGTCTCGCGGTGCCCGCCGTGCACGGCCGGGTCCACCAGCCAGACCCGACCGTCTTGGCCCCACAACACGTTGCCGTTCCAGAGGTCGCCGTGCAGCAGCGCGGGCGGCTCGGTGGGGACTAGGTCGCCTAGCCGGCCCAGCACCCCCTCGATGGTGGCCGCCTGCTCGGCGCTCACGACCCCGCGATCGCGGCCCAGCTTGAGGTAGGGGGCGACTCGCCTGGTCGCGTAGAACTCTGCCCAGGTGTCGGCGGGCTTGTTGGACATCGGGAGCCGACCGATGAAGCCGTCGACCTCGTCGCCGTAGATCGGCGTGCCGGCGCGATGGGTCGTGGCCAACTCCTGTCCGAGGACCACGGCCGCCTCGGTGGTGGCCTTGCCCTGCTCGACCCACCGGATGATCACGCACTCGTCGTCGCTGCCGAGCACGTCCGGAACCGGTGCCCCACCGGCGGCGGCGAGCCGGCGCAGTCCGCGCGCCTCGGCGGCGAAGAAGCCCGCCGGCGGGTGCGGGTGGGTCTTCATCAACGCGGTCGTGCCGTCGGAGAGCCGAAGCTTGGTGGCGGTCGCGATGTCCCCACCGGCCACCGGGGCGGTCGCAACGACAGCCGTGCCGAGCAGCGCCTCGGCACGGCGCGCGACAGCGGGCTGCCGGGTCATCGCGCGTCGACCTCCCGGGACGCCGGGACGCTACGGACGCGCTCGGCCATGGTCAACACCTCCTCAAAACCTGGTGCCCACCGTAGTACGTCCCTGCTGGCGCGCCCGCTCCGTCTGCCGCGGTGCTGCGGTGCCCGGACCCATCTCCCGCGGTGCTGTGGTGGCTGAGGACCCCGTATACGAGGCACCCACCCACGACAAGACCGCGGCAGACGCAAGAAGACTGCGGCAGATGCCGCCCCGTGCAGGCCAGACGAACGTCAGCGATCCGGTCAGCGGTGGGGGCCCTGGCCACCGAGCTCCTCGTGGAGCACGGTGACCAGGGCGGCGCTGGTGCGCTCGATCATGGTGAGCACGTCGTCGAAGCCCTCCGGGCCGCCGTAATAGGGATCAGGCACCTCGCCGCCCGGCTGGTCGGGGTCGAAGTCCCGGAAGAGGCGGACCCGCTCGGCCAGGTCGTCGTCGTGGGCGACGTCGCCGCGGAGTTCACGCAGATGGCTGTGGTCCATGGCGAGGACAAGGTCGTAGTCGTCGGCCCAGTCCGACGCGACCTGGCGAGCGCGATGCCGGTCGGGTTGATAGCCGGCGGCGCGCAGCACGGCCGCCGCGCGCTGGTCCATCGGCTTGCCGACGTGCCACCCGCCCAATCCGGAGCTGTCGACCGCGACCCGATCAGCGAGCCCAGCCTCGACCAGCATCTGCTCCAGCACGACCTGGGCGGTGGGGGAGCGGCAGATGTTGCCGAGGCAGACCACCGAGATGCGGTACGGCGCCCCGTCGCGCGGCGCAGGCAGCCCTGCGCGATCAGGCATGCTCAACTCCACCTCTCACTGATCCGGGATCTCGGGCTGGGTCGGTCATCGGTCGTCGGTGAGGTTGCCGATCACGCTGGTCACGATGGTGATGATCAAGGAACCCCACAGCGCCGGCCAGAATCCGTCGACGTGGAAGTCGATCGAGCCCTTCCCGGCGATCCATCCGGTCAGCATCAGCATCAGGGCATTGATCACGAAGAGGAACAGTCCCAAGGTCAGGATGATGAACGGGATCGAGAGCACCTTCACGATCGGCTTCACGAACGAGGTGACCACGCCGAGGATGATCCCGACCAGGACGACCGGGAGCCATTTGTGCTCCAGCTCGGCCTGACCCGAGGTAGGCCCGCCGAACCAGATGCCGGGGATCAGCCAGGATGCCATCGCCACCGCGACGGCGTTGGCGAACAGCCAGGTCAGGAGTCTCACGGCGTCGAGCGTAGGTGATCGACCCGAACGGTCGGATCGCCGACCGAGCGACTTGCCTACGACTCAGGCCATGGGTCGTTGACCCGTGCGACGGATCGGAGGTGGTCGCGGAAGTAGGGAAGAGTGAAGGTGACAGATCCGCGTGTGCGGTTCTCGCGGATCAGTTCTGCTTTGAGTAGGCGCAGGCGGTACTGACTCGCATAGTTGGTGTCGCGGCCCATCCGCTCGGCGATATCAGCGATCTTGCTGGGCCCGGCGTCGACCGTCATGGCGTCGAGGAAAGCTCGGTCCATCGGAGAGAGATCGGCGAGCGCGCTGTCGTAGACCAGTTGACCGACCTTGCTCCGGGCGCGTTGGATGCCTTGTATCACGTGCTCAAGGGTGATCTCGTCGCTACCTCCAGCCGCGCGCCAACTGTGGAGGCCAACAAGCTGGATCAAGAACGGGTAACCCCCCGTGGCTTCCACCGCCGGGCTGACGGCTTCCGGAGCGAGGCGGCGTCCAGAGTTGCTGATCGGGATGCTTAGAGGTTCCGCCAGTAGGTGATCGGGCTGGGGGCGTGTCGGTCACCCAGGGCAGGCACGGGCCTCGGTAAAGGAAGAGGTGTCTACGCCGCCTTCCTTCCCCGAGGTGACCCGTGCCTGCCTTGCCATCTTTCATCATCGAACCGCTGTGGGACCAGTTCGCCGCGCTGATCCCCGAACACATCGAGACCCACCCCTTGGGGTGTCACAACCCACGCATCGCGGACCGGATCGTGTTCGACAAGCTGGTCCAGATCGCGGTGCTCGGCGCTGCCTACGAGCGGATCGCCGACACCACCTGCTCGGCCACCACGATCCGCAGGCGCCGCGACGATTGGATCAAGGCCGGGATCTTCGAGCAGTTGGAGCAGATCTGTTTGGACGCCTACGACCAGATCGTGGGTCTCGACCTCGAAGAGGTCACCGTCGACGGGTGCATCGTCAAGGCTCCGTGCGGCGGTGAGGCAGCCGGGAAGTCCCCGGTAGATCGGGGCAAACAGGGCACCAAGCGGTCCTTGATGACCGACGCCACGGGCATCCCGCTGGGTTGTGTGATCGCGCCGGCGAACCGGCACGACTCCCCGTTCCTGCGGCCCACACTGGAGAGGCTCGGCAGGTTCGAGACTCGGTTCGGCATCGGACTGCCAGACCAGATCACGGTGCATCTGGACGCCGGCTACGACAGCAAGGCGACCCGCGATCTACTGGCCGAGCTCGGCTGCGAGGGCGTGATCAGCAAGAAGGGATTCCCACTCCAGGCCGGTGCACGGTGGGTCGTGGAACGGACCAACTCCTGGCACAACCGCGGCTTTCGAAAGCTCCACATCTGCACCGAACGCAGAGCCCGCGTGATCGAGGCATTCATCGCACTCGCGAACTCCGCGATCATCATCCGCCGCCTCATCCGCCGAGCCTGGACCACCCACCGCTGGGACACCCGACCAGCCCGACGACCATGACCTACTGGCGGAATCTCTTAGAGGTTCCGCAGGTAGGCGCGTGTCGTTACCGAAGAACAGGCACGAGCCTCGGTAACAGAAGGGGTGTCTAACGCCGCCTTCCTTCCCCGAGGTGCTCGTGCCTGCCTTGCCATCCTCTGTCATCGAACCGGTCTGGGACCAGTTCGCCGCGCTGCTACCTGAACACATCGACACCCACCCTCTGGGCTGTCACAACCCACGTATCCCGGATCGGGTCATCTTCGACAAACTGATCCAGGTTCTCGTCTTGGGCGCCGCCTACGAACGCATCGCTGACTCCACATGTTCGGCGACCTCGATCCGCAACCGGCGCGATGAGTGGATCACGGCCGGGGTCTTCGCTCGGCTAGAGCAGATGTGCCTGGATGCCTACGACAAGATCGTGGGCCTTGACCTGGGCGACATCACGGTCGACGGGTGCATCGTCAAGGCACCCTGCGGCGGTGAAGCCGCAGGTAGATCCCCGGTAGATCGCGGGAAGCAGGGCACGAAACGCTCGCTCATGGTCGAGGCCCGCGGCATCCCGATCGGGTGCGTGGTCGCCGGGGCACACCGCAACGACTCCCCGCTGCTACGCCCGACTCTGGAGCGCCTGGCTCGCTTCGATGAGGGTCTGGGTGTCGGGCTACCCGAGGACATCACGTGCATCTGGATGCCGGCTACGACTCGGGCAAGACTCGTGAACTGCTTGAGGAGTTGGGCTGCCACGGCGTCATCAGCGCCAAGGGAACCCCACTCCAAGCAGACCAACGCTGGGTCGTGGAACGGACCAACTCCTGGCACAACCGCGGCTTCAAGAAACTCACGATCTGCGCCGAACGCCGAGCCCGCGTCATCGAGGCATTCATCGCCCTGGCCAACGCCGTCATCATCACCCGCCGGCTACTCGCCGAAGCCTGGCTAACCCACCGATGGGCCCTACACGACCAAAGCGACGCCCGTGACCTACCTGCGGAACCTCTTAGTGCAGCCTCAACCGAAGAGCGGTCGACGAGCCCAAGCTGGCGCCGGTCCGCTCGACGGAGAAAGGTCAGACCCTTTCGGTCATCCCCATCCTCGTGGCCGGGCTTGGCGCTCAGCAGATCTGCGACTTCTGCCGGCAGGCCGGCCGCGACGAAAGCGACTTGGCGGTCCTCGCGAAATGCGTGCTGGACGACGTCGCTGAGCTCGCGCATGTCTTCCAACGCTCGTCGTTGCCCACTGAGCTCGTCGAGCGTGAGCAAGATGCCGGTTCCGCCGTGAGGGGCGTTTTGCGAGCACGTCAGTGAGACGGCTCAACTGGCTGCGGAAGCTGGTCCGAGGTACGTGGAGGTCGGTGACCTCACGTTGACCACCTAGTCCTTCGGGGCCACTGACGGCCGTGACGCGGCTGGTTGTCTGTTGCGTGTCGTGCTCGCGTAGGAGTGCCGGAAGGTGCTCGTCGGTCAGCCGCCGGATAGGGCCTGGGCGCGCCGTTTCGGAGATCACCAGCCATCCGAGTTCGCGTGCGATGTGCTCGTAGGCATTCAGCATGACCGTCTTGCCCGAGCCCCTGACGCCAGTGACCAGCGTCGCTCGCTCCGGCGCCCCCGGGCCCTGCTCGAGACCTTCGCGGAAGTCGTGGAGGCTACTCTCACGGCCGACGAGCTCGGGCGGGTTCGCCCCGAATGTCGGGTAGCAAGGGTCCTTTAGTTCCTTTAGTTTCTTTCATGTCTTTAACTATGGTGACCCCCACATGATCGAGGGCCTCCTGGAGAGCGACCTCGGCGTCGGCGAGGTGGTGCTGGAGCTCCTGAACGGCTCCGTCGACGTCGTCGGCTTCGAGCAGCTCCCAGAGGTGGGCATGGGAGCCGGCCTGGTCGTGCGCATTGCGGCGGGTGCGGTCGATCTGCGCCAGCGCGACCCGCAGCTCGGCGACCAGGGACTCGGCCATCGCCACCAGCCTCGGCGACTCGGTCAGCCCGACCAGCGCCAGGTGCAGGGCCAGGTGGTGCTGGTTCATCTGCTGGTAGGACGCTCCCGCGTCGACCGCAGCCAGGTAGGTGTCGAGTGCCTCCCGCAGTCGCTCTCGCGCCTCGACCGAGGCGGTCGGCCAGGCCTGGACGCCCGCCAACTCGAGGACGCCACGCGCTCGGACCACATCGGCGATCGAGTCAGGGTCGGGAGCGGCGACACTCACGCCACGATGGGCCTCCCGAGTAGCGATCCCCTCCGCCACCAACAATCTGAGCGCCTCCCGGACGGTGGACCTGGCTACGGCCAACGAGTCGGCGATGGCCACCTCGCGCAGCGGCGTCCCGGACTCCAGCTCGCCCTCGAAGACGGCCCTCCTCAACTCGTCGGCCACCCGCTCCACGGTCGACGCCTGGTTGCCCGGTGCGGGCTGATCGACAGCTTGAGGGTTGTTGCCGGCCCCACCGGCTCCGGGGAGCGACTCGGGCGAGGAGGTGGAGTCGCCGCGGTCGGTCATGAGCCCATCTTCCCTGACCCACTCCCGATGACCCGTCCGGGCGCGCGACCTGTCGGGCGGTGCGCTCGCGGCCTTGTGGGGCTGGTGGGCCTGTTGTGACGTATCTGTCGAGGTGTGTGTCCTGATTGTTATCTGCGGCTGGTTGCCTGCTCCCGAGTCGTGGGCATACGTTCCGGTCACGCTGTGGTGCTGGGCGATGAGTTGTTGCTGTGTTGCTCGGCTTGGTTGATGAGGTGCAGATGAAGTCTCGGGTCGCCTTTGTGGGCGTGGTTTGTCTTGCGGTGCTCGGTCAGGGCCTGACGGGTGTGGCGGCGGTGGGCGTGGTTGCTGCGCCTGTCGTGATCGCGGCTGCCGATGACGGGGTGGCGCCGGTGCCGCTTGGGTCGGTGGATGAGGGGCGCGATCCTGCTGACGCGATCGAATGCTCTGTCGGGTCCGGCGTCGGTTCCGGGGGAGGCGTCGGGTGTGGTCGAGCCTGATGCGGGGTGGACCCGGGTGGCGGGGATGCCGGTCTCGATCCGGACCGATCCCGATGCCCCTGACCCCGAGCCTGGGCCCGCAGACCCTGAGCCCGGGGACCCTGGCGCGTCGGATTCTGATGCTGTTGGGGAGGGTGGTTCGAGCGCGCCGCCGGTCTCGGCGACTGGTGCTGGGGTGGTGGTCCCGGCGGTTGCGGTGATGGCTGACCCGACCGGGTCGCCGAGTGGTGCGGATCCGTCGGGGAGCGGTTCGGAGACTGCGGAGCCTGGTGAGTCGGGGGATGGCTCGGAGGAGACGGCGGTCGAGGTGAGCTTGTCGACCGGCGACGAGCTGGCGGACGCGGCGGTGGTGTTGCAGCTGGACCCGGCTGACTCAGAGCCCGTCGACTCGTCGTCCTCGTCGTCGCCGTCAGAGTCGAGCTCACCCGGACCGTCTGCCGGACCGTCTGCCGGACCTTCTGTTGGGCCGTCTGCTGGGCCCTCGCCGGACTCGCCGTCTACCGGACCCCAGCCATCTGGGCCGGGGTCGTCTGGTCCGGGGTCGTCTGGTCCGGGGTCGTCTGGGGTGGTCGATGATGTGGAGGTTCGGCTGTCCTATGGGGGGTTTGCGAGCCTGTTCGGCGGGGCGTGGGCGGACCGGCTGGTGGTGACGGCCTACCCGGCGTGCTATCTGCGGACTCCGGAGTTGTCGGAGTGTTCGGTGGGGGTGCCGGTGCCGGCGGTGAACACCTTCGACGCTGACACGTTGGAGTTCTCCACTGTCGATGCGCAGGCGGCGATCGAGGCGGCCGCGGCGACGGACCCGCTGGTGGCTGAGGGCTTCGGTGTGACGCCGGATGTCCCGTTGGGGCCGACGCCATCGGAGTCCCCCTCACCGTCGGGCTCTTCGTCGGATTCTTCGTTGGATTCTCTGTCTTCATCCGAGTCGCCGGCGGCGTGGGGCTTGGATGCGGCGGCGCGGGGCTTGGTGTCGGTGGCGGGGTTGATGGCGGCTGCGCCGTCAGGCACGGGTGGGTCGGTGTATGTGACCTCGGGTGGTGCGGGGAACTATGGTGCGACGCCGTTGAATCCGTCGGCTGGGTGGCAGGTCTCGGCGGGGTCGGGGGAGTTCACCTATTCCTATGACTTCGCGTTGCCGCCGGCTCTGGGTGGGGAGGCGCCGGGGTTGGGGTTGTCGTACTCGTCGGGTTCGGTGGACGGGATGACGTTGGCGGAGAACTCCCAGGCGACGCCCGCGGGTCTGGGTTGGGATCTGTCGACGTCGTACATCACTCGGGACTATGGCTCGTGTGCGAAGGATGGCAACCCGGCCAAGGGTGATCTGTGCTGGATCACCAAGCAGAACAAGCTGGTCGACCGGTTGAGGTTGGTGATGGGCGGGAAGTCGTCGGTGCTGGTGTTTTGGAAGCAGATGCACGACCAGCAGTCGGACCGTGACGTCGACGTGTATCGGATGCGGCAGGACCCGGGGTGGCGGATCGTCCGGTTCTCCCACCTCGATGGTGCGGCGCCGATGGATTATCCGTTCACCAACCCGGACAACAACGAGGAGGGATTCCGGGTCGAGACACCGGACGGTTCGACGTACTGGTTCGGGAAGCGGGCGGGGGCGTCGAACTCGGTGTGGACGGTGCCGGTCTTCGGCAACGACGCCGACGAGCCGTGCCATGCCTCGTCGGCTGCGGCCTCGTGGTGTCAGCAGGCGTGGCGGTGGAACCTGGACCTGGTCACCGATGGGTTCGGCAACCGGGTGGAGTACGACTACGCCAAGCAGACCAACTACTACTCGCGGTGGGCGAGCTATGCCAACAAGCAGGTCTATGACCGGGGCGGCTATCTGTCGAGGATCTCCTACGGGTTCACCCAGTCCCCGGACCATGAGGGCGACCAGATCGCCCGGCAGATCGTGGACATCTCCACGCGGGACCGGTGTGTGCAGAAGCTGGAGAACCCGGAGGCGAGCTGTGATGGTCCACGGGCCACGCCGGGCAAGTGGCCTGATGTGCCCTCGGACCTGATCTGTGATGCCAACGACCAGTGCGACAACGCCTCGCCGTCGTTCTTCTCGACCAAGCGGTACTACCAGGTCAAGACCAAGACGGTCCAGGGCAGGTCGTCGCCGAACACGCGGCTGGTGGACACCTACACGCTGGCGCACACGATGCCCGACCCCGACGGCTCGGGTGGGAGCAATCCTGATGAGCCGGATCTGTGGTTGAACCAGATCCTGCACACCGGCAACGCCGGGGGTGCGGATACCTCGGTGCCGGCGGTCAACTTCAACGCGGTCGCCTTGCGGAACCGGGTGGCGCTGTTGGGTGGCAGCAACCGGACGATGTTCAAGTTCCGTGTTGACGAGGTCCGCAACGAGACCGGTGGGAAGGTCCAGGTCGTCTACGGTCATGGCGGCACGGCCTGCGACACCGGCTACGTCGATGGCCGGGATCGGTGGGACTCCTCGCGGGAGTGCTTCCCGCAGAAGTACGCCCCGCCGTCGGGCAGCGCGCATTGGGAGTGGTTCCACAAGTATGTCGTGACCCGGGTCGCGTTGTCCGATGTCGCGTTGGGCTACCAGCTGGGCATGGGTGCGGGGCCGTTGAACAGCCCGGCCCGGATGCGGGTATACGACTACGAGTACCGCGGCGACCCGGCCTGGCGGTACCTGCGCTCGCCGAACACCGATGATGCCGAGGAGTCGTGGAACGACTGGCGCGGCTACGCCGAGACCATCATCCACACCCGCAAGGTCAACGACTCCCAGCAGATCGTGTCCGGAGACCTGTCCCAGCGGCGGGTGCTGGTGTTTCGGGGGATGGCGCAGTCGAAGAAGAACAACAACAACGACTACGGCGACGTCAAGCTGGACACCGTCGAGTACGACTCGAACGCCAACGAGCCCGTCGACCACGGCTACTTCCAGGGCATGGTCGCCGAGGAGGGTGTGCGCGACCAGGATGGCTCGTGGCGGACCCGGACCTACCACGACTACTCCCCGATCAAGACCGTGGACTCCGGCGACACTGTGGACGCCCGGATCGTCGGTGAGACCGAGACCCGCTACCACGTCCGGAACGGCTCGGACATGCTGACCCGGACGGTGAGCACCGACTACAACGACTTCGACGATGTGGTCCGCAACGTGCTGATCGGCACGGTCGCGAAGGTGACCGACCACTCTTATGGCACCACCCAGACCACTGGCGAGGAGACCCGCTGCACCACCACCAGCTGGGAGGCCGGCATCAACGACGGCTGGGTCCAGGCAGCCAAGGAGACCACCAGCTATGACGGAGGCTGCAGCGGCGCCTTGGCAGCCAGACAGCAGTGGTTCTACGGTGACGAGGACCCGACCGACCCGCTGGCGCCGGGCACTGATCTGGAGCGTCCGGCCCCAACCGCGATCCGCACCCAGCTCATCGCCTTGAACACCGTGCCCGGTGCGCCGGAATGGTCGACGGTGAAGACGAAGTACGACACCTATGGCCGGACCACGAAGACCACCGACCCGCTGGGCCACGTGGTGGACACCACCTACAACAACGGCTCCAACAGCGGTTCGAACACCCAGCACGACCTGCTCACGATGGTCACCACCAGCGAGCCGCTGACCCATGGCCAGACCGCGGTCAACCTCACCGAGCTGGGTCCCTACCGGGGGCTGCCCAACCAGGTCACCGACGCCAACGGGCAGGTCGCCAAGGTGTCCTATGACGGGCTGGGCCGGTTGACCGAGGTCCGCAAGCCCGGCAACCACACCGGCGATCCGAGCATCGCCTACGCCTACCAGGTCTCGGCCACCGCACCGTCCTCGGTGGTCACCACCGCCCGGCGCACCGACAGCGTCAACGACACCACCCGGGTCTTCTACGACGGCTGGGGCCGGGAGCTGGAGACCCACACCGACTCGGTCAACGACCCAGGAGAGCGGCTCGTCGCGGCCACCGGGTACGACGCCCAGGGCCTGGTCGCCTACAGCTACCACAGTGTTCGGACCACCACGCCAGGCGTGCTGTTGAACCGGTCGGTCGGCGACGTGGCCGACAACGCGCGCGGCCTGGACATCACCGAGAACACCTACGACGCCCTGGGCCGGACCGTGACCAGCAAGGTCTACGGACTCGACAGCGCCGGCAACATGGTCACCAGCTACGACTACGCCGGCAACCAGACCACCGTCATCGCCCCGACCACGACCACCGGCGCCACCAGGACCTGGTCCGACGGCTGGGGCAACACGCTGCGCCTCGAGCTGGCCAAGGACCACGACGGCAACGGCAACGCGATCGGACAACGGGCCGACTACACCTACGACGCCGCCAACCGGCTGACCAAGATCACCAGCGACCTCACCGAGGCCACCGGCGACAGCCCGGTGTCGTGGACCTACGGCTACGACATGGCTGGCCGGCGGACCACCTCGACCGACCCCGACACCGGCACCACCACCTACACCTACGACCCGGCCGGCAACACCACCAGCGTGGAGACCTCAGAAGACCCCAAGGTCGCCACCAGCTACGACAAGCTCGGCCGGCCCACCAAGCGGTACCTCGGCGACGAAGGCGCCACCACCGTCGCGGACGAGGACCTGCTGGCCACCTGGGACTACGACGCCGCCACCGGGGTGACCAACCCGCTGGGCCGCCAGGTCGCCAGCACCTCCTACACCTCGGCGGGCCAGTTCACCACCAAGCCCACCGGCTACGACAACCGTGGCCGAGCCACCGGCTCGACGACCAGCTTCCCCGCCTCCTGGGTCGGCGGATCCTCCGGCACGACCAGCTACACCGTCGACCTGGACTACAACAACCTCGACCAGGTCACCAGCACCTCCTACCCCGCGGCGTTCGACCTGCCCGCCGCGACGGTTGCGACCAGCTACACCGCCAGCGGCGACGCCTACAACAAGTCGACCTACACCACCACCGCGAACCCCGGCGCGGTCACCACGCTCGGGTCCGCCGGCTACAGCGACCGCAACCAGCCGACCAGCCTGACCAGCAACGGCGTGCCCAACACCGTGGGCAGCACCACGCTGAAGCGGACCTACGCCTGGGAGACCAGGACCGGGCGGCTAGCCGGCCTGACTGCGAAGAACACCACCAACCCCAACAATCCGGTCACCATCGCCGACTACGCCTACACCTACTACCGGTCGGGGAACCCGACCACCATCACCAACACCGTGCCCGCCGCCGGCGGCGGCACCGCCTCGGGACAGTGGTGCTACACCTACGACTGGGCAGGACGGCTCGCGACCGCTGCCACCGGCGTGACCGGTGACCCCCAAACGTGCGTGGCCCCCAGCGGCCAGGGGCAGGCCGATGCGGTCCTCGCCGCGACCGGCGCGCAGGCGTACCGCCTCGAGTACGGCTACGACGTGGACAAGCTGACCAGCGTGACCGCCGGGCAGCCGAACACCCCGGGCACCGACACCGCCACCTACACCTACACCACCGGCGGCCACCAGGCCGAGCAGATCACCACCCCCGCCGGGATCGCTGCTGCGATCGGGGTGCCCACCGACGGGAACCTCGCCTACGACGACCAGGGCCGCATCACCACCTGGACCCCCGACACCGGGCCCGAGCTGTCCTACGGCTACGACGACCAGGGCAACCTCGCCCAGACCAGCACCGTGGCCGGGGACTGGAACTCGACCGCCGGTGATGGCGACACCCGCACCACCAACGCCTACGACACCGACGGGATCCGGGTGCTGCGCCAACACACGGTCCGCAGTCTCGACGCCGAAGGAGATCCGGTCGACCAAACCATCTCCACGGTCTACCTCGGTGACCTCGAGATCACCCACACCCCCGCCACCGACACCGATCCGGAGTCAGTGACCGCGACCCGGCACTACACCACCCCGGGCGGCACGCCGCTAGCCGACCAGAGTGTCATCAAGACCGGCGCCAGCGCCGCGGTCGAGACCTGGACCTGGTTGTTCACCGACCCCCAACACTCAGTGCGGGCCACGATGACCAACACCGCCGCCGCGGCCGTCGAGACGTTCGACTACACCCCCTACGGCGACCCCGTCGGCGGGAACGACCAGGCCACCCTCCCCGCCGAGCGGGGCTACCTCGACCACACCCACGACCCCGGCGGCGACATCCGCCTCGACCACCGCACCTACGACCCCACCCTGAACATCCTCACCACACCCGACCCCATCCTGATCGCAGGCAACCCCCAGTCCCTCAACCCCTACGCCTACGCACTCAACAACCCCATCAGCTTCAGTGACCCCACGGGCCTGATCTGCACCGCCAACCCCGAGATCGCATGCCCTTCGACGGACCTTCACAACGAGCCCAGTCACTCAGACCCACCCGGCGATCCCGACGATCCGGGAACAAACACCGGGGACACGCCAGGAATACCCCCCACTCCGGCCAGCCCGAATCCTGCCGTCCCCGACTGGCTGTATCGCACTCCTCCGGCGCAGTCCCCTTCGGTGACTCCCGGGTCCGAAGAGGATGCGGAGGAGGCGTACGAAGAAATTCTGGAGTTCTGGCGCACGGCCCTTGGCTCCAGCGGGAAGGGGTGTCCAGAATGCGCCGACACGTTCGGGGAGCGCCTTGCGGCGGCGTCTCCGTTCGCACCCCTGGCCGGTGTGCAGCATGGCATCAGCCTCCAGAACATGGCACTCACGGAATACGCTGGTGCCGCTGGGCATCAGGTCACCAAGTACCTTGGCCCAGCCGGGGGTGTGGTGTACCAACTCGGCGCAGACCGCAACAGGGACGACCTGCATCCTGTCCAGAAGTACGGAACCCGCCCCGCTCTTCAGGGACTGATCGCCAGCGGCTCGGACACAGCCGGAGTGATGGTTGCCGGCGCTACGTGCTTCGGCGCCGTAACGTGCGCGGTAGCGCCGGCCACGGGCGCAGGGGTGGCCACCAGCATCGACATGGGCGTGAACATGGGCGTGGACTACGCCACGGATTACATCTCGCCTGTGCGCTGGCTCCTCGGGGACTGGATGTGACGAGCCGTCAGTTTCGTAAGCGGGATGTGGTGCTGACTGTCATCCTGTTATCTGTGGGCGCGACCGGTCCGCAACTCGCAGCTCTCGATCAGGTCACCGATGGCGGCTGGTCCTGGCGATGGGTTGCGGGGTCCGCCCTGGGGGCGGCAGCCATGGTCACGCTGGGCGCCCTTCTGGGGGTTCGGCTCGCACGGGCGAGCATGCGCAAGTACGGGTTAGAGCTGCTGACCCCCAAGGGCCCTAGTTCGGGCTTCGGCCTGATTGCGACCGCTGTCGGCGCACCGCTGGCGCCGGTCGTCGTTGCTGCTGGGGTGGGGTGGCTGTTCGGGCTCGCCGCCTTCTTATGGCTCTTCCTGGGGATCTTCGTTCCTCTCGCTCGGTTGAGACTGCGCCGGCAGGAGGCAGAGAATGACCGGCTGAAGGCAGATAATGAATAGACCGCCGCGACGGCGTGAATGCTCCCAAGCCTCGCGGGTGGCCGTCGTCGGAGGACCGGCCGATCGTGAAGAGCTCGGAACAGTTCGGGATGGCTGGATGACGTTGCGCCACACCCGGTTCCGGCGTGATGTCGCTGAGTTCCTGGCCGATGCGAGCCCGAGAGACCTGTCCTTGACGTTCCCTCAGACTTCCGCCGACCGGGATCGGTAGAGGTTCGACGGGCGCCAAAGGATCCAGGCGTCCACCCACACCACGAATGATCCTGCGGGTCGGTGCCTGGGGTATGCGATCGGGTGGGCCAGCCGGGGACACAGGGCGGGCGTCGTCGTACCCAAGGGTGGGGACTTCGATGATGCTCATCGGACCGCTGCACGACCTCGCCTCTGCTGCTGGTCTGGGTGTTCAGCGTTGCTTCTGCTGACCAGCGCGCACCACTTGCTGGGAGATCGATCCTCGGTCCCGCATCGTGTCAAACAGCCCCCTCAGGTGAGGTCGCTGCAATGATCGGAAGATGAGCACGGCGAGCCAAGGAGGGCCCAGCAGACGCAGGCTGGTTCTCGTCCTGGCCGTCCTCATCGGGCTGCTGGGCGCCTCGTTGAGCATCGCCGCTGATGCGTCAGCCGCTACCAGCCCTGGTGCCGGTGATCCGCAGACCTGTGTGCCACCTGATGGGCAGGGGCAGGCCGATGCGGTCCTCGCCGCGACCGGCGCGCAGGCGTACCGGCTGGAGTACGGCTACGACGTGGACAAGCTGACCAGCGTGACCGCTGGGCAGCCGAACACCCCGGGCACCGACACCGCCACCTACACCTACCACACCGGCGGCCACCAGGCCGAGCAGATCACCACCCCCGCCGGGATCGCTGCTGCGATCGGGGTGCCCACCGACGGGAACCTCGCCTACGACGACCAGGGCCGCATCACCACCTGGACCCCCGACACCGGGCCCGAGCTGTCCTACGGCTACGACGACCAGGGCAACCTCGCCCAGACCAGCACCGTGGCCGGGGACTGGAACTCGACCGCCGGTGATGGCGACACCCGCACCAGCAACGCCTACGACACCGACGGGATCCGGGTGCTGCGCCAACACACGGTCCGCAGTCTCGACGCCGAAGGAGATCCGGTCGACCAAACCACCTCCACGGTCTACCTCGGTGACCTCGAGATCACCCACACCCCCGCCACCGACACCGATCCGGAGTCAGTGACCGCGACCCGGCACTACACCACCCCGGGCGGCACGCCGCTAGCCGACCAGAGTGTCATCAAGACCGGCGCCAGCGCCGCGGTCGAGACCTGGACCTGGTTGTTCACCGACCCCCAACACTCAGTGCGGGCCACGATGACCAACACCGCCGCCGCGGCCGTCGAGACGTTCGACTACACCCCCTACGGCGACCCCGTCGGCGGGAACGACCAGGCCACCCTCCCCGCCGAGCGGGGCTACCTCGACCACACCCACGACCCCGGCGGCGACATCCGCCTCGACCACCGCACCTACGACCCCACCCTGAACATCCTCACCACCCCCGACCCCCTCCTCGTGCCAGGCGACCCCCAGTCCCTCAACCCCTACGCCTACGCACTCAACAACCCCATCAGCTTCAGTGACCCCACGGGCCTGATCTGCACCGCCAACCCCGAGATCGCATGCCCTCCGAGGGACCTTCACAACGAGCCCAGTCACTCAGACCCACCAGGAGATACCCCCGGGGACACCCCGGACGACGGCGGAAGTGATACGGGAATAAACGGCATCTCCGGATACACCGGGGATGGGATAACTGACATCTACACCTACGTGCAACTGCTGCACATCCGGTACTACCAGCAGACCGGATGCACTGAGGACGACTACGTCTGCCAGTATCAAAACGGCCCGTACGAGATGTATGCGTTTTCGAACGCGCTCGTCGACAGCGGTGCACTCGAGGCCCTCACAGCAATGACCGACGGCATGGACACTGTTATGCGCGCCGGCTTTGACTACAAGCAGTGTTACCCGGTCAAGATCGGCTGTGTCGTTGAACTCGGGACGACAGCCTTTCCTGTCGGAAAGGTCGGCAAGCTAGGCAAAGTGGGCTGGATGGCCGCAAAGGGCGTGGATGACAGCGTTGACCTATACCGCCACGTCAGTCCCGGCGAACTCGCTGACATTGGGAAGAACGGATTCCGACCCGGCCCGAACTCGCTGGGCGGCAAGTGGTTCGCCGAATCCGGAGAGCATGCATCGCAATGGGGTCGAGTCCTCAACAACGGCGAAGGGTCGATAGTCAAGGTTCGAGTCCCCCGGCTCGTTCGCCGACCAGCTCATGCGACTCGAGAAACTCGACGGGATCGGACCTGCGCGCTACGTCGAGCCGCACCAACTCGACATGCTGAACCGCTTCGGACGGGAGGTCTGGTAGTGGCAACCTGGCCGGGCAAGGTCCGATTCCTGACAGCCGAGGAGGGCGGCAGGCGCTCGGGCGCGCCTCCTGGCCCGACCTACATGGCCACAGCAGCCCCGGCACTGGGTGGGGAAGAGGAGCTTCTGCCTGACTGGCCAGCGACAGGACCGCAGTTCAGTGTGGTGCTGGAGTTGCTCGGAAGTCCGGGCGCGGACGGATGGACGGCAGCGTCCATCCGGGAGCTCGTCGAGGGTGCGCCCGGCTCTGAGGCACTGTCCGCTGGCGCCGAACTGGTCGTCCTCGAGGGGCCCCAGGAAGTCGCCCGCATGTTCATCGATCCCGCCGAGGGCAGACGCGAAGGCAATCTACGCCAACTACCCTGAAATCCTTGAGGCGATGGGACTCGACTGATGACCTTGTCGGAGTACACATTCCTGTTCTTGATCCGGACTCGTGGTTGGCCGTGGCCGGTGGACTCGTGGGGTCTGTCGGCGATGTATGGCGAGGACGGCTGGTGCCACGGCTGTGGCATGCCGTCGGGCCCGCAGGTCGGGCCGTTGACGCTGCAGACCCGCGGGATGCGCTCGGCCAATGGTGTCTTCGTTCCCAACTGGCGTCTCGATGAGTACTGCGTGAGTGAGCCGATAGCGGAGGAACTGCGAACACGCTTCGGGGTGGAGTTGCGTGAGGTGGGTTGGCACACCAAACCCAAGGGGACCGCGTATCAGATCGTGGCGCCGGTTGCGGAGTACTCGTGGTATGACCCCGACCAGCTCCGCGAGCTGCTGATCGCTAGGCATGGAGTGACCGGGGCCACGTGTGGCACGTGTGAGCGGTGGCGGTGGATGTCGCTGGGCGACGAGAGTGCTCCCGAGCCTCGTGGGTGGCCGTCGTCGGAGGACCGGCCGATCGTGAAGAGCTCGGAACAGTTCGGGGATGGCTGGATGACGTTGCGTCACACCCGTTTCCGGCGTGATGTCGCTGAGTTCCTGGCCGATGCGAGCCCGAGAGACCTGTCCCTGACCGTTCCCCCGGACTTCCACTGACCGTGGCCTCGCCAAGACTCAGCAGCCGGCATTGAGCCCGCTGAATACGGGCTGGGAGATCTCATGACTTTGACGTCGGAAGGGACATGGACGCCGCATGTTTGGCCCTGATCTGAGATGAGAAGACTCGCTGCCGTCTTGTGCCTGGTTCTGCTGATGGCGGGCTGTTCGGCGCCGGATGATCGGCGCCTGTCGGGGTCGAGCATGGGTTTGGACGATGCGGTGGAGAACACCAAGTTGGAGCTTCCTGAGGGTGTGCGAGTCGAGAAGTTTTATGCCGACGCTGGTTTCCAGGCGTCTGTCTATGACTTCCTGCTGGAGATGCCGTGCGACGGGATTGGCGAGTTCGCCGCGGCGAACAGACTGACGCCGCCTAGCCGCGACCGACTCCTCGTGGGGAGCTACCTGCACCAAGCCATGGCAAGTCACAAGTGGCTGCGGCACCAAGACCCGTTCATCAAGGCCCACGGCAATGCTGACGTCCTCGACAACCGGTACTTGGGTGTCTCGGTGGAGGATGTCCGCCTAGGCGGTTCGTGCACGGTCGTCTACACGATTGTGCGCGATTGATCCGGCCCGTCGTGGACTCTGGGCTGGCGACTTGGTGGGCGCTGAGTTGCGGGGATCTGGAGCGGCTTCGGCTGGCGGGTCGTATCCTCACGTGACGGCGACGCCGTCGCGCTTCTCTGCTTCACACCTGGGAGGAGACTGTTCTGAGAGCCTTCGCTCGCGGGCTGTATGCCGTGCTGCTCCTGGTGGTCCGGGCCCTCTTGGCCTGGGTCTACCTGCCCGTGGGTGCGGTCATCTGGGCGATCGGGCAGGGTCGTGGAGGGCCTTGGGATGTCGGAGTCACTCGCTTCTTGCGGTGGATCGACGCGAACGTCGTGGTCGCCATGCGCAGGCCAGCCCGCTGGTTGTTCGACGAGCCAGCCGACTGGGTTGATCTATCGGACCCCGTCCTTGACGACTACCGAATCTTGCCCTGACCGCGGTGGACGATGGCCAGAAGAGCGCTCGATTCGCCATCGACTATGAACGCATGGCGCGACATCATCGGCTGGTTGTCGCGGGCGTGGTGTCCTTCTGGGCGATGGTGTTCTTGGCTATCAAGACGTTCCATCATTCGCCGGTAGTGAGCGGCTTGTTGGCACTCAACGCGGTTCTGATCGTCTTGTCGTTCCTGTCGTGGGCGTCGGCGGCCCCGCCAGGCAAGGGGATCGTGACGCTCGTGAAGCGGTGGTACTGAGCACCTCAGCTGTACATCTTCGCCTTCTGGCTGGGAAGTGTGGTGCTCAGCAAGTGAAGGTCTGGCCGCTGGGGGAGTGGCTGTGACGAGCCATCAGTTCCGTAGGCGGGACATGGTGCTTCTCGTGGTCCTGATCCCAGGGCCCCGGAAAGGTCGGCTGGCGGGGCTGTGACCTGGGGAAACGTGTGGGTGAGACCGGCGTGGCGGCTGTGACGGATGGGGCCGGCGGGACTGGGATGGGAGTTCTCACACAACCGTCCGGACCAGAGAGCCCCACCCGTCGATGCCATCTTCCCCAATGGCCGGCGCGAACATCGATGAACGCGCCGATCTGCTCACCGCTCTTGCCCGTGTGCCCGACCCGCGTGACCCTCGCGGAGTCAGGTTCCCCCTGGCCGGGATGCTCGCCGTCGCAGTGTGCGCGGTGGTCGCGGGCGCGAAGTCGTTCGCCGCGATCGGCGAGTTCGCTGCCGACCTCGACACCGGCCAACTCGCCCGGTTCGGTATGGATGCGGCACCGGTGGAGTCGACGTTGCGCAAGCTCTTTGCTCGCCTGGACGCGGCCGCACTCGATGCTGCCCTGGCGCTCTACGCCTGGTGCCGAGTCCGTCACAGCACTGGTCGTCGGGTGATCGCGATCGACGGCAAGACCGTGCGTGGCGCGAGGTCGGCAGCGACCTCGGCGCCTCATCTGATCGCAGCGCTCGACCATGCCACCGGTGTCGTGGTGGGCCAACATCAGGTCGAAGCGAAGTCCAACGAGATCCCGGCCGTGCGCGACTTGCTCGCTGCCTTCACGCCCTCTGACCTGCGCGGATGCGTGATCACCCTTGACGCGATGCACACTCAAGACGACACCGCGAAGGTCATCCTCGACGCGGGCGCGGACTACGTCTTCACGGTCAAGGCGAACCGTCCCAAGCTCCTGGCAGCGTTGAAGAAGCTGCCCTGGAACAAGGTCCCGGCCGGCGCCCGCTCGACCGACCGTGGTCACGGACGGCGCGCGACCCGGACCATCAAGGTCATCGACGCACCGACACTGCCAGGCTGGCCCGAGTTCACCGGCGTCTCTCAAGTCGCTCAACTCCGGCGCACCGTGACCAAGGCAGGGAACAAGAGCGTCGAGGTCGTCTACCTGATCACTTCCGCCCACGCTCGCGATGCCGCGCCCGCTCTCCTGGCCGCCTGGGTCCAAGGCCACTGGGCCATCGAGAACAAGCTCCACTGGGTCCGCGACGTGACCTACGACGAAGACCGCTCCCAGGTCCGCACCGGCGTCCTTCCCCGCGTCATGGCCACGCTGCGCAACACCGCGCTCAACCTGCTGCGCCTGACCGGGTACGACGACATCGCCGCCGCGACCAGACATCACTCACGCGACCCAGAACGAGCCCTCACATGCACCCTGACCTGCTGAGATACGACCTTTCCGGGGCCCTGGTCCTGATCCCCGCGGCCGCAATCGGTGTGCAACTCACCGCTCTCGAGCAAGTCACCGACGGCGGTTGGTCGTGGCGATGGGCTGCAGGGTCGGCGCTGGGTGCAGCAGCCATGGTCGCGCTGGGCGCCCTCTTGGGTGTTCGACTTGCGCGGGCGAGCATGCGCAAGTACGGATTGGAGTTGCTGACCCCCAAGGGGCCTACTTCGGGCTTCGGGCTGCTTGGGACGGCTGTCGGTGCGCCGCTGGCGCCGGTTGTCGTTGCCGCGGGTGCGGGGTGGCTGTTCGGATTCGCCGCCTTCTGGTGGTTCTTCCTGGGATTCATAATTCCTCTCGGTCGACTGAGGCTGCGTCGGCAGGAAGCGCACAATGACCGGCAGGAGGCAAACCATAAGTAGACCGCCCCGACGGCGTGAGTGCTCCCGGGCCCGTGGGTGGCCGTCGTCGGAGGACCGGCCGATCGTGAAGAGCTCGGAACAGTTCGGGGATGGCTGGAAGACGCTGCGCCACACCCGTTTCCGGCGTGATGTCGCTGAGTTCCTGGCCGATGCGAGCCCCAGAGACCTGTCCCTGACCGTTCCCCGGACTTCCACTGAGCACCTGTGTCCGACAACGGAGCGTAGACTGACCACATGCCGCTGAGTGCATCGGAGTTCTACGAGGCAGGCCTGAGCCTGCCTCCTTCGGTGCGCAAGGACGTCGCCCTCCGCCTGCTTGAATCGGTCGAGGTGGTCGATGACGAATCGATCGATGCAGCCTGGACGACCGAGATCGCGTCCCGTGTCGACGACATCCGTAGCGGCAAGGTAGAGATGATTCCGGGTGAGCAGGTCTTGGCCGAACTCGCTGCTCGACGAGCAGCGCGTCAGGCCGCACGCGAGGCATGACCCTCCCCTTCGAGTTCCATCCTGAGGCGCGGGTGGAGTTTTTCGCCGAAATCGACTGGTACGACGCTCGTGAGGTCGGTCTCGGGGATCGGTTTGAAGCGGGAGTTCTGCTGGCAGTCGATGACTCTGTGGACTCGCCAGATGCCTGGCCACCGTGGCCAGGCTGGAACCCGCCGCCTGTGGTGCGATCGAAGCAAGTCCAAGGCTTTCCGTTTCGCGTCGTGTACTTCGTCGAGCACGACCTGCTGAAGGTCGTTGCCGTGGCTCACTCGAAACGACGCCCGGGCTACTGGCGAGACCGGGTCAGCGTGTGAGGAAGGGCTGGAAGACGCTGCGCCACATCCGGTTTAGGCGTGATGTCGCGCGTGGACGGTTCATGCACCGTCACGGACACACGGTTGGCTACTTCATCCCAGTGAAGGAAGACCGCGCCGCTGACGTGGCCGCCCTGAGGGCTGCCGGCGAGAAGCTGGATGCTCTACTGAGCCTCACCGAGGATGAGGTCGACGCCGCCATTGAGGACTTCAAGCAGCTGCGGCGCGAGGGCAAGAAGAAGGCGTAGTGCCAAGCGAGAGGCGACTGGTCCTCGACGCGAACATCCGCAACCGCATCGACACCCTCGCCCGCGTTGCGACAGCTCTCAATCACCACCTTGTCGTGTCGTTCCCCGAGACGATCCCAACAGACCTGAAGGACGCCGTTCAGGTCGCATAGAGACGAGGGAAGCGGCTCCGGTACCTTTGGGAGCGCACCATGTGGCCGCGATCACAGGGCCCCCACCACCCCGCGGGGCACCGGTCGTGACAACACCTCGCGGACCGGCGATCCCGGCGCACCGCACGGCAGAAGGAGTGCAGGTTTGAGCTATTCAGCTGGCCCCGACGGGCTGATCCAGCTGCTCACGCCCGAAGGCGAGCGCGTCGAGCACCCCGACTATGCCTTCGGCGTCGGGCTGTCCGCCGAAGAGGAGGCCGCCCAGATCCGCGGCTTCTACCGCGACATGGTGCTCACCCGGCGCCTCGACGTCGAGGCCACCGCGTTGCAGCGGCACGGCGAGCTGGGCCTGTGGGCGCAGCTGCTCGGCCAGGAGGCTGCGCAGATCGGCGCGGGCCGGGCCCTAGCGGCGCAGGACTATGTCTTCCCGACCTACCGCGAGCACGGCGTCGCCTGGTGCCGCGGTGTCGACCCGCTCCAGCTGCTCGGCCTCTTCCGTGGGGTCGATCAGGGCGGCTGGGACCCCGACGAGAAGAACTTCCACCTCTACACCGTGGTGATCGGTGCGCAGACCCTACACGCGACCGGCTATGCGATGGGCATCCAGCGCGACGGCGCCAACGGCACCGGCGACCCGGATCGTGACGCCGCGGTGCTCGCCCACTTCGGCGACGGCGCCTCTTCGCAGGGCGACGTCAACGAGGCCTTCATCTTCGCCGCGTCCTACAACGCGCCGGTCGTCTTCTTCTGTCAGAACAACCAGTGGGCGATCTCCGAGCCGATCGAGAAGATCAGCCGGATCCCGCTCTACCAACGCGCCCGTGGCTTCGGCTTCCCTGGCCTGCGGGTCGACGGCAACGACGTGTTGGCAACGTACGCCGTGACCCAGCAAGCCCTGCAGCACGCCCGCGACGGCCAAGGCCCCACCCTCGTCGAGGCCTTCACCTACCGGATGGGCGCCCACACCACCACCGACGACCCAACTCGCTATCGCCTCTCCGACGACGTCGAGCGGTGGAAGCTGCGCGACCCCATCGCCCGCGTGGAGGTCTACCTCACCCGCAACGGGCTGGCCGACGCCGACTTCTTCGACGAGGTGAAGGCGGAGGCCGACGACCTGGGCGTGCTGCTGCGCGACGGCTGCCGCGCGCTGCCCGACCCACAGCCGCTGAGCATGTTCGACCATGTCTACGCCGAGACCACCGACGAGCTGCGGGCCGAGCGGGACTGGTTCGCCGACTACCTCGCCTCCTTCGACGATCCGGTCGGCACCAGCGCGGCGGGTGGTCGGTGATGGGCACCAAGATCACCCTCGGCAAGGCACTCAACCTCGGCCTGCGCCGAGCGATGGAGCACGACCCGAAAGTGCTGGTGATGGGAGAGGACGTCGGCCGGCTGGGCGGCGTCTTCCGGATCACCGACGGCCTGCAGAAGGACTTCGGCGAGGACCGGGTCATCGACACCCCGCTCGCCGAGTCCGGCATCGTCGGCACCGCGATCGGGCTGGCGCTGCGCGGCTACCGCCCGGTGGTGGAGATCCAGTTCGACGGCTTCGTCTACCCCGCCTACGACCAGATCGTCTGCCAGCTCGCCAAGATGCACTTCCGCAGCCAGGGCCGGATCAACCTGCCCGTCGTCATCCGGATCCCCTTCGGCGGCGGCATCGGCGCCGTCGAGCACCACTCCGAGAGCCCCGAGGCGCAGTTCGCCCACACGCCCGGCCTCAAGGTGGTCGCCTGCTCCAACCCCGTCGACGGCTTCTGGACGATCCAGCAGGCGATCGCCGCCGAGGACCCGGTGATCTTCTTGGAGCCCAAGCGGCAGTATCACGCCGAGAAGGCCGAGCTCGACGAGTCGGTGACCCCCGGCCCGCTCTTCGCCTCCCGCGTGGTGCGTCCCGGCCAGGACGTCACCGTGCTCGCCTACGGCCCCACCGTGAAGACCGCCCTCAAGGCGGCGGAGGCGGCAGCCGGCGAGGGTCGCTCACTGGAGGTCATCGACCTGCGCACCCTCTCGCCGCTGGACATGGCGCCGGTGCTCGCATCGGTACGCCGCACCGGCCGTGCCGTGGTCGTCCACGAGGCCCACGTCAACCTCGGCCTCGGGGCGGAGCTCGCCGCTCGGATCACCGAGGAGTGCTTCTACTCCCTCGAGGCACCGGTGCTCCGCGTCGGCGGCTTCGACACGCCCTATCCCCCCGCCCGGATCGAGGAGGACTTCCTGCCCGACCTGGACCGGGTGCTGGATGCCGTCGACCGGACCTTCGAGTTCTGAACCTGGCGAGACCTGAAGAGGAGCCCCGCGTGCCCGAGTATCTCCTGCCCGACGTCGGCGAGGGCCTGACCGAGGCCGAGGTCGTCTCGTGGAAGGTCAAGGTCGGCGACGTCGTCCAGATCAACGACGTCGTGGTCGAGATCGAGACCGCCAAGTCGATCGTCGAGCTGCCGTCGCCGTACGCCGGCGCCGTCACCGCCCTGCTCGTGGCCGAGGGAGAGACCGCGCCCGTCGGCACGCCGATCATCGCCATCGGCGAGCCAGCAGCAGCGGGAGCCCCGGACGCCGCAGGCCCCAGCACGGGCGGCGTCGACGAGATCGACCTCTCCAACCCGGCGGCCTCGGGCGGCAGTGAGGGCGAGTCGCTGGTCGGCCGAGCAGCGCCGGAGCGGGGCGCCACCCGCCGCGCGCGCCGCAAGCCCGGCGTCGAACGCGCCGGGGAGATCGCCGCCCACGCCGACGTGGTCGACCTCTACAACCGCGGCGCCACCCGGCAGCACGAGCAGGCCGAGGAGTTGATCGAGACACTGCTGGTCGACCGCACCGGGGTCTCCTCCGCGCCGGGATCCGCGGAGACCGGTCGCCACTCGGCGGAAGCGCCGTCGCCGCTTGCCGACGACGCCGAGCCCGGACCGGCTGCCGACCGCCCCCTCGCCAAGCCCCCGGTGCGCAAGCTGGCCCGCGACCTCGGGGTGGACCTGGCCCACGTCGTCGGCTCCGGCCCCGACGGTCGGGTGCTCCGCGAGGACGTCGAGGCTGCCGGCGGGACGTCATCCGTAGCGGTCGCCGGGGCGACCGGAGGAGTTGACGTCCCGGCAGGGGAGCGGGAGCGGCGCGAGCCGATCAAGAGCGTCCGCAAGCAGATGGCGCAGGCGATGGTGGCCTCGGCCTTCACCGCACCCCACGTCACCGAGTGGGTCAGTGTCGACGTCACCCGGACGATGGAGTTCGTCGAGCGGCTGCGGCGGCACCCGGACTTCGCCGAGGTGCGGGTCTCGCCGCTCACCGTGCTCGCCTGGGCCTGCCTGCTGGCCGTGCGTCGGACCCCTGAGATCAACTCGACCTGGGACGAGGCGGCCCAGGAGGTCGTCTTCAAGTCCTACGTCAACCTCGGCATCGCGGCCGCGACCCCCCGTGGGCTGGTCGTCCCGAACATCAAGGACGCCCAGTCGCTGGCGCTCCCGCAGTTGGCGGCGGCCCTGAACCAGCTGACCGCCACCGCCCGGGCCGGGCGCACGCAGCCGGCCGAGATGGCCGGTGGCACGTTCACCATCACCAATGTCGGCGTCTTCGGCATCGACGGGGGCACCCCGATCATCAACCCCGGGGAGTCGGCGATCCTCGCCTTCGGTGCGGTGCGCAAGCAGCCGTGGGTGGTCGAGGGACCCGGTGGCGACTCGCTCGCCATCCGACAGGTGAGCACGCTGTCGCTCTCCTTCGACCACCGGCACGTCGACGGAGAGAAGGGGTCGCGCTTCCTAGCCGACGTCGCCGAGATCATGGCCGACCCGGTGGCGGCAGTGCTGTTCTGACCCGGTCCGAGAGGCTGGCGGCCGTTCACTCCTGGCCGCGAAGCAGCGGCCGGGCCATCCGGCGGCCATGGTGCACCTGGGCCTTGACGGTGCCGACCGGGGCATCGACCTGATCGGCAATCTCTTCGTAGGACAGACCGTAGACGTCGCGCAGCAGCAGCGGCTGGACGTACTGCGGGTGGCTCTGCTCGATGACGTCCATCGCGTCGAGCAGGTCCAGCCGGGTGCCGGCGATGACGCTGGTGGTGCGTGGGTCTGGCCGTTCGAGGTAGACCTGATCGGTCGCTTGGGCCTGATTCTTCAGGCGGCGGTAGGTCGATCGGGCCGCGTTGACGGCCACCACGTGCATCCACGTGGTGAAGCGGCCCCGCCCACCCCAGGTGCCCACCTTGTTGGCGATCGAGATCAGCGCCTCCTGGCAGGCGTCCTCCGCGTCCGGGGTGTAGGGCAGCACCCCACGACAGACGTTGAGCACCCGTGGCCGGACCGTGCCGAGCAGCATCTCCAGCGCCTCTCGATCACCCGCCTGCGCGCGGCGGGCGAGGCCGTCGATCCGATCGGGATCGTCCGCTCGGTCGGTCCCCCGCTCCGACATGTCTCCACCTCCGTCTTCCTTGCAACATAATGCAGGGGTGTCCTCGCCAGCCCGTCTCGGTCGCTACTGCGTGCGCCGACGCATCGGCTCGGGCGGTTTCGCGACCGTCTGGCTGTGCTACGACGAGCAGCTCGACTCGCCCGTCGCGGTCAAGGTGCTCGCTGACAACTGGACCGATGACAACCACGTGCGGGGGCGCTTCTTGGAGGAGGGCCGCCTGCTGCGCAAGGTCGACTCGCCGCACGTGGTCCCGGTCTACGACGCCGGCGAGCTGGAGGACGGGCGGCCCTATCTGGTGATGGCGTACGCCGACCAGGGCAACCTCGCCGACCGGCTGACCGCCGGCCCGTTGCCACTCGGTCAGGCCATGGCGGTGATCCGCCAGGTCGGCGCCGGTCTCGGAGCGCTGCACCAGCGAGGATTCCTGCACCGCGACCTCAAGCCAGCCAACGTGCTCTTCCGCACCGTCGACGATCCCGACGAGCCGCACGTCCGGGCGATGGTGGGCGATCTCGGCCTGGGCAAGGCGTTCGATGCCTCGTCACGGCTCACCATGATCGGCGGCACGCCGTCCTACGTCTCCCCTGAGCAGGCCCGTGGGGAGGGGCTGGATCCCCGGTCCGATCAGTACTCCCTCGGTGTGTTGGCCTACCAGCTGCTCGCCGGCCAGACGCCGTACTCCCACGCGTCGCTCGCCGCCGCCACCGACCCCGGCCCGCCGCCCTCGATGCCCGACGACCTGCCGCCGGGCATCGAGGACGCCGTGCTCCGAGCGCTGGCGCGAGACCGTGATCGACGCTGGTCGACCGTGTCGGCATTCGTCAGCGCGTTGACCTCCGTGGCTGGTGAGCCCCCGGTCGGCGCGCTGCCTCGCTCCTGGATCCCGGCCGATCCGGTTCGCACGCAGCCCGCTCCGCGACCCGTGCCTGGGCCGATCGCACCGGTGTCCGGCTCGGCGACCGAGGTCCGAACGGCCACGGTGAGCCGTCGTCGCCGACGGTGGCCATGGCTGGTGGCCGCGCTGGTGGCGTTGGCGGGTGGTGGTGTGGCCGGCTACGCCGCGCACGACCGGGTCTCGCCCACGGCCACGCTCACCGACGGGACGCTCACCGTGGCCGTCCCGAGGGAGTGGGTGCGGCATAGCGAGGTCGGGTCGTGGCGGCCGCCGCACGTGGACGAGGATTTCGCGGCCATCTCGGCCGGTGAGCTGGCCGGATGGAACGCCAACGGCTCCGACGCCGCCGGCGTCTTCGTGGGCCTGATGCCGGGCACTCAGATGCCCGAGCAGATGCCCGGCCACCCCGAGTGTGGTGACCCGGAGGATCCCAACCACAGCACCGTCGACGGTGATCCGGCGGTGACCGTCGCCTTCCCCTCCTGTCCCGGCGGGGTCACCGTGGAGCGGGTCCTGCAGGTCTCCCAGAGCCAGCTGTTGTGGGTGCAGGTGCGTGCTGCCACCCGCGGCGTGGCCAACCGGGTGCTCGACGACGTTGAGGTGCACGGCATGTGAGCACGCGGGGGTGGTGCGAGGCGCGGTGTCGCGAGGTGGCAGGCGCGGCGCACTCACTCATCGGGTGACGCTGTTGCTGACCCTCTCGAGCAGGTCGGCCAGCCCGGCCCGATCGCTCAGTCGACCGGTGACCGAGACCTCGACCTGGGCGCCGGTCTCGTCGGGCAGGGTCAAGAAGCGCTCCATGGTCAGCCGCTGGTAGCCCGCATAGGGGTCGTCGTCCGGGTTGACGAGCAGATAGGTCGCGGAGAAGGAGTCGGGAGTCTGGTTCTCCACCATGAACCGCTTGACCGCCTCGGCCTTGGACAGCTTCGTCATCCGCTCGGCCATCGCATCCTCCACGTCGACGTAGAGGTCGCCGACCGTCCGGATGCGCAGCACGTAGGTGTTCAGCGGCGCCCCCTCGGGAGCCCAACTCCACTCGTTGACGAGGTTCTCGTGGCTGCGCCGCCACTGCTTCGGCACCCTCACCCGCACCTCGAAGGGGCGTTCGCCGAGCCTGGTCGTCGCCAGCGGGAGGCCGGTCGACAAGGCGGGATAGGCCGGATCGGTCAGCACAGTGATCGGGATCGCCTGGGGGTAGGCCGGGCTCCGCGCCGCGATCGGGCCGGGGACGTCCCCGGGCTTTGGATCTCCGGTGGCGATCGCCACCCCGAAACCGCCCGCTACGCCGACTACGGCGAGTGCCACGACCGCCCCGAGCCCGCGCCACACCATGGCCACAGGTTACGGGGCCACCCGTCCGCTCTATGCCTCCTGGTGTGTACGACACGTCTGGTGCGTCGTACACACCAGTAGACAGTTCAGCGGCTGCGAGATGATGGGCGCATGAGAGCGATCGTGTACGACGACGCGGGCGGGCCCGAGGTGCTCCGGCTGGTCGAGAAGCCGGTCCCGGAGCCGGGCCCAGGAGAGGTCCTGGTCCGCGTAGTCGTCTCGGGGGTGAACCCGACGGACTGGAAGAGCCGCAGCGGCGCCACACCCTCGGCCAGGCAAGGCGACAAGGTGCCCCACCACGACGGCGCCGGCGAGATCGTCGCGGTGGGGGCAGGCGTCGACCCGGGACGAGTGGGTCAGCGGGTCTGGCTCTGGGAGGCGGCGCACGGCCGAGACGGCACAGCGCAGGAGTTCACCGTCCAGCCGGAGCGGTTCGTGGTGCCGCTCGGCACGGCGTCCTACGACCTCGGTGCCTCGGTCGGAGTGCCTGCGCTCACCGCACACCGTGCGCTGACCGTCGCCGAGGGCGGCCCGACCCGGCTCGCGCCGCGCTCCCTCGACGGGCGGACGGTGCTGGTCGCCGGAGGTGCGGGTGCCGTCGGGCACTGCGCGATCGAGCTGGCCAGATGGGCGGGCGCCACCGTGATCACCACGGTCAGCTCACCGGAGAAGGCGACCCTGGCCGCCGCGGCCGGAGCGGACCACGTCGTCGACTATCGGTCCACCGACGCCCAGGCGGCGATCCTCGACCTCGCCCCGGACGGGGTCGACCAGGTGGTCGAGGTGTCGCCCGCGGCCAACGCACTCCTCGATCTGGCCGTCACGACGAACGGCGGCACCATCGCCTACTACGCCACCAACGGAGGCGAGGAGTTCACGCTTCCGGTGCGCGGATCGATGTCTGCGAACCTGCGCTGGCAGGGACTGCTGCTCTACACGATCCCGGAGCCCGCCAAGGTGGCGGCCGTCGAGGGCGTCGCTGCCGCCATCGCAGACGGCGCACTCCGGGTGGGCGACGAGGCGGGACTGCCGCTGCATCGCTTCCCGCTCGAGCAGACCGCCGACTCCCACCGGGCCGTGGAGGCGGGCGCCATCGGCAAGGTGCTCGTCGACATCGCCTGAGCCCACGCTCGGCAGGTGCCGCCCGGGATCAGCCGGCCAGGGCGGTGATGGCGTCGTGGATCGCCAGCACCCGGCGAGCGGAATCGACGTGCAGGCTCTCCACCATCCGACCCCGATAGGTCACCACACCCGATCCGGCAGCGGCCTCCCACGCGGCGACGATGCCTCGGGCGTCCTCGACAGCCTGCTCCGACGGCGCGAAGGCCGCGTTGGCGCCCTCGACCTGGCCGGGATGCACCAGGGTCTTGCCGTCGAAGCCCATCTCCCGGCCCTGCCGGCACTCGGCGAGGAAGCCGTCGGTGTCGCGGACGTCGTTGTAGACCCCGTCGAGGATCGCCTTGCCGGTGGCCCGGGCGGCCAGCAGCGCCAGCCCGAGGCCGGTGAGCAGCGGCTGACGGCCGGGGACGTGCTCGGCGTACAGCTCCTTGGCCAGGTCGTTGGTCCCCATCACCAGCACCGCCAGGCGTTCGGACGCACCCGCGATCTCCTCGGCGTGCAGCATCGCCCGCGGCGTCTCGATCATCGCCCAGAGCTTGGTGTGCTCTGGCGCGCCGTGCCGCTGCATGTCGGCGACCAGGGACAAGACAGCATCCGCGGAGTCCACCTTCGGGACCACGATGGCGTCGGGCCCGGCCGCACAGGCGGCGGCCAGGTCGGCCTCGTGCCACTCGGTGTCGGCCCCGTTGGCGCGGATGGCGAGCTCGCGGCGGCCGTAGGCCCCGGATCGGGCGGCCGCACAGGCCGCCTCCCGCGCCGCCGGCTTCGCCTCGGGGGCGACGGCGTCCTCGAGATCGAGGATCAGGCCGTCGCACGGGATCGTCTTGGCCTTCTCCAGCGCCCGCTCGTTGGAAGACGGCATGTAGAGCACCGAGCGACGAGGCCGGAACGCCGCGCTCTCCTCGCGGGCCATCAGTCGGCCTCGATGGCGTCGTACGTCGCCTTCAGCACCGGGTCCGCGGCCGCGAGCTGCTCGGCGAGCGCCACCAGGACCAGGCACTGCTTGAGGGAGGCATCGTCTTCCATCTTGCCGTCCAGCATCACCGCGCCGGTGCCGTCGCCCATCGCAGCGACCACCCGCCGAGCGTGGCGGATGTCCTCGACGCTGGGCGAGAAGACGCGGTTCGCGATCTCGATCTGCTTGGGGTGCAGGGACCAGGCGCCGACGCAGCCGAGGAGGAACGCGTTGCGGAACTGGTCCTCGCACGCGACCGTGTCTGCGATGTCCCCGAACGGCCCGTAGTAGGGGAAGATCCCGTGCATCGCGCACGCGTCGACCATCCGCGCGATGGTGTAGTGCCACAGGTCTTGTTGGTACGACGTCCGCGCGGCGCCGATGTCGGCCACACCGTCCTCGCCGGTCGGCGGGTCCTCGCGCACCAGGTATCCCGGATGGCCACCGCCGACCCTGGTCGTCTTCATCCGGCGGTCGGCGGCGAGGTCGGCCGGGCCGAGGGAGAGGCCCTGCATGCGTGGCGAGGCGCCGCAGATCTCCTCGACGTTGACGACGCCACGGGCCGTCTCGAGGATCGCGTGCACCAGGATCGGCCGAGTCAGACCTGCCTTGGCCTCGAGCTGGGCCAAGATCCGGTCGACGTAGTGGATGTCCTCTGCGCCCTGCACCTTCGGCACCATGATCACGTCGAGCCGCTCGCCGATCTCGGGCACCAGAGTGGTCAGGTCGTCGAGCACCCAGGGGCTGTCCAGGGCGTTGATCCGGGTCCACAGCTGGGTTGGTCCGCTGTCACCGCCGAGCCCCGGAGTGTCCCGGGCGATCCGGATCAGCCCTTCGCGAGCGGAGACCTTGTTGTCGGCCTTGACCGCGTCCTCCAGGTTCCCCAGCAGCGCGTCGACGGTGCCGACCATCTGCGGGATCTTGGCCGCCATCTTCTCGTTCGACGGGTCGAAGAAGTGGATCGCACGGCTCGGTCGAGCAGGGATCTCGGTGGGCGGCATCGGCGCCCCGACGGCGAGGGGGCGGAAGAAGTCCTTGGCGCTGCGCATGCGCGGACCGTAGCAAGGCTCCGGCCGCCGGGGGTATGACCAATTCCACGCGGGCTGCGGCCTTGCGGCCGCGGCGCCTGGCGCCGCCGAGGGTGTTGGGCCGGTCCGAGCGGGCTCAGCGGTGACGGCCGCGCCGCTCGCGCCACGCGGCCACCGTCTCCTCGAGGTCACGCTGCTGGGTGATCATCGGCGGCCCGCCGAGCGGCTGGAGCCGGGCGGCCCGCACGCGCTCGTTGAACTCCTCGATCTCGCGGCGCACCTCGGCCTCGACGCTCATCTCGTCCAGCCGCGCGTCGAGCTCGGCGTCGTCCTTGCGCAACTGCAGCGCCGGTGGCAACACCCCGGTGATCTGCTCACGCTCGACCAGCTTCTTCAGCCACCAGTCCGGGTCGTGCTGCTTGCCCAGCCCTTCGATCGGCTTGCCCCGGCCGGGAAGGTTGTCGAAGGCTCCCTGCTCCTGCGCCCGCTGGATCTGCAGGTCGACCCAGGTCGCCTGCTGCGCGATCCGAGCCCGCGCCGCGGCACGACCGGTGCGCGGGTCTCGAGCGGAGCCGCGGACAGGCGCCGTCGGCTGCTCCGCACTGCCGTGCCTCTCCGGGTCCTTCTCGGTGCCCATGATGCAAGCCTAAGCCGGGCCCCGGCAGGGCGAGGGGCTGCCGTTTGGGCCCAAACCGCAATCCGGGACCGAGCGGCATGCAGTTTGCGGCCAATCGATGCACCCGGCAACGCCGTCAGCATGGCTACTGGTGTGTAGGTCACATATGCCGTGCGTACACACCAGTAACCCGATGACGGACTGTAGTTTCAGCACAATCGGTGCACCGACCCCCTGGCCTAGCGCAGCTCTGGGCCTGGGACCAGCGAGCCGGGCAACGACCCGGACCACAGGCCGCCGCCTCTCCGTGTAGGAGCTCTATCGGCCAGCACCACGGACCACCAGCAACCCGGTAGACGACGCGGCCCGAGCAGCGAGTCGCCACATAGCTGCTCCGTCGATCACAACCACTAGCCGCCGGCGCCCCGCGGCCGCGCTGAGGCCGAACCAGACTCAGGGTGTGGTGAGGGGTGCCTCGGCGGGGTCGGCGAAGGCGCCGCGGGGGACGACGAGGAGCGAGGCGGCGGCGAGCAGGGCGGCGACCGAGCAGACGGCCCAGACGGTGAGGTAGCCCGAGAGAGGAGCGTGGCCAGCCTTGGTGTCGGCGAGCGATCCGGTCGAGGACAGCGCGATCGCGAAGATCGCCGACGCGATGGCGCCGCCGACGGTCTTGGTGCCGTTGGTCATCCCGGTGGCGAAGCCGGTGCGCTCTGGTGGTGCCGCCGCAGCGGCGGAGGCGGGCAGAGCGGCGACCAGGGCACCGGAGCCGAAGCCGGCGATGGCCATGTTCAGCAACGCCTGCCAGGTGTGGTCGTGGAACGGGATCCACAAGGCATAGCCGATGGCCACCAGCAGTGAGGCAGCGAGCAACGCGCCACGTGGTCCGAGCAGGCGCGAGGTGAACGGCAAGGTGAGCGCTCCGACGGCGAGCGTGACGACGTACACCACGATCAGCACGGTCACGAACCCTGCCGACGCGCCGAGACCGAAGCCGGCCTTGTCCGGGTCGGTGCGAGCGAACGTGGAGAGCGGGATCTGGGCGCCGAGCACCGACATGCCGAAGAGGAAGGCGGTCAGCTGCACGGGCCACATCGCGGGCTTGGCGAAGAGGTGTACGTCGATGATGGGGTCGTCGTGTGCCGCCTCGAAACGCACGAACGGGACCATCGCTGCCAGGCCGAGCACGATGACCAGCCAGGCCACCAAGAAGCCGGGCCCGTTCAGTCGGATCAGGATCAGCCCGCCCATCACCAGCACCAGGCACAAGGTGATCAGACCCAAGCCGGTCCAGTCGACGCCGCCTCCGGACTGGCCGGGTCGGTCCTCCACGCCGAACCAGATGACGAAGAAGGCGATCGACACCGCGACGGCGGGGATCATCAGCAGGGTGGACATGGCCAGGCCACCCACCAGGGCACCGCTCAGGCCGGCGCCGATGATGACGGCGATCTCGAGGGCGAACACGAGGACGCCGGCAGCCGTGCGGGTGAGCCGGTCCTGGCGGGGGTCGGCGGCGGTGCGCCGGTGCACGATCGCGACCTCCATCGGCAGCCACACGACGTAGGCCCCTTGGATCGCGAAGCCGATCAGGAAGGCGGTGAAGGACGGCGCGAACGCCAAGATCCACGATCCGACCGCGGTGATCGCGGTCGACAGCAGCAGCACCCGCTTGTGCCCGATCAGGTCACCGAGCCGGGCGAGCAGCGGGATGGCCAACGCGGACACGATCAGCTGGGCGGCCTCGAACCAGTTGACGTCGGCGTCGTGCATCGACAAGTGATGCGCGATGTCCTTCCAGATCGGGGTGTAGAACCCCTGCAGGATGCCGCTGGCGATCTCGACGGCGACCAGGAAGCCGACCACCGCGGTGATCGAGTGGAGGTGCTTGGGAGCTCCGGGTGCGGGCTGGGACACCGGCTCGGGCTGGGACATCAGGAGATCCTCTCGATCAGCCGGTGATACCAGGCGATGCCGTCGAGGAACGCCTCGACGCCGAGATGCTCGTCGTAGCTGTGGATCGCCGCGCGCTGTGCCTTGCTCATCCGGAATGGCGCGAACCGGTAGACCCGCTCCGAGAGGGTCGTGAAGTGGCGGGAGTCGGTGGCCGCCATCATGGCGTACGGCGACGGGACGGCATCGGGGAAGACCTCGACGATGGTCTCCTCGAGGAGAGCGAACGCCTCGTCGCCGTCGTACGGCGAGATCGGGCTGGGCTCGCTCGCCTCGATCACCTTGATCTCGACCTGCTTGTCGCGCACGGCTTTGCGGACGTGCTCGACGACGCCGGCGACGGTGTCGCCGACCATGATCCGGATGTTCAGCCCGGCCGACGCGGTGGAGGCGATCACGTTGAGGGCCGGCGAGCCTGAGAGGGTCGTGGCGGCCACCGTGGTCCGGGTCATCGCCGCCGACTCCGGCCCGGCCGCCACCAGCGCTCGGGTGAGGACCGGTTTGAGGCGGTCGGCGTTGGCCATCAGCGGTCGGAGAGCTGCGGGGGCGTGCGGCGCGAGCCGACGCATCAGCTCCAGCGTCGGCAGCGGAGTGCTGGCCGGGAACGGCGACCGCTCGACGCGCAGGATGGCGCGGGCAATGCGAGCGGTCGGTCCCATCTTCGCCGGCGTGGAGGCGTGGCCGCCGCGTCCTTCGACGACGAGCTCGAGCGAGGTGATGCCCTTCTCGGTCACCCCGATGACGCCGACCGGGTCGGTGACGCCGGGGAATGCCTCGTGCGCGATGGCGCCGCCCTCGTCGAGCACGAACCACGGCCGCACCCCGCGCTCGCGAAGCTGCTCGACGGCCAGCTCGGCGGCTTCTCCCGAGACCTCTTCGTCACAGCCGAACGAGAGCCAGATGTCCTGCGCGGGTGCGAATCCGGCGGCCAGATGACGCTCCACTGCCTCGCAGATCGCCACCAGGCAGCCCTTGTCGTCGAGCGTGCCGCGACCCCAGATGGCGCCGTCGACGATCTCCGCGGAGAACGGTGGGTGTTGCCACGGAGCGCCTTCGTCGATGGGCACGACGTCGAGATGCGCCATCAAGACGACGGGTCGATCAGCCGCGGCGCCCGGCCACCGGAACAACAGCCCGTGTCGGGACACCCGGGTCAGCTCGAGCTGTTCGTGCAGGAGGGGGAACCGGTCCGCCAGCTCGGCCAGGAACCGATCGAACGCCTCGATGTCCACCGAGTCCGGGTCGCGGTGGGACACCGTCGGGATCCGGATCAGGGCCTGGAGGTTGGCGACGGCGAGATCGTCGGAGGTCTCGGTGCGCGCGGTCACGCTCGGACGCTACTCCGGTCCGGGGTCGACCGGCGGCACCTCGCGTGGGTGGGGGAGCCACTGATCCATGCCGCGCGCTGCGCTCCCAGGCAGCTCAAGGGTCTGGGATACGAGACTGAACCAGATGCCCGCTGGTTGTGGCCGGGCCGGGGAGGCGGTGGACTTGGTGAGTGAGCTTCGAGCAGATGTGGGCCGACCTGGCGCCGGTGGGCCGCTCGGCGCGGTCGGGTGGCTACTTCCGGCAGCCGTTCACGAGCGCCGAGATCGAGTTGCGCGCGTGGTTCGCCGAGCAGGCCGAGGCCCGGGGCCTGGCCGTGGAGGCCGACGACTTCGGCAACCTGGTCGCCTGGTGGCGTCCGGCCGGGGTGACCGGACCGGGCCTGTTGACCGGATCGCACCTGGACTCCGTCCTGGACGGTGGGGCGTACGACGGCCCGCTCGGCGTGGTCTGCGGGCTCGCCGCCGTGGATCTGCTGCGTGAGCGAGGTGTGGTGCCGACCCGGCCGCTCGGGGTCGCGGTCTTCGCCGAGGAGGAGGGCTCCCGATTCGGTCTCGCCTGTCTGGGCTCTCGCCTGGCCGCAGGCGCGATCAGCTGGGAGCAGGCCAAGCAGCTGAAGGACCGGGACGGGGTCTCCGTGGCCGACGCGATGGCCGCGGCGGACCTGTTGGGATCGAGCGAGCCCCGGCCCTGGTCGGCGCAGCAGCGCCCGGCGGCCTACCTCGAGCTGCACGTCGAGCAGGGCCGCCACCTCGTCGACCTCGGCCACGCGGTCGGCGTGGGTGCGGGGATCTGGCCGCACGGGCGCTATCGGTTCGAGTTCACCGGTGAGGCCAACCACGCCGGGACCACGCGGATGGAGGACCGACGTGACCCGATGCTCACCTACGCCGTGGCCTCGCTCGCTGCGAACAAGCAAGCACGACTGGCGGGCCAGCGGGCCACCTTCGGCCGGATCCAGGTGGAGCCCAACGGCACCAACGCCGTGCCGTCCCAGGTGACCGCATGGCTGGACGCTCGCTGCGAGACCAAGGACACCTTGGACCAGTTGATCCGCGTCATCGAACGGCAGGCGACCGAGCGCGCCGAGCGTGACGGCACCAGCGTCAGCCTGACCGTGGAGTCGGTGTCGGGTCGGATCGACTTCGATCCCGGTCTCGCCACCAGCCTGGCCGGTGGGCATGAGGACGGCGACTGGCCGATCATCCCCACCCAGGCCGGACATGACGCCGGCATCCTCGCCGAGGCCGGCATCCCGACCGCGATGCTCTTCGTGCGCAACCCGACCGGCGTCTCGCACTCGCCCGACGAGCACGCCGAGACCGCCGACTGCCTGGTCGGCGTGACCGCACTCGCCGACTCCTTGGAGCGCATGCTCTCGTGACCGTCTACCTGCTCGAGCGGGCCTGGGTCGACGGCGCCGCGCGAGACGACGTGCTGGTCACCGTCGAGGACGGCCGGTTCACCGCGGTGACCTGGGCCGGAACAACCGCCCAGTCGATTGACCAGGCAACCGACCGGGCCGCCGAGCCGGCGGATGTGGTCCGTGTGCCCGGACTGACCATCCCCGGCCTGGCCAACGCGCACAGCCACGCCTTCCATCGGGCCCTGCGCGGCCGCACCCAACGCGGCAGCGGGACGTTCTGGACCTGGCGGGAGCAGATGTACTCCCTCGCCGAGCGGCTCGACCCGGACTCCTACTACGCGCTCGCTCGCGCGGTCTACCGCGAGATGGCGGCCACCGGGATCACCTGCGTCGGCGAGTTCCACTACCTCCACCACGGCCCCGACGGGACGCCGTACGACGACCCGAACGCCATGGGTCTCGCCCTCGTCGAGGCCGCCCGCGAGGCGGGCATCCGGATCGCCCTGCTGGACACCTGCTATCTCAGCTCCGGGTTCGGCCAGCCGCCCGAGGGCGTGCAGCGGCGCTACAGCGACGGCGATGCCACCCGCTGGGGCGAGCGGGTCGCCGCGATCGCACCTCGCCCGGGCGTGGTCGTCGGTGCCGCCGTCCACTCCGTCCGCGCGGTGCCGCGCGACCAGCTCGGCACCGTGGTGGCGGCCGCCCAGGGTCGTCCCCTGCATGTGCACCTGTCCGAGCAGGTGGCGGAGAACGACGCCTGCCAAGCGGCGTACGGCCTCACCCCGACCGGACTCCTCGCCGACGCAGGCGTGCTCGGCCCGCTCACCAGCGCCGTGCACGCCACCCACCTCACCGACCAGGACATCGCGCTGCTCGGTGGCTCGCAGACCTACGCCTGCTTCTGCCCGACCACCGAGCGGGACCTCGCCGACGGCATCGGCCCGAGCGTCGCGCTGAGAGAGGCTGGCTCTGCGTTGACTCTGGGGAGCGACAGCCATGCCGTGGTGGACCTGTTCGAGGAGATGCGCGCCGTCGAGCTGAACGAGCGACTGGCCACGCAGCGGCGCGGACACTGGACCGCCGCCCAGCTGATCGAGGCCGGCACCACCACCGGGCAGGCCAGCCTCGGCTTCCCCGACGCCGGTCGGATCGCGCCCGGCCACCGGGCCGACCTGGTCACCGTGGACACGGCGACCCTCCGCACGGCTGGCACCGGCGCCGACGAGCACACCGCGGTGTTCGCCGCCACCGCAGCCGACGTCACCCAGGTGATGGTCGACGGGAGGGTCGTGGTGCGGCAGGGTGAGGCAGCGGACATCGGACGTGAGCTGGTCGACGTCATCGGGAGGCTTCAGCAATGAACAGCGCCACCACCCTGGTCGCCGGCATCGGTGAGCTGGTCACCAACGACCCGGCGCACGGCGGTCCGCTCGGCATCCTGCGCGATGCCGCCCTGGTGATCGACGGTGATCGGGTCGCCTGGACCGGGCCGGCCAGCGCGGCGCCGGACGCCGACCAGCGGGTCGACCTGGCGGGCCGCGCGGTGCTGCCCGGCTTCGTGGACAGCCACAGCCATCTGGTCTTCGCCGGCGATCGCGCCGAGGAGTTCGCCGCGCGGATGACCGGGCAGCCCTACTCCGCGGGCGGCATCCGCACCACGGTCGCGGCCACCCGCGCCGCCACCGACGAGGAGCTCACCGCCAACGTGGCGCGGCTGGTGACCGAGATGCGCCGGCAGGGCACCACCACGGTGGAGATCAAGAGCGGCTACGGCCTCAGCGTCATCGACGAGGCGCGTTCGCTCGCGGTCGCGCGTCAGTTCACCGACGAGACCACGTTCCTCGGCGCCCATGTCGTCCCGGAGGGCACCGACGCGACGTCGTACGTCGATCTGGTCACCGGCCCGATGCTCGACGCCGCGGCGCCGCACGCCAGTTGGATCGACGCCTTCTGCGAGACCGGCGCCTTCGACGCCGATCAAGCCCGGACGGTGCTGGAGGCCGGGCAAGCCGCAGGGTTGCGCGGTCGTCTGCACGCCAACCAGCTCGGCCCCGGTCCGGGTGTGCAGCTGGCTGCCGAGCTGGGGCTCACGGCGGTCGATCACTGCACCTACCTGACCGGTGCCGACGTCGATGCGCTGCGCGACTCCGGCACCATCGCCACCCTGCTGCCGGGGGTGGAGTTCTCGACCCGGCACCCCTACCCCGACGCCCGCCAGCTGATCGATGCCGGGGTCGCGGTGGCCATCGCCAGCGACTGCAACCCGGGGTCGTGCTACACGTCCTCGATGCCGTTGTGCATCGCGCTGGCGGTGCGGGAGATGCGGATGAGCCCCGCCGAGGCGGTGCGGGCCGCCACCGCGGGCGGAGCCGCTGCGCTGGACCGCGATGACGTGGGCTCGCTGACCCCCGGCGCACGCGCCGACCTGGTCGTGCTGGACGCCCCCAGCCACGTGCACCTCGCCTATCGCCCCGGTGTGCC
The DNA here is from genome assembly GCF_047602075.1 of Nocardioides sp. Taxonomy (GTDB): domain Bacteria; phylum Actinomycetota; class Actinomycetes; order Propionibacteriales; family Nocardioidaceae; genus Nocardioides. The sequence continues at coordinate 436,270 of NZ_JASGIF010000002.1, forward strand.
GCTGGTAGCCGGCGTCTGGCTCGGCGGCCAGCCGCTCAGCTGACTCGGGGCATTGCCGAAAATGACGCAGCCGTAAGGCACTGGAGTAGCCATTGACTGGCCTCCGGGGGCGGTCGCGCCGGTCTAGACGACTAGGTGCCTGCCTGATTACATCTTGGGTAAGGGTGTATACGCTCGACGGAGTACGCCACCGAAGGTGGTGTCTGGGGGAGTTCCCTATCAAGCGCACTTCAAAACGTGGGGGTTGAGTTATGCGCAAGTCACTGGCCGCTGCCTGCCTACTGGGGCTGACAGCACTGGCCGTTCCGACTCTCGCTGTGCCGAGCACAGCGGCCGAGCCGACCATCGGATCCATCGTCTCGGCGAATCCGGACAACTGGCCGCCGAACGTGCAGAACGGCAAGGTCGAGTCGATGGTCCAGGTGGGCGACCGGATCATCGCGACCGGCACGTTCACGTCCGTCACCGACAAGAACGGCACGGCGTACACGCGCAAGAACATCTTCGCGTTCAATGCGACCACCGGTGCGGTGGACACCACCTTTGTGCCTGAGATCACCGGCACCGAGGTCACCGAGGTCGTCGACGCCGGCGACGGCACCGTCTTCATCGGTGGGAAGTTCAGCGCGGTCAACGGGGTCAAGTCCTCGAAGGTCGCGCGGATCGACGCGACCTCCGGCGCCGTGATCACCACCTTCAAAGCGAAGGCGATCAACGGCGCAATCAACGACATGCAACTCGTCGACGACAAGCTCTACATCGGCGGAATCTTCACCACCATCGGTGGGCAGTCACGCACGCTACTTGCTGCACTCGACCCAACCACGGGCGCGGACACCGGCACGGTGAACCTCACCTTCGCCGGTCTCTGGAACGGCGGCAAGCTGGCCGTCAAGCACTTCGACATCAGCGACGACGGCAACAGCTTGGTCGCGATCGGCAACTTCCGCACGGTCGACGGGCAGAGCCGTCCGCAGATCATGATGGCCGACCTCAGCGGGTCCACCGCGACTTTGGCGAGCTGGTGGACCAGCCGGTTCTCGGCAAGCTGCTCGACCTCCTTCGACACCTACATGCGCGATGTGGACATCGACCCGACTGGCACCTACTTCGTCGTCGGCGCAACCGGCGCCTACTCCGGCGGAGTGGGCTCCGGCACGCTGTGTGACGCCGTGAGCCGCTGGGAGTTGACTCCGACCACCACCGCGAGCCAGGACCCCAGCTGGGTGGACTACAGCGGTGGTGACACCTTCACCCAGGTGAAGGCGACCGGTGCCGCGATCTACGTCGGCGGTCACTTCCGGTGGCTGAACAACCCCTACTCCTCCGACTCGCGAGGGGTGGGCGCAGTCGTCCGCACCGGCCTTGCCGCAATCGACCCGCGCAACGGGCTGCCCTTCAGCTGGAACCCGACCCGCAATCGCGGCGTGGGTGTGTGGGAGTTCATGACCACCAACGCCGGACTGTGGATGGGTCATGACACTGCCGTGGTGGCCAAGGAGAAGCGCGGCCGGCTCGCCTTCTTCCCGACCACCGGTGGCACCGCCCTGCCTGTCGAGAACACCGGCAGTCTGCCGGGCGCCGTCTACCTCCTCGGCAAGACCGACACCGTCACCGAGCGGGACTTCACCGGCTCGACCGTGACCGGGAGCCAGGCCGTGGCCAACGGTGGTCAGGCCTGGGGGAGCGCCCGTGGTGCGGTGATGATCGACGGCACCCTCTACACCGGCTGGTCCAACGGGACGCTGCGCTCGCGCACCTTCGACGGCACCACCTTCGGTGCCGCCACCACGGTGAGCCTCAACGGCCTCACCCAGTTCGCCAACGAGATCCCGAATATCACCGGGATGTTCTACGACAAGGTCAGCGGTCGGCTCTACTACACCCTGTCCGGTCAGTCCCAGCTCTACTACCGCTACTTCGAGCCGGAGAGCCAGACTGTGGGCTCGGTGCGGTTCACGGCGCTGGGCAACGGCAGCGGCATCACCTGGAGTGACACGACGGGTCTGCTGCTGGCCGACGGCAACCTCTACGTCGCCTCCGCCAGCACCGGCAACCTCGCCGAGGTCGGCTGGAGCAACGGCGCGCTGTCCGGCACCGCGACTGCGGTGAGCGGGCCGAGCGTGGACGGCAACGACTGGCGCGGGCGCGAACTCTTCCTCTACGCCGGCTGATCCGCACGACTGACAGCACTGCCACCGCGAGACGTCGTACCGCCTGGTCGCCCGAGCGATTGGAGAGTACGACGTCTCGTGGTGCTGTGGTAGCTCACGAGGAGCGCCTCCCCGTGAGGATCGCGCTCCTAGACTGACCAGAGCAGCGAGGAGTCCGGGAGGCGACGTGCGCGACACCGACACCGACAAGGTCGCCCGACTCTCGCGCGAGCGCTTCGAGCACACCCGGCCGCCGTCGCGGCGGGACATGCCGCCGGTCGACACGACCAACCTGCCTCCGGGTCCGCGGCAGCCCTCCCTCGCACAGAGCGCCGGGGTGCTCCGCTTCCGGCATCGTTATGTGCCCGGGTTGCGTCGGCGGTTCGGCAACGTGTTCACCGTCCGGCTGTTGCCGGCGGGGCGCACCGTGGTCATCTCCTCCCGGCCAGACGTCACCAAGGAGATCTTCGCCGGCGATCCGGCGGTCTTCCACGCCGGCAAGGGCAATGCGATCCTCGGTCCGATCATGGGCGAGCATTCGGTGCTCGTCTTGGACGGAGCGGCCCACAAGCGCGCCCGTCGACTGTTGATGCCGGCCTTCAGCGGCCATGCCCTACGCGGCTACCGCGAGGTCGTGGCCGGCCTGGCCAAGACCGAGGTCGCCTCGTGGACTCCGGGCTTGGAGTTCCGCGCGCTCGACCGGATGAACGCCTTGACCTTGGAGGTGATCCTGCACGTCGTCTTCGGCGTCACCGACGAGGAGCGGTTGGCCCAGCTGCGTCCGCTCGTCTACCGGACCGTCAACGTCAGCCCGCTGGTCCTGCTCGGCTGGGGCTTTCCGCCGCTGCAGCGGATGGGGCCGTGGAAGCGGACCGTCGAGACGTCGTACGCCCTGGATCGGCTGATCGTCGCCGAGATCTCCGAGCGACGGCAGGCGCCCGACCTTGCCGAGCGCACCGACGTCCTCTCCCAGCTGATCCGGCTCGAGGACGACGGCGAGCGGCTCTGCGATGCCGAGTTGCGCGACCACCTGGTCACGCTGCTGCTTGCTGGGCACGAGACCACCGCCACGGCGCTGGCCTGGGCGCTCTACGAGGTCGGCCGCGATCCCGAGCAGATGGCCCGCGCCCGCGACGCCGCGCGCACCGGTGACGACGACTGGCTCGAGGCGATCTTCAAGGAGTCGCTCCGGCTGCACCCCGTGCTCGCCATGGTGGTGCGCACCCTGATGCGACCCACCACCCTCGGCGGGCGCCTGCTCCCGCGCGGCACCACCGTCGCCCCGTCGATCCTGCTCTCGCACAGTGACCCGGCCAATTTCCCCGAGCCGGAGCGGTTCCGCCCCGACCGCTTCACCGGCGACCACCCGCCGTCCCTGACGACATGGATCCCGTTCGGTGGCGGGGTGCGCCGCTGCCTGGGCGCGGCGTTCTCCCAGATGGAGGCGGTCGAGGTGCTGCGCGAGGTGTTCAGCCACTACGACGTGCACGCCGTCGGCGAGGAAGGACCCAAGGTCCGCAACATCACCAGCGTCCCCGACCAGGGCGCCCGGATCGTCGTCACGCCCATTTCCGGCTAACCGCCGGTGGTCGCGGGTCGCTCGCCGGGTTGCTGGTCGTCGTGGGTCACCGCCGACAGGCACCTACAGCGGAACAGCGCCGCCGGTGCTGGAGTTGCTGGCCGGGTCGCTGGAGTCCTGCGGTCGCCGGTCTGCTCCGGGTCTGAGACCCCCGCCGATGGTTCCGAAACAACAGGTCCGGCGTCTCGGGGGCCGGGGACATGCAGTTTCAGCACAATCGATGACCCGTTCCCGTGAGTCCGACGCCAGCCTCGACCCCACCACTCACACGGGTCGCTGCTTTCCCAAGGTAAGTGGGTGGAGCGTCACTTCTCATGGCGTATACGCCATGAGAAGTGCAGGTTCATCGAGATACCTTGGGAAAGCAGCAACAGGAGTGACCCCAGCAACCCGGCAAGCAGCCGGAACCCAATACCCAAGCACTCCCGTCCTGGCGTAGCAGCCCTGTCGGTCGCAACCACAGGCGACAGCTGGCGCCGGCAAATGCGGCGACTCAGGGGAGACTCAGTAGGCTGCCAGGGTGCCGGAGCATCGAGAACACCCCGTCTTGTGGGGGCTGGTGGCGTTGGTCGCCGTGGCCGCCGCTGTTGGTGTGCTGCTCGGTGTCGGCGCGCTCGGCTTGAGTCGATCGGTCGGTCTGGGTGGTGACACGGCCAACGCCGCCTCCGATGGCGGGAGCATGTATCTCCCCAAGCCGTCGCCCACGTCCTCCTCAGCCCCTGCCGCGCCGAAGGAGACTCAGGCTAGTGAGGGCGGGGGGTCGCAGCCCAGCAAGCCGAGCAGTTCGGCGACCAAGGAGCACGAGATCACGTTGACCGCAGGGCAGCAGTCGGTCGCGCCGATGGCGCAGATCGACCTGAGCGGCACCTACCCGGGCGGCAACGGTGCGATCTTGCAGGTGCAGCGGTTCGAAGAAGGCACGTGGGCCGACTTCCCGGTCACCACGTCGGTGAACGGTGAGGCCTTCTCGACCTACATCATGACCGGACGGTCCGGGCTCAACCGGATCCGCGTGGTCGACACCAACACCGGCACCAAGTCCAACGAGGTCAAGATCCACATCGGCTGACGGCTGCCGCAGACACCGCCAAGCTCACGCCGAGCTCAGGACGGGATCCAGTTGAACCGATCCGGGTTCGGGCCGGTGCGGCCGGCCTCGCCTTCGTCCAGGGCAGACAGGGCGGCCACGTCCGCCAAGGACAGCTCGAAGTCGAAGACGTCGTAGTTCTCCCGCATCCGCTCCACGTTGGTGGACTTGGGGAAGACGATGTCGCCACGCTGCAGGTGCCAGCGGAGGGCGACCTGCGCGGGAGTCCGACCGAGGCGCTCGGCGATCTCGACGATGACCGGGCTCTCGGCAACCTTGCCTCGGGCGATCGGCGCCCAGGCCTCGGTAAGCACCCCGTGCCGGGCGTTGGCCGCGCGCGCCGACTCGTTGGTGAAGAACGGATGCACCTCGATCTGGTTGACCGACGGCGCCACCGCGGTCTCCGCGACGATCCGGTCCAGGTGGGCGGGCTGGAAGTTGGAGACGCCCACCGATCGGGTCAGCCCCTGATCGCGCAGCTCGACCATGGTCTGCCAGGTGGACACGAAGTCACCGTCGTAGCGCTCGGGCAGCGGCCAGTGGATCAAGAACAGGTCGACCTGGTCCAGGCCGAGCGCCTCCAGCGACTCCGCGAGCGAGCGCCGAGCATCGTCGGGTCGGTGGTTGCCGTTGTTCAGCTTGGTGGTGACGAACAGCTCGTCCCGGCCGAGTCCGGAGGCAGCGAGGGCCGCGCCGACGCCGGCCTCGTTGCCATACATCTGAGCGGTGTCGATGTGGCGGTAGCCCACCTCGAGCGCCCGCTCCACCACGCCCTGGGTGTCCGGCGGCGGCACCAGGTAGACCCCGAAGCCGAGTTGCGGGATGCCGAGTCGAGGGGTGGTGTCGTCGTTGAGGGTGAGGGTGGGGATCGTCATGCGAGTCCAGACAACGTCGGCGCGTCGGCTATTCCCGGCCACGAAGAGGGTCGGAGCGGTCGGGACGGAAAGCCCGGCAGAAAAGTCTGGCCGGATCGGAACAATCCTGCCGCGGCATGCGTTGCACACCATGAACAGACTTGAGTTGCATCGACTCAACTTATTGGCCAGACTGGACTCGGTACGACGTCCGGCGCGGCGTCAGCAGACATCAACCCTGGAGGTAACACACACATGGCACGAGCGGTCGGTATCGACCTTGGCACGACGAACTCCGTCGTCGCCGTCCTAGAGGGTGGCGAACCCACCGTCATCGCGAACGCAGAAGGCTCGCGGACCACCCCGTCGGTGGTCGCCTTCGCCAAGTCCGGCGAGGTGCTCGTCGGTGAGGTCGCCAAGCGGCAGGCCGTCACCAACGTCGATCGCACCATCCGCTCGGTCAAGCGTCACATGGGCACCGACTGGACGGTGTCGTTCGACGACAAGACCTTCACCCCCCAGCAGATCAGCGCCTTCATCTTGCAGAAGCTCAAGCGGGACGCGGAGGCCTACCTCGGCGAGCCGGTGACCGACGCGGTGATCACCGTGCCGGCGTACTTCTCCGACGCCCAGCGGCAGGCCACCAAGGAGGCCGGCGAGATCGCCGGGCTCAACGTCTCCCGCATCGTCAACGAGCCGACCGCGGCCGCACTGGCCTACGGCCTCGACAAGGGCGACGACCAGACGATCCTCGTCTTCGACCTCGGCGGTGGCACGTTCGACGTGTCGCTGTTAGAGATCGGTGAGGGCGTCGTGGAGGTCAAGGCGACCTCCGGCGACAACCACCTCGGTGGTGACGACTGGGACGCCCGGATCGTCGAGTGGATGATCAAGAAGTTCAAGGACAACACCAGCGTCGACCTGGGCCAGGACAAGATCGCCAAGCAGCGCCTCCAGGAGGCGGCGGAGAAGGCCAAGATCGAGTTGTCCTCCTCCAGCGAGACGACCATCCACCTGCCTTACATCACCCACGGCGAGTCCGGCCCGCTGCACTTCGAGGAGAAGCTCTCCCGCAGCGAGTTCCAGAAGATGACCGCCGACCTGCTCGACCGGACCAAGGCGCCTTTCAAGCAGGTGCTGAAGGACGGCGGTGTCGACGTGGCCAACATGGACCACGTCGTGCTCGTCGGTGGCTCGACCCGGATGCCGGCGGTGACCGAGCTGGTCAAGGAGCTGCTCGGCGGCAAGGAGCCCAACAAGGGTGTCAACCCCGACGAGGTCGTCGCCGTGGGCGCCGCGCTGCAGGCCGGTGTGCTCAAGGGCGAGGTCAAGGACGTGCTGCTCCTCGACGTCACCCCGCTGAGCCTCGGCATCGAGACCAAGGGTGGCGTGATGACCACGCTTATCGAGCGCAACACCACCATCCCCACCAAGCGCAGCGAGGTCTTCACGACCGCGGACGACAACCAGCCGTCGGTGGAGATTAAGGTCGCCCAGGGCGAGCGGCCGATGTGGGCGCAGAACCAGCCGCTCGGCAACTTCGAGCTGACCGGGCTGCCGCCGGCTCCGCGCGGCATCCCGAAGATCGAGGTCACCTTCGACATTGACGCCAACGGCATCGTGCACGTGTCCGCCAAGGACACCGCCTCGGGCCGTGAGCAGTCGATGACGATCTCCGGTGGCTCGGCGCTGGGCAAGGACGAGATCGACCGGATGGTCAAGGAGGCGGAGCAGTACGCCGCCGACGACGCCGCGCGCAGGGAGAACATCGAGACCCGCAACCAGGCCGACCAGCTCGTCTACACCACCGAGAAGTTCCTGGCCGACAACGGCGACAAGATCCCCGACGAGGTGAAGACCGAGGTGCAGGCCGACGTCGACGCACTCAAGGCCACCTTGGAGAACGCCGAGGCCGACACCGACAGTCTCCGGTCGGGCATTGCCAAGCTCGGTGAGTCCAGCCAGAAGATGGGCGCCGCGATGTACGCCGCCGCGGAGGCCGACCAGGCCGCCGCCGGCGGGTCCACCGGCAGCACTGGTGAATCCGACGACGACGTCGTCGACGCCGAGATCGTCGACGAGGGCGGGGACGAGGCGAAGTGACCGAAGGGTTCCACTCCGCGGCTGACCCGGCGCACGCGCGCGCCGGGTCGGCCGGCGGCCCCGAGTCGTCCGAACCGCAGGCCGAGCAGAGTCCAACCAGAGAGCAGCCCGAGGGCGCCACCCCGGTGGGCGAGGAGCCGCAGGCGGCCGTCGGTCAGCCGGACGGCGAGACCGTCGCCGACAATGGACTCGGTGACGACCTGACCAAGGCTCAGGCCGACGTGGAGTCGCTCACCGGCGACCTGCAGCGGCTGCAAGCGGAGTACCTCAACTACAAGCGGCGCGTCGAGCGTGACCGCGAACTGGTCCGGGAGAACGCCAGCTATGCCGTGCTCGCCCCGATCACCGACGTGCTCGACACCATCGATCGCGCCCGCGACGCCGGGCCTCTCGAGGACGGACTTCGCGCCGTCGCCGACCAGTTGGAGCGGGTCGTCACAGGACTCGGGCTGTCCAAGTTCGGCGAGCCCGGTGACGTCTTCGACCCGACCAGGCACGAGGCGCTGTCGCATCTCGGCACCGACCCGGAGGTCGAGGAGACCACGGTCAAGATGGTCGCCAAGGCCGGTTATCGGATCGGTGACCGGGTCGTCCGCGCAGCGCAGGTGCTGGTCGTCGACCCGGCCGAGGGGTGAGGTCGACGCCGCGCGCCACGCCGTACATCCGTCGCGGGTGTGACCGGTGCCGCGACATCAGGGCGAGAGGAGAGGAGGTGCGCGGATGAGTGACAACGACGGCATGAGAGCCGACTGGGCCAACAAGGACTTCTATGCCGAGTTGGGCGTGGGCAAGGACGCCAGCCAGGCCGACATCAAGAAGGCCTACCGCAAGCTCGCCCGCGCCAACCACCCCGACTCCAACCCGGGTGATGAGAAGAAGCACGAGAAGTTCAAGGCCGTCGCCGAGGCCTATGACGTGATCGGCGACGCCGAGAAGCGCAAAAAGTACGACGAGATGCGCTCGATGTTCGCCGGCGGCCGCTTCCCCGGCGGCTTCGGCGGTGGCGGTGGCACGGGCGGCGGGTTCGACCTCAACGACCTGCTCCGCGAGCACGGCGGTCAAGGCGGGCTCGGCGACATGTTCGGCGACATGTTCGGCGGCGGCGGCTTCGGCCGCCAGCGCGCCAAGCCGCGGCCGGTCAAGGGCGCCGACATCGAGACCTCGACCACGATCGGCTTCACCGAGGCGATGGACGGGGTCACCGTCGCGTTGCGACTGACCTCGGACTCCGTCTGCCCGGAGTGCAAGGGCACCGGCGGCATGCCGGGCACCAAGCCGCACATCTGCCCCGAGTGCGAGGGTGCTGGATTCGTCGTCGCCTCGATGGGTGGTGGCTTCTCGATCAACGAGACCTGCCCGATGTGCGGTGGGCGGCAGCTCGTCTACGACGACCCGTGCCCGGTCTGCCACGGCACCGGCCGTGGCCACTCGATGCGGACGATCCAGGCGCGCATCCCTGCCGGCGTCAAGGACGGTCAGAAGATCCGGCTGCGGGGCAAGGGTGCTCCCGGTGAGAACGGCGGCCCGGCCGGCGACCTGCTGGTCGCCGTCAAGGTCCGCCCGCACCGGCTGTTCGGCCGCAAGGGCGATAATCTCACCCTCGCGGTGCCGATCTCCTTCGACGAGGCCGCTCTCGGTGGGGAGATCAAGATCCCGACCCTGGGTGGCGGTCCGGTGACCTTGAAGCTGCCCGCGGGCACGCCCAACGGCCGCACCTTCCGGGTGCGCGGCAAGGGCTCCCAGCGCAAGGACGGCACCCGAGGCGACCTGCTGGCCACCGTCGAGGTGCAGGTGCCGGCGGTTCTCGACGCAACCGCCAAGGAGGCTGTCGAGTCCTATCGGACGGCGATGGCCGGCAAGCCGCTGCGGGCGGGTCTGTTCGAGGAGTCGTCGTGACCGAGCAGAGTTCTCGGCCCCGGCGTCGGGCCACCGAGCCCATCGCGGCGCCGGGCCCGGAGGCAGCGGTTTACGTCATCTCGGTAGCCGCCGAGCTCACCGGCCTGCACCCGCAGACGCTGCGTTCGTATGAACGGATGGGGCTGATCTCGCCCGGTCGCACGGGGGGTGGCGGTCGTCGCTACTCCCACACCGATCTCGAGCTGCTTCGGCTGATCGCCGACCTCACCGGCGCCGGCATCGGCATCGAGGGGGTCCGTCGGATCCTCGACCTGCAGAACCAGGTCGAGGCGCTCCAGCTGCGCAACGAGGAGCTGGTCATCGAGCTCGAGGCAACCCGAGAGGCACTGCGCGACGCCCTGTCGCGGCGCACCTCTGCTGCGTCGGGTAGCCGCGTGCCGGCTCGCCGTGATCGGCTGACCGGTCAGTCGATCGTCGTCTGGCGGCGCGGTCAGTCATGACCCAGCGGACACCATCCTCCCTGGTCGCTGGCGGGACCTCTAAGAACGCCGAAGTTGAGTGGAATGGACTCAACTTTTGGGGCGTTGTATCGAGAGGGGACCACAGTGGTCCGGGCAGGGGTCGTTGTGACCACTGAGTAGTCGCCGAGGCAGTCGTCGAGAGGAAACCGTTGAGCCAGTTCGGAGCCGAGAAGTTCACCACCCGCAGTCGTGAGGTCATCGAGGCCGCCCAGCTGTCCGCCACCACCGCGGGCAACACCACCATCGAGCCCGTCCACCTGCTGGTGGCTCTGCTGCGCCAACAAGACGGGGTCGCGCGCACCCTGGTGACCAAGACTGGGGTCGACGTCGACGGTCTGACCGCGCTCGCGGAGACCGCCCTCGCCAACCTGCCCAAGGCCACCGGAGCGACCGTCCAACAGCCGACCGCGTCACCCTCGCTGACCCGCGTGCTGGCGAGCGCGATCGACCTGGCCGCGTCGATGAAGGACGAGTACGTCGCCACCGAACACCTCCTGATCGGCCTGGCCACCGTCGAGTCGCCTGCCCAGAAGGTGCTCCGCGACGCCGGGCTGACCGCCGACGGACTCCGTGAGGAGCTGACTGCCGTTCGCGGCAATCGTCGGGTCACCAGCGAGGACGCCGAGTCGACCTACGAAGCGTTGGAGAAGTACTCCGTCGACCTCACCAAGGCTGCCGAGGAGGGCAAGCTCGACCCCGTCATCGGGCGGGACGCCGAGATCCGCCGCGTCGTACAGGTGCTCTCGCGTCGCACCAAGAACAACCCCGTCCTGATCGGTGAGCCGGGCGTCGGCAAGACCGCGGTGGTCGAAGGACTCGCCCAGCGGGTGGTCGCCGGCGACGTCCCCGACTCGCTCAAGGGCCGCCGCGTGCTCTCCCTCGACCTGGCCGCCATGGTGGCCGGCGCGAAGTATCGCGGCGAGTTCGAGGAGCGCCTCAAGGCCGTGCTCGAGGAGATCAAGGACTCTGGTGGCCAGGTCGTCACCTTCATCGACGAGCTGCACACCGTCGTCGGCGCTGGTGCCGGGGGCGACTCCGCGATGGACGCCGGCAACATGCTCAAGCCGATGCTGGCCCGCGGTGAGCTGAGGATGATCGGCGCCACCACCTTGGACGAGTATCGCGAGCGGATCGAGAAGGACCCCGCCCTCGAGCGGCGCTTTCAGCAGATCTTCGTCGGCGAGCCGAGCGTCGAGGACACCGTGCAGATCCTGCGCGGCATCCAGGAGAAGTACGAAGCCCACCACGGTGTCCGGATCACCGACGCCGCGCTGGTGGCCGCAGCGACACTGTCCGACCGCTACATCACCGGTCGCCAGCTCCCCGACAAGGCGATCGACCTGATCGACGAGGCGGCCTCCCGGCTGCGGATGGAGATCGAGTCTTCCCCCGAGGAGATCGACCAGCTCCGCCGGGCGGTCGACCGGATGAAGATGGAGGAGTTCGCGCTCGCCAAAGAGTCCGACGACGCGTCCTCGGAGCGGCTCGGACGACTGCGCCAGGATCTCGCGGATCGCGAGGAGGAGCTGCGCGGCCTCGAGCACCGGTGGGAGCAGGAGAAGGCGACGCTGGAGGGCGAAGGCGAGTTGCGCCGTGCCCTGGACCAGCTCAAGATCGAGGCCGACCGCTACCTGCGCGAGGGCAACCTCGAGGCGGCCAGCAAGATCAACTACGAGTCGATCCCGGAGCTGGAGAAGAAGATCGAGGCGGCCGTCTCGTCGGAGAAGCAGGACGTCGCCCCCCTCGTCGGCGAGGAGGTCGGCGCCGAACAGATCGCCGAGGTCGTCGAGGCCTGGACCGGCATCCCGACCGGCCGCATGCTCGAGGGCGAGACCGCGAAGCTGCTGCGGATGGAGGAGGTCATCGGAGAGCGGTTGATCGGCCAGCGTGAGGCCGTGCGCGCCGTGAGCGACGCCGTACGCCGTGCCCGCGCCGGCATCGCCGACCCCAACCGACCCACCGGGTCCTTCCTCTTCCTCGGTCCGACCGGCACCGGCAAGACCGAGTTGGCCAAGTCGCTGGCGGACTTCTTGTTCGACGACGAGCGTGCCATCGTGCGCATCGACATGAGCGAGTACTCCGAGAAGCACTCGGTCGCTCGTCTCGTCGGCGCGCCGCCCGGCTATGTCGGCTACGACGAGGGCGGTCAGCTGACCGAGGCCGTCCGACGTCGGCCCTACTCCGTCGTCCTCCTCGACGAGGTCGAGAAGGCCCACCCCGAGGTCTTCGACATCCTCTTGCAGGTCCTCGACGACGGCCGACTCACCGACGGACAGGGCCGCACCGTCGACTTCCGCAACACACTGCTGATCTTGACCAGCAACCTCGGCTCGCCCTACCTGGTCGACCCGACGCTGGACTCGGAGAAGAAGCGCGAGTCGGTGATGGCGGTGGTCCGGGCGTCCTTCAAGCCGGAGTTCCTCAACCGTCTCGACGAAATCGTCGTCTTCGAGGCGCTCACCAGGGAGGAGCTCGCCGAGATCGTCGACCTCCAGCTGGGCCTCTTGGAGCGGCGGCTGGCGGTGCGGCGGATCACCATCACCGTCAGCGACGCGGCTCGCGGGTGGCTGGCGGACAAGGGCTACGACCCGGCGTACGGCGCCCGTCCACTGCGCCGGCTGATCCAGGGCGCGATCGGTGACCCGCTCGCCAAACTGCTCATCAGCGGCGAGATCGTCGACGGTGGCCAGGTCGGCGTCGACGTCATCCCTGGCGGGGAATCGCTCGTCCTCATTCCCTGACCTGCCTCCTCTGCGCCGACCCCGTGCGTATGATGGCTCGCCGTGATGCCGGTCTTTCCGTTGACCAGCGTGGGATCAATGTCGGTGTTCACCACTGTCGTGGTGGGTGGCTCGATGTCCCGCGCGGACGTCGCGCGACGCACTGGGCTCACTGCCGCAGCGGTGACCAAGATCGTCAATCCGCTGATAGCGGCCGGCTTCTTGAAGGAGAGCCCGGCGGGGCCTAGCGGTGTGGGACGCCCCGCGTTGCTCCTAGATGTCTGTCCGGAGGCGGCGTGGTTCTCGGGATTCAAGTTGACCGCGGACGAGCTGGTCGGAGTGCGCATCGACCTCGCTGGCCGGATCCGGGCCAGTCGCCGGACGGCCATCACCACCCACGACGTGGGTCGGGTGCTGGATGCCATCGTGCGCCTCAACGGTCGATTGAACCGTGCGGTGCCGGAGTCGGTTGCGGTGCTCGCGGGCGCCGCCGTGGCGGTCGCCGGTGACGTCGATCCGCGCGACGGCATGGTCGGCTTCTCGCCGTTCGTCGGTTGGCGCGACGTGCCACTCGGGCCGATGGTGCGAGACCGGCTCAACCTGCCGACCATTGTCGACAACGACGTGCGGGCGCTCACCGCCGCGGAGCACTGGTTCGGTGAGGGGGTGGGCGCCGACTCCTTCGCCGTGATCACCATCGGGGCCGGTATCGGATGTGGCCTCTTCCTCAACGGATCGTTGGTGGAAGGCTCCCATGGCGTGACCGGTGAGGTGGGACATCTGCCGCTCGCTGGCTCGGGTCGAGCCTGCTACTGCGGTGGATCCGGTTGCGTGGAGACCGTCGCGTCGGCCGATGCCATCGTGCGAGATGTCGCGCACGCGCTGGGCCGGGAGGTCGACACGGTGGAGGAGGCGATGGCGCTGGCTCGTGGCGGAGACTCCCGCGCCCGCCAGGTGTTCGCCGACGCGGGTCATGTGATCGGGCTCGCCGTCGCTGCGGTGGTGAATCTGGTCGGTCCCGAAGTCGTCGTCCTCACCGGTGAGGGCCTCGCCGAGATGGACCTCCTCGGCCCCCGGGTCCGTGAGACGTTCGCTGCCCAGGTTTACGGACATGCCGAACGGTGCCGGCTGCTGCTGCGCCCGTTGCCTTTCGAGGCGTGGGCCCACGGCGCTGCCACCCTCGCGCTGCAGGCCTTTGTCGCCAGGACGGGTCCGTTAGGAGTCGTGGCTGTCGTCTAGGCTGGCCTCGAACGCGCGCCGGTAGGGCATTCCTGCGAGCCGCTCTCGACCGATTCTGTCCGGTCTGAAGTCGCCTTCGCGCACGTTCGTCCGGCCGAAGAGTGTTGCGGCAGTGTGATATCCGCATGACAAATTTGTTTCTTGACGACGGAAACATATTCCCACTAGCGTGCCGCGAGAAGCCCACCCCGCTCTGTGAACTCGGCAGGAGGACCAATGTCCGCAGCACGAACCCCACACCCCCTCCGGGGGCGAACTACCCTGGCAGCACTGACCATCCTCGGTCTGGTGATCGCGTTCGTGGCCGCCACGCTCGGCCCGACGCAGGCCGCGCCGATGTCTTCGCGGTCGTCGTACGACCCGAGCGCGAAGTGGGATCGGTCCAGCAAGCCCTATCTCGGCTGGAGCAGTTGGAGCATGCAGGCCACCAGGCGTGACGGGGTGAACCCCAACGGCAGTTACAGCTGGCTGACCGAGGATGCCATCAAGGCGCAGGCGGACTACATGGCTGCTCACCTGAAGAAGTACGGCTACCGCTACATCAACATCGATGCCGGCTGGTGGCGCACCTGGAACTGGACCCCGGTGTACGACGACCACGGGCGCCCGGCCGTATGGAGCGAGCGGCTTCCCAGTGGGATGAAGGAGATCGTCAAGTACATCCACTCCAAGGGTCTCAAGGTGGGCATCTACCTTCCCGCCGGGATGGAGACGGGCAAGGAGGGCGACAACGGCGATGTGGGGCAGGACCTCACCAAGACCATCGCCGGTGCCCCGGAGTGCACGCTGGCCGACGCGATCTACGACGACCAGCGGCTGACCAATGGCTGGCAGAGTTCTTATGCCCTCGACTTCGAGAAGGACAACGGCTGCGCCGCGGCCTACGTCGACTCGCTGGTCGACCTGTTCGAGGGCTGGGGCGGCGTCGATCTGCTCAAGCTGGATGGGTTCGGCCCGGGCTCGGGTCACACCGATGTCTCCGGAGACAACGCCCGCTACGACAACCGACCCGAGCTGGCCGAGTACGACAAGGCGTTCCAGGCGACCGGTCACCACGTCGAGATCCAGGTCTCCTGGGCGATTCCGCAGGCCGAGATCGAGTCGATCGTGCCCTACGCCGACTCGTGGCGGACGGAGGCGGACGTCGAGTGCTACTGCGATGACCTGACCCGCTGGAGCACCGCCTCGAGCCGTCTCGACGCGGTCGCCTCGTGGGCGGGGCTCGACGGTCCCGACCGGGGTTGGAACAACCTGGACTCCCTCGAGGTCGGCAGCGCGGACCTCGACGGCCTCACCGAGACCGAGCGTCAGTCCGTGATGGCCCTCTGGTCGATCGCCGCTGCGCCGCTCTATCTCGGCGACGACCTCACTCAGATCGATGACTACGGCTTGAAGCTGATTACGAACCGCAACGTTCTCGCGGTCAACCAGGACCGCCTCGGCGCGCCGCTACGAGTGCTGCAGAACGACGGCTCCACCTATGTCTTCGCCCGGACTATGGCGAACGGCGATGTTGCTGTCGGACTCTTCAACAAGAGCGACCAGGCGGCGACCGTGTCGACCAGCGTCGACGACCTCGGCCTGGCCAAGAAGAGTCGGGTCTACGGGGTGACGGACCTCTTCGCGCACACCAACCGGCAGACCACCGGTGCGATCAACGCCGCACTGCCGGCACACGGGAGCGCGTTGCTCCGGGTGTCGGCGTCATCCGCCGCCAGTTGGTACCCCGCGGCGGTGACGCTGTCAGCCAGTGCCGACAGCAGCAGTGTCAGCACAGGCGGCAAGGTGTCGGTGCCAGTGGCGCTCACCAACAACGGCGGCTCCGCAATCGTGGTCAAGAGGCTGCAACTGACCGCACCGAGTGGCTGGAAGGTCAAGGCGACCAAGAAGCTGCCCAGCACGTTGGGGGCGGGCAAGACGATGACCGTCACGTTCACCGCCACAGCGCCCGCAACGGCCGACGACCCGATCTCGACGGCTGCACTGACGGCGATCGCAAACTACCGCTCGGCTGGCAAGACCGTGAAGGCCTCGACACCGTTGGACCTGAGCGTGGTCTCGCCGTTGTCCGACGACTATCAGACCGCGAACACGACCGGGGTCGACGCGCTGTTCGCGCAGTCCGGTGAGGTGCTGGCGGTCCAGGCGGCCGGCACCAACGTGGGACCCACCACCAGCGGGCCGACCGGTTCGACCGCCGGTGCCGACGAGTACGGCGCGATCTATCAGGCCGGTGCGGTCAGCGACGGTTCGACGGTGGAGGCCACGGTGAGCTCGGTCGCCAGTGGCAAGGCGGGGATCATGGTCCGCAACGACATGGACGGTGACGGGAGTCCGGTCGGTGTTGCGTTCTATGTGACGTTGAGTCGGTCCGGCAGCTACCGGGTCGGTCTGGTCTCCAGCTCGAGCGGTGCGACGGAGTACGACACCACCCTCGGGGGGACTAGCGCCGCCACGGTGACGTTGCCGGTCACGCTGCGTCTGGTCCGATCGGGCACCGTCTACGAGGCCAGCTATTCGGTCGATGCTGGCTCGACCTGGACCACGCTGGGCACGGCGACCCTCGACGCGTCGGCGGCCGCTGACAGCCAGGACGCCGGCGTCTTCGCCAGCTCCGGGTCGAGCACCGCCGGTCTCGCTTTGTTCGCCGACTTTGATGTGGAGGGATGATGAGAGCGACAAGTGACACACGATTGACAGCAGCCCGCAGGGTGGGCGTCCGTCTTCTGGCTGCCGTCGCCCTGGTGGCGACGTCGGGTCTGGTGGTGGGGTCGAGCACGGCCCCGGCCCAAGCCGTGGACAACGGCTTGGCGCTCACCCCGCCGATGGGGTTCAACGACTGGAACTCCTTCGGCTGCGACATCGACGAGCAGGACTTCAAGGACACTGCCGACCTGTTCGTCAGCTCGGGCCTGCGCGACGCGGGCTATGAGTACATCAACATCGACGACTGCTGGATGGAGGGCCGAGACATCAGTCGATCCGATCCGACTCGAGCCACCGTCGGTCGCGATCCGGACACCCACCAGTTGATCCCCGACCCGACGTACTTCCCCAGCGGGATGAAGGCCCTGGTCGACTACATCCACGACCGTGGCCTGAAGGTCGGCATCTACGAGAGTGCTGGCACCACCACGTGCCAGGGTCTGGCCGGCAGCCTCGGCTACGAGGACATCGACGCGCAGACCTTCGCGGATTGGGGCATCGACTACGTCAAGTACGACAACTGCGGCACTCACGAGGTCACTGTCGACGGCGAGACGTTGAGCTTCACCGACGATCAGGCCGGCTACATCGAGCGGTTCCAGCGGATGGCCGACGCCATCGAGAAGACCGGGCGGCCGATGGTCTACAGCCTGTGCGAATGGGGCAACTACGACCCGTGGGAGTGGGGTGGTGACATGGGCAACCTGTGGCGCACCACCTTCGACATCAGCGACACCTACGCCAGCATGGTCGACATCTTCAAGGACAACGTCGTGTTGGGCGACCACGCCTCTCCCGGGGCCTGGAACGACCCCGACATGCTGCAGGTCGGCAACGGCGGGATGACCGATGAGGAGTACCGCACCCACTTCAGCCTCTGGTCGATGATGGCCGCGCCGCTGCTGATCGGGACCGACCTGCGCGAGGCGAGCGACGCCACCTGGGACACCCTGCTCAACACCGACGTGATCGCGGTGGACCAGGACTCCCTAGGCGTTCAGGCAGACGTCGTCTCCCAGGTCGGGACGTCGTGGGTGCTGGCCAAGCCGCTGGCCAACGGCGACGTCGCCGTGGCGCTGTTCAACGAGGGCGACCAGGCCACCCGGATCGGGACGACCGTCAAGGCCGTCGGCGTGAAGACGCACCGGACCGCGTATCGACTGGTCGACCTCTGGTCGAAGAAGAAGACCGCGACAACCGGCAACATCCGCGCTAGCGTGCCCGCCCACGGGACGGTCGTGTACCGGGTGTCGGCGAAGAAGGGGGTGGCGTCGGTAGCGCCGGCGGTGAGTCTGGACACCTCGAGCTCGACCTCGCAGCTCGCCCCCGGCGGCACGACCCGAGTCACGGTCCGGTTCGACAACGACGGGCCCGGGGCGGTGTTCCACACCAAGCTGGCTCTCACCGCGCCCAGCGGTTGGAAGGTGACCCGACTCAGCGGAGCACAGCCGGTCAAGGTTCGCAGTGGAGGAGTCACCAAGGCGACGTTCACCGCGCGCGCGCCGAAGGAGGTCTCCGATCCGATCTCGGCCGCCGAGCTCACCGCTAAGGGGGCCTACCGCACCCGCCAGCACTCCGGAGCCAGAGCGGCCTCCACCTCGGTCGGTCTGAGCGTCGTCTCCCCGGTCAGCTCGCCCAACCTCACCGCGAACACGACCGGGGTCGACGCGCTGTTCGCGCAGTCCGGTGAGGTGCTGGCGGTCCAGGCGGCCGGCACCAACGTGGGACCCACCACCAGCGGGCCGACCGGTTCGACCGCCGGTGCCGACGAGTACGGCGCGATCTATCAGGCCGGTGCGGTCAGCGACGGTTCGACGGTGGAGGCCACGGTGAGCTCGGTCGCCAGTGGCAAGGCGGGGATCATGGTCCGCAACGACATGGACGGTGACGGGAGTCCGGTCGGTGTTGCGTTCTATGTGACGTTGAGTCGGTCCGGCAGCTACCGGGTCGGTCTGGTCTCCAGCTCGAGCGGTGCGACGGAGTACGACACCACCCTCGGGGGGACTAGCGCCGCCACGGTGACGTTGCCGGTCACGCTGCGTCTGGTCCGATCGGGCACCGTCTACGAGGCCAGCTATTCGGTCGATGCTGGCTCGACCTGGACCACGCTGGGCACGGCGACCCTCGACGCGTCGGCGGCCGCTGACAGTCAGGACGCCGGCGTCTTCGGCAGTTCCGGGTCGTCCAGTCCGGCGCTGCAGACCTTCAGTGGATTCACGGTAACCGGCAGCGCGTAGCTCCCTCCTGGCGGTGCTTCTTGCCGCCGGGGCGGAGTCCCCACCCCCCACCCGCCGACCCGGTGTCGATCGACACCGGGTCGGCGGGTGTCGGTGCGGTTGAACGCCGACCCTGGGGAAGTCTGCCTCTGGTACTACTAGGCATCAGGCTTGTTTGTCGAAGCCTCACTGCAGTGCTCGCCGGATCTCGCCGACAAGAGTCGGGTACGGATCCTCGAGGGGCTTGCGCTGCGCCCTTAGCTCGGCCTGGATCTGCCGGAGCGGTTCGCCAGCCACATAGTGGCGACCGCGCCGCTCTCCTCGTGCTTCCAGCAGGCCGGTGTTGGCGGCGTTGACTAGGTCGCGTGTCGCGGTACGCTCGTCGAGCTCGGTGAGTTTCACGTACGACGGCCTGGTCACGCGCAATCCGATCAACGCGTCGAAGAGTGCCGCACCGAGCCGTTCATCGAGCCGGTGCTGACCGACCAACTCGTCGATCTTGCGCCACTGGACCTCGGCCTCGTCGAAGCGACGGCGCATCGTCTGCGCGTGCATGTGGTGAGCGCGTAGGTTGAACTTCACCCACAGCGTGGCGTCGTTGCTGGGGTTCCAGGCGCCGCGTCCGGTGGCGGCGAGAACGTCGTAGTAGTTCTGGGTGTTGTTGCCGAGCCACTCCTCGATGCTGGAGAAGGTCGGCTCGACCACCTGGTCCTGCGCGAGCACCATCGTCTGGAGAGCCCGGGCCATGCGTCCGCTCCCGTCGCGGAACGGATGGATCATGACGAGATTCAGGTGAGCCATGGCCCCGCGCACCAGTGGGTCATCGGCCGTCGGTGTCGACAGTGAGTGGGAGAGCGCTCGCATCAGCTCGGGCACCTGGTCACCATCTGGGCCGACGTAGACGTTGACGCCGCGTTTGTCGTCGCGGACGAAGATCTCCTTCGCCGACACGTCCTTGGACTTCGGCCGTGGCGCGTCCTGGAAGCTGTGTCAGGCCGGCGGGTGTGAGTCCCGTCCCGGTAGGCGCCGGAGCGCCGGGTAGCAGGCTTCGGTCGTTGGGAGAGATCCTTGCGGCTGGGTGCAGGAGACGTCACACTCACCCCCCAGCCCCGCGGCTGACGGGGCCGAGCAGCCGCTGACGGGGCCGAGCCGAGCTGCGCTGACGGTCAGCCCTTGGTGGAACCGAGGGTCAGGCCGGAGACGAACTGCTTCTGCAGCACGAAGAAGACGATCAACACGGGCAGGGCGACCAGCACAGAGCCGGCGGCGACGAGGTTGGTGTCGGTGAAGAACTGGCCGCGCAGGTTGTTCAGTGCGCTGGTGACGGGGAACTTGTCGCCCTGCGAGAGCAGCACGGTCGCCCAGAAGAACTCGTTGTAGATCCAGGTGACCTCGAGGGTCGCCAGTGCGGCCAGCGCCGGACGGACCAGGGGCATGGTCATCTGCCAGTACTGCCGCCACACATTGGCGCCGTCGAGCTCTGCCGACTCGTAGATCTCATGCGGGATCGTCTTCATGTAGTTGCTGAGCACGAAGGTGCAGAAGCCCAGTTGAAAGGCGACGTTGACCAGGATCAGGCCCCAGAAGTTGTTGAGCATGGTGCCGCTGTCGCTCATCCAGTAGGGGACATGGATCTCGCGGAACATCTTGAACACCGGGATGAGCAGCGCCTGTGGCGGTAGGAGGTTGGCGGCCAAGAAGAAGCCGAGCAGCGCCAGGTTGAACTTGAAGCTGTAGCGGGCGAGCACGAACGCGACCAGTGAAGCCAAGAAGAGGGTCAAGAACACCGCCGGGATCGTGATGATCAGCGAGTTCTTGAAGTGCAGTCCGAACTGTCCCTGCTCCCAGGCCTGCTGGTAGTTGTGCAGCGTCCAACCGCCGAACGAGAGATAGCCGTGCTGCTGGGTGTAGTTGTAGTCGCGGAAGGAGTTGATGACCGCCCAGAGCAGCGGGAACAGCCAGAGCAACGACAGCACCAGCATGATGACCGTCGCGATAGTGCCTCGGGGTCGGTTGAGAACGCCGCCCTCGACCCGCTTGGAACTCTTGGCCCTGATGCCGGAGACCTCGGCGCCAACCGGGGCGGGGAGTGCCTGCAGGTTGTCGTTCACGAGCGGTCCTCCTTGAAGACGATCCGCAGGTAGATCGCGATGAACACCGAGGAGATCACCATCATGATCACTGCCAGGGCCGAGCCGAACCCGTAGCGGCTAGCCTCGCCGATGACGTTCTGACTGACCAGCGCGGCGATGATCTCCAGCCCGTTGCGGCCCTTGTTGACCACCCAGACCAGGTCGAAGGCGCGCAGCGACTCGATGACGACGATGACCAGGACTATCAGATTGATCGGTCGCATCACCGGGAAGATCACGGTGAAGAAGGTGCGCGTCTCACTGGCGCCGTCCACTGCGGCGGCCTCACGCAGGGTGTAGTCGACGCTCTTGAGGCCGGCGAGGTAGAGCAACATGATGTAGCCGGTGTGCCGCCATCCGGTCGCGACCAGGACCGCCCAGAGATTGATCTTCGGATCACCGTACCAGTCGATCTGGGTGCCGAGGACGTCGTTGAGCAGCCCTTGATCACGCGAATAGAAGAGCTGCCAGATGAAGCCGATCAGCGCGAGGGAGAGCACGACCGGCAGGTAGAAGGCCGTCTGGTAGAAGCGGCTCCCGCGCATGTCCTTGTCGAGGACCACGGCCAGGAACACGCCCAAGATGGTCGGCCCGACGAAGAGGAACACCAGCCAGATCAGGTTGTGGCGCATCGCCGGCCAGAACGGCGGATAGATCGTGAACGCGTCGTGGTAGTTCTGCCAGCCGACCCATTGGATCCGGTCGACGCCGCCGATGCCGTTCCAGTTGCCGAACGACAAGATCACCGAAGCGACGGCGGGCAGCCAGACCAACCACAGCACCAGGATCGCGGGGATCAGCACCATGGCGGCGATGACGAGCCGATCATTGAGCGGCATCCGTCGCCCACGTCGTGACGGAGGGGCCGATCGGCCCTGGTGGGGTGATGCTGTGGCAGGCGTCGTCATCGGACCCTCTCCGTCACGTCGTGGTGGTGGCGTTGGACGTCAACTCCCAAAGATAGAGACCTTCTGCTCCTGGATGCTCTTGGTGAGGCCGTCGATGTCGTCGGGCTTCTTCAAGAAGGTCTGGATGGAGGGGATCATCACCGTCGAGGCGAAGTCCGTGTTGGTGTCGCGGTCCAGGAACTGTGCGATGTGTGCGGCCGCATTGACCACCTCGACCGACTTCAACTGCAAGGCCGAGTAGGTCTTGGTGCTGGCGTTCGCGTTCGCGGCGATCATCGGTGCGTCGGCCGCGTTGTTGGCGGCGTCTTGGGCTTCGGCGGTGCCGAGGAAGGCGAGCATCTTCTTGCCTTCGTCGGGGTTCTTGGCTGCGGAGGAGAGACAGAAGCCGTCGATCGGGGCGTCCAGAGCGTCGGCGCCGATCGAGGAGTCGATCTCGGGGAAGGTGAAGAAGTCGATGTTGTCGACGTCGTCGGGGATGGCGTCACCGACGAAGGTGCCGAGCAGGTACATCGCGCATTCACCCTTGCCCATCGAGGTGGCGGCCTCTTGCCAGGTGCGGCCCAGTGGGTCGGCCTGGTGGTAGGTCAAGAGCTCGGCCCACTTGGAGAAGACCGCCTTCACCTCGCTGCTGTCCCATGCCTCCTCGCCGTGCATCAGGCTCATGTGGAAGTCGAAGCCGTTGATGCGCATGTTGAGGATGTCGAAGGTGCCCATCGCCGGCCAGCCGTCCTTGTCGCCAAAGGCAACCGGCGTGATGCCCTTGCCCTGGAGCGTCTTGCAGACCTCGATGAAGTCGTCGAGGGTGGCGGGCTCCTCGATCTTGTTCTTGTCGAAGACCTCCTTGTTGTAGAACATCGCCCACGGGTAGTAGTCGTAGGGCACCAGATACTGCTTGTCGTCGCTGGAGGTCGAGGCCTCCTTGAAGGCGTCGCTCATGCCGTCGATCGGCCAGAGGTCGGTGAGGTCGCCGAGGAGGCCGTCCTCGGCGAACTGCTGCATGCGGTAGCCGGCGAACCAGGTGAACACGTCGTCCGGGCTGCCCTGCAGGTAGGTGTTGATGTTCTCCTGGAAGGTGTTGTGGTCGACGTAGTTGCCGGTCACCTTGTCCCCGGACTTCTTGGCCCAGGCGTCGGCGAAACCCTTCATGCGTTGGTAGGCCGGCCCGGAGTCCTTGGCCTCGTTGGCGCCGAAGGTCACGGTGCCGGTGCTGCCGCCTCCGCCGCCGCTACCGCCGCCGGAGTCGCTGCTACAGGCGCTGAGCAGGCCGGGGGCGGTGAGCACTGCGCCACCGGCGGCCGCCGAGCGCAAGAAGTTTCGCCGCGTGGCGGCCATCGTCACGCGTGCGGACGGGGGGATGATCAGGCCGGACTGGGCCTCGGGGTGGCGGTTCATGGGTCCTCCGGATCCACAGAAACGAACAGGTCGTTTCGCATCTTTCAACCGCACTCGATCAATGTCAAGGCGAATCTGGACCGATATCGAACTGAAATCAACACACAGGAATCCAACAGTGTTGGTTAGTGGTTGACTATGAGCGATTGCGGGTGAACAGTGTTCGCTATGCCTGCTCCTCTCCCAGCTCTTGCGCTCGGCGGTGACTACAACCCGGAGCAGTGGCCGCCCGAGGTGCTCGCCGAGGACGTCTTGCTGATGCAGGAGGCGGGGGTCAATCTGGTCACTGTCGGGGTGTTCTCGTGGGCCCTGTTGGAGCCCGAGCCCGGGCACTTCGAGTTCGGCTGGCTCGATGACGTGATGGACCGGTTGCACGCGGGCGGGATCCGAGTCGACCTGGCGACCGCCACCGCTTCGCCGCCCCCCTGGCTGACCCGAAGCCACCCGGAGATCCTCCCGGTTCTGGCCGACGGCACCACGCTGTGGCAAGGCGGCCGCCAGGCCTACTGTCCGAGCTCACCGGTGTTCGCCGAGCACTCGCTGAGGCTGTGCCGCGCGATGGCCGAGCGGTACGCCGACCACGACGCGCTCGCGTTGTGGCATGTCAGCAATGAGCTGGGGTGTCACAACGCGCTCTGCTACTGCGACGTGAGCGCCGAGGCGTTCCGCCGCTGGCTGACCGACAAGTACGGCAACATCGACACGCTCAACCACGCCTGGGGGACCGCCTTCTGGTCCCAGCACTACGCGTCCTTCGACGAGATCCTCCCTCCGCGGACCGCTCCGACGTTCCCGAACCCGACCCAACAGCTCGACTTCCACCGGTTCAGCTCCGACCAGCTGCTCGCCAACTTCGTCGCCGAGCGGGACCTGCTGCACGAGCTGTCGCCCGGTGTTCCGGTGACTACGAACTTGATGGTTATGGAGCACACCCGGAACATGGACTACCTCGCCTGGGGGCCCGAGTTGGACGTGGTCTCCAATGACCACTACATGCTGGCCGAGTTGCCTTCGGCGCGAGCCGAGCTGGCGTTCTCCGCCGATCTGGTCAGGGGCGTGTCACGCGGCCGGCCATGGATCGTGATGGAGCAGTCCAGCAGCGCCGTCAACTGGCAGCCGCGCAACCTCGCCAAGCGGCCCGGCGAGATGCTTCGCGCAAGCATGCAGCACGTCGCACGAGGCGCCGACGGGATCTTGTACTTCCAGTGGCGGGCCTCCCGCGCCGGCGCCGAGAAGTACCACTCCGCGCTGGTCCCGCACGCCGGCACCGACTCCCGACTATGGCGAGAGGTCGTCGAGATGGGCGCAACCCTGCGGGCCGTCGCCGAGGTCGCCGGCAGCACCTCGGACAACCAGGCCGCGATCCTGGTGGACTGGGACGCCCGATGGGGTTGCGAGCTCGACTCCCATCCCAGTGTCGATGTGCGCTACCTGGACCGTCCCCGCGCCTTCCACGCCGCACTGACCGCTCGAGGCGTGGGCGTGGACGTGGTCCACCCGTCGACCGACCTGTCGTCGTACTCCCTCATCGTGGTGCCCACGCTCTATCTGTGCACCGACGCCGTCGCCGAGTCGGTGGCCGCGGCGGCCGAGGGTGGCGCGACGGTCGTGGTGACCTACTTCAGTGGCATCGTCGACGAGAACGACCACGTCCGGCTGGGTGGATATCCGGGTGCGTTCCGTGAGTTGCTCGGAATCCGCACCGAGGAGTTCCGGCCCCTGCTCGCGGGGGACTCGGTGCACCTCGACGACGGCACGACGGCAGACGTGTGGACCGAGCATCTCGGCCTCGCTGGCGCCGAGGCCGTCGTGAGCTATCTCGACGGGCCGTCAGCAGGACTCCCCGCCGTCACCCGGCGCGCGGTGGGCAGTGGCGCGGCGTGGTACGTCGCCACGCGGACCGACGCCGTCGGCACCGAGCGGTTGGTCGACGCGGTCCTTGTCGAGGCTGGTGTCCGACCGGTCGCCGAGGTCCCCCCGGATGTCGAGGTCACCCGCCGCCGTGCCGCGGACGGCCGCAGCTGGGTGTTCGTGATCAACCACACCGAGCAACCGATCAGGGTCGCTGTCGCGGGGCACGAACTGGTGACCGACACCGAGTGCGGCGCCGGCGGTTGCCAGGTCGAGGCAGGGGCGGTCGCCGTCATCCGGGAGGTGTGATGCTGGCGGTGCAGCGGCGAGCGGCGATCCTGTCCGAGCTGGAACGGAAGGGGATCGTCCGGGTCAGCGAGTTGGTGGTCATGTTCGGTGTCTCCGACATGACGATCCGCCGCGACCTCACCGCCTTGGAGCGGCAGGGCATGCTCCACAAAGTGCACGGTGGCGCGGTTCTCTACGCCGAGCCGTCCACCTCCGAGCCCGGCTTCGAGGCGAAGTCGGCCCGCCGGCTTGCCGAGAAGGAGGCCATCGCCGCCCGCGCGGCCACCCTGGTAGCACCGGGTTCGGCGATCGCGGTCTCGGCCGGCACCACCACGCACCTCTTCGCGCGTCATCTCGTGGACATCCCCGACCTGACCGTGGTGACCAACTCGGTCTGGGTCGCCGACGTGCTGTATCGCTCGGCGTCGGAATCGGTGACCGTGCTGCTCACCGGCGGGCTGCGCACTCCGTCCGATGCCCTGGTCGGTCCCATCGCGATCTCGGCCCTGCGTTCGCTTCACCTGGACACGGTGTTCATGGGTGTGCACGGGATGGACCTTTACTCGGGTTTCAGCACTCCCAACCTATTGGAGTCCGAGACCAACCGGGCCATGATCCGCAGCGCCCGCCGGCTCATCGTGCTGGCCGACTCCACCAAGTGGGGAGTGATCGGGCTGAGTTCGATGGCCGAGCTTTCCGAGGCGTCGACGATCATCACCGACACTGGCCTGCCCAGAGCGGCGCTCTCCGCACTGGATGAGTACGCCGACGAGGTCGTCCTGGTCGAGCCGTCCCCCTCGGTGCCACAGGTGTCGCCCGACCAGGGCTGACGCGGCGGGGCTGACGCGGCACGAGCGATCGGGAGATCGCTTGGTCTCGGCACGCGGGTGACCGGATCCGTGGTCCAATGTTGAGGTGCCTGACGCGAGCAGACGACCACCGCAGGTCACGATGGCCGCCTGGACCATCGTGGCCGGTTCCGTCGTGGTCGTGCTCAGTGGCTTCGAGACGATGGCGGCGCTGCACTCGCTGGAGATGCGCGAGACGATCGAGCGGTTCTTGGCGCAGCCTCCAGGCTCCGATCTCGGCCTGGGCGTGGATGGCGTCCGCGGTGTTGTCCACGCGGCCACCCTGGTGGCGTCCGCCTGCGCCGCGGCGGCTGCGATCTTGGGCTACCAGGTGCTGCAGCGCAATCGCGCAGCCCGGATCGGGCTGACCGCACTCGCTGTGCCGCTGTTCGTCGCCGGATTGATCACCGGGGCCTTCTTCTCCTCCCTGGTCGCCGCCGCGTCGGCGATGCTGTGGGTCTCGCCTGCTCGGGAGTGGTTCGCAGGCACCTGGCGACCGGTGCCACGAGAGGCGCCGCCGTCACCAGCCGACCGACGCGGCAAACCGGGCGACCTGCCCCCGCTGCCCGGTCCACCTCAAGCCGGTCCACCTCAAGCCGGTCCGCCCCAAGCCGGTCCACCTCTGGCGACCGGTCCACGACCGACCGTCGGCTACGGCACGCCCGAGGCCGACGCAGCTCCGCCACCCGGGGCACCACTGTCCCTGTCACCCCAGGGCCCCTATCAACATGCCTACCAAGGCGGACACCGTCTCGGCTACCGTCCAGTCCTCCCTCCAGCCCGACCCGCCGCGGTGACGCTTGCCTGCGTCGTGACCTGGATCTTTGCCGGTCTGACCACCGTGCTCAGCTTCGCGATGGTCGCGATGATGCTGGTCGACCGGCGTCTGCTGCTGGACCAGATGAATCGCCAGAGCTCCGACCTGGTCGACCAGGGCATCTCCGAGGACACCCTGGCCACCACGATCGTGATCGTCGGCACCATCATGCTGATCTGGTCGGTGCTCGCTGTCGTGCTGGCGGGCTTCGCCTTCGCCGGCCGTTCGTGGGCACGCCTGGCATTGCTGGTCTGCGCCGCGACCGCCGGCGTGGCGATGCTCATCTCGGTGGCGGCCGGGCAGGTGGTCGTCCTGGTCCCACTCGCCGCAGCTGCAGCGACCGCCTTCGCCCTGAACCGGCCGGAAGTGAAGACCTGGTTCGCGCAGGTGCGACAGCTCCGTGGTGGAATGGCACCATGAGCGAGCAACCGCCTTCGGGCGAGTCAGACCCCGCCCGCTCGGACCCTCCCGCACCGGCGGAGCCGCCGGCCGAGGGCCAGCCTTACGGGCAGCCGCAGCAGGGGTATCCGTCGCCGCCGGCGTATGGACAGCCCTACGGCCAGCCACCGTCGCCTGGTGAACAGGCCGTGCCCCAGGCCCCACCGCCGTACGGCCAGACCTCCCCTGCTGAGCAGCAACATGGCCAACCCCCCTACGGCCAGCAGGACTACGGCCAACCGCAGTACGCCGCCCCCTCGCCCTACGGCCAGGTGCCATATCCGGCTAATCCGTACGCCGCCTATCCGGGCGCGGCGACGGACTTGGAGCGTCGGCCGAGCGGCGTCACGGTTGCCTGCCTGAGCGCCATCGTGCTCTCCTCGATCACCGCGCTGCTGATGCTGCTCGGCCTGTTCGGGGTGCTTGCCTCGCGGGACGCGGTCGAGGACGAGATGATGAAGAACAGCGAGTTCCGCGAGCTGGACATCTCCACCGGCGACGTGATCGCGATGATCACGGTCGTCTTGGTGGTGCTGATCATCTGGTCGTTGATCACGGTGCTGTTGGGCGTGCTCACGATGCGACGCTCCAACGTGGCGCGCATCCTGCTGGTGGTCTCGTCCGCCGTCGTGGCGCTGCTGTCCTTGGTGGGCATCACCAGCGTGGTCACAGCGATCTGGCTGATCGGCGGGATCGCGGTGATCGTGTTGCTGTTCGTCGGTGACGCCAACAGGTGGTTCTCCCGCAAGTCACCATCGACGCCGGCAGCGCCGGGCTACCTGCAGTACTGACGACGCGCTGACCCCTGACGCCGGGTGGCTCTGACGCCCGGCGGGCCGACGATCAGGAGAAGAGATCGGCCGCGGCCAGGCGGCGTACGCCTTCCTCGATCACGTCTCGGTCCTTGCAGAACGCCCACCGCACCAGATGGCGACCGGCGTCCGCGTCGTCGTAGAAGGCCTGGGCGGGGATGGCAACCACGCCGGCGCGCTCCGGCAGGGCGAGGCAGAGCGCACGCCCGTCCGGCCAGCCGAAATGGCTGGTGTCGGTCATCGCGAAGTAGGTCCCCTGGGGGATCCGCGGGTCCAGCCCGGCCGCCTTGAGCCCCTCGCAGAGCAGATCCCGACGGAGCTGGAGATCCGCAGCGAGGCGCTCGGGGAAGTCGGGCTCCTCGTTGAGGGCCAGAGCCACGGCTGGCTGCAGGGGCGCGCCGGAGGTGAAGGTGAGCCACTGCTTGGCGGCAAGCACCGCGGCGACCAGCTCTGCGGGGCCGGTGGCCCAGCCGACCTTCCAGCCGGTCAGCGAGTAGGACTTGCCGACGCTGGAGAGGGTCAGGGTGCGCTCGGCCATCCCGGGCAGGGTCGCCAGCGGAACATGCGAGGAACCGTCGAAGGTCAGGTGCTCGTAGACCTCGTCGCTGATGACGACCAGGTCGTGTGCGTGGGCGACGGCCGCGATCGCGTCCAGCTCGGCTCGATCGAGCACGGTCCCGGTGGGGTTGTGTGGCGTGTTCACCAGCATGAACCGGGTCTTCTCGCTCACCGAGGCCCGCAGCTCGTCGGCATCTAGGCGGAAGTCGGGCGCACGCAAGGTGACGGGTCGCCGGATGCCTCCGGTCATCTGGAGCATCGCGACGTAGGAGTCGTAGTAGGGCTCGAGCACGATCACTTCGTCGCCCGGGTCGACCAGGCCGAGGAGCGCTGCCGCGATCGCCTCGGTGCAGCCGGTGGTGACGACGACCTGGGTGTCCGGGTCGAGCTCGAGACCGTAGTGGCGTCGTTGATGGGCCGCCACCGCCTGGCGCAGCGCGGGGACACCTGGGCCGGGTGCGTATTGGTTGGCGCCGCCCTCCAGCGCTGCGACTGCCCGGGTGATCACACTGGCCGGCCCGTCGGTGTCCGGGAAGCCCTGGCCGAGGTTCACCGCCCCGGTGCGGACGGCCAGCGCGGACATCTCTGAGAAGATGGTCGGCGCGATGCCCTGAAGTCGCTCGGCACGCATGCGGACCACGGTAACGGTCATGGGGGGGTGGATCGAGGTGGTGGTCACTCCCGACGGCTCCTCCGACGACTCCTCGCTGTCGTCGCCGGCGCTGCAGTCGGGTGAGGCGTCGCCCGGTCCACGCCGTACCTCTCGACAACGGCTGCTGACCGCCATCGGGCTGCTCCTGGTGGGCGCTGGCCTTGTAGTGCTCGGCTGGGTGGCCTGGCAGCTGTGGGGCACCAACTGGATCTCCCAACGGCACCAGGCCGAGGCGGTGGAGTCCGTACGTCGACAGTGGGCGAACGGGCAGGACTCGGCGCACGTCGACGCAGGTGTGGTCACCGCAGTGATCCGGATCCCGCGGTTCGGCAAGGACTACGAGGTGCCGGTGCTCGAGGGCACGTCCGACGAGGCGCTCGCCTCGGGGTTCGGCCACTTCAGCGACACCGCCCGGCCTGGCCGGGTCGGCAACTATGCGCTCGCGGGGCACCGGATCACCCACGGCCAACCTCTTCGGGAGATGCCGGAGCTGCGACCGGGGGACAAGGTCATCGTCGAGACGCGGCGAGCGACGTACACCTACGTGTTGGACACACCCGGCGACGGACTGATCGTGCCCTTCACCGCGACCTGGGTGCTCGATCCGCTGCCGACCAACCCCGACGGCGGCGTCCAGCCCGACCAGGCGCCGGGCCAGCGACTGATCACCCTGACGACCTGCTCCGAGCTGTTCCACACCGACAACCGGATGATCGCCTTCGGCCATCTGGACTCGGTCTCCCGGCGCCGGTGACACTCGCGCCGTTTCGCCTCGGGTGCAACGCATCGTGGTGACGCTGCATAAACAGGATGTGACCACCCCATCTCGTGCAGCGTCTGACGCGGAGATCCTGCGCCGATCGCGCCTCGACGCTGCGGCGTTCGGGGAGCTGTTCGACCGCCACGCCGCCGCCGTGCACCGTTTCCTGGTGCGCAGGATCGACCGGCGTGCCGCTGATGACCTCCTCTCGGAGGTCTTCTTGCATGCACTCGAGGCGCGGGCCCGCGTGCGACCACACGAGTCCGGCTCGGCGCTGCCGTGGCTGTATGGCATCGCGCGCAACGTCATCCGCAGCCACCTCCGCTCGCGTGACCGCCCCGGACTTGCCGCCGAAGACGAACACGTCGACTGGGACGCTGTCGACGACCGACTCGATGCGGGCATCCTCGCCCGCGACTTGCGTCATGCGCTCTCGACTCTCACCGGCATCGAACGCGAAGTCCTGCTGCTGGTCTCCTGGGAGCAACTGACCATCACCGAGGCCGCCGCAGCACTCGGGATCTCGACAACGGCGGCGAGAAGTCGCCTGCATCGCGCACGAGCGCGCGCGACCGCCGCGCTCGCGGCGATGCCCAACGCGACTCACCCTCAGGAGACATCATGAACACCGGACAGGCCAGTTCCGATCTCGATCGTCTGCTCACCGCCAGCAGCGAGGTCGATCCCATGGGCAGCGACCTTCTTGTCGCCACCCGTGCCGCGATCCTTGCCGAAGCAGATGCGACCACCGCACGCGCCGTGAAGGTCGTGCGGCTGCGGCGACGCCACCGCAGACTGACCGCCGGCGTCGCTGTGGCGGCCGGGGTGGTGGCTGGCACCGTGGTGTCCCTGGGACAGCACCGAGCTTCCCGTCGCTCCCGCCGCGGACCCGAGCCGGCACGCACAGGCGCCAGTTGAGCCGAGCTTCACCACGGTGGCGCAGGTCATCGACGCCGCAGCCATCGCAAGCTCCTCGGTCGATCCGACCGCCTCGCCCTACTGGAAGGTCGTCACGAGCTGGGACTGCGCCGGCATCGCCAACGCTGACGGAGCTGACCGGCCGGCCGGATCGACGTGCCAGAACACGATGTGGACCGGCAACGGCCGCCCAAGCGTGCTCGAGGACATCAACGGCGAGGTGCGGCAGATTCCCCAGGGAACCATCGAGATCGACGGCCGGACCCTCACCTGGGAACAGGTCAACAACCAGACCTGGACAGACGCCCAGGTCGCCACGATGGTGGCCGACAACGAGACATCGACGAAGGCTGACCGGGCCCCCTCGGGCTACTACGTGTTCAAGAACGCCATCGGCTTGCTCACCTACACCCCGGCCTCTCCCGCCATCCGGAAGCAACTATGGCAACAGCTCGCGAAGGTCCCGGGGGTCACCTTCGACGGTCGCGCCACCGATGCCCTGGGCCGCTCCGGCTGGCGGCTCACCTGGGGGAGCCAGGACGCGGGACAGGAGTCGATCATCATCGACACCACGACCGGCATGCCGCTCGAGCAGAGTGATCAGGCGGCAGGGGTGAAGACCCCCAACGTGACGACCATCGTCTCCGCTGGACCGGCGGACAGCGCTCCCGCGGCGCCCAGCGCCAAGGAGCTCCGCCAGCAGAAGCTCGCCCAAGCCCGGGCGTGCGGGATCATCCCCCAGTCCGTGTCGGAGTCCGCGTCGGCGCGCCAGCAGTTGCGGCCGGTCCGGATGCCACACCTGACCAAGAAGCAGCAGTCCTGCCTGAACTCCGGTGAAGGCACTCTTGCCTCGGTGAACTAAGAACAAGCCCCTACTGGCGCGCGTTCTAGCGCCTGCGAGATAGTACGGTCCCGATTGGCTGGTTTCCCTGGCTCAGGGCAGCCAACCGGGACCGTACTATCTGAAGGCATGACGACGGATGCCGACCTCGCCCGTGACATCGATGCCTGCTGCAGACTGACCGGGGAGTTCACGCTGAGGTCGGGTCAGCGAGCGGCGGAGTACTTCGACAAGTACCTCTTCGAGTCCGACCCGGTCCTGCTCGGCCGGGTCGCCGACCAGATGGTCGATCTCGTGCCCGCTGGCACCGAGCTGCTAGGTGGCCTCGAGCTCGGGGGCGTCCCGATCGCGACCGCGCTCAGCGCCCGCACGGGGCTGCCGGCGCTGTTCGTGCGCAAGACCGCCAAGGAGTACGGCACCTGCAAGCTCGCCGAGGGCGCCGAGGTCGCCGGCCGGCGGGTGACCCTGGTCGAGGACGTCATCACCACCGGTGGCGCCGTGCGTGATGCCACCCGGGCTCTGCGCGGCGGGGGCGCCATCGTCGAGGTGGTGCTCTGCGCGATCGACCGCTCCCCCGAGGGCGAGAATCCGCTTGCCGATGTCGGCCTCGTGGTACGCCCGGTGCTCACCAAGACCGAGTTGGACGCCGTACGCCGATAGCGTCGCCCAGGGCGTGCAGAGGACGTTCGCCCCGCCGGGCGACCGGGGAGGGTCGGCGCCGACGGGGCGAACGGCTCGGGTGCCTTGCTCGGCGTGGGTCAGCCGTCCAGGTGGTCGGCGACCTTGCGGAGCACGTCGGCGACCTGGCTGCGGCGCCGGGGCCGAGGGATGGAGTGGGTCGGCGCGGTCCGCTCGCTGATGCGCAGGCGAGCGATGCGCTCGATCTCGGTGGGTGAGTCGTAGAACGAGGTGTGCATGGTGGACCTCCTGGTCGGTCTAGTGGTGGGTCAGCACTGCCGTAGGGCGATGTCGCCGCTGACGGTCTTGGCGCGGAGCTCGAGGTGGTCCTGGCCGGGGCTGGGTTCGCCGGTGCTGGCCAGGTTGGAGCTGATATCGCCGGACACGGTGGAGATGTCGGTCCAGACCGGCAGGCCGGAGGGCACGCCGACCTGGACATCGCCCGAGGCGCTGGTGGCGACGACCCGCCCCGCCTGAGCGGTGCCGAGCAGGAGGTCGCCGGAGCCCGAGGTCAACGACACCTCGCCGCAGCACTCGGTCACCGACACGTCAGCGGAGCCGGTCTTCACCACAGTCTTGCCCTCGACATAGTCGGCGGCGACGTCGCCTGATCCCGTGGACACCACGGTCGAGGACTCACATCGCCCGATCCGGACATCCCCCGAGCCGGCCTTGGCGCGCAGGTGGGAGACGGCGTGCTCGATGGTGAGGTCGCCGGAGCCGGACTCGACGACGAGCGGCCCGGTGGCGGTGTCGAAGGTGATGTCACCCGAGCCGCTGCGCAGCCGACAGGTGGCGAAGGTTCCCTGCGCGACGGTGTCGGCGGACCCGGTGCGGGTCTGCACGTCGGAGCCGTCGGGCAGCACGACGAGCACATACACCTCGGGCTCGCGGCCCAAGAAGCCGGTTCGCTGCCGCGGTGCCACCACGCTGATCAAGCGACCGTCCTGGCTGACCGCCACCTGGTCGGCATCGGGTCCGGTCAGCTCGACACGAGTCTGCGCGGTCGTGGTGGTGCGCAGCTCGACCTGGCCTTTCCCGATCGACACCAGCAGCTGGATCGGTTCGGGAGTCTCGAAGGTGTAGTCACTCATGACGGTCCTGCTTTCGCGGGTGGTGTTCTTGTGGTGTCTTCTGGTGCGTTGGCTGGTGCTGCGGTCTAGTGGCGCGGCGGCCTAGGCGTACGGCGGCGCCGTACGGCGTGGTTCGGCAGCCGGATGGCGGCCTGCCGATCTGGGCCGGTCCGGAGAGGGGTGGTGCGGTCAGACCCAGCCGGTCATTCGGCGGCTGCCTCGCTTGCCGGGCTTGCCGGTGAAGGGATCGAGGTTGTCGAGGAAGGGAATGCTGGACAGGTCGATGTCGACGTTGACGGCGTGGTCGTTCGTCGCGCTCCGGACCACGTTGACCAGCCAGGTGTTCAAGCTCTGGCCGGCCTTGGCGGCGTTGTCCTCGGCCTTGGTCTTGACCGACTCCGGTAGGCGGAGGGTGATCCGGGCCAGGCCTCCCTCGTCGACCTCCTCCGCCCCGGCCGCCGGAGACGACGGGGGAGCGGGCGGGGTGGGTGGCAGGGCCGTGCTCGAGTCGACGACGAAGTCCAACTCGCGGCCGTTCAGCCGCACCTCGACGCAGCCGCTCGGCAGCTCGGTCGTGATTTCGGCGGCCGCCTGGGAGATCGCCTCCATCATGGCTAGGCGGGCGGCCGGATCGAGGGCCAGGGTCAGTCGTTCGGCAGCACGGCGCACGTCCTCGTCGCCGGCCTCCCCCGCCGCGACGAGGTCCCGGCGGAGTGAGTCGAGGTACGGCGTGATGTCCACGTGCACCACTGTGACACCAATTTGATGTCAAATCAAGAGTAAAGTGGCGTCATCCGGTTGGGTTGACGACGTCATCCCGTCCGCCGAGGTCAGAGGTCGAACAGTGACCCGGCGTCGTTGATGTCGGCGTCGGCGCGGGGCTGGTGGCCCTCACCAGGCTCCTCGCTGACCTCGTCGACCTCGGTGGTCTCCTCGGCGGTGGCTTCGTCGACTTCGGCGACCGCCGCCTCGGCGGGTGCCGCAATGTCGAACAGGGAACCCGGTGGGATCGCGGCCGCAGGAGTCGGTCCGGACGGTTCGGCAGGAGCAGCGGTCGCTACGTCGTCGACGTCGAGGATCGTCTCGGGGTCGTCGGCCGGCTCCGGATCGGCGGCGGTCGGCGCTGGAACGTCGAAGAGGGATCCCGGCGGGATGGCCGATGCCGGAGCCGCCGTGGGCTCGGCTGCCGGGACGTCGAACAGGGAGTCGCCACTCGGTGCTGCCGGGGCAGCGGCCGGATCTGGGGCCGGCTCTGGGGCGGGGGGCGCGATGTCGAAGAGCGAGCCGCTGGGGGCCGCCGCCGGCTCGGCGGGCTTCTCTTCGACCGGCGGTGTGATGTCGAACAGGGAACCACCGGCAGCAGGTGCCGCGGGAGCTTGCTCGGTCGGTGGTGCGACGTCGAACAGCGACCCACCCGACGCCGGCGCGGCCGGCTTCTCCTCCGCTGGCGGGGCCACGTCGAACAGCGACCCGCCCGACGCTGACGCGGCTGGCTTCTCCTCGGCTGGTGGCGCTACGTCGAACAGCGACCCGCCGGCGGCCGGGGCAGGCTCGCTCAGGTCGGGCTGGGCCGGAGCAGCGGTGGCAGTGGCTGCGGGCGCCGCCGGGGGTGCCGCGGTCGTCGTACTCCCCGAAGCCGCAGCGGCGACGGAAGCCTCGCCCTTGACGGAGGCGAGCAGCATCTGCGCGACGTCGAGCACCTCGACCTCGTCTCGCGCCGTCCCGCTGGCCTTGGCAGCGGTGAGTCCGTCGGAGAGCATCACCCGGCAGAACGGGCAGCCGACCGCGATCTGGTCGGCGCCGGTGGCGACCGCCTCGTTGGTGCGGTTCTCGTTGATCCGGGTGCCGATGGTCTCCTCCATCCACATCCGCGCACCGCCGGCGCCGCAGCAGAAGGAGCGCTCGGAGTTGCGCGGCATCTCGCGGAACTCCGCACCCGGAAGGATCGAGAGCAGCTCGCGAGGAGGGGAGTAGACCTGGTTGTGCCGGCCCAGGTAGCACGGGTCGTGGTAGGTGATCGACCGCTTGGTGGCACCGGCGCCGGAGGCGACCGGGGTCAGCTTGCCCTCCCGCACCAGCCGGTTGAGCAGCTGGGTGTGGTGGACCACCTCGAGCTCGATGCCGAGCTGGCGGTACTCGTTCTTGAGCGTGTTGAAGCAGTGCGCGCAGGTGGTGACGGCCTTCTTGACCTTGAACTCTCCGAAGGTCTCGATGTTCTGCTGTGCCAGGCCCTGGAAGACGAACTCGTTGCCGGCGCGCCGCGCGGAGTCGCCGGTGCAGGTCTCACCGTTGCCGAGCACACCGAAGGAGACTCCGGCGAGATGCAGCAGCTCGGCGACGGCTTGGGTGGTCTTCTTGGCGCGGTCCTCGTAGGCGCCCGCGCAGCCGACCCAGAACAGCCAGTCGACCGACTCCAGCGACTCCAGGTCCTCCCCGACGACGGGGATCTCGAAGTCGAGACCCTTCGCCCAGTCCATCCGGGCCGACGGGGACATGTTCCAGGGGTTGCCGCGGTTCTCCATGCCCTTGAACAGGCCGTTGAGCTCGGCGGGGAAGTTCGACTCGACCAGCACCTGGTAGCGGCGCATGTCGAGGATGTGGTCGACGTGCTCGATGTCCACCGGACACTGCTGCACGCACGCGCCGCAGGTCACACAGGACCACAGCACGTCGTTGTCGACCACTGCGCCGCCGGTGGGTGCCCACGGGTCGCCTTCGGTCTCGCCGACGAGTGGCCGCTCGGCCTCGGAGAGCACGGCGCTGGGCAGCGACTCGCGCTTGGCTTCATCGGCGAGCAGGTAGGGGCCCTTGTGGTAGGCGTTGTCGCGCAGCGCCATGATGAGCAGCTTCGGCGAGAGCGGCTTCTCGGTGTTCCACGCGGGGCACTGGGACTGGCAGCGGCCGCACTCGGTGCAGGTCGCGAAGTCCAAGATGCCCTTCCAACTGAAGTCCTCGGCCGCGCCGACGCCGAACGTGGTGTCCTCGTCGAGGTCGTCGATGTCGTCGAGCGTCACCGGCTTGCCGCCCGATATCAGCGGCTTGGCGGCACCCAGCGCGATCGGCTGCCGCTTGAACAGCACATTGATCGGCGCGGTCATGATGTGCAGGTGCTTGGAGTGCACCACCTCGATCAAGAAGACCAGCATTACGCCGATGTGGAGCAGCAGTCCGAGTCCCTCGAGAAAGTGGAGGGTTCCCTCACCGAGGCCGTCGAGCATGCGGCCAACCGCGTTGGAGACGAAGGCACCCGAGTTGTCGAAGTTGCCCAGCGCAGAGGCTGCGCCCCGGAAGAGGAAGAGCGTCCAGACCACGTTGAAGATGAAGAACAACACCAGGTAGGCGCCGAACTCGTGGGAGCCCTTGAAGCGCGACTTGCGACCCAGCTTCGCCGGTGCGTTGCGGATCCGGATGGTCGCGAACACCACGATGCTGACCAGCACCGCCAGCGCGATGGCGTCCTGGGCGAACCCGAGAATCCACCAGTGCCCGATGATCGGGATGGAGAAGTCATCCGGGCCCAGCATCACGCCGTACGCCTCGACGTAGACGCTGCCGAGGATCACGAACGCCCAGAAGGTGAAGAAGTGCGCGAGGCCCGGCACGGTCCACTTCAGCAGCCGACGCTGGCCGAGGACCTCGACCGCCTCGGTCTTGACGGCTCGGCCGAGCCGGCCGGTGACGCCCTCGATGCGATCGGGTGCAGGCTGGCCGTTGCGGATCAGGCGGAAGAGGAACCACAGTCGACGCGCCACGATCGGCAGCGCGACCAGGTTCAGCAGCAGCCCGAGGATCAGCACAACGTTCACGAGTCACTCCGAGGTGCGTGCGGCGCAGCAGTCGGGACCGCCCCGACCCGGCAGACGATACGGAATGCCGGGCCCGGATTCAGCACCAGGGCCGGTGAGGAATCTCCCAGGTGCGGGCTGCACGGCAAACAACGGTGCGGGATCTCCAGGCCCGAGCGAAGCTCTAGGTCTCGCTGATGGTCGATCCGCCTCCGATGCGGCGGGAGAGTTGCGCCGCT
The DNA here is from genome assembly GCF_047602075.1 of Nocardioides sp. Taxonomy (GTDB): domain Bacteria; phylum Actinomycetota; class Actinomycetes; order Propionibacteriales; family Nocardioidaceae; genus Nocardioides. The sequence continues at coordinate 474,295 of NZ_JASGIF010000002.1, forward strand.
GTGCGTCGCACGGCGTCTGCCGCTGCCGCCGGATCCGGCGCGCTTGCCGTGGGGAAGGTGACCGCGACACCGGCCACGGGGTGCCGGTTGTGGTCCAACGCCGCAGCGGCGACGCTGGCGAAGCCGGGGGTGACCTCGCCGTCCTCTCTCGCGTAGCCGCGCTGCCGGGTGTCGGACAGGAGGGTGCGCAGGGCCGAGAGGCTGCGGGGACCGACGTCGTGTCGGACCACGAACGCGCCAGCGTCGGGGTAGAGGGCACGCACCTGCGCTGCCGGCAACGCGGCCAGGATGGCGCGACCGCTCGCGGTGAGGTGGGCCGGCAGCCGGACGCCGACCTCGGTGACCAGCAGCGGACGGCCGGCGATGCGCTCCTCGACCACGTAGAGCACGTCTCGTCCATGCAAGACAGCGAGGTGGGCGCTGTGCCCGGTCTCGTCGGCCAGCGCGGCGAGCGGTCGACGCGCGATCCGCTGCAGCGGCCCCTGTCGGGCATAGCCGCTGCCGACATCGAAGGCCGCGACCCCGAGGCCGTAGCGATGCTCGTCGGGCAGGTGCACCACGAAGCCCTCGTCGATCATCGCGTTGAGCAGGTGGTAGGCGGTGGAGCGGGGCAGGTCGCACGCCCGCATCACGCGATCCAGCGGCACCGGGTCCGGCTGGCTGGCCAGGAAGCGCAGCACGCGCAGAGCCCGGGTCGCTGCCGGCACCTGATTGTGGCTGCCCATGAAGCGCATCGTAGAGAGGTGAGGGCCGTCCTGGATCGGGTGCGTCATCCCATTCGGTCGCCCGGGCCGCCGGAGAGGATGGCGTCTCGCGCCGAGGCGGGCAGGTTCGCCAGATCAGCCAGGGTGTCCAGGTCGGTACGCAGGCTGGCCGGCACCGGGTCGAGCAGGCGAGAGCCGGCCTCGGCGAAGTGTCTGGCCGATCCCGGACCGAAGCCGAGGGGCAATGTCGCCCCGGCCGGCAGGGCCAGCAGGGTCGTGCCACTGCCGTGCAGGTCGGCGACGTGCCGGGGCGTCGATGCTGCGTCGAGGTGTGTCAACACCTCGCCGAGATCCGCGACGCTGATCAGGGGAAGATCGCTCACCAGCACCACGCAGGTGGCCGGCGGATCCAAGCGGCGGAGATGCCCGATCCCGAGGTCGAGGGCGGAGTTCAGCCCGCCCGCGTTCTCGTCGAGCACGTCGACGCCGAGGGGAGCGGCCAGGCGCCGTACGTCGGCTCCGTCGGTCACCACGGTGACCCGATCCGGGCCGACCGTCTCGCTGGCCGTGGCGAGCGTCCGCTCCACCAGCGCGCGGGCGACCAGGAGGCGGACATCCGGTGGCAGCGCGAGTCGGGTCTTCGCCCGGTCGAGCGCTTTGGCCGGCACCAGCAGCCGCACGCCGGCGGGTCTACCAGCTCTGGTCCGACCGGTTCCGGACCTACCGGTTCCGGGCACGGCACCCTCCGTCGGGTCGGTTCTCAGGCGAGCGAGGGTCGGCCCCGATGGGGCTACCTCGCCCCGAGCGTGGTCGTCCGGGCAGCAGTGGTCTAGCGGCCCTGCCCGCCAAGGATCGCTGGTCTCGCCTCGTCGGCAACACACGGGCCCCGAGTTTGCCGGTTCCTCTGCGCCACGGGGGAGGAGTACATAGCCTGCCAGGAGTTGCAACAACCACCCTCGGGCACTGTCAGGAGAAGGCCATGCGTTCGGTTCCCGCAGTCCTCGCCGCCGGTCTGGCGGCTGTTGTGCTGCTGCCCGTATCCGCCCAGGCCGTCTCGGACCAGACGCACGCGCGGGCAGGCTGGACCCGATCCGGCACGGTGACCTTGTTCTCGGCCACTGCCGCGGAGCAAGGACAGTTCGCCGACCGGCAGGGGAACTGGCACACCGTCGTGTTGAGCGTGGGTGAAGCCGGCTTCTCCGGGGTTGCCGCGGACTGGACCTGCCCGGACGGCGTGCAGCCGAGCTTCGCGGACTCCGGGTCGGAGTGGACCTGCACGCCGGAGTCCATTCGCCGGCTCGCCAGCGTCACGGACGACGACGGCGTTCCGATGATCCGGGTCCAGACCAAGCAGAAGATCCGTCGGCTCGTGGTGCGTGGCCCGGTGACGGTGACCGACGAGGCCGATCGGGTCACCTCGGGAAGTGTCCTGCTCAGGGGGCGTGCCGTGGGCGACCGCACCAGGGCCTGGGTCTACTCCGAGGACGGTCAGACTCGCACCGTGAGGACGGTCCGCACCCAGACTCACGCCCGAGGGAAGGTCCTCGGTGTGAGGTTCCGGGCACCGAAGTGGCACGTCTCCTCCTCCGACCTGGTCACGGTGAAGACCTACACCCGCGCCTCCGCTTGGCTGCTGCCCTACTGAGCTGCTGCCCTACTGAGATTGGCCGTCGGCGTCGTCGCCGAAGTCGGCCTCTTGGGCGGCGTCCCATCTGCGCATCCGCTCCCGGGCACGCTCGCCGGTGAGCTGGAGCACCGCGCCGGCGAGCAGCTCGGAGAGGACCAAGGCCGCGGCGGAGGAGTCGAAGGGGCTGGCCGAGCGCACCGAGACCGGCAACACCACGGTGGCGTGCTCAGCGACGGGTGAGAGCCACGGGTCGGTGATGCAGATCAGTTTCGCCCCGGCCGCCGCGACCCGTTCTGCCTGCGAGATGGTCGAGCGCTGATAGCGCCGGAAGTCGTAGACCACGAACACGTCGCGCCCGCCGGCGTCGAGGAACTCGCTGACGGCACCGAGCTGGGGGTCGTGGGCCCTGACCCGTGGGCGAACCTGCTGGAGATGCAAGGTCAGGTAGCGAGCGACCAGGCCGGAGTAGCGGCCGCCGAACGCCGCGATCGAGTAGCGGGTGTCGGCCAACAGCCCAGCCGCGGTCTCGAACTCCTCGGACGGGATCTCGGCGAGCGCGGAGACCCCGGAGGCGATGGCGTCCAGGCCGTCGCCCAGCCAGTTGCTGCTGGGTCGGTGGTCGAACTGGGAGGACGGAGACGCGGCCCGCTCGCTGAGCTCGGAGAGTACGGCGTTCTGCAGGTCGGCGTAGCCGGAGAAGCCGAGCCGTCGTGCGCATCGGACCACCGTGGGCGCGCTCACCCCTGCCGTGGCGGCGAGATCGGCCGCCGACCCGAGCGCGGCGACCGGAAAGTCGGTCAGCAGAGCCCGCGCGACCTTCCGTTCCCCCGCGGATAGCCCACCCAGGTTGGCTCTCAACCGGGAGGCGAGGCCGGCTCGCTCGGGTGGGTGGGGCTGGGTTGGCCGTGTCATCGAGTGGCCGACGACGGTCGTCCTGCAGGCGCCTCGTGCCCCGATCGCTGCCACAGCGCAGACACCTCGCGATCGCATCGACCGATCCGGATCACGCTGTCGGGCGGAACCGGTTGCCAGTCGCTGCCCACGAGTCCGCTGGAGGCCACCACCACGCTGGTCGGGGTGACCCGGTAGGCCATCTCGAAGTATGCGGTCGCGTGACCAGCGGGGGGTGGCTCGTCGCGCAGCAGGATGCGGAGGTCGTCAATCGGTGCACGGGCCCCGCTGTTGACGTGGACGACGTACATCGCATCAGGGGCGAGCAGGATCGCGTTGAGGCTCGCTGCGGGGAAAGCGTCGGCGAGGATCGAGATCCCGCTCCGCACGCCGGCATCGGTGTCGGTTGCCTCGGCGACGCTCTGGCGCAGGAACTGGAAGTACCGCTCGCTGTCGGTGTCGCCGCGCAGGTGCTCGCGTGAGGCCGGGGTGAGCAGGCCGTCGATCCGTGCGATCGGGCTGATGCTGCCGTTGTGGGCAAGGGCCAGCTCGCCGTCGCTGAACGGGTGGGTGTTCTCCAGACCTACCTCGAGCCCGTCGGTGGCCCAGCGCAGGTGCACCAGGCCGATCTGGGCGAGCTCGGCTTCGACTAGTCGGTGGTAGTCGGGGTCGCTGGCCGCCGACTGCGGGGCGCGTTCGGTGGCGATCCGGCCGTCGGCCCCGCGCCACGCCATTCCCCATCCGTCGCCGTGGACGCGGGTGAGCGCGGCGAAGTCAGCGGCATAGGCCGTGCCGAGCAGATCGGTCACCGATGCGGGACGTTCGGCCACGTAGCCCAGCAACCTGCACATCACCACACCTTCTCTAGCAGCGCGGGAGCGCCGCTTCTCTCCCCAGCGACCGCGGCAAGTCGGCGGATGGCGTTTGTCGAGGTGTCACCAACCAACGTGTCACCAACCAGCGTGTAACCAACCGAGGTGCTCGTGTTCATCGACCCGTGACAAACCGATGGCATTGTGCCACTGTAACGATTCTTACGTGGGAACCCTCTCTCCTGTGTATCTGAAACAACTGCGTCAAGGAGTGCTTGATGGACGAGGCGGCACGCCGGGACCGCGCGGATACCCTGCGCCAGGCCGGCCTACGGACCTTGACCGGAGTGATCAGCGACACCGGCGGGGTGCTGCGATCGAAGACGGTGCCGTCGGCTCGGATCGAGTCCTTCGCGCGCAGCGGCATGGGTGCCTCACTGACCTGGCCGGTGTTCTGCGTCGACAACGCGGTGGCGATGACCCCGACCCTCGGTGTGGTCGGTGACCTCCGGCTGGCGGTCGACCTGGACACCGCCGTCGTCTTGCCGGGCGGCTTCGGGTGGGCGGTCGCCGATGTTCTCGACCAGGACGGCGACCGGTCACCCTACTGCTGGCGCGACGTGGTTCGGCGGCAGGTCACGGGGCTGGCGGAGCTCGGCATCGAGGCGATGGTCGGTCACGAGATGGAGTTCACCCTGACCGACACCGCCGGTCACCTGCTCGGCACCGAGCACGGCTGGACCTGCTACGGCGCGGCGCCCTACTTCCAGCTCAGCCGGATTCGCAGCAGAGGTCTGCGAGGCGCTGGACGCTGTCGGCATCCCACTCGAACAGATCCACAGTGAGTACGGCATCGGCCAGTTCGAGATCTCGCTGCCACCCCGAGACCCGATCACCTCGGCCGACAACGTGCTGCTGGCTCGGACGGTCATCGGGCGGGTCGCCCACCAGCACGGTCTGCTCGTGTCGTTCTCCCCGATGCCCTTCGCCGGCGGGGCGGGCAACGGAGCCCACCTGCACGTGTCGTTCACCAAGGACGGCGTACCACTGCTGAGCGGTGGACCGGGCACAGACGTTCCCGGCACCGACCAGATGCATCCCGAGGCGGCGGCCGCGATCGCCGGCATCGTCGAGCACCTGCCGGGCACCATCGCGATCATGGCCGGCACGGTCGCTTCCGACGAGCGGATGCAGCCGGGGCACTGGTCCGGAGCGTGGGCCGCCTGGGGAGTGGAGAACCGCGAGGCAGCGGTCCGCATCCTGATCGCCAACAACGGCAACCCGCATGGCGCCAACGTCGAGGTGAAGTGCGTCGACGCGGGGGCCAACACCTGGCTGGCCACCGGTCTGGTGCTCGGATTGGCGCGGCACGGGATCGAGCACGCCATGGTGCCGCCGCCCGCGGTCGTCGACGACCCGGCCCTGCTCAGTGACGACGAGCGGACAGCGGGCCGCGTGGTCCCGTTGCCGCACACCTCCGAGGCCCGACTGGCTGCCTTCGAGGCCGACCCGGTCGTCGGTGAGGTCCTCGGCGACCACCTCCACGCAGCCGTGCTTGCCGTACGACGCCACGAAGCCTCGGCCTACGACGGCCAGGACGCACACCAGGCGACCCGGTTCGCCTGGTCCGGCTGAGCCCCGGCCCGGGCCGAAGCCCAGCCAGCCCCCCATCGACCGACGCGACCACCAGCGCGAGGAGAGACACAGATGACCAAGCGAAAGCTGAAGCTCTGGGAGGCGCTCGCGCTATCTCTGGGCCTGATGGGACCCACCCTGGCGATGTCAGGCAACGGGCAAGGGATCGTCGGCACGGTCGGGAAGTCGGTGCCCCTGGTCTTCCTGCTCGGCTTCATCGGGGTGTCCATGGTGGCCTACGGGTTCATCAAGCTCACCCAGCGCTACAACCACGCCGGGTCGGCGTACGCCCTGGTCGGCGCGACCATCGGCCCCCGGGCCGGTTTCGTTGCCGGTTTCGCGCTGCTGGGCACCTACTCCTTCTTCTTGATCTGCACCGCCGCCGTGTTCGGCGCGTTCGTCAACGCACTGCTCGGGCACTGGTCGGCGGGTGCGATCGGCTTCGGCATCTCGGCCCTGGTCTGCCTGGTGGTCAACGCCTATCTGAACACCAGGGACACCTCGCAGATCTCCCGGTTGCTGCTGGCCGTCGAGGGGATCGGCATCGCGGGCATGTTGATCCTGATCGTGGTGATCTTCGGCCACGGTGGCGCGGACTCGACCGGCTTCGACCTCTCGGTGTTCAGCCCGAAGGGCGTCAGCGTGAACTCCGTCCTCGCCGCAGTGGTAGCGGCGTTCTTGTCCTGGGCCGGTTTCGAAGGCTGCGCCTCGCTCGGTGAGGAGACCGACGACCCCCGCCGCAACATTCCGCGGGCGCTGTTCGGATCGGTGCTCATCACCGGCGTGCTGTTCGTGGTCGTCATGTTCGCCCAGACCATCGGCTTCGGCACCGACGCGGAGGGCCTGGCCGCCTTCCAAGGGTCCGGTAACACGCTGGGCGACCTGGGAGACAACTACATCGCGGGGTGGTTCGGCACGCTGCTGATCGTCACCGCGGTGCTGAGCGCGTTCGCCTCCAACCTGTCGTCGGTGGCGGCCGCGGCCCGGCTGATGATGGCCTTGGCGCGGGACGGCTTCGGACCGAAGATGCTGTCCGAGGTGGACGCCGTCCACCACGCGCCCCGCAACGCCGTGTGGATCCTGTCGGCCGTGGGCATCCTGGTCAACCTGGTCTCGTGGCTCACCGGGTGGCCGGACATGGGCACCGGCGACGCCGCGATCGACTCCTACTTCTTCTTCGCCGTGGTCGGCAGCGTGTGCCTGCTGTTCGCCTACCTGTTGGTGGAGATCGCCGTCTTCGCTGCCGACCGCAGGGGCCTCATCTCGGTCCGTCCGGCCGAGCTGATCGTCCCCGGGGTGGGAGCGGTGCTGATCCTCATCGTGATCTTCTACAACGTCAAGGACGCCTCCGGCTTCGCGCCGGCGTACGTCGCCATCGCGTGGGTAGTCGTCGGCGGCATCATCGCGACGACCGCACAGGGCCTCACGACGCGCATCGGCGCCTCGTTGGCCCGCGAGCTCGATGCGGCCGACGAGGGACACTCCGAGCTGGCCGGATAGCGCTGGCAGGCAGACGGTGAAGCGATCCCGCGATCGAGGGTTGGGGGCATAGATGAACGACCTGCTGAGCCGGGACCGGGTGATCGCCGGAGTGGAGAAGCTGCGCTTCTTCCCGCTGGTGGTGGAAGCCGGAGAGGGATGCGAGCTGATCGAGCCGGGTGGGCGTCGGCTGCTCGACCTCTCGGCCACGTGGACCGCCTGCGCGCTCGGCCATGGCCATGTTGTGGTCCGAGAGGCGCTCGCCCGGGCCGCACAGGCGCCGCCGGGCGCGGCAGCCCTGTCGGCGATCCATCCCGACGGGGTGGCACTGGCCGAGGAGCTCCTCGACCGGGTGCCGGGGTCGGGCGAGCGACGCGTCTACTTCGGGCACTGCGGGTCTGATGCCAACGATGTCGCCATTCGGGCGGCGCGTCATGCCACCGGCCGACCGCGAGTGCTGGCGTTCGAGCACAGCTATCACGGTGGCGTCGGTGTGGCGATGCGCGCCTCCGGAGTGCATGTCCAGTCGGGCAACGTCGAGACGGATACGGCGGTCACCTTCACGCCGTACCCCGATCCCTACCGCTCCCCCGACACCTACGAGGTCGAGCTGGCGACCCTGCGCAGCCACCTGGCCGCCGGGGACGTGGCGTGTGTCATCGTCGAGCCCATCCTCAGCGATGGTGGGCTGATCGTCCCGCCCGACGGCTTCCTGACCGAGATCTCGGCGGCGTGCGCGGCCGCCGGGACGCTGTTGATCTGCGACGAGGTGAAGGTCGGGTTGGGCCGCTCGGGCACCTATCACGCGTTCGACCATGACGGCCTCGCGCCCGATGTGGTGACCTTCGGCAAGGCGCTGGGGGCCGGCCTGCCCATCTCTGCGGCGGTCGGTCCGGCCGCCGTGCTCGACGAGCCCGGCGCCAGTGCCCTGTTGACCACGGCAGGCAACCCCTACTGCACCGCGGTGGCCAGGGCAGTCCTGCGCACCATCGACGCCGAAGGGCTGACCGAGCGTGCGGCGGTGGCCGGCGAAAGGCTCAGGGCCGGACTGCGAGAGGCAACCGCCGACCTCGATGTGGTCGGGGACATCCGTGGCCGGGGCCTGGTGATCGGCGTCGACCTGGTCGGCTCACGAGAGACCCGTGACCGCGCGCCCGACCTGGCTGCCCGCGTCGTCTATCGGGCCTGGCAGCTCGGCGCGGTGGTGTACTACGTGGGGGGCAACGTGTTGGAGGTGACGCCGCCGCTGGTGATCACCGACGAGGAGGTCGATCGTGCGGTGACGATCCTGGAGCAGGCCATCCGCGAGGCCGACCAGGTCGACCCTGCCGCCGTGGCGGAGTTCGCGGGCTGGTGAGGTGAGGATGGCGACACCGACTCCAGGTCCTCTCGGTGAGAGCATCGACGACCTCGGCCTGGTCGACCACCACGTCCACGGCGCGCTCCGCCAGTCGGTGGATCGGGCGACCTGGGAGTCGATGCTGACCGAGGCGCCGACGGCTCCCGGGGTCGGGTCGATCTTCGACTCCCAGGTAGGGATAGCGATCCGCCGGTGGTGCGCACCGTTGCTGGACCTGCCCGTGCATGCGCCGGGGGAGGCCTACTGGGCGCGCCGCTGTGAGCTGGGCGAGTCCGAGGTCACCCGCCGGCTGCTCACCGCGTCGGGCACGGGCACGTGGCTGGTCGAGACCGGCTATCTCGGCGACGCCGTACTCGGGCCCGCGGAGATGGCGAAGATCAGCGGGACGAGCCGTGAGATCGTCCGGCTGGAGACCGTGGCCGAGGATCTGCTGGCCACCCGAGGAGTCGACGCCTTCCTCGCCGACTACCCAGCAGTGCTCGCCGAGACGGTGGCCGCCCGGGACGCGGTGGGCACCAAGAGCGTGATGGCCTACCGCTCCGGCTTCGACACCGCGCCCGAGCGGCCGTCGACCGCCCAGGTGCAGGCAGGCGCCGACGCGGCGCTCGGAGTCGGTGACCGTCCTCGGATCGGTGACCCCGCCCTCCTGCGTCATCTGCAGTGGTGTGGGGTCGACCTCGGGCTGCCACTCCAACTGCACTCGGGATACGGCGATCCCGACCTGGACCTCGACCGCGCCGACCCGACCCTGCTGATGGGCTGGCTACGGCTGGTCGAGCCGACCGGGGTGCCGATCATGCTGCTGCACAACTACCCGTTCCACCGGCAAGCGGGCTATCTCGCCCAGGTGTTCGACAACGTCTACTTCGACGTGGGGCTCGGCATCAACTACACCGGCGCCGCCTCGCGTCAGGTGATCGCAGAGTCCTTCGAGCTGGCGCCCTTCTACAAGCAGCTCTACTCCTCCGACGCGTGGGGTCCTGCCGAGCTGCACCTGCTCGGCGCCCGGCTCTGGCGGCGCGGCGTCGCCGCAGTGCTCGGCGAGTGGGTCGCCGACGGCGACTGGTCCGCTGCCGATGCCGAGCGGGTCGCCGCCCTGGTGGCGCGCGAAAACGCCGAGCGGGTCTACGCCCTGACCTGACCCCGGGCCCGCGCCGGGATCAGCAGAGCAGGAGATCAGTAGATCTGCGGCACGAACGTCTGCTCGTGCATCGGCGGGCGGACGTAGGGCATCTCGCGCATGACCGGCAGCTCGACGACGTCGGGGGCCACGTCTTGGTAGTCGAACTGGCTGAGCAGGTGTGAGATGCAGTTGAGACGGGCTGCCTTCTTGTCGTCGGAGGGGACGACGTACCAGGGCGCCTGCTTGATGTCGGTGTATTGGAAGGTGGTGTCCTTGGCCATGGAGTACTTCACGTAGAGCTCGTGCTCGGCAAGGTCCATGTCAGAGAGCTTCCAGCGCTTCAGCGGCTCGGCGTTGCGCGCCTCGAAGCGACGCCGTTGCTCCTCGTAGGACACCGAGAACCAGTACTTGATCAGCGTGATCCCGCTGCGCACCAGCATCCGCTCGAACTCAGGGCACGATCTCAGGAACTCCTGGTGCTCCTCCCCGGTGCAGAAGTCCATCACCCACTCGACGTTGGAGCGGTTGTACCAACTGCGGTCGAACATGACCATCTCGCCCGCGGCGGGCAGATGCTCGACGTACCGCTGGAAGTACCACTGCGTCTTCTGTCGCTCGGTCGACTTCGGTAGGGCGACCACCTTGGTGATCCGCGGGCTGGTCCGCTCGGTGATCCGCTTGATCACGCCGCCCTTGCCGGCCGAGCCGCGGCCCTCGAAGATCACCAGCACCTTCAGGCCCTGGGACTGGATCCAGTACTGCAGCAGCACCAACTGCTCCTGCAGCCGCTCGATCTCGTGGTCGTAGTAGGCGGCCTTGAGCTTCCCGTCGCTCTTGTACTTCTCGGGGTCATGTCCGCCGGAACCGTCGGCGGCTAGGCGCGGGCTCAGATCGTCGGCGCCCTCGGGTGGCTTCGGTTTCTTGGACATATGAACGACCCCGCTCTCGATGAATGAGTCCCCATTCCATCCTCAGACGCACTCCGGGGGCCAGGGCGCGACCACCCTCTGGGCATCAGGGTCGGCGTTGGGGCGCCTCGAGGGCGGGCACGGCACTCCAGATCAGTCTCGGATCTGAGACATAGACCGCGGTTGCGCCCTGTCGTGTGAGCGGAGCGAGGCGGTGCAATGGAGGACATGGCAGCTCCTCACTCCGTGCAGGTCGGCCCCGGGCCGGTCTCGTTCGACGACGTCGTCGCGGTCGCCCGTGACGGTGCCGGTGTCACCCTGACAGCCGCCGCGCTCGACGCGATCGACCAGGCCCGCGGGGTCGTGGAGAAGCTGGCCGAGGGGGAGACCCCGACCTACGGCGTCTCCACCGGATTCGGCGCGCTCGCCACCCGTCATATCCCGACCGAGTTGCGCGCCCAGCTGCAGCGATCCCTGGTCCGCTCGCACGCGGCCGGCTCCGGACCCGAGGTGGAGCGCGAGGTGGTCCGTGCGTTGATGCTGCTCCGGCTGTCGACGCTGGCCACCGGGCACACCGGCGTACGACGTCAGACCGCGCAGCTGATGGCCGACCTGCTCACCGCCGGCATCACCCCGGTGGTGCGGGAGTATGGCTCGCTCGGCTGCTCCGGTGACCTCGCCCCGCTCTCCCACTGCGCGCTCGCCCTGATCGGCGAGGGTGAGGTCCGCGACGCCTCCGGCGAGTTGAAGCCGGCCGCGGAGGCGTTGCGTGCCGCCGGGCTGGAGCCGGTGGAGCTGGCCGCCAAGGAGGGGCTGGCGCTGATCAACGGCACCGACGGCATGCTCGGCATGCTCGTGCTGGCGCTCCGCGACCTCGATCTACTGCTCCGCACCGCCGACATCGCCGCCGCCATGTCGGTCGAGGCGCAACTCGGCACCGACCGGGTCTTCGCCCCCGAGCTGCAGGCGCTTCGGCCGCACCCGGGGCAGGCGGCCTCGGCCGCCAACCTGATGCTGCTCCTACGCGGCTCCGGCGTGGTCGCTTCGCACCGCGGCCCGGACTGCAACCGAGTCCAGGACGCCTACTCGCTGCGCTGCTCACCCCAGGTGCACGGCGCCGCCCGCGACACCGCCGCCCATGCCGCCGTCGTCGCCGGCCACGAGCTGGCCAGTGTGATCGACAATCCTGTCGTGCTGCCGGCCGAGGGTCGGTTGGAGTCCAACGGCAACTTCCACGGCGCACCGGTCGCCTACGTCCTCGACTTCTTGGCGATCGCCGCCGCCGACGTGGCGTCCATCTCCGAGCGCCGGACCGACCGATTCTTGGACAGGGCACGCAGTCACGGGCTGCCGCCCTTCCTCGCCGGAGACCCGGGGGTGGACAGCGGCCACATGATCGCGCAGTACACCCAGGCTTCCATCGTCTCCGAGCTGAAGCGGTTGGCCGTCCCGGCCTCGGTCGACTCGATCCCGTCCTCGGCCATGCAGGAGGACCACGTCTCGATGGGGTGGAACGCCGCCCGCAAGCTGCGCCGCTCCGTCGACGGACTCACCAGGGTCATCGCGATCGAGATCCTCACTGCTGCTCGTGCACTCGACCTGCGGGCCCCCCTGACGCCGGCGCCGGGCACCGCCGCCGTCGTACGCCTCCTCCGCGAGGCCGGCATCGCCGGCCCCGGACCCGACCGTCACCTGTCCCCCGAGATCGAGACCGCGGTCTCGATCGTCCGCTCCGGCGCCGTCCTGGACGCCGTACACGCTGAGATCGGAGAACTCTCATGACCGACAACCCGCGCCTGCCGATCCACGCCCCGCACGGCACCGACCTGTCCTGCGGCTCGTGGCAGACCGAGGCACCGATGCGGATGCTGATGAACAACCTCGACCCCGACAACGCCGAGCGCCCCGAGGACCTGGTGGTCTACGGCGGCACCGGCAAGGCGGCGCGGTCGTGGGAGGCGTACGACGCCCTGCTGCGCACGTTGCGCACGCTGAAGGACGACGAGACGATGCTCGTCCAGTCCGGCAAGCCGGTGGGTGTGATGCGGACCCACGAGTGGGCGCCGCGGGTGCTGATCGCCAACTCCAACCTGGTCGGCGACTGGGCCAACTGGGAGGAGTTCCGTCGGCTGGAGGATCTCGGTCTGACCATGTATGGCCAGATGACCGCCGGATCCTGGATCTACATCGGCACCCAGGGGATCCTGCAGGGCACCTTCGAGACCTTCGCCGCGGTGGCCGACAAGAGGTTCGACGGCACTCTCGCCGGGACCATCTCACTGACCGCCGGCCTCGGCGGGATGGGCGGTGCCCAACCGCTCGCGGTGACGATGAACGACGGTGTGGTGATCTGCATCGAGTGTGACCAGCACCGGATCCAGCGCCGGCTGGAGACCCGCTACCTCGACGTGCAGGCCGACTCGCTCGACCACGCCCTGTCGCTCGCGGTGGAGGCGCGCGATGCTCGCCGTCCGCTCTCGATCGGCGTGCTCGGCAACGCCGCAGAGCTGGTGCCCGAGCTGCTCGAGCGGGACGCCCCGATCGACATCGTGACCGACCAGACGTCCGCGCACGATCCCTTGTTCTACCTCCCAGTCGGCACCCGCTTCGAGGACTGGGAGCAGGAGCGGACCGAGGACCCGGTCGGCTTCACCAAGCGCGCCCAGGAGTCGATGGCCCGGCACGTGCGGGCGATGGTCGAGTTCCAAGACCGTGGCGCGGAGGTCTTCGACTACGGCAACTCGATCCGCGACGAGGCCCGCAAGGGCGGCTACGACCGGGCGTTCGAGTTCCTCGGCTTCGTGCCGGCCTACATCCGGCCGCTCTTCTGCGAAGGCAAGGGCCCGTTTCGCTGGGCCGCGCTGTCGGGCGACCCCGCCGACATTGCTGCCACCGACCGCGCCATCTTGGAGCTGTTCCCCAAAGAGAAGAGCAGAGCCAACGAGCGACTTCACAACTGGATCACCATGGCCGGCGAGCGGGTGGAGTTCCAGGGCCTGCCGGCGCGGATCTGCTGGCTGGGGTACGGCGAGCGCCACCTCGCCGGTCTGCGCTTCAACGAGATGGTGGCCTCCGGTGAGCTGTCCGCCCCGATCGTGATCGGCCGCGACCACCTCGACTGCGGCTCGGTCGCCTCGCCCTACCGCGAGACCGAGGGGATGCTCGACGGCTCCGACGCGATCGCGGACTGGGCGCTGCTCAATGCCTTGGTCAACACCGCCTCCGGCGCCACCTGGGTCTCCGTCCACCACGGCGGCGGCGTCGGCATGGGTCGGTCGATTCACGCGGGCCAGGTCTGCGTCGCCGACGGCACCGACCTTGCTGCCGCCAAGATCGAGCGAGTCCTCACCAACGACCCGGGCATGGGTGTCATCCGCCACGTCGACGCCGGCTACGACCGCGCCGCCGAGGTTGCCCAGGAGCGGGGCGTGCGGATCCCGATGACCGAAGGCTGAGTGCGGGGATCGCCGTCTGCTCGTCGTGTGCGGCTGCCATCCCCAGGACAGCGCGGTGCAGTCGATGCGACGATGGCGGCATGGCGACGAAGAAGCCGGCACGGGGGCGGGTGGCACTGCCCGGGATCAGTTCGCGAGCCTGGGAGCACCCGGCGGATCGCGGTGCGTTGGTCGCGCTGCGCAAGCTCAAGGGGTTCGACTCGCTGTTGAAGGCGTTCAACTCCCTGCTCGACGAGCGCCAGGTGCGGCTGCTCTTCTTGGGCTCGGCGGTGCGGGTGAGCGAGCGGCAGTTCCCTGAGCTCCATCGCACGCTGGCCGAGGTGGGCTCGGCGCTTGACGCCGCAACGCTGCCGGAGATGTACGTCATCGCCGACCCGGTCCTCAACTCGATGACGGTCGGCATGTCCCGCCCGATCATCTGCCTCAACTCGGCCTTGGTCGACCTGCTCGACGAGGACGAGCTCCGGTTCGTCGTCGGCCACGAGCTGGGGCACGCGCTGAGCGGGCACGCCGTCTATCGCACCTTGCTGATCAGGCTGCTGGCACTGAGCGGAGTGCTGACCAGCGTGCCCGGTGGTGCCGTCGGCCTCCGGGTGATCACGGCCGCACTGATGGAGTGGTCGCGCAAATCCGAACTGTCCGCCGATCGAGCCGGCCTGTTGGCCGCGCAGGATCCCGCGGTGGCGACGCGGGTGCACATGAAGCTGGCCAGCGGAGGTCACCTGGAGAGCCTCGACATCACCTCGTTCCTCGAGCAGGGCACGGAGTACACCGAGACCGAGGACCTGCGGGACTCGGTGCTCAAGCTGATGATGACCGAGACCCGTTCCCATCCGTTCGCAGTGGTGCGAGCGCGGGAGCTGCGCACCTGGGTCGACTCCGGGGAGTACACCACCATCCTCGGTGGGGACTATCCGCATCGAGAGGACGATGCCACCGCGGGCCTCTCTCTCGCGGCGCAGGAGGCGGCGTCGTCGTACAGCGACGCCTTCCGACGCACCCAGGACGCCCTCGGCCGCCTGGTCCACGACGTCGCCGGCCTGGTGGGCTCGGCCATGATCTGGATCGACGACAAGCTCCGCCGCGAGTAGGCGGCTCAGGTCTCGATCGGTGGGGTGGGCGCTCCGCTTGGGCTTTGGGGCTGCTGGTGGCTTGTGGTGCCGATCGACAGGGCTCCGACGCGGAGAGGTGGGTCGGTGGTCCGGGGTCGTTGTCCGGGTTGCTGGTCGGCTGGCGGTAGCAGCGACTCGTGTGACTACTGTGACCAGAGGTGCCGGTCCGGGCCGGGGAGGGTCATCGATTGGGCGCAAACTGCATCCCGCTCGGTCCGGGGTTGCGGTTTGGGCCCAAACGGCAACCCCTCACCCAGCCGGTGCCCATCTCCCGCGCCGTTGTGGGGCCTAGTGCCCGTCTGGCGCGGGTCTATGGGTGCTCGGACCCGTCTGGTGCGTGGTTGTGGGGGGTGAGTGTCTGGTAGACCGGGCACTGAGCACCCATAGGGGCGCAGGAGACGTCACAACTCCGCGGCAGACGGTCGTGACGCTAGGTTGTCCGGAGCGATCGGGGCTGCCCATGGACATCAGCGCGTTCTACGGACTCTTCTCGGCGACCTGCTTCACCTTGGTGGGCCTGTGGTGGAACGTCGTCCAGGGTCATCCGCAGTGGCTGCGAGACGACGCTCTACGGCGGGCCGTCGGTGGCGTGTATCTCGCCTTCTTGCTGCCCGCGCTGATGGGTCTGTTCGCCCAGGTTGGTGGCTCCGATAGCGCCGCGGTCTGGCGGGTGAGCTTCCTGGTCATCTCGGTGGTCGGAGCGGTGTCCGCGATCAGGCTGTTCTCGCTCACCGCGGAGGAGGGCGCCGCGCCCTACCAGGCGGTGGCTGCCGTGCTCTATGGAATGGTGGCCCTGATCGGCCTTGCGCCGGAGCTGGTGTCACCCCTCGGCCTCGCCCCGATCCAAGCGGTCGCACTCCTGCTGATCTTGCTCGTCGTCATCGCTCACGGCCTGGTGTGGGAGTTCATGCGTCGTGCCGCTGTCCGCGACGAGGCCTAGTCGCCGAGACCCTAGTCACGGCTAGTCCGACTGCGAGCAACAAGCCGAGGTCCAGAACATCGGCGGCTTCCTGCCACACTCCAGCAGTATCCACCGATTCGATGCCGTCAGAACGTGTTGGGGAAGCCGGTGGCCTGCTGCGCGACGGCCGAGACGTCCCACACGCATTCCCAGAGATCGTGGGTTTCCCGCGGTCATGTCGGCCGATGACCGCGTTTGCGGGGTTTCCACGATGCCCGCACCGGACTTCGAAGCCACGATGGAAGATCAGGAATCACGGCCTCGCGAGGAAGGCGCTGCCGATGAGGTCTGTCGTCACGCTCGGACTGGTCGGCTCGCTGACCAGCCCGCTCCTGATCACATGCTCGACCCTCGATGACCGAAGGCTGACCCGACCCGGTCGTGCCGGTCGTGAACAACTCCACCGGCATGGGGATCAGGTGTCGAGTTCGGCGAGGGTGTCTTCGACCCAGTCGGCGATGTAGGCGTTGATGTGGGGCATGTGGTCGAGACCGACGTGCTCGGCAGCACCCTCGTCGATGGTGAAGATCCGCAACTCGCGCTTGGGGCTGTTGACCGCCTGGTCGTAGGACTGGTGGGCGTAGTCGACCGAGATCTGACGGTCGTTCGCGCCGTGTGCGATCAGGAACGGGACGGTGATCTTCTCGACGATCCCGTCCAGGTCGATGCCCTCGGCGTACTCGATGAACTTCTCGACGTCGTCGAAGCCCCACACCCAGAGCACGTGCTCCCAGTAGTGCGGCACCGGGTTCTCGCCCTCGCGCTGGAGCCGCTTCCTCTGCACCTCACCCCAGTTGTGGTTGGCGCCCCACACGGCGACGAACTTGATCCGCTTCTCGAACGCAGCGGCACGTGGCACGTAGTAGCCGCCGAGCGACCAGCCGACCAGGCCGATCTGGTCGCCGTCGACGTCGGAGCGGGACTCGAGATAGTCGACCTGGGCTTGGGCCCAGTCCTCGGACTCGATGCGCGCCTTGAGGTCTTGGAATCGGAGCGCCTCACCGGAGCCAGGGTTGTCGATCATCAGCACCGAGATGCCGCGCTCTCGCATCTCCTGCGCCCAGCCCGAGGTGTACATGTGCTCCTTGGTGGAGTCCAGGCCGTTCCACATGATCACGCACGGCACCGGCTCGCCGTCCTTCGAGGCATTGGAGAAGTACGCCGGCAACGTGGTGTCCTCGAACGGCACCTCGACCCGCGACGTGGCGGGGTCGGCGACCTCGAAGACCTTCGCGAAGGCGTCCAGGGCCTGCTGGTAGAACGCCCGGCGGCCGGGGTCGGTGTTGGAGAGCATCCGCTCGGCCTGGCAGACGTACAGGCCCGAGCGGTACCACTGCTGGCCTGCCGTGCGCAGGTGACCGGCCGCCTCGGACGCACGGGCCTGCTCGGCGACCTGGTCGGCGATCGCCTTCCAGGACTGCATGAAGACCTTGCTGCCCGAGTCCACGTCAGCGGCCTCGCGCGCAGGCCGGCAGGCGCGGTCCACCTCGTCGATGGCACCGCCATTGTTGAGCGTCGCGCAGACGCCGAGGTTCCAGACGTACTTGGGGCCGGTGAAGTACTCGAACATGACAGCCACTGTGCCGGTCGTCACCTCGGTTGAGGAACCAGCCTCCGGTGATGGGAGGTATCGGCAATCCAGGCCAGCGAAGCTCGTGCCCGATCCCGCCCGGCCGCGAGAGGGTCACGTCATACCGTCTAGGCCACCGATCCGGTCAGGGTTGCGATCCCCTCGACCTCCATGGTCACCACGTCGCCGGAGCGCGGCGGTGGCGGCGTACGGCGCGAGCTCGTCGGCGTTGACGATCGTGGCGCGTCGCACCACCCCTCGGAGTCGACCACTGCTGCACCCTGGCGCAGGGTCGCGAATCTCATTCCGAGAGCTCCGGGGGCCGGGTGGCGTCCGCGATCCGCTTGTGACTCACGTGGGCGGACAGGCCGCCGTCGATCACCAGCTCGGCGCCGTTGTAATAGGCGCCGTCGTCGGAGATCAAGAAGACGACCGTCGGTGCTATGTCGGCCGGCAGCCCGACCCGGCCGAGCGGGATCTCGGCCAGTGCAGCGGAGAAGAATGCTTCCGGCGCGGACTCCATCAGCGGCGTGTCCACCAGGCCGGGCATGACCGCGTTGACCCGGATGCCCCGGGTCGACCCGAGCTCGAGGGAGGCCGACCTGGTCAGGCCGCGCAGCGCCCACTTCGACGCGGTGTAGGCCGCAGCGGCGTGACCGGAGACTGCCGCAACCGAACAGATGTTGACGATCGAGGAGCCCGACGGCATCAGCGGCACCAGCGTCTGGATGCCGAGCATCGGCCCGGTGACGTTGATGGCGAAGGTGCGGTCCCATGCGTCGAGGCTCACGTGCGGCAGCCGCTCGCGGGCGGCGACTCCGGCGTTGTTGACCAGGCCGTGCACGGCGGGATAGGCGCCAGCGAGCCACGAGGCGAGTTCGGTCCACCCCTCGGCATCGGTGACGTCGAGGTAGCGCTCGACCACGATGCCCGATGCTCCGTCCCGTCCCGGCCCCTCCTCCTTGAGCTGCTCGAAGGGCAAGACGTCGGTCGCGATCACCGTCGCCCCGGCCCCCGCTAGTGCGCGGACCTCTGCTGCCCCCTGGCCACGTGCCGCACCTGTCACGACGACGACCTTGCCGGCAAGACCAACCATGTCAGACCGGGGGCGGGACGAAGACGCCCTGGTCGGGGTCGTTGAAGGAGTCACGCGCGATGAACTCCGACATGGGGTCCGCGATTCCCCACAGATCCTGGGTGTTGGGGTCGGCGATGTCGTAGACCGAGGGGTGCCACTCGTCGGTGGTGAGTCGCTCGAGCTCGGTGGTGTACTCCATCGTGTTTCCGCTGGGGTCGAGGAAATAGGTGAAGGTGTTGTTGCCCGCGTGGTGGCGCCCCGGACCCCAGATCTTCTTGATGCCCGCGCGCATCACGCGGCCGGTGCCGTAGAGGTATTCGTCGAGGCCGCGCAGCTCGAAGGAGACGTGGTGAACCGAGGTGTGCGGACCGCGGGCGATCGCGAGGCTGTGATGCCAGTCGTTGCACCGCAGGAAGTGCATCATCTCGCCCATGTGCTCGCCCCAGAGCGTGTCGGAGAGCTTGAAGCCGAGGACATTGGCGTAGAAGTCGCGAGTCTTGTTGGGATCGTCGGAGTTCATCACCGCGTGCGAGAGACGCACCGGGATCGACTCGCCCTCCTCGATCTCGCGGTGCCGTCGGGTCTCGACATCGGAGCTGATCTCGATCGTGCGGCCGTCGATATCGAAGAAGCGGAAGCCGTAGCCGCCGCCCGCGGTCTGCAGCTTGTCGGGCTCGCCGATCAGCTGCACGCCCTGGCTGCCGAGCTTCTGGGCGAGCTGGTCGACCGCTGGGGCGCTCTGCGCGCCGAAGGAGATCAGGTCGAGGCGCTTCTCAGCCGACTTGCGCAGCCGGACGATGTAGTGCTCCGGCGAGCCCTCGGCGGCGAAGTAGGTGATGTCGCCATCGGTTCCCTGCTCGGTCAGCCCCCAGGTGTCGCGGTAGAAGCCGCGCTGGACTTCGTAGTCCGGCACTGCCAGGTCGACGTGGCGCAGATGAGTGATGCCGTGCTCGTTGAGGTGTCCGTTGTACTCGCTGGATTCGTTCATGTTCCTTCTCCCTTGCCTGGGTGCCTAGCCGAGGACGGACGCGCCGCCGTCGACGACGATGTTGGTGCCGCTGACCCACGAGGACTCGTCGGAGGCGAGGAAGACCGCTGCGTTGACGACGTCCTCCGGCTGGCCGTGGCGGCCCAGCGGGATCCGGTCGAGCACGACCGTGCGCATCCGCTCCGGAGGATCGGCCAGCAGCGTCGCGGTGTTGGAAGTCTCGGTCATACCGGGGCTGATCGTGTTGGCGCGGATGCCGAAGGGTCCGCCCTCCACGACCAGCTGCAAGGTCAGCGCGATCACGCCGCCCTTCGCGGTGCTGTGAGCGTTCTGCGCCATGAACTCCACCCCACGCATGGCCGCGATCGAGCCCACGTTGACGATCGAGCCGCCGCCGTGCTTCTTCAGGTGCGGCCACGCCGCCTTCACGGTGTAGAAGACGAGGTCGAGCTCGTTGCGCATGGTGAAATCCCAGTCGGCGATCGACATCTCTTCGATCGGGGCGAACCGCTGCGTAGAGGCGTTGTTGTAGAGCACGTCGATGCCGTCGTACGTCGCCACCGCGGCGTCGACCCACGCACGGGCCGCGTCGGCGTCGCCGAGGTCGACCCCGCCCATCACGGTGATCTCTCCGCCCTCCGACCGCACCAGCGCCTCGGTAGCCGCGGCGCCGTCGGTGTCGAGGTCGCAGCCGACCACCTTGGCGTCTTCGGCCGCGAACCTACGGGCCGCGACGACGCCCATGCCGCCGCCGACCCCGGTGATCAGCGCGACCTTCCCGGCAAGACGCCCGCTCACGAGGTGCTCCCCGGGTCGTGTGCGTCCCCGTGGCCGTAGCGGCCGGCGGCCTTGGCGGCGGCGCGGTCGAGCAGTTCGATCAGGTTGCCCTCGGGGTCGGCGACGTAGGCCATCTGGACCCCTGGTTCGGGTGAGGGTCGAGGGCTCATCCGATCGGACGCGCCGTGGCTGATCAGGGCGTGGTAGGCCGCGTCCACGTCGGGGACGTCGAAGGCGACGTGGCCGAAGCCGCGAGTGGCGGCCGCCTCGAGCGGATTGCCGGCTTGGAGGCCGGTCACACTGTCCGGACGATGCAGCAGCTCGATGCGATAGCCGTCGGGACTGTGCAGCATCGCGCCCCGCATGAGCCCGCCCGGCAGTTCGAACTCGAACTCCACGGACAGACCGAGGACCGTGGCGTACCACCCGGTCATCGCGTCGAGGTCGGCCACGGAGAGCCCGACGTGGTCGAAGGCGTGCATCGTTATGCCACCACCATCGTGCGGGCATTGGTGAACTCGCGGATGCCCTCGGCGGAGAGCTCGCGTCCGTAGCCGCTGCGGCCGGTGCCGCCGAAGGGCAGCCGTGGGTCGGAAGCCACCATTGCGTTGACGAAGAGCGCACCGGAGCGGATCCGGCGACCCACGGTGATGGCGTGCTCGGTCTCGCCCCAGACAGAGGCGCCCAGCCCGAACGGGGTGCCGTTGGCCAGCTCGATCGCGTGCTCGTCGTCGCGGGCTCGGCTGACCGCAGCGACCGGGCCGAAGGTCTCTTCGACGAAGGCGGTCATATCGGGTTCGATATCGACCAGTACGGTCGGCTCCAGGTAGCAGCCGGGCGCGTCGATCGCGTGACCACCGACGACCAGTCGGGCACCTTGTGCGATCGACGCCTCGACCTGGCGGAGGATCGCGTCTCGCAGATCCAGGCGCGCCATCGGGCCGATCGTGGTCGCCGGATCGCTGGGGTCGCCGACCCGCAGCTGGGCCACGCCCTCGACGAAGCGATCGAGGAACTCCTCGGCCACGTCCTGGTGGACGATGAATCGCTTGGCGCACACGCAGCTCTGACCGGTGTTGTTGAACCGCGCCCTGACCGCCGTGGCGGCTGCGTCGGTGACGTCGGCGTCGGCCAGCACCACGAACGGGTCGGAGCCGCCGAGCTCGAGCACGGACTTCTTGATTGCCGCCCCGGCGGTCGCGGCAATCGCCGAACCGGCCCGCTCGCTGCCGGTCAGTGTGACCGCGGCGACCCGATCGTCCTCGACGACTCGACGGGAGACTGCTGGGACGTCCTCGGCAGCGACGACGAGCGAACGGAACAGGCCAGGGGGCGCACCGGCGTCGCCGAACAGTTCTTCGATCGCCAGTGCGCAGCCGGTGACCTCAGGGCTGTGCTTGAGCAGTGCGGCGTTGCCGGCGGCCAGTGCCGCACAGGCGAAGCGGAGCACCTGCCAGAAGGGAAAGTTCCAGGGCATCACGGCGAAGATGACGCCGATGGGCTCGTAGGCCAGCCAGGATCGGGACGCGCTCGACTCGATCGGATGGTCGGCGAGCCAGTCGTCGGCGAGGTTCGCGACCACGTCGCAGTTCCAGGCGCACTTGTCGATCTCCCCGAGTGCCTCGGCGACCGGCTTGCCCATCTCGGCGGTGATCAGCGCGGCATACTCCTCACGCCGTTCGGTGAGCAGCTTGCCGACAACGCGGAGCAGGGCGAGTCGCTCGCTGAGCGGGGTCGCGGCCCACGCATGCGAGGCCGCGTGGGTCTCCGCGAGAGCGTGCTCGACGGCGACCTCGTCGTGTGCGTCGTACGACGCGAGCACCCCGCCGGTCGCGGGATTGTGGGTTGTCACGAAGCTCACTGGACGCCCTTCCTCATGCGGAGGCCCCCAGTCGCCCACCGACAGCCGTGCGCCGACGGGCCGGGGCGACGGGGGCGACCACGTCGCCGGTCTCGACGATCCGGTTGCGGATCGTGCCGAGCCGCTCGATGGTCATCTCGACGACGTCACCGACCTGGAGGGGCGGCGGGGTCAGCGAGCCATTGCGTCCCCAGGCCTCGGCGAGGGAGCCGCCGGAGCAGGTGCCGGAGGCGAGCACCTCGCCGGCCTTGACCCACGACGCCCGGGACGCGTGCGAGACCAACTGCTCGAAAGACCAGCCCATGTGGGCCGATCGGTCGGCTCCGACCGGCTCGTCGTTGACCTTGACGGTCATCTTCAGGTCGAGGAAGCCGTCTTCGTCGCGGCAGTCGTCGAGCTCGTCGGGGGTGACCACCCACGGGCCGATGGTGGTGGCGAAGTCCTTGCCCTTGGACGGCCCGAGCTTGAGCGTCATCTCCTTGCTTTGGACGTCGCGTGCCGACCAGTCGTTCATCACGCAGTAGCCACCGATCGCGGCCAGCGCCTGTTCCGGAGTCGCGTCGCAGACGTCGCGGCACACGATCGCGGCGATCTCGAGTTCGAAGTCGAACCGCTCGGTGTCCGGTGGCATGGCGATGTCGTCGTAGGGCCCGGTCACGGCATGCGGTGCCATGAAGAGGAAGACCGGCGCGTCGTACCACTCGGCCGGCGGGCCGGGGTTGCCGTGGCCGCGTTCCATCCCGTCGACGTGGGCCTCGAAGGTGAGGAAGTCGCGCATCGCCACCGGGTAGACCGGCGGCAGCAGAATGACGGCCGCGAGGCGCAATCCGTCGCCCTGGGCGGCGAGGTCGGCCAGGGCCTCGCGTTCGGCCGGATCGGCCGCCAGCAGCTCGACCAGATCGGTGTCGTCTGGGAACGGGTGGATCCACCTGCCGAGTCCGTCACTCGAGTCGTCACCGACGACGAGGCCCACCCGACGAGCCCCGTCGGGGTCGTCGCGGCGCCGGAACGCGGCCAGTCGCATACCAGCTCAGCCGATCGTCTCGTAGAACGCCCGCTCGCGGTCGGCGAGCATCGGGATCGCCTGCTCCAGAGCAAACTCCTTGAAGTGCTCCGACGCACCGTGCGCGGCGTAGGCGGCTTCGTCGTCGTAGATCTCGAAGAGGCGGAAGATCAGCGGCTCGGCCGGGTCCTGGTAGGCCTGGTAGAAGCGGTTCCCCGGCTCCTGGCGCGACGGTGGGCCGAGCTTCTCGATCGCGTCGAGAACGACACCTTCCTGACCCGGGTTGGCGGTCCAGACGGCGCTGACGACGTAGGCCATGAGTGCTCTCCTAGGTGTTGTTTCTGTTGAGGTGAAGGGACGCCCGCAGCGACCCGACGAGATGTGAACCGGCTGCGCGCGGGTTGTCCGCCGCTGTCACCCTAGGTCCGGCACGGACCCGGCGGAACGCGGATCCACACGATGTCTGGTATCAGTCCTTGCCGCTGAGTCTGCGACGGCCGAGGTAGGTCGAGAGCCCGACCGCGAGCAGCAGCGCGCCGCCGTTGAAGACGTTCGTGGCCCACCCGCTGGCCCCCATCAGGGTCAGTCCGCTGACCGAGATCGAGACGAAGACGGCGCTGATCACGGTGCCGACCACGTTGAAGAAGCCTGGTGTGATCGCCGTCGCGCCGAGGAAGACCGCGGCCAGTGCCGGGAAGAGCAGGGAGCCGCCGTCCACCGCCGTCGCGCTGCCCTGGCGACCGAGCAGGAGGACCCCGGCGAGGCCGGAGATCAGCGCCGAGACCACGAAGGCGGTCCAGACGTTGCGGTCCACCGGCACACCGACCAAGCGCGCGCTGGTGGCGTTGGAGCCGATCGCGTAGAGCGAGCGGCCGTACGGTGTGTGCCGGAAGAAGTACCAAATCACCGCCGCCACGATCAGCACCACGAAGAAGACTGCGGGTAGGTCGAACCAGCGCGAGGAGCCGAACGAGATCAGTGCCGAGGAGCCGTCGAGCACGAAGGTGCGACCGTTGCAGTACCAGATCGTGACGCCCGAGAACAGCGTCGCCATGCCCAACGTGGTCACGAACGGGCTCATCTTGAACCTGGTCACGAACAGCCCGTTGAGCAGACCGATCCCGACCGAGATCAGCAGCGGGATGATGATCGCCACGATCAGCGGCAGGCCGGACTTGGTCTGCAGCCCGGCGCACAACACCGAGGCGAAGACCGCCGTCGAACCGAGTGAGAAGTCGAAGAAGCCGCAGACCAGCGGGAACAGCGCGGCCAGCGCGAGCAGCAGTACGACGGCGTTGTTGCCCAGCACGACGTTGACGTTGTTGATCGTCGGGAAGGCGACGTTGGCCGGGGGCGTCACCGCGAAGAAGATCGCCACCGCGATGGTGATCAGAACCAGCGCGTAGTTCTCTAGGAAGCGGACCAGGTCGCGGGCGCCGAAGGAGATCGCGCGGGCACCGCGGCGCGGGTTCGGCTGCGGCGAGGTCTGACCCGACGTGCTCTGCTGTTCGGGCACCGACTGCACATGCGAGGTCTCGGTCATGTCGGGCTGCCTTCCGTGTTCTTCACTGCTGGTGAGGGTGCGACCGAGACGGTCACGGCCGGCTCGTGCCCCGCCTGGGGTGCTTTGAGGACAAGGCCGGTGAGGTCGTCGACGCTCACCTCGCTGGCCGCCACCTCCTGGCTGACGCGGCCGTCACCGAGGACGACGATTCGGTCGCACAGGGCATGCAACTCGCTGAGATCGCTGGAGGCGATCAGGACGCAGGCGCCGATCTCCGCCGCGGTCTCGCGGATCACGGTGTAGATGTCGACGCGGGACATCACGTCGACGCCCTGGGTCGGCTCGTCGAGGAGGATGACCTGAGGATTGCGCTGAAGCCAGCGGGCCAGGACGACCTTCTGCTGGTTGCCGCCCGACATGGAGCTGAACAGGGCATCGGGCCCGGCGACCTTGATTCCGAATTTCGCGATCAGCCGCTCGGCGTTCGCCCGGGACTCGCGCCGGCGGATCAGGCCACGGCGCCAGAGCCGCTGCAGGACGCTCATCGCAAGGTTCTCGGCGGTCGTCAGATCGGGGAAGGCGGCCTCATGGCCACGGTCCTCGGGGACCAGCGCGATGCCCGCCTCCATCGCCTCGTCGATGCGGCGCGGCGCGAACGGCTTCCCGTGTAGGAACATCTGGCCCGAGGTCGGTTGGGTGGCGCCGAACGCCATCGACAACAGGGTCGAGCGGCCGGATCCGGCCAGCCCCGCCACCCCGACGATCTCGCCGCGGTGCACGGTCAGGTCGACGTTGTCCAGCGCGCCGCCCCCGACGCCGCGGAACTCCAGTACCGACTGGGCGGTGGCATGGCTGATCGACCCGGTGGGCCGCAGGGCCGCGACGGCACGGCCGGCCATGATCGCGACGATCTCGTCCTCGGTCGGCCGCGCATCGACGAGTTCGCCGACCACTACGCCGTCCCGGAAGATGGTGAAGTCCTGGGCCACGGAGAGAACCTCCTGCAGCCGGTGACTGACGATGACGAAGGTCTGGCCGAGGTCGGCCCGGCGACGCACGTGGCCGAGCAACTCCTCGGACTCCTTCTTGCCCAGGGAGGCGGTTGGCTCATCGAGCACAACCACGCGGTTGCCCGACTCGTCGTCCTGCAGGGCGCGCGCGATCGCGACCAAGGTGCGGTCGGCGGCGCGCAGGTGGTTGACGGGCGTGCGCGGTCCGCCTTGGATCTCGTACGCCGCGATCAGCTCGGTGACCCGCTGGCGCAGCCTCTTCCAGTCGATGCCGCCGGCGGCGTTGCGCGGATAGCCAGCGTCGAGCGCGAAGTTCTCCTCGATGCTGAGGTCGTCGAAGAGACCGAGGTCCTGGTGTACGAACCGCAGCCCGGCCCGCTCCGCCGTCGCCGGGGTGTAGCCGTCGAGGCCGTAGGACTCGCCGCCAACCTCAAGGTCGCCGGAGTCGGCCTGGTAGACCCCGGCCAAGATCTTGATGGTCGTGCTCTTGCCCGAGCCGTTCCCGCCTAGCAGGGCGTGCACGGTGCCGCGCCGCACGGTGAGCGAGGCGTCAGTGAGGACCTGGACCGAACCGAAGCTCTTGTTCAGGCCCGTGACGCGCAGCGCCATCTCCTCCGACGCGGGCCGGCGGGCGGCCGGGGAGGTGCCCCCGGCCGCCGCCTGCGCTGTCGTCGAGACCACGATCAGGCCTTGCCCCACGAGGTCAGGAACGCCGACTTCCAGTCCACCGAGCCGTCGTACGGACCCGAGTCGGGCAGGTTGTGGTCAGCGTCGACTGCCTGGATCTGCTCACCGATCTCGACCGGGTCCTGTCCGGCCAGAACCCGGATCGCGGTGTCGATCGAACCCCACGCGCCCCAGGTCTGGGCCTGCGGGATGGCGCCGAGCGTGAGGCCGTTGTCGGAGCCCTTGCGGATCAGGTCCATGACCGACTCGTCGGACTGGCCGCCCACCACGATGGTCAGGTCCTGGCGACCCGAGGAGACGATCGCCTGGTAGAGGCCGGAGGTGAGCCAGCCGCCGACCGGCACCTGGAGCACGTTGACGTCGGGGTGGGCCAGCAGCGCGGTGGTGACCTTCTGGATGAAGGAGCCGTCGGCCGTCTCCGGGTCGGAGATGTCGATGTTCTGCTCCACCGTGCTGTTGCCGAGCTTCTTGAGCTGGTCGTCGAAGCCGGTAGTGATCCAGGGACCCCAGCTGTTCGTCGAGGCGGTCAGTGTGATCGCCTTAACCTCGCCGCCGACCTGGCCGAAGGCCCAGTCCGCCGCGAACTGACCGAAGGTGCCCCACATCTGCTCACCGGTGTAGCCGTCGAGCCAGAGCCGTTCGGAGTCCCACAACTTCGGGGAGCAGTCGTCTGGGCCACCGCCACCGACGATGGTGATGCCCGCCTTCTTCGCCTCCTGGAAAGCCGCCTGAGCCGCCTGGCAGTCGAACCCGACCGGCACGATCACGTCGGCGCCGCCAGCGATCGCTTGGCGGATCGCGGCCGCGAAGCCGTCCGGGCTGAGCTTGCCGTCGGCCATGTGGGCCGACCAGCCAGCCGTCTTCGCGGCGTCCATCATCGCCTCCGTCGGTGCGGAGCAGCTAGAGACCGACTGGCCGCAGGAGATGACGTAGAAGTTCACGCCCTCTTTCGGTGTCACCGCGGGCAGGTTCGACAGGTCGGAGCCTAGGCCGGCGTACGCCGCATCCAGGGCCGCCTGCGCGTCGGCGCTGAGGCTGGACGACCCGGAGTCGGTCACCTCGGCGTCGCCGCCGGTGTCCGAGTCCGAGCCGCAGCCGACCAGGGTCGCACCTACCAGGGCGACGACGGCGCCTACGGCTGCGATCCTGCCCCTCCGGCGACCGCTCCGCAGCCAGGCAGGTCGCGCAGAACGACTGTCCGCGCTGAAGTCTTGGCTCATATCTGCTCCTTCGTGAACGGACGGCATCTGCCGCTGTCTCCATTCGAGACCGTGTGACTAGCGTCACCTCGGGGCGAGTCTGTCGCATCGCCTAACCGGGGGGAAAACGTCCGTGTGAATGCCTGCCATTCGTCCGGAACGGTGCCTGTGACAGCGATGCCTGGCATCAGCACGCAGAGGGTTCCGAACCTGACGCGGTGGCGCTTTGCTGTGACCGCAGCCACATCGTCAAGGAGGCCTCATGCCCGAGTCCCGCGTCGTCCATCGCGTCCTGATCGTCGGCGGCGGCATCACCGGCGGGGTCCTTGCGCTGGCCTTGCGGCAGCGGGACGTCGAAGTCGTCCTGGTCGACCTGCGCGAGTCGCTGGGTGGCGTTGGCCACGGGATCACCCTGCAGGGCAACGCGCTCAAGGCGTTCCGTTCGGTCGGCATCTATGACGAGCTGGCCGAGCGGGGCTATGCCTTCAACCACCTGCGCCTCAAGAGCGCTGACGGCCAGGTGATCGCCGAGATCCCCACCCCACCGATGGGCGGGCCCGACCTGCCCGGCACGATGGGCGCAGTCCGCGGTGACATCGCCGACATCCTCGCCGAGCGGCTACCCGCGGCCGGCGTCGACGTACGCCTCGGCACTACCCTCACGGCGTTCGAGGACCACGGCGCTCAGTCACCAGGGGGGGTCACCGTGACGCTGTCGGACGGGTCGACCGAAACCGTGGACCTGCTGGTCGGCGCCGACGGCATCCGGTCGAAGGTGCGTCGCATGATCGGCATCGACACCGAGCCGCAGCACGTCGGCATGGGCATCTGGCGGACCGTCGCCAAGCGACCCGCAGAGATGGACTGCTCGGAGATGTACTACGGCGGCCCGAAATTCAAGGCCGGCTACACCCCGATCTCCGAGGATCTCTGCTATGCGTTCCTGCTGGAGGAGAACCTCGACCGATCGATGGTCGGTGAAGGTCCTCGCGGCAAGGAGCTCAAGGAGCATGGCCAGGGCTACGGCGGCATCTGGGGCGAGGTACGCGACAGCCTGCCCGACGACGCGATCGTCAACTATCAGTGGATCGAAGCGATCTGCGTCGAGTCCCCCTGGTATCGAGGGCGCACCATCATCATCGGCGACGCCGCCCACGCCTGTCCGCCGCTGATCGCCCAGGGCGCCGCGATGTGCTCAGAAGACGCGGTCGTCCTGGCCGAGATGCTGACTTCGGGCGCAGCGGGCGCGACCGTGGAGGAGGTGCTGTCGGCGTTCATGGAGCGGCGGTTCCCGCGGGTGAAGATGGTGCTCGACAACAGCCTGACCCTCGCCGACTGGGAGATCCACCCGGACACTCCCGGTGCCGACCCGGGCCGGATCATGGGCCAGACCCTGCACGCCCTGGTCGAGCCCGCATGAAGCTGATCGATCGAGAGTCCGAGGACTTCGAGGCCGCTCGAGTCGACCGGATCTTCAATCGCCGGCTGGTCGACCGCCAACCGACGGCCCTGGTGAGGCCGACCACCGAGGACGAGATCGTGGCGGCGGTCCGGCTCGCCCGGACGCGCGGATGGCAGATCGCGGTCCGCTCCGGTGGCCACAGCTGGGCACAGTGGTCGGTACGCGACGACGCACTGGTCGTCGATCTCGGTGACTACCACGAGTTGGCCTACGACGAGGCCACCGCGGTCGTGGTCGTTTCGCCCTCGACGAAGGGTGGCGCCGAACTTGCGCCGTACCTCGCCGAACGCGGTCGGTTCTTCGTTGGCGGGCACTGCCCGACCGTCGGGATCGGGGGCTTCCTCCTTCAGGGCGGACAGGGCTGGAACGCCCGCGGTTGGGGCTGGGCGGCGGAGTACGTCATGGCGCTCGACGTCGTGACTGCGGCCGGCGAACTGTTGCACTGCTCGGCGGAGGAGAACGCCGACCTCTACTGGGCCGCCCGTGGCGCCGGTCCGGGTTTCCCCGGTGTGGTGACCCGCTTCCACCTGCAGACGCTGCCGTTGCCGCGCCACGTCGCGCACAGCGTCCAGGGCTTCCACCTCGACGACTTCGACGCCGTGATGACGTGGCTACACGACCTGCACGCCACCGTGGCGGACACCGTAGAGATCGTCGCGCTCACCAAGACCGACCTGCAGGTCGCGCCGGGCCCGATCCTGCTCGTCACCGCCCTGGCGTTGGTGGGTGACGAGGCCGAAGCGGAGACCGCGCTGGCACCGTTCCGCACCAACCCGGTGCTTGACCGCGCGATCTTGACCGTCGACAACGAGCCGACCACCTTCGAGGCCGAGCGAGGTCGCCAGGTCGAAGACAACCCCGAGGGGCATCGCTGGGTGGTCGACAATGCGTGGCTCTCTGGCACTGCCGAGGAGGTGATTCCCGCGATGCGACGCGCGTACACGACTCTGCCGAACCAGAAGGCGTTCACTATCTGGTTCAGCATGGCACCGCTGCGTGGACTGCCCGACATGGCGTTCTCGGTGCAGTCGGAGATCTATCTCGCGGCGTACGTCTGCTGGGAGTCGCCCGATGACGACGATCGCTGCGTCTCCTGGCTGGAGGGTGCGATGGCGGATCTCGAGCCTGTCACAGTGGGCCAGTATCTGGGCGACAGCGACCTCACCCGTCGACAGGTGAGATTCATGTCCGACGAAGCCTGGGAGCGGTTGCAGAAGGTGTGTGCCGAGCGAGACCCGGACGGTGTCTTCGTCGGCTATCTCGCCGGTCCCGACGGTGCGGCCAACGCCAACCATTGGGAGTGATCTGGTCGGGCGACCACATCTTTGACGGGTCAGGGTGACCCCGCGAGCTCGGTGCCCACCGCGTCGAGGCGGTCGAAGAGCCACCGGTGGGCGGGGTCCGAGAGCCGGCTCTCGGCGAACCAGTAGCCCTCGGAGAGGACGACCTCGCCGAAAGGCAACTCGATCATGACCAGGTGGCTGTCGGCGGTGCGGTGCAATCGAGCCAGCATTTCGGGGACGACGGCGACCATGTCGGTCCCCTGGATCACGAACGGCAGCGGCAGGAAGCCGAAGACTTGGAGAGCGATCCGGCGCTCGATGCCGTAGTCGCCGAAGACTCGGTCTACCGGCGTCAGCACGCCCGGACCGAAGGACGCCACCGCGTGCTGGACCTCCGCAAGGGCATCGAGGCTGAGCCGCCCGTCCCGCAGACACGGGTTGGAGCGGTCGGCGAGAACCACCATCCGGTCCTTCCACAGCGGCCGTGAGGCGCCGGGAAAGCCGAAACCCAACGGTGCGATCAACGCGTCGTTGTCGACCAGGATCCGGTCGGAGGAGCGGCTGTCGGGTCCGAGGTGGCCGATGCTGAGGCGTACGCCGGGTGCCTCGGCCTCGACTAGGCGGACGAGTGGCTCGTGGACCACTGCGATCGCGTAGTCGCTCATGGTCAGCCGGAACGTGCGGATACTCGTCGCAGGGTCGAAGTCGTTCTCGAGCTGCAGTGCGGTGCCTATCAGGCGCACCGCATGCTGCACCTCGGGCAGCAGATCGCGGGCGAAGGGGGTGAGTTCGTACTCGCGCCCGGTGCGCACCAACAATTCGTCGTCGAAACGACGGCGCAACTTGGCGAGCGCGGCGCTCATCGCGGGCTGGCTCAACTCGAGCCGTTGGCCGGCCCGGGTGACATTGCCCTCCTCCAACAGCACCTTCAACGGGAGCATCAGGTTGAGATCGGTGCCTCCGAGTGCCATCGTGCACCTCCTCTCGCCGGGGTCAGGCTGCGTGATGCGAGTCACTCTGCCACTAGAGTCCGTGTGGTGAGGGAGCGGCTGAGAGATGTCGACGCCAACTTGTTGCTGTCCTTGCACGCGTTGCTCGAGGAGCGCAACCTCACCCATGCCGGCGAGCGGATGACGATGAGCCAGCCGGCGATGAGCGGCGCACTCACCCGGTTGCGCAAGCACTTCGACGACGAGCTTCTGGTGCGCTCGGGCCGAGCCTTCGAGCTCACGCCGTTGGCCGAGCAGCTTCGGCCCGTGGTGGCGGAGGCGGTCGAGGCGGCCGAGGCCCTGCTGGGCAACCAACGCGACTTCGACGCCACCACCAGCAAGCGCCGCTTCACGGTGACGATGTCGGAGTACGCCATGACCGTGCTCGCAGAGCCGATCACCCGGTTGGTCGCCGAGCTGGCCCCCGGGTGCGCGATCGCGCTGGATCCGCTCGACGTCCGTCCCGACCAGGTCGAGACCCAACTCATGCGACGCGACCTGATCATCGCCCCACTCGGGTTCGACCTGCCCGGTCGGATCCAACCGGTCTTCACCGACCATCTCGTCTGCATCGTCGCCAGCGGCCACCGCCGGCTTCGAGACGGTGCGCTGACCCTCGACGATCTGCGCGAGATACCGCACGCGGTCGCGGAGTTCGCGCCAGCGGGCCGACCCCGTCCACTCGAGGTCGAGATGACCGCACAGGGAGTGGTCGATCGGCCGGTGCTCGTCCAGGTGACCAGTCTGCTGACGCTGCCGTTCGCCGTCACCGGCACCGACATGTGCGCCTTCGTTCCGTCCCGGCTGGCGAGCCGATGCCTATCCACCCTCGACCTGCAGATCGCGCGGACACCGCTCGACCCCGTGCAGATCACCGAGGCCGCTCACTGGCATCCGCGTCGCGAGGCCGATCCGGCCGTGGTCTGGCTGCGACAGCTGCTCTACGACGTGGCTATCGAGGTCGAGGACGATCGGCCGACCGTCGGCTGAAGGACCAGGCCTGGGCGGAGGAGGCCAGCCGAAACGCACTTCTGGGAGCACGGAGCGGGAGGCGATCGTGGACACCGGCAGATCCTCGCCACCGGTGTCGCACGCCGGAACGACCGATCGGCTATGCCAGTACCGATCGGCTATGCCAGTACCGATCGGCTATGCCAGTGATCGGCGGATGTGATGACGGTGTCCCTTGTCCGCAGGCGAGCGTGTGGTGCTCACTTGGACCCATGAGCTGGGACGACCGTACGCCATACCTTGAGGAGTTGGCTGCGGGTATCCATGCCTTCGTACAGCCCGAGGGCGAACGGGTGGTGTGCAACATCTACTGCTCCTACGTCGAGCTGACCGACTTCGAGGCGCCGTTCCCCCTGATTTTCTCCACATCGTGGCCCGAGATGGTCGAGTTGCACGGCGGACCGATCGTGAGCCATGCCTGAGCGCGGGGAGGGCACGATCCCGCGCCGGGTCGTCACCGGACACACCCCGGCGGGAGTGTCGGTGGTGCTCTCCGACGGGCCAGTCCCGGTGAGCCGCTCACTGCCGGAGGACGGGGTCTTCTTCCACGAGATCTGGAACACCGAGGGCGCCCCCGCCGTGGTGCGGGCGGTCGAGCCAGACGAGCCGACGCAGCGCACTCTCGCCGTGCCTCCACCGCCGCTCGGCACCAAGATCCGGATCAACGAGTTCTTGCCCGGCCACCTCGACGACCGCGGCCTCCAGTCGCCGGTGCACCGCACCGCCTCGGTCGACTACGGGATTGTGCTCTCGGGGGAGATCACCTTGATCCTCGACGACTCCGAGGTCACCCTGCGCGCCGGCGACGTCGTCGTTCAGCGCGGCACCGACCACGCCTGGGCGAACCGTGGCACCGAGCCGGCTCGTGTGGCCTTCGTGCTCGTCGACGGAGTGTTCGACCCCGAGCTGGCCGAGACCATCGGGGGTCTTGACGGCCTGATGCGCGAAGGCCCGCGCGGGTGAGGACGTTTGTGGGAAGCCCGTGGCCTGCTGCGCGATGCCCCGAGGGCGGTCCGCTGCGTTTGCGGAGTCTCGCGAGACAGCCCGGCGTGGCGTAGTGGTCGGACGCTGGGATGGGGTGCACCGTATGGGCGCAAACTGGATGCCGCCCGGTCCCGGGTTGCGGTCTGGGCCCCAGCCGGCAGCCCTCGACCCGCCGGGGCCCCGTCTCCCGCGGTGCTGTGGTGGCCCTGACCCATCTCCCGCGGTGCTGTGGTGACTGAGGACCCGGTATACAGAGCACTTTGCCACCACAAGACCGCGGCAGACGCATGAAGACCGCGGCAGATGGAAGCGGTGGACGCAGATGCCACCCCGTTGCCGCGCGCTCTACGCGGGTGCTGAGTGCTAGGAGGAATGTGCATCGAGTCGCAGGATGTCGGCGGCCAGGCGAACCGCGCCGACATCGTCGATCTCTGGGCTGAAGCCGAGCCGCACGACGACCAGCTTCGCGGAGGGCACGACGACGATCCACTGGCCGTCGTGGCCCTCGGCGAAGTAGGCATCCGCGGGAAGTGAGCTCTCCACCCGGCTGCCATCGGCGGCGGTGTTCGACCACCAACCGGTGGCATAGCCAGGGTCTTCTGTGTGGACGTCGACCGCCGTGGTCGAGGCCTTCATCCATCCGGCCGGGAGAAGCCGCTCGCCGTACCAGACTCCACGCTGCAACGCGAACTGACCCAACGCTGCCCAGTCGCGCGGCGTGGCCCACAGGTAGGAGCTGCATACCGGTGTGCCGGCCGCGTCCGGCTCCAGTACGGCGGAGGAGAGCCCGAGCGGCGCGAACAGTTCGCGGCGCGGCAGGTCCGCTCGCGAGCCACTGCGTTCGGCGAGGACCGAGCAGAGGAGAGTGGTGCTGCCACTGGAGTACTGCTGATAGGTGCCGGGCTGGTGCGCGAGGTCTCGGCTGGCGACGTACGCCGCCATGTCCGGCTCGCGGTAGAGCATCTGGGTGATCGGGGTGCCCAGGTCGTAGGTCTCGTCCCAGGCCAGGCCGCTCGTCATCTGGCCGAGCTGGGCGATAGTGATGTCGGCGCGGTCGTCGCTCCACTCGGCCCGAAGGCGGTCGTCGGTCATCTGCACGGTGCCTTGCCGGACCAGCCGGCCCAACAGCAGATTCGTCGCACTCTTGGTCATCGACCAGCCCAGCTGCGGGGTGTCGGCATCGAAGCCGTCGGCATACCGCTCCGCGATCAGCTCGCCGTCTTGGGCCACGAGGACCGCACGGGTGCCGAGCTGGTCGCGCTGGGCAGCGGAGAGGTCGTCGCCGAACGCGGTTGCCACCGCCTTCTCGACGTCGGGTGCCATCGTCGGCTCGGCCACCTCGGCGAACCGGTTGCCGTCGGCGGTGACCTTAGTCGCGGTGCCGAGGCCGGGTCGGTCCTTGGCCAGGGTGCAGCCGAAGCCGGGGGTGTACCACGCCGTCTGCTTCGCGAGCACGCCGAGCAGCGATGCCTGCACCCCGCCGTCGCCGACGTCTTTGCTACGCAGGAACGGGACGAGCGGGTTGGGCGGCAGATCGTCCTCGGGATCGTCGCGACCGGCGACATGCTGGACCGCGCAGGCATTGTGCGCGGCATAGCCGGTCCCGGTGAGCAGCAGCGGCCGCTCGTACCAGTAGCCGGCCACCGCCGCGATGACGACGAACAGCAGGAGACCGACCAGGATTCGCCGCAACCACCGCATGAGGCGTCAGGGTAGTGGGCGCGACAGGCACCACCACGCCGGCAGCGGTCAGGTCGTGGCGAACCGGGCGGCGACCGCGGCGCCGAGACGGGCGTTGTGACGCACCAAGGCGATGTTGGCGGTCAGGCTGGCGCCGTCGGTGAGCTCGACGATCCGACCCAGGAGATAGGGGGTGGCGTCCTTGCCGCTGATGCCGAGGCGGTCCAGGTCGGCCAGTGCGTGGTCGATGACCGCGCCGATCTCGTCGGCGGGGATCTCGTCCTCGACCGGGATCGGGTTGGCCACGACGAGCCCCGAGGTCAGCCCGAGCGACCAGTGCGCGCGCATCACGGCGGCCACCTCGTCGGCGCTGTCGACTCGCATCGGGGCGTGGTGACCGGACGAGCGGGAGTAGAACGACGGAAACTCGTCCGACCCCACCGCCAACACCGGGACGCCGTAGGTCTCCAGAGTCTCCAGGGTGAGGCCGATGTCCAAGATGCTCTTCACCCCCGCCGAGACCACCGCCACCGGGGTGGTGGCCAGCTCGACCAGGTCGGCGGAGATGTCGAAGGACTGCTGTGCCCCGCGATGGACCCCGCCGAGGCCCCCGGTGACGAAGACTCGAACGCCGGCGAGGCTGGCCAGGCGCATGGTGGAGGCGACCGTGGTTGCGCCGTGGGCGCCGCGCGCGACGACGTACCCCAGGTCGCGGACGCTGACCTTGCTCACCGCCTCGTCGGATGCGAGCAGCTCGAGATCGTCGGTGGACAGCCCGATCCGCGGCCGACCGTGCAGGACCGCGATGGTGGCCGGGGTGGCGCCGTGGTCGCGGACGATCTGCTCGACCTCCCGCGCCATCTGGACGTTCTGCGGATAGGGCATGCCGTGGCTGATGATCGTGCTCTCCAGCGCCACGACGGGCCGACCCTCGGCGAGGGCGTCGGCGACGTCGGGGGCGACTTTCAAGGGTGGTGCGGTCATCGGCTCCCTTTCGTGGACGACGCTGAGGTGGATGATGCGGGGATCGAGGTGAGGGTCTGTGCGACCAGGTCGGCGGTCAGGTCCGGTCGGACCGTCTCGGGCACGGCGACGGTGAGCGCCGCCGCTGCCTGGCCGTGCGTCGCCGCCAGCTCGGGAGGTTGGTCGGCGAGCAGTGCGTGACAATACGCCGCCAGCATCGCGTCGCCCGCCCCCGTCACGTCGACGACCTCGCCCGGGAACGGCGACAGCGTCACGGGGTCGGAGTCCGCCGTGACCAGCATCGAGCCGGCCGGACCCAACCGGACCCAGACCCTGGCAACCCCGCTCTCCATCAGCCTGCGAGCGGCAGAGATCGCCTCGACGGGGCGGCTGGTGGGCAGGCCGGTCAACTCGGCGAGCTCGTCGGCGTTGGGCGTGACGGTATGGATCGGCCGTTCGACGGCGAGGACGCCGGCGAGTCGGGCCGCCTTCGGCACGCTCACCGGATCCAGCACCACCGGCACTCGGCTGGCGGCGGCCACGGTGAGTGCCGCCGTCAGGGTGGGCGACGCCAGGTTGGCGTCGAGCACGATCAGTGCCGCCCGGCTGAGCAGATCCTTCGACTCCCGCACCGCGTCCGGCCCCAGGGCATCGGTCGCGGTCATGTCGGCCACCGCGACGCCGAGCTCGCCATCGTGGTCGAGGATGGCGGTGTAGGTTCCGGTCGGCACCTCGAGCCTGCGGACATGTCCGATCCCGACCCCGGTCGCTGCGGTGTCGCCCAGGAGGGTGTCACCGATCGGATCCGCGCCGACGGCAGCCACCAGATGGACGGTCGACCCGAGCCTGGCTAGGTTCTCCGCCACGTTGCGCCCGACCCCGCCTGCCGACATGCGTGTCGAGCCCGGGTTGCTGGTCCCTGCCACGACCGGGGCGGCACTGCGCGCCTTCAGGTCCATGTTCGCCCCGCCGACCACGACGACGTACGGCGAGCTGGTCACGGTCGAGACTCTACGACGAGAGCCCGCACGTTCTGAGGCATGATCGGTCCATGCCCGGCACCCCTACCGCAAAGTCCGTCTCGCCCGACTCCGGTCTGCACTGGTCGGAGCCGGGGGCATGGCCCGCTGCGGACGGGATCCACCGGATCCCACTGCCTCTCCCGATGGACGGCCTGCGTGCCGTCAACGTCTACGTGCTGGAGACCGAGGAGGGACTGACCCTGGTCGACGGCGGCTGGGCGATCCAAGAGGGTCGGGCCGCTCTGGAGAGCGCGCTGGCTCAGCTGGGCCACCGGCTCTCCGACATCACCCGATTCCTGGTCACCCATGTTCACCGGGACCACTACACCCTCGCCGCGGTGCTGCGGGCCGAGTTCGGCGCGCACGTGTCCCTCGGCCTCGGCGACAAGGCGTCGCTGGACGCGATCCACAGTCCCGAGCCGACGGCACGCGACCTCAACTCCGTGCTGCTCCGCGCCGCGGGAGCCCCCGAGATCGCGGAGGCGTGGGCGCGGTTCAGCGCCGGGTCGGTGCCAGATCTGGCCCAGTGGAGCTACCCCGACACCTGGCTGGAGAGCGACCAGACCCTCGCTGTCGGCTCCCGGGTGCTGGATGCCGTGCACACG
Source organism: Nocardioides sp. (assembly GCF_047602075.1). GTDB lineage: Bacteria > Actinomycetota > Actinomycetes > Propionibacteriales > Nocardioidaceae > Nocardioides. Next base: position 512,038 of record NZ_JASGIF010000002.1, read on the forward strand.
CCCGGCCACACCCAGGGGCACTTCGTCTTCGCCGACCGAGCGGCCGGCCTGCTGTTCGCCGGTGATCACGTGTTGCCGACGATCACACCCTCGATCGGCTTCGAGGCGGTCGTTGCCCCTCAACCGCTCGGCGACTTCCTCGCCTCGCTGGCGAAGGTGCGTGCGATGCCGGACCTGCGGCTCCTGCCTGCCCATGGCCCGGTGGCCGCCTCGACGCATGCGCGGGTCGACGAGTTGACCGCCCACCACGACCGGCGCTTGGCGCTGTGCTTGGAGGTGTTCGGCGGCGAGCAGCTCACGGCGTACGCCGTCGCTCACCTGCTCCCCTGGACCCGACACGAGCTGCGGCTCGCCGACCTCGACCTGTTCAACACTGTCCTGGCGACCTTGGAGACCCGCGCCCACCTAGAGCTGCTGGTCGCCCGAGACGAGCTGTCCACCGAGGACTCCGCCGACGGCATGCTCTATCGCCTCACACCCCGATTGCCGTCGACGTAACCAATCGCACCCGCGGTCTCCCGCCAACCCACGTCAGCGGCGAGTCACCTATCATTGCTCCCACGACAGGGGAGCCCGTCGGGCGTGGAGACACCGATGGCGAGCTGAGAGTGCGGAACAGCCGCAGACCCTCGAACCTGCTCCGGTTAGCACCGGCGAAGGGAGTCATCGTGAGGTTGTTTGCCCGCCCGTCGACCAGTTGGCACACCCCGAGCGAGGCCCGGCACTGCCCACGCATGGCTCGGCGCGGCGGCCGCTGGCTGGCCGCCATGTTCGCGACAGCAGCGTTGACCGGCTGCAGCCTGATCGGCTCGTCCTCCGGATCGAGCGGCGGCGACGGTGCGGAGGGTGCCGAGAGTGGTGGCACCGTGGTGCTGCTGACCCACGAGTCGTGGGCGCTCCCGAAGAAGCTGGTCCGCTCCTTCGAGGAGGAGTCGGGCTACACCCTCGAGGTCGAGGCGGCCGGTGACGCGGGGACGCTGACCAACAAGCTGGTGCTTACCGCGGGTGCCCCCGCCGGTGACGTCGCGTTCGGAGTCGACAACACCTTCGCCACCCGTGCGCTCGACGCGCACGTCTTCCAGGATGCCGAGGTCTCCCCGGCACCGGGGGCCGAGGCCTACGCGTTGCCCGAGGGCAGCGACCAGCTGCTGCCCATCGACAGCGCGAGCGTGTGCGTCAACATCGACACCGACTGGTTCTCGGCCCACGACGTGACACCGCCTCGCACCCTCGACGACCTGACGAAACCGGCCTATCGCGATCTGCTGGTGACCCCTGGCGCGGCGACCAGCTCGACCGGGATGGTGTTCTTGTTGGCCACCATCGCGAAGTACGGCGACGACTGGCCCGACTACTGGTCGTCGTTGCTGGACAACGGGGCCAAGCTGACGGACGGCTGGAGCGACGCCTACTACGTCGACTTCACCCAGGGCGGCCAGCATGGCCAACGACCGATCGTGGTGTCCTACGACTCCTCGCCGGCCTTCACGGTGGCTGACGGCAGGTCCACCACGCGCGCCCTGCTGGACACCTGCTTCCAGCAGGTGGAGTACGCCGGTGTGCTCGACGGTGCGGCGAACCCCGCCGGAGCACGGGCGTTCTTGGAGTTCCTGCAGAGCCCCGCGGTCCAGGCGGCACTGCCGACGAGCATGTACGTCTTCCCGGTGCGCACCGACACCCCGCTCCCCGCCGACTGGAAGAGGTTCGCCAAGCAGCCCACCTCGCCATGGTCGATCGATCCAGCCGAGATCTCCGCGCATCGCTCCGACTGGCTGACCACCTGGACGGAGGTCACCACCCGGTGAGGCGCGTCGCCACGATTCCGGGCTTGGTCGGCCTGGCCGCGGTGCCGTTGCTGGTGCTGGGGGTGTTCTTCCTGGTTCCGGTCGGCGGGATGCTCGCTCGCGGGCTGTGGCCCGACGGCCGGCTCGACCTCGGCGGCGTGCTCGACGTGCTGGCCCGGCCCAGGGTGCACCGGGTGGTCTGGTTCACCTTGTGGTCGTCGACGTTGGCGACGGTGATCGTGGTGCTGGCCGGCCTGCCCGCGGCGTACGCCCTCCATCGGCTCGCCTTCCCAGGCCGTCGGCTGGTGCGCGCACTGCTGCTGGTGCCCTTCGTGCTCCCGACCGTGGTCGTCGGCGTCGCCTTCCGGCAGCTCTTCTCCGAAGGTGGCCCGTTGGGATTCCTCGGCCTGGACGGCACGGCCTGGGCGATCATCTGCGGGCTGGTGTTCTTCAACCTCTCCGTCGTCGTCCGCGCGGTCGGTGCGGCCTGGGAGTCCCTCGACCCGCGGCCCGGTGAAGCGGCAGCCGCGCTCGGTGCCACCCCCGTCCAGGTCTGGTGGACGGTGACGCTGCCGTCGTTGCGGCCGGCGATCGTCTCGGCGGCCAGTGTGGTGTTCCTGTTCTGCGCGACCGCCTTCGGGATCGTGCTGACCCTGGGTGGTCAGCGCTACGCCACCGTCGAGAGCGAGATCTACCTGCTCACCACGAACCTGCTGGATCTGCAGGCGGCGGCCACCTTGTCGCTGCTCCAGCTGCTCGTCGTGGTCGGCCTGATGTGGTGGGTGCAGCGGATGCGCGCAGTCTCCGACCCCAGCAACATCCCCGTCCGACCGAGGCCACGGCGGCCGCGGCGCGCGGACCTGCCGGCTCTTCTCGCGACTGCCGCAGTGCTGACGTTCGTCGCGGCGCCGCTCGCCACCTTGGTCGCGGGATCGCTACGCCAGACAGACGGTCAGGGCAGCGGCTGGGGGCTGGCGAACTACCGCGCCTTGGGTCGAGCGCCGGGCGGAGTGCTGGTTCCTGCCGGCGAGGCGCTGGTCAACTCGCTGCGGATCGCCGTCGACGCCACCTGGATGGCGCTGCTGCTCGGCCTCTTGGTGACCGTGGTTGCCACCCACCGATCCACCTCGCCCGCCGAGCGCCGGGTGCGCGCGGGACTCGACGGACTCTTCATGCTGCCGTTGGGAGTCTCGGCGGTGACGTTGGGCTTCGGGCTGCTCATCACGCTGGGTCGGCCGCCGATCGACCTCCTCGCCAACCCGCTGCTGGTGCCGGTCGCCCAGGCCCTGGTCGCCCTGCCGCTCGTGGTGCGGACCCTGTCGCCGGTGCTGCTGGGCATCGACGACCGACAGCGCCAGGCGGCGGCGTCCCTGGGTGCATCGCCGTGGCGGGTGTGGCGCACGGTCGACCTGCCCGCTCTGTGGAAGCCGCTCCTCGCCGCTGCCGGGTTTGCCTACGCCGTCTCCCTCGGCGAGTTCGGCGCCACCTCCTTCCTGGCCCGCGACGACCGACCCACCCTGCCGGTGCTGATCTATCGCCTCCTCGGCCATCCCGGCCCGGACAACTACGGGATGGCACTCGCGGCATCCGTCCTGCTCGCGGTCACCACTGCCCTGGTGATGTTGGTCGTCGAGCGGCTCCGGGTCCCGTCGGTGGGAGCGTTCTGACCATGCTGGAGCTCGAGCACGTCACCGTGCGGTACGCCGCCGCGGCACCGGCCGTCGCCGACGTCAGCCTGCGACTCGAGGACGGCGGCGTGCTCGCCGTGCTCGGCCCGTCCGGCTGCGGCAAGTCCACCCTGTTGCGCGCCATCACCGGTTTGGAGCCGCTCGTCGCCGGCCGGATCCTCGACGACGGCCGGGACCTGAGCGGCGTACCGACTCACAAGCGCGGCTTCGCCCTGCTGTTCCAAGACGGCCAGCTGTTCGCCCACCTCAGCGTGGGTCGCAACGTGGAGTATGCGCTGCGTCTGCGTCGGGTCGGCGCCGGCGAGCGGGCGGCCCGCGTCGCCGAGCTGCTCGAGCTGGTCGGGCTGGCCGGTTTCGCCGATCGGATGCCCGCGACGCTCTCCGGCGGTGAACGGCAGCGGGTGGCGCTCGCCCGTGCTCTGGCGGTGCAGCCGCGGCTTCTCCTGCTGGACGAACCGCTGTCGGCCCTCGACACCGGCCTCCGCGAGCGGCTGGCCGGTGACCTGCGCGCGATCCTCCGCGCCGCCGGCACCACCACCGTGCTGGTGACCCACGACCACGACGAGGCGTTCGCCGTCGCCGACCGGCTGGCCGTGATGCGTGACGGCGCCGTGGTGCAGGAGGGGCCGATCGGCGAGGTGTGGGCTCACCCCGCGGACACCGCGACGGCGCTCTTCTTGGGCTATGCGCGGGTCCTCGTGGACGCCGCCGCCACAGCCGTGCTGTCGGCCGCCGGGTTGCCGACCGCCCCCGCGGTCGCCGTACGCCGCTCGGCGCTTGCGCTCGCTCTCGACGGCCCACTCGCCGGTGTGGTCACCGCGGCGCGTGCCACCCCCGAGCAACTCCGTCTGGTGGTCGAGACCGATCAGCTCGGCACGGTGGATGCCGTCGCGGCCCTCGGCGCCCAGGTCGGTCTCGGTGACCGGGTGCGGCTGACGGTGGATCCCTCCCGCCTCGCCGTCATCGACTAACCCAGACCCGACGCCTCCTGCCCGATTCCGTCCGCCTCTGCTCGCGTTGAAGTAGTACGGTCCCGATTGGTTGGCTTGTAGCTGGTGGAACCAGCCAATCGGGACCGTACTACCGGATCACTAGACTGAGCGGATGCACCGCCGGGCCCAGATCTCTCTTGTCGTCATCGCCTCGGTGATGGCTGCGTGGGCGATCGCGACGGCGGTCCACCTGGACAAGGGACTGCTCGACCCGGACGGCTTCCTCGGCCCCGCGTGGATGCGTGGCCCGCTGCTGGTCGGGGGTGCCCTGCTCGCCGATCTGCTGCCGCGGACCCTGTGGACGTCGAAGTTGAACTTCCCGCAGATGCCGGGCCTGCTCCGGGAGCGACTTCGGGCGCACTGGACCCGTGAGCGGATCGTGCTCGTGGTGATGGGTGTCGTCTGCTTCTACGTCACCTATGTCAGCTATCGGAACCTGAAGTCGTTCCTGCCGTTCGTGCGTGATGTGAACTTCGACCGCGACCTGCACCTGATCGACCGCACCCTGATGTTCGGTCACGAGCCCGCGACGATCCTGCACGATCTCCTCGGCACCACAGTCTCCGCACAGTTCCTGTCGTTGATCTATCTCTGGTTCCTGCCGCTGGTGCCGCTGGCGCTCACCGCGTGGGTGGTGTGGGCACGAGACATCGCCCATGGCTACTGGTTCGCGGTGTCACAGTGCATCGCTTGGTCCCTCGGCACGGTCTCCTACTACGCGCTGCCCACCCTGGGTCCGGGCTTCGAGTACTCCTGGCTCTACCGGGACCTAGCCGCCACGCCCTCGTCGAAGCTGATGGAGGCGCTCATCGACGGGCGTCAGGATGTCACCGGCAACGTGCTGACCGACGCGGTGCAGTCGGTCGCGGGCTTCGCCAGCTTGCACTGCGCGATCACCCTGCTGGTGGCGCTGATGATCCAGGCCACCGTGCAGAACCGGTTGCTGCGGTGGGTCGGCTGGGTCAACTTCGGTGTCACGGTTGTCGCCACCGTCTACTTCGGCTGGCACTACATCGCCGACGACATCGCCGGCATCGCGATCGCGCTGGTCGCGTTCTACGTCGGTGGCCTCTTGTGCAACCAGAGGTTCGAGCGCCACCACCCGGTGCCTGACTCCTCGGGCGCCACCGAGTCCACGGCCTCCTGAGCCGTCGCTGGGCGCGCTTCCGGCACCGCGCTTAGCTCGCTTCGTGAATTACAACGGTGTGGTTTGTCAAGGCGACTCGCCGGAGAACGCAACTTTTTCTGTGAAAACTGTTTCTTTTGTGACTGGAGAGCACTAGCGTGCCGGAAGTGCCTCGGGCGATGGGGAAGTCGCCCGAGGCACCACAACGACACCAAGCAGCCCCACGCAAGGAGACGACAACCGTGCAACCGGCATGGCGAGGTCCGGCCACGACTACCCGCCGGTGGTGGCCCCGTGGGCGTGATCGGCTCGCTGCTGCGGCGGTGTCCTTGGTGGTGCTGCTCGGCCTCACCGTCGGGCTGGCCCAGGCATCGGCCGCCGGCGAGACCGAGCCCAGCGCCCCGAGTCAGGCTGAGGTTGACGCTGCTCAAGGCGCGGCGACCGGCAAGGCCGCCGAAGTGGCCAGGGTCCAAGCCGAGCTGGCCGTGGCCAACGACGACCTGCGTCGGTCGAGCATCGCCGCCGCGCAGGCCACCGAGGCGTTCAACGGCGCCCGGTGGCGGCTGCAGACCGCGCGCGCCGCCGTACGCCGTGCCGAGCGGCAGCTCCGCGTCGCCGAAGCGGATCTCGCCGAGCGCCGCTCGGTTATCGCCGACGGCCTGGCGACCGGCTACCAGTCGGGGCCGTCGCTGCGCACGTTCTCGACCCTGCTCGGGGAGAAGGGCATCGACGCAACCATCCACGACGCCGCGACCTACAGCAACGCGGAGTCGGCGATGAGCGACCAGTACGACGCCTACGAGGCCGCCTCCACGCTCGCCACGGTCGCGTCCGACCTGGCCGACCGGGCGCGCTCGGACGCAGCCACCGCGGCCGACGAGGCCAAGGCGGCCCGCGACCAGGCTCGTCAGGCGGAGCAGACCGCACTCGCCCAGGCCCAGCAGATCGGTCACCGCAAGGAGCACCTGCTCGGCGAGTTGGCCACTCTTCAGGGCATCAGCGTCGACCTGGCCGAGCAGCGCCAGTCGGCGCTTGAGCAGCAGGCAGCCGAGAACGCCCAGCAGACGGCCGAGAACCAGGGCGACAACTCGGGCGACACCGACCCCGAGCCGAGCGATCCCGGCCCGAGCGATCCCGGCCCGAGCGATCCCGGCCCGAGCGATCCCAGCCCGAGCGATCCCGGCCCGAGCGATCCCGCAGAGCCGTCGTCCCCGTCGAGCAGCTCACCTCCGTCGACACCGACGCCGAGCGATCCGCCGGCGACGACACCGCCGTCCACCCCGCCGCCGCCCGCATCGGGTGCCTCGGCTGCCATCGCCTTCGCCAAGGCCCAACTCGGCGAGCCCTATCGTTGGGGCGCGGCCGGTCCGGACGCCTGGGACTGCTCGGGGCTGACCATGATGTCGTGGCGTGCGGGCGGGAAGTCGTTGCCGCACTACTCCGTGGCGCAGTACCAGCAGTCGACCGCTATCAAGTCGAGCCAGCTCCGGCCCGGCGACCTGGTCTTCTGGGGGTCCTCGAGCAGCTCGTCCTCGATCTACCACGTGGCGCTCTACATCGGTGACGGCCAGATCATCCACGCTCCGCGCACCGGTCGCCCGGTCAGCCAGGAGTCGATGTACTACTGGATCGCGCCGAACTTCTTCGCCCGCCCCTGAGTCGTCGCGGGCGAGCTTCCGCTGCGGACGTCAGAGACCATGGTCGCCCCGGCGCCCGCAGACGACGACCGCGCGTTCCTACTTGAGGCGGCCGGGTCAGTGCTCGTCGGCCTCGGCAGCGAGGCGGTCGCGCTGGCGCTTGAAGGAGGCCAGCACCTCCTTCTCTGCCTCGTCGCGGCCCACCCAGTTGGCACCCTCGACGGACTTGCCCGGCTCGAGGTCCTTGTAGACGGAGAAGAAGTGCTCGATCTCGAGCCGGTCGAACTTCGGCAGGTGGTTGATGTCGCGCAGGTGCTCCAGTCGAGGATCCGTGATGGGCACGCACAGCACCTTGTCGTCGCCGCCCGCCTCGTCGGTCATCCGGAACATCCCGATCGCCCGGCACTTGATCAGACAGCCGGGGAAGGTGGGCTCGCCCAACAACAACACCAAGGCGTCGAGGGGGTCGCCGTCCAGCCCGAGGGTGTCCTCGACATAGCCGTAGTCGGCGGGATACTGCGTCGCGGTGAACAGTGTCCGGTCCAGCCGGATCCGCCCCGACACATGGTCCACCTCGTACTTGTTGCGGCTCCCCTTCGGGATCTCCACGAGTACGTCGAACTCGAGCACGTGCCCTCCTCAACCCTGCCGTGTCCACCGACCTGATCACCGGATCCTAGACGACATACTCCAAGGGGAGATGCCGGGCTCGCGGCGCCCCGCATCCCGACCGGCGGCGTTCTCCTCGACTCGACGGGCCTCCGGCCCGCCTTCGCTCGTCGGCCTTGCCGGATCGGGCGCGGATGCACCGCTCGCTGATCCGGCACCCCTCGGAGCATGTCGCCTAGTGGGTCGTCGCGCCGTTGACTCCGTCGCAGCGCCCACTCGGTGGTGCCGCCCTATCGGCACTGCGCCGGGAGACCGCCGCCAGCGACGCCCGGGGCGGTCAGGTGCGGCCGGTGGCGACCGCCTCCGGGCGCATAGGCGGTGTCGATCCACTGGTGGAAGAACCGGGACAGGACGGTGTGGCAGTGCTCGGTTGGCATCTGGGCCAGGAAGGGGCGCTCCCACTGTCGACGGGCCGCGGACGGGCCGCGTGACTGGGTGGCGGACGACACTAGATGAGACAGTGGTGCGCGTCGGCCTCCCGTCGGAGGCGGCCCGAACGGGGAGTCGAGGGGAGCCGAGCGTGGCGGGTCGGATGCGGCGCACGCTGCGGTGGCTCGCGGTGCTCGGAGTCGTCGGTGCCCTGGTCGCTGGCCTCACCGTCGCCTGGCAGGAGGGGATGCTTGACGACTATCTGGGCATCTCGGAAGACCAGCCCTCCGCCAGCGGGACGCCGTCAGCCGAGTCAGGAGTGATCGGGGTGACGCCACCGGAGGCGGCCGCGCCGGCCGAGCTGGCACCCGCGGCCCCCACCAGCGGTGTCGCCGTCCTGCCGCGCCGGGCCCGGTCCGCGGTCGCCGAGGCTGCCACCGATCCGGCCCTCGGTCGCCACGTGGTGGTGCGGGTCGCCGCGCTCGACGCGAGCGGACCGACGTACTCCCTCGGTGAGGGCTCGGTCATCCCGGCCTCGACCACCAAGCTGCTCACCGCCACCGCTGCGCTGTCGGCGTTAGGCCCCGACCACACCTTCACCACCTCGGTGGTGGCCGCCGACGCGAAGAGGGACATCGTGCTGGTCGGCGGTGGTGACCCCTATCTGGCACGCCGACCGACCCCGGCCGACGAGGGCGACTCGGTCTATCCGGCGCGCGCCGACCTGGGCACGCTGGCGGCGCAGACCGCTCGCGCCCTGCGCGAGGCCGACCTGCGTCGGGTGCGGCTGTTCTACGACGCCAGCCTGTTCAGCGGACCCGAGCTGAACCCGAAGTGGGAGGCCGACTATGGCCCCGACGACGTGGTGGCGCCGGTGACCGCGCTCTGGGTCGACGAGGGGAGGCCGGCGTCCGGTTATGGCCGAGTGGACAACCCCAGCCGTCACGCGGCGGAGGTTTTCGCGGCCGCGCTGCGCAAGCGCGGGATTAGGGTGACGGCAGCGCCCCGACCCGGGGTCGCGCCGTCCGGGGCCACCTCGCTGGCTTCGGTGTCGAGCGCTCCTCTCGACCAGATCGTCCAGCACGTCCTCGATGTCAGCGACAACGAGGGCGCCGAGGTGCTCGCCCATCAGGTCGGCCTGGCGGTCGCCGGCGACGGGTCGTTCCGTGGCGGCGTGCGGGGGGTCGAGGAGACTCTGCGCAAGCTCGGGGTGCCGCTCGACGACGCCCGGATCTACGACGGCAGCGGCCTGTCCCGACACAATAGGCTCGACCCAGCCGTCTTGACCGCGATCTTGAGCCTGGCCGCCGACCCCGACCATCCGGAGCTGAGACCGGTGCTGACCGGGTTGCCGGTCGCTGGCTTCACCGGATCGCTGTCCTATCGGTTCGAGACAGGTGGCGAGGCGGGTCGGGGTGTCGTCCGCGCCAAGACGGGGACCCTGTCCGGCGTCTCCGGACTGGCCGGCATGGTCACCGACCGCGCCGGCCGACCGCTGGTGTTCGTGGCGATGGCCGACCGGATCGCGCTGCGCAACACCCTCGGCGCCCGAGCCGCTCTCGATCGGATCGCCGGCGCACTCGCCGACTGCGCGTGCACGCGGGTGGCGCACTAGTGCCCTGTCGCAACCAATTCACGGTCTACCGCGACCCCCAGGCACGCACCTCGCCGCGTTGCCGTCGCTCGCAAGACAACAGCGGTATGGCTTCGCTCCGGCGCCTTGCGATGCACGCGCCTGGACGCCGCCCTATCCCGCCCTTTGGCCGCGACAAGGCACTAGCGGCAGGGATCGCTCGGACTTCGACTCTCGGTGTTGGGGGTGGACCCGTAGGGTCAGCCCATGGACACGAGCGCGGCGATGGTCGACTGGAGCCTGGCGGCCAGCCTGGGCGCGAGGATAGCGGGGCCGGGGCCAACGATCAGCGCGGCGGAGGCGAGCGCGGCGGTCGAGGAGTTGCGGGCGGGCGCGGACCGGTCGACAGGGTTGGTGCGGGAGTTCACCGGTCTGGTTGCCGCCGACAAGACAGCGCCGATCCTGGTCGTGGATCGGGCTGGCTGGGTCCAGGCCAACGCCGAGGGCTTCGCCACGATCATCGAGCCCTTGGTGAACAAGCTGACCGAGCGCAAGGGCGCGCCGTCGGGCCTCACCCGCACGATCGGGTCCCGTGTGGCCGGGGCCGAGGTCGGCTTCCTGCTGGGCTTCTTGGGCAGCAAGGTGCTCGGGCAGTTCGATCCGTTCTTCGACCCTGACGGACGGCTGCTGCTCGTCGCCCCGAACATCGTGCACGTCGAGCGGGAGCTCTCGGCGGATCCCGCCGACTTCCGGCTCTGGGTCTGCCTCCACGAGGAGACCCACCGGGTCCAGTTCACCGCGGTGCCCTGGATGAGGGAGCACCTCTTCTCCGAAGTCAAGGCGCTCGGCGACACCGTCGAGCCGTCCCGGCTCACCGAGGAGGCGATCACCAAGGCGGTCGAGGCGCTCCGGTCCGGCGGAAACCTGGCCGAGGTGATGGCCACCCCCGAGCAGCGCGAGATCCTGGACCGGGTGACCGGGATGATGTCGCTGCTCGAGGGGCATGCCGATGTGGTCATGGACGGCGTCGGCCCGAGCGTGATCCCGTCGGTGGCCAGCATTCGGGCCAAGTTCAACCGACGCCGCAAGGGTGTCGGCACCCTCGACAAGATCCTGCGCCGGCTGCTGGGCCTGGAGGCGAAGATGGCGCAGTATCGCGACGGCGCGAAGTTCGTCCGCGCCATCGTGGACAAGGCCGGGATGGAGCAGTTCAACGCCGTCTGGGCCGAGCCAGCGAACCTGCCGTCCAAGGCCGAGATCGCCGACCCCGACTCCTGGGTCGCCCGCGTGCTCGCGTAGCCGGGTCCGGGAGAAGCTCGTGGCGCTGCACCCGACCGTCGCCGCCGTCCGCCGAGAGGTACGCCGCAGCCTGGCCGACCTCGACCCCGGTGCCGTGGTCCTGGTGGCGTGCTCGGGCGGAGCCGACTCGCTCGCCCTGGTCGCCGCCACTGTCGCCGAGCGCGCGGACAGCGCCTGGCGCGTCGTCGGAGTCACCGTGGACCACGGGCTCCAGGAAGGGTCGACCGCGCAGGCGGCACGCGTGGTGGACCAGATGGCGGCCCTGGGGGTCGACGAGACCGTCACGGCGACGGTCCGGGTCGAGGCGGGCGGTCTCGGCGTGGAGGCGGCGGCCCGGCAGGCGCGGTATGCCGTGCTCGAAGAGCTCGCCCAACGCTTCGAGGCGGACGCGGTGTTGTTGGGGCACACCCGTGACGACCAGGCCGAGACCGTGCTGCTGGGCCTGACCCGTGGCTCGGGCGGCCGCGCGCTGGCCGGCATGCGCCGCGGGTTCGGACCGTTCCGCCGGCCACTGCTCGAGGTCTCGCGCACCGACACCGAGACCGCCTGCGCGGTTCAGGGCATCGAGGCCTGGCAGGACCCCCACAACGATGATCCGCGGTTCACCCGGTCGCGCGTGCGGCACACGGTGCTGCCGATGCTGGAAGACGAGCTCGGTCCCGGGGTCACCGAGGCGCTGGCGCGGACCGCCGACCAGCTCCGAGTCGACATGGACCACCTCGACGACTTGGCCGACCTCGCCCTAGCCGACCTCGCCCTGGCCGCCCTGACCGATCCCGCCCCGATCGCGGAGCTGGCGGTGCTGCCGACCGCCGTACGCCGACGCGTGCTGCGGCTGCTTGCCCTCCGGGCCGGTGCCCCGGCAGCCGATCTCTTTCACACCCATGTCCTCGCCGTGGATGCCCTGGTCGTGGACTGGCGCGGGCAGCGCTGGATCGACCTGCCCGGACACCTCCGCGCGGTGCGGCGCGACGGCATGCTGCACGTGGAGCGGTCCGGTCCGGCGGCCGCGGACGCCGATCAGTAGGCTGCGGGATCATGGACGCCGCGGACGTGCAGGACGACCTGGTCGAGACCCTCTACACCGAGGCCGAGATCCAGGAGCGGATCCAGCAGATGGCCGACCAGATCGCTGCCGACTATGCCGGGCGTGACCTGCTGATGGTGGGCGTGCTGCGCGGCGCGGTGATGGTGATGGCCGACCTCGCCCGCGCTCTGGGGCGGCACGTCGAGATGGACTGGATGGCGGTGTCGTCCTACGGCTCCGGCACCAAGTCGAGCGGAGTGGTCCGCATCTTGAAGGACCTCGACACCGACATCACCGACCGGCACGTGCTGGTCGTCGACGAGATCATCGACACCGGGCTCACCTTGAGCTGGCTGATCTCCAACCTGGCCAGCCGCAAGCCGGCCAGCGTCGAGATCGCGACGCTGCTGCGCAAACCGGACGCGGCGCAGATGGACGTGCCGGTGCGCTATGTCGGGTGGGACATCCCCAACGAGTTCGTGGTCGGCTACGGCCTGGACTTCAACGAGCGATACCGCAACCTGAGGGACGTCGCCACCCTCGCGCCACACGTCTACTCCTGAGGCGGTACCCCTGCCAGTACCCCTAGGCCAGTACCCCGGGCCAGTGCTCCCGAGCCGAGCGTCGGATGGCGGAGAGCGGCGTACCGCAGGCGGAAGTTGGGCGACTCTGCGAGAATGTGCACAGTTTCGACCTGTAGCGTCGTCGGCCTGAGCGGCTCATTTGCCGCGCAGGCCTTGAAGCCTGTCCGAGTGAACGTCGTCGAGAGAAGCCTGTGAAGCGCATTTTCAAGGGTCCGTGGTTCTGGATCGTGGTGGCCGTGATCGGGGTGCTCCTTGCCCTGCAGTACCTCACGCCCAGCAGCTATGACCAGGTCACCACCTCCCAGCTCCAGAAGGACATCACCTCTGGGGAGGTCAAGGAGATCACCTTCGTCGACGGAGACCAGCAGATCAAGGCGACGCTGGACGACGGCAAGAAGGTCACGGCGTACTGGATCGGCGGCCAGCAGGAAGGCATCATCGCCCAGGTCGACGAGCAGATCTCCAAGGGCACCATCGAGAAGTCCAACTCCGAGAAGGCCACCCAGAGCCTGATCGCCTCGCTGCTGTTGAGCCTGCTGCCGTTCGTGGTGATCGTGCTCATCTTCTTGTGGCTGATGAACCAGGTCCAAGGCGGTGGCGGTCGAGGCGTGATGCAGTTCGCGAAGTCACGCGCCAAGCTCATCTCCAAGGACATGCCGAAGACCACGTTCACCGACGTGGCGGGCTGTGAGGAGGCCATCGAGGAGCTCGGCGAGATCAAGGAGTTCCTGCAGGAGCCCGCGAAGTTCCAGGCGGTGGGCGCGAAGATCCCCAAGGGCGTCCTGCTCTACGGTCCGCCCGGCACCGGCAAGACCCTGCTCGCCCGGGCGGTGGCAGGCGAGGCGGGCGTGCCGTTCTACTCCATCTCCGGCTCCGACTTCGTCGAGATGTTCGTCGGCGTGGGCGCCTCGCGGGTCCGCGACCTGTTCGAGCAGGCCAAGGAGAACGCCCCGGCCATCGTGTTCATCGACGAGATCGACGCCGTCGGCCGCCACCGCGGCGCCGGCATGGGCGGCGGCCACGACGAGCGGGAGCAGACCCTCAACCAGCTGCTCGTCGAGATGGACGGCTTCGACGTGCGTGGCGGTGTCATCTTGATCGCGGCCACCAACCGTCCCGACGTGCTCGACCCGGCGCTGTTGCGGCCCGGGCGCTTCGACCGGCAGATCCAGGTGGACGCACCCGACCTGAACGGCCGGTTCCAGATCCTCCAGGTGCACTCCCGCGGCAAGCCGATGTCGCCCGATATCGACCTGTTGAACGTCGCCCGACGCACGCCCGGCTTCACCGGCGCCGACCTGGCCAACGTGCTCAACGAGGCTGCCCTGCTGACCGCGCGCAGCAACGAGAAACTGATCACCGACGAGTCCCTGGACGAGGCGATCGACCGGGTCATTGCCGGACCACAGCGGCGCACCCGCCTGATGAGCGAGAAGGAGAAGCTCATCACTGCCTATCACGAGGGTGGACACGCCTTGGTGGCCGCGGCGATGCCTGGCACCGACCCGGTGCACAAGATCACGATCTTGCCGCGCGGGCGGGCCCTCGGCTACACGATGGTGCTGCCCGACGAGGACAAGTACTCCCAGACTCGCAGCGAGATGCTCGACAAGCTCGCCTACATGCTCGGCGGCCGGGCGGCCGAGGAGATGGTCTTCCACGACCCGACCACCGGCGCCGGCAACGACATCGAGAAGGCGACGGCACTGGCCCGAGCCATGGTCACGCAGTACGGCATGACCGAGCGGCTCGGTGCGATCAAGCTCGGCGACAGCAACTCCGAGCCCTTCCTCGGTCGCGACCTGGGGCACACCCGCAACTACTCCGAGGAGGTCGCGGCGGCGGTCGACGAGGAGACCAAGAAGCTGCTCGCGACAGCGCACCAAGAGGCGTACGACGTGCTCGAGGACAACCGCGACGTGCTGGACCGGCTGGTGCTCGAGCTGGTCGACAAGGAGACCCTGGACCGTGACCAGGCCGCGGAGATCTTCTCCGCGCTGCGCCGGCACCCCGCGCGGCCCGCGTGGACCGGCTCGCCGGCCCGCAACCCGTCCGCGATCCCACCGGTGGAGATCCCCCAGGAGGTCCGCGACCGCGCCAACGGCGTGAACGGCTCCGGGGTCAACGGCACCGACGGTGTCGTCCCGGCGCCGGTTCCCGACAGCGGAGCGGTGGTGACCCCGCCGGGGCCCGGCGGTGATGTGCACGGCGATCCGGGTGTCACTCCGCCCTCGGCATGACCGACCCGATCAGCATCACCGACCGAGCGCCGGACGAGGTGCCGTCCTTCGACGCAGCGCGCGCGGAGGCGGCCGTCCGCGAGCTGTTGATCGCCATCGGAGAGGACCCTGACCGGGAGGGTCTGCGCGACACTCCGGCCCGCGTCGCCCGCGCCTACGCCGAGCTCACTATCGGCCTGCACCAGACCCCGCATGACGTGCTCACCACCACCTTCGACATCGGGCACGACGAGATGGTGCTGGTCCGCGACATCGAGCTCTGGTCCATGTGTGAGCATCACCTGGTGCCCTTCACCGGCGTTGCCCACGTCGGCTACATCCCCGCCGAGTCCGGCAAGATCACCGGGCTCTCGAAGCTGGCCCGTTTGGTCGACGTCTACGCCAAACGCCCCCAGGTGCAAGAGCGGCTGACCACCCAGATCGCCGACGCCCTGATGGAGATCCTCGAGGCGCGCGGTGTCGTCGTCGTCATCGAGGCCGAGCACCTGTGCATGACGATGCGGGGGGTCCGCAAGGCCGGCGCCCGGACCATCACGTCCGCCGTCCGTGGGCTCATGCACAACCCAGCAACCCGAGCCGAGGCGATGTCCCTGATCCACCGCGGTGGCTGACGTGGCACGCCGCCGGCCCCAGGTGATGGGCATCTTGAACGTCACTCCCGACTCGTTCTCCGACGGAGGTCGTTGGGCCGACGTGGACAGCGCGGTGGAGCACGGCCTGCTGATGGCCGCTGAGGGTGTCGACTGGGTCGATGTCGGTGGCGAGTCCACCCGTCCCGGTGCGGTGCGCCCGCCGCTGGAGGAGGAGCTCGCTCGCGTGGTGCCCGTGGTCGAGAGGCTGACCGAGGCCGGCGTGGCCGTGTCGGTCGACACGATGCGCGCGGAGGTCGCCCGCGCCGCGGTCGACGCCGGGGCGCGGCTCGTCAACGACGTCTCGGGTGGTCTCGCCGACCCTCGGATCCTGGAGGTCGTGGCCGCCACCGAGACGTCGTACGTCGCGATGCACTGGCGGGCCCACAGCGACCGCATGCAGCAGCTGGCGTCGTACGACGACCAGGGTGGCGTCGTCGCGGCCGTATGCGCCGAGTTGGCCGAACGAGTGGCAGCGATCCGGAGCGCGGGCGTGCCCGACGACCGGCTGGTGCTCGACCCGGGCCTGGGGTTCGCCAAGACCGCCGAGCACAACTGGCAGCTGCTGCGCGCGCTGGATGAGTTGGAGGCGTTGGGCTTCCCGCTGCTGGTGGGCGCCTCTCGCAAGTCGTTCCTCGGCTCGCTGCTCGCCTCTCCCGACGGGACACCCCGATCGACCTCGGACCGCGAGCATGCCCACAGCGCGCTGGTAGCGCTGCTGGCCGACCGTGGTGTGTGGGGCCTGCGCGTTCACGACGTGCGCGCCACGAGCGACGCGCTCGCCGTCTGGCAGCGGCTGCGCTACGACCTGCCCGCCGATTCGCTCGAGGGGCACGCGACGGGACGCACGACGGGGCAGGAGCCGAGCCGATGACCGACACCCTGCGGATCACCGGGATCGAGTGCCAAGGCCACCACGGCGTCTTCGAGTTCGAGCGGCGAGAGGGCCAGCTCTTCGTGATCGACCTCGAGCTGGGCCTGGACACCCGCCCCGCGGCGGCGTCCGACGACCTCGTCGACACCGTGGACTACGGCGCGCTGGTCCAGGCGGTGAAGAGGGCGGTCGAGACCGATCCGGTCGACCTGATCGAGACCCTGGCCGATCGGCTGGCGAAGGTGTGCTGCTTGGATGGGCGTGTTGAATGGGCGCGAGTCACTGTGCACAAACCCGATGCGCCGATCGACGCCACCTTCGACGACGTGGCCCTGACGATCACTCGCCGACGAGAGGAGCGACCGTGAGCCAGGCCCCCAACCCGCATCTGGTCGACGCCGACACCATCACTGGGGAAATGCATCCGATCCGGCGCGTGGTCATCGCGCTGGGGTCGAATCTCGGGGAACGAATGGCCAGCCTCCAAGGCGCGCTGACCGCGCTGGCGGACACCCCCGATGTCTTCCTCACCGCGGTGTCCCCGGTCTACGAGACCGAACCCGTCGACTCCCCCGAGGATGCACCCCATTTCCTCAACGCCGTCGTGCTCCTCGACACCACGATGCCGGCCCAACGGCTCCTCGACCGCGCGCTGGCGATCGAGGATGCCTTCGATCGCGAGCGCACCGGCGTGCTCAACGAGCCGCGCACGCTCGATGTCGACCTGATCGTGGTCGGTGATCGCCGCTCGGACACCGATGCGCTTCGGCTTCCGCACCCGCGCGCCGCCGAGCGTGCCTTCGTGCTGCAGCCCTGGCACGACGTCGAGCCCGATGCGGTGCTCCCCGACGCAGGTCCGGTCGCGGATCTGCTCGCCGAGCTGGACAGCGCCGGGCTGGCGCGCCGGGACGACCTGGTGCTTGAGATCCCGTGAGGGATCAGCCTCCACTGCCAGAACTCGAACCGGAGGACGACGCCGATCGGCCCGGTCGCCTGCGCCCGGTGCCACCAGGAGCGCTGGCCGGCTGGACGGTCGTCGGTCTGGCCGTGGGCTGGTTCGTGCACCCGCTCTCCGAGCGCTGGCGCGGCGCCGCGCCGAACGTCTCGTGGCTCCCGTCGGTCGCCCTACTCTTCGTCGGGGTGTTCTTGTTGCTCACCGCTCGCTCCACCGCCCGGGCAATGCGCGGTGTGGGCGAGCGGCCGCCGGGCCATCAGATGGTGAACCGTTTCGTGCTCGCGCGAGCCTGTGCGCTGGTCGGCGCATTCTTCGCCGGTGGGTACGCCGGCTACGCGCTCAGCTGGGTCGGCGACGAGGCCGGTCTGGCGACCGATCGGCTGCTCCGATCGGCCGCCGCTGCCGTTGCGGCGGTGCTGATGACCGTGGGTGCGGTGCTGCTCGAGCGAGCGTGTCGCACGCGATCGGACGATCCGACCTCCTAGGAGGTCGCCCAGCGGGCGCTGCCTGCTGCGCGGCCCGTCACGGGCACTGGGCCGCGTTGTCGTCGGTCGCCGGGACTCCGTCCCTCCTCCCTCCTCCGCCTTGCCGAGCACTCCGCGACACGCCGCTCGCAACGCCAGCGCCCGGCCGGGCGACCTCCTAGTCTGCCCCCATGGCATCTTCCCCAAGCGCCCGCCGTCGTCAGCGCAGCCGTCGTGTCATAGCGGCTGTGATCCTCCTCCTTGCCGCGTGCGGCTCGATCGCCGTCGCCGTGACCGTCGGGTCCGTCACGGCCGTGACGGTCTCCGCGGTTGTCGCCGTGCTGCTCGGCGCCGGCGCCACCACTCTGACCCATGCCGAGCTGATGGACTCCCGCCGTGAGAACGCCCGGGTTCGCGCCCAGGAGGCCCGCGCCTTCGCCAGCCTCACCGAGGCCCGCGCCGCAGAGAACACCGCGTTCGTCGAGTCCATGACCGAGCAGCTGACCCGCAACCAGGCCACCCTCGCCCAGGTCGAGGACGCCCTCTGCGCCGCCCAGCACCGCGCGGCCGAGACCGCCCGCCAACTGAAGGCAGAGAAGCGTCTGGTGGAGGCCACCGAGGCCAAGACCCTGCGCACTGCCGCCAAGCTCGACGACGCCGAGGAGCGCGCCGCCGAGGCGATCGTCCGCGTCGCCGAGCTGGAGCAGGAGCGTGACGTCCTCAAGGCCGAGCTCGCCGCCTGGGAGTCCGTGGGCGTCGAAGGCCTCCGCAAGCACGCCTGACCACTGCCTCCTGACCACTGCCTCCTGACCACTGCCTCGGGCTCCGTGGAACCTGGATCTGAGGGAGCAGGTCGGTGATTGCCGTGCGGTAGCCGCACCAGCACCCTGGTGGCCATGCTGCCCGCCGGGCTCGACGACCGCGTCCCGCTGGCCGTCGATCCCCGTCTGCTGTGGGGTTGTGGGCTCTCCTGCGCCCTTGTGGGTGCCGAGTGTCCGTTCTGCCGGTCACTCACCCCCCACAACGGCGCACCAGACGGGTCCGAGCACCCGTAGACCCGCAGCAGACGGGCACCAGGTCGCCGATCCGCGCCACCGGCGGCGCTCCGGCCTGCTCTAGGTGCCCGACACGGAATCACTCGTCGTGTCGGCCCCGCCGGTTCTGGGACCGGGGTGTTGGGTTCGTCACTCTCCGCCCCGGTTCCCAAGCAGGAATCCGCGAGCGTACTCTCAGCGTTACTCAAGTGACCCGAGACAACCGTCTGGTACCCACCCCGGCCCGCGTGAGCGGGTGGTCGGAGGGACTGGAACGAAAGAGGTCCACAGATGTCGACTGAAACCGAGCCGTTGCGCGTCGGTGTGATCGGTGCTGGCCGTGTGGGGGCGGTGCTCGCCTCCGTGCTCGAGAGTCACCCGGGTTTCCGGGTGGTCGCCGCAGCCGGCGAATCAGACGCCTCCCGGGCGCGCGCCGCCGCTCTGCTACCCGGCGTTCCGCTCGCCAAGCCCAGCGTGGTCGCGCGCGCGTGCGACGTGCTCCTCCTCACCGTCCCTGACGACATGCTGGCCAACGTCGCCACCGTGCTCACCGATGCCGGAGCGATCAGGCCAGGTCAATGCGTGGTGCACACCAGCGGTCGGCACGGCCTCGCCGTGCTCGACCGGGTCACCGAGGCGGGTGCGCGAGCATTGGCGATCCATCCCGCTATGACCTTCACCGGCACCTCGGTCGACCTCACCCGCCTCGACGGGTGCGTCTTCGGGGTGACCGCCGAGGCGACCGAGAGGGAGTTGGCCGAGCGGCTCGTGCAGGCCTGGGGTGGCCGACCGATGTGGATCCCCGAGGAGAAGCGGACGCTCTATCACGCGTCGTTGGCCCACGGTGCCAACCACCTGGTCACCCTGGTAGCGCAGGCAGTGGAGTTGCTGAGCGCCGCTGGCGCGGAGAGCTCCGGCCTGTCGGCGGCAGACACCCTGCGCCCACTGCTGACCGCTGCTCTCGACAACGCACTCCACGAAGGCGATGCCGCGTTGACCGGCCCGATCGTCCGAGGCGACGTGAACACCGTGCGTGACCATCTCGCCGAGATCGCGGCCAACGCCCCGCCCACGCTGCCGTCGTACGTCGCCATGGCGCGCGCGACGCTGGACCGGGTGGTGACCGACGGACGGGTGTTGCCGATCCGGGCGGCTGCGATCCGCCGTGTGCTCGACGACGCACTGGTCCCCCGCGGGAGTACGAGCCCGCTGACATGAGCGCGGCGCCGCGGGTGGCTAGCAGCCGTGCTGAGCTGGCCGCCCTGCTCGCTGACCGACGTGGCAGGCCCGACCGGGTTGGCCTGGTGCCCACCATGGGTGCCCTGCACGAGGGCCACGCGAGCCTGATGGACGTTGCGCGACAGGCGGTCGGCACCGGTCCGGTAGTCGCGTCGATCTTCGTCAACCCGCTGCAGTTCGGACCGCAGGAGGATCTCGACCGCTATCCGAGAACGCTCCAGGCAGATCTCGAGGTCTGCGCCGCGACAGGCGTCGACATCGTCTTCACCCCCACCGTGGAGGAGGTCTATCCCGGCGGCGAGCCCCAGGTGACGCTCGATCCGGGGCCGCTGGCCGAGATCTTGGAAGGCAAGACTCGGCCGGGACACTTCCGAGGGGTGCTCGTGGTGGTGGCCAAGCTGTTCGGACTGGTCCGGCCGGAGGTGGCCGTCTTCGGTCAGAAGGACTACCAGCAGTTGACGCTGATCAGGCGGATGGCCACCGACCTGTGCATGGACATCGACGTCGTGGGCGCTGAGACCGTGCGCGAGCCGGACGGTCTGGCGATGAGCTCGCGCAACCGCTATCTCGGCGCGGAGCAGCGTCAGCAGGCGGTCGGCCTGTCCCGGGCGCTGCTTGCCGCTCGGGCCGCAGCGATCGAGGGTGCGGCCGCCGCCGTGGCCGCCGCCCGGGCGGAGCTGGCCACCTGGCCGGCCGTGGAGGTCGACTATCTCGCCGTCACCGATCCGTCCCTGGAACCGCTGCCTGCGGAGGTCCCCGCCGGCACCGAAGGCCGCGTGCTGGTCGCGGCCCGCGTCGGCACGACCAGGCTCATCGACAACATGTCCATCGTGCTGGGCAGTCCGGCCGTTGGCCGCGACACGTTGCCCGGCGGAGCCGATCGAGCCGTCTCGTCGGTCGAGGTGCACCCGTGACGCTGCTCGCCGTGGACATCCGCAACGACCACACCATCCTCGGTCTGCTCGACGACTCTGCAGTCGACGCGGTGGTCACCGATCGGTGGCGGGTGTCCTCCGACGTGCTCCGGACCAGCGACGAATGGGCGGTGCTGGTGCGCGGGCTGTTGGGCAGTCACCTGCCGGAGATCGACGGGGTCGTGGTGAGCGCCGCCGTCCCCGCCGTCCTCCACGAGTGGCGCGAGACCTTGGTCGGCGAGTTCGCAGGGGTGCCGCGCGTGGTGGTGGGGCCGGGCGCTCGGACGGGCCTCCCCGTGCAGGTCGACAACCCGCGGGAGGTCGGCACCGACCGGATCTGCAACGCCGTCGCGTTGGCGGCAGGGACGGTGCCCGCCATCGCGGTCGACTTCGGCCTGGCCACGACCTTCGACGTCGTGGATGCCGAGAGGCGCTACATCGGTGGGGTCATCGTGCCCGGGATCGCCTCCTCGCTGGAGGCGCTGGGCGCCCGTGGCGCCCAGCTGCGGCAGGTCGAGCTCGTCCGTCCCCAGACCGTGGTTGCCAAGAACACCGTCGCGGCCCTTCAATCGGGGGTGGTGTTCGGCACCGCGAGCCAAGTCGAGGGCTTGGTCGATCGGATCATCAGCGAGTTGGGCACCGATCCCGGATCCGTCCGCGTCGTCGCGACCGGCCAATGGGCGCAGATGGTGGCCCAGGAGTGCCAGTGCTTCACCGAGCAGGATCTCGATCTCACCTTGCGGGGCCTCGCGATCGTGTTTGCGAGGAACCGGGGATAGCCACCACAATCTCGCGCTGGTAGGGAGTATGGGCGCCGATGTCGAGCGGTCGCCGACATTGTGTAATGCCGCCACTCCTGGCCGCCGGGGGCTGTTGGTGCCATGTTTACCCGAATTCGTCGTGGCTGCTAAGGTTTCGAAAGTATCCATCTCTCCCATTGACCCAAAGGAACGAAATCCATGGCTCAGAAGGTCAACATCGTTCTCATCGACGACATCGACGGCGACAGCGCGGCCGAGACGGTGTCGTTCGGTCTTGACGGCACGAACTACGAGATCGACCTCAGCGACAAGAATGCCGCGGCATTGCGTGAGGCCTTGGCGCACTATGTCGGTCACGCTCGCAAGACAGGCTCCGCCAGCCGTCGTGGCCGCCGGGCCTCCGTGACGAGTCTCGGCCCCAGCAGCCGCGAGATCCGTGACTGGGCACGCAGCAACGGTTATGAGGTCTCTGACCGCGGCCGTGTCTCCGCTGAGATCCGAAAGGCCTTCGACGCGGCCCACTGATCGCCGTCGAGCGCGATTGTCCCCGGCGACGCGGGCAGATTGCTGGATCCGCTGCAAAACCGCGGTCATCGCAACCGGCACATCGCTGTGCGCTCACCACAGGCGACAACAAGTGTCCGCCCTGGTTAATGGTGTCGACCGACGGCATTGGGTCGCCATTCAGTTGACCGATTCGGCCGCGAATGGTCACCCCGGCGTACCGTCGCATTTGTTGTTCCACCGCGTGCTGGGGCGACCTCGGCAGAATGCGCGGATCGACGATCCGCGCACAGCGCGGCACGGTGCGACGCTGCGCGGGCGCGGGGAACGTGTTCGCTCTGAGCGCATCTCGGAACCCGTCCCGCCGGGAACACGTAGGCTGGGGGCAGAGTTGAACCCACTGTCGCCTACGTGCGCCTGACCCGAGCGGCCCGGTGCGCGCGGGCGACACCGGAGTTCGAGGAGATTCGAGGCTTACATGTTCGAGCGGTTCACTGACCGAGCCCGTCGCGTGGTGGTGCTGGCCCAAGAAGAGGCCCGCATGCTCTCGCACAACTACATCGGCACCGAGCACATCCTGCTCGGCCTGATCCACGAGGGTGAGGGTGTCGCGGCCAAGGCGCTGGAGAGCCTCGACATCTCGCTCGAGGCAGTGCGCGCCCAGGTCGAGGAGATCATCGGCCAGGGGCAGCAGGCTCCGAGCGGCCACATCCCCTTCACGCCGCGCGCGAAGAAGGTGCTCGAGCTCTCCCTGCGCGAGGCGCTGCAGCTCGGCCACTCCTACATCGGGACCGAGCACATTTTGCTTGGCCTGATCCGCGAGGGCGAGGGCGTGGCCGCGCAGGTGCTGCAGAAGCTCGGCGCCGACCTCAACCGGGTCCGTCAGCAGGTCATCCAGCTGCTGTCCGGCTTCCAGGGCAAGGAGTCGGCCACGGCCGGTGCCGCCACCGGCGGCAGTGGCGGTGAGGCCCCGTCGTCCTCGCTGGTGCTCGACCAGTTCGGCCAGAACCTGACCCAGTCGGCCAGAGAGGGCAAGCTCGACCCGGTGATTGGGCGTGAGCCCGAGATCGAGCGGGTCATGCAGATCCTGTCCCGTCGCACCAAGAACAACCCTGTCCTGATCGGCGAGCCCGGTGTCGGCAAGACCACCATCGTGGCCGGCCTCGCCCAAGACATCGTCAAGGGCAACGTCCCCGAGACGCTGAAGGACAAGCAGATCTACACCCTCGACCTGGGTGCCCTGGTCGCCGGGTCGCGCTACCGCGGTGACTTCGAGGAGCGCTTGAAGAAGGTGCTCAAGGAGATCCGCACGCGCGGCGACATCGTGCTGTTCATCGATGAGATCCACACCCTCGTAGGTGCGGGTGCGGCCGAGGGCGCCATCGACGCTGCCTCGATCCTCAAGCCGATGCTGGCCCGCGGCGAGCTGCAGACGATCGGCGCGACCACCCTGGACGAATACCGCAAGTACCTCGAGAAGGATGCCGCCCTCGAGCGGCGCTTCCAGCCGATCCAGGTGGCCGAGCCGTCGATCGCGCACACCATCGAGATGCTCAAGGGCCTGCGCGACCGCTACGAGGCCCACCACCGGGTCACCATCACCGACGAGGCGTTGGTCTCGGCGGCGACGCTGGCCGACCGCTACATCTCCGACCGCTTCCTGCCCGACAAGGCGATCGACCTCATCGACGAGGCCGGGTCGCGGCTGCGTATTCGCCGGATGACGGCGCCCGCCGATCTGCGGGAGTACGACGACAAGATCGCCGAGGTGCGTCAGCGCAAGGAAGCGGCCATCGACGGCCAGGACTTCGAGCTCGCGGCGCGGTTGCGCGACGAGGAGAAGCAGCTGATCGCCAAGAAGTCCGACCGTGAGAAGCAGTGGCGCGCCGGTGACATGGACGAGGTCGCCGAGGTGGACGAGGAGTTGATCGCCGAGGTGCTCGCCGTGGCGACCGGCATTCCGATCGTCAAGCTGTCGGAGGAGGAGTCCACCCGGCTGCTCAAGATGGAGGACGAGCTGCACAAGCGCGTCATCGGCCAGGAAGAGGCCGTCAAGGCGCTCAGCCGGGCCATCCGACGCACTCGTGCGGGCCTGAAGGACCCCAAGCGTCCCGGCGGGTCGTTCATCTTCGCCGGACCGTCCGGTGTCGGCAAGACCTGGTTGTCCAAGTCGCTGGCGGAGTTCCTCTTCGGTGACGAGGACGCCCTGATCCAGTTGGACATGAGCGAGTTCAGCGAGAAGCACACCGTCTCTCGGTTGTTCGGCTCCCCGCCCGGCTACGTGGGCTACGAAGAGGGCGGCCAGCTGACCGAGAAGGTGCGCCGCAAGCCATTCTCGGTGGTGCTCTTCGACGAGGTCGAGAAGGCCCACCCCGACATCTTCAACAGCCTGTTGCAGATCCTGGAGGAGGGCCGGCTCACCGACTCCCAGGGCCGGGTGGTCGACTTCAAGAACACCGTCATCATCATGACCACCAACCTCGGCACCCGTGACATCGCCAAGGGCATCAACCTGGGCTTCAACCAGGCCGGTGATGCGGCGGGATCCTACGAGCGGATGAAGAACAAGGTGTCGGAGGAGCTCAAGCAGCACTTCCGGCCGGAGTTCCTCAACCGTGTCGACGAGATCATCGTCTTCCCGCCGCTGTCGCAAGCGCAGATCGTCTCGATGGTGGACAACATGATTGCTGCCGTCGAGTTGCGCTTGAAGGACCGTGACATGGCGCTTGAGCTGACCCAGGCGGCCAAGAACCTGTTGGCCTCCCGCGGCTTCGACCCGGTGCTCGGCGCCCGGCCGCTGCGCCGGACCGTGCAGCGCGAGATCGAGGACGTGCTTGCCGAGAAGATGCTCTACGGCGAGGTCGGCCCGGGGCAGCTGGTGCTGGTCGACGTCGAGGGGGAGGGCGCCGAGGCCACCTTCACCTTCAGCGGCCAGAAGGTCGCCGAGTTGCCCGACCTGCCGCCCTTCGAGACCGCAGACGTGGACCTCGGTGGCGTGGACCTCGACGACGCGCTCGGCTCCCTCGACCCCGACCAGGACCGCCAGGCGGAGTGAGGTCGGCGCACGTCATCGGTTCCGGTCGCTCGGGCGACCGGAGAGAATGACGTTCCACCGGTCTCAGGGCAGCGCGTAGGCATCTGTCGACACCCGCACCAGCAGGCCGTCGTCGACCAGGCTGGCCAGACAGCGAGCCTGCTGGGCTGGCTCGTGCCAGGCCTCGGCGAGTCGGCTGCTCGGCACCGGGCCGTCGCTGTCTCGGACCACGGCCATCAATCGGCCACGGCACTGTCGATCGGTGCCGGCCCAGGCCTGGGCGCGACGCGGAGGTCCGTCGTACGCCGGCCGCCCGGCCGCCTGCCACGCACAGTCGTGCTGGACCGGGCAGCGCTCGCACTCGGGTTTGCCGGCCGTGCACACCAGCGCGCCGAGCTCCATCACGGCCACCGACCACGCCGGTGCGCTGTCGTCGTCGGGCAGTAGCTCCGTGGCGAGGGCGCGCTCGGCAGCAGTGACCGAGGTGGGCGGGAGCTCGACACCGGTGACCAGGCGACCGAACACTCGCCGGACGTTGGTGTCCAGCACCGGGTGACGCTGGCCGAAGGCGAAGGTTGCGACGGCTGCGGCGGTGTAGTCGCCGATGCCCGGGAGCGCCCGCAAGGCCTGATGGTCCGAGGGAACCTCGCCGCCGTGTCGCTCCACGATCGCGACGGCTGCGGCGTGCAGACGCAAGGCCCGACGTGGGTAGCCGAGCCGACCCCAGGCCCGCACTGCCTCTCCGGCTGGCTCCTCGGCCAAGGCCGCCGGTGTCGGCCATCGCTCGAGCCATTGCTCGTAGACGGGCAGCACCCGGGAGACGGGTGTCTGCTGGAGCATGAACTCCGAGACCAGCACTGCCCAGGGAGTGGCGCTCTCGCTGCGCCAGGGCAGCTCGCGCGCGTGGGCGTCGTACCACCTCAGCACGGCGCCGTGCAGCGCACGATGGTCGGTGCTCACCGGTCGAGGGTAGAAGACCGCGCCACGCCGTCGTGATGAGAGGGCCTGAGGCGAGCTGCGGTGTGGCACCACGATCAGGCCGCCCCGGCTGGCTAGCGTGCTGCGCATGAGCTCGCTGTCGCGTCCCCGGGGACGACTGCCGGCTCGCGTCTACTGGGTGCGCCGCCTGCTCGTCCTCGGCACCGCTCTTGCGCTGGTGGTCGGCATCGGCAGCCTGCTGCGCCGAGGCAGCGACGCCTCCTCAGGCCCGGACAACCAGGCCTATCCGGCCGCGGCGGAGGAGTCCCAGACCAGCCCCGCCGCCTCGGACTCGTCCGCTCCCGTCAAGCAGCGGCGCCACCAGGGTCGGTCCCACCGACCGCACCAGACTCCGCTGCCCAAGCCCGACGGGCCATGCGAGGCGAGTGACGTCGCGATCCAGCCCGTCGTCAAGCACGCCATGGGCGGTGGGCCGGTCACGATCAGGCTCAAGCTCGGCACGCGCACCTCGCCGGCCTGCACCTGGCAGCTCTCCGCGGACTCGATGACCTTCAAGATCACCTCGGGCTCGGACAACATCTGGTCAAGCCTGGACTGCCCGCGCGCGGTGGGGACCAAGGATCTGGTGCTCCGGCAGAAGACCCCCACCTGGGCCGCGGTCACCTGGTCGTCGCGACGCTCGGCGCCGGGCTGCCCGGGGGAGCAGGACTGGGCCCTGCCGGGCTACTACCACGTGGCTGTGGCGGCCTTCGACGGCGAACCCGCCGATCAGCAGTTCTACTTGGGCAAGCGCACCCCCGAGACGATCACGCCCAGCCCCGATGTCGCCACCTTCGCGCCCTACAAGTCGGGCAACGACGACTGAGCTGGGCCCGATGAGCTAGCGGGCGTCAGACGTAGCGTTCGAGGATGCTCGACTCGGCGAGCCGGGAGAGGCCTTCGCGGACGCTTCTGGCGCGAAGCTCGCCGACGCCGTCCACGGCCTGAAGGTCGTCGATCCCGGCCGAGAGGAGCTTCTGCAGGGTGCCGAAGTGCTCGACGAGACGATCCACCACCGTGGGTGGGAGGCGGGGCACCTTCGCCAGCAGCCGGTAGCCCCGCGGCGCCACCGCGGCGTCGAGGTGCTCGCCGGTTCCAATGCTCAGCGCTCGGGAGACCGCCGCAGCGTCGACCAGCTCGATCGAGCTGAGCGCCTCCAGGCTGGCCAGCACCTTGTCGGGGGACTTGGTGCGCCGACCCCCGGGGAGGTAGTCGCGGATGACCAGCTCCCGCTCGGCGTCGACCCCGGTGACGAGCTCTTCGAGCTGGAGCGCCAGCAGGCGGCCGTCGGTGCCCAGCTCGAGGACGTAGTCCTCGATCTCGGCGGCGATCCGGGTCACCATCTCCAGCCGCTGGGCGACCACGGCGACGTCTCGGACGGTGACCAGGTCCTCGATCTCCAGCGCCGACAGCGTGCTGGCCACCTCGTCGAGGCGCTGCTTGTAGCGCTCGAGGGTCGCCAGCGCCTGGTTGGCGCGGGAGAGGATCTGTCCGGAGCCCTCCAAGACGTGCCGGGTGGAGCCGACGTACGCCGCGATGATCTGCATCGACTGGGACACCGAGATCACGGGGAAGCCGGTCTGCCGAGCGACGCGATCGGCGGTGCGGTGTCGGGTGCCGGTCTCGTCGGACCAGATGTTGTGGTCGGGCATCAGATGGACCGCTGCCCGATGGATGCGGGTGATGTCCCGGTCGAGGATGATCGCGCCGTCCATCTTGGCCAGCTCGCGCAGGCCCGTGGAGGTGAACGGCACGTCCAGCGTGAAGCCGCCGGTGGAGATCTGCTCGACGGTGCGGTCGTAGCCCAGCACGATCAGCGCGCCGGTGCGGCCGCGCAGGATCCGTTCCAGCCCGTCCCGCAGCGGTGTGCCCGGCGCGATCGACGCCAGCGTCGCGCGCAAGCGCAGACTCTCCTCACTTCGGTCGCTCCCGGCCACGCCCCCGTTCCCCTCTCGGCGACCAGGGCCGCCGTGTCGACATCGCCGACCAAGCCCGCGGGCGGCATCGGCTGGGTCAGTCTAGGTGACTGCGCCGACGTGCGCTCCTCCTGCACATGGTGGCATCGAGAGGTACGGCGGGTCGGCGGGGCGGCACTCCCGCGCAGCCCGTGTGAGCTGGTCTATTGGGAGGTGCGGCGCACGTCGAGCATGCGCAGCGCCTCGACCACGTCGGCGACCTCGATCACGCTCAGTCCGTCGGTCGTGGACCGGGAGAGTCGGGTCGGGTCGGCCCGGCTGGGGTTGACGGGAGTCAGCGCGGTGCGGAAGCCGAGCCGAGCAGCCTCGGCCAACCGTTGAGGCAGATCGCGCACCCGACGGAGCTCGCCGGCTAGGCCGAGCTCGCCGATGGCGACGATGCCTGCCGGTGGCGCGACACCGATGTAGGCGGAGGCGATCGCCACGGCCACGGCCAGATCAGCGGCGGGCTCGGACAACCGGGCCCCGCCGACGGTGGAGGCGAAGATGTCGCGGCCGTGCAGGGGCAGCCGGCAGTGCTGCTGGAGAACCGCGGCGACCAGGGCCACCCGGGAGGAGTCCAGGCCGGAGGTGACCCGGCGTGGGCGCTCGGTCGCCGACTTGGTGACCAGGGCCTGCACCTCGGCCAGCAGTGGCCGTCGGCCCTCCATGGTCACCGCGACGCAGGTGCCCGGCACCTGTCGGTGGTGGGTCTCGACGAACAGGCCGGTCGGGTCCGCGACCGCGGCGATCCCGTCAGCCGAGAAGCTCGAAGCAGCCCACCTCGTCGACCGGACCGAAGCGGTTCTTGACGGCCCGCACCAGCCGGAAGCGCGAGGTGCGCTCGCCCTCGAAGTGCAAGACAGCGTCGACCAGGTGCTCGAGCACGCGCGGCCCGGCGATGGCGCCGTCCTTGGTGACGTGGCCGATCATCACGGTCGTGATGTTGCGGGTCTTCGCCACCCGCACCAGGGCGGCGGCCACCTCCTTGACCTGGGTCACGCCCCCCGGGACGCCGTCGGTGCCGCTGGCCGCGATCGTCTGCACGGAGTCGATCACCAAGAGGGTCGGTCGGACCTCCTCGACATGGGTCAGCACCGCGCCCAGATCGGTCTCGGCCGCGATGAACAGGTCCTCGTGCACGCCGCCGGTGCGGTCGGCGCGCAGACGCACCTGGGCGGCCGACTCCTCGCCGGTGACGTAGAGCGCGCGATGGTGGTAGCGGGCCGACTGCGCGGCAACCTCCAACAGCAGCGTGCTCTTGCCGACACCCGGCTCGCCGGCCAGCAGGATCGCGGCCCCCTCGACCAGCCCGCCGCCCAGCACCCGGTCCAGCTCGGGGACGCCACTCGACCTCGAGGCCACCGCCGACGCCGCCACCTGCGCAATGGGCACCGCTGGCGCGGTCACCGGTCCGGCCTTGCTTCGAAGTTGGGGCGTGGACTCCTCCACGACCGAGCCCCAGGCCTGGCAGGAGCTGCACCGACCCACCCACTTGCCGGTCTCCCAACCGCACTCGGCGCAGCGATAGCTGGCCCGCGCCTTGGCTCGACCGATGCGGACTCCTGCCGGACCAGACCCGGCCTGACTGATGCTCACGGCCCGGACGTTAGCCGGACCCTCCGACATCCTGCGTCTCCCGCGCCCCTGTGGGTGCTGAGTGCCCGGTCTACCGGACACCTACGCCCCACAACCGCGCACCAGATCGGCTCGAGCACCCACCGGTCACCCGCTGACAGTCGCGCCCGAAGGCGCCTGTATCGTGACGATTGGAACGATCAAGGGGGAGGTATGGCCCGGACGGTTCCCGCCGCTCGGCACGGCCTCGCCGGCCAGGCGCCCACGCTCGCCGATGTGGCCGAGCGGGCAGGTGTGTCCCGGCAGACGGTCTCCAACGCGGTCAACAACCCCGAGTTGTTGCGCTCCGCCACGCTGCAGCGGGTCCTCTCGGTGATCGAGGACCTCGGCTACTCGCCGAATCGCGCCGCCCGCAACCTGCGCACCCGGCTGTCCCACCAGATCGGCCTCTGCTTCGCGCCGGCGCAGGAGGGCACCGCCAACGCGACGATGGATCGCTTCGTGCACTCCCTGGTGGATACCTCCAGGGAGGCCGGCTACCACGTGCTGCTGTTCGCCGCAGCCGAGGACCCTGCGTCGTCCTACGACGAGCTTCTCCGCTCCAACGCCGTCGACGGCTTCGTGGTGACCGACACCTTCGCCGGCTCGCCGGAGACCGCGTGGCTGGCGGCGCGCCGAGCGCCGTTCGTCGCCTTCGGGCGGCCGTGGAGTCAGCCCGAGGTGACCCACCCCTGGGTGGACGTGGACGGCGCGGCCGGGGTGGCGCTGGCTACCGCGCACCTGGTCGAGCGCGGGCACTCGCGGATCGCCTGGATCGGCTTCCACAAGGGCTCCTTCATCGGCGAGGACCGGCGGTCGGGCTGGTGTCGGGTCCTCGCCGACGGCGGTCTGCCCACTGACGGGCTGGCGGCCCGCGTCGACGACACCGTAGCCGCCGGTCGGGAGGCCGCCGCAGCGCTGCTGGAGCAGGCGTCGCCTTCGGCCTTCGTCTGTGCCTCGGACACACTCGCCCTGGGTGTGCTGCACTCGCTCGCCGAGCGAGGACTCCGCGCCGGCGCCGACATCAGCGTGGTGGGCTTCGACGACTCGCAGGCCGCCCAGCTGATCCCGGGCGGTCTGACCTCGGTGCGGCAGCCTCTGGAGCAGGTCGCCGTCGAGGTGGTCGCCGCGCTGCAGGGCCTGCTCGCCATCCCACGGGCGTCCAGCTCCGGCGTGCTGTTGGAGCCCAGCCTGGTCGTGCGCGGGTCGAGCTGAGGGTCGGTGCTGGCTACTGGTGTGAACGAACGGCATATGCGTCGTACGCACCAGGAGACGTCTTCAGAACGTGCGACTCCACAGGTTGACGGCGTAGTCCACCTCGGCGCCCTCGTGGTGATCGAGGATCCAGGCGGCGGTGTCGGGCGGGAACTCGATGCGTACGACGTCCTCGAAGTCGCCGCGATCCGTGAACCGCCAGCTCACCTCGAGTGGGGCTCGCCGCCAGCCCCGGGTCGACCAGAACCGCTCCACCACCTCCGGCGGATCCAGGTGCGGGTAGCCGCGGCGGAACCAGGCACCGAAGGTGGACCGGGTCGGATCGTTGTCGATGACGAAGGCCGTCCCACCTCGGCGTACCACTCGCTCCAACTCGGCCAGGCCCGGCTCGCAGCCCGGCCCGAAGAAGTAGGCCCAGCGGATGTGCACGATGTCCACCGACCGACTGGGCAGCGGCACCCGCTGGGCTGTGCCCTGCAGCACCTGAGCATTGGCGTGCCGGCGCACCCGACGCCTGGCGATGGCGACCAGGTCGGGATGCGGCTCGACCCCGGTGACCGTGCGGCAGTCGGCCGCGAAGCCGGGCAGGTGGAAGCCGGTGCCGCAGCCGAGATCGAGGACATCTCGCCCGGTCCAGTCGGCGATCTCACGCATCGCCGACTCGATCCGGCCGTCAGGGTCGACGGCCCGGTTCTCCAGCTCGTAGGTGGCGGGGTGCTCCCAGATGTTGGGGCTCCGCACCGTCCCCGCGGGGATCAGATGCGGACCATCCCCGTGGGGGTCTGCACCTGCACGGCGGTGATGCCGGGGGTGCCGTGCGGGGCCACCCACTCGACCTTGACGTCCTCCAGCGGCGCTTCGACGGACTCGCCGAGCCACTCGCTGACCCGCTGCGGGTCGCCGGCGATCTCCAAGCAGTAGAGGGAGTACTCCCCGTCGGCTCCGGTGCTCGGGTGCAACGAGTCGGGCGTCAGCCACTGCACGAAGAACGGGAGCTGCGCGTCGGCGATCAGGCCGTTGACCCCGATCTGCTTCCAGGTCAGCTCCGTCCCGTCGGGGCGGTGCCGGTTCCCGTCGACGGCCTGCCGGCCGAGGCGCTGCTCGATCGGCCCGATGTCGTCGACAGCGACGACCCAGCCCAGCCAGCCGCCGCCGAGCGCCGACCGGGCCCGCACGGCCTGGCCGAAGGGCGCCTTGTCGGAGGCGGGGTGGTCGAGCACCTCGACGATCTCGAGGTAGGTGTGACCGGCCAGTGGCATGATCATGTTGCGGGTGCCGAAGCGTGGGTGCACGCCTCCATCGGAGAACGGTCGCCCGAGAAGGTCCCCGATGCGCTGGGCGGTTGCTGCGAGTCCGCCAGGGCCGGCGGCGTACGAGAGATGGTCCAGGCGCATGACCAGATTCTCGCTGGACGCCCTCACGGTCTCTGCGGCGGGGTTGGGTTTTCTTGACGTCGAGAATGTTGCGACGTCCGGATGGGTTGGCTCACTGCCGCGGTGCTGTGGTGGGGAAACTGGCCCTCAGAGCCGCATTTCCCCACCATAGGACCGCGGCAGACGGCACAACGCCTCAAGCGGGATCGGCCGGGTGGAGGGCGAGGAGGGAGCGGGAGCGGAGGTGGGCGTCGCAGTGCCGTGCGAGTTCGTCGTACGCCGCCTGGCCCATCAGCTCGACCAGCTCGGCCTTGGAGTTGATGTAGAGCGGCTCGACGGCGGTGTGGGCCTCAGTGTTGCCGGTGCAGTACCAGTCCAGGTCGTGGCCGCCGGCGCCCCAGCCGCGTCGGTCGTACTCCCCGATCGAGACCTCCGTGTAGGTCTCGCCGTCCGGCGTCTCGACGGTGCGGAAGCTGCGTCGGATCGGCAGCTGCCAGCACACGTCGGGCTTGGTCTCGAGGGGATGGCGACCCTGCTGCAGGGCGAGGGAGTGCAGCGCGCAGCCGGCGCCACCGGCGAAGCCCGGCCGGTTGTGGAAGATGCAGGCGCTCTGTCCCTCGACATCGACGGCCTTGGTCTTCGCCGACCCGTCCTCGTCGGTCTCGATCCAGTCCTTCCGGCGCACTCGTGCGCGGTCCGGTCGGAGCTGCCAGAGCTCCGGCGTCAGCTGGGCGACGTACGACGCCACGCGGCGCTCGTCGTCCTTGTCGCTGAAGTGGGCGCCCAGAGCGCAGCAGCCGACGTCCGGGGAGGTGGCGTAGATGCCGCGACAGCCCTGCCCGAAGATGCACTGGTAGGAGGAGGTCAGCCAGGTGAGGTCACAGCGGAACACCTGCTCCTTCGCGGGTCCCTCCTCGGCCGGGTCGCGGAACTCGATCCACGCGCGGGGGAAGTCCAGATCAACCTCGGGCACGGGGAAACGGTAGCCCGCCACTCCAGGCCGGGGAGCACAGGCCAGAGACCCCACAACGGTGGACATCCCCATAGGTCCTGGATGTACCCCGCAGGTGCACCACATCGCACGAGTAGGTTGTTCCCATGCGTCTGGGCGTCCTCGACATCGGCTCCAACACCGGACACCTGCTCGTGGTCGATGCCCACGGTGGTGCCGCACCGCTGCCGGCCTTCTCGCACAAGGAGCCGCTCCGCCTCGCCGAGCACCTCGACGCCGATGGTGCCGTGTCGAGCACGGGCGTCAAGGCGCTGACCGACTTCGTCGCCTCCGCGCTGGTGGTGGCAGAGGACAAGGGCTGCTCGGAGATGCTCGGCTTCGCGACCTCGGCGGTCCGCGACGCCAGCAACTCCTACGTCGTGCTGGAGACCGTGCACCGGGAGACCGGTGTCGACATCCAGGTGCTGTCCGGCGAGGACGAGGCCCGGCTGACCTTCCTCGCCGTGCGCCGTTGGTTCGGCTGGTCGGCGGGTCGGCTCTCGGTCTTCGATATCGGTGGCGGCTCGCTGGAGATCGCGGGTGGCTCCGACGAAGCACCGGACGTCGCCTGGTCGCTGCCCCTGGGCGCTGCCCGATTGGCGCGGCAGTGGTTCAGCACGAAGCCGAGCGCGGACGAGCTGCGCGACATCCGCCGACAGATTCGCGCCGACATCGCCGAGAGCGCCGGCCACCTGCTCCGGGCGGGAGCGCCCGACCGCGCCGCGGCCACGTCGAAGACATTCCGCTCTCTCGCGCGCATCTGCGGTGCCGCGCCCTCGGGTGCCGGCCCGTTGATCGCGCGGACCCTACCGCTGAAGACGCTGAGCGACTGGATCCCGCGACTGATCGAGATGCCGGGCGACGAGCTGCGAGACCTGCCCGGGGTCTCGCCGAGTCGGACCCACCAGATCGTGCCGGGCGCCCTCGTCGCCGAGGCGTGCATGGACATCTTCGACCTCAGGGAGCTGGAGATCTGTCCGTGGGCGCTGCGCGAGGGCGTGATCTTGGAGCGCCTCGACCAGATCAGCGTGCTCGGCGACCGCCCCGTTTGAGCCTGGAGGCAGGTGAACTCACGGTGACGGTGTCCAAGGTCGGCCTCTCGACCGCCTCCACCTACCCCGAGTCGACGGCGCACGGCTTCGACTGGGCGGCGCGGCTCGGCTACGACAGCGTCGAGGTGATGGTCGGCATCGACGCGCTCAGCCAGCAGGTCTCGGCGGTGCGGCAGCTGTCCGAGCATCACGGCATCCCTGTCAGCGCGGTGCACTCGCCCTGCCTGCTCTTCACTCAGCGGGTCTGGGGCACCGACCCCTGGGGCAAGCTGGAGCGCTCGGCCGAGATGGCCGCGACCGTGGGCGCCGATGTCGTCGTGGTGCATCCGCCGTTTCGGTGGCAGCGGGAGTACGCCGCCGGCTTCGTCGACGGCATCGCCGCCCTGGAGAACTCCACCGGCATGGTGTTTGCCGTGGAGAACATGTATCCCTGGCGGGCGACCTCCAAGCGTGGCCTGGAGATGTACCTCCCCGGCTGGGACACCTCGCTGCAGCCCTATGCCAACACCACCATCGACCTCTCCCACGCCGCGATCGCCCAGACCGATCCGATCGCGATGGCCGAGCGGATGGGCCCACGGCTCCGGCACATCCACCTCACGGACGGGACCGGATCGGCCAAGGACGAGCACCTCGTCCCCGGTCGGGGCACCATGGGTGCCGACGCCTTCTTGCGGCATCTGGCCGCCCGGGCCTTCGACGGACACGTCGTCGTGGAGATCAACACCCGCCGGGCCACCGACGCCGCAGAGCGGGAGCGCGACCTGGTCGAGTCGTTGGAGTTCGCCCGGGAGCACCTCGCTGTCCCCGCGCCCTGATCCGGCCCTCTGACCGGGCAGCTTGCTGCGGGCGAGTCGGCGCGAGTAGAATTCCACATATGATGAATAACTCGGTGGAGCTGCGCGACCTGGTCGTCGTACGCGGCCCACGCGAGGTCCTGCACGGCCTCGACCTGGATATCGACGGCGGCGTCACCGGCCTGCTCGGCCCGTCCGGCTGCGGCAAGACCACGCTGATGCGCTGTCTGGTCGGCGTGCAGCGCATCCGGTCCGGCACGGTCCGGGTGTTCGGTCAGCCCGGCGGTGCGCCGTCGCTGCGCAGTCGGATCGGCTATCACACTCAGGCCGCCAGCGTGTACGACGACCTGTCGGTCGCCGAGAACCTCCGCTTCTTCGCCCGAGTCCGCGGTCTCGACAAGCGCGCCGTCGGGCGCGTGGTGGAGGCGGTCGGGCTGGGCGGCCACGAGAGCCAGGTCGTGGACCGGCTCAGTGGTGGGGAACGCTCACGGGTGAGCCTGGCGGTGGCGCTGC
This sequence comes from Nocardioides sp., assembly GCF_047602075.1. Classification (GTDB taxonomy): domain Bacteria; phylum Actinomycetota; class Actinomycetes; order Propionibacteriales; family Nocardioidaceae; genus Nocardioides. The sequence goes on from NZ_JASGIF010000002.1 coordinate 547,925, forward strand.
TCGGCGAGCCGGGTCTCCTGGTCCTCGACGAGCCGACCGTCGGCCTGGACCCGGTCCTGCGCCAGGAGCTGTGGACGATCTTCCACCAGTTGGCCGACGCCGGCACGGCCGTGCTGGTCTCCAGTCACGTGATGGACGAGGCGGACCGGTGCGACCGGCTGCTGTTGATGCGCGACGGCGTGATCATCGCCGACGGCACGCCTGCGGAGATCCGTGAGCGCACCGGGTCCGGCGACATCGAGAGTGCGTTCCTGGCCCTCGTCTCCTCGGCCGGGGACAGTCCCGGCGACGCGGCTGGGAAGGGGGATGCGCGATGAGTCCGTCGATCACCCTGGCCGTGGCCGGGCGTGTGCTGATCCAGCTGCGTCGCGACCATCGCACCCTGGTCATGCTGCTGTTGCTGCCCACCCTGCTGATGGCGCTGCTGTGGTGGATGTTCAAGGACAGCCCGGTGATCGCCTTCAACCGGATCGGACCGGGCCTGCTGGCGATCTTCCCGTTCTTCATCATGTTCCTCGTCACCAGCGTGACTACGCTCCGCGAGCGTTCGGGCGGCACCCTGGAGCGACTGCTGGCGATGCCGATGGGGAAGCTCGACTTCCTGCTCGGCTATGCGATCGCCTTCGGTCTCACGGCCGCCGTCCAGTCCGCTCTTGCCGTCGCCGTCAGTGTCGGTCTGCTCGGCATGGATGTCGTCGGGCCGGTCTGGTTGCTCACCGTTGTGGCCGTCGCCGACGCCGTCTTGGGCACCGCGCTCGGGCTCTTCGTCTCCGCCTTCGCGCGCACAGAGTTCCAGGCGGTGCAGTTCATGCCGGCTGTCGTGGTCCCGCAGATCCTGCTCTGTGGCCTGCTCGTGCCGCGCGACCGGCTGCCCGACGTGCTCGGCGCGATCAGTGACGTGCTGCCGTTGTCGTACGCCGTCGACGCGATGACCACGCTGACCACCTCCACCGACACGGGCGAGGTGTGGCGCAACCTCGGCATCGTGGCGGTGTTCGTCGTCGCGGTCCTTGCCGCGGGCGCCGCGACCTTGCGGCGGCGCACCGCGTAGCCTGACGATCGTCTGAACCGGGTCGACGAGAGGGGGCCCTCGTGCTCCGCGAGCCGTTGTTGCTGCTCTCCCGCAGCGAGCAGGTCAAGCGTCTGGTCAGCACGATGCCGGTGTCCTCGGGCATCGTGCGCAGCTACGTCGCCGGCGAGACGACCCAGACCGCGCTGGCCGTCACCGAGCAGTTGGTCGCCGACGGCCTCCACGTGACCCTCGATCATCTCGGTGAAGACGTCGCGGACCTCGAGCAGGCGAGCGCCAACGTGGCGGCGTACCTCGACCTGCTCGACGGGCTCGCCGAGCGCGGACTCGCCCGCCGAGCCGAGGTCTCGGTCAAGCTTCTCCGCGATCGGCCAGGCCCTGGAAGGCGCTGCGCTGGAGGGGTCGGCGCTGGCGGGCTCGGCGCTGGAAGGCGACGAGAGTGCGACCGGCGAGCAGGTGGCGCTGGACAACGCGCGGATCATCTGCCGGGCCGCCCGCAACGCGGGCACCACCGTGACGGTCGACATGGAGGACCACACCACCACCGACTCGACGCTGACCATCGTGCACCAGCTCCGCAAGGACTTCCCGGAGACCGGCGCGGTGCTGCAGTCCTACCTGCACCGCACGGAATCCGACTGCCGGACACTCGCCCACGAAGGCTCGCGGGTCCGGCTCTGCAAGGGCGCCTATGCCGAGCCGCCGGGGGTGGCCTTCCCCGACCGGCTGGAGGTGGACCGGTCCTACGTGCGGTGCCTCAAGGTGCTCCTCGGCGGCCAAGGCCACCCGATGATCGCCACCCACGATCCGCGGCTGATCGAGGTCGCCAGCTCGTTGGCCAGCCGCTACGGGCGCGCTCCGGGATCGTATGAGTTCCAGATGCTTTACGGCGTGCGACCCGACGAGCAGCGCCGACTCGCGGAAAGGGGAGAGACGGTGCGGGTCTACCTCCCGTATGGTCGCGAGTGGTACGGCTACCTGATGCGGCGCCTCGCGGAGCGCCCACAGAACCTGTCGTTCTTCCTCAAGTCGCTGGTCTCGAAGAAGTAGAGGACCCACTCATGAGTCAGACAGCCATTATCGGCGCCGGGGTGATGGGGGAGACCCTGCTGTCCGGTCTGGTCCGGGCCGGTCGCCGGGTCGACGACCTGATCGTGGGCGAGAAGCGCCCCGAGCGCGGGCAGGAGCTGATCGAGCGGTACGGCGTCACGGTCGTCTCCAACAAGGAGGCCGCCCGCAAGGCCGACACCGTCGCCTTGGTGGTCAAGCCCCAGGACATGGCGGCCGTGCTCGAGGAGATCGCCCCCGAACTCCGCCCGGGCCAGCTCGTGGTCTCGCTCGCCGCCGGCATCACGACGGCCTTCATCGAGTCCCGACTGCCGGAGGGCGTCGCGGTCGTGCGGGTGATGCCGAACACCCCCGCCCTGGTCGACGAGGGGATGGCGGCCATCTCGCCCGGCTCGCACTGCGACGAAGCCCACCTGGCCGAGGCCGAGTCCCTGATCGGCTCGACCGGCCGCGTGGTCCGGATCCCCGAGCGCCAGCAGGATGCGGTGACGGCGATCAGCGGCTCCGGGCCGGCGTACATCTTCTTCGTCGTCGAGTCGATGATCGAGGCCGGCGTGCACCTCGGCCTGCCCCGCGCGACCGCCACCGAGCTGGTCGTGCAGACGGTTGTCGGCTCGGCCAAGATGCTCCGCGAGACCGGCAGCCACCCGGTCGTGCTCCGCGAGCAGGTCACCTCACCGGCCGGCACCACCGCCGCCGCGTTGCGAGAGCTCGAGGTGCACAAGGTCCGCGCCGCCTTCCTCGCCGCCATGGAGGCCGCCCGCAACCGCTCCCGCGAGCTTGCCGAGGGCTCCTGACGCGCAGAGGTCGCCCTTCGAGGGAGCGCCGCTCGGCTCTGGTCTGCCGCGGTGCTGTGGTGGCGCTGACCCATCTCCCGCGGTCCTATGGTGGCTGAGGGCCCCGAATACGAGGCACTTTGCCACTACAAGACCGCGGCAGACGCACGAACACCGCGGCAGACGCACGGCGAGGTCGCGACCTCACAACCGGCCTCACAACCCCATCGCCGCCTGGGCCGCGGAGAGCACGGGCACGGTGACGTCGAGGCAACGCTCGGCTCCGCGGGCGAAGGTCTCGGTGACGTACGCCGGGTCGTCGGCGAGGTCGGCGTAGCGGCGCTGGATGGGCTTGAGCACAGCCACCACGGCATCGGTGACGGCGGCCTTGAGAGCACCGTACGTCGTCAGGCCGGCGGCCGCCTCCGCCCCGGCGCAGGCGACGAGGATCTCCACCAGGTTGGTCACGCCGGGCTTGGTGTCGCGATCAGAGCGGACGGCGTCGGGGCCGGTGTCGGAGTCGGTGACCGCGCGGGCGACCTTGCGTCGGACGGCGTCGGGCGGGTCGAGGAGATAGATCACCCCGCTGGTGTCCTGGTGCGACTTGCCCATCTTCTCCGTGGGCCGAGCCAGATCCATCACCCGCGCTCCGGCCGCCGGCAAGACCAGCTCCGGCACGGTGAACACCGGACCGTAGGTGTTGTTGAAGCGGATGGCGAGGTCGCGGGTGAGCTCGACGTGCTGGCGCTGGTCCTCACCGACCGGCACCCGATCGGGGCGGTAGAGCAGGATGTCCGCGGCCATCAGCGCCGGATAGGTGTAGAGCGAGGCCCGAGTGGAGTCGCGCCCCCGACCCTTCTCCTTGAACTGGATCATCCGGTTGAGCTCACCGGTGTAGGCGGTGCATTCGAGCAGGTAGCTCAACTGGGCATGGGTAGGGACGCGGCTCTGCACGAACAGGGTGCTGTCGTCGAGCCCCGCGGCGATGAGCAGAGCCGCCATCTCCGCCACCAGACCACGCAGGGCGGCCGGATCGTGCGGGATGGTGAGTGCGTGCAGGTCGGCGATGCCGTAGAAGCAGTCGTCGGAGGGTTGGGCCGCTGCCATCGGACGTAGCGCGCCGAGCAGATTGCCGAGCGTGAGGTGTCCGGTGGGCTTGAGCAGGGACAGGTTGCGGGTGGTCACGGGTTGCTCCTGAGCTTCAGCGCCCCAGGCGACCCTGCTCGTGTCCACGGATGATCCCCCGCCGACACGACAACGGCCGCCCGAAGGCGGCCGTGGATGGGAAGTGTGCTCGATCGGTGGGCCGCCTCAGGCGGTCCGCCAGCCGGTCAGATGAGAGCCAGTGAGCACGTCGCCCAGGATACCCCGGCGGGCGTCGTGCGCTCCGGTCGCCGGGGCCGACCGCGCCCGATGACGTCCCGGGGCGAGCACCGGAGACGCGGGAGTATGTTCAGCCCATGGTGGAGTGTCACGGTCCGGCGACGGCGGTCTTCGACACCAGCCTGACCGAATACAACTTCGGGCCGCAGCATCCGATGTCGCCGATCCGGGTCGATCTCACCATGCGGCTGGCCGATCAGCTCGGCGTGCTCAACGGGCAGCTGAAGCTGGTGCCGGCGCCGATGGCGAGCGAGGATCTGATCGCCACGGTCCACCGGCCCGAGCTGATCGAGGCGGTCACCAAGGCGGGGACGACACCGGGATACGTCGACGAGGCTCACGGTTTGGGCACCGACGACAATCCCGTCTTCGAGGACATGCACCACGCTTCGGCGCATGTCGTCGGAGCGAGTGTGGAGGCCTTCCGGCAGGTCTGGACCGGCGCAGCATTGCACAGCGTGAGCATCGCCGGGGGCCTGCACCATGCGATGCCCAATCGGGCGAGCGGCTTCTGCATCTACAACGATGTCGCGGTGGGCATCCAGTGGCTGCTCGACCACGGCGCACAGCGGGTCGCCTACGTCGACGTCGACGTGCACCACGGTGACGGAGTCGAGCGGGTGTTCTGGAACGACCCACGCGTGCTGACCATCTCCCTGCACGAGACGGGTCAGCTGCTCTTCCCCGGCACCGGCTTCCCTCATGACCTGGGCGGCCCGGACGCGCACGGCTCGGCGGTCAACGTCGCGCTGCCGCCGGGCACCGCCGACGCCGGTTGGCTGCGCGCCTTCCACGCGGTGGTGCCTCCGCTGGTGCGTGAGTTCGCGCCCGACATCTTGGTCACCCAGCACGGCTGCGACTCGCACATGGAGGACCCGCTGGCGCACCTGATGCTGAGCGTGGACGGCCAGCGGGCGGCGTACCTCTCTCTCCATGAGCTCGCTCACGAGGTGACCGGCGGTCGCTGGGTGGCCACGGGTGGAGGCGGCTATGCCGTCGTCGACGTGGTCCCGCGGGCCTGGACCCATCTGCTCGCGATCGTGGGAGGCAGCCCGTTGGAGCCCGGCACCGAGGTCCCCGAGGCGTGGCGTGAGCACGTCTTGGAGCGGCTGGGCAAGCAGGCTCCGCGACATCTCACCGACGGCCGCGCCCCCGCCTGGCGGGACTGGCGGCAGGGATATGACCCCGACACCTGGCTGGACCGGGCGATCCACGCCACTCGCGAGGAGATCTTCCCGCTGCACGGCCTCGATCCGATGCCCTGACTCCTCGGCCGGCGGCCCCGGAAACGACCCAGAGGGGCCGAAGGTGGCCGCTAGAAGGGTCAAATCAAGCCGACACGCCGCATTTCCATAACTTCACTAGGCATTCTCTTCCCCACTCGTCACATCTGGCCCTATTCTCACCACTGGCGGCACGCTAGTCGTCGGCGGGGAAGCCGGCGGCGTGACCGCCAGGAGGATCGGTTCATCATGGTTAACAGTCCACACGGGGACATCTCCGACGTGAAGTTCCTGACCGTCGCCGAGGTGGCCGCGATGATGCGCGTGTCCAAGATGACCGTCTACCGCCTCGTGCACAACGAGGAGCTGCCCGCCGTGCGGGTCGGCCGCTCGTTCCGGGTGGTCGAGGAAGATGTGCACGAATACCTCCGCAAGAGCTTCTACAGCGCCGGCTGATCCTCGCCAGGTCCAGCGAGCGCCCTCGATTGTCTGCCGATACCGGCCGACGGCTAGGCTGATCGGGTCGTCGGGCGCGCTCAGCGAGCGCTCGTCCAGGTCGGAAAGGTTCTCTGTGGGTTCAGTCATCAAGAAGCGCCGCAAGCGCATGGCGAAGAAGAAGCATCGCAAACTGCTGAAGAAGACGCGCGTTCAGCGACGCAAGCTCGGCAAGTAAGCACAGAAGGACGATCCGCTGTGGGCGCCGTCGTCCTGGTCACCGGGGTCTCTCGCGACCTCGGTCGACGATTCGCCCGACACGTTGCCGCTGATCCAGCGGTCGACCGGGTGATCGGCGTCGACGTCGTCCCGCCCCGCGGCGACATCGGCGACGTCGCGTTCGTGCGCGCCGACATCCGCAGTCCCGTCATCGCGAAGGTGATCGCCAAGGAGGACGTCGACACCGTCGTCCACATGAGCGTGATCGCGACGCCCGGCAGCGCCGGTGGGCGAGCGACGATGAAGGAGCTCAACGTCATCGGCACCATGCAGCTGCTGGCGGCCTGCCAGAGCGCGCCGGGGCTGCAGACGTTGGTGGTCAAGTCGTCCAGCACCGTGTACGGCGCCAGCGGCCGGGACCCGGCGATGTTCACCGAGGACATGCACGCCAAGCGGCTGCCCAGCTCGGGCTATGCCAAGGACGCCTACGAGGTCGAGGGCTACGTGCGCAGCTTCGCCCGGCGCCGCCCCGACGTCCGGGTGACCATGCTGCGCGGAGCCAATGTGATCGGACCGGCCGTGGTCAGCCCGATCACGTCGTACCTCCGCCTGCCCGTGCTGCCGCGTGTGCTCGGCTTCGACCCACGCCTGCAGTTCCTGCACCAAGACGACCTCTTCGCCGTCCTCCAGCACGCGGTCACCCACGATGTCCCGGGCACGTTCAACGTCGCCGGCGACGGGGTGCTGCTCCTCTCCCAGGCGATCCGTCGGCTCGGCCGGCCGTCGGTGCCGCTGCCACCGCTAGGCGTGGCCGGTGTCGGCCAAGTGTTGCGCCGCGCCCACCTCGCTGACTTCTCGCCGGAACAACAGGCGTTCTTGACCTACGGCCGCGGGATCGACACCACGCGGATGCACACGGTGCTGGGCTTCCAGCCACGGTTCAGCACGCCGGCGGCGTTCGATGATTTCGCGCACACCCTCACGCACACGGAGCGGCCCACCCCGGTCGGGGCAGATCATGGCTGACGCCGAGATCATCCCGCTCGGCACGCGCGGCCGACCCGGTCGAGGCACCGGCCGACAGCGACCGTCCGCGGCCACTCGACGACTCGCGGGCAACCGTCCGCAGCCGACAGCCGGGCCCGAGGCTCAAGATCCTGTCGAGACGATCCGACCGGCGACCACCACCGAGGAGCGGTCCGGGGTGACAGGCATCCCGGTCGGTGACTGGGCTGCGGCGCTACAGGCCGCCGTGGTCGAGGTGCTCGGCCAGGACTGGGAGGGCGAGCTCGCCCACTTGATGGCCTTCTGGCGCCGTCGTCTGGAGGGCGACTACACCGTTGACGACTACGGCTTCGATGCCGAGCTCACCGAGCAGCTGGTGCTGGCAGCGCTGCGCCCGATCGCAGAGAAGTGGTTCCGCATCGAGGTCCGCGGGCTCGACAACCTCCCGACCGAAGGCGGCGCGCTGGTCGTCTCGAACCACTCCGGCACGGTCCCGGTCGATGCCTTGATGACGATGGAGATCGTCCACCGGCACACCGGGCGCTTCTTGAGGCCGCTGGGTGCCGACCTGGTCTTCCGGATGCCGATGGTCAGCGCCATCGCCCGCAAGACCGGCGCGACACTGGCGTGCAACGAGGACGCCGAGCGGATGCTGCGCGGCGGCGAGCTGGTCGGGGTCTGGCCGGAGGGCTTCAAGGGCATCGGCAAGCCGTTCTCCGAGCGCTATCGGCTGCAACGCTTCGGCCGCGGCGGCTTCGTGTCTGCCGCCTTGAACACCGGGGTGCCGATCGTGCCGCTGTCGGTGGTCGGCGCCGAGGAGATCTACCCGATGATCGGCAACCTCGCTCCGCTGGCCCGACTCTTCGGCCTGCCCTATCTGCCGGTCACCCCGACCTTTCCACTGCTCGGTCCGCTGGGGCTGGTGCCACTGCCGTCGAAGTGGCTGATGGAGTTCGGTGAGCCGATCCGCACCGACGACCTCGGCGTCAGCACGGCCGACGACCCGATGGTGGTCTTCAACGTCACCGACCAGGTCCGCGAGACGATCCAGCAGACCCTCTACGACCTGCTCCGCCAGCGTGACTCGGTCTTCGGGCTCTCGCCTCGCTGACCCCTCGCTGACCTTGTGCTGACCTCGCGCGGGCCGAGAGGGCGAGATCAGCGCTTGCGGCGCAGGGCGGCGCCGACCGCCGCCGCGCCCGCGACCGCCCCGGCGGCCGCACCGAGCCGGACCCCCGCCCAGGCTGCCTTGCGCCCGGTGCGGTAGTCACGGATGCGCCAGCCGGCGTCGCGCGCGTGCGCACGCAGCCGGGCGTCGGGGTTGATCGCGACGGCCTCGCCCACCAGGGACAGCATGGGCAGGTCGTTGATCGAGTCGGAGTACGCCGTACACCGGCTGAGGTCCAGACTCTCCCGAGTCGCCAGCGCGAGCACCGCTTCGGCCTTCGCCGGGCCGTGCAGCATCTCGCCGACCAAGCGACCCGTGTATACGCCGTCCTCGTGTTCGGCGACCGTGCCCAGCGCACCGGTCAGACCGAGCCGCCGGGCGATGATCGAGGCCAGCTCGACCGGAGCCGCGGTGACCAGCCAGACCCGCTGGCCCTGATCCAGGTGGAGCTGGGCGAGGGCCTTCGTGCCCGGCCAGACGCGCGCCGCCATCGCCTCGTCGAAGATCTCCTCGCCGAGAGCCTCCACCTCGGCAACGGTGTGGCCCTTGATGAAGGCCAGCGCCGAGGCGCGCGCCTCGGCGACGTGCTCGGGGTCCTCCGAGCCGACCACTCGGAAGAGCAGCTGCTTCCAGGCGGCGGAGGCAAGGTCGCGGGTGGTGAAGAACTTGCGACGGTGCAGGCCGCGGGCGAAGTGGAAGATGCTGGCGCCCTGGATCACCGTGTTGTCCACGTCGAAGAAGGCCGCCGCTTGCGGATCTGGCGGCGCGTCCAGCGCCATCTCGACCTCCGCCTCGGCAGCCGACGCCTCTCCGGCCATGGTCGACCGCTGACGGAGATCGACCGGTCGCCGGGTCCGGTCGGATCGCGCTGGACTCACGGCCTCAGCCTACGGGCGGATCCGTGGAGAGGGGTCGCTGTCGGGTTGCTGGTGGTCTGGGGTTGCGACCGACAGGGGAGCGGTAGCTGCCCTGTCGCTCACCACCACCAGCAACCAGCCAACGCACGGATCCACCGTGGTGCCATCCGCGGATCGAGCCCGGATCCGGCTGAGGGTGTCGGGCCGCGAGGTAGGCCTGTGGGACCATGCGCGCATGGCCCGGATCACCTTCTACTCCCGACCGGGCTGTCATCTGTGCGACGTCGCCCGAGAGGCGCTGACGCGGGTGTGCGCCGATCTCGGTGAGGAGTTCGACGAAGTCGACGTCGACTCCGACCCGGCTCTGCTCGCCCGGTTCGGTGAGGAGATCCCGGTGACGTTCGTCGACGGCCGACAACACGACTTCTGGCGGGTCGACGAGAACCGCCTGCGCACCGCCCTCGGGCGCTGACCCCGCCCACGCCGAGTCGCCGAGACGTTTTCCTGACAGAGTTGACAGGACGTCAACAAGAGCCCGTGGCTGGGTCGGTGCGTGGCGTGGATCACATCGGCCCGGCGGGGTGTCGTCTCGGTTTGGTTCTCACGTTCACAAGCTCCTACAGTGGTCGCGCCGCGTGGTGCCGACCGGGCTGAAGCCCAAGCCCGGACCGCCGGCTGGAGAAGAGACACCGTGACCGCTCGCTCGTCCGCCGTCAGCGCCCGGGATATCCCCGAGGCCACGGTCGCGCGGCTGCCGGTCTACCTGCGGGCGCTGACAGCCCTGGCCGAGGACGGCACCGTCACCTGCTCGAGCCAGGAGCTCGCCTCGGCGGCCGGCGTCAACAGCGCGAAGCTGCGCAAGGACCTCTCCTACCTCGGCAGCTATGGCACTCGGGGGGTCGGCTACGACGTCGCCTACCTGCGCTACCAGATCGCCCGCCAGATCGGGGTCACCCAGGACTGGCCGGTCGTCATCGTCGGCATCGGCAACCTGGGGCAGGCGCTGGCCAACTACTCCGGCTTCCGCAGCCGCGGCTTCCGCGTGGTCGCGCTGCTCGACGCCGACCCGTCGCGGCACCAGGAGCGGATCGCCGGCGTCGCCGTGCGCCCCTTCGGCGACCTGGACGCCATCGTGGCCGAGCACGGTGTCGCGATCGGCGTGGTCGCGACACCGGCCGAGGCCGCGCAGGAGGTCGCCGACCGACTCGTCGACGCCGGGATTCGCAGCATCTTGAACTTCGCGCCGACGGTGCTCGCCGTGCCAGCGGGGGTGGATGTGCGGAAGGTCGATCTCTCCATCGAGCTGCAGATCCTCGCCTACCACGAGCAGCGCAAGTCGCCCCAGGGTGACTCGAGCCCGACACCTGCGATCGCCCCGATCCAGGAGTCCGCGTCATGAGCATCCTGGTGGTGGGTGTCTCCCACAAGACGGCTCCCGTCGAATTGCTGGAGACCCTGGCGCTCGACCCGGAGGGCGTGCAGAAGCTGATCGCCGACGTGGCGTCTAGTGAGCATGTGACCGAGGCGGCCGTGATCGCGACCTGCAACCGGCTGGAGATCTACGCCAACGTCGACCGGTTCCACGGCAGCGTCGAAGAGCTCTCCGGCCTGCTGGTCGATCGGGCTGCTCGGCCGACCCACCAGCTGCTGCCGCATCTCTACGTCCACTACGACGACGGTGCTGTCTCCCATCTGTTCGCTGTCGCGTCGGGGTTGGACTCGATGGCCGTCGGCGAGGGCCAGATCCTCGGCCAGACTCGCGAGGCGCTGCGTGGCGGCCAGGAGCTCGGCACCGTCGGGCCCGCCCTGAACAGCGTCTTCCAGCAAGCGCTCCGCGTCGGCAAGCGGGCCCACGCCGAGACCGACGTAGACCACGCCGCACCGTCCCTGGTGCAGGCGGCGCTTGCCCAGGCCGTCGGCGAGTCGATCGACCTCGCCGATCGGCGCGTCCTCGTGGTCGGCGCCGGCTCGATGGCCGGGCTGGCCGTCGCCACGGTGCTGCGGCACGGGGCGCGAGACGTCGTGGTGGTCAACCGCACCGGTGAGCGCGCCGAGCGCTTGGCGCAGGAGTACGCCGTCCGCGCGGCGTCGCTCGGACAGCTTCAGGCCGAGTTGGAGCGGGCCGACCTGGTGTTGACCTGCACCGGCGCCAAGGAGCTGCTGATCGCCGCGGAGATGGTGCCACCGGGGCCGGTCACCCTGATCGACCTGGCGCTTCCGCACGACATCGACCCAGCCGTCGCCGAGCGCTCCGACGTGACGCTGGTCAGCCTCGCCCAGCTCGCCGCCACTCTCGACGACACCGGCGAGGGGCGCGAGCTCGACGGCGTTCGCGAGATCGTGGCCGAGGAGGTGGCGGCCTTCTTGTCGGCTCGACGGCAGGCCAACGTCGCCCCGACCGTGGTGGCCTTGCGTGGCATGGCCACCGCCGTGGTGGAAGCCGAGCTAGAACGGTTGGACGCTCGCGTGCCCACCCTTGATCCGGCGGCCCGGGCGGAGATTGCCGACACGGTCCGACGGGTCGCGGAGAAGCTGGTGCACCGACCCACGGTGCGGGTCAAGGAGCTGGCCGCCGACGGCGAGAAGGTCTCCTATGCCACCGCGCTGGCCGAGCTGTTCTCCCTCGATCCGGATGCCGTCGACGCGGTGACGCGAGCAGAGGGGTTGTCATGACGACCACTCCACTCCGCCTCGGCACCCGCGCCTCCCTGCTCGCCCGCACCCAGTCCGAGCTGGTGGCCGACGTGATCCGTGACCGTCTGGGCCGCCGCGTCGAGCTGGTCGACGTGACGACCGAGGGAGACCGAAGCAGTGAACCGTTGGCGACGATCGGCGGCACCGGCGTCTTCGTCAGCGCGCTGCGCTCGGCGCTGCGTCGAGGCGAGGTCGACCTCGCCGTCCACTCGTTGAAGGATCTGCCGACCCGGCCGGAGACTGGGATCGCCCTGGCCGCCGTACCTCTTCGCGAAGATCCACGCGATGCCGTCGTCGCTCGCGACGGCCTCACCCTCGGTGAGCTGCCCGTGGGCGCGCGGATCGGCACCGGATCGCCGCGGCGGACCGCCCAGCTCGCTGCGCTCGGCCTCGGCCTGGAGATCGTGCCGGTGCGGGGCAACGTCGACACTCGGCTGCGCAAGGTCGCCGACGGCGAGCTGGACGCGGTCGTCCTTGCTCGGGCGGGGCTGGCCAGGCTGGGCCGGGTCGATCAGATCACCGAGAGCCTCGATCCGCTCCAGATGCTGCCCGCCCCCGGTCAGGGTGCGCTCGCGGTCGAGTGCAGCGCCGACGACGCCGATCTGGTGGCCCTCCTCGGCACCCTCGACGACCCAGCGAGCCGGGCCGCCGTGGAGGCCGAACGAGCGGTGCTGGCGACCCTGGAGGCGGGCTGCTCGGCTCCGGTCGGGGCGCTCGCGGAGGTGGTCGAAGGCGAGGACGGCCCCGAGCTGTGGCTCCGCGCCGCGGCCCTCTCCGAGGACGGCGCGCTCACCGTTTGCATGTCAGCTTCCGGTCCCACCGGCGACGCCATCGGCGTCGGGACCCGCCTCGCCGAGCAGATGCTCGACGACGGCGCCGCCGACCTCGTGCAGACAGAACTCACGCAGACATCAGTGAAGAGGCAGCACGCATGACTCGATCCAAGACCAAGGTGAGCGCCGTCGCCGGCAGCGCCGAGAGCAAGGCCACCGCGCCGGTAGCGCGGGGCTGGGTGTCCTTCGTGGGCACCGGGCCCGGTGACCCGGGTCTCTTGACGCTCCGGGCGGTCGAGCTGATTCGGGGCGCCGACGTGGTGATCACCGAGGCCCCTAACCACGAGCCGATGGTCCGCACCCTGCTCGGCCTGCCCGCCCCCGATCAGGAGGTGGACGAGGAGCCGGTGACCGGGCCGCGCTTCGTCGACGGTGGGTTCGGCGAGGATGGGCAGCCGCTGACCCAGGCCGGTCGGTCGAAGGTGGTCGTCCGCGAGGCCAAGAAGCAGGGCGCCGTCGTCCGGCTGATCACCGGTGACCCGTTCCTCTTCGACAGCGCGCCCGAGGAGGCTCGGGCCTGCGCCAAGGCTGGCATCGGCGTCGAGATCGTGCCGGGCGTCTCCTCGGCTCTCGGTGTGCCGGCCTATGCCGGCATCCCGCTGACCGACAAGAGCAACCGCGGTGTCACCGTGCTCTCCGGTGCCGACCGGGTGGACTGGTCCCGATTCGCCGACGACCGCACTCTGGTGGTGCTGTCCGCGGTCGGGCCGATCAACGAGGTGGCCGAGGCGCTGCTCACGGCTGGTCGGCCCGCCGACACCCCGGTCGCGATGACCTGCCTGGGCACGACCACCGACCAGCAGACTTGTGTGTCGACGCTGGGCCAGGTGGCGGCCGACTGCCGCTCCGCCCGCATCGTGCCGCCCGCGGTCACCGTGATCGGCGACGTGGTCGCGCACCGGCAGGCGCTGTCCTGGTTCGAGACCAAGCCACTGTTCGGCTGGCGCGTGCTGGTGCCGCGCACCAAGGAACAGGCCGGTGGGCTCTCTGCGCGGCTGCGCGGCCACGGCGCGGTGCCCGAGGAGGTGCCGACCATTTCGGTCGAGCCGCCCCGCAACCCCCTCCAGATGGACAAGGCCGTCCGCGGCCTGGTCGAGGGACGCTACGAGTGGATCGCGTTCACCTCCATCAACGCCGTCAAGGCGGTGCGTGAGAAGTTCGAGGAGTACGGCCTCGACGCGCGCGCCTTCTCCGGCCTCAAGATCGCCGCCGTCGGCGAGAAGACCGCCGCCGCGATCGCCGCCTGGGGCCTCCGCGCCGACCTGGTGCCGACCGGTCAGCAGTCGGCTGCCGGGTTGCTCGAGGTCTGGCCGGAGTACGACGACCTGCTCGACCCGATCAACCGGGTCTTCCTCCCGCGCGCCGACATCGCGACCGAGAACCTGGTAGCCGGGCTGATCGACCTGGGCTGGGAGTGCGACGACGTCACGGCCTACCGCACCGTGCGGGCGACGCCTCCTCCGGCGCCGACCCGGGAGGCGATCAAGACCGGCAAGTTCGACGCCGTCGTCTTCACCTCGTCCTCCACCGTGCGCAACTTGGTCGGCATCGCCGGCAAGCCACACCCCTCGACGATCATCGCGGCGATCGGCCCAGCGACCGCCAAGACGGCCGAGGAGCACGGGCTGCGCGTGGACGTGCTCGCTGCTACGCCGGACGTCGAGGTGCTGGTCGATGCGCTCGCCGACTTCGGCGCCGCTCGGCGGCTGGCCATGCTCGAAGCGGGTCAGCCGGTCACCAAGCCGTCGGAGCGCAAGCCGTCCGCCCGGCGGAAGGCGAGCTCGAAGTAGTGACCGACGAGATCGAGGTCCCCGTCCTCAGGCCGCGTCGGCTGCGGCGCACCCCCGGCTTGCGTCGGCTGGTGGCGGAGTCCTCGGTCGAGCCGCGTCGGCTGGTGCTGCCCGCATTCGTGCGGGAGGGCATCGGCGAACCGCAGCCGATCGGCTCGATGCCGGGGGTGGTCCAGCACACTCGGGCCTCGCTGGTGCGCGCTGCCGCCGAGGCCGCGGAGCTCGGGCTCGGCGGGATCATGCTCTTCGGGGTCCCCGAGACACGTGACGCGGTCGGCTCGGGAGGGGCCGACCCGGCGGGCATCCTCAACCTGGCCATCAACGACGTCGTGGCCGAGGTCGGCGACGCACTGACGGTGATGAGCGACCTGTGCCTGGACGAGTTCACCGATCACGGCCACTGCGGCCTGCTCACTCCCGATGGCCGGATCGACAACGACCAGACGCTGGCGGCGTACGCCGCGATGGCTCTCGCCCAGGCCGACGCCGGCGTCGACATGGTGGGCCCCAGCGGGATGATGGACGGCCAGGTGGCGGTGATCCGGACGGCGCTGGACGCCGCCGGCCACTCCGACGTGGGGATCTTGGCCTATTCGGCGAAGTACGCCTCGGCCTTCTACGGTCCCTTCCGGGAGGCGGTCGACTCTCAGCTCGAGGGTGACCGGCGGACCTACCAGCAGGACTCCGCCAACGCCGTGGAGGGAGTCCGCGAGGCACGCCTCGACGTCGAGCAGGGCGCCGACATCGTCATGGTCAAGCCAGCGCTGGCCTATCTCGACGTGATCCGTCGGGTCCGGGACGCCGTCGACGTCCCCGTGGCGGCGTACAACATCTCGGGGGAGTACGCCATGGTCGAGGCCGCTGCCGCTCACGGCTGGATCGACCGCGAGGCGGCCATCGTGGAGACCCTCACCGCGATCCACCGCGCCGGTGCCGACGTGATCCTCACCTATTGGGCCGCCGAGGCGGCTGGTCTGCTCGCGTGAACGTGATCGCTCCCGGCCAGTCAGAACACGTTCTCAGGCCCTGACCGGATCCGGGTTTAGGGTCAGTCCATGGACGATGGCGACGGCAAGACCTATCTGCTGGTCGACGGGGAGAACATCGACGCGACCCTGGGCGGCTCGATCCTCGGTCGGCGACCGCAGCCTGACGAGCGGCCGCGCTGGGATCGGCTGTTGGAGTTCGCCCGCGAGCGCTGGGGTCAGCCGGTGCAGGGTCTCTTCTTCTTGGCCGCCAACGCCGAGCTGCCGATGCCGTTCGTCCAGGCGCTGCTCGCCATGGGATGGCGGCCGATCCCGCTGTCGGGTGCGACCCACGAGAAGGTCGTCGACATCGCGATCCAGCGCACCCTGACGGCGATCGCCGGCCGGGACGGCGATGTCATGCTCGCCACCCACGACGGCGACTTCCTGCCCCAGGTGACCGCGCTGTGCGAGCTGGACCGACGGGTGGGTTTGGTCGGCTTCGCCGAGTTCCGCAACCGAGGCCTGGTGGCTCTCGGCGATCAGGGTTTGGAGTTCTTCGACCTCGAAGCCGACGTCAAGGCCTTCAACGTGTCGCTGCCGCGGGTCCGGGTCATCCCGATCAGCGAGTTCGACCCGCTGGAGTTCTTGTAAGCGCTAGCCCTCACCGGCGGGATCTCTCACGCACCTCGGTGCGATCGGCGTCTTGATCCCGGGGATGCGGGTCGTACTACGGGCGGCGGGCGCCGGCGAGCCCGAGCTCGACCACTGCGTCGATGAACTCGGCGTCGAGAGGCTCGCCGGTCAGCAGCAGCCGCACGTAGATGGGTCCGGTGAACACGGCGAGCACCGTCGTGGCAGGGATGTCGTCGCGCAGTTCTCCGCGGTCGACCGCCCGGATGATCACCTCTTCACCTACGCGGAAGCGGGTCGTCCAGACGTGGCTCACCACCTCCGCGATGGCCGGAGAGCGGGCCGCGTCGGCGACTAGCGCACGGATCTGCACGCGGGTCTGAGGACCACCGATGTAGTCGACGATGGAGTGCAGCAGTGCGGTCAGGTCCGCTGTGATGTCCCCGTTGTCCGGCATGGGGATGGCCGCCGTCGCGGCATCGATCAGCGCCTCGGTGACCAGTTGGTCGAGGTCGGGCCAGCGGCGGTGGACGGTCGAGCGGTGTACGCCGGCGCGCTCGGCGATCCGGGCGGCGTTGAGCGCGCCGTAGCCGCCGGCGGTCAGCTCCGTGATCGTCGCGGACAGGATCGCCTTGCGGACGCGGGCGGCGCGGCCACCGGGACGGCGGACCACAGAGGGGGGCTCGGTCGGTGACTCGGGCGGGGGCATGGATGAGATGTTAGCGCAACAGATTGTTGCTTTTGGAAAGAAGTGGCGCTAGCCTCTATCGCAACATAACGTTGCATTAGGAGCCGTCATGAGCAACCTGCACGTCCACCACCTCAATTGCGCCCACGTCACCACGATGAAGCTCGGTGGGGCGGTCCTGGCTTGTCATGTGCTCGTCGTCGAGACACCCGATAGCGGCTTGGTCTTGGTCGACACCGGGCTCGGCACGGCGGACTATGCCGACATCTCCTCGCGCCTGGGCTGGAGCTTCGCGCACCTCTACGCCAGGCCAGCTGTCGATCGGTCTCTCGCGGCGATCGAGCAGATCCGGGCGATGGGCCTCGACCCCCACGATGTCCGGCACATCGTGCAGACCCACCTCGATCTCGACCACGTGGGCGGCCTGTCCGACTTCCCTTGGGCCAAGGTCCATGTCCACGCAACCGAACTCGCCGCCGCGCGAGCCCGCAAGGGGACGAAGGCGCGCGGCCGCTATCGGCCGGGCATGTGGGCGCACGGGCCGAACTGGCAGACCTACGCTGCCGAAGGTGACCCGTGGTTCGGCTTCGAAGCCGTGCGCTCCCTGAGCGGGCTACCGGAAGAGATCCTCTTCGTTCCGCTGGCCGGGCACACGATGGGTCACTGCGGTGTCGCCATCGACACCGACGAAGGCTGGCTGCTCAACGCGGGCGATGCCTACTTCGATCCGCGTGAGGTGCACCAGGAGAAGCGTGAGTGTGCCGTCGGTGTGGGGATGTTCCAACGGGTTGTCACGACTGACAAGGCGCTGCGCTTCCACAACCAGGACCGCTTACGCGCCTTCATCGCCGAGCACCCCGAGGTCGCCGTCTTCTCCGCCCACGACCCGGGGGCCGCACCGTTCGGCCCAGTCCGCGCCACGTCCGACGGCGTGCTCCACCGCCGATAGCAGTCGGCGAGCGGTCGTCGTACTTAGAAAGTGGCCCGCCAGACAGACAAACGCGGTCCGTGACGCCTCCGCTCCGCGTGGCCGGAAGCCCGCGCGGGTCTGTTTGCCTGTCCGGTTGGCCGCAGCGGGTCAGCCGGTGATGCTCTTGGTGACCGTGGCGCTCTTGCAGATGATGCGCTTGCCGTTCTTGCGGATCGTCTTCTGGGTCACCGTGGCTTTGAACTTGCCGGGGTTGATCTTGTTGCCGTCGAAGACAACCGTCCACTTGCCCTTGGCGTCGGTCTTGTCCTTGCCCGCGGAGCGACTCTGGTCGAGCTGACGGAGCTTGACAGTCCGACCCTTCTTGCACGCCTTGTTGGCGGACTTCACCTTGCCGCTGATCTTGACGTGGTCGACGTTGCTCGCGTCCACCCCGGTGAAGGCCACCTTGCTATCCACCTTCTTGGGTGGCTTGGCGTCTGCCGATCCGCCGATCAGCAAAGGGTTGAGCAATGCGAGGCCAGCGATCGCGGCGAGCGCGGTGCGGTGACGGGCGAGCGGTGGTCGGTCACAGATCCTCCTGAGTGGGTGCTGCTATGGATAGGGGCACCACCCTTGCGTGTGGCGCGCTCCGTTGGCAACGTCTGGGCAGGCCAGGCTCGTCACAGGGTGCCGACTATCGGCCGGCAGCGGCCGCTACCCGGTCGCCTGAGGGACGCGGGACCGGCGAGCATCCAGCGCGACTGCGCCGGACAGGAACGCGACCGCGAGAACTGCGACCAGCCCGGCCCGGAGGCCGCTTGCCGTCGGGTCGGCCGGCAGGACGCCGGTCATCGCCAGCCACAGCAGGACGACGTTGGCTAGCGCCAGACGCCACCACCCCTCGTGGCCCTTGCCGTTCATGACGCTCACGAGATGCCAGACGAGGGGGCCCACGACGACCAGCAGCTGGAGTGCTGGCCAGGTGTCATGCAGATGAGGTCCTGCCGGTCTGGTGAATGCATCCACCGCGAGGTAGCCGACAAGCAGCGCCTCCATGGCCGCCGCCGCCGCAATCAGCCACTCCCAGCGAGACATGCTTGGCAGAGTAGCCTCCCGCCGGGTGAGCATCGCCCGGGTGCCCGTCTGCCGCGGTGTTCTTGCGTCTGCCGCGGTCTTGTGGGGGGTGGATGCCTCGTATACGGGGTCCTCAGCCACCATAAGACCGCGGGAGTTGGGTCCGGGCCACCACAGCACCGCGGCAGACGGGACGGGATGCAGTTTCGGCCCAATCGGTGCACCCGACAGCGCCGGGAGTACGGCTACTGGTGCGTAGGTCACATATGCCGTCCGTACACACCAGTAGCCCCACGAGGGACTGCAGTTTCGGCCCAATCGATGCACCCATCCCCCGTCAGAGTCCGCCCTGGTTCCCAGCAGTCACACGGGTTGCCGCTTTCACAAGGTAACTAGAGATCCCTGCACTTACCGTGCGTCGTTCACCGAGGTAAGTGCAGGCCTACCGACATACCTTGTGAAAGCGGTGACAGGAGTGACCACCAGCGACCAGCAACCCGGACAGCGACGCCAGCCGCCGGCTCCCCTCTCCGGTCGCTGCCATGTCGGCGAGCACCCCCGGCGACCAGCAACCGGCAGCAGACGGGGAGACCCGAGCAACGTCGCTGCCCTGTCGGCCAGCACCACAGGCGACCCGCGACCCCCGACATCAGCCGGAAGTCGAGCACAGTCCCTCCGGAGCGCCCGATGGCCGATGTGCGGTCTCTCAGGAAGGTCGGCCACAATGTGGCGGTGACGTCCCAGGCCAGTGCTGCTCTCTTCGCGCGTGCCCAGGCGGTGACCCCGGGCGGCGTCAACTCGCCGGTCCGGGCGTTCAACGCCGTGGGGGGGACGCCGCGGTTCGTCCGGTCGGCGGTGGGGGCGTGGCTGACCGACGTGGACGGCAACGAGTACGTCGACCTGATCTGCTCGTGGGGCCCGATGCTGCTCGGGCATGCGCACCCGGAGGTGCAGGCTGCGGTGCAGGCGGCCGTCGCGCGCGGGACGTCGTACGGCACTCCGACAGAGCCCGAAGTCGAGCTGGCTGAGGCGATCGTGGAGCGTACGCCGGTCGACCAGGTGCGCTTCGTGTCCTCGGGCACCGAGGCGACCATGTCGGCGATCAGGCTCGCTCGTGGAGTGACCGGCCGTGACGTGGTGGTGAAGTTCGCCGGCTGCTACCACGGCCACGTCGACTCGCTGCTGGCGTCCGCGGGCTCGGGGCTGGCCACCTTCGCCGTGCCCGGCACGCCCGGTGTCCCCGAGTCGTCGACGGCGCTCACGTTGGTGCTGCCCTACAACGACCGGTCGGCGGTGAAGCAGGTCTTCGCCGAGCACGGCGACCGGATCGCCTGCCTGGTCACCGAAGCCGCCCCCGGCAACATGGGCGTGGTGCCGCCCGAGCCCGGCTTCAACGCCTTCCTCGCCGAGACCTGCCGTGCGCACGGCGCGCTGTTCGTCTCCGACGAGGTGATGACCGGCTTCCGGGTCACCCGGACCGGCCAGTGGGGACTCGACGGAGCGGTCGAGGGCTGGCGACCCGACCTGATGACCTTCGGCAAGGTGATGGGCGGCGGCTTCCCGGCTGCTGCGTTCGGCGGTCGCGCCGACGTGATGGCCCAACTCGCCCCCGGCGGTCCCGTCTACCAGGCCGGCACCCTGTCGGGGAACCCGGTCGCCACCACCGCCGGACTGGCCACCCTGCGGCTGGCCACCGACGAGGTCTACCGCCACCTCGACCAGACCGCCGAGACGATCAAGATCGCAGTTGCGGAGGCACTGACGGCCGCCGGTGTGCCGCATGTCGTGCAGTCGACCGGCACCATGTTCTCGGTGTTCTTCACCGAGAAGGCGGTGCTCGACTTCGCCGGCGCGAGCGACCAGGACACCGCGGCGTACGCCGCCTTCTTCCACGCCATGCTCGACCGCGGGGTCTACCTCCCGCCGTCGGCCTACGAGGCGTGGTTCGTCTCCGCCGCGCACGACGACCGTGCCGTCGACACCGTGCTGGCTGCCCTGCCCGAAGCGGCCCGAGCCGCAGCCGCGACCCGAGGAGCCTGATGAGCGAGCAGACCACCGTCCACCTGCTGCGGCATGGTGAGGTGCACAACCCCGAGGGCGTGCTCTACGGCAGACGTCCCGGCTATCACCTCTCCGAGCTGGGCGTGAAGATGGCCGAGCGGGTCGCCGACGCGGTCAAGGACCGCGACATCGTGCACCTGGCCGCCTCTCCGCTGGAGCGGGCGCAGGAGACCGCGCAGCCGCTGGCCGAGGCGACTGGCTTGGAGATCGGCACCGACGACCGGCTGATCGAGTCGACCAATGTCTTCGAGGGCAAGGCCTTCGGGGTCGGCGACGGCGCGCTGCGCTCGCCGTCGGCCTGGCGGCATCTGTGGAACCCGTTCAAGCCGTCCTGGGGTGAGCCCTACCAGGAGGTTGCCGCCCGGGTGCGCGCCGCGGTGGTGGATGCCGAGCGGGCGGCGCGGGGTCACGAGGCCGTGTTGGTCTCCCACCAGTTGCCGATCTGGATCACCCGCCTCTCCGCAGAGGGTCGGCCCTTCTTCCACGACCCGCGCCGGCGGCAGTGCACGCTGGCCTCGCTGACGTCGTTCCATTTCGACGACGGCAGGCTGACCGAGGTGACCTACTCCGAGCCGGCCGCAGACCTGATCCCGAGCAGGGACAAGAAGGCCGCCTTCTCGGCCGGCGGTGCCCCCGAGGAGCACCGGCCCTGATCGCTTCGCCGAGTCCTCGCACGGTGCTCGCCTTCGCGGGAGTGCTGGTGCTTGCGCTGCTCACCGGCTGTTCCTCGGTAGCCGGGACCGGCGACCGGGGCTACATCTTGGGCAACGGGCAGGTCTCCGTCGTCGATGCCGCAGACCGGGGCAAGCCGATCGACCTCGACGGCACCACCCTGGACGGCAAGCCGCTGTCGATCGCCGATCTGCGGGGCAAGCCGACCGTGATCAACGTGTGGTGGTCGCAGTGCGGGCCGTGCCGTGCCGAGGCCCCCGACCTGGTCAGCGCCTACGACAAGATCGGCAAGAACGCCAGCTTCGTCGGCCTGAACATCCGGGACACCTCGGCCGACCAGGGTCTCGACTTCGAGCGTGAGCACGACGTCCCCTACCCGTCGATCTACGACCCGGACGGGGCCGCGATCCTGGCTTTCGCGGGGCACGTCAGGCTGAGCGCGCCACCGAGCACGGTGGTGTTGGACGACCAGGGCCGGGTCGCCGGCGTCATCTCCGGGGCGATCCCCTCGGTGCGCACGCTGGTCGATCTGGTCGACGAGGTCTCGCACGATGGTTGACTGGTTCCAGCAGCAGGCGCTCGCCGGGTCGCTGGTGCTGGCCATCCCGGTTGCGATCATCGCCGGGCTGGTGTCGTTCTTCTCTCCGTGCGTGGTCCCGCTGCTGCCCGGCTACCTCTCCTACGCCACCGGGCTCTCGGGCGCCGACCTGATGGACGGAGAGGTGACCCGGCGGCGGCGCTGGCGGATGATCGCCGGGTCGGTGCTGTTCGTCTCCGGCTTCACCGTCATCTTCGTGCTGCTCGGGCTGGCCTCCGGCACCGCCGGCGCCTGGTTCTACTCCTACCGCCACGAGTTCGGCATCGTGCTCGGGATCATCAGCATCCTGCTGGGGTTGGCCTTCCTCGGCCTCATCCCCTTCGCCCAGCGTGAGTGGCGCATCCACGCCGTACCCTTCGTCGGGCTCGCCGCCGCCCCCCTCCTGGGCTTCCTGTTCGGGCTCGGCTGGGTGCCGTGCGTCGGACCGACCCTGGGCGTGATCAACTCGCTCGCCTGGAACGAAGGTACGGCGGCGCGTGGCGCCCTGCTGTCGGCGTTCTACGCGCTCGGGTTGGGTATCCCCTTCGTCGTGGCCGGGGTCGCCTTCGAGCGGATGCTCGGCACCGTGCGATTCGTGCGGAGGCACCAGCGTTGGGTGACCGGTCTCGGTGGCGTGATGCTGATCGCGGTCGGCGTGATGCTGCTCACCGGGTGGTGGGATCAGGCCACGACGTGGATCCAGATCCATCTCGTCGACGGCTACGAGGTCAGCCTGTGACCACCGAGGAGCGGACCCCCGAACCCGGCGATCTCGCCGACCGTGACCCGCTGCTCGGCGAGACTCCCGCGGGGCCCGAGAGGCAGCCGGGTGAGCTCGGCGTGGTCGAGCTGCTGCGCTGGGCCTGGCGTCAGCTGACCTCGATGCGGACCGCCCTGATCCTGCTGCTCCTGCTGGCGTTGGCGGCGATCCCCGGCTCGGTCATCCCGCAGACCGGGGTCGACTCGCTGAAGACCTCGCAGTGGCAGGACCGGCATCCTCAGCTCACCCCGATCTACGAGCGGCTGGGTCTCTTCGCGGTCTACGACTCGGTGTGGTTCTCGGCGATCTACCTGCTGTTGATGGTCTCCCTGGTCGGCTGCATCCTGCCCCGGCTGCGGGTCTACTGGCGGGCTCTTCGCGCCCGGCCGCCGGCAGCGCCGCGGGTGCTGACCCGCCTGCCCGGCCACGCGACGTACACCACCGACCTCACGCCCGAGGACGTCCTAGTCCGCGCCCGCGAGGTGCTCGGCCGTCGCCGCTACCGTCTGCGCCCAGCGACCGACGGCGACGACGCGGTGGCCGCCGAGCGCGGCTACCTGCGTGAGGCCGGGAACCTGCTCTTCCACCTCTCGCTGCTGGTGGTGCTGGTCGGCTTCGCGATGGGCAGTCTGTTCGGCTACAAGGGCGGCGTCGTGGTCATCTCCGGGAGCGGCTTCTCCAACGTGCTGACGCAGTACGACGACTACAAGCCGGGCAGCTTGTTCGACCCCGACTCGATGGAGCCGTTTCGGTTCACGCTGGACTCCTTCGACGTCGAGTGGGTCACCAGCGGGCGGGCGCGCGGGATGGACCGCAAGTTCGTCTCCCACCTGACCTACTGGCCGACGCCGAACTCCAGCGCGAAGCACTACGACCTGCGGGTCAACCATCCGCTGCGGATCGGCGGCACCGAGGTCTTCTTGATCGCACACGGCTATGCGCCGGTGATCACGGTGCGCGACGGCGACGGCAACGTCTCCACCAGGCCGGTCGTCTTCCTTCCGCAGGACAAGACCCTGCTGTCCTTCGGCGTGGTGAAGGTCCCGGAGGCGAAGCCGGACCAGATCGGCCTGGAGGGGCTGTTCTATCCCAGCTATGTCAAGGTCGACGGCAACCCCGTCAACGTGACCGGCGACGACCTCAACCCGACCCTGTCGCTGCTGGCCTACAAGGGCGACCTCGGTCTCGACAGCGGGGCGCCGCAGTCGGTCTACTTCTTGGACAAGTCCGGCCTCACCGCCCTGAAGAAGGCGAACGGCAAGCCCGACCGGATCGACCTCCAGATCGGCGACACCGTCCCGATCGCCGGCGGCGGCTCGGTCACCTTCGACGGTGTCAAGGAGTGGAACCGGTTCCAGATCAGTCGCACTCCCGGCAAGGACCTCGCTCTCGGTGGGGTGATCGCTGCTCTGATCGGACTGCTCGGGTCGCTGTTCATCCGGCCGCGTCGGGTGTGGGTGCGCGCTCGCTCCGGCGAGGACGGTACGACGGTCGAGGTCGGTGCGCTCGAGCGGAGCGACGGAGGTGAGCTCGACTCCGTGCTGGCCGGTATCGTGGCGGATCTGCAAGGTGACGAGCGCGGCGACGAGTCGGGAGTGGAGACCTGATGAGCGACCTGGACTGGGAGAATCTGAGCCAGCAGGCCATCGCTGCAGCCGGTGTCGTCTACTTCCTCGCCCTGATGGCGCACCTGGTCGAGTGGAGCTCCCTGCGCAAGGTGCCGGTCGCTTCCCGCGCGGAGCGGCGGGCCGAGCGCAGCGCTGCCGCCCCTGGGAGCGGCACGCTCGTGGCGGACCCGATCGTCGCGGATCCGGTGATCACGGAGACCGGTGGGCCGCGTGAGCCTGCCGAGCGGATCGCCATGTTCGGCAGGCTCGGGCTGCTGCTCACGGGCCTCGCCTGCGCGCTGCAGTTCGTCGCACTGGTCGGCCGCGGCATGGCTGCGGATCCGAACCGGGTGCCCTGGGGCAACATGTACGAATTCGTGCTGGCCGGCACCTGGGTCGTCGTGGTGATGTACCTCGCGCTCTACCGCCGCTTCCGACTCAGCTGGCTCGGTCCGCTGGTCACCGCGTTCGTGGTCACCCTGCTGATGGTCGCGGTGATCTGGCTCTACGGCCCGGTCTCCCCGCTCCGTGAGGCCCTCAATTCGCCCTGGCTGGTGATCCATGTGATCTCGGCGATCGTCGCCACGGCGGCGTTCTCCCTCGGCGGGATCGTCTCGGCGCTCTACCTGATCAAGGAGCGGTCGAAGAACCCCGACCGGGGCTACATCGCCCGCCTGCCCGAGCCGAAGACGCTGGACCGGATCGCCTATCGGCTACACGCCTTCGGCTTCCCGGTGTGGACCTTCGCCGTCTTGATCACCGGGCCGATCTGGGCCCACCAGGCCTGGTCGTCCTATTGGAACTGGGATCCCAAGGAAGTGTGGGCGTTCATCACCTGGGTGGTGTACGCCGGCTACCTGCACGCCCGCGCCACCGCCGGCTGGCGAGGCCGCAAGGCGGCCTGGCTGGCCCTGGTCGGCGTCGCCACGCTGTGGTTCAACTTCATCGGGATCAACTACTTCTCCACCACCAGCATGCACTCCTATGCCGGGTCTGAGGTGGGCGCGGTCTCGACCGACTCGACTTGATGGGGCGGATCCGATCGCCGGTTCGTGACCGGCCAGGTGCGTCCGCGAACGTTATGTAACAGAACCTCAACAGCGGACGTCAAGTGATTGACGCGCGCGACAATCAGGGCCTACTTTCATAGGCGCGGGCTACGTTTCCGTGGCCCCGGTTCGGGGGAAGGGTCGGGTCTGCAATGCGATCATCGGGAGACCGAGGTAGGCCTCGTTTTACTACTGCGACCGTCGGTATCGTTGCCGGTGTTGCTGGCATCCTGTTGGGTGTTGCGCTGCTCGGACAGCCCCGAGGTGAGCCTGAGAGCCTCCTCGGTGGAGTCTGGTGATGGGAGCGGCGTCTCCGTCGACGTGATTCACAATCCACCGCTGCTGTACGAGCCTGGCAAGAAGTTGAAGCTCGAATTCGAGTTGGTGTGCCCGGAAACTCCGTGCGCCAATGTCACCGGTACTGTCACGGTCGAGCCGGAGGGCTCTGCGGCGGTCGAGGAAGAGGTCGTGGCTGACGGGGTGGACCTGACCGTGGAGGTTCCCCCCGAGGTATTGGCTGCGCAGAGCTTCCGCTATCACGCCGACTTTGAGGTCGACGGCAAACAGGCTGCGGAGTATCCAGCCGACGGGGTCTCGATGGAGGCAGTCTCCTTTGACACCGCGCGGGTGGTAGATCTGGGGAATCCGCCGTGGGCGCCGGAGGAGATGGAGCGCGGGACGCTGGTGGCGTCCGGTGGGTGGGGCAGCGGCCCCTCGCAGTTCGGGAAGAGTCCTGAGGGGTTCGGCCCCGACTCGTTCGCGATCGCGCCGAACGGCGACGTTGTGATCATGGACACCAAGAACAAGCGGCTGGCCCGGTTCGACGCGCAAGGCAACCGGACCAATGTGCCCATCGAGTTGTCGCCCGGCGAACCCGTGGTTGGGATCGAGCCTGACGGGCGGGTCGACGTTCTCTACGGAACTGCTGTACCGCCGGCGCGGATGGAGCGGTTCTCGGCCGAGGGTGGAGCGGCCGAGGAGACCGTTGATCTGCCCTTTGCGGGCAATGACGTGGTCCGAATTGGGGACACGATGTACGTCGAGGCTGATGATTCTTGGTGGACTCCGGTCCTGCGTGGCGGCGCAGTGTTGTCGGAGCAGGAGCAGGTCGCGGGCGCCTTTGCGGGGATTCCTGATGCCGCCGGTGAGGGTCTGGTGATGCGCAAGCACATGAGGGAGGAGGGCAACGAGGTCCGAATCGCGCAGTTGACCGCCAACGGTGTCCAAGCCTGGCGGCTGACCGGGCAAGCGCCTCTGCTGGAGGTTGACGTGGCCGCGCCCTTGCCCGATGGGCGGGTGGCGGTGGTGCAGAGCCAGGTCGTCGAGCAGAAGCACCCTCAGTCGATCGTCCTGGTCCTTTCTGCGGACGGCGTCGACCAACAGTTCACCATCCCGATGGAGGCATACGTCCTGGGAGCGGTCGAGTTTCGTCTCCAGGGCTCCGATCTCTACCAGATGCGAACCACCGAGGACGGCTTCAATATCTGGCGATACGACCTTGCACAGAAGGGCTGAGCGTGACTATGAGATCCCTCGTCTTGATCGGAACTATGTCGTTAGCCACGGGCTTCGTCGTTGGAGGGAGCGTGGTCCCCGCACTCGCCGCTGACTGGGCCGACACCCACTGCAACAAGAACCCTTCGGTCGCTGTCACGAGTTGGACCCGGGGCGATGCGAAATCATACGCTGCGACAGCGATCGGTGATGGTTATGACTGGGGTGGCGGCTGCTGGAATAGCAACGGCAAGGACGATACGCCAGCCGAAGACACCTACCATAACTCCGTCGGGGAGGGTCCAGATTGCTCGGGGTTCACCTTCAAGTCCTGGGCGATGACGAAGACTGGTTCGGATCACAAGCGTCGCTGGGAGCTCATGACCGATGAGCACGGCCCCTATACCGCGGACTCCTTTCACGATGGCGCTGGTCCTATGACCACGATGGGTTTCGAACCTTCGTATGCAACAACGAAGAAGATGGATGCATTTGCGAGTAGCACGCATATCGGGATGATCTACTCAGAAGGGAGCGGCGGTTCAGACCAGATCATTGAGGCGAAGGATCAGGGTACAAACGTTCTGGTTATGACCCGGACTTACCGCAAGACACCCGGATATGTGGGCGTCAAGCGACAGAACTGGGGGTGATCATCATGAGGCGCAGCCCAGCACGGCTAGTCTTGCCGCGGCCCCGGTCGTTGGTTGTCGCCGGAGTTATCGCCGGGTGGAGTGTGGCGCTGCTAGCCACGCCGGCTGAGGCGGCCTTCAAAGAAGGCAACATCTCGTGTGGTC
The DNA here is from genome assembly GCF_047602075.1 of Nocardioides sp. Classification (GTDB taxonomy): domain Bacteria; phylum Actinomycetota; class Actinomycetes; order Propionibacteriales; family Nocardioidaceae; genus Nocardioides. Next base: position 575,693 of record NZ_JASGIF010000002.1, read on the forward strand.
AACGCGTGCCGAAGGTGGTCGCCGTAACGAAGGGCGCAACGAACGTCTGGACACCCGGAAGCAACAATCCCGTCTACAAGGGAACCTTCTCGAGTTTCAAGGAAACGGAGACGCTGGACAATGCCAAGGATGGCTCTGCGTGGCGCGTCGAGGGAGCGTTGGGCGTGAAAGCCGCCAAGACATACGCGGTCTGCACGAACCTCGCTTGGCCTTCTGGATGATTGTGCACGGCTGTCTCGGCTCTGCGGTCCCTTGCGCTCGGAGCTGACTCTCGCTGGGCGGCCGGCACGACCGTTGCCGAGACCGCCAGTGCACGAGTGGAGTCTGGGTTGAGGAGGCCGCTGTTGCAGCCTCGCTCACAGTCACGCCCGCGTTGATGGCCGCGATAATCAGCTCCGGCAGTCGCCGTCGGCCAGTCGACAGTCGGCATCGTTGGGCACCCTCCGACTGGCCCCTCAAGTGGGCGCTAACGTCTCCGGCTCAGTTGGTGCCGAAGCAGATGGCGTAGGTCTGCTGGTAGGCCGTGGAGTCCACCCCTCGGTCGATCTTCTGCCCGAGCAGGGCGAAGTAGTCCTGGTGATAGGTGGTCAGCGCGCCGTCCGACGACGGGCACTGCTCGACCTCCGAGACCTGCAGCACGCCGTCGGAGTCGACACAGCCCTGGTAGTCCTTCGGCAGCGTGCGACCCTTGACCCAGATCTGGTGACAGGCGGGCAGACTCTCGCTCTTCGGCGTGGCTCCCGAGTGGGTCGGGTCGGCAGCGGTCCCGCAGCCGCCCAGCACGAGGGCAACGGCGACCGTCGCGAGAATCGGTCCGATGAATCGTCGCACGGTCCGAGGCTAGTCGGCGATCTGCGGGCTCGCAGGCGAACACGAGGAGTCACCGGTGACTCGCTCCTGCCCGATGTGGCGGTCAGCTCAGGTCGTCGTCGTCGCGCCGCCGGTCCAGCTCGCGGAGGAAGTCGACGTCGTCGTCCGGCGCGACCGGACGGGTCGGCGGCTTGGGCTGCTTCGGAAGGGAGGCGCCTGCACCACCTTGGAGCTGGCGGATCGTGAGATAGATCGCGACCCCCAGCAGCAGGAGGAGAAGGATCAACTTGAGCACATCTCCAGGGTAGGCGGGAGGTGGTAGCGCAGTGGTCGCGGTTCGGGCCTATCGTTGGGGGGCGTGAAGCCCTTCATCGTCTACACGCTGCTGCGGACCCTCCTGTTCGCCGGAGTGCTGGCCGTCGTGGTGGCGCTGTGGATCCTGATCTTCGGCAAGGAGGCCTCGATCATCTGGCCGGTCGTGATCGCGCTGCTGGTCTCCGGGGCCCTCTCCTACTTCGTGCTCAACCGCCAGCGCGAGGAGTTCGCCGAGAAGGTCGACGCCCGGGCTCGCCGCGCCTCTGCGCGGTTCGACCAGGCCAAGGCCAAAGAGGACGAGGACTGACCCAACTCCCGCGGTGCTGTAGTGGGTTGGGACCCCGTATACCGGGTCCTCAGCCACCACAGGACCGCGGCAGACGGGCCGGCCGGGTCAGACGACGGGCACCTCGGCGAGGGCGGCCTGGAGGGAGTCCTCGGAGAGGGGGTCGTCCTCGAGGCGACCGGAGAGGTATTCGTCGTACGCCCCCAGCTCGAGCAGGCCGTGACCGGAGAGGCCGACCACGATGACCTTCTCCTCGCCGGACTCCTTGGCCGCCAGTGCCTCGCGGCGCATCTGGGCCAGCGCGTGGGAGGACTCGGGGGCGGGCACGATGCCCTCCGTCCGGGCGAACTCGATGGCCGTCTCGAAGCACTCCCGCTGGTGCAGGGCGACCGGCTCGATGAGGCCCTCGTGGACGGCGTGCGAGACCAGCGGCGCCATGCCGTGGTAGCGCAGTCCGCCGGCGTGGATCGTCGACGGCACGAAGCCGTGGCCGAGGGTGTACATCTTCATCAGCGGGGTGAGGCCAACGGTGTCGCCGAAGTCGTAGCGGTAGTCGCCGCGGGTCATCGTCGGGCACGAGGTCGGCTCGACGGCGACGATGCGGGCGTTGGCGTTGCCGGTCAGGTTCTCCCGCACGAACGGGAAGGCGAGGCCGGCGAAGTTGGAGCCGCCGCCGGCGCAGCCGATCACCAGGTCGACCTTGTCCTCACCCGCCTTGGCGAGCTGCCGGAGCGCCTCCTCGCCGATCACGGTCTGGTGGAGCAGCACGTGGTTGAGCACCGAGCCGAGGGAGTACTTCGAGTCCGGGTCCTGGGCGGCCACCTCGACCGCCTCGGAGATTGCGATGCCGAGCGTGCCGGGGTGGTCCTCGGGGAAGGCCTTGCCGGACTCGGTCAGTCGTGACGGCGACCGGTGCACCTTGCCGCCGAAGACCTCGATCAGGGTGCGCCGCTGCGGCTTGGTGTCGAAGGAGGTGCCGACCTGCCACACCTCACAGTCGATGCCGAACAGCGAGCAGGCATAGGCCAACGCCGTGCCCCACTGACCGGCGCCGGTCTCGGTGGTCAGGCGCTTCACGCCGTGCAGCGAGTTGTAGTAGACCTGCGGCACCGACGTGTTGACCTTGTGGGAGCCGGCGGGTGAGACGCCTTCGTACTTGTAGTAGATGCGCGCCGGAGTGCCGAGCTTCTCCTCCAGCCGCACCGCCCGGATGAGTGGCGAGGGCCGCCACTGCCGGTAGACCTCGCGCACGGCCTCGGGGATCTCGACGAACCGCTCGCCGCTGACCTCCTGCATGATCAGCTCGATCGGGAACAGAGGGGCCAGGTCGTCCGGGCCGACCGGCTCGCGGGTGCCCGGGTGCAACGGCGGGGGCGGCGGCGTGGGGAGGTCGGCGACGATGTTGTACCAGTGCGTCGGCATCTCCGACTCGTCCAGCACGAACTTGTGTTGGCTCACGTTTCCCACACCTTTCAGCGAACTGATCCGCCGCGGGTCAGGGTGCCCGCGGAGTCCCGGGACGACGTACCTGCGAGAGGAACCTACTACCTCTCGGCGGCTACTTGTCTTTGGGCCGGTTGAGGTAGCGGTCGACCCGGTGCTCGGACTGGCCGAGGATCTTGGCCAGGATCGGGACGCGGAATCGGTAGACGACGAAGGCGGCCACGGCGATCGCCAACAAGACGAAGAACCACATGTCGGCCAGGGTAGCCGCGGCATGTCCGGGAGGCGGCTAGCGAAGGAAGAGCGGTACGGCGACCAGCAGGGCCCAGGTCAGCTCACCGATCCCGGTCTGTTGCAGCACCGGCACCAGCGCGAGTCCTCGGGCACCGCCCAGCACCGTCCGCAGGGGCGCGATCATCCGGACCAGGAAGAGCAACCCGACCAGGGCCCACCAGGTGGTGGCCACCGCGACCGCCACCACGGCCGCAGTCGCGGCGAGCACCAGCAGCAGGTAGAGGTAGCGGGTGCGCTCGTCGCCCAGGACGACGGCCAGGGTGCGCTTGCCAGTTGCGGTGTCGGTGGGCACGTCACGCAGGTTGTTGACCACCAGGATCGCGCAGGCCAGCGCGCCGACACCCACGGCGGCGTACAACGCGGCCCACTCCCAGGTGCGGGTCTGCACATAGGTGGTGCCGACGACTGCGACCAGCCCGAAGAACACGAAGACCATCAGCTCGCCGAGGGCGAGGTAGCCGTAGGGGCGCTTGCCGCCGGTGTAGAACCAGGCGGCCACGATCGACACCAGCCCGACGGCCACCAGCCACCACGCCGTCGTCGCGGCGAGCACCAGTCCGGCGATCGCGGCGACTCCGAAGGCCGCGAAGGCGGCCAGCTTCACCGCGTGGGCGGTCGCGGCTCCGGAGCCGACCAAACGCATCGGTCCGACCCGCTCGGCGTCGGTGCCGCGGATCCCGTCGGAGTAGTCGTTGGCGTAGTTGACGCCGACCTGCAGTGCCAGGGCGACCACCAGGGCCAGGGCGGCCTTCCACCAGACGACCTGGCCGGCGTACGCCGCCACCCCCGTCCCCGCGACGACCGGCGAGACGGCGGCAGGGAGGGTGCGGGGGCGGGCACCGGCAACCCATTGAGCGGGAGTAGCCACGGGGTCAGATTCAACCAGGGTCGCCTCTCCGACGCGCGATAAGGCTCCGCGGACCGCCAGATACCGTCACTCTCATGACTTCCCCGCGGCCACCTTTGCTGCAGGTGCGCGGGCTGACCCGTCGGTTCGGCGAGGTGACGGTGGTTGCCGGTCTGGACGTCGACGTCGCCTCCGGCCAGGCGGTTGTGCTGGCGGGTCCTACGCCGGCGTTGTGGCCGGAGCGGGACGGATCGTGGTGTTGGTGGCCGCGTTGGCCGGGTTCTTGGCTACTCTGCCGTTGCTCAGCGGTCTCCGGGTGCTGGTGCGAACACCAGGCTTGGCGCGGCTGATGCCCTTCTCGGTCGCGCGACTTCGACGGGCCGTCTTGGCGGTGCCGACCGGACTGGCGTTGCTGTTCGGCCTCGCTTGCGGGCCTGCTGTGGGCCGAGGACTGGAGGTCCCGGCTGGGGACGGCCTGTTCCTCGGCGTCGCGGTAGGTCTGTCGGGGTTGGCCTCGGCGGTGCGCTGGGTGACCGGTCGACCACCGGACTACTCCCGACCGCTGGTCTCCACCCCGGCGGGCGGTGTGCCGACCAACCTCTACGGCAGTGCGGTGCGCGGCTTCGACGTACTCCTGCTCACCACGGCGCCGATCCTCCTCGTTCCGACGGTCCGGGGCGGCGAGGTGTCCCTGCTGCTCGCGGTGATCGTGTTGGCCTATCTGACCGGCCGCAAGTAGACGCCGGATAGCGTGCGACCATGAAACTGGCTGGGTCGACGGCCGAGATCGTGGCGGCCGTCCAGGACTGGCTCGGTCACGATGGCGAGCCAGAGCCCCTGATCGTGTCAACCTCCGGGTCCACGGGTGCCCCCAAGCGCGTGGTCTTGTCCCGCCGAGCGGTGTTGGCGTCGGTGTCCGCAACCGCAGAGCGGCTGGGCGCGGAGGGGCGGTGGGTGCTGGCCTTGCCGGCGACCTATGTCGCCGGACTGATGGTGATCGTCCGCTCGCTGGTGGCCGGGAAAGCACCGATCGTTCTCGGTCCGCATCAGACCATGGCCTCGACGCTGGAGTGGCAGGCGTCAATGGCGCCGCGCCGCTTCGTCTCGCTGGTGCCCACGCAACTGCACCGTCTGCTCGACTCACCGACCGAGACCGCGAGCCTGCGCCGGTTCCACACCATCCTTCTCGGCGGCGGGCCGATCGATCCATCGCTGCGGGCACGGGCCGAGAAGGCGGGGCTGCACGTCGTGGCGACGTACGGCTCCAGCGAGACGGCGGGTGGCTGCGTCTACGACGGTGTGCCGCTGCCGGGGGTCCGGGTCGATCTCGGCGAGGACGGGCGGATCAGGCTGGCCGGACCGATGCTGTTCGAGGGGTACGACGGCGAACCCGAGCTCACCGCCCAGACCCTGGTCGACGGATGGTTCGTGACCTCGGACCTGGGCCGGTGGGCTCCTGACGGTCGACTCGAGGTGGTCGGCCGCGCCGATGATGTCGTCGTCTCGGGTGGTGTGAACGTGCCGCTGCCTGCGGTCGCCGCCCGTCTGCGCGCACACCCTCGCGTGCGGGAGGTCGAGGTGCTCGGCGTCTCCGACGCCGAATGGGGGCAACGGGTGGTCGCCTTCGTGGTGGGCCAGGTCGGCCTGGGCGAGGTCGGCCTGGGCGATGTCAGACTGGACGAGGTCAGGGACTGGGTCTCCCAGGAGTTGCCGCGGACGTGGGCACCACGCCAGCTGGTGATGGTCGAGTCGATGCCGCTGCTTCCCCACGGGAAGGTCGACCGCGAGCGGTTGCGGGGGCTGGTGTGAGGGTCTGGTCGATCCCGATGCGGACCCGCTTCCGCGGAATCACCGCCCGCGAGGGCGTGCTTCTCGGGGGTGATGCCGGGTGGGGGGAGTGGAGTCCGTTCTTGGAGTACCCCCCCGAGGTCGCCGAGCCCTGGCTGCGATGCGCGGAGGAGGCCGCTTCCGGAGACTGGCCGGCGCCGGTGCGCGACGCCGTACCCGTCAACGTGACGGTGCCGGTCGTGTCGCCCGAGCGCGCCGCTGAGTTGGTGGCGGCGTCGGGGTGTGGGACGGCGAAGGTCAAGGTCGCCGACCCCGGTGTCTCGCTGGGCGACGACCAGGCTCGGCTCGAGGCGGTCCGAGACGCGCTCGGCCCGAGCGGCCGGATCCGCATCGACGTCAACGGACTGTGGTCGGTCGACCAGGCGGTCGCCTCGATCGTGGTGCTGGACCGGGCGGCGAGGGGATTGGAGTACGTCGAGCAACCGTGCGCCACCGTCGAGGAGCTGGCGACCGTGCGCAGCAAGGTGTCCGTGCCGATCGCGGCCGACGAGTCGATCCGGCGGGCCGAGGACCCCTATCGGGTGCGGGACCTGGCCGCCGCCGATGTCGCCGTGCTCAAGGTGCAGCCGCTGGGAGGAGTGCGATCCTGCCTACGGATCGCCGAAGAGATCGGCCTGCCGGTGGTGGTGTCGTCGGCGCTGGAGACCTCGGTCGGCATCGCTGCGGGAGTGGCACTGGCGGCCGCGCTGCCGGAGCTGCCGTTCGCCTGTGGTCTCGCGACGGTGGCGCTGCTCACCGACGACGTGGTGGCCGAGCCTCTGCTGCCCGTCGACGGGATGCTGCCGGTCCGGCCGGTCGTGGTCGATCCCGCTGCGTTGGATCGACTGGCGGCGCCGGCCGATCGGGCCGAGCACTGGTCGACCCGGCTGGCCGAGGTCCGAGCCGTGCGGCAGGATCGCTCGTCGTGAGCAACCCGTCGACCGAGCTGGCCCGGGGGGTCGTGGCCACGCTGATCGAGGGCGGCGTCACCGAGATCGTGCTGGCACCGGGATCCCGCAACGCCCCGCTGGCCTTCGCGGCCTACGACGCGGCCGTCGCTGGGCTGGTGCGCTTGCACACTCGGCTCGACGAGCGATCCGCTGGATTCCTCGGCCTCGGGCTGACCAAGGTCGGCTCACGGGCGGCGGTCGTGTGCACCTCGGGGACGGCCGTGGCCAACCTGCACCCCGCCGTGCTGGAGGCCTCCCATTCCGGGGTCCCGCTCGTGGTGGTGACCGCCGACCGGCCGGCTCGTCTGCGGGGGACGTCGGCCAACCAGACCACCGACCAGGTCGGCTTCTTCGGTCCGGCCGTCGCGTCGTTCGACCTGTCCGTCGACGGACCGCGGTTCACGCCCGATCTGCTCCCCCCGATCGCCCGGCACCACCGGGTCGGGCCGGTCTTCGGGGCGCCGTACCACCTCAATGTGCAGCTCGATGCTCCCCTGGTGCCGGGGGACCGCTGGGTGCCCGAAGAGTTGCGGTTTGGGCCCAAACGGCAGGATTTCGGCTCCCAGGATTGCGGTTTGGGCCCAAACGGCATCCCTATCGGCCCCCGGACCGTCGTCCTCGCGGGGGACGACGCGGGCCCGCCGGCGCGGATTCTGGCCCAGCGGGCGGGCTGGCCGTTGCTGGCCGAGCCGACAGCCGGGTGCCGCACGGGAGACAACGCGCTGCGGTGTTATCGGCTGCTCCTGGACGGTGACCTCGGTCAGCGCATCGAGCGGGTCCTGGTCTTCGGTCACCCGACCCTGTCGCGGCCCGTCACTCGCCTGCTGGATCGGCCCGGGGTCGAGGTGTGGGCGACCGCGAGCATCCGTGGGCGGCGTCCGTTCGAGGTGGCCACGGAGCTGGCGACCACGACCGAGCACGAGCCGGAGGGCGCCGACGATCCTGCCTGGCTCGAGGAGTGGAAGTCGGCCGACCGCAGCGTGGCCGCCCAGCTCGACGCCCTGCTGGCGGCCGAGCCGGGCCTGACCCCTCACCAGGTCGCCGGGGCGGTCAGCCGTGCGGTGCCGCCCGGAGGGTTGTTGGTGGTTGGCGCGTCGAGCCCGATTCGCGACCTCGACCTGATGGCGGTGCCCTATCCCGTGGGCGACCGCCGCAAGGTGATCGCGAACCGTGGCCTGGCCGGCATCGACGGCACCGTATCGACCGCGATCGGGGCCGCCCTCGGGCGTCGCCGCGAACGGGCCCTCGCCCTGCTCGGCGACGTCACCTTCCTGCACGACATGGGCGGGCTGGTGCTCGGACCCGACGACCCGCGGCCGGACCTGACCCTGGTCGTGGTCAACGACGACGGAGGGGCGATCTTCGCGATGCTGGAGCAGGGCGCGGAAGAGTACGCCGACCGCTACGACCGGCTCTTCGGGACCCCACACGGGGTGGACATCGCGAGCCTCTGCGCCGCCACTCGCACCCCGCACTGGCGGGTCGACTCGCTCCCCGAGCTCGAACACGCCCTGGCCAGTCCCGCCGGCGGCATCGAGGTGATCGAGGTAGCGGTCGACCGGAGCCGCCGCCGCGAGCTCGACGAACGGATCCGCGCCCTGCGTCCCTGAAGCGGACCGCCACCATGGTGCGGTGGAGATCGCCTTCCTGCTCGTGGCGCTATCCCCACCACCTCGCCGGCTGATCAGTGGTGGATCCGAACCTGACGTTGTCGGGGGGTGGGGGTGAAGCGGATCGGGAAGCAGACGGCACCGGTGTTGCCGGAGACGGGGAGCCACTGGCCCGGGCCGTCGGGGACGGCGTCCGGCATCCGCTGGGCGAGTAGGGGCAGGGCAACGGCCATGTCGGTGCGGGCGACGAAGTGGCCCAGGCAGTGGTGGGCGCCGGCACCGAAGCCCAGGTGTGGCGGGCGCAGCTGGGTGATGTCGAAGCTCGGGTCGGGCATTGCGGCCGGGTCGGTGCCGGCCGAGTGCGAGAGCACCTGGACCACACCCCCAGCGGGGATGTGCAGTCCGTTGAGGTCGACGTCCTCGATCGCCTCGCGGGTCACCCAGGTCACGGTGGGGTTGACTCGCATGATCTCCTCGACCGCCTGGCCGCCGAGCTCGGGCTGCTCGGCGAGCAACCGCCACTGGTCGGGATAGCTGAGCAGAGTCTGCAAGGCGAGCCCGATCTGGTTGCGGGTGGTCTCCATCCCGGCCATGGCCAAGAAGACCAAGGCGACGCCGAGCTCGTGGCGACTCAGTTTGCCCTCCTGCTCCTGGGCCTGCAGCAGGGTGCCGACCAGGTCGTCTTGGGCCAGGTCGTCTCGGAGCCGCGTCATCCGCTCCTCGATGGCGGCTTCGACATAGCCGTAGAGCCCGTCGAGGGCGGCCTCGATCCGCGGCAGGTCCTCCTTGACCCGGATGCCGAACGCTTTGCCGAGGTCGTCGGCCCAGTGCGCCACCTGCGGCCAATTGTCCTCCGGAAGGCCGAGCAGGACGCACAAGATCCGGGAGGAGTAGGGCTCGGCGAACTCACTGACGAACTCGACCTGGCCACGAGGTGCGAAGGCGTCGATCAGCTCGTTGGCCAGCTCCTGGAACCGCGGCCGCAGGGCCGCGATGGTCTTGTTGCGGAAGGCGGGCTGGAGCAGCCGGCGCAGCCGGAGGTGGTCGTCGCCCTCGAGACTGAGCAGCACCTCCTTCCACCAGTCGGAGAACATGCCGGAGTGGATGCCGTTCTGGGCCGGCCATTGCGCGTTGCCCTGTTGGAAGCGGCGGTCCTTCAGCAGTGCGGCTCCTTCGTCGTAGCGGAGCACCGCCCAGCCGTACGACGTCTCGACGTACCAGTCCTCATCCCGCGCCTCGTGGACCACCGGTGAGGTCACGTCGAAGGCGGGGTCGGCCAGGTCGAAGTAGCGCCTGCTCATGCGCCGGTCTCCTTTCGCACGAGTCGAAGCTCCCATAGGCCGAGACCGGCGTACCACTCCCGCGCGCCGTCGGCGTGGAAGCCGTTGCGCTCGTAGAAGCGAAGCGCCCGAGCGTTGTCCTCGAGCACCCACAGGCTGGCGGGACGGTCACCGAGCACCACCTCGAGGAGCGCCTGGCCGACCCCGGAGCCGTGCCAGAACTCCCGGACATAGAGGGCATAGAGCTCGTCGGACACCGGCGGGTCGGAATCGCGCGACCGCCCGGCGCGCGCGAATCCGATCAGCTCGCCGTCGACCTCCGCGACCACCCGCGGCGACCCCGCACCGAGGTCGGCGCGCCAGGACTCGACCCAGCGGCCGACGTCTGCAAGTCGGGACTGCAACAGCGCCGGGTCGGCCAGCGGACCATAGGCCTCGCGCCAGCAGTTGCGATGCAGCGCAGCGCCCGCCTCGGCATCCTCCAGCGTGGCGTCGCGCAGCGTGACCGTGTAGTCGCTCATGACGCTCCAAGCATGGTCCACGGCGTCTCGACGGGCACCCTCGGTCCCGAGGCCCGACCAGACCAGGACGGTCCTCGATCCGGCTAGCCTGGCGTGCATGCGGATCACGAAGTTCGGTCACGCCTGCGTGCGGATCGAGTACGCCGACAGCGTGGTCGTCATCGACCCCGGCATGTTCACCGACCCCGAGGCGGTGGCAGGCGCCTCGGCCGTGCTGATCACCCACGAGCACCCCGACCACTACGACCCGATCAGGCTGCGGGCGACCGATGCGCCGGTCTTCTCCATCGAGTCGGTGGCGGCGCGGGTCCGCGAGGAGGCGCCCGACGTGGCCGAGCGGCTCACCGTGGTTGCTCCCGGTGAGACCTTCGACGCGGGCCTGCCGGTGCGTGCGGTCGGTGAGCTGCATGCGGTGATCCACCCCGAGATCCCACGGGTCACCAACTCCGGCTACGTCGTCACGGCGGGTGAGCATCGCGTCTTCCACCCCGGCGACGCGTTGACCCCACCGGACGAACCGGTCGACCTGCTCTGCGTGGTGGTGTCGGCGCCGTGGATGCGGGCGGCTGAGGCGGTCGACTTCGCCCGCGTGGTCGGTGCCCCGCGCAACCTGGCGATCCACGACCAGGTCTACTCCGACGCGGGCCTCGCCATCGTGGACGGTCACCTCAACCGGCTGCTGCCCGATCACCAGGCCTATGTCCGGCTCCCCGACGGCGCCGACCTGACCGTCGCGTGAGCGCCTCCCGACGGCCACGGGTGGCCATCGCCGGCATCAGCTTGGAGGCCACGACCTTCAGTCCCGCGCGCACGGCCTCAAGATCCTGGCGCCCCAGCGCGCTCAGCAGATCCTCGACGCTCGCGAGTTCTGGGCGCCCGGCGGAAGCCTGACCGATGCCGCACGCTGGGTGCCGATCCTGCAGGGCAGAGGCATCCCGGGCGGTGCGATCCCGGCCGCCGACTATGCCGTGCTGAAGGCCGGGATCCTGGAGGGGTTGGCCGCGGTGCACGCCGCCGAGCCGCTGGGCGGGATGGTTCTCGATCTGCACGGTGCCGCCAGCGTCGTGGGTCTCGACGACATGGAGGGCGACCTCGCTGCCGCCTGCCGCGAGGTGCTGGGACCGGACGTGCTGATCTCGACTGGCATGGACCTGCATGGCAATGTCTCGCGCCGGCTGGCCGTGAGCCTCGACCTGCTCACGACCTACCGCACCGCACCTCGCGTCGACTGGCTGGAGACCAAGGAGCGCGCGGTCCGCAACCTGCTTCTCCGACTCGCGCGACCCGAGTCGGAGTGGCGCCCCTACAAGGCGTGGGTGCTCGGGTCGAGGACAGACACGAGTCGCCGGTGCGCCCCGAGGGTGCTCCGCTGCGTTGCCGGGCGCTCGAAAGACGTCCAGTCTGCCTTCGCGCCGCCGCCTTGCCCTCGCACCCCTCGGGTGCCGCTCGCGACGGCGCCCCTGCACGGATCGAGGCTTAGCTGTCGGGCGCCAGGACCACGAGGCCGAGTTCGTGGGCGGCTTCGGCCATCCTGAGGTCGTAGGTGAGGAGCGCGTCGACCCCCAGAGCGATGGCAGCGGCCAGGTGGAGAGCGTCGAGGGACCTGAGATTGGCTCCCGGGAGCAGGCCGGCCTGGCGATAGAGCGCGTCGGTGAGGCTGTAAAGGTCGATCGTGGCGAGGAATGCGCTGACCTGGGTCTGATCCAACTCAGGGGAGCGGTAGGCAGCGCGACGCATCTCTGTCTCGAGCAATCGCGTCCCGACCAGGGTCGCCTGGGCATCATCGATCGCGGCCGCCAGTGCGGGCGACTCGGCCTCCTCGAGCACGAGTTTGAGCGCCGCTGATGTGTCGGCGTACCAGGTCGCCACTAGGGGTCACCGCTCCCCACGCAGCTCGTCGAGCAACTCCTCGCTGGGCAGCGTTGAGGTCACCCGCGGCCAGTCTCGGTAGTCGACCCGGTTGCTCGCCGGCCGCGCCAGCGGCAGAGCCGGGCTGGTCTCGGAGGCTTCCGCCGGTCGCAGCACTGCTACCGGAGTGCCGTTCTTGGTGACGAGGAACGACTCGCCCTCCTCGACAGACCGGATGACCCGCGCGTTGTCGTTGCGCAGCTCGCGCTGGCCGATCGTCTTCACCGCGCACCCTCCTTGTGCCGTAGCACGACTGTAGCACATTCGAGATGGCCTCGGTCCGGCGACGGTGGCGGCCGCCTGCCGTCACAATGAGGCCCATGGATCTTCGACCCGCCCTCACCGCGACCCTGGTCTGCGCGCTCGCGGCCGCCGCCCTCGCTGGCGCGACGGCCGAGGCGGCGCCGACCAGATCCGCCGCCAAGGCCGACCAACGAGACCAGGGTCGCGCGGCTGCCGGCGTCCACCGAGTGGGCGGCTGTCAGGTGTTCCCGGCGGACAACCCGTGGAACACCCGCATCGACGACAAGCCGATGGCCAAGCGATCGAAGGCGATCATTCGCAAACAGGCCGCCGGCCACAAGATTCACCTCGACCTCGGCACGACCGAGGAGTACTACGGCATCCCGGTCAACGTGGTCTCGAAGAACCACGGCACACTGCCGTTGAAGTTCGGCGTCGAGGGCGAGGACTACCGCCGGGAGAGCGACCGGGGCCCGGTGCCCACGCCCAAGAAGGCACACATCGAGGGCGGCAGCCGAGCTCACCCCGATCCTTCGGGCGGTGATCGGCACGTGATCACGGTGCGGCGAGGGACGTGCAAGCTGGTCGAGCTCTACAAGGCCAAGCGGGTCCGGAACTCCGCAGGCAAGGTGGTCGCCTGGCGCGCCTCGGCAGCGGCCCGCTGGGACCTGGGCTCGAACAAGCTGCGCCCGAAGTTCTGGACCTCTGCCGATGCGGCCGGCCTGCCGATCCTGCCCGGACTGCTGGACTACGACGAGGCGGCCAGCGGCGAGATCACCCATGCGCTCCGCTTCACCCTGCCCAGCGCCCGCGCCGCGTTCGTCTCACCCGCCAGGCACTGTGGGCCGTCAGGCAACACCAGCCCCACACTGCCGTCGTACGGCATGCGCTTCCGGCTCGACGCCAACTTCCCAGTCAAGCGCTATCACGGTGCCGCGCGCACCATCGTGGTGGCGATGAAGCGCTACGGGTTGATGTACGCCGACCAGGGGTCGGCCATGTATGTCACCGGATCGGCCGACCCGCGCTGGGCGAAGGTGCTCGACCAGTTCAACGCCCACCCCATCGACGGCTCCCGGTTCGAGGTCGTCAAGACCGGCAAGATCACCCGCTGCCGTTGAGGGCCGTCAGCTCCCGGCGAGGGCGTCGCGGACCGGGACGAACTTGGCCTGGGCCTCGGCGAGCTCGGCCTCGGGCTGGGAGTCGGCGACGATCCCACAGCCAGCGAAGAGCCGCACGGTGGTGCCGCTGATCTCGGCGGAGCGGAGGCCGATCGCCCACTCGCCGTCGCCGGTGGCGTCCATCCAGCCGACCGGCCCCGCGTAGCGACCCCGGTCCATCCCCTCGATCTCCGCGATCAGCGCGGTGGCGACCGACGTCGGGGTGCCGCCCACGGCGGCCGAGGGGTGCAGTGCGGAGGCGAGCGCGAGCGACGACACCGTGGCGGCGTCGTGGGCCACGCCGGCGACGTCCGTGGCCAGGTGCATCACGTTGGGCAGGTGCAGCACGAACGGCGCCTCGGGGACGTTCATCGACGAGCAGTGCGGCTCCAGCGCGTCGGCCACCGAGCGGACGGCGTACTCATGCTCCTCGAGGTCCTTCGACGAGTGCGCCAGGTGGGCGGCGAGCGCGAGATCGTGGTCGTCGTCGCCAGTGCGACGAATGGTGCCGGCCAGCACGCGGGAGGTGATCAGGCCGCGCTCGCGGCGCACCAGCATCTCGGGAGTCGCGCCGAACATGCCGTCGACGTGGAAGGTCCAGCAGGTGGGGTATTGATCCACGAGCCGTTGCAGCGGCCAGCGGACGTCGATCGGCTCTGCGGCGGTGGCCACCAGGTCCCGGGCCAGGACGACCTTCTCCAGGTCGCCGCGCGCGATGCGCGACACGCCCTCGGCGACCACCGACATCCACTGCTCGCCGTTCAAGGCGCCGTCGGTGAACACCGCGTCGACGGGAGGTTGCGGCGGGCTCGTCGGCTGCACGGTGGGCGACGGCACCGGCTCGGTGCCGATCGTGGTCACCCAGCACCGATCGCCGCGGCGACCGATCACTACCTGCGGCACGATCAGCGCGGAGTCGCCGGGCTCGTCGGCGAAGGCGAACGAGCCGAAACACACCAGGCCGGACCCGGGCTCCCCGACCTCGTCGTGGATGTCAGCGCGCGCCGTCGTCTCGGCCCACCACTTGTCGGCGTCGGCGAAACGGGTGGCCGAGCGCGTGCGCAAGACCGCGGCGGCACCCCAGCCGACCAGTCCGTCGCCGCGGCGCAGCCAGGTGACCGGCGAACCGGCGGGGAGGAGCGTCGTGAGCGGCGTCTCGGGGTCGAGATCGACGGCGACCGACGTGACGACGAATGGGCTGGTCTGCCCGTCGGCGGACGGGGTGGGGGTCACGAGGCGTCAGAATACGCGCCACCCGGGTGCGCGCCGCGACGACCACCCGATCGCGGGGGGTACGACGTGGGCGGGGCGGCCGCTCCTCGATGGGTCACTCCGCCGGACGATGTGCCCGCAGCCAGGCCCGCATGGCGGCGGGCGACATCACCTCGGGGTCGCCGTAGGAGCTCTCGCCGGCATCGGCGAGCTCGGGCGGCACCACGTCGATGATGGCGTCGAGATCGTGGTAGTCCCTGACCTCCTCGTCCACTACGTCGGCCATCTCTCGGCTGGCCGGGCTGGCGAGGAGGTCGTGGTGGCGCAGGCTGGCGACCATGCCCTTGAGCAGGGTCTCCCAGGTGGTCATCGGCTGCTGCTTGGCCGTGGCCGACTCGGCCGCCGAGTCCAAGAACGCGAACGGGACCTGGGTGAAGTCGATCCCCCGCGCCAGGAACGCGCCGATCCAGTCGGTGTCGAAGGAGAAGTCGAAGACCACCGGGTCGGAGATGATCTCGGCGAGCAGACCCGACTCGTAGAGCTTGAAGGCCGCCTGGGTGTCGAGGATGCCGCGGCCGAAGATCGCCTCGCCGGCCATCCGCTGCATATGGCGCAGGCTCTTGATGCCGACGCCCCACCGCGCGGCGTCCTTGACCAGGACGGACTCCGGGTGACGCCGGTCGCCGAGGACGACCCGGGCGCCGTGCTCGCGGAAGGGCGCCACCAGCAGCCCGATCTGGCCGAGGTGCACCGAGTTGTCGGCATCGGTGTAGATCACCGCGTCGACGCCGTCGGCGATCGCCTGCATCGCGCCGAGGATGATCGAGCCACCCTTGCGGGAGTCGTCGGCGCTGGCCAGGCTCCGCAGCGGGCCATCGTCGGCGGGCACCTGCTCGGCGAGGAAGAGCACCTGCACCTGGTCGGCTGCGCCGGCGTCCTCGGCGATCTCCTGCGCCAGTCGGCCGCTGCCGTGGGGGCAGCCGTCGTCGACGGCGTAGAGCGTCCAGGTGACCGCGGTTCCCGCCGTTGCCCAGCGCAGCTGTCGGATCTTGGTCCGCAGGGAGTCCTCGCCGTGCGGGTTGTCCGGACCACGCGGTGTGAGGCGGTTCTGCTCGCCCCACATGGCGAAGACGACGCCGAGCCGGGTCGGCGGCGCGGTCAGCAGCGCCCGCCGGGACTCCACCAGCTTGGCGGCCATCCGGAACTCCAAGGGCGCATCGAGCGCCACCGCGCGCAGTGCTGCCGGCTCGGCACTGGGCTCGGCCAGCAGTGTGCCCGCCAGTTGTTCGAGGCGGTCCTGATGGTCGGGATCGGTCAGGTCGAACTCATCGGTCGCCCCAGCGGCCAGGTCACTTAGTCGGTCGGATGCGCCAGTCATGGCGTCACGGTAGTAGTCAGGCCAGGTCGATGGCGAGGTCGATGGCGAGGTCGATGGCGAGGTCGATGGCGAGGTCGATGGCGAGGTCGATGGCGACGGCGCCGAGCATGGTGTAGTCGGCGCCGGCCTCCCGGCGGGCACCACGGTGATGTCCTGGCGTGGAGTCGAGGGCGGGATCGCTGCCGGGCGAGGCCGGGCACGACGTGGTGACGGCCCCGGAGGGCGACACCCATCGTCTACCGACGACAGAGTGGCGACCCCGACGCCGAACCGCTTGGGGGGGGCGTCTGCCGCGGTCTTCCTGCGTCTGCCGCGCCCTTGTGGTGGCAGAGTGCCCCGTATGCCGGGCACTCACCCACCACAGCACCGCGGCAGACGGGTCAGGGCCAAGAGCCGCTCTGGTTCCCAGGGGTCACACGGGTTGCTGCTTCACCAAGGTAAGTGGATGAAGCCTCACCTCTCACGGCGTACACGCAATGAGAAGTGCAGGCTCACCCAGATACCTTGATGAAGCAGCGGCAGGAGTGACGACCAGCCGCCAGCAACCAGCCACCCGGCGAGCAGCCGCACGCCGAGCCCTGGTCTTCCGGTCGTTGCCCTGTCGGCCACCAGCCACCCACCACCAGCCACCCGGCGAATGACCCGAGTCGCGCCGATGGCCTAGGACCAGTAGATGACGACGTGGTCGCCGACCTGCACCTGGGAGAAGAGCCACTGGATGCCGGAGTAGTCGCGGACGTTCACGCAGCCGTGCGAAGCGCCGGCGTAGCCTCGGGCGGCAAAGTCGGAGGAGTAGTGCACCGCCTGGCCGCCGGAGAAGAACATCGAGTAGGGCATCGCCGAGCCGTAGAGGCGGGAAACATGGTCGGCGTCCTTGCTGTAGACCGAGAAGACGCCTTCGCGGGTGGGTGAGTAGGACGCGCCGAACCGGACGTCCAGGGTCTGCAGCACCTTTCCGTCCACGACCCAGCGCAGGGTCTGGCTGGCCTTGTCGATGCAGAGGACCCGACCCGTGCGGCACCGTGCGTCGAGTGCGCCCGGCTTCGGCTCGATGTTGTACATCGCCTCGTGCGTGGGTGTGCTCGTCATCGCAGCCAGTCGGTCGAGCGTGCGTTGGTCGGTGGCGCCGGTGACCGGGATCTCGCGCTTGGCCTGGAAGCCGCGCACTGCCGTCACGGTCGCGGAGTCGTAGCTGCCGGTGACGTCGCCGAAATACCAGGCGATCTCCTTCAGCCGGGCCTGGAGGGCGCGCACCTGGTCGCCGGAGTCGCCGCGTTGCAGAATCGCGGGACCGGGGTGGAGCACGTTGAACAGCTGGTCGTGGGTGGGCGGCTTGGTCATCGACGCGAGGCGCTGCCAGGTCCGCTCGTCGACCTGCCCGGTGGTCGGTAGCCCGCGTTTGGCCTGGAACCCCTTCACGGCGGCGACGGTTGCCGGGTCGTACCTCCCGGTGGTCTGCTCGGGAAGCCAGGCCAGCTGGAACAGCCTGGCCTGAAGGTCGCGGACGTCGACACCGCGCGCGCCGGCCGCGAGCTGCGGGGTGTCGTCGGGGCGTTCGGTCGCCGACGGCTTCGGGCTGGAGGTCGACTCTTCGCGCGAAGTGGCCGAAGTCTGGTCGGATGGGGCGGTGGTGGGATCGGCCGCCGCGGAGCCGTGGGAGTCGGCGGAGGCGACCAGCCCGAGGTACACCCCGCCGGTCACGACGCCGGCGACGAGCGCCAGCATCAGCAGCGCCTTGACGAGCCGTTTGAGCAGAGCCATGTATCCCCCGGGGAAGAAGAGGTCCCCAACAGTGTCGAGGATGAAGACGCAAACTCCCGGCATTTGGTTGCCATGGTGAATCGTGGTGGCGAATCACTGCGGCGGCAGGTGGCACCTCGCGCAGACCCTGGTGGCGACTCGCGCATAGGCTTCGCCCGTGGCCCGAGCCGATCTGGACAAGCAGCCGTCCGATGTGCGGCGGATGTTCGACGCCGTCGCGCGTCGGTACGACGTCACCAACGACGTGTTGTCGCTCGGTCAGGACCGGCGCTGGCGTCGCGCCGTCATCGACGCAGTGGCACCGGAGCCGGGAGAGGTGGTGCTGGACCTGGCCGCCGGCACCGGCACCTCGAGTCAGCCGTTCGCCGACCGTGGCGCGACCGTGGTCCCGTGCGACTTCTCGCTAGGCATGCTCCGGGTCGGCAAGCAGGCCAGACCGAGCCTGCCGTTCACCGCCGGCGACGGCACCAGGCTGCCGTTCGGCGACGACTCCTTCGACGCGGTCACCATCTCCTTCGGATTGCGCAACATCGTCGACCCACTCGCGGGGTTGGCCGAGATGCGCCGGGTCACCCGCCCGGGTGGCCGGCTCTTGGTGTGCGAGTTCAGCCACCCGACGAACGCCGCGTTCCGCAACGTCTACCTGGAGTACCTGATGCGGGCCCTACCGCCGATCTCGCGGACGGTCTCCTCCTCGCCGGACGCCTACGTCTACCTCGCCGAGTCGATCCGGGCATGGCCCGACCAGACCGGCCTCGCGGCGATGATCCAGCAGGCCGGCTGGGGACGGGTCGGCTGGCGCAACCTGTCCGGCGGCATCGTCGCCCTGCACCGCGGCACCGCCTGACCGGCCCAGGGCGGACGGTTGCGCGAGCGGCGCCACGTGTCCACTCCGGGGCACCCTGTTTGGTCGGTGGACGCCCACAGTGCAGGATGGTCTTCGGTGACCCTAGACTGTGCCGGGTGTGACTTCGTGAAGGCATTCACAAGATCGCGTGAAGCGACGGGACAGCTCCGCCGGGTCTCGCCGAACAGCTGAACGTAGGAAAGGACGGGCATGGAGCTCTATACGCCGATCCTCTGGTTGATCCTCCTCGCGGCGGGATTCGCGGTCTTCTCCGTGGTGATGAGCGCGATCGTCGGACCGCGGCGCTACAACAAGGCCAGGTTGGAGTCCTACGAGTGCGGCATCGAAGCCACCCCGCACGCGCTCGGCGGCCGGTTCCCGGTGAAGTACTACATCACCGCGATGCTCTTCATCGTCTTCGACATCGAGATCATCTTCCTCTACCCGTGGGCCGTGCAGTTCGATCAGCTCGGCCGCTTCGGACTGGTGGAGATGGTGCTGTTCATCTTGACCGTGTTCATCGCCTACGCCTACGTCTGGCGGCGCGGCGGCTTGGACTGGGACTGACCCGTGCACGCGACCGAGACCCTGGCGAAGGAAGGCCCCGCAGATGGGTGTTGAGGAGAAGCTGCCCAGCGGCGTACTGCTGACGACGGTCGAAGGGGTCGCCGGCTACATGCGCAAGGCCTCGTTCTGGCCCGCGACCTTCGGGCTGGCCTGCTGCGCCATCGAGATGATGACGACCGGCGGCCCGAAGTACGACCTCGGCCGCTTCGGCATGGAGGTCTTCCGAGCCAGCCCGCGCCAGGCCGACCTGATGATCGTGGCCGGTCGGGTGAGCCAGAAGATGGCGCCGGTGCTGCGGCAGATCTACGACCAGATGCCGGGCCCGAAGTGGGTGCTGGCCATGGGCGTCTGCGCGAGCTCCGGCGGCATGTTCAACAACTACGCGATCGTGCAGGGCGTGGACCATGTGGTTCCGGTCGACATCTATCTGCCCGGCTGTCCGCCGCGCCCGGAGATGCTCATCGACGCCATCCTCAAGCTGCACAAGCAGGTGCAGACCACCAAGCTCGGCGTCAACCGGGCCAACGAGATCGTGGAGCAGGAGGCTGCCGCGCTGGCGGCGCTGCCCACCTCGGAGATGCGGGGGCTGATGCGGTGAGCGAGGAGCACTCGAACAACGAGGCCGTCGAGCCAGGTGCCGAGATCGTCGGAGCCGACACCGAGATCGACCACGCGGTCGGCGTCCGGCACGGCATGTTCGGTGCGTCCGGCTCCGGCGACACCAGCGGGTACGGCGGCCTGGTCGCCCCGATCCTGCTGCCCCGGGCTGCGCACCGGCCCTACGGAGGGTGGTACGACGACGCGGCCGACGTCTTGGAGGAGCGGCTCGCCGAGGCCGGGATCGAGTCCGCCCTGATCGGAGTGGTGATCGACCACGGCGAGCTCACCCTGCACGTCCGTCGGGACCACCTCGTGGCAGTCGCCCAGTTGCTGCGTGACGACGAGCGACTCCGCTTCGAGCTCTGCTCGGGCGTGAGCGGTGTGCACTTCCCCGACGACCCCGACCACGAGCTGCACGCGGTCTACCACCTGCTGTCGATGACCCACAACCGGCGGATCCGGGTCGAGGTGACCTGTCCCGACCGCGATCCGCACATCCCGTCGATCGTCGGCGTCTACCCGACCAACGACTGGCACGAGCGGGAGACCTGGGACATGTTCGGGATCGTCTTCGACGGCCACCCGGCGCTGGCCCGCATCCTGATGCCGGACGACTGGCCCGGCCATCCGCAGCGCAAGGACTACCCCCTGGGTGGCATCCCCGTCGAGTACAAGGGCGGCTCCGTGCCCCCGCCGGACCAGCGGAGGTCCTACAACTGATGAGCGACCACGTCTCTCCCGAGGCCACCATCCCGCCCGAGACCGCCGACCCCTATGCCGGGACGAGCGCGACCACCCAGGGCAAGGTGTTCACCGTCACCGGCCAGGACTGGGAATCCATCACCGATGCCATCGGCGACCACGTCGAGGAGCGCATCGTGGTCAACATGGGGCCGCAGCACCCGTCCACGCACGGCGTGCTCCGGCTCATCCTCGAGTTGGAGGGCGAGACCGTCAGCGAGGCCCGGTGCGGCATCGGCTATCTGCACACGGGCATCGAGAAGAACATGGAGTACCGCACCTGGGTGCAGGGCGTCACCTACTGCACCCGGATGGACTACCTCTCCCCGTTCTACAACGAGATGACCTACGTGCTGGGCGTGGAGCGACTGCTGGGCATCGAGGACGAGGTCCCCGAGAAGGCCCAGGTCATGCGGGTCCTGCTGATGGAGCTCAACCGCATCTCCTCGCACCTGGTGGCGATCGCTACCGGCGGCATGGAGATCGGCGCGCTGACCGTGATGACGATCGGCTTCCGCGAGCGGGAGCTGGTGCTCGACCTCTTCGAGCTGATCACCGGCCTGCGGATGAATCACGCCTTCATCCGTCCCGGTGGGGTCGCGCAGGATCTGCCGCCCGGCGCGCTCGACGAGATCCGTGACTTCGTGGCGCTGATGAAGAAGCGGCTGCCGGAGTACGCCGACCTGTGCAACGCCAACCCGATCTTCAAGGCGCGGCTGGAGGGCGTGGGCGAGCTCGACCTCGCCGGCTGCCTGGCGCTGGGCATCACCGGACCGGTGCTACGCAGCACTGGCTACCCCTGGGACCTGCGCAAGACCCAGCCCTACTGCGGCTACGAGGACTACGAGTTCGACGTCCAGACCTGGGACACGGCCGACGCCTACGGCCGTTTCCGCATTCGACTCAACGAGATGTGGGAGTCGCTGCGCCTCATCGAGCAGTCGGCCCAGCGGCTCGCCGACCTGGAGGGCGCACCGGTGATGGTCGCCGACAAGAAGATCGCCTGGCCGAGCCAGTTGGCCATCGGCTCGGACGGCATGGGCAACAGCCTCGACCACATCAAGCACATCATGGGTGAGTCGATGGAGGCGCTCATCCACCACTTCAAGCTGGTGACCGAGGGCTTCCACGTGCCGGCAGGGCAGGCGTACGTGCCGGTCGAGAGCCCGCGCGGCGAGATGGGCGCCCACGTCGTCTCCACCGGAGGGACGCGTCCGTTCCGGGTCCACTTCCGAGACCCGTCCTTCACGAACCTGCAGGGCACCGCCGCGATGGCCGAGGGTGGCATGGTCGCCGACGTGATCGTCGCGATCGCCTCACTCGACCCGGTCATGGGAGGGGTGGATAGGTGAAGCACCCCACGAAGTTCTCGTGCTCCCCCGCTCCGCTCCTCCGCCCGACAACTCCGAGGGGACCCCGCCGGTGAGCATCGACGAGAAGACCTACGCCGAGCTGGTCGAGATCGCGGACCGCTATCCGCAGCCGCGCTCGGGGTTGTTGCCGATGCTGCACCTGGTCCAGAGCGCCGAGGGGCGGATCACGCCGGAGGGCATCGAGGCGTGCGCCGAGATCCTCGACATCACCCCCGCCCAGGTGAGTGGGGTCGCCACGTTCTACACGATGTACAAGCGGCGCGCGGTCGGCGACTACCACGTCGGCGTGTGCACCAACACCTTGTGCGCGGTGATGGGTGGTGACGCGATCTTCGCCCGCCTCAAGGAGCACCTCGGCATCGGCAACGACGAGACGACAGCCGACGAGGACGGCCGGACCATCACCTTGGAGCACGTCGAGTGCAACGCCGCCTGCGACTACGCGCCCGTGGTGATGGTCAACTGGGAGTTCATGGACAACCAGACCCCCGAGTCGGCGACCCAACTGGTCGACGACCTGCGCGAGGGCAACGAGGTCCACTCCACCCGAGGACCCAAGATCGTGACCTGGCGAGAGGCCGAGCGGGTGCTGGCCGGCTTCAACGACGGGCTCGCCGACGAGGGCCCGTCGGCCGGTCCGGCGTCCTTGGAGGGCTTGGAGATCGCCCGCGAGCACGACTGGTCCGCCCCGTCCGCGAGCGTGACCGTGAAGGAGGTCGAGCAGTGAGCGAGATCGACACCCTCACCCCGGTCCTCACCGACAACTGGGACCAGGACCGGTCCTGGACGCTGGCGGCCTACGAGCGCCAAGGCGGCTACGGCGCGCTGAAGAAGGCGCTCGGCATGACCCCCGACGCGATCATCGCCGAGGTGAAGGACTCCGGGCTGCGCGGTCGCGGTGGCGCCGGCTTCCCGACCGGGATGAAGTGGGGCTTCATCCCCCAGGACAACCCCAACCCGAAGTACCTCGTCGTCAACGGCGACGAGTCCGAGCCGGGCACCTGCAAGGACATCCCCTTGATGATGGCCAGCCCGCACACGCTGATCGAGGGCGTGATCATCTCGTCCTACGCGATCCGGGCCAACCACGCGTTCATCTACGTGCGCGGCGAGGTGCTGCACGTCATTCGCCGCCTGCAGGCCGCGGTCGCCGAGGCGTACGCCGCCGGCCACCTCGGCAAGGACATCCACGGCTCCGGCTACGACCTCGACCTGGTCGTGCACGCCGGCGCCGGCGCCTACATCTGTGGCGAGGAGACGGCGCTGCTGGACTCCCTCGAGGGTCGCCGTGGCCAACCGCGGCTGCGGCCGCCGTTCCCCGCCGTGGCGGGTCTCTACGCCAGCCCCACGGTGATCAACAACGTGGAGTCGATCTCGTCGGTGCCGAGCATCATCGCCAACGGCGCGACCTGGTTCGCCTCGATGGGCACCGAGAAGTCCAAGGGGTTCGGGATCTTCTCGCTGTCTGGCCATGTCACCAACCCGGGCCAGTTCGAGGCTCCGCTCGGGATCACCCTGCGCACGCTCATCGAGCTGGCCGGTGGCATCCGCGAGGGCCACGAGCTGAAGTTCTGGACCCCCGGCGGCTCCTCCACGCCGCTGCTCACCGCCGAGCACCTCGACGTCCCGCTGGACTTCGAAGGCGTCGGCGCCGCGGGCTCGATGCTCGGCACCAGGGCCATCCAGCTGTTCGACGAGACCACCTGCGTGGTCCGAGCCGTGTTGCGCTGGACCGAGTTCTACAAGCACGAGTCGTGCGGCAAGTGCACCCCGTGTCGGGAGGGCACCTACTGGCTGGCCCAGACGCTGGCCAACCTCGAGCGCGGCCAGGGGTCGGAAGAGGACCTCGACAAGCTGCTCGACGAGTGCGACAACATCCTCGGCCGCGCGTTCTGTGCGCTCGGCGACGGAGCGACCAGCCCGATCACCTCCTCGATCCAGTACTTCCGCGAGGAGTTCGTCGCTCACCTCGTCGAGGGTGGCTGCCCGTTCGACCCGGCCGCCTCGACCCTGTTCGTCACGGCGGGAGCACAGGCATGACGGGAGCGCAGGCATGACGGGAGCGCAGGCATGACGGGAGCGCAGGCATGAGTCAGGTCTCGACAAGCTCGACCAGCGATGCCCCGGCCGTCGACCTGGTGACCCTCACCATCGACGGCGTCAGTGTGAGCGTGCCCAAGGGCACCTTGGTGATCCGTGCCGCCGAGGAGATCGGCATCACCATCCCGCGCTTCTGCGACCACCCGCTGCTCGACCCGGTCGGCGCCTGCCGCCAGTGCCTGGTCGAGGTCGCGCTCCCCGGCCCCGACGGGGCGATGCGGCAGATGCAGGGCCCGCCCGGACGGATGAAGCCGCAAGCGTCGTGCACCCTGGTGGTCTCCGAGGGGATGGAGGTGCACACGCAGTACACCTCCGAGGGTGCGGAGAAGGCCCAGACCGGGATCTTGGAGTTCTTGCTCGTCAACCACCCGCTCGACTGCCCGGTCTGCGACAAGGGTGGCGAGTGCCCCCTGCAGAACCAGTCGATGAACGGCCGCGGTGAGACCCGCTTCGAAGGCGTCAAGCGCACCTTCCCCAAGCCGATCAACATCTCCGCGCAGATCCTGCTCGACCGCGAGCGGTGCGTGCTGTGTGCGCGCTGCACCCGCTTCTCCGAGCAGATCGCCGGTGACCCGTTCATCGCCCTGGTCGAGCGTGGCGCGCTCCAGCAGGTCGGCATCTACGAGCGGGAGCCCTTCGAGTCCTACTTCTCCGGCAACACCATCCAGATCTGCCCGGTCGGTGCGCTGACCTCGGCGGAATACCGCTTCCGCTCTCGGCCGTTCGACCTCGTCTCCACCCCGGCGATCGCCGAGCACGACGCCTGCGGTGCGGCGATCCGGGTCGACCACCGCCGCGGCAAGGTGATGCGGCGGCTCTCCGGCAACGACCCGGAGGTCAACGAGGAGTGGATCACCGACAAGGACCGGTTCGCGTTCGCCTACACCCGCGCCGACGACCGGCTCACCTATCCGCAGATCCGTGAGGATGGCGAGCTGCGACCCGCCTCCTGGCCCGAGGCCTTCGCGGTGGCCGCCCGCGGACTGGCCGCTGCCGGCCGGTCGGCGGTGCTCACCGGTGGTCGACTGACGGCCGAGGACGCCTACGCCTACTCCAAGTTCGCGCGGGTTGCGCTCGACACCAACGACGTCGACTTCCGCGCCCGCCCGCTCTCGGCCGAGGAGACCGACTTCCTCGGGTCGCGGGTGGTGCTGACCCAGGCCGCGACGTACGCCGACCTCGAGGCCGCCGGCACCGTCGTCCTGGCGGGGCTGGAACCCGAGGACGAGGCCGGCACCCTCTTCCTGCGCCTGCGCAAGGCCACCCGGGCCGGCCGGACCACCGTCGTCTCCGTCGCCCCGTTCACGTCTCGCGGCTTGGAGAAGATGGCCGGGCGACTGGTGCCGACCGTGCCGGGTCGGGAGGCCGCGGCGCTGCGGGCGCTCGCCGAGGACGACGGCGCCGGACTCGACGCCTCGTCGGTGATCCTGGTCGGCGAGCGGCTCGCGACCAGCCCGGGTGCCCTGACTGCCGCTGCCGAGCTGGCCGACCGGACCGGTGCCAAGCTCGCCTGGGTGCCGCGCCGCGCCGGTGACCGCGGAGCGCTGGAGGCCGGCTGCCTGCCGACCCTGCTGCCCGGTGGCCGCCCGGTCGCCGACCCCGCAGCCCGGGTCGACCTGGCCGCAGCCTGGGGGGTCGATTCACTCCCCAGCGCGCCCGGCCGAGACGCCGATCAGATCGTCGCAGCGCTTGCCGACGGCACCCTCGGTGGTGTCGTGATCGGCGGCGTCGACCCCGACGACACCGCAGACCCCGCCACCTTCCGCGCCGCCCTCGCGGGCGCCTTCGTGGTCGCCCTCGACCTTCGCGAGACCGACATCACCGACGTGGCCG
Organism: Nocardioides sp.; assembly: GCF_047602075.1. GTDB lineage: Bacteria > Actinomycetota > Actinomycetes > Propionibacteriales > Nocardioidaceae > Nocardioides. Next base: position 601,599 of record NZ_JASGIF010000002.1, read on the forward strand.
ACGTGGTGCTCCCCGTTGCGTCGGTGACCGACAAGGCCGGCACCTTCGTGACGTGGGAGGGGCGGCCACGCTCCTTCAGCGCCGTCTTCGCGAACCCTGCCTCGCTGCCCGACCTGCGGGTGCTCGCCGGCATCGCCGAGGAGATGGACCACTCCCTCGGCTTCACCTCGGTCGCCGCCGTGCACGCGGAGATGGAGAGCGTGGGTCCGTGGGACGGCGAGCGGGTCGAGCCGTCCGGGGTCTCGACAAGCGCGACCGACCAGGGCTCGGACGGGGTGGCGTTGGCCACCTGGAAGCAGCTGATCGACCTCGGTTCACTCCAAGATGGGGCAGATGCCATGCGGGCCGCTGGCCGCCGGCCGGTCGTCCTGCTCGGCACCACGATCGCCGACGGGCTCGGTGTCGAGGACGGCGACGAGGTCGTGGTCACCGGTGATCGCGGTCAGGTGATCCTGTCGGCCAGGCGAGCCGTCGACATGGTGGACGGCACCGTCTGGGTGCCCGCCAACTCCTTCGGCAACGGCGTGCTGGCCGACCTGGCCTCACCCGGGAGCCGGGTGACGGTGAAGGGAGTGAGCAAGTGATCGCGCACTCGGTCAACGTGCTGGCCGCTAGCGGAGACAGCCTGGCTGCCTTCGGCAAGGACCCGGTCTGGCTGGTCATCGTCAAGGCCGTCCTCATCTTCGTCGTACTCGTCTTGCTGACGCTGTTCAACATCTGGCTCGAGCGCCGGGTCGTGGGTCGCATGCAGCACCGCATCGGGCCCAACGTCCACGGTCCCTTCGGCCTGCTGCAGTCGCTCGCCGACGGCGTCAAGCTCGCGCTGAAGGAAGACCTCATCCCGAAGGCGGCCGACAAGACCGTCTACCTCGTCGCGCCGGTGATCGCGGTCGTGCCGTCCTTCGTGACATTCGCGGTGATCCCGTTCGGTCCCGAGGTGACGATGTTCGGGCACCGCACTCCACTCCAGCTGACCGACACCCCAGTGGCCGTGCTGTTCGTGATGGCCATCGCCTCGATCGGCATCTACGGAATCGTGCTCGCCGGCTGGTCGTCCGGGTCGACGTACTCCCTGTTGGGTGGCCTGCGATCCAGCGCCCAGATGATCTCCTACGAGGTCGCCATGGGGCTCGCCTTCGTCGCCGTCTTCCTCTACGCCGGGTCGATGTCCACCTCGGAGATCGTCGCCGCGCAGAACGAGAAGGGCAGCTTCTGGTTCGCCTTGATCCTGGCGCCGTCGTTCATCATCTACTGCATCGCGATGGTGGGCGAGACGAACCGTGCCCCCTTCGACCTGCCCGAGGCCGAGGGCGAACTGGTCGGTGGCTTCCACACGGAGTACTCCAGCCTGAAGTTCGCGCTCTTCTTCCTCGCCGAATACATCAACATGGCCACCGTCTCCGCGGTCGCCACCACGCTGTTCCTCGGCGGCTGGCACGCGCCGTGGCCGATCATCAACGTCTGGCCGGGGGCGGACATCGGCTACTGGCCGCTGTTGTGGTTCTTCGGCAAGGTGCTGTGCTTCATCTTCGTCTTCATCTGGCTGCGCGGCACCCTCCCGCGGCTGCGCTACGACCAGTTCATGCACTTCGGCTGGAAGCGGCTGATCCCGATCTCATTGCTCTGGATCGTGGCGGTCGCCACCATCCAGAGCCTCAAGGACGACGGCGGGATCAGCCTGAAGTGGGTGCTGATCGCGCTCGGCGTGCTGGCCGCGATCTTCTTGGCCCTCTCCTTCGTGGGGGAGCGGGAGCCCGACGAGGACACCGCTGACGAGCCCGAGGACGCCTTCGCCGGTGGCTTCCCGGTGCCCCCCATGCCCACTGGCGGCCCGGTCCGAGGGGCGGCCCGGCCGCTCGTCTTCGAGACCGTGCCGACGCACGTCGCGACGGCCGAGGAGGTCTGATGCCCACCCTCAAGGAGCAGTTTTGGGACCCGGTGGCGGGTTTCGGGGTGACCTTCCGGACCATGTTCCGCAAGGTCGTCACCGAGCAGTATCCCTTCGAGAAGCTGCCGACCGCCCCGCGCTTCCACGGCCGCCACCAGCTCAACCGCTGGCCCGACGGCCTGGAGAAGTGCATCGGCTGCGAGCTGTGCGCGTGGGCCTGCCCGGCCGACGCGATCTACGTCGAGGGTGCGTCCAACAGTCCCGACGAGCGCTTCAGCCCAGGCGAGCGCTACGGCCGCGTCTACCAGATCAACTACTTGCGCTGCATCCTGTGCGGGCTGTGTATCGAGGCCTGCCCGACCCGTGCGCTGACCATGACCAACGAGTACGAACTGGCCGACTCGACCCGCGAGTCGCTCATCTACCAGAAGAGCGACCTGTTGGCGCCGCTGCTGCCGGGGATGGAGCAGCCGCCCCACCCGATGCTGCTCGGGGACGACGAGAAGGACTACTACCGCGGCCAGTTCTCCGCCCCGGCCGAGACTGGTGCCGGTCGGGAAGGAGGGGCTTCGTGACCGTCTTCTGGATCCTGTCGCCGATCATGGTGGTGGCGGCCCTCGGCCTCTTGTTCGTCCGCAAGGCCGTGCACGCCGCACTGCTCCTGGCCGTGGTGATGATCAGTCTGGCCGTGCTGTACGCCGTCCTCGAGGCGCCGTTCCTCTTCGTCGTCCAGATCATCGTCTACACCGGCGCCATCTTGATGCTGTTCCTGTTCGTCTTGATGCTGGTCGGCGTCGACGCGTCGGACTCGGTGGTGGAGACCATCAAGGGCCAGCGGGTGCTCGCCATCGGCGCAGGGACCATCCTGGGACTGCTCCTCGGCATCAGCGTCGGCCAGGTGACGCTGGGCACCGCGGTCGGCCTTTCCGATGCCAACGCGGGCGGCAACGTCCAGGCGCTCGCCAACCTGGTCTTCTCCCGCTACGTGTTCGCCTTCGAGATCACCTCGGCGCTGCTGATCACCGCCGCGCTCGGTGCGATGGTGTTGGCCCACCGAGAGCGGTTGACACCCAAGGTGACCCAGGCGGACCTGGCCCGGCAGCGGATGCAGGACTACGCAGACTCCGGTCGCCACCCCGGCCCGCTGCCTGCACCTGGCGTCTACGCCCGCCACAACGCCGTCGACACCCCCGCGCTGCTGCCCGACGGCACCGCGGCGGAGTCCTCGATCTCCCGGGTGCTGGCCGCCCGGGGCACCGTGCGGACTGCGCCGGTCAACGCCGAGGACATCGACCAGATCACCCGGCAGCTCGGGGTCGAGGTCGACACCGCGCCCGAGGTCGCCGGCAAGGTCGGTGCCGCCGCCTCGACCGAGGAGGACGTCCGATGACCCCCTACCTCGTCTTGTCGGCGATCCTGTTCACCATCGGCTCGGTGGGCGTGCTCACCAGGCGCAACTCGATCGTCGTCTTCATGTGCATCGAGCTGATGCTCAACGCCAGCAACCTCGCCTTCGTGACCTTCGCCAAGCAGCACGGCAACCTCTCGGGCCAGGTCGCCGCATTCTTCGTGATGGTCGTCGCGGCAGCCGAAGTCGTGGTCGGCCTGGCCATCATCATGACCATCTTCCGGACCAGGCGCTCGGCCTCGGTCGACGACCCGAGCCTGCTGAAGTACTGAGGGGACCGTCGTGAATCTCTCCGTGATGGCGCACGAGGGCGCCGCCCACGTCCCGGTGGTCGCACCGACGGACGCCTCGGGTGTGTTCGCACTGATCTGGCTGGTCGTCGCACTGCCGCTCGCCGGCGCCGCGATCCTGCTCATCGGGGGCAAGGTCACCGACAGGTGGGGTCACCTGCTCGGCTCTGCCACCGTGCTCGGGTCCTTCGTGATCAGCCTGTCGATGTTCTTCGGGCTGCTCGGCCGCGACGTTGACGACCGCCAGGTCGGCCAGCACCTGTGGACCTGGTTCCAGGCCGGTCGGCTCGACGTGGGCATGGACCTGCTCCTCGACCCACTCTCGGTGCTGTTCTTGTTGCTCATCACCGGCGTCGGCTCGCTGATCCACATCTACTCGATCGGCTACATGGCCCACGACGCCCGGCGCCGTCGCTTCTTCGGCTACCTCAACCTCTTCGTCGCCGCGATGCTGGTCCTGGTCTTGTCGGCCAACTACGTCGGCGTGTTCCTCGGGTGGGAGGGAGTCGGCCTGGCGTCGTACCTCCTGATCGGCTTCTGGCAGCACAAGCCGACCGCGGCGGCGGCGGCGATCAAGGCGTTCGTGATGAACCGGGTCGGTGACATCGGGATGTCGCTGGCCATCGCGTTGATGTTCGTGACCTTCGGGACCACCGCCTTCGTCGGCGTCTCCGCCGTGGCCGGTGAGGCCTCGGGGAAGACCCTCAACGCACTCGGCCTGCTGCTCCTGTTGGCCGCCTGCGGCAAGTCCGCGCAGGTGCCCCTCCAGGCCTGGCTGCTGGACGCGATGGAGGGCCCCACGCCAGTCTCGGCGCTGATCCACGCGGCGACCATGGTGACCGCCGGCGTCTACCTGGTCACCAGGTCCAACTTCATCTTCGAGCGCGCTCCGATCGCGCAGACCACGGTCGTCGTGGTCGCCGTCGTCACGCTGCTCTGGGGCGCGGCCATCGGAACCGCGAAGGACGACATCAAGAAGGTGCTCGCCGGCTCCACGATGAGCCAGATCGGCTACATGATGCTCGGCGCGGGCCTCGGTGTCGCCGGCTACGCCTTCGCGATCTTCCACCTGCTCACCCACGGCTTCTTCAAGGCCAACATGTTCCTCGGTGCCGGCTCGGTCATGCATGCGATGGACGACGACGTGGACATGCGCCACTACGGCGCCTTGCGCAAGGCTCTGCCGATCACGTTCCTCACCTTCGCCATGGGCTACCTGGCGATCATCGGCATCCCGCCCTTTGCAGGCTTCTGGTCGAAGGACAAGATCATCGAGAGCGCCCTCGCCCACAACTGGCTGGTCGGCGCGGCCGCGCTGATCGGGGCCGGGGTCACCGGGTTCTACATGACCCGGCTGATGCTGATGACCTTCATCAGCGACAAGCGCTGGCTCGACGGCGTCCACCCGCACGAGTCGCCCAAGGTGATGACCATCCCGCTGATGGTCCTCGGTGCGCTCTCCGTGCTGGGCGGGTTGCTCTATCTCAACGGCTGGATCGTGGACTTCCTCGCCCCGGTCGTCGGTGAGGCTCCGCACGAGGAGCCGCCGCTGCCGCCGATCGTGGTGTCGCTGCTGGCGTTGGTCATCGTGCTGGTCGGCGTTGCGATCGCCTGGTCGATCTTTGGCCGGCGTCCGGTGCCACGCGAGGCCCCCGAGAACGTCCCGCCGGTCATCACCATTGCCCGCAACGACCTCTACGGCGACGCGATCAACGAGACCTTCGTCGTCGGCCCGGGCCGAGCCGTGGCCACCGGCCTTGCGACCATCGACCGCGGCGGCGTCGACGGCGCGGTCGAGGGTGGCGGCTGGACGGTGGCCGGCCTCGCCGGTGTGCTGCGCAAGTGGCAGAACGGCTACGTCCGGTCCTACGCCCTGTCCCTCCTCGGCGGCGTCATCCTCGTCGTCCTGGCCCTGCTGGCGGTGAACCTCGCATGAGTTTCACTCCACGAAACTGCTCGCTTCGCTCACACTTCCGCGGGGGCCCCGAATGAGCTCTTTTCCCTGGTTGACACTGCTGATCGCGGTGCCGCTGGTCGGCGCGGTCGTCGTCGCCCTGGCGCCTGCCGCGGCCAAGCAGCTGGGCCTGGTCTTCTCCGGGTTGGCCCTCGCCCTCGGCATCGTGGTCACCACGCAGTACCACACCGGCGGCGGCATGCAGCTGGAGGAGAAGGTCAACTGGATCAAGCCGCTCGGAGTGCACTGGGCGCTCGGGGTCGACGGTCTGGGCCTGCTCATGGTCCTGCTCACCGTGGTCCTCGTCCCGGTCGTGCTGGTCGCCTCCTGGCCCGACGCGGAGGAGGAGGGCCGACTCGCCTCCTTCGTCTCGTGGACCCTGGCTCTCCAGGCCTTCTCGCTCGCGGTCTTCACGGCGACCGACGTGTTCTTGTTCTACGTCGTCTTCGAGGCCACCTTGATCCCGGCGTACTTCCTCATCGGCGGCTTCGGGCGTCCCGGTCGCGGTCGGGCCGCAGTGAAGTTCCTCGTCTACCAGCTGGCCGGCGGCTTGATCATGTTGGTGTCGGTGATCGGTCTTTACGTCGTGTCCGCGCAGCACGGCACGCCGTCGTACCTCCTCTCCGACATGGCCTCCCTGGACATCGGCACCACCACCGCGCGGTGGCTGTTCGTCGGGTTCTTCGTCGCCTTCGCGATCAAGGCGCCGATGTTCCCGGTGCACACCTGGCTGCCCGACACCACCGAGAAGGCCACGACCGGCACCAGCGTGCTGCTCGTGTGCATCCTCGACAAGATCGGCACGTTCGGCATGCTGCGGTTCTGTCTAGGGCTGTTCCCCGAGGCCTCGCAATGGGCCACCCCGGTGGTCGTCGTGCTCGCGTTGATCTCGATCATCTACGGCGCGTTCGTGGCGATCGGCCAGGACGACGTGCTGCGCCTGATCGGCCTGACCTCGCTGTCGCACTTCGGCTTCATCGTGCTGGGGATCTTCGTGTTCAGCAGCCAGGGTGGCGCGGGCGCCATCCTCTACATGGTCAACCACGGGATCGGCACGGCCGCCCTGTTCCTGCTCGCCGGCTTCGTCATCCGGCGCAGCGGCACCCAGCTGATCAGCGAGATGACGGGCATCGAGAAGGCGGCGCCGCTGCTGGCGGGTCTCTTCTTGATCGCCGGGCTCGCCGGTGCCGGTCTGCCCGGCCTCTCGCCGTTCGTGTCCGAGCTGATGGTGCTGATCTCCGCGTTCGGGCATGCCTGGTGGACCGGGGCGATCGCGGTCACCGCGATCGTGCTGGCCGCGGTCTACATGCTGTGGATGTACCAACGCATCATGACCGGCCCCAAACTCGAGCCGGTCGAGTCGCTGCCGGAGATCAACCGACGTGAGCTCTCCGCCGTCGTGCCCCTGATCGTGGGCCTGGTGGTCTTCGGCTTCTTCCCGATGCCGCTGCTCAACGTGATCAACCCGTACGTCGACGCGACGCTCGCCCATGTCGGGGTGAGCGAGAAGGCGCCCGTCGTGCCCGCGCCCGAGGCCGGAGGCCAGCAGTGAACGACTTCGTCAAGCCCACGGTCGAATACGCCCAGCTGCTCCCGCTGCTGATCGTCTTCGGGGTCGCGTGCCTCGGCGTGCTGGTCGAGGCGTTCCTGCCCCGCTCGCAGCGCTACGCGACCCAGGTTCTGCTGACCGTCGTCGGCCTGGTGGCCGCCCTGGTCGCGGCCGTCACCTTGGCGACTCGTCTCGACGACCTCGGCGACGGCACGGCCCGCGGCCAGCTTGCGGTGATGGATGCGCTCGCCATCGACGGGCCGACGGTGTTCTTGTGGATCCTCGTGCTCGGCCTGGGCATCGGTGGCGCGCTCCTGTTCGCCGAGCGCCGGCTCGAAGGTGGCCTGACCGCGTTCGCCGGCCAGGCCAGCACGGTGCCCGGGTCGGAGTCCGAGCGGCGTGCCTCGGCTCAAGGCCTCGAGCACACCGAGGTCTATCCGCTGCTGCTGTTGGCGATCGGCGGAATGATGCTGTTCCCTGCCGCCAACGACCTGATCATGATGTTCGTGGCGCTGGAGGTTCTCTCCCTCCCGCTCTACCTGATGACCGGCCTGGCTCGGCGTCGCCGGCTGCTCAGTCAGGAGGCGGCCCTGAAGTACTTCCTCCTGGGGGCGTTCTCGACCGGGTTCTTCGTCTACGGGATGGCTCTGGTCTACGGCTTCGCCGGCTCCTTCGACTTCGCGTCGATCAACGAGGCAGTGGCCTCCGGGGACGGCAACTCCGCGCTGCTCGCGATCGGGCTGGCGCTGCTCTCGGTGGGTGTCTTGTTCAAGGTCGGTGCGGCTCCCTTCCAGGCCTGGACTCCCGACGTCTACCAGGGCGCCCCGACGCCGCTGACCGCCTTCATGTCGGCGGGCACGAAGGTGGCGGCGTTCGGCGCGATGGCTCGCCTGCTCTATGTCGCCTTCGGTGTCGCCCGGTGGAGCTGGGAGCCGATGATCTGGGCGGTCGCCATCTTGAGCATGCTGGTCGGCGCGCTGCTGGCGATCGTGCAGTCCGACGTGAAGCGGATGCTGGCCTACTCCGCGGTGGCGCACACCGGATTCATCCTGACCGGGATCCTCGGCGTGCAGAGCGCGGCAGAGCTGTCCGCCGGCCAGATCACCTCCCTGCAGGCGGTGTTGTTCTACCTCACCAGTTATGGCATCACCTCGTTGGGCGCCTTCGCGGTCGTCGGCCTGGTGCGCGATGCCTCCGGTGAGGCCAACGCACTCTCCCGCTGGGCTGGCCTGGGCAAGGAGTCGCCCATCGTCGCGGGCGTGTTCGCCCTGTTTCTGCTGGCGATGGCGGGCATCCCGCTCACCTCCGGGTTCGTCGGCAAGTGGACCGTCTTCGCCGCTGCCCTGTCCGCAGGGGCATGGCCGGTGGTCGTCATCGCCGTCGGAGCCAGCCTGATCGCCGCGTTCTTCTACGTGCGGGTCATCTACTTGATGTACTTCAGCGACCCGATCGGTGACGGACCGGCGGTCACCCATCCGTCGATCCTCACGGCTGGCACCATCGCGGTCGCGGCAGCGTTCACGGTGCTGCTCGGCGTCGTTCCGGGCCCGGTGCTCGACCTGGCCGGTCGGGCGGGAGAATTCATCAGGTGACTGATCCTGCTGAGCAGAGGACCCAGACCGAGGGCCTGGCTCTGCCGGTCCTCGACGAGGAGCTCGCCGCGCGGCTGACCGAGCGGATGGCGCTGGTCGAGAAGGAGCTCGCCGGGCACGTGCGCAGTCGAGCGGCCTTCGTCACCGAGGCCGCCTCGCACCTGATGGCCGCCGGGGGCAAGCGGGTGCGCCCGCTCCTGGTCCTGCTGGCGGCCGAGACCGGGGAGCGGCCCGCCGACCCGGGCGTGATCACCGCTGCCTGTGTCGTCGAGCTGACCCACCTCGCCTCGCTCTATCACGACGACGTGATGGACGAAGCGGCCCTCCGTCGTGGAGCCGACTCGGCCAATGCCCGCTGGGACAACCACGTCGCGATCCTCACCGGGGACTTCTTGTTCTCCAAGTCCTCCGAGCTCACCGCCGAGCTGGGGGCTGACGCCGTACGCATCCAGGCCCAGACCTTCACTCGCCTCGTCGAGGGCCAGATCCAGGAGACGGTGGCGGTGGGGCCGGGCGAGGACCCGATCGAGCACTATCTCGACGTCGTCGCCGGGAAGACCGGGTCGCTGATCGCGACCTCGGCGCGATACGGCGCGATCTTCGGCGGCGCGACGGCCGACGTGCAGCGCGCGCTGACAGAGTACGGCGAGATCGTCGGATCGGCCTTCCAACTGTCCGACGACATCCTCGACATCGCCTCGGACTCCGTCGAGTCCGGCAAGACTCCCGGCACCGACCTCCGTGAGGGCGTCCCCACGCTGCCGGTGTTGATGGCGAAGGCGTCCACCGACCCCGCCGACACCCGACTGCTTGAGCTGCTCGACGCCGATCTGAGTGACGATGCGCTGCACGCCGAGGCACTCCGCCTGCTGCGCACACACCCCGCCATGCAACGAGCTCGCGACTACGTCGTCGGTCAGGCCGCCGAGGCCAAGGAGCGGCTGAACGTGGTCCCGCCCGGCGCGGTCCGCGACGCCCTCGAGGCCTTCGCCGACCTGGTGGCCACCCGGACCAGCTGACCAGCGTCGGGTGAGTTCTGCCGCGGTCTTCTTGCATCTGCCGCGCCCTTGTGGGGGGTGACCGCCTCGTATACCGGGCCCTCAGCCACCACAGCGCCGCGGGAGATGGGGTGGGATGCAGTTTCGGACCACCGGAGTGCCAATCAGCCCGTCCACGGCGAGCAACTAGAGGGCGGTGGCCTCGGCGGTGTCGCGGAGTTGGTGGCGGTGGTTGCGGATGGCCTCGACGGTGAGGAGTGCCAGGGCGAGCCAGACGAGCAGGAAGCCGATCCACCGGCCGGGCGGCATCGGCTCGTGGAACCACAGCACGCCGAGGGCGAACTGGAGCACCGGGGCGACGTACTGCAAGAGCCCGATGCTGACCAGGGGGATCCGGATCGTCGCTGCGCCGAACAAGGTGAGCGGTACGGCGGTCACCAAGCCGAGCGAGACCAGCAGGAGGGCATGATCGAGGCCCTCGGTCGCGAAGGTGGATCGGTGCTGAGCGGTCAGCCAGGCGAGGTAGCCGACGGCGAGGGGGGCGACCAGCATCGTCTCGAAGGCGAGGCTCTCGACCGCGCCGACCCCGGCGAGCTTCTTGGCCAGGCCGTAGGTGCCGAAGGTCAGCGCGAGGACCAGCGCGACCCAGGGCGGCCGTCCGTAGTCGACGGCGAGGACAGCAACCGCGAGGACGCCTACGCCGATCGCAGCCCACTGCACGGGTCGCAGGCGCTCGCCGAGCACGAGAATGCCCATCAAGACACTGACCAGCGGGTTGATGAAGTAGCCGAGCGAGGACTCGACGACGTGCCCGTTGTTGACCGCCCAGATGTAGGTCGACCAGTTCAGGCTGACCGTGATCCCGGCCACCGCCAACATGGCGGTCGCGCGCTGCGGGCGCAGCACTGCTCGGAACTCGGCGGTCCGCCCGGCGAGGACGACGAGCACAGCCATCACGACGAAGGACCACAGCACCCGGTGGGCAAGGATCTCCAGCGCGCCCGCCGGCTCCATGAGCGGGAAGTAGAGCGGGAAGGCGCCCCAGATGAGGTAGGCCACGATCCCGAAGAGCAAACCGCGATGCGCCTCCGACACCGACTCAGCATAGGGTGCGGAGGGAGCGTTCTCGCGGGGTGTGCCGGCTTGGCCTTGGTGCCCGCGCGCGGACGTCTCAGCAAGGAAATCCCACATCACACACAAGGGGGAGACATGAGGGTTCGTTTCGCCGCACTGCTCGCGGCGGGCGCCATGGTCCTGGGCCCGGCCGCCGTCGCTATCGCGCCAGTCGCCGACGCCACGCCAGCCAGCAAGGTTGCTGGCACTCGCAAGGTGGGCGCGAAGATCGTCAAGAAGCACAACAAGCTCTTCTTCCAGGGCAAGGTCCAGGACTACAAGAAGAAGAAGCTGGTGATCCAGAAGGCGACCTGCGACCCGAGCAAGCCGAAGTGCAAGTTCAAGAAGTTCAAGAAGGTCAAGACCGACGCCAAGAACAAGTACCGCCAGCAGGTGCCCGCACCGCGCAAGGGCAAGTGGTACTGGCGGGCGATGGTGCCGGCCTCAGGTGGGTATGACGTGTCCTACTCGAGCATCTGGTACACCTACACCCTCTGACCCGCAGTCAGAGACTCCGCGGATCCAGGCTTTGGAGGCCCCTACTGGTGGGACCGCTCAGGCCACGGTCCAGGTGTCGCCGCCGCCGATGAGCGCCGCGAGCCGTTCGGCTCGGGTGCCGTCGGCGGCGGCTTCTGCGTGGTGGACCTGAGCGCGGGCCTGGTCGTCGTACGTCGGCCGTTCCACCTGCCGGAAGATGCCCACGGGCGCCCGGTGGAGGTGGCCCGCGTCGGTCAACCGGGAGATCGCGAACGCCGTCGACGGATCCGGACTGTGCGCGTCGTGCACGAGCAGCGCGCTCTCGCCGACCTCGGCCACCTCGGCGATCTTCACCCCGCCGGTGGCGTGGTCGCGGATCAGCCCCTTGGCGCCGTCAGCGCCGAACCGGATCGGCTCACCCTGCACCAACCTGATGAGCGCGTCCTCGGAGCCGGGTCCCTTGATGGCGTCGAAGGCGCCGTCGTTGAAGATCGGGCAGTTCTGGTAGATCTCGACCAACGAGGTCCCGCGGTGGGCTGCCGCGGCGGAGAGTACGGCGGTCAGGTGCTTGCGGTCGGAGTCGACCGTGCGCGCCACGAAGGTGCCTTCCGCGCCCAGGGCTAGCGAGATCGGGTTGAAGGGGTAGTCGACCGAGCCCATCGGGGTGGACTTGGTCACCTTGCCCGGCTCGGAGGTGGGGGAGTACTGCCCCTTGGTCAGGCCGTAGATCCGATTGTTGAACAGCAGGATGTTGAGGTTCACGTTGCGACGCAGCGCGTGGATGAGGTGGTTTCCGCCGATCGACAGTGCGTCGCCGTCTCCGGTGATGACCCAGACCGACAGGTCCTCTCGAGCCGTCGCGATCCCCGTGGCGATGGCGGGCGCTCGCCCGTGGATGGAGTGCATGCCGTAGGTGTCGAGGTAGTAGGGGAAGCGAGAGGAGCAGCCGATGCCCGAGATGAACACGATGTTCTCGCGGCGCAGTCCCAGATCGGGCAGGAAGCTCTGTACTGCCTTGAGGATGACGTAGTCGCCGCAACCGGGGCACCAGCGGACCTCCTGGTCCGAGGTGTACTCCCGTGCGGTCTGGGCGCCGTCGAGGGTCGGCACTCCGTCGATGCCACTGTGCAGGCCGGGGAACGGCAGTTCGGTGGCGGTCACGAGCCGACCTCCTCGGTGTGGGATCGACGGGCGGTGCGCTCGGGCGACAGGTCGACCTCGGCGCCCTCGATCTCGGTGAGCAGAGCGCCGATGGCGTCGACCAGCTCGGCGGACTGGAGTGGCAGCCCGCGGACGCTGTTGTAGCCGACGGCGTCGACGAGATAGCGAGCGCGGAGCAGCATCGACAGCTGGCCGAGGTTCATCTCGGGCACCAGCACTCGGTCATAGCGGCGCAGGATGTCGCCCAGGTCGGTCGGCAGCGGGTTCAGGTGGCGCAGGTGGAGCTGGGCGACGTCGTAGCCTGCGCGGCGTACTCGTCGGCAGGCGACCCCGATCGGTCCGTAGGTGGAGCCCCAGCCGATCACCAGCACCTTCGCGCGCCCGGAGGGGTCGTAGACCTCGGTCGGGGCGTAGTCGTCGGCGATGCGCTCCACCTTGGCCGATCGCAGTCGCACCATCAGGTCGTGGTTGGCCGGGTCGTAGGAGATGTTGCCGTGGCCGTCCGCCTTCTCCAGCCCGCCGATGCGGTGCTCGAGCCCGGGGGTGCCGGGCACGGCCCAGGGCCGAGCCAGGGTGTCGGGATCGCGCAGGTAGGGCCAGAACGCGGCCACCTGCTCGCCCTCGGCCTTCCCCGAGACGGTGGTGTTCGTCTCGGTGGCGAAGTCCGGCTCGATGGTCGAGAGCTCGCCGACGTCCGGGATCCGCCACGGCTCGGAGCCGTTGGCGAGATAGCCGTCGGAGAGCAGGAGCACGGGCGTGCGGTAGGTGACGGCGATCCGGCTTGCCTCCACCGCCGCGTCGAAGCAGTCGCCCGGCGACTGGGGGGCGATCACCGGCACCGGCGCCTCGCCGTTGCGGCCGAACAGCGCCTGCAGCAGGTCGGCCTGCTCGGTCTTGGTCGGCAAGCCGGTGGACGGGCCACCACGCTGCACGTCGATGACGATCAGCGGAAGCTCGGTCATCACGGCGAGCCCGATCGTCTCCGATTTCAGGGCAAGGCCCGGGCCGGAGGTGGTCGTGACCCCGAGGCTGCCGGCGAAGGACGCCCCGAGCGCGGCGCCGATCCCGGCGATCTCGTCCTCCGCCTGGAACGTGGTCACGCCGAACGACTTGTGCTTGCTCAGCTCGTGCAGGATGTCGGAGGCGGGCGTGATGGGATAGGAGCCGAGGAAGACAGGGAGCCCGGCCTGGACCCCGCCTGCGACCAGCCCGTAGGCCAGGGCGAGGTTGCCGGTGATGTTGCGGTAGTTGCCGGCGGCCATCGGAGCGGGGTCGATCTGGTAGGAGACGGCGAACGCCTCGGTGGTCTCGCCGAAGTTCCAGCCGGCCCTGAAGGCCGCCAGGTTGGCATCGCGGATCTCGGGGACTCGGGCGAACCGGGATTTGAGGAACCTCAGGGTCGAGTCCACGGGGCGGCCGTACATCCACGACAGCAGGCCGAGGGCGAACATGTTCTTGGCCCGGGAGGCGTCCTTGCGGGTCAGTCCGAACTCCTTGACCGCCTCGATCGTCATGCCGGTCAGATCGAGGGCGTGGACGGCGAAGGCGTCCAAGGAGTCGTCGTCGAGAGGGTTGTCCGAGTAGCCCGCCTTGGTCAGGTTGCGCGCGGTGAAGTCGGCGGTGTCGACGATGATGGTTGCGCCCTTCGGCACGTCGGGCAGGTTGGCCCGTAGAGCCGCCGGGTTCATGGCGACCAGCACGTTGGGTGCGTCGCCCGGGGTCAAGATGTCGTGGTCGGCGAAGTGCACCTGGAACGACGAGACTCCGGGCAGCGTGCCTTGCGGAGCGCGGATCTCGGCGGGGAAGTTGGGCAGCGTCGAGAGATCGTTGCCGAACGACGCGGACTCGTGGGTGAACCGGTCGCCGGTGAGCTGCATCCCGTCACCCGAATCGCCGGCGAACCTGATGATGACCCGATCGAGCTGCTTGACCCTCTTGGTCACCGCGTGTTCCCTGCTTCCTTCGCCAAACGAGTGCCCGTTCAGCCCACCACGATAGCCCGCGCGGGGTCGGCGCCGACGCAGCGTTCACGGTTTGGTGGGCCGACATCTCTGGCGAGTGATCCAGACCACGTCCGTGGCGGGCGCGCCAACTTGCCTTAGACGATAAAGTCGAGTAAACAAGTCGAGTAACTTAACAGACGCATGAAAGCCATGCGTTATATGAAAGGGAGCCTCCATGCGCTCACGTGTCATCGCTGCGACTCTTGTCGCGGCCTCGCTGGCCCTGGCCGGCTGCGCCTCGACCAAGGCATCGAGCAGCGGCAGCGACTCAGATTCCACGGATCTGAGCGTGGTGGGCTTCTCCGTGTTGGAGGCAGCCAACGTCCCGGTCTTCGCAGACTTCGCGAAGACCGATGCCGGCAAGGACGTGCAGATCACCACGTCGTACGGCGCTTCGGGTGACCAGAGTCGCGCCGTCGAGGGCGGACTGGACGCCGACCTTGTGCACTTCTCGCTCGAGCCCGACATGACCCGGCTCGTCGACTCCGGACAGGTGGCCGAGGACTGGAAGGACAACGCGACCAAGGGGATCGCAACCTCGTCGGTCGTCTCCTTCGTGGTCCGGCCAGGCAACCCGAAGAACATCAAGGGTTGGGACGACCTGATCAAGCCCGGCGTGGAGATCATCACGCCGAACCCGGCCTCCTCCGGCTCTGCCAAGTGGAACATCCTGGCGGCGTGGGCCCACGTCGTCGGCGCCGGTGGCAGTGAGGCGGAGGCGCAGACCTTCGTCAAGAAGCTGCTGCAGAACACCATCGCGCTGCCCGGTTCGGGCCGCGACGCCACCACCGCCTTCACCGAAGGAAACGGTGACGTGCTGCTCTCCTATGAGAACGAAGCGATCGTTGCCCGTGCGAGCGGTGCTGACGTCGACTACCTCGTGCCTGACGACACCTTGTTGATCCAGAACCCCGCCGCCGTCTTGAAGGACGCCGATCCCAAGGCGCAGGACCTGCTGGACTTCATGACCTCGGCCGAAGGCCAGGCGGACTACGCCAAGTCCGGCTTGCGCCCCGTGATCGACGGGGTGACCCTTCCCGAGGTCAAGGGTGCCAACGACCCGTCCGACCCCTTCCCGACGCCGAGCAAGCTCTACACCATCGACGACGACTTCGGCGGGTGGGCCGATGCCAACACCAAGTTCTTCGACGAGAACGACGGCATCATCACCAAGCTCCAGCAAGACACCGGGACGCTTGAGTGAGCACGGCCGCTACGACGGTCACCCCGGCGCGCGACACCACCGCGCGCCGGGAGGGGCCGGTCAGCACGCTGACGCCGGCCTCGACGCTCAGCTTGGGCATCGCGGTCACCTGGTTCAGCCTGTTGGTGCTGATCCCGCTCGCAGCCTTGGTGGTGACGGCCGCGGAGGGTGGTTGGGCGGCGTACTGGCAGACGCTGACAAACCCGCAGACGCTGGCTGCTCTCCGGCTCACGGTCGGCCAGGCCGTCCTCGTCACCCTCATCAATGCGGTGATGGGCACCCTCATCGCCTGGGTCCTGGTGCGTGACCGATTCGTCGGCAAGCGGGTGCTCGACGTGGTGATCGACATTCCGTTCGCGCTACCCACCATCGTCGCCGGCTTGGTGCTGTTGTCCCTCTACGGCCCGCGCAGCCCGATCGGAGTCAACTGGGCGAGCACCAAGGTGGCTGTCTTCTTGGCCTTGGCCTTCGTCACGCTCCCCTTCGTGGTGCGCACGGTGCAGCCGGTGCTCGAGGAGCTGGAGCACGATGTGGAGGAGGCCGCCGCGTCCCTGGGTGCCCGTCGCGCCACGATCCTGCGGCGGATCATCTTCCCGAGCCTGGCACCGGCGATTGCGGCCGGGTCGGCGCTCTCGTTCGGCCGCGCTATCGCCGAGTACGGCTCCTTGGTGCTGCTGTCGGGAAACCTGCCCTTCCACACCGAGGTCGTCTCGGTGCGGGTGTTGACCTTCATCGAGGGCGGCAACCAGGCCGCGGCTGCCAGTCTGGCCACGGTCATGCTGGCGGTGGCTCTGCTGGTGATCGTCTGCCTCGACATCGTCCAGCGAAAGGTGGCCCGTCGTGGTTGAGCTCTCTCCCGCGCGGTGGACACTGCGGATCCTGGTGATCGGCTACGTCTTCATGCTGGTGCTCTGGCCGGTGGCACTCGTCGTCCGTGGCGCCTTCCAGGACGGAGTGGGTGCGATGCTCGAGTCGCTCACCAAGCCCGACGTGGTGCATGCGCTCAACCTGACGCTCGGCATCGCGTTCTGGGCGGTGCTCGTCAACACCGTCTTCGGGCTGGCGATCTCCTTGCTGCTGGTGCGCTACGAGTTTCCCGGCAAGCGAGTGCTGTCTGCTCTTATCGACGTGCCGCTGTCGGTCTCGCCGGTCGTCGTCGGCCTTGCGCTCCTGCTGGTCTACAACGGGCGCACCGGCTGGTTCGGACCGGCGCTGGAGCGGGCAGGCTTCCAGGTCATCTTCGCCGCTCCCGGCATGATCATGGCGACCTGTTTCGTGGCGCTGCCGCTGGTGATCCGAGAAGTTGTGCCCGTGCTCACCGAGCTCGGCGACGACCAGGAGCAGGCTGCCCGCAGCCTCGGCGCAACCGGGCGCCAAACACTCTGGCGGATCACGCTGCCCAGCATCAAGTGGGCGGTCGTGTACGGCGTCGTCCTGTCGCTGGCGCGCTCGCTCGGTGAGTTCGGGGCGGTCAAGGTCGTCTCCGGCAACATCACCGATCGCACCCAGACCGCCACGCTCATCGTCGAGCAGAAGTACCAGAACTTCGACCAGGCTACGGCCTACTCCATCGCCTTCGTCCTCGCTGCGGCGTCGGTGATCTGCATCATCATCGTTTCGCTTCTTCGTCCGAAGGAATCTCACTCATGAGCATCGACATCCACGGCGTCACCAAGCGCTTCGGCAACTTCGTCGCCCTCGACGACGTATCCGTCAGCCTGCCCTCCGGAGAGCTGACCGCACTGCTCGGCCCCTCCGGCGGCGGCAAGTCGACGCTGCTGCGCATCATCGCCGGCCTGGACCAGGCCGACGAGGGCACGGTCGCCATCGAGGGGGTGGACGCGACCGGGTTGCCCGCGCAGAAGCGAAACGTCGGCTTCGTCTTCCAGCACTACGCGGTCTTCAAGCACATGAGCGTGGCAAAGAACGTCGCGTTCGGGCTGGAGATCCGCAAGCGGCCCAAGGCCGAGGTGCGTCGCCGGGTGAGCGAGCTGCTCGACCTGGTGCACCTCTCGCAGTTCGCCGACCGCTACCCCTCCCAGCTCTCCGGAGGGCAGCGTCAGCGGATGGCGCTTGCCCGGGCGCTCGCGGTCGAGCCGTCGGTGCTGCTGCTCGACGAGCCGTTCGGAGCGCTGGACGCCAAGGTCCGCAAGGAGCTGCGTGACTGGCTGCGCCGCCTGCACGACGAGGTCCACGTCACGACGATCTTCGTGACCCATGACCAGGAGGAGGCCCTCGAGGTGTCCGACGGCATCGTGGTGATCAACGAGGGTCGGATCGAACAGATCGGGTCGCCCGACCAGCTCTACGACGAGCCCGCCAACCCGTTCGTGATGGGCTTCCTCGGGGAGACCACCCGGCTCGGCGACCTCACCTTGCGCCCTCACGACATCGACGTGTCCCTAACCAGGGCACAGCCGAACGCGGTCCAGGGCACCGTCACCCGGGTGCTGCGGGTCGGCTTCGAGGCCCGGTTGACCGTGCACACGGTGCCGGGGGCCGACGTGCAGGTGGTCCTCACCCGCACCCACGCGCAGGGCCTCGGGCTCGCCGAGGGCGCCACCGTCTGGCTCACCCCCGCCTCCGGCGCCACGATGATCCCGGCCACGGGAGCACCCAGCTCCGACGACCTGGTCGCCACCGCCTGACTCCGCGAGACGTCATACCCTCCGGTCGCTCGGGCGACCGGAGCGCATGCCGTTGTCCGGGAGGCAGGGTCAGCGGTAGTTGGTGAACTGAACCGCGAAGTCGTAGTCCTGCTCCTTGACCAGGGCGATCACCGCCTGGAGGTCGTCGCGCTTCTTGGAAGAGACCCGGAGCTCGTCGCCCTGGATCTGTGCCTTGACGCCCTTGGGGCCCTCGTCGCGGATGAGCTTGGCGATCTTCTTCGCGTTCTCCGAGGAGATGCCCTCCTTGAGGGCGATCGCGATCTTCGACTGCTGGCCGGACTGGCGGGGCTCGGAGGCGTCGAGAATCTTCAGGCTCTGGCCTCGCTTGATCAGCTTCTGCTTGAACACGTCGAGCACGGCGTTGGCGCGGTCGTCGGCCGAGGCACTGATCTCGATGGCCGTGTCACCCTGCCAGGCGATGGTGGCTCCGGTGCCCTTGAAGTCGAACCGGGTGGCGACCTCACGAGCCGTCTGGCCGAGGGCGTTGTCGACCTCCTGGTGGTCGAGCTTGCTGACGATGTCGAACGACGAGTCGGCCATGGGCTGCTCTCTCTCCTTGGGTCTGTTTTCGCGTGTGGTCGAGGCCCTGTCGCGGCGGCTCGACCGTTTTCGTCCGGGGGTGCGCCCTGAGGTATTGTTCCTTCTCGTTCTCGCCCGGCCAAGCCGGGTGACGGACACGGCAGGTTGCCCGAGCGGCCAATGGGAGCGGACTGTAAATCCGTCGCGAAAGCTTCGAAGGTTCGAATCCTTCACCTGCCACACGTAGCGCGAACCGACCGCGACAACCGAGAACGCGGGGCGTGAGCCGCCTCCGGCCACCCGGTCAGCAACCCCGACTACGGCGGTGCTCTCCGGTCGTCGCTGCCTCTCGGTCAGCGCCACCGGCGACCAGCACTGCGTCAGCAGACCGGCGCCGGGGGACTCCCGTACCGTCCCCGGACGATTGATGAATCTCCCGTTAGGTTAGGCTTGCCTTATCCAGACTAGAAAGGCATGCCAGGTGAACCTGCGCCGTACCCCCGCCCCCGTCCTTCTCGGACTGGCGCTCACCACGGGCCTCGCTCTTGCCGGCTGCGGCTCGGACGACGAGTCTAGTGAGGCCAGCGCCGACACGTCGTGGTCCTATGTGTCCGGCAACGGCGACACGATCACCCTGGACCACAAGCCCGAGCGCATCGTGGCCAGTGCCGCCGAGGCCGGCGGACTGCTGGCCTACGGCATTCGGCCGGTGGGCATCTACCTCGCCCAGGACATCAAGTGGGAGCCCGGGCTGGCCGACCAGGACATCTCCGACATCCCGATCGTCGGTGAAGAGTGGGGCCATATCGACGCCGAGAAGGTCGCCGAGCTGCAACCGGACCTGATCCTCGCGGACTGGTGGCCACCCCAGGAGGCCTATCAGGGCTTCGAGGAGGGCGTCGACGAGGAATCGCTCAAGGTGGCGAAACTGGCACCCGTCATCGGCGGCAGCCAGGAGGGCTCGTTGCTGGAGCTGATCCAGTGGTACGACGGCTTCGCGAAGAGCCTGGGCGTGGACGTCGACAGCGGGGAGTACGCCGAGGACCGCGACCACTTCGAGGACGCGCTCGCCGCGTTCAAGCAGGCAGTGGCGGACAAGCCCGGGCTGACCGCGCTCGCCGTCGCGCCTACCGAGGACGCGCTCTACGTCGCGGTCCCGCAGTACTCCACCTCGCTCACCGACTTCCAGGACTGGGGCCTGGACGTGATCGACCCGGAGTCGCCCGACAAGGGATTCCCCTACTGGGAGACCGTGTCCTGGGAGAAGGCCGACAAGTACCAGCCCGACCTGCTCCTGGTCGACGATCGCGGCTACGAGGACAACCTCAAGACCGGCGAGGCGCAACCGACCTGGGACAAGATCGCAGCGGCGAAGGCCGGCGCCGTCACACCATGGCCCGGCTACTGGGTGCACACCTATGGCGACTACGCCGATCAGCTCGACACGCTCACCGCCGCCATCGGGCAGGCGGACACCAACGTCGGCTCGTAGCCTCACGGAGGTGAGCAGCACTCTCGACGTCCGGCGCGCCGACCCGGAGCCCACGCCGCGGGCCCGGGGCGGCGCGCCGCGATTGACGATCGGCCTGATCTTGCTGATCGCTGTCCTCGGCGTCGTCGTGCTCGGCAGCGTGCTGCTGGGCACCCGCGACGTCGGTGTGGGGACGATCTGGCACGCACTTGCCGACTACAACCCCGACTCGACCGGGCAGACGGTCATCCGTGAGATGCGGGTGCCGCGCACGTTGATCGGGCTCACCGCTGGGATCGCTCTCGGCCTGAGCGGCGCCATCCTGCAGGCGTCCACCCGGAATCCGCTCGCGGATCCGGGGATCCTGGGCGTCAACGGCGGTGCGGCGGCCGCCATCGTGGTCGCCATTGCCCTGATCGGGCGGCAGAGCCTCACGACGTACATCTGGTTCGGCTTCGTCGGCGCCGGCATCGCGGTAGTGGTGGTCTACTCCATCGCGGCGCTGGGCCGCGAAGGCGCGACCCCGGTCAAGCTGGCGCTGGCGGGCGCCGCGGTCAGCGCGGGCCTGTACGCACTCATCTCGGCGATCGTGATCGCGAACCTCGAGGCTCTCAACGAGATGCGCTTCTGGCAGGTCGGCTCGCTGGCGGGTCGCTACTGGACCGTGCTGCAGCAGACCGCACCGTTCCTGGTCGTCGGCAGCATTGTGGCCCTCTTCTCGGGACGCGTGCTGAACGGGTTGGCTCTCGGCGACGAGATGGCTTCGGGTCTCGGGGTGAACGTACGGCGGGCGCGGCAGGTGCTGTTCGCCATCGTCGCGGTGCTCTGTGGGGCTGCGGTCGCCGCGTGTGGACCGATCGTCTTCCTCGGGCTGGCCGTGCCCCAGGCAGCGCGCGCCATCGTCGGGCCGGACTACCGCTGGGTGCTCGCCTACACCGCGGTGCTCTCGCCCGGCGTGATGCTGATCGCCGACATCGTCGGCCGACTGATCGTCTCGCCCGGCGAGCTCGAGGTCGGGGTCGTCCTCGGCATCCTGGGTGCCCCCGTGTTCATCGGCCTCGTCCGCTACAAGAACCTGGCTCAGCTATGACCGCCCTGGATCTCCCGGGCGCCGGTGCCCCGGACGCTCTCGAGCTGACCCGAGCGGCTCGACGTGGCAGGGCGCGGCGATGGCTGCTCGTCACGGGGGGCGCCGGTCTGCTCGCCCTGGCTCTGTTCGTGGTGACGTTGGGGATCGGATCGACCTACATCTCGCCACTGGACGCCGTGACGTCGCTGCTCGGACTGCGCGAGGACCCGATCACCGACTTCGTCGTGCGTGAGCTCCGCCTGCCGACTGCCGCGACCGGGCTAGCGGTCGGGCTCGCCTTCGGGCTCGCCGGCCCGCTCTTCCAACGGATGCTGCGCAACCCGCTTGCCTCTCCCGACTTCGTCGGTGTGTCCTCCGGCGCCGCACTGTTCGCCTCCGCCGCGATCGTGCTCGCTCATCTGAGTGGCCTATGGGTGTCCGGCGCAGCGCTGGTGGGATCGGCGGTGAGCTCGCTGCTGATCTACCTGCTCGCCTGGCGCGACGGGATCACCGGCTTCCGGTTCATCCTCATCGGCATCGGCACCGCCGCCATGATGGAGGCGCTCGTCGGCTACCTGCTCGCCCGCGCCCAGGTCTTCGACGCCCGGGCCGCGATGGCGTGGTTGATCGGGTCGGTCGGCAACGCCGGTGCAGCCGAACTGCGAATCCTGTGCGTGGTGCTCGCCGTCGCGCTCCCGCTGGCCCTGCTGCTCGACCGGCCACTGGGCGCGCTGGAGCTCGGCGACGACCAGGCGATCGCCCTCGGCAGCCGGGTGGAGGTGGCCCGGCTGTTGCTCATCGTGATGGCCGTGGTGCTGGTCGGCTTCGCCACTGCGGTGGCTGGGCCCATTCCGTTCGTCGCCTTGATGTCGGGGCCGATCTCCGCTCGCCTGTTGGGCTCCGCCGGCGGGTCGATGCTGGCGTCCGCTTTCGTGGGCGCGGCTCTGGTGATGGGAGCCGACCTGGTCGCCAGTCAGTTCATGCCGGTCGTGCTCCCGACGGGCGTGGTCACCGGCCTCGTGGGGGCACCGTTCCTGATCTGGCTCCTGGTCAGTGTCAATGCAGGAGGTCGACGCGGATGACCGCACACGAACTGCGTGCCGAACGACTCGCGCTCGGCTACGACGGCAGGCCGGTGGTCGAGGACCTCGACCTGGAGATCCCCGACGGCAAGATCACCGTCATCGTGGGCGCCAACGCCTCGGGGAAGTCGACCCTGCTCCGCGGCCTGGCACGCCTGCTGACACCCGCGTCGGGGCGGGTGCTCCTCGATGGTGCCGCCTTGGCCGATCTGCGCAGCCTCGACGTGGCCAAGCTGATGGCGCTGCTCCCGCAGATTCCGGTAGCGCCGGACGGGATCACCGTCGGCGACCTGGTCGGCCGTGGCCGCTATCCCCATCAGGGATGGTTCCGCCGATGGTCGGCCGCCGACGACACGGCCGTCGCTGCGGCGCTGGATGCGACGGGCACGGGAGACCTCGCCGACCGGGTGGTCGCCGAGCTCTCCGGTGGTCAACGGCAGCGGGTCTGGGTGGCGATGGCCCTCGCGCAGGGCACCGACCTCCTGCTGCTCGACGAGCCGACCACCTACCTCGACATCAACCACCAGATGGAGCTGCTCGACCTGCTGGCCGAGCTCAACCGCCGCAACAACACCACTATCGTGGTCGTGCTGCACGACCTGAACCTCGCCTTCCGCTACGCCCACCACTTGGTGGCGATGAAGGGCGGTCGCATCGTCGCCGAGGGCCGACCTGCCGAGATCGTGGACACCGCGCTGGTGAGCGAGGTGTTCGGACTGGAGTGCCTGGTCGTTCCCTGCCCCGCCAGCGGTGCCCCGATGGTGGTGCCCGTCGGCCGGCAGGAGTGACGGGCGTCCCCGTCCCGTCTGCCGCGGTGCTGTAGTGGGTCAGGGCCCGGTATGCGAGGCACTTTGCCACTACAAGACCGCGGCAGACGAACGAAGACCGCGGCAGACGGCTACCGTGCGCCCACTCCCCTGAGCCGGAGCCTCGTCGAGCTCAGTGCTCGTGGCCGCGGACGTGGCCTTCGGGGAGGGGCGCCACGCGGGAGTCGAGGAGGGGCTGGGCAGGGTTCCAGCGGGTGCCGTGCACTTCGTCGTACCGCTTCCGGGCGATGGCGGACAGTGCTTCCAGTACGACCCGGTTGGCCAGGGCAGCGGTGATATCGGCATGGTCGTACGGCGGCGCGACCTCGACCACGTCGATGCCCACGACCGGGAAGCTCCAGGCAGATCCGGCGGACCGCGTCGAGGAGGCTGACGTGCCGACAGCCCGCCGGGCTCTGGGGTGCCGGTCCCCGGCGCGTGACCGGGATCGCAGACGTCGATGTCTACGGAGAGGAAGACGCCGTCGCAGTCGTCGGTGGCGATCTCGAACGACTCGGTGAGGCAGTCGTCGAGGCCGCGATGGACGATCTCGGTCATCTCGAAGGACCGCATCCGCTGGCCGGCCATCCAGTCCAGTGTCTCCGGCTCGGGCCAGTAGCCGCGCAGCCCGATCTGTAGGAACCGGTCACCGCGGACGGCGCCGGACTCGATGAGCCGCCGCATCGGCTGGCCGTGTCCCCACAGCGATCCGAAGGTGATGTCACCGGTGTCGGCGTGGGCGTCGAAGTGGATCAGGCTGACCCGCCCCTGGCCCAGCACGTCGGCCACACCGGAGGCGTCGGAGTAGGTGATCGAGTGGTCGCCGCCGAGGATCACCGGGATGGCGCCCGTCCCGGAGACGGTCGCCACCATCTCGCGGATCTGCGTCAGCGAGCGCGCGATGTCACCGGAGTAGAGCTCGAGGTCGCCGACGTCGACGATCTTGAGGTCCTGCAGCGGGTCCGTGCGCAGGGCCAGCGACGGACGTGAGCCGTCGTGGGGGAGATAGTCGGTGCCGCGGATGGCCTGCGGGCCGAACCGCGCGCCCGAGCGGTACGACGTCCCACCGTCGAACGGCGCGCCGACGATCACCACGTCGGAGCCGGCGAAGGTCTCCGGATCGTCGGGGTCGGCGGCAGGCACGCCGAGGAAGGTGAAGTCGGGTCCGAAGAGGTTGCCGATCCTGGTCACGCGTCCACCCTGTCGCAGGTCATCCGGTGACGATCCGGTAGACGGAGCCGTCCGCAAAGCCGGCATACAGCTCGCCGGCGGCCTGGGAGATGGTCAACAGGGTGCCGCCGGGGTTGATCCGGAACTGCGAGCTCTTCTCCTTGACATCGAAGCCGCCGATCCAGCCGGTGAGGTCGCCGTACACGTAGTAGCCACGCAGCGCCCGCTCACTGCCGCGGTAGATGCCGCCGCCGATGATGCTGCGACCCTGGGAATGCCCGTAGCTGAACCGGGGCTTCACCAGCGTGCCGCCGCGCAGCTTCTCCGAGCGGTCGTAGATCCGGCGGCCCTCGAAGTGGGACCAACCGAAGTTGAGCAGCTTCTTCCCGCCGGCCTTGACCTGATCGACCTCCTCGATCCGGTTCTGCCCGACGTCGCCGACCCAGAGCCGGTTGGTGGCCGAGTCCAGAGACATCCGCCACGGGTTGCGGAGGCCGATCGCCCAGATCTCCTGGTGGCCCTGGTGCCCGACGAGGGGGTTGTTGCGGGGGATGGAGTACGGCGCTTTGCCGTGCACGTCGATCCGCAGGATCTTGCCGAGCATGGAGCCGTGGTCTTGGGAGTGCCCGAACTGGTTGCCGGAGCCGCCGCCGTCGCCGGTGGAGATGTAGAGCATCCCGGCGTCGTCGAAGACCAGCTTGCCGCCGTTGTGGTGGGCGTCTTGGCGGTGTCGGGTGCGCAACACATTGCGGTAGGTGCTGGGGACCAGATGCCGCTTGCGCACCTCGACCCGACCGATCTGGATGTCGCCAGTGCCCTTGCGGGTGAAGTAGACGAACAGCCGGTGGTTGGTCTTGAACTCGGGGTCGAAGGCGATCGAGAGCAGCCCGCGCTCACCGTCGCAATGGGTCTTGCTCTTCAACGAGCCGGCTCGGCGCAGCGTGGAGTGGCGCAGCACCTTGATCACCCCGCACTGCTGGGCGATGTAGAGATCGCCGGAGCCGGGAGGGCTGGCGACGTCGATCGGAGTGGCGAGCCCCGAGACCACTCGATCGAGGTGCACGCTGGGTGCCCGGCGAGCCGGAGTCTTGGCGGCCGCGTGCTGCGCCGCTGGCACCGCGTCGTTGCCGCTGCGCGGCGTCGCGGCGGAGCTGCTGCCGGCGCTCGCGGCCAGGCCGGCCAGCGCGGTGGCCGAGGCAACGAGTGCTGCGGTCCAGGTCGCCCGGCGAGTGGAGCTGGCATGAGGAGTCGCTGTGGGCATGGCCTGACGCTACCGGGCCGGACGGACTTCTGTGCGCCCCGACCGACACCGGCGACTGCGGTCGGCGAGAATGACGCCAGTGTCCCCTCCGCGCCAGCAGATCGAGCAGCTGCACAACATCGGGCGACGCCGCGCCTGGGTGATCTGGGTCGTGGCGGTGTCGGTCTACGTCTTGGCGGTCTTCCACCGCAGCTCGCTCGGCGTCGCCGGGCTGCTCGCCGCTGATCGGTTCGGGATCTCGGCGACCGAGCTCGCCTCGTTCACGGTCTTGCAGTTGCTCGTCTACGCCGGAATGCAGATCCCGGTCGGAGTGATGCTCGACCGGTTCGGATCACGGGTGATGCTGTTGGCCGGACTTGCCGCGATGACTCTGGCCCAGCTGGCATTCGCCTTCGCGACCACCTTCTCGATCGCAGCGCTGGCCCGCGCCGTGCTGGGTGCTGGCGACGCGATGATCTTCGGGTCGGTGCTGCGGCTGGTCACCGCCTGGTTCCTGGTGCGGCAGGCTCCGTTGGTCACCCAGCTCACCGGCCAGGTGGGCCAGCTCGGTGCGATCGCGGCCGCGGGCCCACTCGCCTGGGCGCTGCACGCGCTCGGCTGGACCCGCACCTTCGCCGTCGTCTCCAGCATCGGCGTCGTGCTGATGGTGGCGGTTGCGCTACTCGTCAAGGACTCGCCGTATCGGGTCGCCGCCCCGGTCGTCGTCAAGATGCGGGTGCTGGCCCGGTCGCTGCGCAGCGTGTGGGGCAATCCGGGCACTCGGCTGGGGATGTGGTCGCACTTCACCTCGCCGTTCTCGGTCACCATCTTCGGGATGCTGTGGGGCTATCCGTTCCTGGTGCAGGGGGAGGGGCTGTCCTCACGCGAGGCCGGGATCCTGCTGATGGTGATGACCGGCTGGGTGATGGTGGCCGGGCCGGCGATGGGGCTGCTGGTGGCACGATTCCCCTACTACCGATCGCCGATGGTTGTCGGGGTGGTCACCATGATCGCCGTGGTCTGGACGATCGTGCTGGCTCAGTCCGGCCCGGCTCCGATCTGGTTGCTCGTGGTGCTCGTGCTCGCGATCGCGACCGGCGGCCCGGCCTCGATGGTGGGCTTCGACCTGGCCCGGACCTTCATGCCACAGGAGGCGAGCGGGCGGGCGAACGGCGTGGTGAACATCGGCGGCTTCCTGGCCGCTCTGCTCACCATCGCGCTGGTGGGCATCGTGCTCGACTGGCGCCAGCCGGCCGGCATGGCGGCGTACGATCTCGCGGACTTCCGGATCGCCCTGTCGGTGCAGTACCCCGTCTGGCTTCTCGGCGTGGTGCAGATCCTGCGCTTCCGCCGCAAGGCACTGGCCCATCTGGCTCGGGTCCATCCCGGATCTATCGAGCAGCTCAAACGCGGTGAGCCCTTCGTCCACCCCGGGTTCTCCGATCGAGAAGGTGTCTAGCTCCTCGACGCCTGGGCCCTTGACCCTGGCGCGACGATAGGAGGGTGACAGTGCAGAAGGTGCTCCCTCGAGAGGTGCCGCTCGGCGGCCTCCGGGCGATGACGGTGCGACGCACGCTGCCGTCGCGGGAGCGGTCGCTGATCGGCGCATGGTGCTTCGTGGACCACTACGGGCCAGACCGGGTGGCAGACACCGGTGGGATGAGGGTCGCGCCGCATCCGCACACGGGTTTGCAGACCGTGAGCTGGCTGTTCACCGGTGAGATCGAGCATCGCGACAGTGCCGGCCACCATGCGCTGGTGCGCCCCGGTGAGGTCAACCTGATGACCGCCGGCCGAGGGATCAGCCACTCCGAGGTCTCCACCGCGCCGACCCGTGAGCTGCACGGCGCGCAGCTCTGGGTGGCCCTCCCCGACTCCGCCCGCGACACCGAGCCCGGCTTCGTGCACCATGCCCCGCAGCTGATCGAGGGCGACGGCTGGGCCGCCCGCGTCCTGGTCGGCTCTCTGTTGGGGGACACCTCACCGGTGTCGACCTTCACCCCGTTGGTCGGAGCGGAGCTCACCGTGGACGAGGGGACGGTTCTCGAACTGGAGACGGAGCCTGGCTTCGAGTACGGCGTGCTGGTCGACCACGGTGTCGTCTCGATCGGTCGAGCCGGTCCGGCCGGCACCGAGGTCAAGCCGGGCGAGCTGGCCGCCTTGCCGGCCGCGGACGAGGACGCCGGGTGGCCACTCGTCATCGAGGCGCTCGGCGGCGGGAGCAGGGTCCTGGTGCTCGGGGGTGAACCGTTCGGAGAGCAGATCGTGATGTGGTGGAACCTCGTGGGTCGGAGCCATGACGACATCGTCGGCTATCGAGCCGAGTGGCAGGCGCAGATCCTCGACGACGGCAAGCCGGTCAGCTCTGGGCACCGGGCGGCGCCGGGCAGGTTCGGCGTGGTGAGCGACCGGCTGGCGCCGATCCCGGCACCGCCGCTTCCCAACGCCCGCTTGAAGGCGCGAGGCTGAACGCGTGGACGTGGTCGGTCAGGGTGCGGTGACCGGCGCCGACGGCATCGCCCGTTGCCCGTGGGGCTCCAGCAGCGAGGAGTACATCGCCTACCACGACGCCGAGTGGGGAATGCCGGTCGTCGGCGAGGCCGCCCACTTCGAGCGACTCACCTTGGAGGCCTTCCAGTCCGGTCTCTCTTGGCTGACCATCCTGCGCAAGAGACCGGCGTTCCGGGCTGCCTTCGCGGACTTCGAGGCTGACGTCGTCGCGGCGTACGACGACCGCGACGCCGAGCGACTGATGAACGACGCCGGCATCGTCCGCAACCGCGCCAAGATCCAGGCCACCATGACCAATGCGGTGGCGACCGTGCGACTGCGCGAGGACGGTGGTCTGGCGTCCTTCGTCGAAGGGTTCCGCCCCGATCCGCTCCCCGCCCCGAGGACTCTCGCCGACGTGCCTGCCACGTCGGCAGCGTCGGTGGCGCTGTCGAAGGCGTTGAAGAAGCGAGGGTTCGTGTTCGTGGGCCCGACCACGATGTATGCGCTGATGCAGGCGATCGGCCTGGTCGACGATCATCTCGCCGGCTGTCATCGGCGAGGTTGCGCGGTGTCAGGCCGTTGAGGGTCTGCCAGGGAACAAGGTGGCGTGTTCGTCTCGTCAGCGGTCGCGGGTGTCGTCGAAGAACATGATGACGATGGCGACGTACACGGATGGCCCCACGAAGAGCGCGACTACGATGCCCGCGGCGAGGTTGACCCACCCGGCGGCGATCATGAGCCAGATCAGCACCGCACCCGCGAGCCCGAGCCAGAGCGGCCATAGCGTCATTCCACCAGGGTAGTACGTATGCGCGAGTCGTCGTCCGGTATCTCGGGGCGTCGGACAGCAGGCCAGATGCACTAAAGTGAGTCGGTGACTCGTGTCCATGCCTTTGCAGACGATGCCCTCGGCGACCGCGACGCGGTCGGTCTGGTCGACGCCTTGCACGCCGGGGAGATGTCGGTCCCCGAGGTGGTGGAGGCTGCCATCGCTCGGGTGAGCGCCGTCGACCCCCACCTCGGTGGCCTCGCGCTCGAGACGTTCGATCGGGCAAGGGCCGAGGCCGGTAACCCCCGAGGGGGCTACTTCGCCGGCGTACCGTCCTTCATCAAGGACAACGTCGAGGTGGCCGGCCTGCCGACCCAGCAGGGCACCGACGCCTACGTCTCCCGACCGGCCAAGGCCGACGGCGATCTGGCCCGGATGTATCTGGCGACCGGCCTGATCCCGATCGGCAAGACGCAGCTGTCGGAGTTCGGGTTCAGCGCGACTGCGGAGCACCCCCGTCTTGGTCCGGTCCGGAACCCGTGGGATCAGGACTACAGCGCCGGCGCCTCCTCGTCGGGCTCGGGTGTGTTCGTCGCGGCCGGGGTCGTGCCGATCGCCCACGCCAACGACGGCGGCGGCTCGATCAGGATCCCCGCCTCCGCCAACGGGCTTGTCGGGCTCAAGCCGACCCGCGACCGGCTGGCCCAGGATCGGGTCAACCGGCAGATGCCGGTGCGGATCATCGCCGATGGTGTGCTCACCCGCTCGGTGCGCGACACGGCCGCCTTCCTGAGGGAGTCGGAGCGGGTGTATCGCAACCTGGCGCTGCCTCCCGTCGGCGACGTGACCCGTCCCGGACGGCGGCGCCTTCGGGTCGCGGTGGTCACCGACTCGCGCCACGCCACCGTCGAGCCCGAGTCGGTGGAGCAGATACTCAAGGTCGCCGCCCTGCTCGAGAGCCTCGGCCACGAGGTCGAGCAGACCGGGCCGCCCGCCAGCGAGACCTTCGCCGACGACTTCTTGCTCTACTGGGCGTTCTTGGCCTTCGTCCTGCTCGGCACCGGTCGGCCGACGTTCGGCCCGACCTGGGACCGGTCGAAGGTGGACAACCTCTCCGCCGGGCTTGCTCGGCACTGTCGGACGAACCTGCCCCGTCTGCCCGGAGCGATCCGTCGGCTGCGCCGGTCGGCCGTGGCCTCGGCGGAGTTCTACCGCGACTGGGACGTGATGCTCACCCCGACCATGGGTGGGCCGACCCCGAAGCTGGGCTACCTCGACCCCACCCAGGACTACGAGACCGTTATCGAGCGACTGCTGGGCTGGGTCGCCTTCACGCCGTACCAGAACGCCACCGGCGACCCGGCGATCTCGCTGCCCCTGGCCACCGACTCCCACGGACTGCCGATGGGCGTCATGTTCGGCGCGGGGGCCGGTCGGGAGGCAACCTTGTTGGAGCTCGCCTACGAGTTGGAGCAGGCTCAGCCCTGGGCTCGGATCCAGGGCTGAGCGGGACCTCCAAGCCGATTTCTCCCCGAGCCTCGCGGCTGTGTATCCTTGCTCGCCGTTGCCCCCTTAGCTCAGTCGGCAGAGCGACTCCATGGTAAGGAGTAGGTCTACGGTTCGATTCCGTAAGGGGGCTCTGGATCGGAGACCCGGCTCGGAGTTCGCTCACGCCGGAGCTCCGTGTCCGCGGCGGGGTAGCTCAGGTGGTTAGAGCACACGGCTCATAATCGTGGTGTCGCGGGTTCGAGTCCCGCCCCCGCTACTGCGCAGCGCGACCGCTTCCGCACGCACCAACGATCGACCAAAGGACCTTCCGTGGCCAGCAAGAGCTCCGACGTTCGCCCCAAGATCACACTCGCCTGCACCGAGTGCAAGGAGCGCAACTACATCACCAAGAAGAACCGCCGCAACGACCCCGACCGGTTGGAGCTGGCGAAGTTCTGCCGGCGCTGCCGCAAGCACACCCCGCACCGCGAGACCCGCTGACCCTCGGGTCATGCCGATCGACCAGTCCCTGGTGGGGCGAGAGTTCCCGCCGACGCGGCCTTATGCCGTGGCCGAGGAGAAGGTCCGCGAGTTCGCCGTCGCCGTCGGCACGCCGTACGACGGCGGCTCGGTGCCGGCGACCTTCCCGATCGTGCTCGCCTTCGACGCGATGAACCAGTTCCTCGAGGCCGAGCAGGTGGAGCTGTTCCGGATCGTCCACGGCGAGCAGCGCTTTCACTACGAGCGGCCGATCCGGCCGGGCGACGTGCTCACCGCGACGTTGTCGGTCGCGTCGCTGCGGCAGATCGGCGGCAACGACATCATCGGCACCCGCAGTGAGATCACCGACGCAGGCGGCGCGCTGGTCTGCACGACCACGGCCACCCTGGTCCACCGGGGAGCCGACCAGTGACCCCCGGCGACGTGCTCGTGACCCGCTCCTATCGGGTCACCCGGGCCGACCTGGTGCGCTATGCCGGTGCCAGCGGCGACTTCAACCCCATCCACTGGTCCGACCGTGTGGCCACCGGGGTCGGCCTGCCAGGCGTGATCGCGCACGGCATGTTCACGATGGCGCTGGCCGCTCGGGCGGTGGCGGAGTGGACCGACGGCGCCGAGGTCGCCGACCTTGGTGCCAAGTTCACCAACCCGGTGGTCGTGCCCGACGACGATGACGGCGTAGAGGTCACCGTCGCAGGCACCGTCAAGAGTGTCGAGGACGGATTGACCACCCTGGCCCTGGAGGTCACCTGTCAGGGGCAGAAGGTGTTGGGCCTACCGAAGGCCGTCGTGCGTGGCTGAGATCCGCGCCGAGATGCTCCGCGACCACACCACGCTGCGGCTTGGTGGCCCAGCCGGGTCCTGGCTGGAGGCGGCGGATGAGGCGACCCTGGTCCGCGCGGTCGCCGACGCCGATGCGGCCGGTGAACCGGTCCTCGTCCTGGGCGGTGGAAGCAACGTCGTGGTGTCCGACGACGGCGTCCCGGGCACCGTCGTGCACGTGGCCACCCGGGGGTTGGAGGTCAACCCCGACAATTGTGAGGGCGACGTCTGCGAAGGCGATCCCACCTGTGGTGGCGTCACGGTCCGGGTCGCGGCCGGTGAGCCCTGGGACGACCTCGTCGCCCGCGCCGTGGCTTCGGAGTGGATCGGGGTGGAGGCCCTGTCCGGGATCCCGGGGTTGGTGGGCGCCACGCCGATCCAGAACGTCGGCGCCTACGGCCAGGAGGTCGCTCACACGATCGCCTCGGTGCGCACCTGGGATCGGGTCGACCGCACCCAGCGGACGTTCGCGGCGGCCGACTGCGGCTTCGGTTATCGCAGCAGCCGATTCAAGGCCGAGCCAGGCCGATATCTCGTCCTCGAGGTCACCTTCCAGTTCCGACAGGGCAGCCTCGGTGCCCCGATCGGCTACGCCGAGCTGGCCCGCACGCTCGGCGTCGAACCGGGCTCGCGTGCTCCGGTGACCGAGGTGCGCAACGCCGTGCTCGCGCTGCGGGCGGCCAAGGGGATGGTCCTCGACGCCGCCGACCACGACACCTGGAGCGCTGGGTCGTTCTTCACCAACCCGGTGCTGTCAGCCGAGACAGCGGCCGCGCTCCCCGACGATGCGCCCCAGTGGCCACAGCCGGACGGTGGCATCAAGACCAGCGCGGCCTGGTTGATCGAGCACGCCGGCTTCGACAAGGGGTACGGCGCGGGGCCCGCGCGGCTCTCTCGCAAGCACACGCTCGCGCTCACCAACCGAGGCGAGGCGACCACAGCCGACCTGCTCGCACTGGCCCGGGAGGTGCGCACCGGCGTGGAGCAGGTGTTCGGCGTCCGCCTGGCCAACGAGCCGGTGCTGGTCGGCTGCGCGCTGTAGCGGCGCCCCTCCACGGATCCAGGCTAGTCGCGCCACACCTGGGCGGACTGGGTGGTGGACCCGAAGTCGGACTGCTGTGGGCTGGGCGTGCTCATGAGCGCCAGCATCACGATCAGCCCCACCAACAGCACGCCGAGCACCAGCAAGACGGTGCCGATGATGCCGGTGATCCGGCCGGCGCTCGCCTTGTCGCGCCCGCCCAGCTGACCACCGGAGGCGTCGATCGCGCGCACCGCGCGGCCACCGATCACCCAGGCGAACGGGCTCAGCACGAGCGTGATGCCGCCGCACACGGCGATGCCGATCAGCCCGATCAGGCCGAGCACCATCGCGGTCGTGGCCGAAGGGTGGTCCGGTGGGTTGGGTGCGGCGTAGCCGCCCGGGCCCGGGATGCCGCTCGGTGCGGGAGGGTAGGCGGCCCCATAGGGGGGTGGCTGGTAGCCCGGTGGCGGATAGCTCGACGGAGGCGGCTGCTGCCCGGCGGGTGCGCCGGGTGGCGGTGGCGGGCTCGCGCCGTACGGCAGACCGGTGCCGGAGGGCTGGCCGCCGTAGGGAGCCGCGGTGCCGTAGGGCGCGCCACTTCCATAGGGGGTACTGGTGCCGTATGGCGTCGTCGGGGGTGGTGTGGCGGCGGGTCCGCCAACGGGTGGCTGGGCGGTCATCGGTGCGGTCGGCGGAGGCTCGGGCGCCGGAGCGGACGGGGCTGTCTCACCCGCCTGTCCTCGCTCTGGGGGCTGCGTGGGAGCAGCGGAGGATGCCGACTCCGACGACTGTGCCGGCTCGGGCGTCTCGGCCGACTGAGCAGACTCAGTGGTCTCAGTGGACTCAGCGGTCTCGGTGGGCCGGTCGGAGGACGGGGTCGCCTTCTCCCAAAGATCGTCGTCCGAGGGTGGCGCTGACCAGGGGTCGGAGGGTGTCGTCACCCCGCCATCCTCCCATCGCCGCGCCTCGGTGTCCCACCGGACGTCATCCTCTGCGGTCGCGCGGGCGACCGCAGAGGATGACGTTGTCGGCGGGGGGAGGGCGGCGCGGGTGCGCTCAGCGCCGATCCAGGACGGCGTCCTCGGAGACTTCGGGGGCAGGACTGGCGAGCCAGGCGTCGACCTCGCCGAGCCAACGGGCGACGTCGCTGCTGGGTGCCCTGCTCGCGCGGAAGGACATCCGGGCGAGTTCGGCGAGCTGGGCGTCGGTGAGTCCGTGCGCGGCGCGCATGGTGGCGTACTGACCGGCGAGGCGTGACCCGAAGAGCAACGGGTCGTCGGCGCCCAGCGCGACGGTGGCGCCCACCTCGAGCAGTTGAGGCAGCGGCACGGAGCTGAGGTCGGTGTAGACCCCGAGCGCCACGTTGGAGACCGGGCAGACCTCGAGCGCCACGCCGGCGGCCGCGATCCGGTCCAGCAGACGTGGATCCTCCGCGGATCGGACGCCGTGGCCGAGTCGATCGGCGTGCAGGTGGTCGAGGACCGCGCGCACACTCGGCGGACCGAGCAGCTCCCCGCCGTGCGGGGCGAGCAGCAGGCCGGCCCGCTCGGCGATCGCGAAGGCGGGGCCGAAGTCGGCGGTGACGCCGCGCCGTTCGTCGTTGGAGAGACCGAAGCCGACGACGCCGCGACCGGCGTACTGCCGAGCGAGCCGCGCCAGCGTCCGCGCATCGAGCGGGTGCCTGGTCCGATTCGCCGCGATCACGACCGCGATGCCGAGTCCGGTCCGCTCCGCGGCGTCCCGCGCGCAGTCCAGGACCAGGTCGGTGAACGCGGTGATTCCCCCGAACCGGGCGGCATAGCCGCTGGGGTCGACCTGGATCTCCAGCCACCGGCCGCCGTCGGCGACGTCGTCCTCCGCGGCCTCGCGCACCAGACGGCGTACGTCGTCCTCGGTGCTCAGCACCGAGCGCGCGACGTCGTAGAGACGTTGGAAGCGGAACCAGCCCTTCTCGTCGGCCGCGGAGAGCTGGGGCGGCCACTCCTCGACCAGCGAGTCCGGCAGAGTGAGGCCCTCCCGCTCGGCGAGCTCGAGCAGGGTCTGGTGCCGCATGGAGCCGGTGAAGTGGAGATGCAGGTGCGCCTTGGGCAACAGGCGCAGGTCGCGCGGCGGTTGGGTCGCGCTCGGCATGGCCGCCATCGTAGGTGCATGACGTTTGGTCGATCCGGTGTCCCGCACCGGTTGACCCGTCAGTCGGGATTGATCAGTGGTTCCCCTCCGTAGGTCGGCTGAGAGGCGGACCGGAGTCTCCTGACCACCCGCTCTCGGCCCACCCGCCAGACTCGGCCCGGGATGCGGCCCCTGCGTGCGTCTCGCCGCGGTTTGGACGCGGCCTCGCCCTTCGCCGTACACTCGTGGATCGGTGGCCTCCCACATGCTTTGCCCTGCCCTGGATCCGTCAGCGGAAGGGTGGGGAGGTCTCGGAGGGCACTAGCTCAACTGGCAGAGCATCGGTCTCCAAAACCGAAGGTTGGGGGTTCAAGTCCCTCGTGCCCTGCAAGAACCCACGCACGACCAAGGTGAAGTCGGAAAGGTGGCAGACGTGTCGGACAGCCGCGCGGTCCGCAACACCTCGCGTGAGAAGCGCACCAGCCCGGCGACCTTCTATCGCCAGGTGGTCGCGGAGCTCCGCAAGGTGGTGTGGCCGACCCGTGAGCAACTCTGGACCTACTTCGTGGTGGTCATGGCCTTCGTGCTGTTCATGATGGCAATGGTCGCGCTGCTGGACCTGGCCTTCGGCAAGCTCGTGTTCTGGGCGTTCGCCTAGACCGTGCCAAGGCCCGAATCAGCCTCCTGACGAGAGCTCGCCACCGGCGGGCGGAAGAGACACAGAAAACAACATGACGGAGCAGCACGTGTCGGACGAGTACGACGAGACCTCGGTCGAGTCTGTCGAGAGCGAGCAGTCAGCAGCACCCGAAGAGGCTGACGAGGCGGTGGTCGAGCCTGCGACGGACGAGGTCGACGAGCTTCCCCAGGTCGAGGAGGTCGCCGTCGAGGTGGCCGTGGTCGACCAGGACGCCGTCGAGGTGGCCGAGGACGACCAGGGGGAGGACGACCCGCTGGAGGCGTTCCGCCGCGAGCTGTGGGCCAAGCCGGGCGATTGGTTCGTCGTGCACACCTACTCCGGCATGGAGAACCGCGTCAAGGCCAACCTCGAGAACCGCATCCACTCCCTCAACATGGAGGACTACATCCACGAGATCGTGGTTCCCACCGAGGAGGTCGCGGAGATCAAGAACGGCCAGCGCAAGATGGTCAAGCGGACCGTCCTGCCCGGCTACGTGCTGGTCCGGATGGACCTGACCGACGAGTCCTGGGCCGCCGTGCGACACACGCCGTCGGTGACCGGTTTCGTGGGCCACAGCCACCAGCCGGTGCCGCTGAGCATGGCCGAGGTCGAGTCGATGCTGGCGCCGGCCGTGGCTGCGGCCGTCGAGGCGGAAGCCGCGACCGGCGGTGCCGCCGCCTCCGGCGGCGCGCCCGCCAAGAAGCCGATCGAGGTTGCCGACTTCGACGTGTCCGACTCGGTCATGGTCGTCGACGGTCCGTTCGCCACGCTGCACGCGACCATCACCGAGATCAACCCCGAGTCCCAGAGGGTCAAGGCCCTCGTCGAGATCTTCGGCCGGGAGACCCCGGTCGAGCTGAGCTTCAGCCAGATCGAGAAGGTCTGAGGCTCACCAGCAACACCCGAAGGTGGCAGGGCACGGCGCCGCACACCGGTGACCGGCTCGCTACGACCACGAGAAGAAAGACCCAGAAAGAATGCCTCCCAAGAAGAAGATCGCAGCGCTCGTCAAGGTGCAACTGCAGGCCGGGGCCGCGACCCCGGCGCCGCCGGTCGGCACTGCCCTCGGTCCGCACGGCGTCAACATCATGGACTTCTGCAAGGCCTACAACGCCCAGACCGAGTCCATGCGCGGGAACGTCATCCCCGTCGAGATCACCATCTACGAGGACCGCTCGTTCACCTTCATCACCAAGACCCCGCCCGCGGCCGAGCTGATCAAGAAGTACGCCGGCCTGCAGAAGGGCTCCGGTGTGCCGCACCGGGAGAAGGTCGGCAAGCTCACCAAGGACCAGGTCCGTGAGATCGCCCAGACCAAGCTCCCCGACCTCAATGCCAACGACATCGAGGCTGCCATGAAGATCGTCGAGGGGACCGCCCGCTCCATGGGCGTCACCACCGACTGATCCGGCTGATCCACCGACACACCATCCGCACCACGTGGCAGGGCCGGCGCTGGCCCGTCGTACCACACCTGGAAGAAGAGAGAACCAGACCATGAAGCGCAGCAAGTCCTACCGGCAGGCCGAAGAGACCTACGACCGGGCCGAGACCTACGCCCCCCTGGCCGCGATCAAGATCGCGAAGGGGTCGGCCAAGAAGAAGTTCGACGAGACCGTCGACGTGGTGATGCGCCTCGGCGTCGACCCGCGCAAGGCCGACCAGATGGTGCGCGGCACCGTCAACCTCCCGCACGGCACCGGCAAGACCGCCAAGGTGCTGGTGTTCGCCAACGCCGACAAGGCCGACGCTGCGCGTGAGGCGGGCGCCGACGTGATCGGCGGGGACGAGCTGATCGACAAGGTGGCCGGCGGCTGGCTCGACTTCGACGCCGTCGTCGCGACTCCGGACATGATGGGCAAGGTCGGCCGGCTCGGTCGAGTCCTCGGCCCGCGCGGCCTGATGCCGAACCCCAAGACCGGCACCGTCACCCCCGACGTGGCCAAGGCCGTCTCCGACATCAAGGGCGGCAAGATCGAGTTCCGCGTCGACCGGCACGCCAACCTGCACTTCATCATCGGGAAGGCGTCCTTCAGCGAGACCCAGCTCGCCGAGAACTACGCCGCCGCACTCGAAGAGGTGCTCCGGCTCAAGCCGTCGTCGTCGAAGGGTCGCTATGTCAAGAAGATCACCTTCTCGACCACCATGGGCCCCGGCATCCAGGTCGACCCCAACCGCACCCGCGATGTTGCGCTGGAGGACGACGCCACCGCCTGACGGCTGGACACTTCGACCCGACCCGCCGAGCTCACCTCGGCGGGTCGCGTCATTTCGCGACCTGCGCGAGAGGTCGGCGCGATGGCCCGGTTGAGATGGCCCGGTTGAGATGGCCCGGTTGAGAAGCGGCGCTGGCTACTCGACGTACAGCCGCTCGTCGACCAGCTTCTCCACCACGAGGTGCCCGTCCTCCTCGTAGCGGCTCTGGTCGAAGCGCTTGCGGAACTCCAAGTCGACGCCGTCGCGCCCGTTGCGGTTCTTCTCCACCGACAACACGGCCCAGTCCTTGAACCGCTCGGCCTGACCGGCATCGAAGACGAGGTGGTGGCGGGCGATGATCTGGTACTTGTGCGCCAGCATGAGCAGGACGTCGGCCTCGTAGGCCAGCGCCGTCGACCCCCGCAGGTGCTGTGCGCGCAGGCGCTTGCCGGTCTCCAGGCCGTCCTTGTCGGCGGCCACGATGGCCAGGACGGGGATCTTGGCGTCCAAGGAGAGGTCCTTGAGGTTCTCCACGACGACGGTCACCCGCTCGGCCTCGATGTCGGAGCTGTCCTCCTTGACCTTCTGCAGGTAGTCCACGACCACCATCGGGGCCTCGCCGAACTGTCGCCACACCTGCTCGACGGCGTTGGTGATGACCTGCATGTTCGTCACGTTGCCGCTGGAGCGGTGCACGTGGAAGCGATCGGTGTAGTTCACCATCTTCTGCAGCGCAGGGATCGCCCCCTTGACGTCGACCAGCCGGTCGGTCAGACCTCCGGTGCCGTGATCGACCCCTTCGAACGCCTGCCGGATCCGGACCAGGTTCGCGCCCTGGGGGTCGTTGAGCTCGCCGATCTCGAGGGCCAGCACCCGCTCCAAGATGTTCTGCGGGTCGTGCTCATAGGTGAAGTAGAGGACCTGCCGACCCGACCTGGCCGCGTTGCGGGCCATCTGCACGGCCATCGTGGTCTTGCCGAGGCCCTGCGCCCCGGACAGCAGGATCAGGTTGCCCCCGCGCAGTCCACCGCTGAGCACCTCGTCGAGCGCACCAAAGCCGGACGGCCACATCCGGGCGGGTCCGGTCTCGGCGCGCAGGCGTGCATCGGTGGTGTCGAGCACGTTGCTCAGCGAGTGAACGTCGAGATCCACGCACGCCATTCAACACGTCGCGGCCCACCCGCGCGGGCGAACAGTAAAATCGGTCCCGCCGGCGGCCGCCCCGCCCCATCTCCCGCGGTGCTGTAGTGGGTTGAGACCCGGTATGCCGGGTACTTTGCCACCACAAGACCGCGGTAGACGCAAGAACACCGCGGCAGACGGGGCGGCCAGGCCTCGCCCAGCGCCAGGGATTTGGAGGCCAGACACGGGAGCCGTAGAGTGACGCCTCGAAACCAGAGACCGCCGGTGGCCGGGTCGCACGATCCGGTCGAAGGTTCCGTGAGAGCGGACGGCCAGCGCAGGTGACAGAGCCAGAGGACCACGCCAGGGCAGCCGCCCGGCGACCGGATCCCTCCCACGCCCTGGGCCTGCG
The DNA here is from genome assembly GCF_047602075.1 of Nocardioides sp. GTDB lineage: Bacteria > Actinomycetota > Actinomycetes > Propionibacteriales > Nocardioidaceae > Nocardioides. The sequence continues at coordinate 640,880 of NZ_JASGIF010000002.1, forward strand.
CCCGGGGCGTTCGTCGTCGTGGAGCTCGATGCCGGGGGTCTCGCGGAGCCCCGAAGGGAGACCCCATGGCGCGGCCAGACAAGGCAGCAGCCGTCGCGGAGATCGCTGAGTCGTTCAACGATGCCGCCGGTGCTGTGCTGACCGAGTACCGCGGGCTCACCGTCAAGCAGCTGCAGGACCTGCGGCGCGCCCTGGGTGAGAACGCCAACTACGCCGTGGTCAAGAACACGCTGACCAAGCTCGCCGCCAGGGAAGCCGGCGTCGAGGGTGTCGACGACCTGCTGACCGGACCGACCGCGATCGCCTTCATCAAGGGCGACGTCGTCGAGGCGGCCAAGGGTCTGCGTGACTTTGCCAAGGCGAACCCCGCCCTCGTGATCAAGGGCGGTTACCTCGACGGCAAGCCCCTCGACGCTGCGGAGGTCGCCAAGCTGGCCGACCTCGAGTCGCGTGAGGTGCTGCTGGGCAAGCTGGCGGGCGCGATGCTCGCCTCGCTGTCCCAGGCCGTCTACCTGCTCAACGCCCCGCTGTCGCAGGCCGCCCGCGTGGTCGGCGCCCTGCAGGCCAAGGCCGAGAGCGACCCATCGATCCTCGCAGGTGGTGCCGGTACGCCGGCGGCCCCGGTCGCAGATGACCAGGCCGCTGCCGACGAGCCCGCTCCGGAGGCGGAGGCTGCGGCCGATGCCCCTGCCGAGGAAGCTCCCGAGGCTGCCGAGGCCGCCGCCGAGGAGGCTCCTGCAGAGGAGTCGACCGAGGCCGCTGCCGAAGACGCCGCGGAGCCGACCGAGGCCTGAGCCCAGGCCGACGTACCCACCACCTGAGAAACCCCGGTCCGATCGCAGCACCGCGACGGGCCACCGAACGGAAGGAACCGCCATCATGGCGAAGCTCACCACCGACGAGCTGCTCGACGCGTTCAAGGAGATGACCCTCATCGAGCTGAGCGAGTTCGTCAAGCAGTTCGAGGACACCTTCGGCGTCACTGCCGCTGCCCCTGTTGCCGTTGCCGCTGCCGGCGCCCCCGCCGCGGGTGGCGAGGCCGCCGCCGACGGCGGCGCTGCCGAGCAGGACTCCTTCGACGTGATCCTCGACGCCGCCGGCGACAAGAAGATCAACGTCATCAAGGAGGTGCGCGCGCTGACCTCCCTGGGTCTGAAGGAGGCCAAGGACCTGGTCGAGGCCGCACCCAAGGCCGTCTTGGAGGGCGTCGACAAGGACGCCGCCGAGAAGGCCAAGGAGGCACTCGAGGGCGCTGGCGCCTCGGTCACCCTCAAGTGACCCTCTGCTGAACTGATGATTGTTGGGCTGACGATGGCCGGAGCGGCCCACCCGGGCTGCTGATCCGGCCACACCTGCACACCGCCGAGGGCGGCCACCCGGTTCCGGGTGGCCGCCCTCGGTCGTTGGTGGATGTCGTCGGAGGTGACACCCACTACTCTGGCTCGCATGGACCCGAGTCGCATCTATGAGCTGGACCGTCAGCACGTCTTCCACTCCTGGTCTGCGCAGGCGCAGATCAAGCCGATGGTGGTGACCAGAGCCGAGGGGTCGCGGGTCTGGGACGGCGACGGCAAGGACTATCTCGACTTCTCCTCGCAGTTGGTCTACACCAATATCGGACACCAGCACCCCAAGGTGATCGAGGCGATCCAGCGCCAGGCTGCCGCGCTCTGCACGATGGCGCCCGGCACGGCCGTCGAGTCCCGCTCCGAGGCGGCGCGACTGATCGCCGAGCAGGCGCCCGACGGGTTGGAGAAGGTCTTCTTCACCAACGGTGGCGCGGACGCCGTCGAGCACGCGATCCGAATGGCGCGGCTGCACACCGGCCGGACCAAGGTGCTCTCTTGCTACCGCTCCTATCACGGGGGCACCCACCTCGCGGTCAACGTGACCGGCGACCCCCGCCGTTGGGCCAGCGACAACGGCAGTGCCGGGACCGTCCACTTCTTCGGGCCGTTCCTCTACCGCAGCGCCTTCAATGCCACCACGGAGGAAGAGGAGTGCGACCGCGCGTTGGCGCACCTCGAGCAGGTGATCGCCCTGGAAGGCCCGGGCAACATCGCCGCGGTCATCCTCGAGAGCATCCCGGGGACGGCCGGGATCATGCCGCCGCCGCCCGGCTATCTGGCCGGTGTCCGTGAGCTGTGCGACAAGCACGGCATCGTCTACATCGCCGACGAGGTGATGGCCGGCTTCGGCCGCAGCGGTCGCTGGTTCGGCTTCGAGCACGGCGATGTGGTCCCCGACCTGATCACCTTCGCCAAGGGCGTCAACTCCGGCTACGTCCCGCTGGGCGGAGTGATCATCGACGACGCCATCGCGGCCACCTTTGACGACCGGGTCTATCCCGGTGGGCTGACCTACTCCGGACATCCGCTGGCATGTGGCGCCGCGGTGGCCACCATCGAGACGATGCGAGAGGAGCAGATCGTCGAGAACGCCGCCCGGCTCGGTGTCGAGATCTTCGGGCCCGGGTTGGCCAAGATCGCCGAGGCGCACCCCTCGGTGGGCGAGGTCCGCGGGATGGGCGCCTTCTGGGCGATCGAGTTGGTCAGGGACCCGGCCACCCGGGAGCCGCTCGCGCCGTACGGCGCCAGCTCGGACGCGATGAATGCCGTCGTCGCAGCGATGAAGTCCGACGGCCTGCTGCCGTTCGCGAACTACAACCGGATCCACGTGGTGCCGCCGCTGAACATCTCCGACGAGGACGCCCACCGGGGCCTGGAGATCATCGATCGGGCGCTGGAGACTGCCGACGCGGCCGTGTCTTGACGACGGTCTCGGCGGCCGTCATGGAGGGGACGCGCCGCCGAACCGCTTGACCTGAGGCGTTTGACCGCGCATGATTCTCTTCCATCCGGCAGGTCGTCGAGATCTCCCAGTCGAGGTTGGGCTGAGATTTCGCTGAGAGGCTTGACTCCGGTGTTGAGTCGTGCCCGCGTTCTGGGTTAGACTAGGCGTTCGCGCCCTCTCTCAAATGCCCTTCGGCCTGCCCGGTGGTTGTTCGGTGGTGAGCGGGTGCCTCTCCCAGAGCGACCCTTCGAAGGACACCTCTTGGCCGCGCGCAGCACCTCTGGTCACCCACGCCGCATTTCTTTCGCAAAGATCCACGAACCGCTCGAGGTTCCCCAGCTCCTCTCTCTCCAGACCGACAGTTTCGACTGGCTGGTCGGCAACGAGAAGTGGCACCAGTCGGTCGAGAACCGACTCGCCGCCGGCGAGGACGTCTCCCGCAAGTCCGGACTCCAGGAGATCTTCGAGGAGATCTCCCCGATCGAGGACTTCTCCGAGACGATGTCGCTCTCGTTCGAGAACCCGGTCTTCTACGACCCCAAGTACTCCGTCGACGAGTGCAAGGAGAAGGACTTCACCTACTCCGCCCCGCTCTACGTCTCCGCCGAGTTCACCAACAACGAGACCGGTGAGATCAAGGGCCAGACGGTCTTCATGGGCGACTTCCCCCTGATGACCCCGAAGGGCACCTTCATCATCAACGGCACCGAGCGCGTGGTGGTCTCCCAGCTGGTCCGCTCACCCGGCGTCTACTTCGAGCGCACCGCCGACAAGACCTCCGACAAGGACATCTACACCACCAAGCTGATCCCCAGCCGCGGTGCCTGGCTGGAGTTCGAGATCGACAAGCGCGACATGGTCGGCGTGCGTCTGGACCGCAAGCGCAAGCAGAACGTCACGGTGCTGCTCAAGGCCCTCGGCTGGACCAACGAGCAGATCCGCGAGGAGTTCGGCCAGTACGAATCCATGATGCTCACCTTGGAGAAGGACCACACCCAGGGTGAGGACGACGCGCTGCTCGACATCTACCGCAAGCTGCGGCCCGGTGAGCCCCCGACGCGGGAGGCAGCCCAGACGCTGCTCAACAACTACTACTTCAACCCCAAGCGCTACGACCTGGCCAAGGTCGGCCGCTACAAGATCAACAAGAAGCTGGGTCTGAACGAAGCGTTCGACCAGCAGACGTTGACCATCAACGACATCGTGGCAGCGATCCGGTTCATCGTCGCGCTGCACGACGGTCAGACCGAGCTCGACACCCCGCAGGGCACCGTCGAGCTGGTCGCCGACGACATCGACCACTTCGGCAACCGTCGTCTGCGCACGGTGGGCGAGCTGATCCAGAACCAGCTGCGCACCGGCCTGGCCCGGATGGAGCGGGTGGTGCGCGAGCGGATGACCACCCAGGACGTCGAGGCCATCACGCCGCAGTCGCTGATCAACATCCGACCGGTCGTGGCGGCGCTGAAGGAGTTCTTCGGCACCTCCCAGCTGAGCCAGTTCATGGACCAGACCAACCCGATCGCCGGGCTGACCCACAAGCGGCGTCTCTCCGCGCTCGGCCCTGGTGGACTGTCTCGTGACCGGGCCGGCATGGAGGTCCGGGACGTGCACCCCAGCCACTACGGCCGGATGTGCCCGATCGAGACTCCCGAGGGTCCCAACATCGGTCTGATCGGGTCGCTGGCCTCCTACGGTCGGATCAACCCGTTCGGTTTCGTCGAGACGCCCTACCGCAAGGTCGAGAAGGGCAAGGTCACCACCCGGATCGACTACCTCACCGCCGACGACGAGGACCGCTACGTCATCGCCCAGGCCAACGCGGCGATCGACAGCGCCGGCCGGTTCGTCGAGGAGCGCGTCCTGGTCCGCCAGCGGGCCGGAGAGGTCTCCGAGGTGCTGGCGAACGAGGTCGACTACGTCGACGTCTCGCCACGCCAGATGGTCTCGGTGGCCACGGCGCTGATCCCGTTCCTCGAGCACGACGACGCCAACCGGGCCCTGATGGGCGCGAACATGCAGCGTCAGGCGGTGCCGCTGATCTCCAGCGACGCCCCGCTGGTTGGCACCGGCATCGAGTATCGCGCCGCCGTCGACGCAGGTGACGTCGTCACCGCCGAGAAGGCCGGCGTGATCCGCGAGGTGTCCGCCGACCTGGTCGAGACGACCAACGACGACGGCACCTACTCGGCGTACAGGCTGCAGAAGTTCCGCCGCTCGAACCAGGGCACCTGCATCAACCAGCGCCCGCTGGTCGCCGAGGGCGACCGGGTCGAGGTCGGCTCGCCGATCGCCGACGGGCCGTGCACCGACGACGCCGAGATGGCGCTGGGCACCAACCTACTCGTGGCGTTCATGCCGTGGCAGGGACACAACTACGAGGACGCCATCATCCTCAGCCAGCGCCTGGTGCAAGAGGACATCCTCACCTCGATCCACATCGAGGAGCACGAGGTCGACGCTCGCGACACCAAGCTCGGTCCGGAGGAGATCACCCGCGATATCCCGAACGTCGGCGACGACCTGCTCGCCGACCTCGACGAGCGCGGCATCATCCGGGTCGGCGCCGAGGTGACCAACGGCGACATCCTGGTCGGCAAGGTGACCCCCAAGGGTGAGACCGAGCTGACCCCGGAGGAGCGGCTGCTGCGCGCGATCTTCGGCGAGAAGGCCCGCGAGGTCCGCGACACCTCGATGAAGGTGCCGCACGGCGAGTCCGGCACGGTCATCGGTGTCCGCGAGTTCAACCGCGAGGACGGCGACGAGCTGCCCCCGGGTGTCAACCAACTGGTGCGCGTCTACGTCGCCCAGAAGCGGAAGATCTCGGTCGGTGACAAGCTCGCCGGCCGCCACGGCAACAAGGGCGTGATCGCCAAGATCCTGCCGATCGAGGATATGCCGTTCATGGAGGACGGCACCCCGGTCGACGTGATCCTCAACCCACTGGGCGTGCCGCGACGCATGAACATCGGCCAGATCCTCGAGCTGCACCTCGGCTGGCTGGCCAAGCAGGGCTGGGACCTCAACCTCCACGGGGAGAAGGGGTCGACGGATTGGAAGAAGCGGCTGATCGAGATCGGTGCGGACAAGGCCGACCCCGACACTCTGGTCGCTACGCCGGTCTTCGACGGCGCCAAGGAGGACGAGATCACCGGCCTGCTCGGCGCGACGCTGCCCAACCGGGACGGCGTGCGGGTCGTGGGGGAGAACGGCAAGGCCGACCTCTTCGACGGTCGCTCCGGCGAGCCGTTCCCCGACCCGGTGTCGGTGGGCTACATGTACATCCTCAAGCTCCACCACCTCGTCGACGACAAGATCCACGCGCGCTCGACCGGGCCCTACTCGATGATCACCCAGCAGCCGCTGGGCGGAAAGGCCCAGTTCGGCGGCCAGCGGTTCGGCGAGATGGAGGTCTGGGCGATGGAGGCGTACGGCGCCGCCTACGCCCTGCAGGAGCTGTTGACCATCAAGTCCGACGACGTCCCCGGCCGGGTCAAGGTCTACGAGGCGATCGTCAAGGGCGAGAACATCCCCGACTCCGGCATTCCCGAGTCGTTCAAGGTGCTGGTCAAGGAGATGCAGTCCCTCTGCCTCAACGTGGAGGTGCTCTCCAAGGACGGCACTGCCATCGAGATGAAGGACTCCGAGGAGGACGTGTTCCGCGCCGCCGAAGAGCTCGGCATCGACCTGTCCCGCCGCGAGCCGTCGTCCGTCGAAGAAGTCTGATCGCCCTCGGCGAAGTCTTCGGCGCTCTCGCTCGGAGACTTCGCCGGGACTCCGATCCTGCGGCGGGGGCCGCAGTCGGGGGATCAGTCCACAAGCCTCATGTTTCGAAAAACTAACGAAGGAATGCAGCCACCGTGCTCGATGTGAACTTCTTCGACCAGCTTCAGATCGGCCTGGCCACTGCGGAAGACATCCGCACCTGGAGCCACGGCGAGGTCAAGAAGCCGGAAACCATCAACTACCGCACGCTCAAGCCCGAGCGTGACGGCCTCTTCTGCGAGAAGATCTTCGGTCCTACCCGGGACTGGGAGTGCTACTGCGGCAAGTACAAGCGCGTCCGCTTCAAGGGCATCATCTGCGAGCGCTGCGGCGTCGAGGTGACCCGGTCCAAGGTCCGCCGTGAGCGGATGGGCCACATCGAGCTGGCCGCGCCGGTGACCCACATCTGGTACTTCAAGGGTGTGCCGAGCCGCCTCGGCTACCTGCTCGACCTGGCGCCGAAGGACCTCGAGAAGGTCATCTACTTCGCGGCGTACATGATCACCCACGTCGACGAGGACGCTCGCCATCGCGACCTGTCCTCGCTCGAGGGCAAGGTCGGCATGGAGCGCGAGCGCCTCGAGAAGCGGCGCGACCAGGCCATCGCCGAGCGCAGCCAGAAGCTCGAGGAGGACCTGGCGACCCTCGAGGCCGAGGGAGCCAAGGCCGACGCCAAGCGCAAGGTCCGCGACGGTGCCGAGCGTGAGATGAAGCAGGTCCGCGACCGCGCCCAGCGCGAGATCGACCGCCTGGCCGAGGTCTGGGAGACCTTCAAGTCGCTGAAGGTCCAGGACCTGATGGGCGACGAGATGCTCTATCGGGAGATGAAGACCTGGTTCGGCAAGTACTTCGAGGGCTACATGGGCGCGACCGCGATCCAGAAGCGCCTGGAGTCCTTCGACATCGAGGCCGAGGTCGAGTCGCTGCGCGAGACCATCGCGACCGGCAAGGGCCAGCGCAAGGTCCGCGCCCTCAAGCGTCTCAAGGTCGTCGACGCCTTCCGCAAGACCGGCAACAAGCCGCAGGGCATGGTGCTCGACGCCGTCCCGGTGATCCCGCCGGACCTGCGCCCGATGGTGCAGTTGGACGGTGGCCGCTTCGCGACCTCCGACCTCAACGACCTGTACCGCCGCGTGATCAACCGCAACAACCGGTTGAAGCGACTGCTCGACCTCGGCGCCCCCGAGATCATCGTCAACAACGAGAAGCGGATGTTGCAGGAGGCCGTCGACTCGCTGTTCGACAACGGTCGCCGTGGCCGTCCCGTCACCGGGCCGGGCAACCGCCCGCTGAAGTCGCTCTCGGACATGCTCAAGGGCAAGCAGGGTCGCTTCCGGCAGAACCTGCTCGGCAAGCGCGTCGACTACTCCGGTCGCTCGGTGATCGTCTCCGGCCCGCAGTTGAAGCTGCACCAGTGCGGTCTGCCCAAGCAGATGGCGCTGGAGCTGTTCAAGCCCTTCGTGATGAAGCGGCTGGTCGACCTCTCGCACAGCCAGAACATCAAGTCCGCCAAGCGGATGGTCGAGCGCGCCACGTCCGGCCAGTCCCGGTACGCCGTGGTGTGGGACGTCCTGGAAGAGGTCATCACCGAGCACCCGGTGCTCCTCAACCGCGCACCTACCCTGCACCGACTCGGCATCCAGGCCTTCGAGCCGCAGCTGATCGAGGGCAAGGCCATCCAGATCCACCCGCTGGTCTGCACCGCCTTCAACGCCGACTTCGACGGCGACCAGATGGCGGTCCACCTGCCGCTGTCGGCGGAGGCGCAGGCCGAGGCCCGGATCCTGATGCTGTCGACCAACAACATCCTCAAGCCGTCCGACGGTCGACCGGTCACCATGCCCACCCAGGACATGATCATCGGCCTGTTCTTCCTCACCACCGACCGTGAGGGTGAGCTGGGCGAGGGCCGGGCGTTCTCCTCGGTCGCCGAGGCGATCATGGCCTTCGACCGTGGCGAGGTCGCGCTGCAGAGCCGGGTGAAGATCCGGTTCGGCGCGGCCGTCGTACCCCCCGTAGACATGGAGGTCGAGGGCGACTCGCTCACCTTGGACACCACGCTCGGGCGGGCGTTGTTCAACGAGGCGCTGCCGGCCGACTACCCCTTCGTGAACTTCGAGGTGGGCAAGCGGCAGCTCGGTGCCATCGTCAACGACCTGGCGGAGCGCTACACCAAGATCGAGGTGGCCGCGTCCTTGGACGCACTCAAGGATGCCGGCTTCCACTGGGCCACCCGCTCGGGCGTGACCGTCTCCATCGACGACGTCGTGACGCCGCCGGAGAAGTGGACAATCCTGGAGGGCTACGAGGCCCAGGCGGCCAAGGTCCAGCAGCAGTTCGAGCGCGGTCTGGTGACCGACGACGAGCGGCGGCAGGAGCTCATCGAGATCTGGACACAAGCCTCCAACGACGTCGCCAAGGCGATGGAGTCGACCTTCGACCGGAGCAACCCGATCTACATGATGGTCGACTCCGGGGCCAGCGGAAACATGATGCAGATCCGCCAGGTGGCGGCCATGCGTGGCCTGGTGGCCAACCCGAAGGGCGACATCATCCCGCGGCCGATCAAGTCGAACTTCCGCGACGGCCTGTCCGTGGTCGAGTACTTCATCTCGACCCACGGTGCCCGCAAGGGTCTGGCCGACACCGCCCTGCGCACCGCCGACTCGGGCTACCTCACCCGGCGCCTGGTCGACGTCTCGCAGGACGTCATCATCCGTGAGGAGGACTGCGGCACCGAGCGTGGCCTGCCCAAGCGGATCGGCGTGCGGGGCGAGGACGGCGTGGTCCGCAAGGACGACAACGCCGAGACCGCGGCGTATGCCCGGACCTCGGCGGTGGACATCCTCCACCCCGAGACCGGCGAGGTGCTGGCGGTGGCCGGCGAGGACCTCGGCGACATCAAGATCGGTGAGCTGGTCGAGGCCGGCATCGAGGAGGTCAAGGTCCGCTCCGTGCTGGCTTGCGATGCTCGCACCGGCACCTGCGCGAAGTGCTACGGCCGCTCCCTGGCGACCGGCAAGCTCGTCGACATCGGTGAGGCGGTCGGCATCATCGCCGCCCAGTCGATCGGTGAGCCCGGCACCCAGCTGACCATGCGGACCTTCCACACCGGTGGTGTGGCCTCGGCCGACGACATCACCCAGGGTCTGCCCCGTGTGGTGGAGCTCTTCGAGGCCCGGCAGCCCAAGGGCCTGTCGCCGATCTCGGAGGTCACCGGTCGGGTCACCATCGAGGAGACCGACAAGGCCCGCAAGGTCATCATCACTCCCGACGACGGCTCCGATGTCCAGGAGTACCCCGTCTCGCGGCGCTCTCGGATGCTGGTCCACGACGGCGACCACATCGAGGTCGGCCAGCAGCTGACGGTCGGCACGCCCGACCCGAAGGAGGTGCTGCGGATCCTCGGCGTGCGTCGGGCCCAGCAGCACCTGGTCGACGAGGTTCAGGCGGTCTACCGCAGCCAGGGTGTGTCGATCCACGACAAGCACATCGAGATCATCGTCCGACAGATGCTGCGCCGGGTGACGGTCATCGAGTCGGGTGACACCAACCTGCTGCCGTCCGATCTGGTCGACCGGACCCTCTTCGAGGAGGAGAACCGGCGAGTGGTCTCCGAGGGCGGCAAGCCGGCCTCGGGTCGTGCGGAGTTGATGGGCATCACCAAGGCCTCGCTGGCCACGGAGTCCTGGCTCTCGGCGGCCTCCTTCCAGGAGACCACTCGGGTGCTCACCGACGCCGCGATCCACGGTCGCTCCGACTCCCTGCTGGGGCTGAAGGAGAACGTGATCATCGGCAAGCTGATCCCCGCCGGCACCGGCCTGGAGCGCTACCGCAACATCCGGGTGGAGCCGACCGAGGAGGCTCGCGCGGCGGCGTACTCCGTCACCGGGTACGACTCCTACGACTACGAGTTCGGTCCCGCCGGCGCGGCTCAGGCCGTTGCTCTGGACGACTTCGACTTCGGGTCCTACCAGAACTGAGCTGACGCTCGTCCGCTGCGGGCCGGCCCCTCCCGGGGTCGGCCCGCAGTGCTGTGTTCTTCGCGGATTCTCAGGCGGCGGCCGCAACTTCACGGGGCCGTCGAGGCTCTCCTCAAGAGGGGCCGAAGGAGCCCCGCGAAGGGGGAACCATGAATCTCTCACGACGAGCGTGCTGGTCAGCTGCCTCAGCGGCGATGGCGCTAGGCGCCGGTCTGCTGGCGGGACCAGCGGTGGCCAGCGCGAGCCCGACCTCTGGTCACGCAGAAGTCGCCGCCTGCATCAGCTCGGACATGGCGATCAGCTACCATGGCCGTGGTGCCGGGATGGGTCATCGGTACGGCGTGATCGCCATCAAGAACATCTCCGACCATGCCTGCCGCACCGGCGGCTACGGCGGGGTGTCCTATGTCGGCGACGGAGACGGGACCCAGATCGGCGCCCCAGCCGACCGGGACCCCGGGCACGTGCGCAGCCTTGTCGTGCAGCCCGGGCAGCGCCTGGTCAGCCCGATCCAAGAGACGGTGGCGCAGAACTATCCACGCAAGCTGTGCCGCCCGGCGCACGTCGACGGCTTCCGGGTCTATCTGCCCAACGAGACGCACTCGCAGTACGTCAAGCATCCGACCACCGGCTGCCGCAAGCACAAGGTCCACCTGCTCAGCCACAAGCCGTATCGGCGGCCTGCCCACTGAGTCTCGCCACCCAGTCGACGTCGGCAGAGGCCTCGTCGCCGGCGTTGGGGCGATAGTACGGTCCCGATTGGCTGGACTTCGTGCGGCCTTAGGTTGGATCCGTGGAGAGGGGCCGCGGCCGGGGTGCTGGTCGCCTGGGGTGCTCGCCGACAGAGCAGCTATGCGAGAAGGTGGGCCGTCGCCTTCGGCTGCATGCCGGCCCGTCTGGTGCGCTGTTGTGGGTGCTGAGTGTCCAGTAGACCGGGCACTCAGCACCCACAAAGGAGCAGGAGACGCAAGAAGACCGCAGCAGACGCCCACCGGCCGCACCGCGAAGCCGGGGCAAGCGCCAGCAACCCGGCAACGAACCCCAGCCACGGGCGGTGCTCACCCCGGCGTGGCTGCCCCTGTCGGTCGCCACCACTAGCGACCAGCAACCCGCCAACGCGCGGTTCCACCGTGGTGCTGTCCACAGTCCTGGCTCAGGGCAGCCAATCGGGACCGTACTGTCTCCGAACTCAGTGCATCACCCTCGGGCCGGGTGAGCCGGCCTCGTCGTCGAGCAGGTGCGACTCCTCGTGCTTGCGGGGGAGCATGGCCACCGGGATCAAGGTGACCACCAGCACGGCGGCGGCCGCCCAGAAGGCGGTGCTGAAGGCGCCCGCAAGGTCGGACAGTGCGGTCGCCTGGAAGGCGTCGCCGAGCTGATGCATGACCGCCACGGCCCAGTCCGGTGGCTGGATGCCGGCACCCTGTGCCTCGGCGAGTGAGCGCGCCGCCCGGACCGCCTCGGAGGCGTTCTCCCGGTTGGTCAGGATGACCGAGATCACGGCGACACCGACCGAGGCGGCCACCTGCTGGATGACGTTGATCAGGGTCGAGCCGCGGGCTACCTGGTGCGTGCGCAGCGTCTTCAACGCCGAGGTGAAGATCGGCATCATCGTGGCGCCCATGCCGAGCCCCATCACGAAGAGGCAGGCGATGATGTGCCAGTAGGGCGTGCCCGGGTCGGTGCTCAGCGCGAGCCCGGAGATGCCGAGGAGGATGCCGATGAAACCGAACGGGACGATGCGGCCGACGGGCAGTCGGTCGGTGAGGGCGCCGGCGATCGGCATGGTCACCATCGCGCCGAGACCCTGGGGCGCGACCAGGAGGCCGGCCTTCAGGACGCTCTCACCGCGCACCTGCTGGAAGTAGGTCGGCACCAGCAGCAGGGCGCCGAAGAACGCGCCGGCGAACATGAACATGACCACCGTTGCCACGGTCAGGTTGCGGTCCTTGAAGAGCCGCAGGTCGAGCAGCGGGTGCTCCGGACGGAACGCCCAGAAGACGAAGCCGATGATCAACGCGGCGCCGAGGAGCCCGGGCACAAGAACCTTCGTGGCGGCGATGGTGCCTTCCCCGGGGATGGACGAGACGCCGTAAAGGAAGAGTGCGAGGCCGGGCGACATCAGCAGCATCCCGATCACGTCGAAGCTCTCGCTCGGCTCCGGGGCGTCCGGTGCCAAGGCGAAGAACGCGTAGGCGATGGCGATGGCACCGAGCGGCAGGTTGATCAGGAAGATCCAGTGCCAGGAGACGGAGTCGATCAGCCAGCCGCCGATGATCGGGCCCAGGATCGGGCCGAGCAGCATCGGAATGCCGAGGATCGCCATCAACCGGCCCATCCGGTGGGGTCCGGCCGCCTTGGTCATGATGGTCATGCCGAGGGGCATCAGCATGCCACCGCCGAGGCCCTGCAGGACCCGGAAGGCAACCAGTGACTGGATGCTCCAGGCGGTGGCGCAGAGCACCGAGCCGAGGGTGAACAGGGTCAGCGCCATCATGTAGAGGCGCTTGGTCCCGAATCGATCGGCCGCCCACCCGGTGACCGGGATGATGGCGGCCAGAGCCAGCGTGTAGCCGGTGATCGCCCACGCGACGGTGGAGTACTCGTCGACGTTGAACTCGGTCTGGAACGTCGGCAGGGCGACATTCACGACCGTGGTGTCGAGGATCGCCATGATCGAGCCGAGCACCACCACGCCGGCGACCTTGAGGATGGCCGGAGTGATCTTGTCGTCGTCATCGGCGAGCTGGCCGCCAGGCGGCGCCCCGCTCGGATCGGTCGTGCTGGACATAGTTCTCTCTTCTCTCTGGTCTGAGGCTGGTGGGATGTGAAGTGCGCGGGTGAGGGGAGCGCAAGGAGGCTCTAGAGCGTCGGGACCGGCCGCCGTGAGTGCAGATAGTCGGCGGCAAGGATCGGCCGAAGGGCGCTGGCCAAGGCGTCCACCTGCTCGCCGGGCAGTTGCTCGATGAAGGCCCGCAGGGCCCGCCGCCGGGCGGCGAGGTGCTGGTCGACCATCTCCAGCCCGGGCACGGACAGCGAGACCAGCTTGACCCGTCGGTCGTCGGGGTTCTCCCGCCGCTCCAGGATCCCGAGCTCCACCAAGCGGTCGATGTTGCGACCTGCGGCGTGGACCGACAGGTCGAGATGGTCGGCGACCGCGCGGATCGGCAACGGCCCAGAGCAGGCGAGCAGCATCGTGGTGCGGACCTGGGTGAAGGAAAGTTCGATGTCCGCCAGGAAGGTGAGACCCTCCGACTCCACCATGCCGATCAACTGCCGCAGGAAGCTCTCCAGGCTGTCGAACAGCTCGCCTCGCGGATCCACGCCGAAGATAGTAGCGCAAGCGCGACTATCGCGAAAGATAGATCTATCGCGGTTGCCGACCCTATTCGGAAAGTGAGCCGACGTGCCTCGAGGCGAGACGACCTGTCCCCTCGGAATATGCCGTCTCGGTGCTGGCTGAGACAATCTCGAGGTGGCTGGTCCAGCGAAGTCGAGTGCGCCGCACGGTCGAGGCGGAGACCTGAGCACCGACGTACTAGTCGTCGGCTCGGGTCCGGCAGGATCGGCCGCTGCGGCCTGGGCGGCGCGGCTCGGCCTGGACGTGGTGCTCACCGATGCGGCCACCTTCCCGCGGGACAAGACCTGTGGCGACGGGCTGACCCCGCGGGCCATCGCGGAGATGATCGGGCTCGGACTCGAGGACTGGTTGCGCGCCCACACCGTCAACCAGGGGCTGCGCGCACACGGGTTCGGTCAGACGCTGTTGCTCCCCTGGCCCGGCGGATCCTTGCCCGATTGGGGCTCGGCCGTCGCTCGCACCGAGCTGGACGACCACCTGCGGACCACCGCCCTCAAGGCCGGTGCCACCGGGCTCGACGGATCCCGCGCGATCAGCGTCCGCCGAGACGGGGACCGGGTCACTGCCGTGGAGTTCCTCCGCGACGGCCGGCTCTTCGAGGTGGCCTGCCGCCGACTGGTCGTTGCCGACGGGGTCCGCTCGCCGGTCGGGAAGATGCTGGGCAGGCAGTGGCACCGCGACACGGTGTACGGCGTCGCCGGCCGCTCCTACGTCGCCTCGGAGATGAGCGACGACCCGTGGATCAGCTCCCACCTCGAGCTGCGCGGGACCGACGGCGAGGTGCTGTCCGGCTACGGCTGGATCTTCCCGCTCGGCACCGGCGAGGTGAATCTCGGGGTAGGCACGCTGGCGACCCAGAAGCGACCGGCCGAGGTGGCGCTGCGTCCGTTGATGCAGCACTACGCCGCCCAGCGACGCGACGACTTCGCGCTCACCGGAGACCTGCGGGCCAGCACGTCGGCGCTGTTGCCGATGGGCGGCGCTGTCTCCGGGGTCGCGGGCCGCAACTGGGCACTGATCGGCGATGCGGCCGCGTGCGTGAACCCGCTCAACGGTGAAGGCATCGACTACGGACTGGAAGGTGGTCGGCTGGTGGCGGAGACATTCGTCGACGACCCGCCCGACCTGGGCACGCTCTGGCCTGCGGTGTTGCGGCACCATTACGGGGAGAAGCTTCTCGATCGCGCGTCGCCTGGCCGGACTCGTCACCATCCCGCGGCTGCTACCGGCACTCGGGCCGGTCGGCATGCGCTCGGACTGGCTGATGACGCTGGCCCTGCGCTGGATGGGCAACCTGGTCACCGACGCCGACCGCGACCGGGCAGCACGAGTGTGGCGCTGGGCCGGTCGGCACTCCCAGGCGCGGGACGCGCGGGCGCCGTTCTCCTGATCGACCGGGCCCGCTGTCCGCTCGTGATCGGATCGACGGCTCTGCCGAGGGGATACCTCCTCGACCGGGCTGCATGGCGCTTCCTTCCCGGTGGCGACAGTCCGCCTGTCCGGTAGCCCGCAACCCACGTGAGCATGAGGGTTCACGCCGCGCGGTCCGCTATCCGTCGACAGTGGTGCGCACCCATCCCGCTAGGTTGGGGTGGTGGCCGGCCTCCCTCAGCAACAGCGCGTCGCGGCGTACGCCGTGATCCTGCGCGACGCACACCTGTTGCTGTGCCGCATCTCGCCCCGCATCTCCGCTGAAGAACGATGGACTCTGCCCGGAGGCGGCGTCGAACACGGAGAGCACCCGCGCGAGGCCGTCCTTCGTGAGATCTTCGAAGAGACCGGTCTGACCGCCGACGTGTCCGAGACGGCCAGGGTCTACTCAGCCCACTTGCCTGGTGTCTGGCGGGGCGGGATCCGCGTCGATGCTCACGCGCTGAGGCTGGTCTACGACGGCTGGGTGGCCACCGATGCCCCGGAGCCGCGAGTGGTCGAGGTCGACGGATCGACGGTGGAGGCAGCCTGGCAGCCGTTGACCAAGATCCTCGATGGGGAGGTCCCCGTGGTGCCCCTGGTCGTGGAGGCACTCTCGGACCATCAGCCGTTCCAGCTCCAACGGATCGCTGCCTACGCGGTGATCAGACGCGGTGAGGCCATCCTGCTCACCCGGATCTCCGAGCGCGGCCACCACTCCGGCGAGTGGACCCTGCCGGGCGGCGGGATCGACCACGGAGAGCCGCCGGCTAAGGCGCTGGCCCGAGAGGTGCGAGAGGAGTGCGGCGTCGCGTGCGCGGTCGGGGGTCTCTTGGACGTGCACGACCTGCACTTCTCCGGGACCGCGCCGTCGGGCCGGTTCGAGGACTATCACGGCATCCATCTCCTCTTCGCCGCGACCGTGCCTGACGACGCTGAGCCCCAGGTGATGGAGGTCGACGGCACCACTGATGCCGTCGCGTGGGTGCCCGAGTCGGAGATCGCCGCGGGAGAGAGGCCGGTCACCGAGGTCGTTCGTGCCGCGCTCTCGCTGGATACACTTCCGCGGTGAATCCGCGCCACCGCCGCCTGGTCATCCCGGTCGCCCTGGGACTCCTGCTGGCATTGGTGATCCTGGCCGCGGTGTTGCGGTGACGGATCCGTTGCCGGCGTCGACCACGCCGGCGCAGGAGGAGTTCGCGGCAGTGCGCACCTGGCTGCTGGACGAGGCGAGGCTGCTGCGAGCGGTGGCCTCGGGGCGCCGTCGTGCTGCTCGCCCGGAGTGGCGCCGCGTCGAGCTGCGCTACGTCGACCTCAAGGCCGGCCGACATCTGCAGGTCACCAAGTACGACGACACTCAGGCGCACACCAGCAACCACCTGGTCGGTTCGGCCGCCGCCACGGCGGTGGACGAGTTGCTCGCCGAGCCCTTCGGCAACTGGCACGTCGAGACCGTCGAGGCGACCCATCAGGTCCGGGTGGGCAAGAAGGGCAGCCCTCGGGTGCACACCCGGGCGCGGACGGCGCCGGTCGAGGTGGAGCGTGGCCACGACCGAGACAAGACCCGCCTGCTGCCTCCCGAGGACTCCGTGCTGGTTGCCCTCGGCCTCTCGACGGGGGACGGTCGGGTCAAGCCGTCCCGGCAGGCGAAGTATCGCCAGGTCGAGGAGTTCCTCCAGCAGCTCGACGCGGCGCTGACCGACGCGCTCGGCAAGGGGCGCCTGCGGACGCCGACCGAGGGGGATCCACTCCGCGTGGTCGACCTGGGCTGCGGCAACGCCTACCTCACCTTCGTCGCCCACCGGTTCCTCGCCGAGGTTCGTGGCCTGCCGGTCGCACTCACCGGGGTCGACACGAGGGCGGACTCCCGGGCCCGGAACGCCGCGCTGGCCGAGAGTCTCGGCCAGCCGATCCGGTTCGTCGCCGAGAGCATCGCCGAGGTGGAGCTGACTCCGGCCCCGGAGGTGGTGCTTGCCCTGCACGCCTGCGACACCGCCACCGACGACGCCCTCGCCCGCGCCATCTCCTGGCAGGCGCCGGTGATCCTCGCAGCTCCCTGTTGCCACCACGACGTCGCGGCTCAACTTCGGCGGGCCACCGCGCCCACGCCGTACGCCTCGATCGTCCGCGACGGCATCTTGCGCGAGCGCTTCGCCGACACACTCACCGACGCGTTGCGCGCGTCGCTGCTCCGCGCGGCGGGCTATCGGGTGGACGTCGTCGAGTTCGTCGAGAGCAGGCACACGCCTCGCAACACCATGCTGCGTGCCGTCCGCCGCGGGCGGGTCGATCCCGGCGCGCGTGAGGAGTACGACGACCTGGTCGCGGCGTGGGGCATCACGCCGCGGCTGGGCGTGCTGCTCGACCGGCAGGCGTCCGGCTGACCGCTGCGAGGTGAAGCGGCTCGGCGAGGACACCATGAAGTCGAAGGCACAATGGCGTCATGCCCAGACAGCTGACGGTCGTCCACGGTGACATCACCGAGCAGTCAGTGGATGCGGTGGTGAACGCCGCGAACCGCGCGATGCGCGGCGGAGGCGGTGTGGACGGCGCGATCCATCGACGCGGTGGGCGGACGGTGTTGGAGGACTGCATCCGTCGCTTCCCACGAGGCCTGGCTACTGGCGCGGCCGGCTGGACCACGGCCGGGGATTTGCCCGCGCGCTGGGTGATCCACGTGGTGGGACCGAACTACACCCGAGGTGAGACCGACCGCTCCCTGCTCGTCTCCTGCTACACCGGTGCCCTAGCCGTCGCAGACGAGCTCGGCGCCCGCCGGGTCGCCTTCCCGCTGGTCTCCGCAGGGGTCTACGGATGGCCCAAGCAGGACGCCATCGCCGCCGCCGTCGACACCCTGCTCACCACCGAGAGCCTCGTCGAGGAGGCTCGTCTGGTCGCCTTCGACGCTGCCACCCACGACGCCATCCAGGCTCGGGTGGACGGCGTTTCGAGATAGTACGGTCCCGACTGGCTGTTTTCCGCCGTAGGAGCAGCCAATCGGGACCGTAGTATCTCAGTTTTGTCCACAGGCGGCCGGTCAGAGGCGTTCGACGACGTAGTCGATGCAGGTGGTCAGGGCGGCGACGTCGGCGGGGTCGATGGCGGGGTACATCGCGATCCGGAGCTGGTTGCGGCCGAGCTTGCGGTAGGGCTCGGTGTCGACCACTCCGTTGGCGCGCAACACCGCCGCGACGGTGTCGGCGTTCACCGCCTCGTCGAAGTCGATGGTGCCGATCACCAGCGAGCGGGCGGCGGGGTCGGGGACGTACGGCGTGGTGTACGACGTCCGCTCGGCCCAGCCGTAGAGCGTGTCGGAGGAGGCCGTGGTGCGCTCCACCATGCCCTTCAGGCCACCCTTCGCGAGCATCCAGTCCAGTTGCTCGGACATCAAGAAGAGAGTGGCCACCGACGGGGTGTTGTAGGTCTGGTTCTTCCGGGAGTTGTCGATCGCGGTCGGCAGGTCGAAGAACGCGGGAATGTGCCGATCGGAGGCGGCGATCTCGGCGGCGCGGTCCAGCGCCGCGGGCGACATCAGCGCGATCCAGAGGCCGCCGTCGGAGGCGAAGCACTTCTGCGGCGCGAAGTAGTAGGTGTCGGTCTGGCTCACGTCGACCGGCAGTCCGCCGGCGCCGGAGGTGGCGTCGATCAGCACGAGCGCGTCCCCGGTGTCCGCGGGTCGGACCACGTCGGTCATCACCGCGGTGGAGGTCTCGTTGTGCGCCCAGGCGTAGGCGTCGACACCGTCCTCCGCGACGGAGACCGGCCGGCTGCCGGGCTCGGCGCTGATCACGCTCGGTTCGGCTAGCCACGGCGCTGTGGCCGCGGCCTTCGCAAACTTCGCGGAGAACTCCCCGAAGGACAGATGCTGGCTCTTCTCCCGGATCAGCCCGTAGGTCGCGATATCCCAGAACGCGGTGGCGCCACCGTTGCCGAGCACGACCTCGTAGCCCTCGGGCAGCGCGAACAACTCGGCAAGACCAGCTCGCACCTTCCCGACCAGGTTCCTGACCGGAGCCTGTCGGTGGGAGGTCCCCATCAACGAGGTGCCGGTCGCGGCGAGCGCGCTCAGGTGGGCGGGGTCGATCTTGGCCGGGCCCGCGCCGAAGCGGCCGTCAGCGGGCAGCAGGTCGGCGGGGATGGCGATGGCCGGGACGTCGGCACTCATGGGAGACCTTTCACAGGCGTCGAGGGCGGGCACCCGACGACATTGTCGGCGGGCCCATTCTGGCATCCCGGGTGACGCCAACGAGGTTGCGGGTGAGCGGCACGTCCTAAGGCGTCAGTTCGCCGCCCAGGCAGAGTCCCAGCCTTCGATGGTCGAGGCGGGCCGCGGCTCCGGGCCGATGTAGATCGCCGACGGCCGGATCAGCCGACCGGTGCGCTTCTGCTCCAAGATGTGCGCCGACCAACCGGCGGCGCGGGCGCAGGTGAACATCGAGGTGAACATGTTCCCGGGGACCTGGGCGAAGTCCAGCACGATCGCGGCCCAGAACTCGACGTTGGTCTCCAGCACCCGATCCGGACGCCGCGCCCGCAGCTCCTCCAAGGCCGCCTTCTCCAACGCTTCGGCCACCTCGTAGCGGGGTGCGCCGAGCTCGCGGGCCGTCCTGCGGAGCACCCGGGCGCGCGGGTCCTCGGCCCGGTAGACCCGGTGGCCGAAGCCCATCAGCCGCTCGCCCTTGTCGAGCAGCTCTTTGACGTACGACGTCGCATCGCCGCGCCGCTCGACCTCCTGGATCATGCCCAGCACCCGGGACGGCGCACCGCCGTGCAGCGGCCCGCTCATCGCGCCGATGGCTCCGGAGAACGCGGCGGCCACGTCGGCGCCGGTCGAGGTGATCACCCGGGCCGTGAAGGTGGAGGCGTTCATGCCGTGCTCGGCGGCCGAGCTCCAATAGGCATCGATCGCTCGGACATGCCTGGGGTCGGCCTCACCGCGCCAGCGGATCAAGAACTTCTCCGCCAGGGAGTCGCCCTCGTCGACGACGCGCTGCGCCACCACCGGCTTGCCGAGCCCACGGGCGGCCTGGGCGGCGTACGACAGCACCATCACCGCCACCCGAGAGAGGTCGAGCCGGGCCTGCTCGTCGCTGATGTCGTAGGTCTGCCCCATCCCGAGCATCGGGGCGAGCATCGCCACACTGGCCTGGACGTCGGCACGCACGTCCCCGGTGTGGATGGCGATGTTGTAGGGCTCGGCCGGCGGCAGGCCGGGGTCATAGCTGCCGTCGACGAGGAGACCCCAGACCTTCTCGAAGGGAACTCGGCCGACCAGCTCCTCGATGTCGACCCCGCGGTAGCGCAGTGCGGAGCCTTCCTTGTCCGGCTCCGCGATCTCCGTCGCAAACGCGACGACCCCCTCCAGACCGTGCTGCACCTCCGTCATCCGAGGCCTCCTTCGGGCCTCGAGACATTGGGTGTGGTCGCGAGATCTGGGGCGGTCATGAGACTCCTTCGGTTGCGCGAGGATCAGCTGCGGATCGCGCAGCCATCCGGGTCATTCTGCCCCGCGGCCGCAACGGGCGCACGTGTGGTCCGGTCGCTGATCCGGCTGGGTTCACGTCTAGGGTGCCGGTATGGCGCACGACGACGCTCGTCCGGACTGGGCCGCGCTGCGCGCCGACTACGCACGAGGTGGCCTGGACGAGAGCGATCTGGCCGCCGACCCGTTCGAGATGTTTCGACGTTGGCTCGCGGACGCGATTGCCGCCGAGCTCACCGAGCCGAACGCGATGGTGATCGCCACCGTCTCCGCGGCCGGTCAGCCGTCGGCGCGGATGGTGCTGCTCAAGGGATACGACAACGCCGGCTTCGTGTTCTTCACCAACCTGCAGTCCCGGAAGGGCCGTGACCTGACCGCGACCCCAGCCTGTTCGTTGTTGTTCCCCTGGCACCCGTTGGAGCGACAGGTCCGGATCGAAGGCTCGGCGTCGGTGTTGTCGCGTGACGACGTGGCCGACTACTTCGCCGCTCGCCCGCGGCCGGCCCAGTTGGGCGCCTGGGCCTCGCACCAGTCCACGCCGGTGGGCGACCGCGCCGAGTTGCAGGCGGCGTACGACGATGCCGAGGTGCGATTCGCCGACGTCGAGGTGATCCCCCCGCCGGACGAGTGGGGTGGCTTCCGGGTGGCGCCGGAGTCCTTCGAGTTCTGGCAGGGTCGGGCTGGTCGGATGCACGACCGGTTGGTCTACCGCCGCACTCTCGACGGGTGGGCGACCGAGCGGTTGGCGCCGTAATCACCGGCGGGCAGCGCGCCGGCGCTCGCGCCCTGAGCCGAGTCGCTCGGGGTCGATCGAAAAACCACTTGTGAGTGAGTGCTCACTCACTTACAGTGGGTCAACGTGCCACCCCGAGCCAAACCGATGAAGCCGGAAGAGCGCCGACAGGCGATCGTCGCGACCGTGGCCCCCATGGTGATGGAGAGTGGGACCGTCCCGACCACTCGCGAGATCGCCGCGGCGGCCGGCGTCGCCGAAGGGACCATCTATCGGGCCTTCGACGACAAGGTGCAACTGCTCGCGGCGGTCGCCCAGCACGTCTTGGACCCGCCCGGGGGAGACGCGGCGTTTGCCGAGTTGATCGCAGGAGCACCGGACCTCGCGGGCAAGGTGCGACTGGTCGCCCAGCGGATGCAGGAGACCAGCAACCGAGCCGCCACCGTCTTCATCGCGCTGCGCCAAGCCGTGGTCGCGGCCGACCCGATCAAGCACAGCAAGCGCCACAAGCCCGGACCTCCCGGCTTCTTGACGCGCGCGAACGAGGTGCTGCTGGGGCGCCTCACCCTGCTCTTCGAGCAGCACGCGACCGAGCTCCGGGTCGAGCCGGCCGTGGCCGCGCTGGTCCTGCGCAGCCTGGTGTACGGCGCTCAGCACCCTGGCATGACCGGTCAGGCGAGCCTGACCCCCGAACAGATCGCCGAGGCCGTGCTCCACGGCGTCGCCCGGAAGGAGAGCTGATGCTGCTCACGCTGCTTCGCACCCACCTGCGCCCCTATCGGAGCCTGCTGGCAGGAGTCGTCGTCCTCCAGCTGATCGCGACCATCGCGATGCTCTACCTGCCGAGTCTGAACGCGGACATCATCGACGACGGTGTCGTGCGCGGTGACACCGGCGAGATCTGGCGCCTCGGCGGCATCATGCTGGCCGTCACCTTGGTCCAGGTGATGTGCTCGATCGGCGCGGTCTACTTCGGTGCCAGGACGGCGATGGCGTTCGGCCGCGACGTGCGCTCCGGGCTGTTCCATCGTGTCGGCGAGTTCTCCCAGCGAGAGCTTCAACAGTTCGGCGCACCGTCCCTGATCACCCGTACCACCAACGACATCCAGCAGGTGCAGATGCTCGTGCTGACCTCCTGCACGCTGATGATCACCGCACCGATCATGTTGGTCGGCGCCACCTTCATGGCGATGCGCGAGGACTTCGGCCTCTCCTGGCTGCTGGCCGTCATCATTCCGATCCTGGTCGCTTGCGTCGGCCTGGTGGTCAGCCGGATGGTGCCTGGGTTCCGCAAGATGCAGCCACGCATCGACGAGGTGAACCGAGTGCTCCGCGAGCAGATCACCGGCGTGCGGGTGGTGCGCGCGTTCACTCGCGAGCCTCGGGAGACCGAGCGGTTCGCCAAGGCCAACACCGACCTCACCGACGTGGCGATCTACACCGGCCGGTGGATGGCGGTGATGTTCCCGATGGTGATGTTCGTGGTCAACCTCTCCAGCGTCGCCGTGCTGTGGTTCGGTGGCCACCGCGTCGACAACGGCGACATGGAGATCGGCGCGCTCACCGCCTTCTTGACCTATCTGATGCAGATCCTGATGGCGGTGATGATGTCGACCTTCATGTTGATCATGATCCCTCGTGCGGCCGTCGGCGCGGCCCGGATCCAGGAGGTGCTCGACACCGAGACCTCGGTCGTCGCCGATCCGAATCCGATCCGAGAGCTGTCGGCGCACGGGCAGCTCGAGCTGGACGGTGTCGACTTCGCCTACCCCGGAGCCGACGAGCCGGTGCTGCACGACATCAGCTTCTCCGCCGCTCCCGGGGAGACGGTCGCGGTGATCGGCTCCACCGGCGCCGGCAAGACCACGTTGGTCAACCTGGTGCCGCGACTCTTCGACGCCACCGCCGGGCAGGTCCGGGTGGACGGTGTCGACATCCGTCGGCTGGACCCCGAGCTGCTCTGGTCGACGATCGGGCTGGTCCCGCAGCGAGCGTTCCTGTTCTCCGGCACCGTGCGCAGCAACATCCAGCACGGCAAGGCCGATGCCACCGACGACGAGATCTGGCAGGCCCTCGAGATCGCCCAGGCGAAGGAGTTCGTGGAGTCGCTGCCGGAGGGGCTCGACGCCCCGGTCGCACAGGCGGGCACCAACTTCTCCGGCGGTCAGCGGCAGCGGCTGGCCATCGCGCGCGCCGTCGTACGTCGTCCGGAGATCTACCTGTTCGACGACGCCTTCTCCGCCCTCGACCTGGCGACCGATGCGCGACTGCGAGCGGCGCTCCGGCCAGTGACTCGGGAGGCCACAGTCCTCATCGTCGCCCAGCGGGTCTCGACGATCCGCGACGCCGACCGGATCATCGTGCTCGATGCCGGCCGGGTGGTCGGTATCGGTTCTCACGAGGAGCTGCTGGTCGACAACCCGACCTACCAGGAGATCGTCGCGTCCCAGCTCACCGCGGAGGAGGCGGCGTGAGTGACCGCAACGGCGAGACCCTGAAGCAGACCGAGCGGATCGACTCACGCGGCATGCGCGGCGGGCCCGGTCACGGGCCGATGGGCGGCGGCATGGTCGGTCAGAAGGCGATGACCTTCGGCCCCTCCGCCAAACGACTGGTCCGCCGGATGGCGCCGCAGAAGGTCAAGGCGACCCTGGTCGTGCTGCTGGCAATCTGCTCCGTCGTGCTGTTCTCGATCGGACCCAAGGTGCTCGGTCGCGCGACCGACCTCATCTTCAACGGCCTGATGGGCAGCAAGCTGGCCGAAAGCGGCATCCCCGCGGGCACCAGCCAGGCCCAGGTCGTGCAGATGCTGCGGCATGCGGGCCACGACCAGATCGCCGACATGGTGGCGGGCATGGACGTCGTGGTCGGTCAGGGCGTCGACTTCGGCGCCGTCGGGCACGTGCTCTTGCTGGTGCTAGGCATCTATGTCGGTGGCGCGCTGCTGGGGTGGCTGCAGGGCTATCTGCTCAACGACGTCGTGCAGAGCACGATCTACGCGATGCGCTCCGACGTCGAGGACAAGATCAACCGGTTGCCGCTCGGCTTCTTCGACAAGCAGCCTCGCGGCGAGCTCCTCTCGCGCGTCACCAACGACATCGACAACATCAGCCAGACCCTGCAGCAGACGATGAGCCAGCTGCTCACCTCGCTGCTGACCGTGGTCGCGGTGCTGGTGATGATGTTCTGGATCAGCCCGACCCTCGCGCTGGTCGCGCTGATCGTCGTCCCGGTGACGATGATCGCCGCAGGGACGGTGATGAAACGCTCGCAGGGGCTCTTCGTCGCCCAGTGGCGTCGTACCGGCGTCCTCAACGGCCACATCGAGGAGACCTTCTCCGGCCATCACCTGGTCAAGGTGTTCGGTCGGCAGGCCGAGGCGGAGCGCATCTTCGGCGAGGAGAACGAGCAGCTCTACCGCGCCTCGTTCGGTGCGCAGTTCGTCTCCGGGCTGATCATGCCGATCATGATGTTCATCGGGAACCTCAACTACGTGGTGATCGCCGTGCTCGGCGGCATGCGCGTCGCCAGCGGCGCGATGAGCCTGGGTGACGTGCAGGCGTTCATCCAGTACACCCGGCAGTTCAGCCAGCCGCTGTCCCAGGTTGCCTCGATGATGAATCTGCTGCAGTCGGGCGTGGCGTCGGCCGAGCGGGTCTTCGAGCTTCTCGACGCTCGTGAGGAGGAGCCCGACCGGACGCCCGCGAAGGCGCTGCCGCCGGAGGCGCGTGGCGAGGTCCGCTTCGAGCATGTCTCCTTCTCCTACGACCCCGACCGCCCGCTGATCGAGGACCTGTCCCTGGTCGCCGAGCCCGGCCACACCATCGCCATTGTGGGGCCGACCGGCGCCGGCAAGACGACCCTGGTCAACCTGATCATGCGCTTCTACGAGGTCGACGCAGGACGGATCACCCTCGACGGCGTCGACATCGCCGACCTGCCACGCTCGGTGCTGCGCGAGCAGACCGGCATGGTGCTGCAGGACACCTGGCTGTTCACCGGGACGATCCGCGACAACATCGCCTACGGCCGCCCTGGCGCGACCGAGGAGGAGATCCTCGAGGCCGCGCGGGCCACCTATGTCGATCGGTTCGTGCATGCGCTGCCCGATGGCTACGACACGGTGATCGACGACGAGGGCTCCAGCCTCTCGGCCGGCGAGCGTCAGCTGGTCACCATCGCCCGCGCCTTCCTGGCCGAGCCGGCGTTGCTAATCCTCGACGAGGCAACCTCCTCGGTGGACACCCGCACCGAGCTGCTCCTCCAGCACGCCATGGCGGCGCTACGCACCGACCGCACCTCCTTCGTGATCGCCCACCGGCTCTCCACGATCCGCGACGCCGACCTGATCTTGGTGATGGAGGACGGGGCGATCGTCGAACAGGGCACCCACGAGGAGCTGGTGGCCGCTGGTGGCGCCTATGCCCGGCTCTACGAGTCCCAGTTCGCTGCCGTCGAGGTCGGCTGATCCTCAAGCGCCCTCGAGGAGGGAAACTGGTTGATGCGGAACGCCCGGGGACCTACGGTGGTCGGACACGGGAAGGGAGGTGGTCCAACAGATGGAATCTTCAAGGACGCGTGAGGTGGCTGCCCGCTAGCAGCGACCGGCCACAGCGCCGTGCGGCGCTGCTGGCGAATCCCGAAGCAGTCACCCGACCCGCGGGCGATCCGGGGCACGTCCCCCCGGAGCGGTCTCCCAACGAGACCACGCCCGCGGGTCGCTGCATGCCCGGGCTCGATCGTCGGTGGGGTCGAGCGCTGACAGGTGGTGACGCTGGGCCGTCGACGAGCCGCGCACACCAATCCGGTTAAAAGTTGCCCTGGTCAACGATTCGGGAATATTGTTGACCACGACAACATTATCTTCAGCGTGAAGCGAGACCCCGTGACCCAGGCCCAACCCATCGGAACGACCGACGCGCCCCCAGAGGCGTCCGGCCAGATGACCCACCGCGAAGTGCTCGAGGCCATGACCGGCCTGCTGCTGGCGATGTTCGTCGCCATGCTGTCGAGCACCGTGGTGTCCAACGCGCTGCCGAAGATCGTCGCAGATCTCCAGGGCAGCCAGACCGGGTATACCTGGGTGGTCGTGGCGACGTTGTTGACCATGACGGCGACCACGCCGATCTGGGGCAAGCTGGCGGACCTGTTGTCCAAGAAGCTGCTGGTGCAGGTCGCGCTGGTGATCTACTCGGTCGGCTCCCTGATCGCGGCCACGGCGCCGAGCATGGAGGTCTTGATCACCGCCCGCGCCGTGCAGGGTCTCGGTGTCGGTGGCCTGACCGCCTTGGTCCAGGTCGTCATCGCGAGCATGGTTCCGCCCCGCGAGCGTGGCCGCTACAACGGCTACACCGGCGCGACGTTCGCGCTCGCGACCGTGTCCGGTCCGCTCATCGGTGGTCTGCTGGTGGACACCGTCGGTTGGCGGTGGTGCTTCTACGTCGGCCTGCCCTTCGCGCTGCTCGCCTTTGTGGTGCTGCAGAAGACGCTGCACCTGCCCGTCGCACGCCGCGAGGTGCACATCGACTACCTCGGCGCCACCTTGATCGTCGGTGGCGTGAGCATTCTGCTCGTCTGGGTCTCGCTGGCGGGCAACCAGTTCGCGTGGACCTCCGGTGTCAGCTACGGCCTGGTTTTCTCCGGGATCCTGGTCCTCGCGGCCGCCGTGTTTGTCGAGGTGAAGGTCGCCCGCGAGCCGATCATCCCGATGCGGCTCTTCCGCGACCGGACCACCAGTCTGTCCACGGCTGCCTCGATCCTGATCGGGGTCGCCATGTTCGGCTCCACGGTCTACCTGAGCCAGTACTTCCAGCTGTCCCGGGGCATGTCCCCAACCCGGGCTGGGTTGATGTCGATCTGCATGGTCGGCGGGCTGCTCGTCTCCAGCATCGTCTCGGGCCGGATGATCACCAAGGTCGGTCGGTGGAAGCCGTGGCTGGTGGGCGGCATGGTCCTGGTCATCGTCGGCATCTCGCTGCTCGCGACCATCGACGAGCACACCTCACTCGTCTTCGTCGGCATCTTCATGGCCCTCCTCGGGCTCGGGCTCGGCGCGACGATGCAGAACCTCGTCCTCGCCGTGCAGAACAACACCCCGCAGGCAGATCTCGGGGCGGCGAGCTCGGTGGTCACCTTCTTCCGGTCGATCGGTGGATCGATCGGTGTCTCGGCGCTCGGTGCCGTGCTCAGTCATCAGGTGGCCGAGACGGTGACCAAGGGGCTGACGGCGATGGGCATCACCGTCGAGGACGGCGCGGAGAGCCACTCCATCCCCGACCTCGGCACGCTGCCCGAGCCGGTGCGGGAACTCTTCGAGCACGCCTTCGGGCAGGCGACCCGACACCTGTTCTTGGTGGCCGCGCCGTTTGCGGTGGCCGCGCTGGTGTGCGTGCTGTTCATCCGTGAGGTTCCGCTCCGGACCACGATCCTGCACGCGGAGGAGCTCAACCCGGAGGTGGCCGCCGAGCTCGGCGTCGACCAGCCCGGTGGTGCCCGGTGATGAACGCGGCAACGGACCCGGCGACGAAGGTCGGTGCCGTCCGTGCCGACCTGCTGACCACGCTCGAATCCGAGGTCGGCGTGCTGATCCGTCGGGTCAAGCGAGTGATCGGTCAGCGGGCCCAGAGCGTGGATCCCGACCTGGCGCCCGCGTCGTACCTGGTGTTGGCCTTCGTGGCCGAGAAAGGGCCGGTGCGAGCGACCACCTTGGTCGATCGGTTCGCCATCGACAAGGGCGCCATCAGCCGGCACCTCCGTCATCTGGAGGGTCTTGACCTCGTCGAGCGGCACCCCGACCCCGACGACGGCCGCGCTTTCCTGGTCGGTCCGACTCCCCATGCAGTGAGCCGACTGGAGGCCGTCAGGGCGGAGCGGCGCCGGTGGCTCGATGCAGGGCTGGGTGACTGGTCCGACGAGCAGCTGGAGGAGTTCGTCTCCGCGCTCGGCCGCTACAACGCGGCCCTGGACTGAGAAGCCTCTCTGGGTTCGTCGACCAGATCGAGTCTCTTGACGAAGTCGGATGCAACCTCTCCGGTTGCGGGCTGTCGGTGGGGCAGCTGTGACGGGGCCGTGAACCGGGCTACTGGTGCGTAGGTCACATATGCCGTCCGTACACACCAGTAGCCGAGGCGAGGACTGCCGTTTCGGGCCAATCGGTGCACCTGTCCCCGGGCCCTCCGTGTGGGACCATGGGCGACGGACCGTCGCGCCCGCCCGCGGCTGTCGGCCAGACAGAGAGGACGCTGGTGCCCAGGATCGCTGCCGGTTCCCTCGCGGAACACCGCGAACTGGTGCACCGGCGCGTCTTCGAGGCGTTCGCCGAGCTGGTCGCCGAGCGGAGCTACGACGCGGTGTCGATGGCGCAGATCGCGCAGCGAGCCGGGATCGGGCGCACCGCGATCTACCACCACTTCCACGACAAGGAGGCGGTCGCCGTCGGCTTCGCCACCGAGGAGACGGCCCGCTACCTCGACGAGCTCCGGGCCGAGTTGGAGGCGGCCGACGACGTCGTGGAGCGGCTGCGGGTCTACGTCGGCTACCAGCTGCAGGCCGGCGAGCGGTTCCATATGGGCCTCGGCACCCAGCTGTACGGCGCCCTCTCCCCGGCCGGCCGGATCGCCATCCGGGACCATGTGCTCGACGTGGAGGGTGTCCTCCGCGGTCTGCTCACCGAGGGCCGGGACGCCGGAGTGCTGATGGTCGACGATTTGGACGCCACGGTGTCCTTGATCCACGCCTGCCTCGGCCCCCGTCACCTCCCGGCCCGGGAGATCCAGGCGTTCGTGCTCCGAGCCGTCGGTGTCACCGACGGTCGCTGACCGCTGACCGCTGACCGCTGGCGCGAGGGCCCGAGCCCCCGCGCCGTGGCGGCCAGGTGGTGCTACCGCCGAGTGACCTACCGGCGCGTGACCTTGTGCGAGATGGTCGTGTTCGCCGGCTTGAAGGTCTTCGAGCCGAGATAGACCACCCTGAACTGGACCTTCCCGGTGGCCAGCTTCGGCAGCGTGAAGGTCACCTTGCCGGCGGTGAGCTTCTTGGCCTTCAGCCGCTTGACGACGTGGCCCTTGCGGAGCACGTCCACCTCGACCTTGCCGGTCGGCTTGGTCTTGCCGTTCGGGTTTGCCACGGTCGCCTTGAGCTTGCCCTTCTTGGTGGGATGGGGCGCCTTGGTGACCTTGGCCTTCACCTCGGCTGGTCCGCGCAGCTTGTCCCAGTCGATGCTCACCGCTGTCTCGGTGTCCTGGGAGGGGTTGGAGTGGGTGTGCGCCTGCCAGGTGTACAGCGAGTACGACGTCTTCTGGTCCAGCTTGTCGGTCGGCAGGTTCAGAGTGGTGGTGAACGTGCCGTCGGTGATCGCGGCCGCGGGCACCCAGGCAGCGCCGGCAAACGCCTCCATGCCGTCAGGGGAGGAGACATCGGGCAGCCCGCCGGCCGGTGCTACGCCGACGTAGACGCCGTCGTCGCCGGGCTCGGTGACTCCGGAGAAGTTCTCACCGGCGACCTTCAGGCTTACTCCGCCGCGATAGCTCACCGACAGGGTCGTGATGTCGACGGTCGGGTTCGCGGCGGCAACGAACGGAGCCGGGGCCTTGTTGGCGTCACTGGCTGCTCCGCTGGCGTAGAAGTGTGCCCGGACGCCTGGGGTGACCTGAGCGAGGAACGTTGGTGCGAAGGCCTGACCCTCGACGGGTCGATCCGCAGCGATGCCCAGGTCGGTAGCGGTCGCGCTGTTGGCCGGGAGGACGCCGCCCCAGTCGGGGGTGGCGGCCAAGCTGCGCGTGCCCGTGTCGCTGGAGAACGATCCGTCGGCGAAGGTCGTCACCACGACCCGCGCCGGATCGGTGCTGGCGGCGGCGTTAGGGCCGAACGCGACGTTCGCAGCCGACACAACGGCACTGATCTCGCCGCTGCCGTCGGCGTCGACGGTCACGGTCGGGTCGGCGATGGTGACGTGGTAGTACTCGGTGTCGCCATTCACGAACGTGCCTGTGACGGAGCCGGAGTAGGACACCGTCGCGTCGCCGCTGCCGGTGTCGTAGGACCCGGCGGCGTCAGGGAAGCTGACGACCCCGTCGGTGTCCTGACTCGCGCCGTCGGTGAAGGTGTGCACTGGCATCGAGGTGACGAACTGCTGGGAGATCTTCCACTTCAGTTCGCCCGTGGCCGGCGCCGCGGAGGCGGGAGCGGCCGGAGTGAAAGCCACTCCGGTGGCGACCACCGCCGCTGCGACGAGCCCGGAGAGGCTCCGGGTCGTGCGGCGGCGTGTGCCGTCGGTCAGTGTGGACATGCTGGGTTCCTTTCGTGGGGAGGTGGTGCTCGTGGGTCATGCGGTGGTGCGTGCCCGAGAGGCCCCGGGCACCAGGAGGAGGGCAGCGGCCGAGAGCAGGAACCCGCCCCCGATCCACCAGCCCGGATGGGTCTGGGTAGTGCTCGCGACCTGGACGACCGTCGGCGAGACGACTGCTGCGGTGTCCGGACGACCCGGGAGGGCGAGAGCCGGTGCAGCGGCCGCGGGTTGCGGCGCCGGGGCGAGTGCGTCCCCTGGCGGCGCGGCTTCCGCTGGGGGCGGTGGCTGTTTGGCGGTGGGCGGCGTGGGCTGCTCGATCGGCGGAGTGGTCGGCGCGGTGGAGGGTGGCAGCTCGCTGGGTGAGCCGTCCCAGCCCACGGTGATCGGCAGCGGCACCTTGAAGGCGTCGGTCGAAGCGCCGCTGGAGAACCAGAAGGCGGCCGTGCCCAGCTTGTCCATGAAGGCGACGAAGGTCTTCGGGAACGCGCCCCACGAGGCGCCAGTGGTCACCTGGGGCAGACCGCTGATCCTCACGCCGAGGTAGGCGGGGTCTGCGGAGAGCCCGGTGTCGTCGCCGAGGTCTACCTTCGGCAGATCGGCGAGGACGACGGTCGCCGGCGGGACCGGGGCCCAGATGCTGGTGTCCTCCACCGAGGAGGCGAAGCCGCTGACGGTGCCGGTCAGCTGGCCGTGTCCGTCGGCGATGTCGAGGACCGGGTTGGAGATGTAGAAGAAGGACATGCCGGAGTAGTAGAGGACCGTGACGTCGCCGGCCCAGGTCACGTGGGCGGTGCCGGCGGTCGGGTCGACGGTCCCGGCGCCGCCGGAGAAGACGAACTGGTGGTTGCTGAACGTGCCGGCAGTGGGTGCACCCAACGGCGCTCCGGTGCTGTCGGTGCTCAGCCCGCCCCAGGTCGCTCGGCGCCAGCTGGATCCGTTCCACTTCTGGATCTCGACCTGACCGGATCGGGCGTGCCAGTCTGACCGCTCGATGGTGGTGCCGCCCTGGCCGGGGTCGGGGATCTTGCCCGCGGAGAAGAAGTTGAAGGTGTCGGGAGCGAACGCTCGATTGTTCGACTCGTTGTTGATCCCCCACCGCAGCACGGCGTCGTCCACCTCGGTGGGACCGGTGGTCGGATCAGTGCTGGGCTCGCTGCTCGGCTCAGTCGTGGGTGAGGTCGTCGGCGCGGTCGGGCTGGCCGAGTCCGTCGGGTCGCTGGTCGGCGTGGTTGTGGGATCGGAGGTCTCGGCGGGCGGGGTCGACTCCGTCGCGGTCGGGGTGCTGGCTGCGGTGCTGGTGGAATCGTCCGCAGCGGCGGGGGCGGGATCGGCTGCTTCGACCGAGACGGTCAGCGCGCCGCCGACGACCAGCGCGGTGGCGCCGGCCACGGCGGCTAGGGCTGCCAGCGCCTGCCGCAGGTGGCGGCGGGGATCAGTGGCCATCGCTGGACCTCCGACGTCGCAGGAGCAACAGCCGCGCCAACGCGAGGGCGAGGACCAGGCCGGCGCCGACCGCGAAGAGGATGGCCGCTCGGTCGCTGGTGCTCGTGCTGGCGGCAACCTCGGTCGGGTCCGCTGCCTGGACCGGCTCGGTGGCGGCCGCCACGGCGAACCTGACCGACGGCGGCTTCTCGATGCCATAGAGCCGCAACTCGTGGGTGCCTCGATCCAGGTCGGCCGGCAGTGAGATCACTCCCGTGAGCCGGCCGTCGTCACCGACCAGGAACGGCCCGGCGGCGGTGACACCGTCGTCGAGGACGGCCGAGACCTGACTGCGAGCCGGGAGTCCGGACCCGGCGAACGCCAGCACCCGCCCGGCGACAGCGGAGGCGCGGTCGATCTCGAAGCTGGGCTTGCCGGTGGGAGCCGTCGAGCTGCCCTGGTCGGCTTCTCCCGAGGCGCCGTCGTCGGCGGTGGGGGAGCCCGACGGTGAGGACGACGGAGTCGTCGACGTCGCCGACACCGAGACGGGGGTGAACGTCTCGTTGCGAGAGTTGACCACCCCGTGCGCGCCGATGGTGATGACCCCGCAGGTGACCTTGCGACAGTCGATGGTCTTGACGTTCCCGTCGCGGTCGTAGGCCCGGAAGGTCGGCCCCGGCACGTTGAGAGTCGTCGACCAGCCGCCCGCGCCGGACATCACGCCTCCGTTGGCCGAGCTGGCGGTGTCCGAGCCGGGGAAGGCGACGTACTTCTGGTAGCCCTGGTTGTTCCCCGTCTCGCTGTCGGGGACGTAGAAGTAGTCGCGACCGACCGCACCGCCCCGGCTGGGCTTCCAGCCTCCTCGGACCGTGCCGAACAGCACGTAGATCCCGCCGTGACCGTTCTTGATCGACTGGAAGCCACTCCCGCTCACCCGCAGCTGCGTCGCGGAAGTCGCGCTGACCGTGCCCGCCACACTGACCCGCGAGGCGGCCTGAGCCGGACTGCCCGCTCCGATGCTGCCTAAGACGGTGCCTGCGAGCAGCGCGAGGATGAGCATCGCCCGGGGAATCGCACGGGGAATCGCACGGTGAATCATGAGACCTCCTCGGCCCGGAGCGATCGAGGCGCTGCGGACAGATGGTCGTGTCGGACCGGCACGACCACGGGGCCGTGGGGATGGTCGAGGACCTCGACCGGATGCTCGTAGACCTCGCTCAGCAGGGCTGCGGTCAGCACCGTCGCCGGTGGACCGTCGGCGCGCACTCGACCCGAGGCGAGCAGGCAGATCCGGTGGGAGTACGCCGCCGCGAGGGTCAGGTCGTGCAGCACGACCACGACGGCGCAGCCGGTGTCGGCCAGCTCGCGGCACGCGGTGAGCAGTGCCTCCTGGTGGCGGATGTCCAGGGCTGCGGTGGGCTCGTCCAAGAGCAGAACGGGAGTCTCTTGGGCGAGGATCCGGGCGAACGACGCGCGCGCCTGCTCACCGCCGGACAGCGTCGGAAAGAGGCGTTCGGCCAGCGATGCGACGTCAGCGCGCAGCAAGGCGGCGGTGACGACCTCGTCATCGGCGTCCTGGCGCGGTGTGCGATGCCAGGGTGCGCGGCCCATCCGCACGACATCCTCGACGTGGAAGCCGAAGGCCAGTCCCTGCTTCTGGAGCAGGACCGCGCGCTCGCGCGCCAAGGCGCGGACTGCCCAGTCATGGACCGGGCGTCCGTCGAGCTCGACGGTGCCGCACGTCGGAGCGATGTCGCCGGCGAGCGTGGCCAGCAGCGTCGACTTGCCGGCGCCGTTGGGTCCGACCAGTGCGACCACCTCGCCGGCGCGGACATCCAGGTCGACGCCGCTGAGGATCTCCGTCCCGTCGATCTGGACGCGTACCGACCGGGCCACCAGGTGGGCGCCCGATCCGGGAGCGTGTGGCGCGCTCATGCCCAGCCTCCAGCCGTACGGCGGGCACGCCGCAGCAGCCAGAAGAAGAACGGTCCACCCACCAGGGAGGTGAGCATGCCGATCGGCAGGTCGGCGTACGCGACCGCGGTGCGCGCCCAGAGATCGGCCAGCACCACCAGCAGGGCGCCACCCAGCGCGCTGGCGGGAACCAGCAGTCGGTGCCCTGGTCCGGCAACCATCCGGATCAGGTGCGGCACCACCAGGCCGACGAAGGCGATCACGCCGCAGAACGAGACTGCCGCCGCGGTGAGCACGGCGACCAGCACGATGGCGGTCAGCCTGAGCCGCTCCACGTCGACACCCACGTGCCGGGCGGCACGGTCGCCGAGAGCCAGCAGATCGAGCTTGCGGGCGAGCAGGCCGGCGAGCAGGATGCCGCCCAAGGCGAGCGGCGCGACCACCGCGACGTACTCCCAGCGCGACCCGTTGAGGCTGCCGAGCGTCCAGAAGACGATCTCCTCGCGCGCCTGGGTGTCGCCGAGGAACATCAAGAACGCGAGCCCGGCACTGGTCATCGCGTTGAGGGCGACGCCGGTCAGCACCAGGGTGACGACCTCCGTGCGGCCGGCGTCGCGGGAGAGCACATAGACCAGCAGCGTGGTGGCCAACCCACCGAGGAAGGCGGCCACCGGTGCCGTCCAGGTGCCGACGAACGCGACGTCGAAGACGATGACCGCGCCGGCGGCGACCGCAGCACCGGAGGAGACGCCGACCACGCCGGGCTCGGCGAGTGGATTGCCGAAGATGCCCTGCATCAGCGCGCCTGCGGTGGCCAGGGATGCCCCCACCAGCGCACCCATGGTGACCCGGGGGAAGCGCACCTCCCAGAGCGTGTTGTCGCCCTGCGGGTGGGCGGGCAGCGGCCCGACATCGAGACCGAGCCGGTGCAGCACCGACCCGAGCACCTCGGCCGGTGGGATGGCGAGCTGGCCGTGCCCGGCCGAGATCACGACCGCGACCAGCAGTGCGATGGTCAGGCCACTGAGCAAGAGGGTGGCGCCGACCCGGCCTCGGGTGGTGCCAACGGCCAGCGCCTGGCTGGCGACGGCGGTCATGAGACCGCCTCGGGCGCGTAGATCGCCACGGCCAGCGCGTTGAGCACCTGGGCGGTCAGCGGGCCGTAGCCGAGGATCTCGCTGTCGCTCATGTCGACGAAGCGGCGATTCTCCCCAGCCGGAGTCTGGGCGAGCGCGGGCAGTCGCTCGAGCAGCCCGTCCACGCCGCCCGCGGACTTCAACCCATCCGTCATCATCAGCACGACGTCGGGCTGGGCGGCGATGATGCCCTCGTCGGTGATCGGGCGCATGCCCGACCAGTCGATCTCGTCGGCGACGTCGTAGGCGCCGAGGGCGTTGATCAGCGAGTCCGCGCCCGAGCCCTCGCCGAACATGTAGTAGATGCCGCTCTTGCCGCGGACGTAGAGGAAGACCGTGCGGAGCTTGTCGGCCAATGATCGGGGTGCGACCTTGTCGATCTGCTGTCGAACGTCGTCGACCTCGGTCTCGGTGCGCTGGGCCAGCTTGCGGCCGGCCTGAGGGACACCAAGCGCCTCGGCGACGGACCGGGTCAGGGAGCCGACGTTGTCCAGCCCGCGGTGGGAGTCGAGCACGACGACAGGGATGCCGGCGTCGCGCATCTGCAGCACCACGTCCCAGGGGCCGAGGGAGGTGTCGGTGAGGATCACCGTCGGGTCGAGCGCCAAGATCGCCTCGGCGTTCAGGTCGTGGCCGCCACGGGTCACCAGCGGGAGGTCCTTGGCCTCGGCGAACTGGGTGGAGATGTCCCGACCGACCACGCGATCACCGAGGCCTAACTCGAACACGGTCCGCGACAGAGTGCCGTAGATGTCGAGAGCCAGGATCCTGCTGGTGTCCGTGATGGTGACCTCGGTGCCCTGGGCATCGGTGACGGTGACCGGGAGATGCGGACTCGGGTCGTCGGCGACCGGGTGCACCTCGGGGTCTTCGACGACCGCACTCGTCGGGCCGGTCCAGTCGCGCGGGTCCGTCAGTGGAGTCGTCGCCGCCAACTCGGGGGCCGCGCTGGTCCGGCTGCCGGCGCTGCTGACCTCCTGGCTCGAGTCCGGTCCGCTCAGGCCGCAGGCGCCGAGGGCGAGCGCGAGCAGGCCGGAGGCGAGCAGCCGCGCGGCGCGGGCGTGCTGAGACACGGGGAGGACCTTCTGGTGTGGGGAGGTTTCAGGTAAGGCTAACCTTATTTAGGTGTACCTTGGTCACCGAGTCCACGTAGTGACGCCTTGTCAGTATGATGTTGACAAGATGTCGATAAAATGACGACCTCGCGGCAGACCGCCACTCGTCCACACCATGCTGGGAGCTATGCCATGACCACCGCGAATCAGGTCACCGTCGATCAGGCTGCCGCCGATCGGGCCGCTGGAGATCGAGTTGGGTCGCTGCCGATCGACCGGCCACTGTCGGTTGCCCTGCGGGAGGGGTCTCGTCTGGAGCATCAGGCCGCCGAGGACTCTCCGTTCATGACTCGCCTGGTGGCGGGTGAGGTCGGGGCTGAGGGGTACGCCGCCTACCTGCTCCGACTGCGTGAGGTGTACGCCGCCTTGGAGTCGGTTGGGCAGGCACACCGGGACCTGCCGGCCGTTGCCGCGGTCCTCGACCCAGCCCTGGACCGGCTCGCCGCCATCGACGCCGACCTCGACTATTGGTCACCGGGGGGTGCCCGGGAGGTGGACTCGCCGGCGGCAGCCGCCTATGCGGCGCGAGTGCGCGCCAGTGTCGACCTGGCCGCAGGAGGCGGCTACGTTGCCCACCACTACACCCGCTACCTCGGTGATCTGTCCGGCGGCCAGGTGGTCGGCCGGATGCTCACCCGCGAGTTCGGTCTCGCTGGCGACGGTGTCGCGTTCTACAACTTCCCAGCGATCCCGAAGCCGAAGCCCTACAAGGACGCCTACCGCGCCCGCCTCGACGCCCTTCCGCTCGCTCCGACTGAGCGGGACACTGTGGTCGACGAGGTCCGGGCCGCCTTCTCGCTGAACCAGGCGCTCTTCGCTGAGCTGGGCCAGTTGGGCTGACGCTCGCGTGAAAGCGCCGACGGAAGTGCTCGAGCGTCACCCGCGTCTCGCTACGCGGTCGGCCTCCAGTTCGGCCTTCATCTCATCCCAGGTCATCATCGCGACCTTGCCGCTGCGGATGTCGTCGATCCGCTTCGCAGTCTCGAGGTCCCAGGCTGCGTCGACCTCGTTCTGGCCAGAGTCCGCCTCGACGGTCTCCAAGAGCTGTCATGACCTCAGAGTACTTGCGGCGAGTCCCCTGGCTGAGCCTCGACGGAGTCTCCGGGATAGGTGACACCGGAACCTCCCAGCACTCGAAACCTGTCAAGCAGCGCATGCCCTCGATCTAACAGTCTGAAGCGCCCCGGTGGCGGCGGACCACGGTGTGCGTGTTCAGCTTGGGGTGGCGCTTCTTCAGCCAGCCGACGATCCGCCAGAAGGCGAAGTGATCGACGTAGGAGAAGGTCCGCTTGGATACCCGTGCTGGAAGTAGTTGCACCAGCCCCTGATCGTCGGGTTGAGGCGGCGCAGGAGGTCTGCGAGCGTGCGGTGGGCTGCTCGGCGGGTCAGGAGTCTGATCTTGGCCTTGATCGAAGCCAGCGAGCGCTTCGATGGATAGGTGTAAACCGTTCTCCTGACGCCGCCAGGTCCTTGCCAGTGTTCGGCGCTGGATGCGCCAGCCGAGGAAGTCGAACCCGTCATCGATGTGGGTCAGTTGGGTCTTCTCTTCCGATAGGCGCAAGCCAACCGGTTCTAGAACCGCTGCGACCTCGCCGAACAGCGGTTCGGCATCGGCGGGGGCTCCGTGGACGAGGAAGTGGTCGGCGTACCGAACGAGCTTCATCGTTGCGCCCCCGGCGCGTCGGTGCTTGGCGCGGGTCCATGACGGGCCGAGCGCCTCCCATCCAGCTCGACCCCGACGAACGCAACAGCATCCGCGCCCTCATCGAAGGCGCGCTCCTGCGCCACCAGGCCCGCCGACTCGCCCAGACCAGCTGATTACTCCTCGGGCGCGATGAATCGAGCCGGGATGCAGTCGGCGAGCCACACGAGCTCGTTGCCTTCATAGAACGCCGTCCCGGCCGACGCTGCTGCACGCGCGTCGATCGCCAGGATGGTCGGATCAGGGCTCTTGCGCCTGCCGACCGATGTGGCGGTCTCGCGGTCAACGGACAGGTGCACGAACTGGCGCCCCATCGGCAACAGCCCGTGAGCCTGGATCTCGACCCAGGTCTCCGGCGCCGTCTCGTGGAACAGTCGCGCGGGCGGCGTCGCCTGACGGCAATGGATGCGTCCGGGTACCGAGTGACCGTAGAGCGCCCGGATGCGGTCGCCGTCAAACTCGTGACGGCGCTTGGCCCCTGTTGCAATCATCCGCTCCAAGGCCGCGCGGTCGACGGCCTCCCAGTCGCCGTCCTTCTCGCGCAGTGCAGCAATCAGTTGGTCGACCGGAGCCCAGCCCTCCTCGTCCAACTCCAGCTCATAGAGCCATGGCTCGTGGCGCAAGGCATGAGAGACGGCCCGGCCCAGGTCGACGTCGCTCAAACTCACGAAGCGGATGCCTCTGGCAGCCACTCGACGTCCTCGGCAGCGACCTCGTAGGCGCCCGCACCATCGATGTAGATCAGGAAGTGCCGGATCTTCCAGTGTCCCCAAGTCTCGCTCGGCTCGGCCGCGAGCAGTTCGCCGATCCACTCGGACTGCTCGACCTCAACGAGGGTGTCGTAGGCGTCTTCGATGTGCCACGGCGTGCAGTGCCCCTCCGCACGGAATCGGTAGGCGCGCACTCGGCGGAACCGCAGGCCACCGACGTACATCGAGCCGTTCCGCTCATAGCGGCATCGCAACTCAGCGTCTCCGCCGGGATGGCTGAACACCACGTCCTCGGTGTACGCGGACGGTGGCGGAGAGAGCGGCCCGATCACCCGCTTGACCGCGGTCGAGTTCACGGCAGTTCCGTCCCGTAGCTCGACAGCCCGTTGCGAGTGAGCTGACCCGTGAGTCGAGACTCATAGGCAGCCTGGCCGGTCCGATCGATCACATTCCACGACGACCGCGGGACGCCCGCTCTGATGAGCGCCTGAGACGAGCGGGTGTTGAGGATCAGGGAGTTCCCGTCTCGCACAATGACATCGATCGGGACGTCCTTCGGAGACAAGGCCCCCGACCTCAACGAACCAGCGACATCGTCGATGCTCTGACCCGCGAAGCGCCCGCCGCTGCTGAACATCTCGCTGTAGGACTTCTGCGCGAACCGGGCACCAGCGATGTTAGCACGGGTTGCTGCGTTTGTGGCACTCGCCCGTTCAGAGAGCGCAGAGATCTCCGACGCAGGCCATGCGGTCGCCGTGGTCGTGGTCCTGACCGCGGTCACCCGAGCAGAACGGGTGATGTCGTCGTAGTTGGTGTGGACGCTGCCGGCGATGGTGTCCGGGCATGCCGAAGAGTCGCATGACCAACGGTCGACTGCGTCGTAGGTAAAGCCTCCGTCCCACGTCGTCGGTGGCCCACGCTCGCTAGTGGTTT
This sequence comes from Nocardioides sp., assembly GCF_047602075.1. GTDB lineage: Bacteria > Actinomycetota > Actinomycetes > Propionibacteriales > Nocardioidaceae > Nocardioides. The sequence continues at coordinate 680,625 of NZ_JASGIF010000002.1, forward strand.
GCGTGTGCAGGTTGGCGAGCGTGTGGCAGTCGTAGGTGTAGGTCTGGGCTTGCCCCAGCGACTCGGCAGCGCCTGCGGCTGCGACAGGTGAAGCAAGCCCGAGCCACGCGGTCAGAAGGGCGACGACGATGGCGAGGAGTCGGTTCATGAGTGCTCAATCACGACAAAGGCATCGCACGTGCAAACGAGTTCGCAGTCCTCAGACCACAGAACCAATTCGACCGTCCACTGTCCTGCCGTCGTCTGGCCGGTATGAACCTCTGTCACTTCGGCGTAGGTCCACGGATCGGGGATGGAGTTCGTGAACCGCAGGCCAGAAACGCCGGAGCATTCCAGGTCGTAGGTCGTGCTCACGCCCCCGTCAATGACGTCGATCTGGAGCGTGAGGCTGTGCACAACCGGGTCGAAGCCGACTGCCTTGAGTTGCCCGCCCCAGAGGGCGTCCGTGGTGGACATCAGCCGCCTCCTTGGATTCGAGCGATGATCGAGAGGATGTCGCTCAGTGATGACTCACCGATGTCCATGTGGGTCAGGGCAGCGTCGGTGGATGCCTCGCCCCTAACCGTGTAGGTCGCCTTGCCGGGAACACTCACTCGGTAGTAGTTGGTCCGCGCCCCTCCACGTTCCATGACGCGAACCGTGATGCCTCGGCTCCCGTTTGGGATCTCGACGGTGAAGCCGCCCTTGTTCGTCTTGAGGACTCCGCCTGTGGCGTTCGCGACCTCGTCCGCTAGCGAACTCGGCGACAGGAGCTTCGATCCAGCGTTTGTGGCAACACGAGACCATCGACGCGACGAAGGGTCCCCGTTAGTAGCCGCAAGCTGCGAACCCGTCGTCGTTGTAGCCGACGCAACCTGCACAAGCGTCGTGGGGTAGTCGTAGGTGGTGGTCGCCGGAGTAGCGGGCCGATCCGCACGCGCTGAAGTGCCGCGCGACCGGAGGTCGGCGACGTCATGGGTGGCGTTGATCTCACCCGCACCCGGCGGGCCTCGCTCGGCCGCGGTGCAGTTCTCAAGTTTGTCGTAGACCGGGGCGTCGTAGATGTACGTAGTAACGGTCGCCGTCGAGAGGTCGGCCCCAGCCGGCGCTGGCACGGCAAACAGCGCCGCGACGATCGCGACCACAACCCCGACAACCCACTTGACCATCAGGTGTCCTCAGGAACCCGGGGAATGCCAAGCGCATCGCTTATCTGGTCGTCGATCGTACGGAAACTGTGAAGGGCGTAGTCGCCAACCGGCTCGATCGGACCGGCGAGCTCGTTGCCCAAGTCGTCGTAGTACCTGCCTCGTGATCCGCTGAGGAAACAGTGCCGGGGCAGAACGTCGTTGGCGCCAAGCGGGATGTTCCCCAGCGTCTCGAAGTAACCGCGAGTCCATGCCATGCGATTGGTCATGATCGGCGAAACGAGCAGCCGGTCGGGACGGAGAACAGCCTCATCGGGCATCACCTTTGTCGCCGACCTGTCGCGAAAGAGGTAGATCAGGATCGCGGGGTCAGCGCCGATCGCAAGCGTCCATTGCGCCTCGGTCGAAACGACCCGGCCGAAGATGTAACTCGCCTCGGGCAGCCCAACGGCAAAGACATCGCCCGCTTTCACTGCCTTCCGTGAGGGCCTCAGGACATGGATGTTCGTCGTGACGTCAGCCATCAGAACCCGTTCTGCTTGAGCCAGGACTCGCCCCAAGACACGGCGTCGTCGTAGTAGGCGTGGTTGGGCGAGATGCTGTTCCGGACGTTCTGGAAGCCCGGATTCCGCACGATCAGAGCTTGCTCAATAGCCCGCGCCTGACCTCGCGTCACCGGTGCTGACGTGATCGGGTCGAGCGCGAACCGAGCACCATGCTCGCCCTGCCGCCTCGCGAGGTTGTTCGTGATCCCGACGTACACGTTCTTGCCATTGTTCGCGCCGAGGTACACGTACGTATCAGCCGCACCGCCGGATAGTGCCTTGGGCAGGGTGGGTAGTGCGTTTGCGGCAACACGAGACCATCGACGCGACGAAGGGTCCCCGTTAGTAGCCGCAAGCTGCGAACCCGTCGTCGTTGTAGCCGACGCAACCTGCACAAGCGTCGTGGGGTAGTCGTAGGTGGTGGTCGCCGGAGTAGCGGGCCGATCCGCACGCGCTGAAGTGCCGCGCGACCGGAGGTCGGCGACGTCATGGGTGGCGTTGATCTCACCCGCACCCGGCGGGCCTCGCTCGGCCGCGGTGCAGTTCTCAAGTTTGTCGTAGACCGGGGCGTCGTAGATGTACGTAGTAACGGTCGCCGTCGAGAGGTCGGCCCCAGCCGGCGCTGGCACGGCAAACAGCGCCGCGACGATCGCGACCACAACCCCGACAACCCACTTGACCATCAGGTGTCCTCAGGAACCCGGGGAATGCCAAGCGCATCGCTTATCTGGTCGTCGATCGTACGGAAACTGTGAAGGGCGTAGTCGCCAACCGGCTCGATCGGACCGGCGAGCTCGTTGCCCAAGTCGTCGTAGTACCTGCCTCGTGATCCGCTGAGGAAACAGTGCCGGGGCAGAACGTCGTTGGCGCCAAGCGGGATGTTCCCCAGCGTCTCGAAGTAACCGCGAGTCCATGCCATGCGATTGGTCATGATCGGCGAAACGAGCAGCCGGTCGGGACGGAGAACAGCCTCATCGGGCATCACCTTTGTCGCCGACCTGTCGCGAAAGAGGTAGATCAGGATCGCGGGGTCAGCGCCGATCGCAAGCGTCCATTGCGCCTCGGTCGAAACGACCCGGCCGAAGATGTAACTCGCCTCGGGCAGCCCAACGGCAAAGACATCGCCCGCTTTCACTGCCTTCCGTGAGGGCCTCAGGACATGGATGTTCGTCGTGACGTCAGCCATCAGAACCCGTTCTGCTTGAGCCAGGACTCGCCCCAAGACACGGCGTCGTCGTAGTAGGCGTGGTTGGGCGAGATGCTGTTCCGGACGTTCTGGAAGCCCGGATTCCGCACGATCAGAGCTTGCTCAATAGCCCGCGCCTGACCTCGCGTCACCGGTGCTGACGTGATCGGGTCGAGCGCGAACCGAGCACCATGCTCGCCCTGCCGCCTCGCGAGGTTGTTCGTGATCCCGACGTACACGTTCTTGCCATTGTTCGCGCCGAGGTACACGTACGTATCAGCCGCACCGCCGGATAGTGCCTTGGGCAGGGTGGGTAGTGCGTTTGCGGCCAGGGTAGTGCCGGACTCCTTCGCAGCCTGTCGTTCGAGGGCTTTGAGTGCGCCGTGGCGGATGAGGCCTGCCAGGCCTGCCAGCCCGGTGACGTTGAGGGCTGCTCCGGTGCATCCGTTGATCTGGATGTCGAACACGCAGTTGCCGAAGGGGTGAAGGAAACCGTCCTTCAACTCATCTGAACTGCTGGCGAAGTGCTCGTAGTCGAAGCCTGGTGGCACGCGAGTCTGGGCGAAGGGTCCGTGCTCTACTTCGGGCTCGGAGGAGTCGTCGCTGACGACGGTGACTGTTGTTCCGGAGGCTACCGTCCTCTGTTCCCGGGAAGGTCCCGCCTCCCCCGGTGTAGACGGGCGTGCCTCCACCTCCTGATGGCTGGCCGCTGGGGCCGCCGGGCACGGCGGGTGGGCAGATGGCTTGGGCTGTCTGCGGGCAGAGTCCGGAGGGGTCGGTGCCGGCGATGGGGTTGTTGAGGGAGTAGGCGTAGGGGTTGAGGGATTGGGGGTTGCCTGCGATCAGGATGGGGTCGGGGGTGGTGAGGATGTTGAGGGTGGGGTCGTAGGTGCGGTGGTCGAGGCGGATGTCGCCGCCGGGGTCGTGGGTGTGGTCGAGGTAGCCCCGTTCGCCGGGGAGGGTGGACTGGTCGTTCCCGCCGACGGGGTCGCCGTAGGGGGTGTAGTCGAACGTCTCGATGGCCGCGGCGGTGGTGTTGGTCATCGTGGCCCGCATGGAGTGTTGGGGGTCGGTGAACAACCAGGTCCAGGTCTCGACCGCGGCGCTGGCACCGGTCTTGATGACACTCTGGTCGGCTAGCGGGGTGCCGCCGGGGGTGGTGTAGTGCCGGGTCGCGGTCACTGACTCCGGATCGGTGTCGGTGGCGGGGGTGTGGGTGATCTCGAGGTCGCCGAGGTAGACCGTGGAGGTGGTCTGGTCGACCGGATCTCCTTCGGCGTCGAGGCTGCGGACGGTGTGGCGACGTAGCACCCGGATCCCGTCGGTGTCGTAGGCGTTGGTGGTGCGGGTGTCGCCGTCGTCGGCGGTCGTGTTCCAGTCGCCGGTGATGGTGCTGGTCTGGGCGAGGTTGCCCTGGTCGTCGTAGCCGTAGGACAGCTCGGGCCCGGTGTCGGGGGTCCAGGTGGTGATGCGGCCCTGGTCGTCGTAGGCGAGGTTCCCGTCGGTGGGCACCCCGATCGCGTCGGCGATCCCGGCGGGGGTGGTGATCTGCTCGGCCTGGTGGCCGCCGGTGTGGTAGGTGTAGGTGGCGGTGTCGGTGCCCGGGGTGTTCGGCTGCCCGGCGGTCACGCTGGTCAGCTTGTCCACGTCGTAGCCGTACTCGAGGCGGTACGCCTGCGCGCCGGTGGCTGCGAGGATCGCGTCGCTTTCGGTCTGGTTGTTGGGTGCCAGACACGATGTGTTGGGGGTCTTCAGGCCGGTTGCTGCGGTGGCGAGCCGTCCGGCCCAGTCGTAGGTGTAGCACCACTGTCCCGAGGCGGTGCCGCCGCCGGCGGCGGGCACGGTGTTGGTGATGGTGGTCGGGTTCCCCGACCGGTAGTAGGTGTAGGCGTAGTCGGCGATGGTGACCGGACTGTTGGGGTCGGTGGTGTTCTTCGCAGTCAGGCCGGCTAGCCGCCCGGTCCTGGTCTCCCAGGCATAAGTCCGCTTCAGCGTGGTGCTGCCCACGGTGTTGGGCACGCCGTTGCTGGTCAGGCTGGTCGGCTGGTTGCGGTCGCTGTAGCCGGCAGACCCGAGCGTGGTGACCGCGGCCGGGTTGGCGGTGGTGGTGTAGGTCGACTTGTTGTAGGCGTCGCCGCTGGCGGTGTAGCTGGTCGCAACCGTCGCGGCGGGCAGGTCGAACGCCGCGGGGTAGGAGGTGCTGGTGACCTGGTCGAGGTTGTTGTAGTCCAGGTCGACGGTGTAGCTGGTCGTGCCGGAGGATCCGCCGACCCAGGAGGCGGGGAAGCTGGTCGTCGAGCCGGTGGCTCGGCCACGGTTGTCGTAGCCGGTGGGCTTGGTGGTGAACTGGCCCGCCGAGGTGTAGGAGGTGCTGGCGACCTGGCGGCCCAGCGGGTTGGTCACCCCGGTGGCGGCGTCGTAGTCCCAGGTGGCCAGCAGGTCCTCGTCCGCGACGGTGGTGGCGCCTTCGTCGCCGAGGTACCGCTTGGTGGGCCGGCCGAGCTTGTCGTAGCTGGTGGCGACCTTGGGGTCTTCTGAGGTCTCCACGCTGGTGGTGTTGCCGGCCGGGTCGTAGGTGTAGGTGGTGGTGCCGGTGTCGGGGTCGGTCGAGGTGGTCCGCCGGCCAGCCATGTCGTAGCCGTAGGTCCACGACACCGGGCTGTCGCCGGTGGCCTCGGTGAGGTCGCTGGTGATCTTGGTCAGCCGGTTGGCGGCGTCGTAGGTGTAGTCGGCCCGTTGTCCGATCGCGTTGCCGTTGCCGTCGTGGTCCTTGGCCAGCTCGAGGCGCAGCGTGTTGCCCCAGCCGTCGGACCAGGTCCTGGTGGCGCCGGTGGTCGTGGTCGGGGCGATGACGGTGGTCTGGTTGCCGGCGTAGTCGTAGCTGGTGACCATGTTGCCGGCGCTGTCGAGTCCGTAGACCTTGCTGGTCACGGTCCGGCCCAGGGCGTCGTAGGTGTTCTCGGTGATGTCCAGGCCGCGCGCGTTGTCGGCCACGTCGCCGATCGACCGGTTCAACAGCACGCCTGGCGTGGTGGTCCGCACGCTGTGGTAGCTGTAGGCGACCAGGCCCTGGGCGTCGTAGCCGGTGGCCGCGACGAGCCGCTCTCCTGGGTCGTTGACCGAGTCGGTGTGGGTCTCCAGCTCTCGGCCCCAGCCGTCGTAGAAGACCCGGGTGGTGTCGTTGACGGTGTCGGTGCGCCGGGCGGTGGTGACCACCGAGGACGGTGCGGTGGCTGAGACCTGGTAGGCGTAGGCGATGCTCGGATCGCCGGTGTGGTTGCCGGGCTTGCGGACCTCGGTCAACCGGCCCAGCCCGTCATAGGACACCTTGGCGACCTGCCCGTTGGCGTCGGTGACCTGGTTGGGCAGCCCCCGGTAGGGACCCAGCTCGGTGAGGTTGACCGCGGTCTGGCCATGGGTCAGCGGCTCGCTGGTGGTGACCATCGTGAGCAGGTCGTGCTGGGTGTTCGAACCGCTGTTGGAGCCGTTGTTGTAGGTGGTGTCCACCACGTGGCCCAGCGGGTCGGTGGTCTTCGTGGTCCGGCCATAGGTGTCGTACTTCGTCTTCACCGTCGACCATTCCGGCGCACCGGGCACGGTGTTCAAGGCGATGAGCTGGGTGCGGATCGCGGTTGGGGCCGGACGCTCCAGATCAGTGCCCGGCGCCAGCGGGTCGGTCGGGTCCTCGTCACCGTAGAACCACTGCTGTCTGGCTGCCAAGGCGCCGCTGCAGCCTCCGTCATAGCTGGTGGTCTCCTTGGCTGCCTGGACCCAGCCGTCGTTGATGCCGGCCTCCCAGCTGGTGGTGGTGCAGCGGGTCTCCTCGCCAGTGGTCTGGGTGGTGCCATAAGAGTGGTCGGTCACCTTCGCGACCGTGCCGATCAGCACGTTGCGGACCACATCGTCGAAGTCGTTGTAGTCGGTGCTCACCGTCCGGGTCAGCATGTCCGAGCCGTTCCGGACGTGGTAGCGGGTCTCGGTCTCACCGACGATCCGGGCGTCCACAGTGTCGCCGGAGTCCACGGTCTTGATCGGGGAGTAGTCGTGGTAGGTCCGGGTCCGCCACGAGCCATCCTGGTCGCGCACACCCTCCTCGGCGACCATGCCCTGGAAGTAGCCGTGGTCGACGGGCTCGTTGGCGTTCGAGTCGTACTCGACGGTGTCCAGCTTGACGTCGCCGTAGTCGTTGTTGTTGTTCTTCTTCGACTGCGCCATCCCCCGAAACACCAGCACCCGCCGCTGGGACAGGTCTCCGGACACGATCTGCTGGGAGTCGTTGACCTTGCGGGTGTGGATGATGGTCTCGGCGTAGCCGCGCCAGTCGTTCCACGACTCCTCGGCATCATCGGTGTTCGGCGAGCGCAGGTACCGCCAGGCCGGGTCGCCGCGGTACTCGTAGTCGTATACCCGCATCCGGGCCGGGCTGTTCAACGGCCCCGCACCCATGCCCAGCTGGTAGCCCAACGCGACATCGGACAACGCGACCCGGGTCACGACATACTTGTGGAACCACTCCCAATGCGCGCTGCCCGACGGCGGGGCGTACTTCTGCGGGAAGCACTCCCGCGAGGAGTCCCACCGATCCCGGCCATCGACGTAGCCGGTGTCGCAGGCCGTGCCGCCATGACCGTAGACGACCTGGACCTTCCCACCGGTCTCGTTGCGGACCTCGTCAACACGGAACTTGAACATCGTCCGGTTGCTGCCACCCAACAGCGCCACCCGGTTCCGCAAGGCGACCGCGTTGAAGTTGACCGCCGGCACCGAGGTATCCGCACCCCCGGCGTTGCCGGTGTGCAGGATCTGGTTCAACCACAGATCCGGCTCATCAGGATTGCTCCCACCCGAGCCGTCGGGGTCGGGCATCGTGTGCGCCAGCGTGTAGGTGTCCACCAGCCGCGTGTTCGGCGACGACCTGCCCTGGACCGTCTTGGTCTTGACCTGGTAGTACCGCTTGGTCGAGAAGAACGACGGCGAGGCGTTGTCGCACTGGTCGTTGGCATCACAGATCAGGTCCGAGGGCACATCAGGCCACTTGCCCGGCGTGGCCCGTGGACCATCACAGCTCGCCTCCGGGTTCTCCAGCTTCTGCACACACCGGTCCCGCGTGGAGATGTCCACGATCTGCCGGGCGATCTGGTCGCCCTCATGGTCCGGGGACTGGGTGAACCCGTAGGAGATCCTCGACAGATAGCCGCCCCGGTCATAGACCTGCTTGTTGGCATAGCTCGCCCACCGCGAGTAGTAGTTGGTCTGCTTGGCGTAGTCGTACTCCACCCGGTTGCCGAACCCATCGGTGACCAGGTCCAGGTTCCACCGCCACGCCTGCTGACACCACGAGGCCGCAGCCGACGAGGCATGGCACGGCTCGTCGGCGTCGTTGCCGAAGACCGGCACCGTCCACACCGAGTTCGACGCCCCCGCCCGCTTCCCGAACCAGTACGTCGAACCGTCCGGTGTCTCGACCCGGAAACCCTCCTCGTTGTTGTCCGGGTTGGTGAACGGATAGTCCATCGGCGCCGCACCATCGAGGTGGGAGAACCGGACGATCCGCCACCCCGGGTCCTGCCGCATCCGATACACGTCGACGTCACGGTCCGACTGCTGGTCGTGCATCTGCTTCCAAAACACCAGCACCGACGACTTCCCGCCCATCACCAACCTCAACCGGTCGACCAGCTTGTTCTGCTTGGTGATCCAGCACAGATCACCCTTGGCCGGGTTGCCATCCTTCGCACACGAGCCATAGTCCCGAGTGATGTACGACGTCGACAGATCCCAACCCAGACCCGCGGGCGTCGCCTGGGAGTTCTCCGCCAACGTCATCCCGTCCACCGAACCCGACGAATACGACAACCCCAACCCCGGCGCCTCCCCACCCAGAGCCGGCGGCAACGCGAAGTCATAGGAATAGGTGAACTCCCCCGACCCCGCCGAGACCTGCCACCCAGCCGACGGATTCAACGGCGTCGCACCATAGTTCCCCGCACCACCCGAGGTCACATACACCGACCCACCCGTGCCTGACGGCGCAGCCGCCATCAACCCCGCCACCGACACCAAGCCCCGCGCCGCCGTCCCCGCTGTCGCCGCAGTCTCGGAGTCCCACGCCATCGACGACGCCGACCCCGACGGCGAAGAAGAACCCGACGGCGAGGAAGGATCCGGAGACGCGGAAGGATCCGGCAAGGTCGGCCCGACCGGGACGTCCCCGGCCACACCGAAGCCCTCAGCCACCAGCGGATCCGTCGCCGCAGCCGCCTCGATCGCCGCCTGCGCATCGACAGTGGAGAACTCCAACGTGTCAGCGTCGAAGGCGTTCACCGCCGGCACCGGCACCCCCACCGAACACTCCGACAACTCCGGAGTCCGCAGATAACACGCCGGGTAGGCCGTCACCACCAGCCGGTCCGCCCACGCCCCGCCGAACAGGCTCGCAAACCCCCCATAAGACAGCCGAACCTCCACATCATCGACCACCCCAGACGACCCCACCCCAGACTCGGGCCCAGACGACCCCGGACCAGACGACTCGGGTCCGGCAGACGGCGAGTCCGTCGACGGCCCAGCAGACGGCCCAACAGAAGGTCCGGGTGAGCTCGACTCTGACGGCGAGGGTGAGGGCGAGGGCGAGTCGACGGGCACCGAGTCAGCCGGGTCCAGCTGCAACACCACCGCCGCGTCCGCCAGCTCATCGCCCGTCGACAAGCTCACCTCGACCGCCGTCTCCTCCGAGCCATCCCCCGACTCACCAGGCTCCGCGGTCTGCGAACCGCTCCCCGACGGATCCACATCACTCGGCGACCCGGTCGGGTCAGCCATCACCGCAACCGCCGGGACCACCACCCCAGCACCAGCCGCCGAGACCGGCGGCGCGCTCGAACCACCCTCCCCAGCAGCATCAGAATCCGACGCGCCAGGGTCCCCGGGCTCAGGGTCCCCGGGCCCAGGGTCGGGGTCGGGGGCATCGGGATCGGTCCGGATCGAGACCGGCATCCCCGTCACCCGGGTCCACCCCGCATCAGGCTCGACCACACCCGACGCCTCCCCCGGAACCGACGCCGGACCCGACAGAGCATCGATCGCGTCAGCAGGATCGCGCCCCTCATCAACCGACCCAAGCGGCACCGGCGCCACCCCGTCGTCGGCGGCGATCACGACAGGCGCGGCAACCACGCCGATCGCCGCCACACCCGACACGCCCTGACCGAGCACCGCAAGACAAACCACGCCCACAAAGGCGACCCGAGACTTCATCTGCACCTCATCAACCAAGCCGAGCAACACAGCAGCAACTCATCGCCCAGCGCCAAAGCGTGACCGGAACGTATGCCCACGACTCGGGAGCAGGCAACCAACCGCAGATAACAATCAGGACACACACCTCAACAGACACGCCACAACAGACCCACAAGCCCCACAAGCCGCGAGCGCACCGCCCGAGCGACCGATCGGGCCCGACCTGGACTCACTGTCGACAAGCGCCAGAACCGGCTAGCCGTCAGGTTGAGCCACCGGTTCAGCGCACCCAGACCGACGTGTCGGGCGGAGCTGGTCGGCGGTGAGAGGCCCGCTGGCGAGCAGGATTTCGCCGGGAGGGAGCGGGACAGGCGCCTGGCTGCAGTTGACGACGACTCGGAGTTTGCCTCGGTCGAAGCAGAGCACTTCGTCGACGACGGGATGGACCACCACCTCGTCGCCGGAGGACAGCGCCACCGTGCGACGCAGCTCAAGGGCTCGACGAAAGAGGCTCAACGTGGAGTCTGGGTCCCCTGACTGAGCCTCGACGGTCAGGTCGACCCACTCGTCGGGCTGGGGCAGCCACGGCTGTCCCTCGCCCGAGCCGAAGCCGAACGGCGGCTCGTCGCCGCTCCACGGCACAGGCACCCGACAACCGTCTCGGCCCACCTCGCCGGTGCGGAACCACAGGGGGTCCTGCCGCGCAGCGGGAGGTACGTCGACCTGGCCGAGGCCGAGCTCCTGCCCCTGATAGAGGTACGCCGACCCCGGCAGGGCCAGCATCGCCAGCGCGGCGGCCCTCGCCCGGGCGAGCCCGACCTCACCACCGCCGTACCTCGTCACGACCCGGATCACATCGTGGTTCTCCAGCACCCAGGTTGCGCTCGCGCCGACCGGCTCAAGCGCCGCGACGGTCGACTCGATGACGCGGGCGAATGCCCTCGCCGACCACGGGGCCGCCAGCCAGGCGAAGTTGAAGGACTGGCTCAACTCGTCGGGGCGGACGAAGCGGGCCATCGACTCCGGTGTCTTGGTCCAGGCCTCGGCAACCGTCATCCGATCGCCGGGATACTCCGCGAGCACGCGGTGCCAGCGTCGGTAGACGTCGTGCACCTCGGGCTGATCCCACATCGGCTCGTCGTCCTCGTGCGGGGTGACCATGCCGCCGTCCTCGTCGAGGGTCTGCCCGGCGACGACCTCATGAGTGCGGACCTGGTCGCGGAGCGACTCTTCCTTGAACAGGGAGTGTGCGACGTCGATGCGGAAGCCGTCCACGCCCCGGTCGAGCCAGAAGCGGAGCACCGACTCGAACATGTCACCGACCTCGGGGTTGCGCCAGTTGAGGTCGGGCTGGGACTGGTCGAACAGGTGCAGGTACCACTCGCCAGGGGTGCCGTCGGGCTCGGTAGCCCGGGTCCAGGCGGGACCGCCGAAGACGGACTGCCAGTTGTTGGGCGGCTCGTCACCTGCGGGACCGCGGCCCTCGCGGAAGATGTATCGCGCGCGCTCAGGGCTCCCGGGCGCGGCGTCCAATGCGGCGCGGAACCAGTCGTGAGCCCACGAGGTGTGGTTGGGCACGATGTCGACCACGACGCGCAGGCCCAGCCCGTGGGCCGCGTCGACCAGCGCGTCGAAGTCGGCGAGGGTGCCGAACCGCGGGTCGACCGAGCAGGGGTCCGCGACGTCGTACCCCGCGTCGTGCTGCGGTGAGACGTAGAACGGGGTGAGCCAGACGGCATCGGCCCCCAGCTCGCGCACGTGTGGAAGCCGCGAGACGATCCCACGCAGATCGCCGAGCCCATCGCCGTCGGCGTCGGCGAAGCTGCGCACGTAGATCTGATAGAAGACCGCATCGCGCCACCAGACCGCGCCTGCCTGCGCCGGAGCAGCCCGCTCCGATCCGGTCATCGGAACGCCTCCGGGTCGATGGTGATCCACACATGCGTCGCGGCGGCCCGCAGGCGGCCGTCGGCGCCGTAGAGCGCGGTAGCGGTCAGGGTCTTCCGACCGGCAACCTCGACGGTCTTGCCGACCACGACCTGCCGCTCGCCGATGCTGGGTCGCTCGTGCACCACCGCCGCCATCCGGCCGAGCACTACGGGCCGGCTGTCGAGATAGCCGGACCACGCACCGGCGCAGTCGAGTGCTGCCCAGGTGACCGCCAACGTCGCCCGCCCGTCCGCGCCCTCCGCGACGCTCGGATCCGGGACCCAGGTCGCGGCGACCACCTGCTGGCCGGTCTGGATCGGACCCGGGAAGATCCGCAGACCGTCGCCCGGCTCTCGCCCGGTGCCGCACGAGAAGCAGGTCGGGAAGGGATGGTTGCGCAGCCCGGCGTACGACGCCTCGGCGGCGGTCGCGGTGACCGCATCGACCGGCTCGGGTGCTGTCGGCTCGATCGAGGTGCTGCGTGCCTCGGCGACCGTGACCCCGTCGTGGGTCGCGACTAGGACGCCGTCGACCTCGGACACCGGCATCGGCACGTCGAGCGGAGGTGGGACCCGCAGCGTCACCTCGACCGGCCCCACCGGGTCGAGTAGCGCAGCCAGTGCGCCGGCGGTCCAGCCGCCGTTGCCCGAGGATGCCGGACCGCGGAAGCGGGACGGGATGGTCAGCGTGGTCACCGCCGCATCCTCTCCCATCCACCGCTCACACTCGTCGTGGGCTCGCCACGTTGGACAACCGTGCGGGTCGAGTGGGTCCGTCGGTGGCCGGGTCGGGAGCTGCGGCCGTCGTTTGCGCCTCGATGCGGGCACCGAGGGGCAAACCGCACCGTGCCCGCGCCGCGCAGATAGGCAACAATGGCCGGGTGAGCGACCTCATCGACACCACCGAGATGTATCTCCGCACGATTTACGAATTGGAGGAGGAGGGCATCGTGCCCTTGCGAGCACGCATCGCCGAGCGTCTGCACCAGTCCGGGCCGACCGTCTCGCAGACGGTGGCCAGGATGGAGCGCGACGGGCTGGTGGAGGTGCAGGGTGACCGTCACCTCGAGCTCACCGACGAGGGTCACCAGCTCGCGGTGCGGGTGATGCGCAAGCACCGGCTCGCCGAGCGGCTCCTGGTCGACGTGATCGGACTCGAGTGGGAGCAGGTCCACGCAGAGGCGTGCCGGTGGGAGCACGTGATGTCCGAGGCCGTGGAGAAGCGGCTGCTGGAGCTGCTGGACAATCCGACCGAGTCTCCCTACGGCAACCCGATCCCCGGGCTCGACGAGTTGGGCAACGCCCCGAGCGAGGAGTTCCTCGATGGCGTGGAGCCGGTGGCGAAGCTCGCTGGTGCGGAGCGGTCGCTGGTCCTGGTCCGCCGGATCGCCGAGGAGTTGCAGAAGGACGAGCGCCTGATGGCGACGCTGCAGCGGGTCGGCGCGCTCCCCGACCGCGCCGTCTCGGTGCAGGCGACCGAGGACGGGATCTTGATCGGCTCGGGTGGCGAGTCCGCCGAGATCGACTTCGACGCCGCCGAGCACATTTTCGGTCGGGTCTCCAGCTGAGCTGACCGGACGGGCCGGCAGGCTCCTCCGTCAGGCGCGCGCTGCTGCCCGCTCGAGGGCGGTGAGGAACTCGCTGCACCCGGTCTCGAGCCGGGCTGTGGCCAGGTCGTCTCCCCGGGTAGGACCGCGGTTGGCGATCACGATCGGCACACCAGCTTTGGCCGTTCGCCGGACGAACCGCAGACCGCTCATCACGGTGAGTGAGGAGCCCACCACCAGCAGCGCACCGTCGACCTCGGCGAGGTGGTCGACCGCGCCGTAGCAGGTCGCCACCCGCTCCGCCGGGACGTTCTCCCCGAAGAACACCACGTCAGGTTTGAGCGCGCCGCCGCATGCGTCGCACGCCGCTACGACGAACTCCTCGGTGCGGTCCAGCTCGACGTCGCCGTCGGGTCGAATCTGCACCCTGCCGGCCTGATCGAGGAAGCCGGGGTTGAGCGCCGCCAGTCTGGCCTGCAGACCCTCGCGGGCGGTGACGCGGCGACAGCCGAGGCAGACCACGTCGGCGATCCGGCCGTGCAGCGCCACCATCGGCGCACTGCCCGCGCGCTCGTGGAGGCCGTCGACGTTCTGGGTGATGAGCAGACGGGGCGCGATGCTGGCCAGGGCGCGATGGCCGTCGTTCGGCTCGGCACCACCCATGGTCGCCCAGCCCACGAATGCCCGCGCCCAGTAGCGCTGCTGGGCGACCGGTCCGGAGCAGAACTCCTGATAGGTCATCGGGGTCCGGACCTGGCGGCCGGGGCCGCGATAGTCGGGTATCCCGGAGTCGGTCGAAAGGCCGGCGCCGGTGAGCACGACCAGCGGGCGCCCGGTCAGCAGACCCAGCGCTGCGGCGTACTCATCCCGCTCGTCTCGTCGCGAGAGCACCCCGACCGTCGGTCGGTCAGCGGGCATAGCGCGCCTGGGCTCGCGCTTGAGCCTTGGCCGCCTCGACCTCACGATCCTTGGCCGGCGCGGTCGTCACCAACGCATCGAGGAGCTCTTGGGTCGCCTTGGCGACCTTCGCCACCGCGGCGTCGAAGGCCGCCTGGTTGGCCTGGGACGGGTGGGTCGACCCACTCACCTTGCGGACGTACTGCAAGGCGGCGGCGCCGACCTCGTCCTGGGTCGCCGGAGGCTCGAAGTTGTGGAGCGTGCGGATGTTGCGACACATGTGGTCGAGGGTACGTCGACCTGCGACAGGGGTCAGCCTTCTCCCGGTGCGAGGTCGAAGAAGGTGACGCCGTCACTGTCGGAGAGGATGACCCGGCCGCCGGGGAGGGGGACCAGGCGGACCTGGTCCACCCGCCAACGGGCGCTGATGTCCCGAGTCCAGGTCTGTAGCTGACCGTCCTCGACGTGGATGACCGCGACGGCGGCTCGCCGGCCCCAGTTGTGGGAGAGGACGGTCAGGGCAGTGCGCTGGTCGGGCAGCCAGGTGAACTGCCGCGGATCGTTGCCGGCCTGCGCCTCGGTCCGGCCACCGAAGCTGGTGGCGTCGAGCTGACGGACATCGGTCAGGTCGTCGACGTCGAAGAGGGCCGCCTGGGCGCCGTGCGTAGCGCCACGTCGATCCGCTGCCATGCCGATGCCGAGCAGGCGGTGCTGACCGAGTGGGTGGAGGTAGTCGGAGAAACCCGGGATCTTCAAGGCGCTCAGCAGAGCGGGATCGGCGGGGTCGCTGAGGTCGATGGCGAAGAGCGGGTCGACCTGGCGGAAGGTCACCACAATGGCCAGGTCGTCGAACCAGCGGACGGACTGGATCTGCTCACCTCGCCCGAGGCCGTCGAGGCGGCCGATCTCAACAAGCCGGCTTCCGCGCTCGGCGAGGGTCACCACGGCATTCGCATTCCCCATCCCGGCGGAAGGGCCGACTGCCAGTCGGAGCACCCCGTCGGCCTCGTCCATCGCCCAGCGGTCGGTCACGGTCCCGGTGACCATGCCGGAGGCGACATAGGTGGCGTCGGCGCCGTTGAGCGCGAAGGCGTAGAGGCGGGTGCGTTGCGGCCTCGGGGCGATCCTGACGTCGGTCAGGCCGCAGCACGGTCCCGGTCCGAAGGACTCCCAGCCGTCGGTGGCCAGATAGAGGCGGTCGGTAGACATATAGGTGGTCTGCGAGGAGGTCGTCACGCCGGTGCTGGTCCACGTGCTCGGCTCGTCGAGGTCGAAGCCGGAGATCACCATGGTCCCGAGACCCGCCTCGACCTTGGGGATCGCGATCTGGGAGCAGTCGAGCAGGGGGCGCTTGTCGGCGCTGTCACCCGAGGACGACGTGAGCGTCGGCAGCCAGTCGGCGATGCTGCTGTTGCGGACGACCTGCCTGTTGTGGCGCAGTGCCCAGCGGGCGCCGTGACCCTTGCCGGGACTCACGAAATCCAGATCGGGCAGCTGGGCGCTCAGCACCAGGCGCACAACATCGTCGGTCTGCCGCGCCGTCACCAGACTGGCGTCGACCGTGAACGAGTCTGTGATCTTGATCGAGGCAGGGTCGGCGATGTCGAGGACGATCAGCGCGGCAGTGTCGACAGTCGGGATCAACCGCATCGGTTGGGGCTTCGCGGCGGTGTGGGCGGCGGCACTGCCGATGACCAGGACCCGGTCTCCGGAGAGAAGCAGCTCGGCATTGTCGATGCGGGAGAGCCGGATCCGGTCCAGCAGCACGGGCCGGTCGCCCGTGACGTCGTACGTCGTCAGCGCGCGGCCGTCGACCCGGACCAGGATGTGCCCGTCGGTCTTGACGATGTCGGGTTCGTCGACACCGGCCTCCTGCACGTTGGTGCCGGTCTCGCTCGCCTGGGCTCGGTTCGTGGCGGGTGCGGCTTGCGTCGGCAGAGGGGCGAACTGGTCTCGATAGGTCAGCTCGGTGGGCCAGACGCCGTTCCAGCCCCAGGCAGTGACCTGCTTGACGCCGTGGCGGACATACCAATCCAACAGCTCGTCGCAGGTCGCGGGGGAGCGCAGGGCGGCGTTCGCGAGCCGCAGATCGGTCGCGTCCGAGCGCGACCCTCCGGCTGACTCCGCATCGCTCAGGCAGCCCGCCAGCAGCGGAGTGAGCAGGACTGCTGCGGTGGCGGCCGCGACGCTGGTGCGGACGCTCCCGGTGCGAGCATTTCCGGCCATGATCTCCCCCTGAGCTGGTCGGCAACGGACTGCTTGTTCCTCGATCAGACGCGCCGTCGATCGGTGCGGTTCCCTGGCGGTCGACGGTTCGGGCGCGGTGGATCGGCCGTCGGGCTGGGGTGTCACGATGGGTCCATGGCTGCAGACCGAGAGTTCGACATCGTGCTGTTCGGGGCGACCGGGTTCACCGGTGGCTTGACGGCGCACTATCTCGCCGAGCACGCACCCGAGGGGCTCACCTGGGCGATCGCCGGGCGCAACGAGGAGAAGCTCGCCGCGGTCCGTGACCAGGTGACGGCGGAGCAGACGGCCGCGCCCGCGCTGGTGACGGCCGACGCGTCCGACCCGGACTCCCTGGCGGCGCTGGCGGCGCGGGCACGGGTCGTCATCTCGACCGTGGGTCCCTACCTGACGTACGGCGAGCCGGTCGTCGCCGCGTGTGCGCAGGCCGGCACCGACTACGTCGACCTGACCGGCGAGCCCGAGTTCGTCGACCGGATGTGGCTGAACCACCACACCACGGCCGTCGAGACGGGCGCCCGGCTGGTGCATGCCTGTGGCTTCGACTCCGTGCCGCACGATCTCGGCGCCTACTTCACCGTCCAGCAGCTCGACCCGGACAAGCCGCTGAGGCTGCGCGGCGTGGTCCGCTCCAACGGATCGTTCTCCGGCGGCACCTTCCACTCCGCGATGACGGCGTTGTCCCGCGCGCGACAGATGAAGGAGGCGTCCGCAACCCGCCGCCGGGTCGAGGGCCGGCCGGCGGGGCGCAGCTCCCGGGCCGTTGCGGGGAAGCCCCATCGCGACCCGCGGCTGGGCTACTGGCTCCTTCCGCTGCCCACCATCGATCCGATCATCGTGGTCCGCAGCGGTGCGGCCCTGACGTCGTACGGCCCCGACTTCCGCTACTCCCACTATGCCGGCACCAAGACCCTCCGGTATGCCGCTGGCGGCGCCACCGCGGTCGGACTGCTCGGCGTCGCGGCGCGGATCGAGCTGACGCGCGACCTGCTGATGGGACGGATCCACAGCGGCGACGGGCCGGACCAGGAGCGGCGGGACAAGTCCTGGTTCACCGTCGACTTCGTGGGCGAGGACGGCGACCAGATGGTGCACACGCGCGTCTCGGGCGGCGACCCCGGCTACAGCGAAACAGCGAAGATGCTGGCCGAGTCCGCCCTCTGCCTCGCGCTCGACGACAACCCCGAGGCCGCCGGTCAGCTGACCACCGCCGTGGCGATGGGCGACAGCCTGCTGGCCAGGCTGCAGCGGGCCGGCATGAACTTCGAGGTCGTCGAACCGGCGTGACAAGATGACCGACGGCCGGTCCTTCCGGTCAGGAGGCCCCCGTAGCTCAGTGGATAGAGCAGCCGCCTCCTAAGCGAAAGGTCGTAGGTTCGACTCCTACCGGGGGCACCCAACGATTTCTAGGCTTGTGAACATGACTCCTGAGGATGTGCGCCAACTAGCACGGACGGCGCACGATCGGTGGGCTGAACTTGAGTTGGTGCACCGATCGGATCGCATGGAGGTGCATGCCGTGCTGCGGCACGGCGAACTCGACGGCGTTCGGCTCTTGGACGGTCAACGCCTCCGTGAGCGTGGTGCGCCGGCTTCTTCGTGGACGGTGCGGCCGCTGGAACCCTATGCGACCAACTACCAGTGGTCGGCGATGCTCGACCCGTACGAGCTGAACGAGGATGCCGTTAGCCGCATTGCAGTCGCGCTTAGACAGATGTTCCGCAACCGGGCCGAGCGAAGGCTCTACAAGGCCGCTTCCGCCGACCTACCAGCACTCCGAGAAGACGAACGCTGGGAATCGTTGATGAGCCCTGCCGCCAGCGGCATCGCATCCAGCGATGTCGATGGGTACGTCGCGGCTGCCGACCTGCCGGGGTTGGAACGCGCGTTCCTGCTCATGCCCGCCGCCGACGACGGCAACGTGGTGATCCACGTTCTCTCAGAAGGTCAGAGGGCTTACCCGGACTCCAAGTTGCGACTCGCCGCCGACCTCGCCGACCAGCGTGGAGCTCGCGAGGAACTGCGGGCGGCTGAACTCCTGCGAGAAGTGTCGGAGGAACATGGAAGGTGAAGAGATGATTGTCCTTCCCACCATGCCGCCCGAGCAGACCGCGTCATGGCTTGGGGTGCTGGACCTCTACGACCGCCTGTCCGAGGGGTGGACACTGATCGGGGGCCAGCTCGTTCATCTCCACTGCGCTGAACGCGGCCAGTTCCGGTACGTCCGACCAACGACGCCGACACCGTGATCAACGTCCGGGCCGATCCGACGATCTTGGCTACCTTCACCGAGACACTCGAAGACCTCGGCTTCCGTTCAGCGGGTATCTCAGCGGAAGGTCGCCAGCATCGCTGGGAGCGGGGCGATGCCTCGATTGACGTGCTCCTTCCCGAAGGTGTCGGTGAACGGGCGAGCGAGCGGAAAGGTGCGACCGGAAGCCCGACCCTGCCCACCCAAGGCGGCATCAGCGCACGGCCACGATGTCACCGGCTCGTCCTCAGCCAGTGCCAGGCCACCGCCCCGACCCAGAGCTCGTAGCCGAGGGTGCTCAACGCGAGGATCGGGAAGAGGCCACCGAACATCAGCGTCGCCGTGGCGATCAGGCCGACCGGCAACAGCGCGATCCCGATGCGTTGCAGCCAGACCGCCTCGCCGGTGAGCCGGAGCGCGGCCACGACGACGGCGATGAAGAAGAGCCGCGGGAGGACGGAGAAGGCCAGCGAGTACGGCGCGATGGAGTCCCAGCCGGCGAGCATGCGGACATCGGTCCCCTTCATGGCGACGTCGAGCGCCACGTCGTGGAGGACCGCTGCATAGGGCCAGATCAGGGCCAGGAGCACGCCCGAGCCGACGCCGATTGCGGCCAACGCGCCCGAGGGGTCGGCCCTGCGGAGCTTGACGTGGACGGCGCCGAGGAAGCCGATCAGTAGGGTTCCGGCCAGGACGAACGCGTAGTTGCCGGCGCGATACCAGGTCTCGGCGTCGAGCACGTCGTGACCCCAGTGGGTCGGGGTGTCTCCGAGAGTGCCGCCCTTGGGCAGCACGAAGATCGACATGCCGATCATCACGGCCAGCTGACAGATCGTGAATGCCAGGCCGAACCTCGCGCTGATCCGGGTCAGTTGTGCGTCGGCGCTGACGGGATCGGGCGGGGTCACTGCCGCCACCGGTGTCTTGGGTGTGGCTATGGGCGAGGTAGTGGTGGACATGATGGGTGAGCTCCTTCCGGGCTGACTGGGCGGCTCGAGTGAGCCGACAGAGCAGGAACCTAGGAGTCGACCGGGCTCTCGCACATCGAGCCGAGGGCGGGTTCGGACTCATCCCGCGCCGTGCGGTCACTCAGCCCGCAGGGTGATGCTCTGCGGCCGACGTGCGCACTAACCTCACCTCGTGATCCACCGGTTGCGCACCACCCGCCTCGACGCCGCTTTGGCGGTGGCGTTCTTGGTGGTCGGGCTGATCCAGGTGGAGGTGTTCCCGATCGCGGCCGTCGGACGCGGAGAGTTGTTCGCCGTCTTGTCGACGCTGCCCCTGGCCTGGCGACGTACGTTCCCGATCCAGTCGTCCCTGGTGGCCTCCGCCTCGTGGCTGATCCCCCTCGACGGGTTCCCCGTCCTGGGCCTGGTGGTCGTGATCTTGCAGTTCCTCGCCCTAGGGATGCACGGGCGCCCCCTGCGAGCAGTCGTCGCGGTCACGGCCTGGGCGTCGGCGCTCTCGGTGGTCGGCACGCTCCTCGGTCCGGAGGCACCCGTGGCCGCGATCGGCGGCGTGCTCGCGGTCGTCGCACCCGTCCTGGCCGGGCTGGCGGTTCGCCACGAACGGCGCCAGAAGCAGGCGCTGGCCGAGCTGGCCGACCAACTGCGCGCGGAGCGGGCCAGGGCCGAGCAGGACGCGATCGACCTCGAACGCTCCCGCATCGCCCAGGAGCTCCACGACGTCGTCGGGCACGACGTGACCCTGATCGCGATCCAAGCGGAGGCCGCCGCGGCAGCCTTGCGCGTCTCGGGGCCGCAGGCCACCACATCGGTCGAAGCGATCCGTGCCACCGCCCATCACACGATGACCCAGATCCGTGCGGTTCTCGACGTGCTCGCACCCTGGGCTGGCCAGGGCCACCCGGGCCCCGAGAGCCCGTCGGAGCTCGCGGATCGTGCGCGCGCCGCCGGCATCGACAACACGCTCGCAGTGACCGGCACTCCACCCACCGACCAGGAGCCCGTCACGCTCGCCGTCAACCGGATCCTGCGCGAGTGCCTGACGAACGCCGGCAAACACGCACCCGGACAGCCGGTGACGCTCACCGTCGACTGGTCGCCCGACGCCGTCGAGCTCCGGTCGACCAACCCCACCGACGCCCTCACGCTCACACCGACGCCCGGCCGAGGCCTGACCGGGATCCGTCATCGCGCCGAACTCCTCGGCGGAACCTCGAACACCACCGTCGCGAACGGCCAGTTCGAGGTGCAGGTCAAGATCCCCGCTCGGCGCCCCGCGCCAGCCGGTGGCTCCACCCACCAGGAGCGGACATGACCCGGGTTCTCGTCGTCGACGATCAGGACCTGGTGCGCCACGGGCTGCGGACGATCCTCGAGCTCGGGGGCGTCGAGGTCGTCGGGGAGGCCGCCGACGGCGCCGATGCCGTGGCGGCTGCGAAGCGGCTGCAGCCTGACGTGGTCCTGATGGACCTGCGCATGCCGGGTATCGACGGCGTCGAAGCAACCCGTCGGATCACCGAAACGTCCGGGCCTCCCGTCGTCGTCCTGACCACGTTCGACACCGACCAGCACGTCGTCGACGCGATCCGTGCCGGCGCGCTGGGCTTCCTGCTCAAGGACGTGACGTCCGATGCGCTGCTGGACGCGGTTCACCGCGCCGCAACCGGGCAACCGGTGATCGCACCAGCCATCCTCGCGCGTCTGATGGACCACTTCTCCAGTCGCCCTCCCACCGCGCCCGCAGCACCACCCGGTCTGACCGACCTCAGTGACCGGGAGCGGGAGATCCTCGCCCTCATCGGTGCCGGGCTCTCCAACGCCGAGATCGCCGACGACCTCGTCATCAGCATGGCCACCGTCAAGACCCACGTCCGACACGTCTTCGCCAAGCTCGGTGCCCGCGACCGTGTCCAAGCCGTCGTCATCGCCCGCGACGTCGGCCTCCACCGCCCCCCTCGGAGTTAACTCGGTCCCGATTGGGTGATCTTCGTGGTGAAAACACCCAATCTGGACCGTATCAACTCGAGCGACCGGCCCGAACGACGATCAGGGTTCGATGGCGAGGCCTGCGACACCGTCAGGGCCGAAGATCTCGAGGGTGGGGCCGTCGAGGAGGATGTGGACCGGACCTCCGTCACACGGCATGGAGAACGCGGCCCCACCCCGGCTCACGGTGAGGACGCCGCCCCCCACCTCGAGGGTGGCGTCGCCCGCCTCGGTCGTGACGACGGCGCCGTCGGCGGGGAGGTCGAGGGTGCGGACGGCAGCGGCGACGGCCGGGTGGGGCTCGAGCACCAGTCGTTCGCCGTCCAGCGCGACCACGTGGGGCACGGAGTGGGCGCCGGCCCAGCCCGCCGGCACGTCCGCAACGTCGCGCAGCCAGTGCAGCAGGCAGGGTCGGCCGTCGGCGTCGACGAAGGCAGAGGCGGCGTAGTGGGACGGGCCGTAGGTGAACCGTTGCCACGGACCCGTCGACTCGAATCGGCCGTCGGTCAGGTCCCCGACGACGCCGGCGACATAGCGGGTCAGTCCGTCGGCCCAGACCGAGACGACCAACACCCACCGGTCACCGACCCGGAGCAGCTGCGGACACTCCCAGGCGGTGCCGGTCCACACCGGGTCGTCCTCGGTCGCCGGTCGGGCTGCCAGGATGCCGTCGAAGCTCCACGCCGTCAGATCTGGTGACGTCCACGACAACGCGAGTGCGGTCCCGGTGGTGGTGCCGCCGCCGACGATCATCTGCCACCGGTCGCCGTGGCGGAAGACGAAGGGGTCGCGCACCTCGACCAGGTCCATCCCCTCGGGAGGCGCGGCGACCACGGTGCCCTTCTGCCAGGTCTCCCAGCTCTCGTCGGTCGGCCTGGCGATCCTGACCCGCGCGAGCCCCGGATCACTGGTAGTCACGGAGGTGTAGAAGGCGACGGCGTCGCCGTCCTCGCCGATCACGACGGAGCCCGACCAGATCCCGTCGTCGTCCTCGTCGGGCGCGAGCACCGTGGGCAGCTCGGTCCAGTGCACCAGGTCCGGGCTGGTCGCGTGTCCCCAGTGTTGGCCGAGCTGCCACTCCGTGGAGTCCGGCACCCGCTGGAAGAAGTAGTGGTAGCGATCGCCGCGCCACACGACGCCGTACGGATCGTTGATCCAGCCCTGCCGCGGGGTGAAATGCAGGCGTGGCCGACGGTCGGTCGCGGCGGCAGCGGTCTCCTCCATGGCGACACAGTATGGCCACGGAGGCACGGCGGCCGACCACCCGGTCGACGTTGGACGCCGCATGACCGCCCGGCCGTGTGGGTATGGTCATGGAGAAGCCCAGCTCGACGCTCCGGGAGGCGATAGTGGCTGAGTCCAAGCCCGATCCGAGGTCTGTGTCAACGGGGGAGCCCATGCTCGCCGTGGCCGGGCTGGCCAAGTCGTACGGCGACCAGCAGGCCGTCGTCGACCTCTCCTTCGACGTAGCCGTCGGTGAGACCTTCGGCCTGCTCGGTCCGAACGGTGCCGGCAAGACCACCACCATCTCGATGATCTGTGGCCTGCTGGCGCCCGACGCCGGCTCGATCCGGGTGGCTGGCGTCGAGATCAGTCCCGACTCGGTGGAGGGGCGGGAGCTGATCGGCTACGTGCCGCAGGAGATCGCGCTCTACCCCGACCTCAACGGCCGCGACAACCTCGCCTTCTTCGGCCGGCTCTACGGGCTGTCGGGTGCCCCCGCGCGGGAGCGGATCGCCGAGACGCTCGAGTTGGTCGGTCTCACCGAGCGGGCGGGGGACCGGGTCAAGGAGTATTCGGGCGGCATGCAGCGTCGGCTCAACATCGCCGCGGGTCTGCTGCACCGACCTCGGCTGCTGATCCTCGACGAGCCGACTGTGGGCATCGACCCGCAGAGCCGCAACGCGATCCTGGAGGCGGTGGCGGCCCTCGGCGAGCAGGGGATGAGCGTGCTCTACACCACCCACTACATGGAGGAGGCCGAACGGCTGTGTCGCCGAGTCGGCATCGTCGACCACGGTCGGATGCTGGCCTGCGGCACCCGGCGCGAGCTGGTGGCGCTGGTCGAGGAGCGTGCTCAGATCACGGTGGCGGTCGCCTCTGACGCGGCGGGTGTCCGGGGCACGTTGAGCGGACGGGCTGGCCTCGTCGATGTCACCGCCACCGACGACCGGACGGTGGTGTGCATGGTCGAGGATGCCTCGGCCCAGCTGCCGTTGATCGTCCAGACGATCACCGAGAGCGGCGCGGTGGTCACCGATGTCCGCGTGGAGGAGCCGACGCTGGACTCGGTGTTCCTGCACATCACCGGCACCGCCCTCCGGGACTGATGGCTCGCATGCTTCTGTTCACCCTCTTCGCCCGCGACTTCCGCGCTCGACTGCGCGACCGCTCGGCGATCGTGTTGGCGCTGCTCGCACCTGCCGCGCTGATGACGGTGCTGTCGATGCTCGCCCAGGGACCGGACATCGAGAAGGTGCCGGTCGGGGTCGTGCTCGGTGACTCGCCGTTGGCCTCGGCGCTATCCGATGGTCCGCTGGCTGCTCTGGAGCGAGACGGCACTCTGCGCACCAAGGAGTACGACGACGAGGCGGCGTTGCGTGCCGCGATCGACGACGACGCGGTGGACGCGGGGATCTCGGTGACGCGCTCCGGTGACGCGGTGACGATCCTCGCCGACGCCGGATCGCCGATCGCGGGCGCGATCGTCGAAGCGGTCACCCGCTCGACCGCGATCACCGTCGACGGCGTCCGGCAGGCCATCGCCGCCGAGGAGTCGCTGGGCACGTCCGCCGACCCGACTCAGGTGGCGACCGCGGTCATCGCACATCCGGCTCCCGCCCAGGTGGTCGACGCCACCGGTGCTGACGGGATCAACGCCAAGACACAGGTCGGCGCGGGGATGGCCACCTTCTTCTTGTTCTTCACCGTCCAGTTCGGTGTGCTGGGCCTGCTGGAAGAGCGTCGCCTCGGCACCCTGCCGCGCATCTTGGTGGCACCGGTGCCCCGGTGGCAGGTCGTCATCAGCAAGGTGCTGGTCAGCTTCGTGCTGGGCCTGGCGTCGATGACGGCGCTGCTGATCTTCGCGAGCACACTGCTGGGTGCCCACTTCGGAAGCCCATTCGGGGTGGCACTGCTCGTCGTCTCCGGGGTCTCGGCCGCGGTCGCGACGGTCTCCTGCGTGGTCGGTCTGTCTCGCACCGCCGAGCAGGCCGGCGCGATCCAGTCCGGGGTCGCGCTGGTGCTCGGGATCCTCGGCGGCTCCTTCTTCTCCCTCGCCCGCGCTGGTGGACTGGCCGGGATCGCTACCCGGGCCACGCCCCACTACTGGTTCAACGAGGGCCTGGTCCGACTCTCCGGTGGGCAGAGTTGGACGCACGCGCTGCCTCCGGTGGCGGCGCTGCTCGCCTTCACCGTGATCGTCGGAGTGCCGGGGCTCCTGCTCGCCGGTCGGACGGTGCGGCCATGAGTTCCGCCCGAAAGCCGAGCCCACCTGACGTCGTACTCTCCATTGCGCGGTCCAACCTCAAGCGGCTCTTCGCGGAGCGGGCCAACCTGTTCTTCGTCGTCGTGCTGCCCCTGCTGATCGTCTTCTCCCTCGGGATCGCGATCCGGGGGGACGCCGGCGACTACCGGGTAGGTGTGGTCGACCAGCACCCGACGGCGGCGAGCCGGGCGATCACCGCGCGGATGTCGGCGAACGCCAACGTGACCGTGGTGAAGGTCGCCGACGCCCAGACCCTGCGCGACGATGTCGCCCGGCACACCCTCGACGTCGGCTGGGTGGTCGAGTCGGTGCCAGATAGTACGACGTACCGCTGGTATGACCCGGGCACCGGCAACGGCACCCAGCTCCGGACCGTGTTCACCTCGGTGGTCGAAGAGGCCGGGGTCAGGGAGACCGTGACTCATGTGGTCGCGCGGGACGCCGACGTGAGCGATCAGAAGGCCGCCGCCGCCGTCGAGAGCGCGGCCCAGGGCGCACCACCGATCAAGGTGTCGGTCGATCAGGTCGGCGACTCTGGTGACACGGTCGCAGGCATCCGTGCCGTGCTCGCGGCAGGACAGTTGAGCCTGTTCATCTTCTTGACGTCCCTCACTGGAGCGACCGCACTGCTGACCACACGCCAGCTCGGCGTGACCCGTCGGATGCGCGCGGCACCGGTCCGGGTCTCCACCATCGTCGGCGGTGAGGCGCTGGGGCGCTTTGCCGTGGCGATGGTGCAGGCGGCCATCGTGTTCTTCGGCAGCATCCTGCTCTTCGGGGTGAACTGGGTGGCGCCGGGCGCGGTGGCGCTGCTGTGCGTCGCCATGTCGGTGGTCGGGACCGGTGCGGCGATGCTGCTGGGCACACTCGGGCGCAGCGAGCAGCAGGTTGGCGCCATCGGACTGCTGCTGTCGCTGGTGCTGGGCGCCCTCGGCGGGTCGATGCAGCCGCTGGAGTTCTTCCCCGACACGCTGCGCACGGTCGCCTTCGTCACGACCCCGCACGCCTGGATGAACGACGCCTTGTGGCGGATCCTCGTGGAGGGCGAGGGGCTCGGTCAGGTCTGGCCCGCGATCCTCGTGCTCACCGCTGTCGGTGCTGCCCTGCTCGGCCTGGCGTCCTGGGCGATGGCCCGGACGCTGCGCTGAGGGGTGCCGACGAATCGTTCGATGGACCGGCGATGAGAGAACACTAAGAATCGGCTTGCGGTCGACGTCTGGGTTTTGCTAATGGGCGCGCTTCCTCCATCATTTGACAAGACATGGCACCCTCGCCGTGTCCGCAGGTTGCTCCTGCATGCGAACCCGAGGTAGTGCAACAGATGTCTGACGAGCCCAGGGTCGACGACCCGGCCGTCGACTCCACACCCCCGAACAAGAACGGTCCGGCCGAGAACGGCCTGACTGAAAATGGTGGCGGCGCGCCCAAGCGGCGTGGCAAGCCCAAGAAGCGGCACACCGTGGCGCGGGTGCTCACCGTCACCATCGTGGTGATGTCGATGGCGGTGGCGCTCTTCGTCGTCTACTCGTTCCGACACCTGAGCGGCAACCTGACCGTCGGCCCGGACATCAACAGCATCCCGGACCGACCGAAAAAGGTTATCACCGGTCCGCAGGGTCCGCTCAACATCTTGGTGATGGGTGACGACACGCGATCAGGCAAGGGCAACCACATCGACAACGAGGCCGGCGGCGGCGGTTCGGACACCACCATCTTGCTGCACCTCTCCGCCGACCGGAAGCGTGCCTACGGCATCAGCATCCCTCGCGACACCATGGTGGACCGTCCCGCCTGCGACGACGGCAAGATCCCGGCGGCGACCTACCAGCAGTGGAACGCCGCCTACGCTCTCGGCGGTCCGCTATGCACGATCCACCAGTTGGAGAGCCTGACCGACATTCGCATCGACCACTACGTCGTGGTGAAGTTCGCCGGCTTCAAGGGCATGGTCGACGCCATCGGCGGGGTCGAGGTCTGCGTGCCCGAGGAGATCGACGACCCTGTCGCGCACATCCACTTCGACAAGGGCACCTACAAGGTGACCGGTGATCAGGCACTCTCCTATGTCCGCGTGCGGCACGGCGTCGGCAATGGCTCCGACATCGGCCGGACCAGGCGTCAACAAGCCTTCATTGCCTCCATGGCGAACCAAGTCATCTCGGCTGGCACGCTGACCCGGCCGGACCGGGTCCTCCGCTTTCTCAACGCCGCCACCAAGTCACTGCAGGTCGATGAGGGGCTGAGCAACCTCGGCAAGATCGCCGCCCTGGGCTATGAGTTCCGGCATATCAACCCCAGCGACATCCAGTTCATCACCATCCCGTGGATGGCCGACCCCAACGACCCCAACCGAGTCGTCTTCGCGCCCGAAGCCCAGCAGGTGTGGAAGAAGCTCCGCAACGACCAGCCGCTGACCAAGCAGCTGACCTCCACCGCGATCAACGCCGGCAAGCCCCCGGGCTCCACGCAGAGTTCGTCTCCGGGCTCGTCGGGCACCGGACGACCGAACCAGAGCCAGTCGCCGTCGTCGTCGCCGAGCGACTCGGCCGCCAACGAGGAGCTGGCCAGCGTCGGTCTGTGCACCTCGTGACCGACGAGCCCGCCCCCCGGGCCACCGCCCCGCAGTCAGCCACTCCGGCCAACGCGGATGGGCAACTCGACGAGCCCGGCTCCGTTGAGTCCGAGTGGCGACGCCGAAAGCGTCTCGCAGAGGTGTTCGGGGACGTCCTTCCCGACACGACTCGCGACGAACGCTCTACGGACTCAACCGGCCCGGATGCGCCCGACGCCGACGAGTCCGCCTCGGACGCCTGGCTCCGCCGCCAGGTGCCACCGCACCACGGCTGATCGCATCCTGAGTTGGACGGTATGGAGTGACGCCGTCTAACGCGGCGGGTGGGCCGCTAACTCAGCGCGTGGGCCACGAGATCCGACGGGCGAGGCCTAGGA
The DNA here is from genome assembly GCF_047602075.1 of Nocardioides sp. Lineage (GTDB taxonomy): Bacteria > Actinomycetota > Actinomycetes > Propionibacteriales > Nocardioidaceae > Nocardioides. Next base: position 708,979 of record NZ_JASGIF010000002.1, read on the forward strand.
GGACTGCTGGGCCTTGAGCAGGTCGCGGATCTCGGTGAGCAGGGCGACGTCCTCGGCGGGGCCTGCAGGCTCGTCGGGGAAGTACTTCTCCTTGGCCTTGGTGTAGGGCAGCACCACGAAGAAGTAGACGACGGCGGCCAAGATCACGAACGCGACCACGGCGTTGAGGAACGCGCCGAAGGTGTTCACCTTGTTGCTGAAGATCTTGTCCAGGCTGGAAGGCATCTGGGCGGTCAGCCAGTTGGTGAACGTGGTCACCACTGCGGCGAACGAGGTGCCGACGATCACGGCGACCGCGAGGTCGACCAGATTTCCGCGCAGGATGAAGTTCTTGAAGCCAGACATGTCAGACAGTCTCCTTGCGCAGCCCCGATGGGCCGCCTCGACGACGCGACAACCTCACACACTATCCCGTCATCAGGAACGTCAAGAATCCGTCCACCTGCGCGCGAGCGAGCGCGGCGGCGTCTGCCGGGGCGGCGGCGAGCACGACGAGTCGACCGGCTGTGGGCTGGCCGGCTGCGGCGGGCTCCGGTGGCAGGGTGACCACGGTCGCGTTGCTGGCCACCAGTTGGTCGGCACCACCCGCGAGAACGTCGATCTGCATGCCGGGCCGCAGCAGAGCGACGGCGGCGGCATCGGGGAAGCGGACGGGGAGGACCACCTGGCCCGGGTATCCGGTGGCAAGGCCGACTCCGGTCACCCTGACGTCGGTGACTGGCTCCCCTTGGCGCAGGGGCGAGGCCAGCGTCCGGCCGACCGGGTCGCCGACCAGATGACCGACGAGGAGGCCGGCTGGGAGGTCGACCGTGCGCAGATCACTGCTGCTCAGCACGGTGCCAGCGGCCAGGTCGTGCGCCGCGACACTGACCAAGCGGGTCTGTGGTGGCGGTGGCGCCACGGTGCGCAGCACTCCGAGGGTCGCTACGGCGACCAACATGGTGGCGAGCAGCCGCCGGCGGGCCAGGATGGTGCGCCGCGTGGTGCGCACGGCGCGGCGCAGCGCGGAGCCTCGGGTCGGGTGGATCTGATGCATCCACCTGACGCTAGGCCGACGAGCGGCCGAGTGTGGTGCGCCCTCCACAGGGAGGGTGACGGCCGATCAGCTGGCTGCGGTTGTGGATGAACCGGACGGACTCGACCCGGAGCCGGAAGAACCGGAGCCCGACGAACCAGATCCTGACGAGGATCCCGACGATCCGGACGAGCTCGCGGAGTCCGCGGGCTTCGTGGAGCCAGCAGACTCCTTTGCTCCGTCGCCATCCTTCGACCCCGCGCCCGCGCGGCTGTCGGTGCGGTAGAAGCCAGAGCCCTTGAACACCACGCCGACGGCGTTGAAGACCTTGCGCAGCCGACCGTTGCACTCGGGGCAATGGGTGAGTGCGTCTTCGTGGAAGCTCTGCACCTGCTCGAAAGTGTGGCCGCACTCGGTGCAGGCGTACTGGTAGGTCGGCACGCGGCCCTCCTTCTGGTCCTTGCGGCGGGGCAGGACCCGCGCCGCGGCGCGCAGAGTCTACGCCTGGCCGTGGAGCCCCGAACCGAACATCCCAGAGCGAGACCGCGAGCCGCGTCTCAGCGTCCGAGCAACTCCAGCCGGGTCGGTGTCACGGCGGCAACGACGGGGCGGTCGTGCGGCTCGACGGGTACGTCGACGCCGAGCTCGTCGTCGTACACCATCGCGCAGGTGAACGTCTCGACCGGCACCCGGGCGAGCGCCCGGTCGTAGCAGCCGCCGCCCTGGCCCAACCGGAAGCCCGCCCACGACACCGCTGTGGCCGGCACCAGCACCACATCGGGAGTGCCGATCGCCTCGACGCCGAGCCGGGGCGTGGTGGGCTCGAGCAGGCCGAAGCTGGCCGGGGCGAGTGAGCCAGGGCCGTCGTACGCCGCCCAGTCCAGGTCGAGGTCACGCAGGGTGATTGGCAGGAGCACCCGCTTGCCAGCGTCGCGAAGTCGGTCGAGCAGGACACCGGTGCCGGGCTCGTGGCTCACAGAGACGTACGCCGCGACGGTGGCGGCCCCGCGCAGGTGAGGACTCTGGAGAAGTCGGTCGGCGAAGGCCAGTCCGGCTTCGGCGACCTCGGCGAGGGGGATGTGGCGCCGCGCAGTGGCCAACTGGTCGCGCAGCGCGAGCTTGGCGGCCCGGGCCGACTCGGCGGCCGACCGTCCGGGCGAGTCGTCCGCAGGGGGGATGGATTGCGAGGCGGGCACCGGACCAGCCTACGATCATGGGTATGGCTAGTGCAGGTCTGAACCGTGCTCGCGACAAGATGGTCGAGGCGGGTGTGGATGCGGCGGCGATCGAGGTGTTCGCGCACTACTACCGGCTGCTTGAGCATGGCGAGACCGGGATGATGCCGGAGTCCTCCATCGAGCCTCTGGAGATGGGTTCCCTCGCGGAGGCCGAGGTGTCGCCCGACGACGCCGCTGCCGCGATCCGCGCCACCGCCGTCATCAAGCTCAACGGCGGGCTGGGCACCTCGATGGGGATGGATCGCGCGAAGTCGCTGCTGTGCGTGCGGAGCGGACTGTCCTTCCTCGACATCATCGCCCGCCAGGTGCTCTACCTGCGCCAGGCCCACGACGCCACCTTGCCGTTGATCTTCATGAACTCGTTCCGCACCTCGGATGACACCATGGCGGCGCTGGCGCGCTACGAGAACCTGAAGGCCGACGGTCTGCCGCTGGAGTTCTTGCAGAACAAGGAGCCCAAACTCCTGGTCAAGGACCTCTCGCCGGTGCTGTGGCCCAAGGAGCCCGACCTTGAGTGGTGCCCGCCGGGGCACGGCGACATCTACACCGCGCTGGTGGGTTCCGGCCTGCTGGCCAAGCTCGCCGACGCGGGCTACCGCCACGTGTTCGTCTCCAACTCCGACAACCTCGGTGCGGTGCCCGACGCGCGCGTGGCGGGTTGGTTCGCGACCTCGGGCGCGCCGTTCGCGATCGAGGCAGTGCGGCGGACTGTCTCGGACAAGAAGGGCGGCCACTTCGCGCGACGCCGTTCGGATGGCCGCATCGTGTTGCGGGAGACGGCGCAGACTCCGAAGCGGGATCAAGAGGCGCTGGCCGACCTGTCGCGGCACCGCTACTGCAGCACCAACAACCTGTGGTTCGACATCGCGGCGATGCAGGAGACGATGGCGGCCCGCCGCGGTGTGCTCGGGCTGCCCCTGATCCGCAACGTGAAGACGGTCGACCCCTCCGATCCGAGCACCCCGGAGGTGATCCAGATCGAGACCGCGATGGGGGCGGCGATCGAGGTCTTCGAGGGCGCGGTGACCATCGAGGTCGGCCGGGATCGCTTCGTCCCGGTCAAGACCACCAACGACCTGCTCCTGCTGCGCTCGGACGTCTACGACCTCGGCAAGGACTTCGTGATGGACCAGGCGTCCGCGGAGCTGCCGTACGTCGACCTCGACGGCCACTACTTCAAGCTGATCGGCGAGTTCGACAAGCGCTTCCCGGAGGGGGCGCCGTCACTGCGCAACGCCGCGTCGTTCCGCGTGGGCGGCGACTGGACCTTCGGCGCCGGAGTCAAGGTCGTGGGCGACGTCGACCTGAAACCCGGGAAGACCGCCCAGCGCGTGGCGCCCGGGACGGTCCTCTCGGATGAGTGACCTTCCAGCCAGCGAGAACACCAACCACGAGGGTCCGATCGCGGGCATCGGCCCCGGGCTCGGCGACGGCCTGGTCAGCGTGGACTGGCTGGTGGACCGGATCTTGGAGACCGTCCGGCCGCTGGATGCCTTCCCCCAGCCGCTGATGGAGACGCTGGGGTTGGCCTGCGCGGAGGACGTGATCGCCCCGATCGAGCTGCCGCGCTTCGACAACTCCGCCATGGATGGCTACGCCGTGGTCGCCGCGGACCTGGACGACGTGAGTGAGGACGAGCCGGTCGAGCTGCCGGTGGTCGGCGAGATCGGCGCGGGCAAGGCCGGCCTGGTCACGATGGCGGCCGGGACCGCGGTGCGAATCATGACGGGCGCCCCCGTGCCATCCGGGTGTGATGCAGTGGTGCCCTACGAATGGACCGACCGCGGCGTCGCCCGAGTGCGGGTGCGACGGGCACCCGCACTCGGGCAGCACATCCGCCGCGCCGGAGAGGACGTAGCCGAGGGCGAGCTGCTGGTCGAGGAGGGGACCGTGCTCGGCCCCCGGCACCTCGGCCTGCTGGCGGCCGTCGGACACGCCACGGTGCCGACCCGACCACGGCCGCGGGTAGTGGTCATGTCCACCGGGGCGGAGCTGCGTGATCCGGGCACCGCACTAGGCCACGACTCCATCTATGACAGCAACTCCTACCTGTTGGCGGCCGCGGCGCGGGCCGCCGGCGCCATCGCCTACCGGGTCGGCTGCGTCTCCGACGAGCCACGAGCCTTCCTCGATGCGCTCTCCGACCAGCTGGTGCGCGCCGACCTCGTCGTCACCTCGGGTGGGGTGTCGCAGGGTGACTACGACGTCGTCAAGGAGGCGCTGTCGCCTCTCGGCACGGTCTGGTTCGGCACGGTCGGGATGCAGCCCGGCAAACCCCAGGGCTTCGGCGTCGTCGGTGAGGACGAGACCCCTATCTTCACGTTGCCCGGCAACCCGGTGTCGTCGTACATCTCGTTTCAGAACTTCGTGCTGCCGGCGCTGCGGGCCTTGATGGGCAAGCAGCCCTATCGTCGACCCACCCAGACCGCCCAGCTGACCCGCGGGATCGGCTCGCCGGAGGGCCGGCGACAGTTCCTGCGGGCCGTCCACGACGTCCGCAGCGTCACCCCGATCGGTGGCCCGGGCTCGCACCTGCTTGGTGACCTGGCGAAGGCGAACGCTCTGATCGTGGTGCCCGAGGAGGTCACCTCGATCGCCGCGGGCGAGCAGGTCCAGGTGCTCCGCCTGGACGAGGAGTTCTAGCCCTCAGGCTCCCGCGGTGCTGTGGTCGCCCCGGCCCGTCTGCCGCGGTGCTGTGGTGGCCCTGACCCAACTCCCGCGGTGCTGTAGTGGCTGAGCACCCGGTATACGAGGCACTTTGCCACCATAGGACCGCGGGAGATGCAAGAAGACCGCGGCAGACGACATGAGAGGCTGTGCCGGTGGCGAGTGACGGCGACCGGTTGACACACGTGGACGAGACGGGCGCGGCCCGGATGGTCGACGTGTCCGGCAAGACCGTCACCGCGCGGACGGCGACCGCCAGCGGTCGCGTGCTGGTGGCGCCGCGTGTCATCGAGCTGCTCCGCGGCGAGGGGGTGCCGAAGGGTGACGCTCTCGCCGTCGCGCGGATCGCAGGGATCATGGCGGCCAAGGCGACGCCGACCCTGATTCCGCTGTGTCACCCGTTGGCTCTGTCGTCGGTGGCCGTCGACCTGACGGTGCTCGACGATGCCGTCGAGATCGAGGCGACCGTGACGACCACCGACCGGACCGGTGTCGAGATGGAAGCACTCACAGCGGTCTCGGTGGCCGCGTTGACCCTGATCGACATGGTCAAGGCGGTCGACAAGGCTGCGGTGATCACCGAGGTCCGGGTCGATGCCAAGAGCGGCGGCAGATCGGGAGACTGGACCCGTGGCTGACGCCGCTGGGCTGCCGGCTGCCGTCGTGGTGGCCTCCAACCGCGCTGCCGCCGGGGTGTACGACGACACCACCGGCCCGCTGATCCAGACGATGCTGGCCCGCCTCGGGTTCACCGTCGACGAGCCCACGGTGGTCCCCGACGGCGAGCCGGTCGGCGTGGCGATCGCGGAGGCGGTGGCGGCCGGGGCCCGCGTCGTACTCACCACGGGCGGCACCGGACTCACCCCCACCGACCGCACCCCCGAGGCCACCCGGCCGTTGCTGGACCGGGAGATCCCGGGAATCGCGGAGGCGATCCGGGCGTACGGCGTCGCGCAAGGCGTGCCGTCCGCCGTACTCTCGCGCGGGCTCGCCGGCGTCGCCGGCCAAGCGCTCGTAGTCAACCTGCCCGGCTCGCAAGGAGGCGTCCGCGACGCCCTGGCCGTGCTCACGCCCTGGCTGGTGCATGCGGTCGAGCAGATCGCGGGGAGTGACCACTGATGGCGGCGTGGCCGGTCACTCTGGTGCATGGCAGCGTGACCCTGCGGCCGATCGCTCACTCTGATGCCCGGGACTGGCGCCGCGTGCGGGAGCGCAACGCTGACTGGCTGCGGCCGTGGGACGCCACCGCACCACCCGGGGTGGAGCGCCGGCCGGCCTCCTTCCGCAGCGTGGTCAAACGACTGCGGAGCAACGCTCGGATGGGCACGGCCTTCCCGTTCGTGATCGAGATCGACGGCCAGTTCGCCGGCCAGGTCACGGTGGGCAACATCGTCCGGGGGTCGGCGCAGTTCGCGACGATCGGCTACTGGATCGACCAGCGCTTCGCCGGCCGCGGGGTGATGCCGTTGGCGGTGGCCATGGTGATCGACCACTGCTTCACTGCCGCTGGCCTGCACCGCATCGAGATCGCGATCCGACCGGAGAACTCCAACTCGCTGCGCGTGGTCGAGAAGCTCGGGCTGCACGAGGTCGGCTACGCCCCACGGTTCCTGCACATCGACGGCGACTGGCGTGACCACCGGATCTTCGCCGTCACGGTCGAGGAGTGTGAGGGCGGCATGGTGAGTCGGCTGTCCGGCCCGACCGCGTGGACCGACCGGTGAACCTCTCCAGTCACACAAGTGATTTTTCGACACACCTATAGACATCCGCCCCACGGTGCGCTACCGCCCCTAACCTTCTGACTCGTGGGACATCCAGAGGGTCTTCTCTTCGTGGCAGTCGCGGTGGCCTGGGCGCTCTATCTGATCCCGAAGGCCATCGAGCATCACCACGCGGCCAACAGCAGCCGCACCGTCGACCGCTTCTCCCACAGGCTGCGCGTGCTCGCCCGGCGTGAACCGGTCGACAAGCGCTCGGCGCAACTCGTGGTCACCGGTGCTTCTCCTGCCGGTGCCTCTCCTGCCGGTGCGTCGTCTGCCGCTGCCTCGTCCGCCGACCCCTCGGCAGACGCTCCAGTTCTCGCGTCGGACCCGGTCCCCGGCCCTTCTCCTGCCGAGATCCGGGCCCGACGCGAGGCCTCGAGGGTGGCTGCTCGCCGGCGCCGCCGGGTGCTGCTCCTGTTGCTCGTGGCGGTCGCCGTGGTTGCCGGGTTCGCGCTCTACGGCACCCTGTGGTGGCGATCGGTCGGCATCCCGGGCGGCCTGGTGCTCGCGTGGCTGGTGCTCTCGCGGGTCATGGTCAAGCGTGAGCGACGTGCCTGGGCCCGTCGGCTCAACCCCGCTCCTGCGCCCGTCGAATCCGCCCCGGTGTCGGCCGCCGAGCCTTCGGTCAAGCACGACCCCGAGGCGACGACCGAGGCCTTCGACCGCGCCGCGCTCGCTGAGGGGATGCGCGACCCGCAGATGTGGGACCCGGTCCCGGTGACCTTGCCGACCTACGTCTCCAAGCCAGTCGCCGAACGGAGTGTGCGCACGATCGACCTGGAGTCCTCCGGTGTGTGGACCTCCGGCCGCACCGAGGCCGACGCCGCCCTGGCCCGCAAGGCCGACGAGGCTGCCCGCGCCGAGCGCGAGGCCGACCATGGCGAGGCACCCGGCGCCGCAGCCGGAGCCTGAGCCTCTGCCGGGAGGTCTCTGGCCCGGGCGCTGTTCGCTGGGATTCGGGCGGTCGGCCTAGGCTGACGCCATGAGCGAACCGTTGCGGGTGTCGGCGTCTCGTGCCGTTCCGGTCTCGATCGAGGAGGCCTTCGATCGGGTCCTGCCGGCGCCGCTTCCGACGATCTTCAGCCGCCGCTACGCCGCTCTCCCGCCGATCGCCGCCACCGTCGGCCCCGACCCCTGGGGCACCGTCGGGCAGTCGAGGTCCATCCAGCTCACCGACCGGAGCTCGATGTCGGAGGAGCTGGTCGCCGTCGAGCGGCCACACCGGTTCGCCTACCGCCTCACCGACCTGACCGGTCCCTTCAAGCCGCTCGCTTCCTCGGTCGACGGCGAGTGGTCCTTCGCCGAGGTCGGCACCGGCACCCGGATCACCTGGTCGTGGACGATCCACCCCACCTCGCGCGCTGCGTCGTACGCCCTTCCGGCCGTGGGCCGGCTCTGGCGCGGCTATGCCCGCCAGGCCCTCGAGGAGGTCGAGAAGCTGCTGCTGGGCTGACCCACCCGTCCACCTCAGCGCGAGGCGACCGATTCGGCCGACGCCCCGCGCCGGTGCTAACGTTTCCTCCCGCGTCGTACGACGCACCCGGGGCTGTGGCGCAGTTGGTAGCGCGTCTCGTTCGCAATGAGAAGGTCAGGGGTTCGAATCCCCTCAGCTCCACAATTTCAGACGTACTAGAACCGCTGACATCGGAAAATTCGGGTGTTGGTGCGAGGGCGGCGAACGGCTCGGCGAGTCGGATCGTCGCTTTTTCGTCTTCGTGATGCGTGCTGCATCTTGGGAAGGTGCGGGTGCTGCAGGTCACCTTGGGAGCTGTTCGATGGATCGGCGCAGGTAGTTCCGGCTGGGGAGGTCGGTGCAGAGGTCGTAAGCTCGTTGCAGCGCTGCTCGGGCGGCCTCGGTCTCTCCGGTGTCGCGCAGCAGCGCCCCCCGCGCCGCATGGAACGCTTGGAAGGTGCTGATCGCGGGAGAGTGCTGCGGAAGGGTGTCAAGTACCGCCAGACCCGCCTCGTTGCCAGTGGCTCGGGCAATGGCGACCGCTCGCGCGACCTGGGCACCCATGCTTGGTGTCTCGGCGATGAGCGCGTCGTAGAGCCCGGCGATGAGCGGCCAGGGCGTTTCGTCTGCCGTGGGGCTCGTCGCATGGGCCGACTGGATTGCTGCCTGCAGTTCGTAGGGCCGAGGCGTTGCCTGGCGAGGGTGGTCCAGGCCGTCGTGCAGGATGTGATTCGCTCGTGTGATGAGGTGCTGATCCCACCGGGTGCGGTCTTGTTCTTCGAGTGGAATGAGCGTGTCGCCGTTGTTCCGGGCTGTGGCGCGGGAGTGCAGGAAGAGCAGGAGTGCGGCGAGTCCGCGAACCTCGCGGTGCTCTGGGCATTCGCGCAAGAGCAGTTGGCTGGCGTGGATGGCCTCCTCGGCAACGAGGTCTACCGATTCCGCTGGGGCGATGCGGAGCCAGTCGATGGAGTAGGCAGCGTAGATCGCGTCGAGCACGGCCTGGACGCGGTTGTCGTCGATCTGCTCGGGAATCTCGAACGAGACGCGGTTGGCGCGGAGCTTCTGCTTGGCCCGCACGAGTCGCTTGGCGAGGGTGGTGACGGGCAGCGCGAACGCGGTCGCGATGTCGGAGGTGTTCACGCCGAGCGCGACTTGCAGGATCAACGGGGCATGCACGCCGCGGTCGAGTGCCGGGTGTGCGCAGGCGAACAGCAGGGCGAGGGTATCGTCTCTGCTCGGGTGCAGCTCGGCTTCGAGCGAGAGGCCGATCTCGTCGGTGAGCGCGGTAGAGGTTCTGTTCGCGGCGGAGCGGATCGTGTCGCGGATTCGATTGCGGGCGGCCGTGATGAGCCATGCGCGCGGATTGCTCGGAGGGCCCGACGGCCAGGTGTTCAGTGCGGCTTCGATCGCGTCGCTGAAGCCGTCTTCGGCCAGTTGGAGGTCGCCGCACCAGCGGGTCAGTGCGCCGACGAGCCGAGCGCGATCCTCCGTGACGATCCCGAGGAGGAGATCGCTGGTCGCGTTCGGCTCGTCGGCGCGTGCCATGCGGCTGTTCAGCCGCCCATGGCTGAGGCACGAACCTCGACTCTGCCGTAGTGCGCCACTGGGCACTTCTTCGCCCATTCGAGGGCGACGTCAAGCGATGCGGCCTCGATGATGAAGTAGCCGCCGAGCTGCTCCTTCGTCTCCGAGAACGGTCCGTCGTGCACGATGGCTTCGCCGTTTCGCATCGACACTGTGGTCGCTGTTGCGGTCGGCTGCAGCCAGTCGGTCGCGACGAACACTCCGGCCTCTTGGAGCGCGCCGATGTAGGCGCCGAACACGGCGAGTTCCTGCTGCATGTCGGCCTCGGACTTCTCGGCATAGGCGGTTTCGTCGCTGTAGAGGAAGAACGTGTATTTCATGAGAGTTCCCTTGCTTGTTTCGTGTGGAACCGTGCTCCCATCGTATGGGCACGGGCATTTCTGGCGAGCGGTCAGCGCCAGTCGCGTCCGGCGAGGTTCGCGATGCCGGACTCCAGGCTCGGGCCGAGGATCTTGTGTGCGACCAGTCCGAAGATGCGCAGCACCGGGTTGTGCCCGGCGTCGAGCTTCGCGCTCCATGTCACCCGAGTGGCGCCATCCTGCGCCGGGGTGAGGTCGATGGACTGGCGCGACTTGCCCATCGCACCCATGTCGATGTCGAAGTCGATCCCGTCCGCGCGCACGGCAGCGACGGTCTGCGTGCCCTTCCCGTCCCTGCCATTGAACGCGAACCCGGCGCCGACGCCGGAGGCAGGGCCGAAGGGTTCGATCGAGAGTGCCGGATCGCCGGTGCGGTAGGGGTTGATCTCGGTGTAGCCAGCGGTCGAAGCAAGCAATGCGACGATCTGCTCCGGGTTGCCCCGAACGGTCCCGTCCCTCGTGATCGTGGTGAAGCGACCCATGACGGGCCCCCTTCCTGTCCGCGACACCCTGATCGGTGCCGTCTACAAGAAGGACGAACGAACAAGCGCGGCAAGGACAAGGCGACGAGAAATACCTGCACAGGTCACATGCTGTAGATCGGCTGGCCGTCACCCCAACCCGTGATCTCGAAGCTCGAGCGGTGCCGGGTCGCTGCGGGATCATCGGCACGCTAGCCAGTGTCGAGCGAGCGCTGCCTGGGGATTCCGCGTAACGGAATCACGAGGGGTGCTCGCGGTCCACATGTGGTTCACTTGTCAACATATGTGTTGACCAACGAGTCGATCGGAGGGTGGTTGGACCGATGGGGGAGAGCACTTTCGCGCGCGACGCCAGCACTGACGTCCTGGATGTCATCGTCAGGGAGAGGGTTGACGTCGCCGACGGCGTCGCCCTGTTCCGTCTGGCCGACGTATCGGGCGCACCGCTACCTCCTTGGACACCGGGCGCACATGTAGACCTTGTTCTTCCCGGCAGTATTGTGCGTCAATACTCCCTCTGTGGCACGCCTGCGGATCGGTCAACCTATGAGATCGCCGTGCTGCGCGAGGCCGAAGGGCGTGGCGGTTCGCGCACTCTGGTGGATCGTGTTTCGGCCGGGCTGCGTCTCGGGGTGCGCGGTCCGCGCAACCACTTCTCGTTCGAATCGGCGCCTGCGTATCGTTTCGTCGCGGGTGGCATCGGAATCACGCCGATTCTCCCGATGATCGCCGAGGCCGAGGCTGCGGGAGCCGATTGGGAGTTGCTCTACGGCGGCCGTCGACTGGAGTCGATGGCCATGGCGAATGCACTCGTCGACCGGTATGGCGATCGCGTCCTCCTCCGGCCTCAGGACCGGTGCGGCGTGTTGGACCTCGACGAGTACCTCGCGGACCTCCCTCTCGGCGCGCTGATATACGCCTGTGGGCCGGAAGCCCTCTTGGATGCGCTCGTCAAACGGTCCGCGGTCTGGCCCGCCGGCACGTTGCACCTGGAGCGCTTCGCCGCGAAGGTGCTCGACGGCGACGTGATCGACACCGAGTTCGAGGTCGAACTTGCTCGGACCGGGGTCACTGTCGTGGTGCCGGCAGGCCGTTCCATCCTGGAAGTTGTCGAGGAGGCCGGAGCATTCGTGCTCACGTCCTGCACGGAGGGTACGTGCGGGTCCTGTGAGACCGCCGTTCTGGGTGGCGTTCCTGACCACCGCGACTCCGTGCTCGACGACGCCGCGCGAGTCTCTAACGAGTCGATGATGGTCTGCGTTTCACGCTGCTCAAGCGGTCGGCTCGTACTCGATCTGTGAACGCCAGCCTGGGACGGAAACACGACGACTCTGACTAGTCGGAGGTTGTCTGTGGGGCCTCGGGTCGCCTCGCGAGGGATGCGAACTGGGCCGCCTGTTCGCTTCGGACCGCCGTCGCCATCGGGACTTGACGTGCCCAACTCTGGGCCCGGAATGTGGAAACTGCATCGCGGGCCAGGCGTGCGTCTGAAAGAAGAGAGGCGAGCGCGATGGCCCGGTCCTCGACCTCTTCGTCGGGAAGCACCTCCCAAGCCAGCCCAAGCTCGCGGAGCCGTTCGCCGCGCACCTCTTGGCCGAGCAGAGTCATGGCTGCTGTTGTCTGTGGACCGGCCAGTCGCTCAAGGAGAGTGAAGTGACCGCCACCCGGGTGTAGCCCGATCCGCAGAAACCCGGAGACTATACGAGCCTGGTCCGAGGCGATCCGAACGTCCGCGGCAAGCGCCAGGTTGGCCCCGGCGCCGACGGCGGCACCACGCAGCGCCGCAATTGTCGGGACGGGCAGTTCACAGAGCGCAACGAAAGAAGAGTAGATCGTCTCGAGCGCGATGCTGACCTCCTCGTCGTACGGGTTCTTGGCTGCCTCGGCGAGTAGCGCGCGGTTGGCCCCTGAGCAGAAGGTGCCGCCGCCACCGCGGATCACCGCTGCCCTGATCGAGGTGTCCTCGCCGATCTCGCTCAAGCAGTCGAGCAACTCCTGGGCCGACTCGCGATCCAAAGCGTTACGCGTTTCGGGCGCATCGATCGTGACAACGCCGATGCGATCAAGCAATTCCAGCCGGACAGGCACACGTACCTCCTGGGTCCTTTGAACGTCTTCAGACGGTAGATGCCCGACACCCGGACGTGGACTCTCCTGTTTCGAAGGTCAGAACCCGAAGTCATCGGGTCGAGGAGTGCCCGGAGCGGTGATCCCGCCCAGGAACATCTCGGTGAACACAGCCGTGATCTCCTCGACTGACTCGGCGCGACCAGGGCGGAACCAGCGATGCGTCCAGTTCAGAGCGCCCAAGATGGCGTTCGCCGTCAAACGCGGCTCGAGGTTGGCTTTGAATACACCGCTCTCGATCCCTTCGGAGATCATGTGTTCGACTGCGACGCTAAAACGGCGAGCGAGCTGCCGCAGTGCGCGCGCCGACGGGGAGTCGTTGTCGAATCGGCTCATGTCTTCCTGCACGTAGACGTACAGGTAGGGGAAGTGCTCGGCGTAGGACCGCATGATCTCACTGACGAGTCGTCGCACCTGGACGGACGCGTCGTCCCCCGAAGCCCGAATGGCTTCAGCGGTCATCACCAAGTCCTGGACGGCATCAGTGATCACGGCGTGGAAGATCTCGTGCTTGTCCTTGAAGTAGTAGTAGACCGTCGCTCGGTCGGTGCCGGCCTTGGCGGCCACCTCGACCATGCTCGCACGCTCGTAGCCGCTCCGCGAGAAGACACCGGCTGCGGCATCAACGATGGCAGCGCGCTTGCTCAGGTACTCCTTGCTCGGCTCAGTTTGCGCAAGTTTTCGACGTTCGCCGATCCGACTGGTCATTGGCGCCCCTGGGATTCAGTCTGCCACATCGTCGCAGTTCGTCGAGCGCGCGACGGCAGCGCGACCGCGCTGGACGACAGGGCCGTCCTCGCGGAGCGAGAAGCAGGCGTCGGACAGGCGGGGTGCGAGCGTCAAGCCGACCGCTATCCAGGAGCCGTCCTCGCGAGTTGAAGGCGCGTGCGCAACGTGCTCATTCATCCGAAGGAAGATCACCATCGCCTGCATCTCCGACAGCCCGAGCAATAGCGTGTTGATGTGCGTGCAGCCTCGGGTGCCACCTGAGAGTTCGAGCACTGCTTTGCGCCACCCTCGAGTAAGCGATCGGCCGACGAGGTCGCCGACGAGTGGCAAGACGAAAGGACAAGTCCGGTACGGAAGGGTCTGTGGGCGGACCTCGATCTCCTCGATCGTCAAGTCCGGTCCGCCCACGGTCGCCGTTAGTTGCAGATCGTGGATCGGGCTTGGATCCGAGTCGTTACCAGGGTTCCCCCCGTAGGACATATCCGTGAGTCGCGCCTCGAACCGAAACCGCCCGTCGTCTAGCGGAATGACATCTGTGGTCTTGGTGCGGGTGACCTTGCGCTCGCTCATCAGACCACTGCCACGGGCGTCACAGGGCCGCCAACGCCGCCCACGACAGGGAGCGGCGAAAGGACTAGCAGGAAAGCGGTGCGCCCTGCTGCAGCCAACTCATCAAGGTCGAGTAGTTCGGCAAAGTACATGCCTCGGCCGCGTATCAATGCGACATGCAGCGGGACTTGGCAGTCTGGATCGCTCGATGGCAACGCCTCGACCCCGGGGTTGTCGGCACCGACCAAGACCAGGTCAAGGCTAGCCAGGAGATCGGCACAGTCCGCGTCGAGGCCGGGCCAAGCGGTGCCGTCCACGGCGCCGCTGCGCTGCGCTCCAAGCCAGCCCGTGCGCACGAGAAGGGCGTCGCCCGGCTCGGGTGTGACTCCTGTGGCCGCCAAAGCCGCCTCTAAGGTCGTCGCGTGCACACTCTCACCCGGCTCCAGGTAGGTTCTTCCCTCAGGCACGAGATCGAGGAGGATGCCGCGGGTCACGATCGGTCCCACCTTTTCGATGCCTAGTCGGCTCGCCCCGCGACTGGTCACAGCTGAGGCGGGGTAGCCGTTGTACATCACGCCGTCCTGCCAGACGTGAGAGAGCGCGTCGAGATGGCTGACCCCGTGAGCCGGCATTGCGATCCAGTCGTCGGCAAATCCGAAGCCGGGCCTCTCGGCGAGGCCGGCTGCGTAGTCCCCGCCGTCGCGAACCATGAAATGTTGTGGGGCGTTGCGTCCGACGACGCCAAAGCCCTGATTGGGCACTATCGGGGCTGCGAGCGAGAATGACCGGTTGTCGGTGACCGCGGCGAGCCCGCGACGCACACCGTCCTGATCGAGCAGGTTTGCGGCACCCCGCTCATCCTCGGCGCCCCAACGAGCGTTCATCGGACATCTCTCCTGACGTTCCTGTTCAGCGCTGGATGGAGCCATACTGCACTGTCGCGCGAAGCGACGGCCGCCCGTGACCAATGTGTTCCGCTCCCCGGGACTACTCACTTGTACCCACTTGTACCATTTATCAACATAGGTGTTGACTACTGAGGACATGTTCGGTGAGCGCACGCGTCGGAACAAGCGAGCAGGGGTGATGCAATGACCACGGCGGACACTGCGTTCAGCAAGACGGAGCTGGACGACTTGCTCTCCGAGGAGGCCATCGACCGGCCGGCGAGCTACTACCGCAAGTTGCGTGACGTGCACCCCGTCTACTGGAACAGCAGGTGGAACGGCTGGGTAGTCACGGGCTACCCGGAGGTGGTCGCAGGCTACCGCGACCACAAACGGCTCTCATCCGACCGCTTCGCGGGGCCCTTTGGGGAAGAATTGCGCCGCTCGGCGGAGGGTGCAGGCTCCGACCAGCTCCTCGGCTTCCTGTCGAAGTTCTTCGTGTGGAAGGACCAGCCTTATCACACACGCATTCGCGAACTGGTGAATCGGGCGTTCACTCCGCGAAGCGTCGAGGCGCTGCGGCCGCGCGTCCAGGAGCTTGTGCGGCACCTGTCCGAGTCCTTCCCCGACCCGGACAACGTCGACTTCTTCACGCAGTTCTCGTTCCAAGTACCCGTGATCGTCATCGCGGAGTACCTCGGGGTACCCCCAGAGGCACGTGACGAGGTCCGTGCGTGGTCGGAGGATCTCGGCGCGGTCATCTTCGTGCGCGGTGACGACGCTCAACGAATGGAGAAGGGCGAGGCTGCGATGAACAATCTCGTCGAGTTCCTCCGTCCCATCGTCCATGAACGGCGAAAGAACCCTCAAGATGATCTGCTTTCGGGCATGGTCCAGGCGGAGGCCCGGGGTGATTTCCTCTCTGAGGACGAAGTTCTCGCCAACGCCATCCTGATGATGTTCGCGGGTCACGAGACGACCATGAACCTGATGGCCAACGGAATGGTGGCCTTCCACCAGTTCCCCGACCAGTGGCAGCGGCTTTACGAGAACCCCGACCTCGCGCGCACCGCCGTCGAGGAGACCCTCCGTTTCGACGGCCCGATCCGGGCCATGGCGAGGTGGGCGGCTGAACCGCTCGAGTTGGGCGGCCAGCAGATTCAAGAGCGCGACCGAGTGCTTCTTGTGCAGCATGCAGCGAACCGGGATCCACGCGGTTTCGAGGATCCAGACATCTTCGATATCAGTCGGTGGCCGAACAAGCACGCAGCTTTCGGGCAGGGCATTCACACCTGCCTAGGGGCGCCACTGGCGCGGCTGGAGACTCAAGAGGCCTTCCGGCACCTCGTCGAGCGCTACAGCGGCTTCGAAATCCTTGACGAGGAGTTGCGCTACAACGCCACGATGATCTCGCGCAGCTTGACCGGACTGCATCTGAGGTTTCACACCCGGTGACGACCATCGCCGCACCGGCAAAGCCGGATCTGGCCGCGTTGCGCCGCGACGTGCGCGCGTTCTTGGCCGACGAACTTGCTTCGGGCGGATTCGCCCCACGTTGCGACTCGTGGCTTTCGGGCTTCGATGTCGGCTTCAGCCATCGCCTTGCCGAACGGAGTTGGTTGGCGATGACATGGCCCGAAGAGTACGGCGGACATGGTCGTAGCCAACTGGAGCGGTACGCCGTCAACGAGGAGCTTCTGGCAGCTGGAGCTCCCGTCGCTGCGCACTGGATCGGTGACCGGCAAGTCGGTCCCGCTTTGTTGAAGAACGGCAGCGTGGAGCAGCGACAGCGCTTCCTGCCGAGGATGGCCCGGGGTGACTTGCTCTTCGCAATTGGAATGTCCGAGCCCGACAGCGGCTCCGACCTTGCATCGGTCCGCTCCACGGCTCGCCGAGTCGAGGACGGATGGCGGGTAAACGGCACCAAGGTCTGGACAAGCCACGCGCAGCGCTCCGATTTTCTCTTGGCGCTGGTGCGCACTGAGGCTCGGACGACGAGCAGGCACGACGGCCTCAGCCAGTTGATCATCGACCTGCGTGCCGACGGTGTGAGTGTGAACCCGATCGCGATGCTCGACGGCGAACAGCATTTCAACGAGGTCGTGCTCGACGACGTCTTTGTGCCGGACCGAGACGTCCTGGGCGCTGTCGGTGACGGATGGCGACAAGTCACCCACGAGTTGGCACACGAGCGCAGCGGTCCTGAACGATTCCTGTCGACCTATCCCCTCATCGAGGCGACGATTTCCGGCGCCGCCCGCGCCGACGACCCGATCGCGGGAATTCTGCTCGCCCGACTGATCACCCTGCGACAGATGTCGCGCGACGTTGGTGACCAACTCCAGGCAGGCCACACGCCGGCCGTCGAAGCCGCTGTCGTCAAGGACATGGGCACCCGCTTCGAAGGCGACTCCCTCGAGATGGTCCGGAGCCTGCTCGGCCGTGAACCAGACCCAACCGCAACTGATCTGTGCGGTCGCCTCTTGGCTGAGGCAATTCAGCACGCGCCCGTCTTTACGCTTCGCGGGGGCACAAGCGAAGTCCTTCGGGGCATCATCGCCCGATCGGTCGTCGGCCGATGAACAGTGAGATTCGTACCGCAGTGGACGCAGTAGTCCGGGGCGCGAACCCGGCGAAGGCCGTGACCCTTCTCGTCGAAGGCGGCTGGGCAGGTGTTGGGTTCGCTGAGCGGGCCGGTGGATCGGGTGGATCGATTGCGGATGCGGTCGACGTTGCGAGCGCGATCGCAGCAGGTGGTATCTGCGCCGCTATTGGTGACGGTGCGATGGTGGCTGGTCCGCTGCTCGAGTTCGGCGACCTCGTTGCGCCTGTCGACGGGACACCGTTGGCCGTCGTAAGCGACGGCCGGGGTTGTGGTGGCGCCACGGTGACCGCGACGGCGACAAGAGTGCCGTTTGCCACGGAGGCCGGACAGATCCTCGCGGTCGTCCCGCGCGGAGCGGCGCGCACTGTGCTCGCGCTGGTCAATGCATCTGACGCGACCCTCGCCCCAGGCACGAACTTGGCGGGGGAGTGCCGCGCCGACGTCGTGCTAACGGCAACTGCCCCGTTGACCATGGCAGTGGTCGACTCCAGGTGGCAAGACGTAGATCGCGCGCTCCGACTTCGCGGCGCGCTATTGCGCAGTGCGCAGATCGCCGGGGCGATCGAGAGGGCGCTTGAGCTGTCTGCCCGCCACGCCACCCAGCGAGTGCAGTTCGGGCAACCGATAGCACGGTTCCAGTCGGTGCAGGACATGCTCGCCGCCCTTGTCGGAGAGAAGGTCGCAGTCGCCGCCGCAACTAGGCTCGCCGCCCGCGCCGTTGAGCGTCTTGCCAGTGCGACCGCTACGAGCACTGTCGCGGTCGCTGCGGTCGCCGCAGCTAAGATCCGGGCCGGCGAGGCCGCAGACCTGACTGCACGCCTGGCACATCAGGTCCATGGTGCGATCGGGGTGACTCGCGAGCACGACCTCCATCGCACGACGCAAGCGCTGTGGTCCTGGCGCGACGAGTACGGGGATGTCACCTATTGGGCAACGGAGCTTGCCGGTGCCGCGGCTCAGAATGCCGACGGCCTCTGGGCGTGGTTGACCACGATGGACGCTACGACAGCAGGGGTTTGAATGATGGCGCACCAGGTCTATGTACACGGAGCGGCTGTTCGTCGCTCGTGGCGCGACGCGCGAATGAACCTCAATGACTTCATCTTCGCGACCGTCACGGACGCCCTAGCCGACGCCCGCGTCAGCATCGACGACGTCGACAGCGTGATCCTCGGGGCCCATGACGTCACCGACGGCCGGGGTCTGAGCAGTATGGTCACGGCCCCTTCGGCCGGAGCTTTCATGAAGGACGAGGTGCGTCTGGGGGACGACGGCGCGCAAGCGTTCGTGGTGGGTGCGGCCCGCGTGGTGGGCGGCGCTTCGAAGTGCGCGATCGTCGTGGCATGGGGTCGTGCCAGCGAGGGGGAGCCCGAGGCTATCTCGAACATCCTGTTTGACCCGTTCTTCACCCGCCCCCTGGGTATGACGGAAGTTGGTGTTTCCTCGCTACGAGCGGCCGCGGCCCTTGCGAAACACCGTCGCTACGAGGCTTCGCGAAACGCAGCTGCCGCCAGGCGGTCCGTCAGTCGCTTCGCTATGGGCAGGGTTGCGGACAGCGCACACCCGCTACGTGATGGGGAGCTGCCTGTCTGGGCTGATGTTGCGGCCGCTGTCGTCATCTCGTGTGAGCTGTCTCGCGTCAGGGTGTCCGGCGTTGGGATGTCCACGGAGCCCTACGGCATAGGAGACCGTGACCTGCTCGGGCTCCCTGCCTTGCGGTCGGCGTCGCAGCAAGCGCTGGAGCGAGCGGGAACCGACGTCGGCAAGATCGAGGTCTTCGAATTGGACGGTCTGACGCTGGTCGACGAGGCACTTGCTCTCGAGGCTGTGGGGGCCGTCGCGGAGGGCGAAGGGATGCCGGCCCTCGCCGGTGAGGGATCCGACCGGGTGGTGATCAACCGCGATGGCGGGTACGTCGCTGGCTATTGCGCACCGGCGATGGGCTTGGTCCGCATCGCCGGAGCGGCAGCCGCTATCCGTGATGGGGCGGGTTCCGCAATTGCGACTGGATCTTCAGCCGTGGCCTCTCAGTCCCAGACAGCTGTCGCGCTCCGGCGCGGCTGATACCACCAAGGAGCCGAGCAATGAGTGCATCGCCCGATGTCGAGCCGCTGACCATTGAGGGTCACTGGAACTTCAAGTACGAGTACTTCGCTGGCGAGACCGCGAGCCGATTCTTTGCCGAACTGCGCAACGGCCGGATCATGGCCACCGTTTGCCCGAGTTGCGAGCGGGTGCTCGTGCCAGCGCGTGGACACTGCGACGTCTGCTACGTCTCGGCCGAGGGCTGGCGCGAGGTTGCGACCGAAGGAACTCTCGAGAGCTTCACGATCCTCGCCACGAAGTTCGACGAGCTGCCGGACCCACCGGTTGTGATTGGATATGTCACGCTTGATGGAGCTAGCACCGCCGTTCTCAACTTCGTCCGAGGTGTCGACCTCGGGGACCTGGATGCCGCAGGCGCTGCCCTCTTGGCACAGCCGCGGGTTCGGGTGGTCTTCAAGGACCAGCCGGAGGGTCGGATCACCGACTTCCACTTCGAGGTTGAAGAAGGTGGCCAGGCATGAGTCGTCCCGACCGCACGTCCGCGATCGTGACTGGGGCCGCCGGTGGTCTCGGGCGGGCCGTCGTCGCCCGATTCCTTGAGACCGGGCTAGGGGTGGCCGCGCTTGACATCGATGCCGACGGCCTTGAGGAATTGGCCAAGGAGTACCCAACGGCCAACCTGGAGTGCATCCCGACCGATGTGACCGACTTCGTGGCGCTCACTGCTGCGGTCGAGCACGCCCAGCTCACGCTCGGACAGCCTCTCGTTCTGGTCAACAACGCCGGGCTGATCGATCAAGCGGCGTACCTCACGGACCTTGATGATGAGGTGTGGGAACTTGAGCACGCCGTCCACGCGACCGCGTCCTTTCACCTCACCAAACTCTGCCTTCCGGATATGCAAGCGGCGCGATGGGGTCGTATCGTCAATGTGTCCTCGGTCGCTGCGAGCATGGGTGACGTGGCGCACGCGGCCTACTCCGCTGCGAAAGCGGCGCTGTTGGGCCTGACGCGGGCGACGGCACTTGAGAACGCCAAGTACGGCATCACAGCGAACGCAGTGCTGCCGGGCATGATTCAGACGCCTGCCTGCGGCCGGATCCGCGCCGACGTACGGGCTCGTGTTGAGGCCGCGACCGCGATGAAGCGGTCGGGACAGCCGGATGAGGTGGCGTCCGCCGTGCAGTATTTCGCCTCGGAGGCAGCGTCCTACGTCACCGGGCAGTTCATCACCGTCGACGGCGGCCTCGGCCTGTTCGTCTTTTGATCGGTCGAGGAGTACCAACATGCCGCGCGAAGACATTGCGATCATCGGAGTTGGACAGACGCCGTACCGACGTCTCCACCGAGAGACGACGGCCGATCTAGTGGGCCGCGCTGTTCGGGAGGCGCTCAACGACGCCGGCGTGACTCGGGATCAGGTCGACGTCGTTGTCACCGGCTTCGCGCCCGACGGGCTGGCCGGCGAAAACTGTCCTGACAAGAGCTTCCTGGCCGAAGCGGGCGGCGTCGGCAAGTGGAGCATGCGTGTCAACACAGGCGGGACAACGGGAATAGCGGCCGCGTACACCGCCATGGACCTGCTCGGGGCCGGGTATGCCGACGTGGCCGTTGTCGTGGCCGTCGAGCGCATGGCACAAGCCAAGTCGGTGCCAGCCGTCTTCAACTCGATCTTCGACCCGATCTACGAGCGCGACATTGGGATCTCGACTCTCTCGATGTGCGCCATGCGAGCCACGCGCATGATGATGCGTTGGGGGTACACGCAGGAGCTGTGGGCGCAGGTGGGTGCTCGGAACTTCTCACACGCGGTGCGCAACCCGCTTGCGCAGATTCGCGTCGCGCACACGCCCGACGACGTGCTCGCCTCGAAGATGTTGACTTGGCCAATGCGCCAACTCGATGCCTGCCCGATCTCGGAGGGCGTGTGCGCGGTCGTTATCGCTCGCGAGTCTGCCGTTCCATCCGGACACACGGCGGCGTGGGTGTCAGGACGCTCGTCGGTCACGGACACCTACAACCTCGGTGACCGTTTCGATCCTGGACGGGCTGACCTCGTCGAGCTGCTACCGCTGCAAAGAGCGGCACAGCACGCCTATGCCGCGGCAGGCGTCAGCAGCGGCCTCGACTCCGATGTCGTAGAGATCCATGCTCCCTTCACCTCGGCCGAGACCATGGCCTATGCACCGTTGCAGTTCTGCAAGGCAGAAGATGGTCCTGACCTAGTCGCCGAGGGCTTCGGCGCTTGGGGCTCCAGCACCGTCATCAATCCGTCCGGCGGCCCACAGGCAGCTAATCCAGTCGGTGCGACAGCGCTCGTTCGACTCGCCGAGTGCGCTCTCCAAGTGCGGGGGACGGCTGGCGATCGCCAGGTCCAGGGCGCGTCTCTGGCCATCGCCTCGGGCCAGGGAGGCGCCAATCAGTTCTCGACGTGCACCGTCGTCACTTCGCGCTGAGCGCATCACTCAAAGGACCCGACATGACCATCACGCCTGTGTCTC
Source organism: Nocardioides sp. (assembly GCF_047602075.1). Taxonomy (GTDB): domain Bacteria; phylum Actinomycetota; class Actinomycetes; order Propionibacteriales; family Nocardioidaceae; genus Nocardioides. The sequence goes on from NZ_JASGIF010000002.1 coordinate 730,987, forward strand.
CTGCCGCATTCGCCTCAGACATCTTCGACGCCTGGCTGGAGAGCTTCGGTGACGCCCTCGAAAGCGGTGACGCTCGGGCCATCGCCGAGCACTTCGAAGTCGACGGCTATTGGCGTGACATCCTTGCCTTCACCTGGAGCTACCGGACCTTCTCGGGACGAGACGCGATCCAGGAGGGATTCACAAGGCGTCTCCCCGAAGGCGCTCCCCGCAATGTGCGACGCTCCCCGTCGCGGATGGCCCCTCGGCAGGTGCGCCGCTCCGCTCGTGACGTGGTAGAGGGCTACTTCGACTTCGACGTATCTGCCGGCACGGCTACAGGATTCGTACGCCTAGCATTGCACGGCTCGGCCGCACCCAAGATTTGGATCGGACTGACTGCACTCCAGGAACTTGCCGACTTCCCCGAGACCGTCGGAGACAATCGACCGTCGGGCGTGCAGTGGAGTTACAACTTCGCCGGTGACAACTGGCTCGACGAACGAATCAAGGCTGTCGCGCATGTCGACACTGATCCCGACGTCCTCGTCGTCGGCGCCGGCCAAGCGGGGCTGGCGCTGGCCGCACGCCTCACAGCCATCGGTGTGGACACCCTTGTCGTCGAGGCCAACGCGCGTGTCGGCGACAACTGGCGTAACCGATACCATTCCCTCACGCTGCACAACGAGGTCTGGGCCAACAGCCTGCCATACATGCCCTTTCCCGACACCTGGCCGACCTTCGTGCCGAAAGACAAACTCGCCGGCTGGCTTGAGTACTACGCCGAAGCGATGGAACTCAACGTATGGACAGGCACGCGCCTGGTGGGTGCCTCCTGGGACGAGGACGCGCAGCGCTGGACGGTGAGGCTGCGCCGGTCCGACGGCTCAGAACGCGGCCTGATCGTTGCGCACCTCGTGCTCGCGACAGGTGCGGTGAGCAGCCTGCCTCTCATGCCTGCCCTTCCCGGACTGGACACGTTTCAGGGCCAGGTCATGCACTCCACCGACTTCTCCAGTGGAACGCGATTCACAGGCAAGAAGGCCATCGTTGTCGGCACCGGTAACAGTGGCCACGACGTTGCGCAGGACCTGTGCGAGAACGGCGCGGAGGTGCATATCGTGCAGCGCGGCTCGACCTGCGTGGTGAGTCTGGTGCCAAGCGGAACAATGGTCTACTCGGTCTACTCGGAAGGGCCAGCGGAGGATATCGACCTGATCACAGCTGCGATTCCGTACCCAGTTCTCAAGGACGCCTACCAGTGGTTGACCAAGAAGACCCGGGAGCTCGACAAGGACCTAGTCGACCGACTCGCCGCGGTTGGCTTCAAGGTCGACATGGGCGAGGACGAAACTGGATTCCATATGAAGTACCTGCGCGAAGGTGGAGGCTACTACATCAACGTAGGGTGCTCAGACCTCATCGCCGACGGGGCGATTGGGCTGGTCCAGAACGATGACATCGAGACCTACACGCAGGCGGGCATGCTGTTGAACGACGGGACAGTGATTGAAGCCGATCTCATCGTCTTGGCCACGGGCTACGAGACGCAGCAGGCCGGCATCGCGCGGATCCTCGGCGAAGACGTCGCAGCGAAGGTGGGGCCGGTTTGGGGCCACGACGACGAGGGCTTCATGAACGGCACGTGGCGACCGCTGGCGCAACCGGGCCTGTGGCTAATGGGTGGAGCGCTGATGGAGTGTCGGCTCTGGTCGCGCTTCTTGGCCCTGCAGATCAAGGCGGACCTTGAGGGTGTTCTCCCGTCGCAGCTTCGCTAGGGGGCACCTCGGTGGCCGGCACCTCGGTAGCCGCGAGATCTGGCTTCAGAAAGCACAGCTTGCGCTGCCTCCTGTTCGACTTGCGTGGGAGGAACTGTCATCGTGGCGCCCTCAACGGAGACTCCGAGGGTTGCGAGGTGAGATGCGAACGCTCGCCCGCGTTGGGTATCGGTGACCTCGAGCAACTGAGTCTCGGGCTGTACCAATAGCGTGCCCCAACGAGTGACGATATGCACCGTCGCTGACGGGTTCGGCACCGCTGTGGGGTGCGTGGAGTCGAGCGTGATGGCATCGGGACGTGCACTCGCGTGGACCAGGATCAGATTGCCCGCGCGGGCAGCAGCGTCTGCGGATCCGCCGCCACCCGCTGAGCGGCCACGAGGTCCGGGCGAGAAGCCGTCTCCGAAAGTGCTGAGGCGTCCGTGTACGTCCACACGCGAGGCGTCGAGGAGCACGGCTGAAACGCGAGGGATAAGCCCGAATACATCCAACGTCGTGCCATGCCAGGCGAGAGCGTCGGCGTAGCTCGCGTAGTCGGTTGTGCTGGATGGCAGTTGCTCGGAAGCTTGGTCAACAGCGGCGCCAGCCTCGTAGAGTTCGGTGAAGCGGCGTCCCATGCGTCTCGCGGCTCGAGCCGCGAGCATCGGCCAGTTGAAACCCGTGAACACCCACGAGCGCTCGGGGATTTGCCGAGACGCGTAGGTGAGCAGAGCGATGTGCTCGTCGTCGTTGTGAGTCTCGGCGGTCATGCGGTCGCGCCTGCCGCGGGAGGTGTCGTCGCTGGACGCCAAGCGGCGGCTGCGATCGAGTCAGTGCACACATGCGCATATTCCTGGTAGGCCGAGACATCGCGTGGGTAGCGGCCGGGGCAACCGTCCGGATGTACCGCGCGCGGATGGTGTACGACCGCGTCGACGATTGCTCCAGGGACATCGGCCGGGCCGGGGAGTCGATCGACGATCTCCTCGGCAACGAGGACCAATCGACGGGCAGCCTGTGCGGCGGCGAGCGCGTCGGACGCCGGCTGTGCGAGCACCGCGTTCCCTTCGGTAGTCGCTCGATCAACGTGCACGAACGCCAAGTCTGGTCGGATCGCCGCAACAACCGAACAGCTACCCCAAGGCGACTTGACCTCGCCAAGGAGGCCTGAGGAGCGGTCGCCGGCCACGTAGTCGGTTCGCGTCAAGTCCGAGGTCGGAAGAAAGGGTACGTCCCACGCGCCGGCTGTAAGCCCCGCCGCGAAGGCACCGAGACTCAGCTCGTTGATCCTTATGCCGCGCTGGACAGCGCTGACGAAGTGGTGAGCCGGCGCGGGGCCAATCGGATTCCAGCAGTGCGAGATCGTGATCTCGTCGGTCACGCCGCCTGCAATGAGCTGGTCGAGAAGGATGCTGCCGGATCCCATGATCAAGTGCAGCCCGGAACAGCGTTGGCGGAGCATCTCATGGCCCACACTGAACAGCTGGGACCCGAAGTTGCCGAGGTAGATCTTCTCGCCGATCTCGACACTGGCCACCGCTGCCCGCAGTGTCGTCAGCAACGAAGCCAACCCCCTTTCCGGAGTCCCCGCGGGGTTCGCCGTTCGACGGCCCCCGGTGGGCATTCTGCCAAGCGCAGGGACGGCCGCATCATGCATCGGTTTCGCGGGCCGGAACACCGCTCGGCAGAGGCACGCCATGGCGATGCCACACTCCGAAGGGAGCCCGCTGGGTAAGCCTTTGGAGAATGGAGTCCTTCCATGTTGGACGTGCGAAGCGCGATGCGGCGAGCTGCCGCATTCCACAAAGATCGGGTCGCGGTAAAGAGCCAGGGTCGGGAACTCACCTTTGGTGAGTCCTGGGACCGTGGGCTTCGCCTCGCCAACGCGCTCCTTGAGATGGACCTGAAGCCGGGCGATCGAGTAGCAGTCCTGGAGGACAACGGCCTCGAGGCCGCGGACTTCTACGTGGGATCCGCGGCGGCCGGCGTGGTACGAGTGCCCCTATACCGGCGCAACGCCCCCGAGGCGCACGAGCACATGGTGAACCACACGGGTTGCAAGGTGGTAGTCGTCTCCCAGGAGCACGCCCACGAGCTCGAAGGTCTGACGGACAAAGTCCCCGGCCTCCAGTTGCTTGTCCGCGGCGACGACTATGAGAGCTGGCTCGCAGAGCAGTCCAACCGCGACCCTGATCCTGAGATCGCTCTCGATGACGCCTTCATCATTCGACACTCTGCTGGTACCACGGGCCGAGCTAAGGGAATCGCATACACGCACCGCGCATGGATGAGTGCGACGCGCGACTGGTTCTATCAACTGCCGCCTGTCGACCCCGGCGACCGATGCCTGCATGTGGGCCCGATCTCTCACGGCTCTGGGTACCTGTTCTTGCCGATTTGGCTAGGCGGTGGCTGCAACGTCCTCAACGAAAGATTTGATGCCGACCACCTGATGGACCAGCTGCACAACGAGCCGATCAGCTACTTCTTCGCCGTGCCGACGATGGTTGCTGACTTGGTTCGCATTGCTGAGGGCAAGCCGCTGAACCTCCCACGACTCAAGACGGTGATGATCTCCGGTGCGCCGATTAGCGAGCGCACTGCGCGAGCGGCTCACGAAGTCTTTGGCGACACCCTTTACCAGATGTACGGGCAGACGGAGGCCGTTCCGGTCTCGTTCATGGGTCCCCGTACCTGGTTCAGCGAGACCCCGGGTTCGGACCCGATCCGCGCTGCCGGGCAGGTCATGCCGTTCGCCGAACTTGAGATCCGTAGTGAGGACAACGAAGCTTCTCCCGGTAGGCGAGGAAGGCGAGATCGCCATTCGCTGCGAGGGCCAGATGACAGGCATCTGGAACGACCCTGAGCTCACTGACTACCGGCTTCGAGACGGCTGGGTACTTACCGGAGACATCGGGCGCTTGGATGAGAACGGGTTCCTGTACGTTGTTGATCGAGTGGACGATTTGATCGTGTCGGGCGGCTTTAACATCTGGCCAGCCGAACTCGAGCAAACCATTGCCAAGATGGGTCCAGTACGCGAAGTCGCAGTCTTTGGAGTGCCCCACGAGAAATGGGGGGAGACGCCAATGGCTCTGGTCGTTGTCGATGACCTCGGAGCACTTGACGAAGAAGCTGTGATCGAGGAGTGCCGCACGCACCTCGGGTCCTACAAGAAGCCAAGCAGCGTCGAATTCCGAACCGCGCCCCTGCCGCGCAGTCCTGTGGGAAAGATCCAGAGAAAGGTGATTCGGGAACCGTACTGGACCGGCCAAGAGCGGCGTGTCGCCGGGTCATGACCGCGGCGGGCCCGATGGCCCGGATTCTGTGGCGTGGCGGGGTACTGGGTATTCAGTCCAAGTTGCGCGTACGGGCGGGTTCCGATCTCGGCCGTGTGTTCGTTGATCTGTTCGACGCGGTAACGGGCCCGGCGTATCTCGTTGAGGTGACTCCGGCAGAGCGACGAACTCCGCGCTTTCAGAGCGGCGTGGAGTTACTGAGTCCGGACACTCAGTGAGTGTCCGGACTCAGTAGGTCCAACTATCGTTCAGGCCCTCCTTCGTCCAGACCTGATCGCCGACACGCTCGGTCGGTGGCACCAGGTATGTGGGTCGGGCTCTACTCGCCGGCGTAGCCGCTATTCGCCCGCACCAAGAGGTTGTGCACCTTCTCCGGGTCGGTGATCATCACGTCGTGCGCACAATCCCAGCGTTCCGCATGCCAGGCGGGGTCTGCCTCAGCCATGGTTATGCATCGATCGAAGCTCTCGAAGGCCCACTGCTCGCAGCGGATGTACGTGCGCGGCACCTCCTCGATGTTCCCGCTGAGGTTGACGGCCTTCTCCCAGGGAAGAATCGGGTTGGGGGTCAATCGGGCATCGACCCATGCCTGATCTCCGGGATCGGTAACGCCGAAGGCCTCTGCGTTCAGGGCGGAAGCCGGGATGAACCATCCGTCTCCCCCTGTTGCTGCCAATTCCCGGAAGACTGGGGGCCCAAGCGTGGAATCGCTGATCGAGTCGAAGAACGTCTCGCCATCGAAGAGCACCTGGGAATCGAGATATACAAGGTGCCGGATCCTGTCGTGCAACTGGTCCGCAACCTTGGTGATGACGCACCCGGCCGCGCTGTGACCGCACAGCACGAAGTCGCGCAGGTCGTGCGTCTCGATCAATGAGGCGATATCTTGTGCCCATGTATCGAAAGTAATGTCTCGAGAAAGGAGGTGGGCGCGATCGCCCATGCCGGTCAGGCTGGGAGCGTAGACCTGCCAGCCATCTCGGGCGAGCAAATCTGACACCTTCTTCCAACACCATCCGCCGTGAAATCCTCCATGAACAAGAACTGCAGTGGGCACAGGCCTTTCCCCTTTCCTGAGAGAAGGAATTCCGCCGGTATAGCGGGCTCCCTAAACCGTTACCTCTTATGCTCGAATCGTAAGGTCAGTTCTCGGACAGTGCAAGTGTCAACCTTTCGCGGACATCTTGACGTCACGTCCGCCTTGACTCATAACTCTCCCTCACAAATCTCCGCGCAACTCGATGCCCTGCCTCATCTGAATAGCGCCGTGGAGTGAAACGCCGAGGCCGGTTCAATGGCGCTGGAGGTCCGCCGCGCCCGTCCCTCACTGGATAGCGCCGATCTTGCGTACCGCCTGAACCAGTAGATCCTCGGCGCGCTTGGGAATGCGTGCAGTGGCATCAAGACTCATGGATATTGCGCCGATGGGCGTCCCTCGTTGTACGATCGGGGCGGCGATGCAGCGAACGCCCAACTTAACACCCTCGAAATCCTGGGCGATTCCCGTTTGCCGTGTGGTCTTCAACGAGTCGATCAGTAGGTTGCGATTGAGGACTGTTCGCGGAGTTAGCCTCGGGATTGGCTGCGAGAGGACGTGTATCTGAGTTTCTTCTTTAGAGACCGCCAGGATCGCCTTGCCGAGCGCCGTGCACAGCGCCGGGGTCCGCCCTCCGATCTGGCTAGGCACGTGAACGCTTCGGTGACCCCAGATCTTGTCGACATAGAGGACGTCCAGTCCGTCGAGCACGGCAAGATGGACGGTCGCGTGTGACTCTTCGTAGAGGTTGCTCAAGAACGGGGCTGCCGACGAACGAAGACTCCGCGGACGGCAGTCGGCCACCTGGTTGCCTAGTTCGAACATGCGGCGAGACAACTGGTAGCGAGTGTCGTCGCGCTCGACGTAGCCGTGCTCGACGAGGACGGCCAAGATCCTGTGTGCAGTGCTCTTCGGAATACCAGCTCGCGCAGCTACCTGTGTGACACCGAGCAGGACGCCGTCACCGCCGAAGGCGGCCAGCACGGCGAGTGCCTTTCCGACGCTTGTCGCCAGCCCCCCCGACGCCTCCACGGCCGCAGGTCGGTGCGCCGGGGCCTCGCGGGCGATGGCGTCCAAGGTCACAGAACCTCCCTCGGGCCGTGGTGTGACGGTTGCCACTAGGCAATTCTCAACATTGGCGTTGACGATTGTCAACACCCCTGTTTACCAGTTTCGACGACCGCGGTGATTCGGAACCCAGTGCTGGTCGTGGCAGGTCCGGATGTCGGTCCCGCAGGGCGGAACTCCGGAGTTGCCGAAGGCTCCGGCTGCGACGGACGCTGAGAGTGCGCCTCATAGGTAGGGAGCCGGCTCGGCCGTCAACCGAGGCCGAGGGGCACCTTGGAGAAGGAGCGCAGATGCCGATCGTCTCAGGACTCGGGTTTCTCGGCGCAGGGGCCACCAATCTCGACGAGGCCGCCGAACTCTGCTCGCGGTTCGTCTGGGTGGACGCGACTGGACGGATCGGCAGCACCGCGGTTCGCGACCGGTGGGACTGACCCCCATGGATCCGTGGAGCATGTGGCCCGGCTGGCCGGTGGTGACGGTGGATGCAAAGGGTCACGCGGCGAAGACCGGCGGTCGCCGGTTCTGGCCGGCGTGGCTGGCCTTGATCTTGTGCGGACTCTGAGCCGGGATTAGGACAGGACGGACACAAGGTGACCGAAAGGCAACGCCGAGTGCGTGCCGACGTCGACCACGATCTATGCGTCGGGGTAGGAATGTGCGTGCAACTCGCACCCGGGGACTTCGACTTCGACGCGGACGGCCAAGGCGTGTTCCTGCCGGACGGTCCATCGAGCGACGAGCAGTTGCAAGAGGCGGCGGAGAACTGCCCGATGGCCGCGATACGACTCATAGCGGAGGAGGCGCCGTCTTGAGTCTGAGAACGTGCCGGGCTAGCCTCAGCCGTCGCGATCGGCGCATCCGTGGGATGCTCCGCAGGGTGCGGAATCGAAGCCATACCAGCGGGGCGGGATCTGGCCGCGCGCCGCGTCGGGGTGGTCGCGGCAACGGGGATGGTTATCGCGGTGGAGTCACCCGGACCGGTGCGCGCAGCAGGTCGGGTGCGCGGCTGGAGCGGCCGACGCGCAGTTCGAACTCGCCAGGCTCGACGACACGGTCGCCGTGTTGGTCGACGATCGTCAGGTCGCGCACCGGGATCTCGATCGCCACTCGCCGGCGCTCACCGGGCGCGAGGGTGACCTGCTCGAAGGCCTTCAACTCCTGCTCGGCCCAGCTCACCGACGTCACCCGATCGCTGACGTAGGCCTGGACGGTCTCGTGCGCGACTCGGTGGCCGACGTTGCGTATGGTCACTTCGGCGCGTAGCACGTCGGTGGTCGACAGGGGGCCGGGGGCCACCTGCAGGTCGTCGTACTCCACCTCGGTGTAGGAGAGCCCCTCGCCGAAGGCGTACGCCGGCTCCTGAGTGAGGTCGGCATAGCGATCGCCGTGTTGACCGCGGATCTGGTTGTAGTAGGTCGGCTGTTGGCCGACGTGCCGGGCGAACGAGATGGGCAGCCGCCCGGTGGGCTCAACCAGGCCGAGAAGAACCTCGGCGATCGCCCGGCCGCCCTGCATGCCGGGGTTGGCGACCCAGAGCAGCGCCGCGGCCTCGGTCGCCGCCGGCGGGAGGACGAGCGGTTTGGACGCCATCAACACCACCACGAGCGGCGTGCCGGTCGCCGCCAGTGCCTCCAGGAGCGCGACCTGCCCGCCGAGCAGGTTGAGTGTCGCGGTGGACTTGCCCTCGCCGACGAGCTCGATCCGGTCACCGACCACCGCCACGACGACGTGGGCGCGCCGAGCCTCGGCAACCGCACAGGCGATCTGTTGCTCGTCGGGGGGCACCGAGACGGCCAGCGGTGGCCGGGGCTGCCCGTCAGGGAAGAGGTCGCCGTCGGGGTGCGGGACGATCCTCACGATCTCCGCACCGGGGGTGTGGGTGATCGTCCAATCGCTGGGTGCGTGGGCCCGCAACCCGTCGAGCACCGTGCGGATCAGCTCTCGCGGCTGCCCGTCGAGCCACCCGGCCTGTCCGGATCCACCGGCCCAGTCGCCGAGCTGGGCTTGGGCATCGTCGGCGAGCGGACCAACCACCGCGATCCGCCGCAGCTGTCCCGATCCGACGGCGCGGCCGGAAGGATCGGGCGTGAAGCCCCCGAAGAGGGGCAGGACGCCCTCGTTGCGCAGCAGCACGAGGGAGCGCCGCGCGGTTTCCAGGTTGAGGTCGACGTGCGACTGGCTGCCGATCTCGCTGGTGATGCGTGCCTGGTCGGGACGACGTGGATCCTCGAAGAGCCCGAGCTCGAACTTCACGGTGAGGATGCGCGCGACGGCAGGGTCGAGGTCGGCTGCGGTGATCATCCCCTTCTCGATGGCCTCCAACGCGCCGTCGTAGAAGCCGGGGGTCGCCATGATGAGATCGTTGCCGGCGCGTACGGCGGCCGCAGCAGCATGCGCGTAGTCGGGTTGCACGTGCTGCTCCCAGACCATTCGGCCGACGTTGTCCCAGTCGGTCACCAGGATGCCCGGGTAGCCCCACTCGCCGCGCAGCACCTCGTCGAGCAGCCAGCCGTTCGTCGTGATCGGCACACCGTCGATCGTCTGATAGCCGAGCATGAAACTGCGGCAGCCCTCGCGGGCGCCCCGCTCGAACGGGGGCAGGAACCAGGACCGCAGCTTGCGCCGGGAGATGTCGGCTTCACTGGCGTCGCGACCGCCCTGCGTCTCCGAGTAGCCCGCGAAGTGTTTGGCGGTCGCCAGGATCGCCGTCGGATCGGCCAGACCAGCCCCCTGGTAGCCGCGCACCATGGCTGCCGCCAGCTCGCCGACGAGCAGGGGATCCTCGCCGAACGTCTCGCCGACCCGACCCCAACGCAGATCCCGCGCGATGCACAGCACCGGGGAGAAGGTCCAGTGAATGCCGGTCGCCGATGCTTCGACGGCGGTCGCTCGGGCGACCCGGCGCAGCAGGTCCGGATCCCACGACGCGGCCATGCCCAACTGGGTGGGGAAGATCGTGGCCCCCTCCCAGAACGAGTGGCCGTGGATGCAGTCCTCACCGACGAGGAGCGGGATGCCGAGGCGGGTGCGGGCGACCAGCTCGTGCGCCTGGCGGAGCCGCTCCGGAGAGGTGTGCAGCAGCGACCCGGCGTGCTTGTCGAGCACGATGTCGTCGAGGTCCTTGCGAGCGTCGAGCTGCAGCATCTGCCCCACCTTCTCCGCCACCGTCATCCGAGTGAGGAGATCCGTCACACGATCGGTGACAGGGCGGGAGGGGTCCAGGTAGGGGGTCCGGGTCACCCCCCGATCCTGCCGCGTGGGCCCGATCGCTTCGCCGCCGGTCCAGCGGGCTGGCCGGGTGCCGCTACAACTGTGCGGTTCGAGTTCCCCACAGGGTGGCCACGTGTCGACTGTCGGTGCCGCAGCAGCCGCCGATGACGGCGGCTGCGGGCAGTTCGGCGCGTAACTCGGCGGTGCTGCTCGCGAGCAGGGGGAGGTCGCCGGGATCGAGTTCCTCCAAGACGTCGAGCTCGGCGTGCGACAGGGTCGAGGCGTTGGGGCGGAAGAAGGTGATCTTGTCCGCCCAGGATCCGATGTCGGGGGCGGTGAGCACGTGCGTCGGGTGGGCGCAGTTGATGCCGTAGTAGTCGGCGGGTGCCTCCGTCTCGAGGGCGTGGATCGAGTCCCCCAAGGTGCTTCCGTCGGGCAGCCGACCGTCGGTCTCGACGGTGAAGGAGACCGAAACGGGAACGCCGACGCTCCGGGCGGCGCGCACGATCCCGATCGCCTCGTTGGCCTCGGTCATCGTCATCGCGTGCACCAACGCGGCGCCGGCGTCGGCGAGGGAGCGAATCTGAGGCAGGTGGTAGTCGGCGGCGGCATCGACATCGGCGCCAGCAGCGACGTAGCCGTCGCCTCGCGGTCCGACGCACCCGGAGACCCGGCGGTCGCGAACGTCGGCGTCGTCGAGAACTGCGCGGACGAGCGTGACCGCGGCCCGGTTGACCGCATCGAGTGCGGCCGCGTCGTAGCCAAGGATCTGGCCCCAATCAGAGCTCGCTCGCCAGGTCGGCGTCTCGAGCAGCAGCCCCACGCCTGCCGTCTCGGCGATCGCCGCGTAGTCGGCGTACAGGCGCCGCAGGAGTGCCGATCCGTCAGCGTCGTCGAGCAGTGGGAATGCCGCGAACTCTGGGAGATCGACGCCGTGGGTGAAGATCAGGTCGGTCTCGAGGCCCCCTTCGGTCACCCAGCTGCCGTCAAGGAGTCCCATCGCATCATCCTTCCAGACTGTTTGGTCTGTTTGTATCAGACCAAACAGTCTATGACAATGGGCGAGTGCCACGCGACGGAGGGACTACCCGAGAACATCTCCTCGACATTGCCGAACGGCTCGTGGAGCGCAACGGCTTCGCCGCCACCTCCGTCGACATGATCCTGAGCGAAGCGCGCAGCTCGAAAGGGGCCTTCTTCCATCACTTCTCCTCCAAACGCGCTCTCGCTCATGCGCTCGTCGAGCGGTACGTCGCGACCGACCTCGGCACGCTCGCCGCCGGGCTGGAAGCAGCGTCCGCCGAGACCGACCCGGCGGCGCGGCTGCTGTCCTTCCTGGACTACTTCGTCGGGCGCGCGGAGGCACTGACCTCGGAGTCGGCGTGCCTCTACATCGCCGTCCTCGTCGAGCAGGACCTGCTCGACGAGCAGAACGCGGCCCACGTCGAGCGGGCCATCGTCGGCTGGCGCGTAGCAGTGGCCGACCTTCTACGAGGTGCGTTCGCGGCCAGGCCGACCGCTATGGTCCGCCCGGTCCCGGAGGATCTCGCCGACCAGCTCTTCGTGGTCATCGAGGGCGGCTTCCTCATGTGCCGCGCGACGGGGTCGCCCGAACCGATGCGCACCCAACTCCTCGTCTATCGACAACTCGTCGCGGCATTGCTGTAGGGAGCGGGCGAACGGCGCGTGGCGCCGATCGTGGACAACGGTCGCAGTCCTATCGTGGGACGGGTGCGGATCGTCTCGTTGCTGCCCTCGACGACCGAGATCCTGTTCGCGATCGGGGCGGGCGACGACGTGGTCGGGGTGACTTTCGAGTGCGACTTCCCGGCCGAGGCACGCACGCGCAAGATCGTGTCGACCTCGGCGATGCCGGAGGGGCTGGCGCCCGCCGAGATCGATGCCTTCGTCGCGAGCGCGGTGAGACGCGGCGATGACCTCTACCACCTCGAGGCGGACGCCCTGGCGGGGCTGGACGCCGACCTGGTGGTGACCCAGGATCTGTGTGCGGTGTGCGCGGTCGACGTCACCGCGGTCGACGACGCGTTGTCCTATCTCGGTTGTCGGGCCGAGGTGATGACCATCGACCCGCACAACCTCGACGAGGTCCTCGACTCGGTGCGTCGCCTCGGCGAGCGCACCGGGCACTCCGACCGGGCCGCGGAGATCCAGGCGGGCCTACGTGATCGGCTTGCCGCCGTACGCCGTGCCGTCGGGGGCCGCTCGCGCCCACGGATGCTGGTGTTGGAGTGGACCGATCCGCCGTTCGCGCCGGGGCACTGGATCCCCGAGATGGTCGAACTCGCCGGCGGCGTGCCCGCTCTCGGCAGGACGGGGGAGAAGTCCTACCGGATCACTTGGGACGAGGCGACCGCAGCCGAGCCTGACGTTGTCGTCTGCGCGCCGTGTGGCTATGGGCTGCCCGAGGCCCGTGCTCTCGCGGAGGACGTGGTGAGCCGTTTCCCTGGGATCCCGGTATGGGCGGTGGATGCGAACGCGTCGTACGCCCGTCCCGGTCCACGGCTGGTCGACGGGGTCGAGGCGCTGGCCGAGATCCTGCACCCCGGGCGGTCCGCGCGAGCGCCCGGTCAGGCCCTGAGCACGTGTTTGAGAAGCCCATGGCCTGCTGTGCGACGCCCCGAGGGCGCTCCGCTGCGTTGCGAGATCTCGCGAGACAACCCCGGTATGGCTTCGATTCCGCGCCTTGCGGAGCATCCCACATGGATGCGCCGCGCGCGACGGCCGAGACTTCTTAAACACGTACTTGGTGGTGGGTTACCCATGAGGCCACCGTTGCCGGGTCGGTGACCTCGCCAGCTCGGTTCCGAAGGGCCACGAACTACCATCGCCCACGTCCCTGCTGGTGGCTCGCAGACTCCGACACGCACGCGACCCTCGGTTGACGGGGTCGGTTGACATACCCCCCCATGACCTAGTAGAACTTTCGAATCGAAAGTTTCAGTTCTCTGTTCAGTTGACCAGTACGTGACATCGATCTTGCAGAAAGTGAAGAGGAAGACCTGATGAGCACATCGTCGAATAGTCCAGGATTGGGTCGGCGGCAGTTTGTGAAAGTTGCCGCCGGGACTGTCCTGGTCAGCGGAGCGGGGGCGACCTTCCTCAGCAGTTGCTCTGGTGGAAGCTCGAATCCGTCCGGCTCTGGCGGGAACTCCGCCGCAGGAAAGCCTGGTGGCACCATGATCATCGCGCTCACGGGCGGTGAGACGCAAGAGACCCTTGACCCGGCCTCGACCATCTCGATGCCGGAAGCCATGCTCTCGGGTGCCCTCTACGAGGGCCTCACGGTGCAGAACCGGATCGGCGGTTGGACGGCCGAGCCGCAGCTTGCCACCGAGTGGACCAACAACAAGAACCTCACCGAGTGGCGCTTCAAGCTCCGCGAGGGAGTCAAGTTCCACAACGGCAAGGATCTGACAGCCGAAGACGTCGTCTACACCTTCAGCCGGGTTCTCGATCCCGAGATTGGGTCGGTCGTCTACGGACGACTCGCCCCGGTGCTCGACCCGGACGGTGTCGAGGCCGTCGGCAAGAACGAGGTCCGTTTCCGACTCAAGAGACCGGACGCGTTCTTCCCGCTGGCGATCGGCGCTCGCCACGCCAAGATCCTTCCTGAGGGGTACGACGACTTCAGCGCGGCGGCCGGGACCGGTCCGTTCACCCTAGAGCAGTTCGAGCCCGGTCAGGGGTTCAAGGTGGTCAAGAACCCGAACTATTGGGACCCCGAGCTCCCCAAACTCGATGGTGTCCAGTGCTCCTACAGCAGTGACGAGTCCGCGCTGTCGCAGAACATCATCTCGGGAAACACGCACTTCGGAGGTTCGTTCGGCTACTCGATCGTCCCGACCATCGAGGGTCGCGACGACGTGGTGCTCGACGAGGACGATGGGATGAGCTACGGAGCCATCGTCGCTGACTCGACGAAGGCACCGTTCGACGATCCGCGTGTGGTCGAGGCCCTCAAGCTCGTCCAGGACCGTGAGAAGACTCTTCAGGTGGTTCAACACAATGTCGGGGTGCTCACCTCCGACCTGCCGGTGTCCAGCGAGGACGATGCTTATCCACCCGATCTGGGCATCAGGCCCCAAGATATCGAGAAGGCGAAGTCGCTGCTGGCTGAGGCCGGGTATCCGGACGGGATCGATCTGACGCTCTACACCAGCAACGCCTACGAAGGCATGGTGGACCTCGCTACGGTCTTCAAGGAGCAGGCCGCCCCGGCCGGCTTCAACGTCACGGTGGAACAGCGTCCCGCCGACACCTACTTCGACCGCGTCTACGCGAAGGTGCCGTTCTACGTGACCCGCTGGATTCTGCGGAACCCGTTCGACTCGCTGGTGATCGCCTTTTCCAACGAGTCGCCGTACAACGAACCGCGGTGGGACGACCAGGAGTTCGAGGACGCTCTCACTCGGGCTCAGAAGGCGCCGAACGAGGAGGCTCAGCGCCAGGCACTGGTGGATGCTCAGATGCGGGTCGTCGACAAGGCGAGTTGGCTCTGCCCCGCATTGGGTGCAGCCATCTATATGCGCAAGCCGGGCGTGCAGGGCATCACCTACAACCCGACCGACATCGTCAACTTCAAGACGGGAACGATCCTCTGACGCCGTCAGCCAAGACACGGACGGCGAAGAACTGGAGCGTGACGGCAGCGAGGGTGGCGCGTGGCGTCGCCGTCGCTGTCGGCACGCTGCTGGTGATCTCCATCGTCACCTTCGCGGCGACGAACCTGAGCAGCGGTCCGGAGGCGCAAGCCCGGGCCGCCCTTGGGCGTGAGGCGATGCCCGAGCAGATCGACGCGTTCAAGCAGCAGTACGGGTTGGACAAGCCCTTCCCCGAGCGCTACGTGAGCTGGCTCGGGGACTTTGTCCAAGGCGACTGGGGCGAGTCACCGATCACCGGCCGCTCGGTTGCCGAGGACGCTCTCCCGCGGCTGCAACGGACCTTGATCCTGATGCTCCTCGCCATCGTGATCGGCATGCCGCTGGCGATCCTGGTGGGGGTGGTCTGCGCCGTGCGCGCGGGAGGCAAGCTCGACCGGTCGACAAATCTGCTGATCGTGATCATGGCGGCACTGCCCGAGTTCGTTCTCGGCATCGGCCTGATCACACTGTTCTCAGTCTGGATCCCACTGTTCCCCGCAGACAGCAGTGGGCTGCTCTTCGGGAACTTCGTGGCCAAGGCGCAATCTTATGTCCTGCCCGCACTCACCCTGGGGATCGCCGTGGTCCCGCCGATCGTTCGGCTCACCCGTGCCGCGGTGCTCGAGGTGATCCCAGCTCCGTACGTCCGGGCCGCCACGCTCCGGGGACTGCCCCAGAAGAAGGTCGTCTCCAGCTATCTCCTGCCGAACGCCGCAGGACCGATGGCCAACGTGATCGCCCAGATGATGGTCTACCTCCTCGGCGGGACGATCGTGGTCGAGCAGGTCTTCTCCTTCCCCGGCCTCGGGCGTCGTCTGGTCGAGGCGATCGGCCAGGGCGACACCGTCACGGTGCAGGCGCTTGCGCTGGCGATCGCCGTCCTGACCCTGGTGATCTCCTACGGCACCGACGCCGTCGTGCGGCTGGCCAACCCGCGTCTGCGAGCACTGCGATGAGCGCCGCGACGTCCACGGCCGAGCTCGAGTTCAGGCGCGGTCCCTTCCGTTCGCTGCTGGTCAGTCGGATGGGCCAGGCCGGGCTGGTCATGGTCGTATTCATGGTCCTCTTGGTCTTTCTCGGCCCTCTGCTCGCACCGTACTCACCCACGGAGACGGCTGTAGGGCCGGCTGCGACCGGTCCGTCCGGCCAGCATCTGCTCGGGACCGACGCCTTGGGCCGCGACGTGCTGAGCCGCGTCCTGGACGGTGGACGGAGCCTGATCATCCTGCCCTTGCTCGCGGTGACCATCTCCTATCTGGTGGGGTCGATCCTCGGCATTGCCGGTGCCTACTACGGAGGTCGGGTCGATACGGTGATCGCTCGGCTGTTCGACATCTTGTTGACCTTCCCGCCGCTGTTGCTCGTGCTCGTGGTCGTCGCGGGCCTCGGCTCCTCGTCCGTGGTCATCGTGCTGACCGTGGCCGCGGTGTTCGCTCCGCGCGCCGGGCGGGTCTGCCGCGGCGCCGCCCAGGTGGTCTGCCTGCAGGACTATGTCGTCGCCGCCCAGGCGCGTGGTGAGCGGGACTCCTCGGTGATGCTGCACGAGGTGCTGCCCAACATCGCCGCCCCGATGCTGTCGGACTACGCGCTTCGCATCACCTATGCGATCGTGTTCGTCGCGACGCTGAACTTCCTCGGGCTTGGGGCGCAGCCTCCGAATCCGGACTGGGGCCTGATGATCGCGGAGAACCGCCAGATCCTGCCGGTCGCGCCGCTCTCCGTGCTCGCCCCGGCCGCTGCGATTGCGGTCCTGGGTGTCGGGTTGAACCTGGTGGCCGAGACCCTCGCTCGGTCGTGGTCGGCCGAGGAGCCCTCGGGGCAAAGGCAGGTGGTCTGAGCCGTGGCGATCCTGGACGTTCAGCGAATCAGCGTTGCCTACAACGAGGACCAACCCGTGGTGTGGCGGGCGGACCTGCGTCTCGAAGCCGGCCGGGTCCTCGGGCTCGCCGGGGAATCGGGATGTGGCAAGAGCAGCCTCGCGCTCGCGGCCCTGGGCTACTTCTCCGGCGGGATGACGTTGCTGGAAGGTACGTCGCGTCTGGGCGACGTCGACCTGCTCACACTGTCGCCTTCGAAGCGTCGTGCGCTGTGGGGAGGCTCGGTCGCCTACGTCGGACAGAACGCCGCGACGTCGCTGAACCCCGCGCTCACCTTCGAACGACACCTTGCGCAGGTGCTCAAGCTACGCAGGGGCCTGGGCCGCCGGCAGGCCCGCTCGCACTCCGTCGAAGCGCTCCGCGAAGTGGGCTTCGAGGACGCCGCTCGGATCCTCTCCCGCTATCCGCACGAGCTCTCCGGCGGGCAGCAGCAGCGTGCCGCCCTAGCGCTGGCCCTGGTAAGCAAGCCGAAGGTGATCGTTCTCGACGAGCCGACCACCGGACTGGATGTGACCACCCAGGCCCAGATCTCGAACCTGATCCGGCGCCTGGTCGACGAGCGCGGGCTCGCGGCGATGTATGTGAGTCACGACCTGCCGTTGCTCGCGACGGTGGCGGACGAGTTGGCGGTGATGTATGCCGGCGAGATCGTCGAGCGTGGACCTACCGCTGAGGTCGTCGACGCTCCGGCACAGCCCTACACCCGAGCGCTGTTGTCGGCGGCTTTTGACGCTGGGGTTCGGCGTAAACCCCAAGGTATCCCCGGCACTCCGCCGCCTCAGGTGGTCTTGGATGCATGCAGCTTCGTCCCGCGTTGCCCCCAGGCGGTCCCGGCCTGCGAGGAGAGCCATGTCGACCTCGAGCCGGTCGGTCCGAGCCGGCTTGCCCGGTGCCTGTTCGCCGAGCCGGTCACGGTGGGCAGGATCTCCGACCCGATCCCAGAGCGGAAGCGCTCGGAGGAGCCGGTCCTTGCGGTGCAGGGGGTGTCTTGCGAGCACACCGACGCGCAGGGCGTCATGCGGGCGGTCAACGACCTCAGCTTCGAGGTCTACGGAGGCGAGCTCTTCGGGATCATCGGCGAGAGCGGGAGCGGCAAGTCCACGCTGTTGCGGGCGATCGCGGGCTTGCACCGGCCCGTGGAGGGCGAGATCAAGTTGGCCGGGGCGCCTCTCGCTCCCGCGGTGCGGAGCCGAAGCGCCCTCGAGCGACGCCTGGTTCAACTGGTCTTCCAGAACCCCGACTCGTCGCTGAACCCACGGCAGGACGTGCTCACCCTGATCGATCGTCCGATCCGGCTGTTCCGCCCCGACCTGAGCAAGGCGGAGCGGCGTGAGCGGCTCAGCGAGCTGCTGGAGGCCGTCCGGCTGCCCAGCGCGATCGCCAGCCGCCGCCCGAGCGAGCTCAGCGGCGGTCAGAAGCAACGCATCGCGCTCGCCCGAGCGCTGGCCGCCGAACCCAAGGTGATGCTCTGCGACGAGGTCACCAGCGCGCTCGACGTCTCAGTCCAGGCGACCATCGCCGACCTGATCCTGGGGCTGGCGGAGAGCGAGCAGCTTGCCATTGTCTTCGTCTCCCACGACCTCGCTCTGGTGCGCTCCATCGCCGAGCGCGCGATCGTCATGGAGCGGGGCGTGGTCCGTGAGAGTGGCTCGGTCGATCGGTTGATAGAGGAACCGCAAGACGCCTACACGCGGGAGCTGGTGGCCGCCATCCCACGCTTGGCCGACGCTGCCAGCGGTCAACGCTCCACCAAACCAATGCTTGGAGAGATATGACCTCGTCCACACCGACCGCTTCCGGACCGGCCTCTCCCGGGTCGTCCAGGCGCCTGATCAACGACCCGGCCTCGGTCGTGGACGACGGCCTCCGCGGCATGGCCGCCGCCCACCCCGATCTCCTCGAGGTGGACCTGGAGGCGCGGGTGGTCTTCCGGACCGGCGGGCCGCGCCCCGGCAAGGTCGGCCTGGTGTCCGGTGGAGGATCGGGACATGAACCGCTGCACGGCGGCTATGTGGGCCTGGGCATGCTCGACGCTGCGGTGGCCGGCGAAGTATTCACCTCGCCGCCGGCGGACCGGGTTGAATCCGCCTGTCGCCGGGTCGACGGCGGTGCCGGCGTACTGCTCATCGTGAAGAACTACACGGGCGACATCATGAACTTCGGCATGGCAGTCGAAGAGCTGGCGGACGATGGAATCGAGGTCCGCACCGTCGTCGTCAATGACGACGTGGCCGTCGAGAACTCGAGGCTTCACCGCTGGTCGACGCGGCGTCGCCGGGACGGTGCTGGTGGAGCGCCTGGCCGGTGCCGCTGCCGAGCGCGGAGACTCCCTCGACCAGGTGGAGGCTATCGCGGCGGAGGCGGTGGGCAGGGTTCGTTCCTACGGCGTCGCCATCGCACCGTGCGTGCCGCCCGGCCGTGCCCCGGTCTTCGATCTACCGCCGGGTCAGATGGAGGTCGGCATCGGCATCCACGGTGAGCCAGGACGCAGCCGGGTGGCGCTCGAGTCAGCCGACGAGGTGGCCGCGATGCTCTTCCGCGCAGTGGCCGAGGATCGGCCGCTGGTCGAGGGCACGGGAGTGATCACCATGGTCAACGGTCTGGGGGCGACGCCGCTGATCGAGCTGTACGGGATCGACGCGGCGATCGCCGAGCTCTGTGCCAAGGCCGGGCTTCGGCGCGAACGGATCATGCTCGGTGACTTCGTGACCTCGCTGGACATGGTTGGTGTCTCCTTCACGATGATGGAGGTCGACGCCGACCTGCTCGAACTGTGGGACGCGCCGCTCCACACGCCGGCGCTGAGGTGGCGGGCGTGAGGGCGCTTGACGGAGCGACGGTGATCGTCTGGCTTGAGTCCGCGGGCGAGGTGCTGGCGAGCCGGCAGGACGACCTCACCAGCCTGGACGCGGCGATCGGAGACGGTGACCACGGGATCAACATGAGCCGGGGTTTCGGTGCTCTGCCAGCCATCTTCGCAGAGCACACCGCCGCCCCGCCGGGATCAGTGCTGAAGTCCGCGGGCAAGGCGATCTTGTCGAACGTCGGTGGTGCGAGCGGAGCGCTCTGGGGAGTGTTCTTTCGCGCTGCCAGCAAGGTGCTGGGTGACCAGCCGGAGGTCGCCCCGGAGCAACTGGTGGCCGCCTTGAGAGCCGGTCTGGACTCGATCAAGGCCCTGGGCGCCTCGGCACCAGGCGACAAGACCATGGTCGACGCGCTCACCCCGGCAGTCGAGTGCCTCGAGTCGGCATCCCCACCCGGCGGCGAGGCCTTCGCTGCGGCCGCGGAGGCCAGCCTGCTCGGGGCCGCGAGCACGGTTCCGCTGCAGGCGCGCAAGGGCCGCGCCTCCTACCTGGGGGAGCGGTCGATCGGCCACGAGGACCCTGGGGCCGCTTCGGCGGCGATCGTGATCCGCGCCCTCGCCGACACCGTCGGCTGAGGCCCTCTCGCCCCGGCGCTCGTGACGCCCGGTCCTCGGCTCAGTCTTTGCGGATTCGGCTCAGTCTTGCAGGTTCGAGATCGCGTCGACCACCGCTTGGACGGCCCTCGCCGCATCCTCGCCCTCGGCGTGGAGAGTGACCGTCGTCCCGCGTCGTATCCCGAGCGTCAGCAGGGCCAGCATGCTCGTGGCATCGGCCACGCGGTCGTCCACCCGCACCTCGACGGTGCTGGCGAAGCCTGCAGCGGCGCGCACCACCTCCGCGGCCGGACGAGCGTGTAGGTCAACGTCTCCGGGGAGGGTCACCTCGGCGTTGAAGGAGACCGCCCCGGGGTTGACGATCTCAGAATTTGCGGACATCGCGGGCTCCTTCGGCGGCCGCGAGCACCTCGGCCAGCGTGGCCCCGGTGGAGGCAGTGACCGCGGCGGCGATCGATCCTTCGACGAGGGGGGCATCGGCCAGCACGAGGTCGGGGTTGGCGTGGGCCTCGATGATGACGCGGGTCGCGAGGATCGAGCTGCCGAGGTCGCCGAGCACCACCACGCCGTGGCCCCGGTCGGCCTTCTCGACGGCGGCCTCGAGACAATCGGCGTCGGTGCCCAGACCGCCGTCGGGGTTCCCGCCCACGGCGAGGACGGGTGTCGACTCATCGACCATCTGCCGGATCATGTCGACCAGCCCAGTGGCGAGCTTCCGACTGTGCGAGACAATGACGATGCCGACCTGCTGAGACATGGCAGGATTCTACGATGTCGATGAGCGTTCGACAATGTCGAACAATATGTGAGATGAGATGACCTCCTCCGGGCCGACGCCGAGCAAGTCGATCCAGTCCGTGGATCGCGCGGCGAGGATTCTCGCCCTGCTCGCTTCCGGGCCGCGTCGACTCGGGGTCGCAGAGATCGCCGACCGCCTCGAGCTGGCCCGACCCACGGTCCACGGTCTGCTGCAGACACTCCGGTCCCACGGATTCGTCGAGAAGGACCGTGACTCGGACAAGTACCAACTGGGGCCCGGTCTGCTTCACCTGGGCGCCTCGTACCTGGACGTCAGCGACTTGCGTGGCCGGTCGGTCGCCTTCGCAGAACATCTCGCCGCCCGCGTTAGTGCGGCGGTGCGGGTGGGCATCCTGCAGGGTGGGCAGGTCCTCGTCGTTCATCATGTGTTCCGGCCGGGCAGCGCCTTCCAGGTCTCCGAGGTCGGTCTGGAGATGCCGGCGCACGCGACGGCGCTCGGCAAGGCGATCATCGCCTTCGGACCGCCCGAGTTGCTCGCCGACCTGACGGCCGCGCCGTTGCCGAAGCTGACCAGGTCCTCCAAGGACCTGACGGGCTTCCGCCGAGAGATCGATCGGGTCCGCCGTGAGGTGGTCGCCTTCGAGAGCGACGAGGCCGTGATCGGCGAATCTAGTGTCGCCGCGCCGGTCCTCGACCGCGGGGGTGTTGCCGTCGGAGCGATCGGGGTGGTCGGAGAGTCGTCTCGGCTCTTCGCCGACCACCCCGAGCGCGAGGTCGCGTCCGCAGTGCTCGAAGCCGCGGCCGGCCTCTCGCGTGAACTGGGCGGCAGGCTGCCGCCACGAGGTTGACGCCGAGCCGACTTGGGCGGCGCCGGAGCACTAGAAGTTGCCCGGGGTCATCACCCAGATGACGCGTGCCTCTTTTTCGCTGGTGTTGGCGAAGCCATGCGGGAGTTCGCCTTGGAAGGTGAGGGTGTCGCCCTGGTCGAGGTGATAGCGCCTGCCGCCGACGAAGACGTCGAGCGACCCTTCGAGCACGACCACACACTCGACGTCGGCGCCGTGGGCGGAGAGCTCTGCGCCACTCGTGCGGCCCGGGCCGATGTGGGTGTCGAGCACTTGGAGCTTGCCCGCGGGATCGGAGGAGATGACCTCGTCGGTGATGCCGGTCTCGGGGTATTGGATGGCCCGCCGGTCGGCGGCGCGAACGACGATTCCCTCGGGGTTCTTGATCTCGAAGAGTTGGGCGATCGGGATCCTCAAGGCTCCGGCAAGGCGGACGAGCGTGGACATCGACGGGTTGGTCACTCCCCGCTCGATCTGCGAGGCCATCGCGGCGGTGACGCCGACCTCCCGGGCCAGTGCGGCGATGGTGAGCCCGCGCTCCTGGCGGATGGAGCGGATCCGGCTGGCGAGCAGGGCCTGCGTGCGAGCCACCGAGTCGTCCGCCGAATCCTCAGCCAGGTATGGGGCAACCGGAGGCTCGGACTGGTCGGCGGAGGACTCGGTGGACCGCGCTGGTTGCTTGTGGGCCATGATGGCCGGAGCATAGTGCGTGGCGTTGGTCGGCGTGATCCCGAGGGCTCACAGAACGAGCCGCGGCCAAGGTGGGTTGACATCGGCGTGCGATAGAGTACCTTTCTGATCGAAAGTTGCAGTTTACGGAGCGCCTGAGCTACCGCGGGTGTCCGAGACCACGTCCTGCCACCAGGGGATTCCGGCATGCTTCGAACCCGCTCCGGCCGCGCCGAGCCGCGACCGCATCGCTCGCTCTGGCTTGAGCAAGCCCTGGCGGACGAACGCGAGCATCTCGCGACGCCGCCACTGAGCGGGCGCCGGCGCGCGGACATCTGCATCGTGGGCGGCGGCTACGCCGGCCTGTGGACCGCAGTGCGGCTGAAGGAAGCCGACCCGTCGCTCGACGTCACGTTGCTGGAGGCCGACATCTGCGGCGGTGGGTCGAGCGGCCGCAATGCCGGGTTCGCGCTGTCCTGGTGGGTGAAGGCACAGGCGTTGCTCGATCTCTGCGGCACCGACGACGGCGTCTGGCTCTGTCGTCAGTCGCAGGATGCCGTCGAGGAGATCGGCCAGTTCGCCTCGACGCACGGCTTGGACATCGGCTTCGCCAAGCAGGGCTGGCTCTGGGGAGCCAGTTCGGAGGCCCAGATCGGAGCCTCGGACGACGCGGTGGCGCTCGCGCAGGCGGTGGGTGCCGATGTCTATCAGCGTCTCGATCCGGGCGAGGTCCGCGAACGGGCGGGATCGGCCGCGTTCAAGGCCGGTGTCCTGGCCAGGGACGCGGCCACGCTGCACCCTGCTCGCCTCGCCCGCGGCCTCCGCACCGTCGCCCTGGGGATGGGAGTGACCATCTACGAAGGATCGCCGGTGAAGCGGCTGGCCACCGGCATCCGCCCCGCCGCGGTGACCGAGCGTGGTCGGGTCGAGGCCGAGCGCATCGTGATCGCGCTAGGTCCGTGGTCGGCCAGGCTGCAGGAGCTGCGGGCGCTCGAGCGTGCCATGGTCATCGTGTCGAGCGACGAGATCGCGACCGAGCCGATCCCCCACCTGTTGGCCGAGCATGGGCCCAAGGGCCAGTGGGGCATCTCGGACTCACGGTTGATGGTTCGCAACGCACGCACGCATGAAGGCAGGTTCTTCTTCGGTATCGCCGGTCACCACCTTGCGTACGGCACCCGGGTCGGCCGCTCCTTCGAGTACGGCGCCCGTCGCACCAAGGTGATCGAACGCACCTTCCGGCAGCTGTACCCCACGCTGGCCCAGGCCCGGATCACCCACGCCTGGGGTGGTCCGGTCGACCGGACCGAGGCGGGGGTGCCGATCTTCGGCCGGTTGCCGGATGCGCCGGACGTCATCTACTGCGCCGGCTTCTCCGGGAACGGCGTCGGCCCGGCCGTGCTGGCCGGGCATGTGCTCACCTCGCTCGCCCTCGATCGAGACGATCGTTGGGCCTCGACCGGGCTCATCCGCGAGCCGCGGCGTGCCTTTCCGCCCGAGCCGGCGCGGTCGACCGGCGGCATCGTCGTACGACGGGCCGTGCGCGCCTGTGAGGACGCGGCGGACAACGGGAAGACGGCCCCGCTTCCGGTTCGCGCGCTCGCCGCCCTGGCCCCGGCCGGGCTGGTGAGGTCGAGCGGTGAGGTGGGCAGGTGAGCAGCGTCGCTCCCATCCGGGTGGCTGTCGTTGGCCTGGGCAAGGTGGGTGTGCTGGTCGCCCGGATGTGCCTGGATCGGCCCGACCTCGAGCTGCAGGGAGGGGTGGTTACCACGCCGACGAAGGCGGGTGTCGACATCGGACTTCTGCTCGACCGGGAGCCTGTCGGCGTCACGGCGACCGAAGACCTCGAGGAGGTTGCGGCCGACACCGACGTCGATGCGATCGTCTACTGCGGCCTGGGCGACCCCGTCGGAGTCGCCGCGACGCTGGGCCGGCTCGCCGAGCGGGGCAAGGACTGTGTGACCGTATCCGGGTTGATCCACCCCGAGACCGCGCTGGGAGAGTCGGGCGCAGCAGCGCTGGACGCCCAGGCTCGAGGCGGGGGGAGCAGGGTTGTCGGGGCAGGGTGGAACCCAGGCTTCCTGCTCGACTTGCTGCCGGTCGTCTGGGGCAACTCGATCCCCGGAGTCCAATCCGTCGCTGTGGAACGCATCTGCGACCTGGCCGCCTGGGGGGACGGAGTGCTCGATCGCCTCGGCATCGGCTCCCGCGAGGCGATCCCAGTGGATTCGTGGACCGAGTACCTTCCAGTTTCGGAGTGCCTCCGACTGGTGAGCGATGCGTTGCGCCTCGATCTGGACTGCGTCGAGCTGCGATTCGAGCCACGCGTCGCCACCGACCGGCGCTCGGTAGCCGGACGCCGCGTCGAGCCGGGTACGACGATGGGCTTCCGCGCGACAGGGGTCGGACTGAAGAACGGTGCCGAGGTCGTGCGGCTCGGCTGGAATGCCGTCTTCGGCCTCGATCCTGCCGTCGACGAGCTGGTCGAATCGGCCCTGCTGGTGATTCGCGGCGAGACCGACGTCGAAGTCGTGGCGACCGGTACGACCTTGCTCGACGCATACCCCGCCACCGCCGCCCGCGCGCTCAACACACTGTGGCCGCTGCGCGAGCTGCCACCGGGGCTGTACCGGCCGGACCAGGTGCCAGCCAGCGCGTGGACTGCTCGGCCCGCCGCCGCTGACCATTCGGTGCTTTGACTCTCGACCCCAAAGGCATGGCTCTTCTCCCGTGAATTCACCTATCAACTGTGATCCGCTTCGAGTCGGCGTCACCCGCGACGTCCTCGGTCGAGACGGTCGGCCGCTGTATCCGCTCGACCTCCTCGACGCCACCGCCTCGGTCGCCTGGGAGTACCTGCCCGAGGAACGCCAGGTGCTCACCGCGGCGGACGTCGACGAGTACGACGCGGTGATCGTCGAGCACCCTCACGTCACGGCGGACACACTCGACTGCTCAAGCCCCCCGATCCTGCTGGCCCGGACCGGAGTAGGGGTCGATCGGGTCGATCTCGAGGCTTGTACCGCCGCTGGTGTGATCGTGACGACCACACCCGAGAGCGTCCGTCGGCCGATGGCGGCCGGGGCGATGGCCTTCATGCTGGCCCTCTCGCACTGCCTGCCGCAACGTGAACGGCGGCTGCGGGCAGGGGAGTGGAGTGGACCCTCCCGCGTCGGCAAGGCGCTTACTGGGAGGACGCTGGGCGTGCTCGGGGCCGGGAACATCGGGCGCGACCTGTGTCGCCTCGCGGCGCCGTTCGAGATGCGCATCTTGGCCCACGACCCGTTCGTGAAGCCGTTCGCCGGAGCGGAGCTGGTGGAACTGGACACCTTGCTGGGCGAAAGCGACTTCTTGGTGGTGACCTGTCCGCTCAACGACCAGACGAGGCACCTCCTCGACGCGGCGCGGATCGCGCAGATGAAGCCCGACGCCTACCTGATCAACGTCGCTCGCGGCGGGATCGTCGAGCAGAAGGCACTGGCCGAGGCGCTGCGCGAGGGTCGGCTGGCCGGGGCGGCGCTCGATGTCTTCGAGCAGGAGCCAGTCGACCCCGAGGATCCGCTGTTCGGGTTGGACAACGTGATCATGACGCCCCATGCGATCGGCACCAACGACGAGGCCATCGCGCTGACTGGTCAGATCGCGGCAGCCGAAGTCGTCGCGGTCGCCGGCGGCTCACTGCCGTCGTACATCATCAACCGCGAGGTCCTCGACCACCCGCGAGTGCGGTCGAGATTCGAGACATGACTACCCGACCATGACTACCCGAAAGGGCCGTTCCCACAACATCGATGCCCATGAAGACCGCGCCCACCGAGACCATTCCACGAAGAACGTAACTACCAGGGAGTTCGTGCAGTGACGATGAAGATCGACCCGATGATGAAGGTCAACCCGATGAAGCGAGAGCTGGCCGCCGGAGGCACCGTGCGCGGTGTCGGCGTCTACGAGTTCGCCACCCCAGGGATCGGCCGCATCCTGGCCGCCGCCGGTGCCGACTTCGTGCTCCTGGACCAGGAACACACCGGCTGGTCTGCCAACAAACTCCGTCCGTTGGTGGAGAGTGCGGCCTCCTGGGGCGTGGTTCCGATCCTGCGTCCGCCCGGCAAGGACCCGCACCTGATCGCCGCCGCGCTCGACACCGGGGCGATGGGACTGATGCTCTCGGCGGTCGAGGATGCCGCGGACGCAGAGCGCATCGTGACCGCCTCGAAGTACGCACCGGACGGGCTACGTGGCGTCGGGCTCCTCTACACAGACCAGCTGGCAGACGGTGACGAGGAGGCGCTGTTGCAGCGGAACCGTGAACAGCTGCTGATTGCGATCATCGAGACCGATCTCGGCATCGAGAACGTCGAGGAGATCGCCGCCGTGCCGGGGATCGACATGCTGTGGCTCGGCCATCACGACCTGAGCGCCTCGCTCGGTATCGCCGGGCAGTTCGAGCACCCGACCTACGTAGAGGCGGTCAACCGGATGCTCGCCGCGGGCGAGGCCCACGGCAAGGCCGTCGGTCTCACGGTCGACACCCGTGTCCCCGAGGGGCAGATGCCGACCGACGGGTTCCGCGCCTTCGAGATCTTCGACATCGGGATCTTCGAGCACACCGTCCACACGACCCTGCGGACGCTGCCGGGTGGTCAAGAGAATCCGTCCACCCGAGGATGACGAGCGACCGGGTCGCCGCGAACATCTCGATGTTGTTCGGCGAGCTGCCCTTCTTGGAACGACCTCGCGCTGCCGCAGAGGCCGGCTTCGCCGCAGTCGAGTTCTGGTGGCCGTTCAGCCGGCCGATCCCTCACCAGTTGGAGACCCGGGAGCTAGCGGAGGCCATCCGTGGTGCCGGCGTTCGGGTGGCCCTGATGAATCTCGATGTTGGCCCCGAGGCGGGAAGCAACGGCATGGTGTCGATCGCTCGCCACCGTGACCAGTTCGTCGCCAACCTCGAGGCGGCCTTGCCGGTGATCGAGCAGCTGCGGGTCCCCGTGGTCAGCGTTCCGTTCGGCAACGTCGACCCGCTGTCGACGGTGCCCGCGCAACGCGCCGTGGCGATCGAGGGGTTGGCGTTGGCCGTCGACGCCGCCGCCACGGTGGGTGCGACGGTCGTCGTCGAGGCCCTGAACAACGTGGCAAACCCGAACGTCGTGCTCTCTCGGACCAGCGAGGTCGCCGGGTTGCTCGACGAACTCCGGGTCACCACCGGCCGGCGGGCGAAGGTCCAGTTCGACGCCTACCATGCGGCGATGATGGGTGAGGATCCGCTGGCAGAACTGGTGTCGATCCTGCCTTCTCTGGGTCATGTCCAACTTGCCGATCATCCCGGTCGGCACGAGCCGGGCAGCGGCAGCCTCGACTGGAAGGCACTGCTGCGGCTTCTGACCGAAAGCGGGTACGACGGCACTGTCGGATTCGAGTATGAACCCGCGGCGGACACCTGGGCCGGCCTCTCCTGGCTGGACGACATGGCGTCGCTGAGCGGCGGACAGGAACGCTGACAGGAACGAGTGAGGAGCACGCGGAGTGAGGAGTTGCACAGTGAATGACCACCCACCGACAGCCGTTGTCACCGGAGCTGGCTCAGGGGTCGGTCGAGCGACGGCGCTGGCGCTACTCGGCGCCGGATACCGCGTCGCCCTGGTCGGCCGCCGTGAGGAGATCCTCCGCGAGACAGCGAAGCGGTCGGGTCGAGAGAGCGACGCGCTCGTCGCGACGGCCGACATCACCGACGAGGAGAGCGTGCGAACCCTCTTCGACACGGTGGTCGAGCGCTGGTCTCGGGTCGACGTTCTCTTCAACAATGCTGGGATCTTCGGTGCCGGTGGGCCGTTCGCCGAGATCACACTCGAGGACTGGCAGGCCGTGGTCGACACCAATCTGACCGGTTCCTTCCTGTGCGCGAGGGAGGCCTTCCGTCGGATGAAGGAGCAGACCCCACAGGGTGGGCGGATCATCAACAACGGCTCTGTCTCGGCGCAGGTGCCCCGACCCGAGGCTGCGCCGTACACCGCTACCAAGCACGGGATGACCGGCCTGACGAAGTCGATCTCGCTCGAAGGTCGGCCGTTCGACATCGCCTGCGGGCAGATCGACATCGGTAACGCTGCGACCGAACTGACCGGCAGCGTGCTCGGCCACGGGGCGCTGCAGGCGGATGGTTCGGTCACCGTCGAGCCGATGATGAATGTGCGGGCAGTGGCCGATGCCGTGGTGCAGATGGCCAGTCTGCCCCTGACAGCCAACGTCCAGTTCATGACGATCATGGCCACCAAGATGCCGTTGATCGGACGCGGGTGACTGTCGGCCCCGAGTCCCTCCGGACCACGGCCGGGTGCTAGTCTGAGTTTTGCATCAAAAGTGATACTTTACATCAGTTTTCGTTTGGGCGACGCTTCGCCCCCGGAGGTCGGAGATCAGTGCAAAGCGGTTCAGGAGAGGCAGACGTGGCTACCAAGTTCGGCGTTATCATCCCGGCGATCACCGTCTTCGCGGAAGACGGTGCGATCGACTACGACGCGACCCTCGATCACTTCGACTGGCTGATCGATGCCGGTGTCCACGCGCTCCTGATCTCGGGGACCTGTGGCGAGTTCGGCACGCTCGACCCTGATGAGCGTCGCACGCTGATCCGGCGGTCTGTCGAGCACGTCGCAGGTCGAGTGCCGACCATCGTCGGTGTCATGCACACCTCCACCAGGGAGGCGTGCGCCCTCGCCGTCCATGCCGAGCAGGCGGGTGCCACTGCGGTGATGAGCGTGCCGCCGTACTATTCGGGGCCTCCGCTCCGCGAGATCCGGGAGTACTTCCGTGACGTCGCGCAGTCTGTCGAAATCCCGCTGGTGGTCTACAACAACCCCGGCGCCGCCGGCGTCGGCATCGACGTTCCGGATCTGGCCGAGCTCGCAAAGGAGGGCACGGCGGCGATGATCAAGGAGTCTCACGGCGATCCTGCCCGTCTGCACGACCTGCGCTATCTCTGCCCCGAAGGCACCCCGCTGTTCTACGGCGAGGACTACGGAAAGCTTCGAGGCGATGCTCGTCGGTGCCGACGGCTGGTTCGCAGGCATCGGCAACATCGTGCCCCGCCACGCCGTTCGCTTGTGGCAGCTCTGCCAAGCCGGCGACCTGCCAGCGGCTCGCGAGCTCTGGTACGCACTCCTGCCGCTGGTCAACATGACCTCGATCAAACCGATGTTCGGCCGTCCGGACGAGCGCCCCGACTTCAACCAGATCTTCAAGGCCGGGCTGGAAATGCTCGGGCGACGTGCCGGCCAGTGTCGTCGTCCGCTACTGCCGCTGACCGACGAGGACAGCGACTACCTCGCTGGTCTGCTCGAGACCCTGGGAGTGACGGTTGAGACAGCCTGACCAGCCGCCACTCCGCAGCGGCGAGTGGCTGGCGCGGACAGATCTCGACGGCTTCCTGCACCGCGCCTACCTCAAAGCAGACGGTTTCACCGACGAGGCGTTCGAGGGCAAGCCTCTGATCGGGATCTGCAACCCCTGGAGCGATCTGGTTGGTTGTCACGGCAACTTCCGTGAGTTGGCGGAGTCGATCAAACGCGGAGTGCTGCAAGCCGGAGGGTTCCCGCTCGAGTTCCCGGTGATGCCGCTCGGCGAGTCGCTGATGCGTCCGACGGCCATGCTGTACCGGAACCTCGGCGCGATGGAGATCGAGGAGTGCCTCCGGGCCTATCCGTTCGATGCCGCGGTGCTTCTCTGCGGCTGTGACAAGAGTGTCCCCGCCGCGTTGATGGGTGCTGCGAGCGCCGACATCCCGACCATCCTGGTGACGGCCGGCCCGATGCTGGACGGCCGGTTCGAGGGCCGTCAGATCGGTGCGTGCACCGACTGTTGGCTCTTCCACGAGGAGTTGAGAGCCGGACGGCTGACGCGAGAAGAATGGCAGGAGATCGAGAACGGCATGTGTCGGAGCGTCGGGACGTGCCAGACGATGGGCACTGCCTCGACAATGGCCTGTCTCACCGAGGCTCTGGGGATGAGCCTGTCCGGTGGGGCGGCGATCCCGGCCGTCGACAGCCGCCGGCGTGCGCTCGCCGAGCGCTCCGGTAGGCGCGCCGTCGAACTCGTCGCCGAGGACCTCCGCCCGTCGGCGATCCTGACTCGAGAGGCATTCGAGGACGCGATCCGGGTGCTGCACGCGATCAGCGGCTCGACGAACGGCATCATCCATCTCCTCGCCGTTGCCCGGCGCGCCGGCGTCCAGCTCGAGTTGGATGACTTCGACACCCTCGGCCGGGACACGCCGTGGTTGGTCAACGTCAAGCCGGCTGGTGACCAGTTGATGGAGGCGTTCTTCTACGGCGGCGGCCTGCCCGCGGTCCTCGCAGAGTTGCAGGACCAGCTCCATCTCGACCGGATCAGAGTGGATGCGACGCCACTGCGTGAGCTCCTCCCGGCTCGCGATCGCACCGACCGCAAGGTGATCGCCTCGCGGGAGGATCCACTCTCGCCCACCGGGGGGCTGGTTGTCCTGCGTGGCTCACTCGCCCCGTCGGGCTCGGTTCTCAAGGTGACCGCGGCCGAACCCCGACTCATGCAGCACCAAGGGACTGCGCTGGTGTTCGAGACCTTGGCCGAGCTCGCGGTGGGCGTCAACGATCCCGACCTCGAGTGCGACGAGGACACCGTGCTCATCCTGCGCGGTGGTGGTCCCGTGGGCGCGCCTGGGATGCCGGAGTGGGGCCACCTGCCGATCCCGTTGCGGCTGTTAGAGCGCGGGGTGACCGACCTGGTGCGGATTAGCGACGCACGGATCAGCGGCACGTCCTTCGGCGCGGTGGTGGCGCACGTCGCTCCGGAGGCGGCGATCGGCGGTCCGCTCGCCTTGGTCGAGACGGGCGATCAAGTCCGCGTGGACGTCGAAGGGCGTCGGATCGACTTGCTCGTCGACGAGGAGGAGTTGCAGCGTCGCCGGGCGGCCTGGACTCCACCGGCGCGTGGTAGCAGCCGGGGCTATCGCTCCCTCTACCTGCAGCACGTGACCCAGGCCGACGAGGGCTGCGACTTCGACTTTCTCGCGGGATCGTCCGACGTCGAGCGTGACGCCCTGTCATTCCTCTGACCCGAAAGTGGGACCATTGAAGCAAGATGTCGAACAGCGAGATGTCGAGCGGGACGCGATGACGAGGTTCAAGGTCGGGGTTACCCGCGACATGCGCGGCTCCGACGGTCGGGCGATCTATCCGCTCGACCTGCTCGACCAGGAGCCCGCGGTGGACTGGGAGTTTCTTCCCGAGTTGACCGGGGAGTTGACCGCCGCCGACTTCCAGGGATGCGACGCGATGATCGTCGAGCACCCGCGGGTGCCGGCCGCGGCGCTCGCCACCTCCGACCCGCCGCTGCTCATCGCTCGGACCGGGGTCGGTGTCGACGGCGTCGACATCGAGGCGTGCACGGCCGCTGGTGTCATGGTGACCACCACGCCCGACAGCGTGCGGCGCCCGATGGCCTCCTCGGCAATGGCGTTCTTGTTGGCACTCTCGCACTGGCTTCCGCAACGCGAGCGGTCGCTCCGTGCCGGCCAGTGGGAGATCTACGGCTACATCGGCACGGCGCTCACCGGACGGACGCTCGGCGTGCTCGGTGCCGGCAACATCGGGCGTGACGTCTGTCGGCTGGCTGCGCCCTTCGACATGGAGATGATCGCCTACGACCCCTATGCGAAGCCCTTCGACGGCGTCACGCTGGTTGATCTGGACACGCTGCTGGAGCGGGCCGACTTCTTGGTGATCACCTGTCCACTCACCAAGGAGACCTACCATCTGCTCGACGAGTCCCGGATCGCGCAGATGAAGCCGGGGGCCTACGTGATCAACGTGGCGCGCGGCCAGATCATCGACCAGTCGGCGCTGACCGCCGCACTCGCCGACAGCCGCCTGGCCGGTGCCGGACTCGACGTGATGGAGCAAGAGCCGATCGACCCCGACGATCCGCTCCTCGCGCTCGACAACGTGATCTTGACCCCGCACGGGATCGGGATGAACGACGAGATCATGCGGGTGACCGGGGAGAGCGCGGCCCGTAGCGTCCTGGAGGTCGCGACCGGGCGCCGCCCCCAGCACCTGTTGAACCCCGGTGTGCTGGATCATCCCCGGCTTCGTGAGAGGTTCGGCGCGCCCGAAGGCGACGGGGCGGAGCACCCCCGATGAGCGTGCCCGCGACCGAAGCCACCGACCATGTTGGTTACGTGGTGGCAGACCTTGCCGAGGCGAAGGCGGCGTTCGCCCGGTTGGGCTTTGTGGTGCTGGTCGAGGAGGACCTGGGTGCTTTCGGCCTCCGGCAGGCCATGCTGCAGAGCGGGACCGAGAAGATCGAGCTCCTGCGCATCCTTGACCCGGAGTTGGACCGCGCTCGTCGGGGCGATGACCGAATGAGACTGGACCATGTCGCCTATCAGGTCGACGACTTGGAAGCCGCGTTCCTGGCGCTCCGCGCCGCCGGTGCCACCGTGGTCGACCCGATCGACCGGCCGATCGAAGAGCCGCTCGACTTCGGCGACAGCCGTCATCTCTGGGCGACGCTCGGGGGCCTTCGCCTGCAGTTCCTCCAGCCCGTCGGGCAACCGCCGCCTCAGGGACCATAGGCCGCCACCGTCGGCTCGTCGCCGAGATCGGGGTGTGGGTGGCGGCTGGCCTCGAAGCAGTGAACACATCGCCCTGTGGCGTGGCCGTGCCAGGCCCAAGGATTGACTAGACTCGCCCTGCGGCGGTTCGGCCGGTCGGCAGACCGGCCGTCGCAAGAGGGAACCCGGTGAGAATTCCGGGACTGCCCCGCAGCGGTAAGAGGGAACAACCGGTGTCACCAGCACTGGGTCACCGGCCGAAGGCCGGAAACCCGGGAAGCGACACCCAGTAGGAGAAGCTCGCCACGAGCCAAGCCCTCGAGTCCGAAGACCTGCCTCCGCACCGGGTCCGCACGGGACTCGGTCCACGACGAGCTCTCGAGGGATGAGCACGATGGCTAGTAGCTACCACCCTGCCCGGTCGTACGACGACACTCACGCATCCCATCCGCATCCGCATCCGCATCCGCATCCGCATCCGACAGCGACCAACGCCGTTCAGCCCGCGAACGGATGGTGGGCTTCTTGACCGAGCGACTCACCGAGGAGCTGGGCCAGCTCTGGTCGCGCGATCAACGGCTCGGGAGCGGGCGGGCACGCCCGGCGTTGCCCGCCCAGGTCGCGGTGCTCGACGAGCTGCTCACGACCTTGCGAGCCGGTGTCCTGCCCCGGCGGCGCGAGCTGCGCATCTTGTTGTTCGGCTATGGAACCCATCGAGACTATGACCCCGCCTGGGTCCACCTCTTGACGGAGTGATCTCGGTCGCAGGACGGTGTGTGAAGGCGGTGCCGTGATGTCGTTAGGGTTGCCACCGATGACGACTACAGGCCCCAGATCCGGGGCGCCGCTGCGCGCCCTGCTGTTCGACTTCGACGGCACCATGATGGACACCGAACAGGCGCACTTCGCCGCTTGGCAGCACATCTTCGAGCTCCACGGGGCGCAGATCGACGAGCATGACTGGGCGGGTGTGGTCGGGACGGTCGGCAGCGACTTCGACCCGATGGCGCTGCTGCAACGGCGCACGTCGGTCGCGTTGGACGCCGAGCAGGTGACGGCTCGTCGTGAGGAGCGCTTCCGCACGCTCTATCGCCAGCTCGAGCTGCGGCCGGGCATCGATGCTCTGGCGCAGTCGGCCAGGGACGCCGGGCTCGCGGTCGCGATCGTCACCAACGCGGAGCCGGAGTGGGTGGAGCTGCACCTGGATCGACTGGGCGAGCTCGACCAGTGGCCGCACATGTTCGCGGCCGGTGTCGACCCCGAGCGCGCGAAGCCGTCGCCGGTGCTCTATCTCGAGGCCTTGGCCAAGCTCGGCGTGAGTGCCGAGGAGGCCATCGCGATCGAGGACTCGCCGATCGGGATCCGGGCCGCCCAGGCGGCCGGATTGCGCTGCCTCGCCTATCCGCACCCACTGACGAGCGTGCTGGACCTCTCCGCTGCGGATGCGATCGTCGACTCGCTCGAGGGCATCACCCTCGCCCAGCTCGAGAGCCTGGTCGGCTAGCCTTCAGAGCTCGATGCCGGCCTGGTGGCGCAGCCGGTCGAGCTGGGTCAGCACGGCGATCGACTGTTCGGGGGAGACCAGGTCGCTGGTGAGTCGTCCCGCCGCCAGACACCGATGGACCTCGAGGATCTCGTTGCCGTAGCCCTCGCCTACGATGGGCTCGTCTCCCGTGATCTCCTCGGCCGGCGGGACAGCTGCGCCGGAGTGCTCCAGGGGTGTCCACGTGATCGAGGTCGGGTGCTGGAACTCCTCGGCGAGGTCGAGATGGCCGGTCGTGGTGGCGATGGTCGCGGTGTTCGCGAGGCACCCGGTTATCGACGAGCTCAGGGCGGCGACGGCTCCGCCGGGGTAGCGCGCGGCGATGGCGATATCGAGGTCCACGCTGCGGTCGGACAGGGTCGCCAGGGCCGTCGTCGCCTCGGGCTCACCGAGCACCAGGGTGGCCAGGGTCACCGGGTAGATGCCCATGTCGAGCAGGCTGCCCCCGCCGAGCGCCGGGTCGAACAACCGAGCGTTCTTGTCGGGCTGCATCACGAACCCGAGCCGGGCGCTGACCTGTCGGACCTCGCCGTACCGACCCTCCGCCAAGCGCGCGAGCATCGCCCGGATCAGGGGGTGGCAGGCCGTCCACATCGCCTCCATCAAGAACACGCCACGCTCGCGGGCCTCGGCGAAGAGCGCAGTGGCCTGGTCGGCGGAGACCGCGATGGGCTTCTCGCAGAGCACCGCCTTGCCGGCCGCCATCGCCAGCCGCGTGTGCTCGGGGTGTACGCCGTGTGGCGAGGCGACATAGACCACGTCCACGGCCGGATCCTCGACCATCTCGGCATAGCTGCCGTAGGGCGTGCCGCCGAAACGACCAGTGAACGCCTCGGCCCGGCCGAGGTCACGTGAACCCACGGCGGCGATGCGGGCTTCGGGCACCAGCGCGAGCTCGGTCGCGAACTGGTGAGCGATGTCGCCCGGCGCGAGGATTCCCCAGCCAATGGTCATGGCATTGCCCTTCTCGGAACTTGTTGGAAGCGGACCTGATCGATCGCGGCCCACGCTATCGAATCGGTCGGCGACGGGACTGACGGCTTGTCTTGACTCGTTCAAGATTAGGAGGAAGACTCCGGAGGGTGGGGAGTGACGCCGATTTCGCCGAGCGGTTGCGGGCGACGGGCCTCCGGGTGACCAAGCCCCGGGTGGCGGTCCTCGCCGCGCTCGGAGAGCTCGCGCATGCCGACACCGACGGCATCATCGGCACCGTACGCCGCGACCTGCCGTCGGTCTCACATCAAGCCGTCTACGACTCGTTGCGGACGCTGACCGATGCCGGTCTGGTCCGCCGGATCCAGCCGACCGGCTCCGTGGCGCGCTACGAGTCACGGGTCGGGGACAACCACCACCACGTGGTGTGTCGCTCGTGTGGCGAGATCGCCGACGTCGACTGCGCCCTGGGCGACGCCCCTTGCCTGACCGCCTCGGACGACAGCGGCTTCCTGATCGACGAAGCCGAGGTCATCTACTGGGGCCTGTGCCCTGACTGTGCCGCCGCGCGCACCCCGACCTCCACCGATCTCACCTGATTTCACCCAACCCCAGGAAGGAACTCCGATGCCCGAGAAGCACCACGATGCTGTTGTTGGCGACATGAACGACGAGAGCCGCGAGGGCGGTTGCCCGGTCGTCCACGAACGTGCCCCCCTGCCCACCGCGGGCGGCGGCAGCCGCAGCTGGTGGCCGGAGCGGCTGAACCTGAAGATCCTCGCCAAGAACCCGACCGTGGCGAACCCTCTCGGTGACGACTTCGACTACGCCGCTGCCTTCGAGGCGCTCGACCTGGCCGCCGTCAAGGGCGACATCGCCGAGGTGCTGACCACCTCGCAGGACTGGTGGCCCGCCGACTTCGGCAACTACGGCCCGTTCATGATCCGGATGGCCTGGCACAGCGCCGGCACCTACCGGATCAGCGATGGTCGCGGCGGCGCCGGCAGTGGTCAGCAGCGGTTCGCACCGCTCAACAGCTGGCCGGACAACGTCAGCCTGGACAAGGCCCGCCGCCTGCTGTGGCCGGTGAAGAAGAAGTATGGCAAGTCGCTGTCGTGGGCCGACCTGATCGTGCTGGCCGGCAACGTCGCGCTGGAGACGATGGGCCTGAAGACCTTCGGCTTCAGCGGCGGCCGGGTGGACGCCTGGGAGCCCGACGAGGACGTCTACTGGGGTCCGGAGACCGAGTGGCTCGGTGGCGACGAGGGCGGCGCCATGCGCTACAGCGGGGACCGCGACCTGGAGAACCCGCTGGCCGCCGTACAGATGGGTCTGATCTACGTCAACCCGGAGGGCCCCGAGGGCAACCCCGACCCGATCGCCTCGGCTCGCGACATCCGTGAGACCTTCGGTCGGATGGCCATGAACGACGAGGAGACCGTCGCCCTCGTCGCCGGTGGGCACACCTTCGGCAAGACCCACGGTGCCGGACCCGCCGACAACGTCGGGCCCGAGCCGGAGGCCGCCCCGATGGAGCAGATGGGCCTGGGCTGGAAGAGCGCATTCGGCACCGGCGTGGGAGCCGACACCATCACCTCGGGGCTCGAGGTCACCTGGACCTACCACCCGACCCGGTGGGACAACGAGTTCTTCCACATCCTCTACGCCTACGACTGGGAGCTGACGGAGTCGCCGGCCGGCGCGAAGCAGTGGCGCCCGGTCAACGGCGGTGGTGCGGACATGGTGCCGGACGCCTTCGGCTCCGGGCGCCGGGAGCCGCGGATGCTCACCTCCGACCTGGCCCTCCGCTTCGACCCGATCTACGGGCCGATCTCGAAGCGGTTCCACGAGAACCCCGAGGAGTTCGCCGACGCCTTCGCGCGCGCGTGGTTCAAGCTCACCCACCGCGACATGGGCCCGGTCAGCCGTTACGTCGGGCCCGAGGTGCCGACCGAGGAGCTGATTTGGCAGGACCCGCTGCCCACGCGTGACTACGAGCTGGTCGATGCAGCCGACATCGCGGCCCTCAAGGAGAGGATCCTCGACTCCGGGCTGAGCATCTCGCAGCTGGTCTCGACGGCGTGGGCCTCGGCGGCATCGTTCCGCGGCAGCGACAAGCGAGGCGGCGCCAACGGCGCTCGAATCCGTCTTCAGCCGCAGAGCAGCTGGGCGGTCAACAACCCCGACCAGCTCGCCATCGTGCTGCGCACGCTGGAGGGCATCCAGGCCGACTTCAACGCCAGCGCCGAGGACGGCAAGCAGATCTCGCTCGCCGACCTGATCGTGCTGGCCGGCTCTGCCGCTGTCGAGGCCGCTGCCAAGGCGGCCGGGCGGCCGCTGCAGGTGCGGTTCACGCCGGGTCGAGTGGACGCCTCGGCCGAGCAGACCGACGCCGAGTCCTTCGAGGTGATCGAGCCCGGGTGGGACGGCTTCCGCAACTACGTTGGCAAGGGCAACCCGGTCCCGGCCGAGTACCTCCTGGTCGACCGGGCCAACCTGCTCAACCTGAGCGCGCCGGAGATGACGGCGCTGCTCGGTGGCCTGCGGGTGCTGGGCGCCAACCACAACGGCTCGGCCCTTGGCGTGCTGACCGACCAGCCCGGCACGTTGACGAACGACTTCTTCGTCAACCTGCTCGACATGGGGACGGAGTGGCGCTCGACCAGCGACGACTCCTCGACCTTCGAGGGCGTCGACCGGGCCAGTGGCGACGTGCGCTGGACCGCGACCCGGGCCGACCTGGTGTTCGGCGCCAACGCAGAGCTCCGGGCCGTCGCCGAGGTCTACGCCAGCGACGACGCCGCGGACAAGTTCGTCCAGGACTTCGCCGCCGCGTGGGCCAAGGTGATGGAGCTCGACCGCTACGACCTGGGCTGAGGTGCCCGCCGGTGTCCTCGACACCGCTGCGGTGCGTGGCCACCTCCCGGCGCTCGACCCAGCGCTGGGAGGTGGCGCCGCGCACGTCGACGGACCAGGTGGGACGCAGACGCCCGAGGTCGTCGGCCGCGAGCCGCCCTGGCCTCACTGCGCAGGCTCAATCTGGACCAGTTTGGGAGGCTGGCGCGCTCCGGTAGCCCCAGGCGGGTCCGGATCGGAGCCGCTGGTCGCGCTCCCCGGGCGGCTTCCTGCTGGCCTCCGGAGCGGCGCTAGACCCAGCGCTTGAACCAGATCCGCTCGGTCCACTCGTGATGGGTGATCAGCTGGTCGGTCCAGATCGGCCAGAACCAGGCGAAGTTCACCAGCACCAGCACGAAGAACGAGCCGGCGACGATGACGCCGAGGGTGCGTCGGCCGGTGGGCTCCGAGGAGGCGCCGAGCAGCTTGCCGATCACCAAGGTGAGGGCGAGCACCAGGAACGGCAGCGTCAAGATCGCGTAGAAGATGAAGATCGGCCGGTCGTCGAACCTGAACCACGGCAGCCAGGTGACGAGGGTGCCGATCACCGGGATGCCGAATCGCCAGTCCCGTTGGCCTATCCAGAACACCAGGGAGGCGATCAGGGCGATCACACCGCCCCACCACAACGTCGGGTTGCCGATGATCAGCACCTGGCGCAGGCAGTCCGAGCCGGGCGCCGCGTCGCAGCCCTGGTCGCCGGGCTGGATGTGCAGCTGCGCATCCGCGCCCACCGGCCGGTTGACCAGCAGCCAGCCGAGCGGTTTGGACCCGTAGGTGTGGGAGGCGCAGTTGAGGAAGTGACTGTGGAAGGTGAAGACGTCCTGGTGGTAGTACCACAACGAGCGGAGCGACTGGACCACCTCGCCGAGCCCGTGGGCGTCGGGCTCCTTGGCGGTCGGCCAGGTCCGGTCGTTGTCGGACTTGACGTCGGTCATCGTCTCGCCGTCACAGGTGCCGTCCCAGGACACGAAGTGGGTGTACTGCGTGCTGGACAGATCCTGTTCGTAGGCGTGGGCGTGGATCAGCCAGCCCGTCCAGCTGGCGACATACACCACCAGGGCGACCAGGACGAGCTGGAAGAAGGCGGGCACGCCGTCCACCAGCGCCGACTTCACCACCGGCAACCGGACGCCGAACGAACGCCGCGCACCCGCGCTCCACAACCAGGTCATCACGCCGAACGCCGCGAGTGGATAGGCCGCGTCCCACTTGGTGCCGACGGCGAGGCCGAAGCTCACCCCGGCCAGCAGCAGCCAGGGCCGCAGCAGCACGCCGCGGATGGGTCCCCAGTGGCCGACCTCGGCGTCGCCCTCGAGTCGCCGTGCCATCCGGCGTCGGAACCAGTCCCGGTCCATCACGATCAGGTGCAGGCCCAGCAGCATGAACAAGGCCACGAAGATGTCGAGCAGCGCCAGCCGGGACAGCACCAGCTGCAGGCCGTCGAAGGAGAGCAGCAGGCCGGCGATGCAGCCGAGTGCGGTCGACCCGGTCAGTCGCCGGGCCAGCCTGCACATCGCCAGGATCATCAGTGACCCGACTACGGCTGCGGCGACCCGCCAGCCGAACGGGTTCATCCCGAAGGACTTCTCGCCGAGCGCGATCAGCCACTTGCCGACCTCGGGGTGCACCACCATCGACGCGGTGTCGTTCCACAGGCCGGTGGTCTTGCCGCCGAGGATGAGGTCGTTGGCGTCGTCGACGTAGGTCTTCACGAAGCCGAAGTTCGCCAGCGACCAGGCGTCCTTGGCGTAGTAGGTCTCGTCGAAGAGGAACTTCTTCGGTGAGGCCAGGTGCCACAGCCGCAGGAAGAGCGCCAGCAGGGCGACCGCGATGCTGGCCACCCAGCCGGTGAACCGGTCCTCCAGGTCGACTCGACGCAGCGCCCGGACCATGGCGGTCGGCACCTTGCTGCCCGAGGCCATCCGAGAGAGCCCGACCATCTCCCGCGTATCGCTGACGGTGCCGCTGTCTGCGCCGCCGTCCTGGGGGCCCGAGTCCTCGGCCTCCGGCTCCGCGCTGGTCGGGTCGACGACGTCGGAGTCGGCGGCAGTCGGGGACGTCGTCATGGTCTGCAACTGTACGGGCTGACATGATCGACTCGTGGACGGATCAGGCGGCGTGCTCGTGCTCGCGGCGACGCCCATCGGGCAGCTCGCCGACGCTTCGCTGCGGTTGGGTCAGGAGCTTGCCGGCGCCGACGTCCTGGCCGCCGAGGACACCCGTCGGCTGCGCCGTCTCTGCGCCGATCTGGGCATCCGCCCCCGCGGGATGGTGGTGTCCTACTTCGAGGGCAACGAGGCCGCCAAGACTCCGCTGCTGCTGGACGCGCTGCGCACCGGCCAGCGAGTGGTGCTGGTCACCGATGCGGGCATGCCGAGCGTCTCGGACCCGGGCTACCGCCTCGTCTCGGCGGCGATCGAGCACGACGTGCCGATCACCGTGGTCCCTGGCCCGTCGGCAGTGCCGACGGCGCTGGCGATCTCCGGCCTGCCGGTCGATCGGTTCTGCTTCGAGGGCTTCCTGCCGCGCAAGGCTGGGGACCGGGGCCGGCGGCTGGCGGGCCTGGCAGGCGAGCAGCGCACGATGGTCTTCTTCGAAGCGCCGCACCGCACGGCGGCGACGCTGGCGGCTATGGCGGAGGCGTTCGGGCCGGATCGCGCCGCGGCTGTCTGTCGTGAGCTGACCAAGACCCACGAGGAGGTACGCCGCAGCGCGCTGGCCGAGCTCGCCGGCTGGGCTGCGGCCGGTGTCCTCGGCGAGATCACCCTGGTCGTGGCGGGCGCGGCGCCCACCCCCGCCGTCCCCCCCGATCCGGACTCGCTGCGGGCCGCCGTCGCCGCACGGGAGGCCGAGGGCCGCACCCGCAAAGAGGCGATCGCCGAGGTGGCCCGGCTGGCCGAGCGCCCCAAGCGGGAGGTGTACGACGTCGTGCACCGTGTCCACGGTCCCGAGGCCGTCGGCGACTCTTCCGGGGACGAGACGTCGTGACGGGACCGACCCGCCAGCGTGGAGATCGGCCCCGCGGACCGCGTGACCGGCCGGCTGCCCCCGAGCCGCTGCCCGGCCCGGTCGTAGACAACCACTGTCACCTCGACATCGCAGACGGCGACTGGCTGCCCGTCCAGGACGCCATCGCGTCGGCCACCGCGGTCAACGTCACCCGGATCGTGCAGGTCGGCTGTGACCTCCCGGGTGCCGCCTGGGCGGTCGAGACGGCTCGGCAGCACGACGAGCTGGTGGCGGCGGTGGCGCTGCACCCCAACGAGGTGCCCGTGCTCGCGGCGACGGGGGAGCTCGACGACGCCTTCGCCGAGATCGCGCGCCTGGCGGTCGACCCGGTCGTCCGGGCGGTCGGCGAGACCGGCTTGGACTACTTCCGCACCGGCGAGGAGGGCCGACCGGTGCAACGGGAGGGCTTTGGCTGGCATGTCGACCTGGCGCGCCGACTCGGCAAGACCCTGGTGATCCATGATCGGGACGCCCACGACGACGTGCTCGCGGTGCTCGACGAGGTCGGTGTCCCGGATCGCTGGGTGATGCACTGTTTCTCTGGCGACGCCGACTTCGCGCGCCGCTGCCTCGACCGGGGCGCATACTTGTCCTTCTCCGGAACGGTGACCTTCAAGAACGCGCCACTGCTGCGGGAGGCGCTCGCCGTGGCGCCGCTGGACCGGGTCCTGGTCGAGACCGATGCGCCCTTCCTCACCCCGGTGCCCTACCGCGGCCGCCCCAACGCGTCGTACCTCATCCCGCACACGGTGCGGGCGATGGCGCAGGTCCGTGGCGACCGGCTGGAGGACCTCTGTCAGGCGCTCGAAGCGAACACCTTCGCTGCCTTCGGCGGCGCTTGGTGAGGGACCCGAAACAGGCCCCGCGGGTCTCACGGTGAGCCTCACGGACGAGGTGCCTCACCCAAGAGTGAGCGCGAAGGATTGGCGTGGCCACCGGGGGACCGTTATCGTCTTGTGACTGTTGGCCGGGATCGGGACGGATTCCTGCCGGTGCAGGTGGCTCCAGCTTGGACTGTGGGGCCGCCGCGAGACCCCCCGCTCGCACCCTTTCCCCGTCGTCCGCGACGGTGCCCGCGGGATCGCCGCGCCGGCGCCCGAGGACCGGGGAGCACGAACATCGGAGACACGTGCGCGCACGGATCGCACACCTGAGCACCAGCAAGCCCCTCCTGGCTGCCCTGGTCGGCGTGGTCGCCCTCGCAGTGGCGGCCACGGTGATGGGCTATCGGGCGATGTCCAGGTCGGTGACTCTCACCGTGGACGGGTCGTCGCGCGAGGTCACCTCGCTCGGTGACACGGTCGGTGAGGTGCTCGCCTCGCAGCACATCTCGATCGGGAAGCACGACCAGGTGGTGCCCGCGCTCGACGAGAAGGTCGTCGACGGCAGCGAGATCTCGGTGCGCTACGGCCGCCCCCTCGAGGTGACCGTCGACGGTGACACGGCGACGTACTGGGTCAATGCCACCGACGTCAACGGCGCTCTCCTCCAGATCGGCCAGGACTTCCGCAACGCGGACCTGTCCGCCAGCCGCAGCGCTCCGATCGGTCGTGACGGGATGGCTCTCGACGTGGTCACCGAGAAGACGATCCGGGTCAAGGTCGGCGGTCGGGCGTTCGCCCGACAGGAGGTCCCCGCCTTGACCGTGGGTGAGGCGCTGCGGACGCTCGGGGTCAAGATCGGTCGGCACGACAAGGTCAGCCCGGCCCTGGACACCCCGGTCTCCGACGGCGATCGGGTGGTGCTCACCCGGATCCGGTTCGTCACCAAGGCCGTGCAGGGCGAGCAGGTCGACTTCCAGACGATCGACAAGGACGACTCCTCGATCTACGAGGGCGAGAGCTCCGTGGTCCGGTCCGGCGTCCCAGGGCTCCGGGACGTGACCTACCGCCTCACCTATCGCAACGGGCAGCTGGTCGCCACCCGTGTCGTGCGGGCGCAGGTCACCAAGGCACCCGTCGCCGAGGTCCGCAAGGTCGGCACCAAGCCGCAGCCGACAGCCGACTTCTCCGGCGGCAACAGTGTGTGGGACCGGCTGGCGCAGTGCGAGGCTGGCGGCAACTGGGCGGCCAACACCGGCAACGGCTACTACGGCGGCCTGCAGTTCTCCCTCGGCACCTGGCGTGCGTACGGCGGCACCGGCCTCCCCTCGCAGCACAGCCGCGCCGAGCAGATCGCCATCGCCACCAAGCTGCGCAACGCCTCAGGTGGGTACGGCGCCTGGCCGGCTTGCGCTGCCCGGCTCGGCCTGCCCCGCTGACTTCCGACCCGTCGGGAGTGGTGCGGCCAGCGGCGGGGGACGACCTCCCCGCGGATAGGCTGATCCGCATGCCGTCGGTGCAGTTGCTCGGTCCCGCCGAGGTGCGTGCACTCGCCGAGGAGATCGGGCTGCGGCCGACCAAGCAGCGCGGGCAGAACTTCGTGATCGACCCCAACACGGTGCGCCGGATCGCTCGCGAGGCAGGGGTCGGTGCCGACGACGTGGTCGTCGAAGTGGGCCCCGGCCTCGGCTCGCTCACCCTGGCCCTGCTGGAGACGGGTGCCCGAGTCATCGCGGTCGAGGTCGACCCGCTGCTGGCCGAGGCGCTGCCAGGGACGATTGCTCGGCACGCCCCGGAGTTGGTCGAGCGGTTCTCGCTGGTGGCCGGCGACGCGTTGCGGGTCGACGGCGCCGACCTTGCCGCAGCCTGTGCGTCGGCTCCGACCGCGCTCGTCGCGAACCTGCCCTACAACGTGTCGGTGCCGGTCCTGCTGCACCTCTTCGAGACGCTGCCGACGCTCCGCCAGGGTCTAGTGATGGTGCAGGCCGAGGTCGCCGATCGGCTGGCCGCGCCGCCCGGCTCGAAGACCTATGGCGTTCCGTCGGTCAAGGCCGCGTGGTACGCCGA
The DNA here is from genome assembly GCF_047602075.1 of Nocardioides sp. Taxonomy (GTDB): domain Bacteria; phylum Actinomycetota; class Actinomycetes; order Propionibacteriales; family Nocardioidaceae; genus Nocardioides. The sequence goes on from NZ_JASGIF010000002.1 coordinate 775,418, forward strand.
CCTCCGCAGGGCCGGCTCGGTGAGCCGGCAGGTCTTCTGGCCGGTGCCCAACGTCGACTCCGGACTGGTCGCCTGGACGCATCGTGAGCCGCCCGCAACCTCGGTCAGCCGGGCCGGTGTCTTCGCGGTGGTCGATGCCGCGTTCGCTCAACGGCGCAAGACCCTGCGGGCCGCATTGCGACCGCTCGCCGGCTCCACTGACGCCTCGGTGGCGGTCCTGCAGCGCGCCGGGGTCGATCCGGATGCTCGCGGCGAGGTGCTCGGGATCGAGGACTTCGTGCGGATCGCCGAGGAGCTGCCCGCACTCGACCCTGCCCTTCCGGGGGGTGGCCGATGAGGGGAGGAGGGATGGTTCCCGTCTCGGCGCTGCCCGAGCTGACCGTCCGGGCGCCGGCGAAGATCAACCTGCACTTGGGCGTCGGTTGCCCACGACCGGACGGCTACCACCCGCTGGTCACCGTCTATCAGGCGATCGGGCTCTACGACGACGTCTGGGTGGCCGGCCACTCGTCGTGGGAGGTGGATGTCCGGCTGGCGTCGTACATCCGAGACACCGAGATCCCGCGACCTGGCGACAACCTGGTGGACAAGGCCGCGGAGCTGTTGGCTGCTCACCACGGCTGCCAGCGGCTGGGTTCGGTGATGATCGACAAGGCGATCCCGGTGGCCGGTGGCATGGCGGGCGGATCGGCGGATGCAGCGGCGGCGCTGGTGGCGCTGGATCGGCTCTGGGACCTGCGCACGCCTGACAACGTGCTGCTCGCACTGGCGGCCAGACTGGGCAGTGATATCCCGTTCGCGCTCGTCGGCGGCACCGCGCTCGGCACTGGTCGCGGCGAGCAGGTGGAACAGGTGAGCGACCAGGGGACCTGGTGGTGGGTGGTCGTGCCGGCCGAGGAGGGTCTGTCCACGCCCGAGGTCTACCGGCACTTCGACCTGCTCTTCCCCGACGCGCCCGCCGATCCGGCGCCGGCGTACGGCGTGCTGACGGCACTGGCCAGCGGTGACCCCGCGCGGCTGGCCGCCGCCATGCACAACGACCTCGAGGCGGCCGCTCTCGACCTGCGGCCCGACCTCTCGGACCTGATCGCCGAGGGGGAGGAGATCGGCGCACTGCGCGGGATGGTGTCGGGTTCGGGGCCGTCGTGCGTCTTCTTGTGCGCCAGCGGGGACCATGCGCGAGAGGTTGCCGCGGGGCTGACGGACCGGGGCTGTCCGGTCATCTTGGTGGCCAATGGGCCGGTGGCTGGCGCCCACGTGGTGGAGCTGACCTGATGGGCAACCTGCTCAACTTGGAGCGGGTCGACAAGGCGTACGGCGTGCGCCCGCTGCTGACCGAGGTGTCGCTGGGCATCTCCACCGGTGAGCGGATCGGGATCGTCGGTCGCAACGGGGACGGCAAGACGACGCTGCTGCGGGTGATGGCGGGACTGGAGCCGCCCGACAGCGGGCGGGTCTCGCTCACTCGGGGCCTCGCGATCGGCTTCCTGGCCCAGGGCGACACCCTCGACGACACGCACACCGTCCGTGAGGCCGTGCTCGGCGGACGATCCGACCACGAGTGGGCAGGCGAAGCGCGCCTGCGCGAGGTGGTCGAGGAGCTGTTGGCGGGCATCGACCTGGACCGCGCCGTGGTGGGCCTCTCCGGTGGAGAGCGTCGTCGCTGCGCGTTGGCCGAGCTGCTGCTCGGCGACCACGACCTGCTGGTGCTGGACGAGCCCACCAACCACCTCGACGTGGAGGCGGTCGCGTGGTTGGCCGAACATCTCGCCGCCCGCCCGTCGGCGCTGGTCGTGGTCACCCACGACCGGTGGTTCCTCGACGCGGTCTGTGAGCAGACCTGGGAGGTGCACGACGGGGTCGTGGACATCTACGAGGGTGGGTACGCCGCCTTCGTGCTCGCCAAGGCCGAGCGGCAGCGCCAGGCCGCGGCCAGCGAGGCACGCCGGCAGAACCTGGTCCGCAAGGAGCTTGCCTGGCTGCGCCGTGGCGCCCCGGCCCGCACCGCCAAGCCGAAGTTCCGCCTGGAGGCTGCCGCGGCGTTGATCGGCAACGTACCCCCTCCTCGCGATCGCCTCGAGTTGCAGCGCTTCGCCACCCAACGGCTCGGCAAGGACGTGCTCGACATGGAGGATGTCGACCTGGTGCGCGGCGACCGGTCGTTGCTCGTCGGGGCGACCTGGCGGCTCGGCCCCGGCGACCGGGTCGGGGTGATCGGCGTCAACGGTGCGGGGAAGTCGTCGGTCCTGTCGTTGCTGTCCGGTCGACTGGCGCCCAGCGCAGGCAGGGTCAAGCGCGGTCGGACGGTCTCGCTGCAGCACCTGACCCAGGAGCTCGATGATCTGGATCCGCAGGCCCGGGTGTTGGAGACCATCGAGTCGATCCGGCGGGTCACCCGGACCGCGACGGGTGAGATCACCGCGACCGCTCTCCTGGAGCGCTTCGGCTTCACCGGCGACCGGCTGACCGCCCGTCTCGGCGACCTCTCCGGGGGCGAGCGGCGTCGCTTCCAGCTGCTCCGGCTATTGCTCGCTGAACCCAACGTGCTGCTCCTCGACGAGCCCACGAATGACCTCGACATCGAGACCCTCACCGTAGTCGAGGACTTCCTCGACTCCTGGCCCGGGATGCTGGTGGTGGTCTCGCACGACCGTTACTTCCTAGAGCGCGTCACCGACTCGGTCTGGGCGCTGCTCGGCGACGGCCAGATCTCGATGCTGCCGCGCGGCGTGGAGGAGTATCTCGAGCATCGCCGCGCCCTGTATGCGGCCGCTGTCCCGGTTGCCGAAGCTGTCGCTACCGCCGACCCTAGGTCCGACCCCGCCAGCGGAGCGGGCCCGGCTGCTCGCGCCGGGAGCGCCCAGGAGCGGGCGGCCCGCAAGGCGTTGTCGCGACTGGACAAACAGCTCGCCCGGGTCGCGGAGCAGGAGGCGTCGCTGCAGGCCGAGATCGTTGCCCATGCCCACGACTACGAGCGGCTCGCCGACCTCAGCGCCCGCCTCGATGCACTGACCAGCGAGCGCGACACCCTTGAGACCGAGTGGCTCGAGGCCGCCGCCGATCTGGGGTGACCTTCTCCCGCGAGAGGTGAGCCACGCGGCCCGGATCATGCGGCACGGTCAGCGGAACGGCGCCATCAGGGGGCGGAGCAGGGTGGCCAGCTGTCGCCGGTCGGCGGCGGAGAGGCTCTCGATGAGGGTGCGCTCGGCGGCGAGGAGCGACTCGAAGGCTCCGTCGACGGCGGCTCTGCCCTCGGGGGTGAGCCGGACGAGGACACCGCGGCGATCCCCTGGGTCGGGGTAACGCTCGACGAAACCCCGGGCCGTGAGCCGGTCCACCCGGTTGGTCATGGTGCCGCTGGTGACCAGCGTCTCGCGGAGGAGGCGGCTCGGCGAGAGTTCGTACGGTGCTCCTGCGCGCCGCAGCGCCGCCAGGACGTCGAACTCCCATGGCTCGACCTGGTGGGCGCTGTAGGCGTCGCGCCGAGCCAGGTCCAGGTGGCGGGCGAGCCGGGTGATCCGGCTGAAGACCTCGACCGGAGCCAGATCCAGGTCGGGGCGCTCCCGGGCCCACGCCTCGACCAGCTCGTCCACCTCGTCGCGCATGGCGTCCGATCGTAGCCGATCGGTCGAGAATCTTGACATCAAGATGAACCCCGGCCAGTCTGTGAGTATCTTGATGTCAAGATATCTAGGAGGGATATGGCGCCCGACACTCGCCCCACCGGGGATCCGGACCGCTGCCTGACCTTCGCCGACGAGCGATCACGACCGTTCCACGAGCTGCTCGCCCGGCTGCGCGCGGTCTATCCGGCCCGTGGCTCCGGAGTGGTGCTGCCCTTCCGGCGCATCTTCATGGTGGCTCAGCGCCCCTTCGACGTGGACGCGGGAGGATTGCGATGAGGCTTCATCACGTCCAGGTCGCCATGCCGCGCGGTGGCGAGGCAGCCGCCCGGCGGTTCTACGCCGACGGACTCGGCCTGACCGAGGTGGCCAAGCCGGAGGCCCTGCGGTCCCGGGGCGGCGCCTGGTTCAGGGCGTACGACGACAGGGGGCGCGTCGTCGCCGAGATCCACGTCGGCGTCGAGGAGCCGTTCGTGCCGGCCCGCAAGGCCCATCCTGCTGTCGTAGTGGACGCCGTCGAGGAGCTGGACGGACTGGCCGCCCGGCTCGACGAGCTCGGCTTCCTGGTCGACTGGAGTGAGCGGCACACGCTGCCGCCTCACCAGCGTTTCCACACCTTCGACGGTCACGGCAACCGAGTCGAGGTGTTGGCAGAGCCCTGACGGAGACGCCCAGTTAGGGCGCCCTGCGTGATGGAGCAGACAGGCGCGAACCCTGGTGGATGAGATACCCCTAGGGGTACAACGGACGTATGAACCCCCTGGCCTCGAAAGCGCTGGCCTCGAAAGCGCTGGCCTCCAAAGCGCTGGCGGTCTTCGGAGCACGCACCGCGGCGGCAGAGCATGGTGTCAAGCCGGAGAGCGCGGGGGCGTCTGACCCGCTTCGCTGTGGCACGGCCCACCGTACCTCTCTCCCGGGGATCATGACGACCACCACTGCGCACCGTTGCTGTTTGTCTGATTCCGTCACCTAGACCTGAGGAACTGGTGGGTTCTTCCAGGGCCCGGCGCCCCCGAGTGTTGGGGGCGCCGGTGTGCTTGGCGGCCCCGTGCGTTGGACGCGACCGATTGGTTGGTTCTGGCGGCCGAAGAGGGTTGGACAGAAGGGGCGAACTCGGGGTTGACCGGGACTTCCGGGTGAGGAATGGCCCTGCCTCGGCGCTGATGATCTCGTCGACACCGGAGCCGAATGGTCGGTCCGAGCAGCGCTGACCGACTCGCCGTTCACGACCGGGCAGCGCTGGGCCAGCCTCAACTGCCTCCCGAGCGCAGCCTGGCCTTGTTCTCCTTGACCTCGACCTGGCTGGTGTGGCGACCGAGAAGCTCACTGAAACTCCCGGCGTCGTTGTCGTTCTCTTTGAAGGCCGGTTCGATGCGCAGGATCTGCGTCTTCAAGGCAGGCTAAGAGGTTCCGCAGGTAGGCGCGTGTCGTTACCGAAGAACAGGCACGAGCCTCGGTAACAGAAGGGGTGTCTAACGCCGCCTTCCTTCCCCGAGGTGCTCGTGCCTGCCTTGCCATCCTCTGTCATCGAACCGGTCTGGGACCAGTTCGCCGCGCTGCTACCTGAACACATCGACACCCACCCTCTGGGCTGTCACAACCCACGTATCCCGGATCGGGTCATCTTCGACAAACTGATCCAGGTTCTCGTCTTGGGCGCCGCCTACGAACGCATCGCTGACTCCACATGTTCGGCGACCTCGATCCGCAACCGGCGCGATGAGTGGATCACGGCCGGGGTCTTCGCTCGGCTAGAGCAGATGTGCCTGGATGCCTACGACAAGATCGTGGGCCTTGACCTGGGCGACATCACGGTCGACGGGTGCATCGTCAAGGCACCCTGCGGCGGTGAAGCCGCAGGTAGATCCCCGGTAGATCGCGGGAAGCAGGGCACGAAACGCTCGCTCATGGTCGAGGCCCGCGGCATCCCGATCGGGTGCGTGGTCGCCGGGGCACACCGCAACGACTCCCCGCTGCTACGCCCGACTCTGGAGCGCCTGGCTCGCTTCGATGAGGGTCTGGGTGTCGGGCTACCCGAGGACATCACCGTGCATCTGGATGCCGGCTACGACTCGGGCAAGACTCGTGAACTGCTTGAGGAGTTGGGCTGCCACGGCGTCATCAGCGCCAAGGGAACCCCACTCCAAGCAGACCAACGCTGGGTCGTGGAACGGACCAACTCCTGGCACAACCGCGGCTTCAAGAAACTCACGATCTGCGCCGAACGCCGAGCCCGCGTCATCGAGGCATTCATCGCCCTGGCCAACGCCGTCATCATCACCCGCCGGCTACTCGCCGAAGCCTGGCTAACCCACCGATGGGCCCTACGACCAAAGCGACGCCCGTGACCTACCTGCGGAACCTCTAAGCGCCCCGATGGCCGTTGGCGTGCCCACTCCCCGGACGAACGCGGAACGGAACGTGCCCGGCGTGTCGAGCAGCACATCGCCGCCAACGCTGGCCCGGCGAAGTCACCTCCGCGATCCGCGATGGCACCTGGGTCCAGCCACGGGCGAGGGCGACGTCACCTCGCATGCGGGTCGTCGCCGCATTGGGTTCGTCACGAAGGACTGTCAAAGGCAACCGAAGGCCAGCCGCTAGCTCGACCGTCTGGCATCGCGCTTCTCGGGTTCTCGCCGCCCAGCTTCGACATGATCGTTGGAGGGGGCCACCGAGCTCCTTGTCTGGCCACCAAGTTCCTCGTCTGATGGACTGATCGACGGTTCGGCTACTCGTTCTCGCTGTTCACCTCAAGCTTCATGAGCGTCGGCATGATGTCGAGCGCCAGCAGCACACGGGAGAGGTCCTGGAACGAGTGCAGGCTGATCCCGGTGATCTCTTCGATGCGCGCGATGCGCTTGTGCAGGGTGTTCACGTGGATCGACATCGCCCTAGCGGTCTCCGGGGCCCGCCCGTTGTTCTCAACGAAGATCTTCAGGGTGTCGAGCAGGTTCGTGTCGCGCTTCTCGTCGTAGCGAACCACCGGCCCTAGCACCTTCGAAACGAAGGACACCATTTGGTCCACGCTCATCGCGCCGGTGACCTCGGCGAAGGTTCCGAGCACGTCGTAGAAGGCGAACCTTCCTGTGGACGCGGCCAACTTCTTCGCGGTCCGCGCCTCGTGAAACGCGTTCGGGATCCGATCCAGACCGTGGAAGGGCGAGCTGAACCCGATCTGCTCCACCTGCGGCTGGCTGGTCATCAACCGCTGCGCCGCGGACGCGTCGACGGCACCGCCCTTGAGCAATACGAGCACGTCGCTGCCGTCAGCGACTGCCGTGATGCACGGCCACCTCGCCGCCTCGAAAACGCTCTGGGCGCGGCTCAGTCGCATCGCGGCCTCCGGGGTCGGCGTGGCCGCTATCCCGAGACACAGACGGCTCTCCTGCGAGATGCCGAACCGGGCGGATGCCTCCTTCAGCAGCGACTGGCTGAAGAGGTCTCGAGTCAGGGCGAGCAGCGACACCGGTAGTACGGCGGTCGAGAGTGCGCGGTCGGTGCGCCGGGCGTAGAGGTGCGCCGACAGCGCGAGCACCACCTGCCGCAGCATCACGCTGCCCACCTCGTCGTCAGGGTCGATCGCCGGCGAGAGCACGACGTTGCCGAGGTCGGTGTGGGTGCCGGGGGCATTCATGCGCAGCAGCGTGTAGGTGAAGTCGTCGTCCTCCGTGTCCTCCGGGCCAGGTCGATCCAGGAGATCGGCCGTCGCGACCCCACGCAGCTGGTCGGCGAGCGTCGGCCGGCCGGAGTAGGCGAGTTGGTGCTGCTCGCGATCGGTGATGAGCACGGTGCTGTCGAACGCGGAGGCGAGCACACCGGAGAGTTGCTCGACCGCGAGCGAGGAGCCCTCGCTGAGGATCTGGATCATGCGGCTCTGCGCGGAGAGCACTTTGCGCAAGTGCACGTTGTCTCTCTGCAGCTGCGCAGAGAGTTCGTCCGACTCCCGTCGTAGCGCGTCGGTCTGGTCCGCGAAGACGGCGGTCATCGCGGCGATCGCGGAGATACGTGAGATCGCTGCGACGAACGAGAGATCCTCGTCGCTGAGCACCCGATCCTCGTCCCAGAAGATGGCGAGCACACCGAATACGACGCCCTGCCGGACGATCGGGTAGTAGAAGGCCGATCGGATGCCGACCTGGCGCAGGCGCTCCTTCGTGGGGAGGTCGGGATCCATGTCGGCATCCCGCACGAAGCGGGGCCGCCCACTATTCAGTACTTCGACGCTCGGACTACGCTGCCCGTGGAACGCAGAGGAGAGCGTTTCGTCCCCGAGGCCGAGGACGGCGTCGTAGTCGCCGAGTTCCCTGCCCTGCGTCGTCCCGCTGATGACGAGCGTGGAATCGTCCTCCCGCACCCGGATCACCACCTCGAGACATCCGAGCCGCGCCTGGGCGTAGTCGCAGATGCGGCTCAGTGCGTCGTTCCGGGAGCGGAAGGAGTCCGCGTCCAGCGCGCTCCCGGCCAGCGTGAGCAGATCTTCGGTGATCGGCGGCACGATCTCGCGGCCGGGCTCGATCTGCGATACGTCCATCCTTCTCACCTTCATGACTCCGGAACGCCGAGCGGATACATCTTCCGCTGGTAGTAGGCGAGGGGCACCTCGTCTAGCTCGTCCTGGGCGGCCGCGGCGACCTGCCCGAAGAACAGGCCGTGCGTTCCCAAGTACTGAATGTCGACCACTCGACAGTCCAGCCATCCGGCCGCGGCCCGGATGATCGGTGACCCCGTGGTGGCGACGCGGGTCTCCACCCCGTCGAAGCGCTGCTTGTTCGAGAGACCTGGTGTGGCGAAGCGCCGAGCGATCCACTGGTGGGAGCCTCCCAAGATGTTCGCCGCGTAGGAGCCAGACTCAAGGATCGCCTGATAGCCGCGGTTGGCGGTGTTCAGGCAGATCAGGACGATCGGCGGCTCGAAGGTGATCGACGTCAGCGAGTTGATCGTCATCCCGAATGGCCCCTTTCTGGTCTGGGTCGTCGCCACGACGACACCGGTTACCAGACGCGACATTGCCTCGCGGACGTCGGTCGCGCTTGCGGACTCACGGTCGAACCTCACCGGGTCTCCTCGGACTGTGCCTCGGTGATCACCACTGGGGTGGGCAACATCCGATCAGGCTCCGCGAAGTGGCAGGCGCTCTCTCGGTCGTCGCTCACCGGGCGCGTGTTCGGCACCTGCGTGACGCACGCCGCGGGCCGGTCCAGGTCCTGATAGAGCCAGCAGCGGGTGTGGAACCGACATCCGGTTGGTGGGGAGTCCGCCGCTGGGATCTCGCCCTGCAGCACGATCCGTGACTCCTTCATCCTCCGCTCCAGCGGAGGGTCCGGAATTGGTGCGGAGGAGAGCAGCGCGCTTGTGTATGGATGCTTCGGATCGGCGAACACCTCCGTCCGCGGCCCCTGTTCGACGATCGTGCCCAGATACATGATCGCCACTTGATCGCTGATGTGCCGGATAACCCCGAGATCGTGCGCGATAAAAAGGTAGGTAAGGCCCATCTCCTCCCGGAGGTCCATCAGGAGGTTCAGGATCTGCGCTTGTACGGACGCGTCGAGCGCCGAGACTGGCTCGTCACAGACCAGGAACCGCGGCCGCACCGCGAGGGCGCGGGCGATTCCGACGCGCTGGCGCTGACCGCCCGAGAGTTCGTGCGGCTTGCGGTCCAGCCATGACCGTCCGAGCCCGCACTGGTCCAAGAGCTCGGTGATGCGGCGGTTCCTGGCCGCACCGCGCTCGAGCCGGTGCACGACGAGCGGTTCGGCGATGATGTCTTCCACACTCATTCGAGGATCGAGGCTGCCGAAGGGATCTTGGAACACGAACTGCACGGACCGCCGGAAGCTACGCAGCTCCGGGCCGCGGGCGTGGGTGACATCCGTGCCGTCGAAGCGGATACTGCCGGTCGCCGCGTTGTTCAGCCCCGCGATCGCGCGGCCGATCGACGACTTGCCACTTCCGGATTCGCCGACTAGCGCGAACACCTTGCCGGCGGGGATGTCGAGGCTGACATGGTCCACGGCACGGAACTGCCTTCCGCGCCCGAACATGCCGGCGCGGCCGATGTGGTAGTCGACGGATACGCCGTCAACCTCGACTAGTGAGCGATTGCTCATCGATCCAGCCTCCCTCCTCGGTCCCGAAGCAGCGCGAGAACGCCCCTTCGCCAGGCCGCGGCACGAGACGCGGCACCTCCCTGCCGCAGCGCTCGGTGCGGAACGCGCAGCGCTCGTAGAACGCGCAGCGGGTGTGACCCGCGGACGCCGGGGGAGGCGAGCCAGGTAGCGCAGCCAGACGGGTTCCGGAATCCCGATCGAGCCGGGGGAGCGCGTCGATGAGCGCCCGGGTGTAGGGGTTCCACGGGTGCGTGAACACCTGGTCGATGCTGCCGGTCTCCACCACCTGACCTCCGTACATGATCGCGAGGTCATCACAGAGGCTTGCCGCGACACCGAGGTCGTGCGTGATCCACAGGCAGGCGACGCCGGTCTTGTCCTTCAGCCCGTGCACGAGTTCGAGGATCTGTGCCTGGATCGTGACGTCGAGTGCGGTCGTCGGCTCGTCGGCGACGAGGAGTTCCGGCTCGCAGGCGAGCGCCATCGCAATCACGATACGCTGACGCATGCCGCCGGAGAACTCGTGCGGATACTGCTTCAGACGCATCCGCGGGTTCGAGATGCCCATCATGTCGAGCAATTCCGCTGCGCGGTCGTCGGCCTCTCTGCCCGTGGAGATTCCGTGCGCCCGGAGCGACTCCTTGATCTGCATGCCGATGGTCAGCACGGGGTTCAGCGTCGTCATCGGATCCTGGAACACGAAGCCGATACGGGCTCCGCGCACCTTCCGCATCTGTGCCTCGCTCTTCGTGAGCAGTTCTTCGCCTGCGAGCCGGATCGAGCCATTCGCGACCCTGGCACCCCTCGGCAAGAGCCCTATTGTGCTGAGCGCGGTCATCGTCTTCCCGGAGCCCGACTCACCGATAAGGCCCAGCACCTTGCCTCGCTGGATGGCGAAGCTGACGTTGTCGAGCAGCCGGACGGTGCGGTCCATCATGCCGACCTCGACCGTCAGAGCCTCGATCTCGAGCGCGGCGGCGGTCGGTGCGCTCGTCGGAATGATCTCCGCGTCCATCAGACCTTCCCCTGCCGAAGGGTGCCGCGGGGGTCGAGCACTTCGCGGAGCCAGTCGCCGAGGAGATTCGCGCCGATCACCAACAAGAAGATCGCGATGCCAGGTAGGACCGACAGCCAGGGGTCCGAGGTCAGATGCACCTGGCCGTCGGCAATGATGCCGCCCAGGCTGGGCTGCGGTGAGGGGACGCCGAGGCCTAGGAAGCTCAGCGCCGCCTCGAACAGCACGACATTCGCCGCAGCGAAGCTCGCGAGCACGATGAGTTGGCCGCTCACGTTGGGCAGCACGTGCATGACAGCGGTGCGGATTCTCGTAGACCCGATGGAACGGGCTGCCTCGATGTACTCCTGATTCTTGATGGCGAGTGTCTGCGATCTCACGACGCGGGCGTAGAGCACCCAGGTGGTGATTGAGAGCGTCGCGATAAGTGTGCCGACCCCCGGTCCGATGGTCCCGACAACGAGGAGCACGAGGAGGATCTGGGGGAACGCCAGCTGCACGTCGACCAGCCGCATCACGATCGAGTCGAAGAGACCGCCCCAGAAGCCGGCGACGAGACCCAGCGCCGTTCCGATGAAGGTGGATATGAGCACGGTCGCCACGACGATGACGAGGGAAACTCGGATGCCGTCGGCGAGCCGTGCGAGCAGGTCGCGGCCCAGGGCGTCGGTGCCGAAGGGGTGCGCCCAGGAGCCGCCGGCCCAGACCGGGGGAGCGAGACGTTGCGTGAGGTCCTGGTAGTAGGGGTCGCTCGCAAAGATCGGGACAATGCAGGCAAACGCAAGCACCAAGACAATGCTCGCGAGACCGACAATCCCCTGCGGGCTGCGGAACAGAGAACGCAGCGCATCACCCCGGGGCGCTCCAGCGGTCGGCAATGTCTCGACAGCCTCGGCTCTGGGCACGTCGGTCATGATTGCGCCCCTAGCTTGATGCGCGGGTCGAGCCAGGTGTAGCTGATGTCGACGACTAGGTTCACGAGGGTCACCACGATCGCCGCATAGATGGCGATGGCCTGCGTCACGGCGTAGTCGTTCTGCATGATCGAGTTGAACAGGAGTCGCCCGACGCCCGGCACGGAGAATACCTGCTCGATCACGACGGTGCTGGTGATGAGCACGCTCAGTTGCACGCCGAGCACGGTGACGACCGGCAGTAGGCTGCTGCGGAACGCATGACGGATGAAGATGCGGAAATCTCCCACGCCCTGCGCCTTCGCCGTGCGGATGTAGTCCTGGGAGAGGACCTCGATCATCTCCGATCTGACCACGCGCGCGAATTGGTTGGCGCTGTTCGCGCTGAGGGCGAGGACGGGGAGAACCAACTGCGGCACGGTGCCGTACCCACCGGCTGGCAGCCACCTGAGGGAGACCGAGAAGATGAGGATCAGGAGGATTGCGAGCCAGAACGCCGGGAGCGCCTGCCCGAGCATCGACCAACTCATGATCGTGCTGTCGACCCAGCTGCCCTTGTATACCGCTGAGAGGATGCCCAGCGCGACCCCGACGACGAGGGAGAGCACGAGCGCGAGAATCACGATGGTGAAGGTGATCGGGGCGGCCCGAGCGACGACGTCGATCACCGGCATCCCATAGACCCGCGAGGTGCCGAGTTGGCCGGTCAGCACCCGCCCGAGGAAGGTGAGGAACTGGTCCCACCACGGTTGGTCGTAGCCGAGGGTGTGCCGGAGTTGCTCGATGTCGCCGGAGCTCATGTTGCTCGACACGTACGGCGAGACGGGGTCGCTCACCAAGCGCTGGATGACGAAGACCGTGGTGACAACGCCGAGGATCACGAGGATCGACGAGAGCAATCGCCGCAAGATTGCGATGAACAACTGCGCTCCTCCGCTTGGTCGACGTTGTCCGCGCCGGGGGCTTTGGCGGGTCGGCAGGCTATGCCACTGCTAGCTTGTCCAACTCACCTCGGGCTCCTCGCCTTTGAGGGCCCAGGCGCCGATCTGCTTGACGCGGATGTCGATGACATCCTGAAGCGTCAGGGTTCGGACATTGCGCCAGAACCGATCGTAACGATAGGCGTTCGAGGTCGACTGGCCGCCGAGGAACTTCTGCATGTCGGCTGTGAACTCAAGCACCGCGTTGCTGACGGCAACCTTGGCACGACTTCCCGCGAGCGCGGCCTCAGCCCTGGTGCCGAGCCCTTCCGCGAAGTAGGCGGTCACGTGCCGGACTGCCTCCATGAGCAGCGCTTCAGCAGCGGCGAGGCGAACGGCGTGCAGACCGAGCTGATAGCTGATCGAGTTGTCCTCGAGCGCTCCCTTGTACATCGAGCGGTTCTGCAGGAAGTCGCTGACGACGTCGAGTGCACCGAGGCCGATGCCGAGCATGATCGGCGCGAGCGCAAACGGCGCGACGACGCCGGTCGGGTCGTTGGGGTTCTTGTTGAACCCGCCGTTCGGCGGGGCCCAGTGGTAGCCGTCGGGAACGAACACGTCGTGGTAGGTGACCGAGCCACTTGAGGAGGCCCGTTGACCCATGTTGTCCCAGTCGTCGTGCACCTCCACCCCGGGGCTCTGCATGTCGACGAGGACGTTGTGACCACCGCCGTCCATGACGCTGCTGTAGCCCTCCATCAGGCCGAACGAGTGGGCGTACCGAGAGCCGGCACAACCGGTTGCGAAGTACTTCGTCCCGCTGATGACCACGCCACCCTCCACGCGCCGGATCGGGACGCGGAAGTCGTACCGCTTCGAGTAGCGCTCGGCGGACGGCGCGCAGAACCGGGCCCCGTTCTCGCGTACCTCGCGGGCGAGCTCTTGGCGCACCTCCATTGGCAGCGGCGAGGACTCGCCGGTCAGCATCACGGAGAGGTCCCTGCTGAAGATCCAGATCTGCGCGGTGGACGGCTCGCCGGCACCGAGGTGCTTGAGCAGCTGGACGGTCGTAGGGATGTCGTCGATCGGATTGTCGGAGGCGTTACCTCCGACGCTCCTGGGCAGCTGGAGCTTGCGCAGCGCCGACTCGCCTATGAGCTGCATGTTCTCCTCGGGATACGTCCCCCGGCGGTCCACCTCGCCCGCGGTCTCCTCGAACCTCTGGCGGAGTTCGCGTGCGGCCGTCAAGTACTCCGGCTGGATGTCCTTCTCGTGGATTGCCGAGCTGTGCCACATATCGAGCGATTCCTTTCAGAGTGGATCGGTAGGAGCGCCGGGGCACGCTCCTCGTCTCGTGATCGGAGAACGGCAATCACGAGACGAGGGCGTGCGTCCCGACGGGCGTTGTCAGGCGAAGGTGACCTTCGTGAGGTCTTGCGACATGTCCGGGTTCCCGACGAAGTTCTTCACGTCGGCGGCGAGCCCGTAGAGCATCGGGATCTGATATAGCCACGCCGCGGGCGCGGCGTCGTGAAGGAAGCTCAGGCAGTCCTGCACGAGCTTCGCGCGCTTTGCGTCGTCCTTCGTGCTCAGCGTCTTGGCGACCAGCGCGTCGTAGTCCGGATCGGACATCACCTTCGTGAAGCTTCCCGTGGTCCACAGACCGATGCAGTATTCCGGCATCATCGACGGTTCCATGCTGATGTTCATGAAGTAGAGCGGAGCGCCAGTCGCGTTGCGGAACTTATCGAGCCACTCCGTGGCAGGCAGCGCGGTCCAGTTCACCGTGATGTCGACCTCGCCGAGCATCTGCACGATGGCGGCGCACACGTCGTCGTCGCCCGGGGTGCGGCCCGAGGTCGACTCCATGTCGATCTTGAACCCGTTCGGGTAGCCGGCGTCGGCGAGCAGCTGCTTGGCCTTGTCCTGGTCGAACGGGTAGGCGGAGACGTTGTCGTTGAAGAACGCCGTGCCGGGGGTTGCGAGCTGGCCCGGAGTCGGCTCGGTCGTGTCGAGGAGGATGCTCGATGTGATCAGCTCGGTGTTGATCGCATAGCTCACGGCCTGCCGGACCCGCTCGTCGTTCAGTGGCGACTTCTGCACGTACTTGCCGAGCAGCAGCGCCTGGTACTGGCCGAGCAGCGTCGAGTACGCCTGGAACTTGTCGTTGTCCTTGAGGGAGCCCCAGTTGTCGGGGGAGAGGGGGAACACAATATCGGCGCGACCGCTCTCCAGCGCGGTGCGGCGGGCGCCCTCGTTCTCTATGCTGAGCCAGGTGATCTCGTCGAGGTTCTCGACCTTCGTGTCGCCCCAGTAGTCGGGGTTGGGCTCGAGGGTGAGGTGGTCGTTCGGCTCGAACGACTTCACTCGCATGGGGCCGGAGCCGATGCCCTTGCCGTCCATGCCCCAGCCGGCCTTCTCCGCGTATACCGGCGGGACGAGGAAGAGGAAGCAGAGCGCGCTGAAACAGGTGATGTTCGGTGCGAGCATGTGGAAGGTCACCGTGTGGTCGTCCACGATCGTCACCTTGGAGAACACCGAGGAGAAGGTGCCGATGAGGGCCGGGTTGTTCTTGGGGTCCACCTGGCTGTCGAAGCTGTACTTGACCGCCGTCGCATCGACGGGCTCGCCGTTGCTGAAAGTCGCCGCGGGGTTGAGCTTCAGGGTCAGGGTCGTCAGGTCGTCGTTGAACTCCCACTCGGTGGCGACGTTGGGCAAGAAGCCGCCTTCGTTGTTGGGGGTGATGAGGCGGTCGTAGACGTGGATGAGGGAACTACGGCTCGTCGAGGAAGCGTCGACCCGGGGGTCGGTGGATGGCGCGAGCTGACCGATGCCGATGGTGAGCGTGCGCTTCGCGGTTTCCTTGCCGTCGCCGCCGGCCTCGGAGTTGAGGCCGCAGCTGGTGAGCGTGGCGATGGTGGGAACCGCCAGTGCGCCGGCGACGAACATCCGCCGGCTCATCTGCAGCCCATCGCTGGAACCCAGGCTTGCCGACTGGTTGAGCAGGATCTTGTTCAACTGACTCTCCTTGATCGTTCCAAACGTCGTCGTGGAATCGGGGTGCTGCCAGTGGATAGGCGCACGGATTGGTGGATGCTCCGATCCGTGTCGGCGTGCAATGTGCGGGTTGTCGATGAAGTTAGCAACGAGATCCATCGCTCACTGATGTTGCGCGGACGGCTTCGGCGGCGATTCCGGTGTGGAATTCACCACCGCTTGGTGCGCCGTGCGGCCGAAACTCTCGGCCGCATGTCGGCTACACCGCGCCGGCGTGTTTGGTGGCGATTCCTCCACCCGAGCGGGGTCACACTTCCGGGAGGCGTCATGAAGACTCTCGGATGAAGGAGATCCGATGCCGCACCGCCTCACAACAGATGAGCCCGTCCCCGCAGCCGAGGCCAAGCTGGCCCGATCGCGCGGGATCGACCCGATGAACGCCGGCCATGCCGTACTCGCCGTGATCGCCGGTTACGGCGTCGACACCGTCTTCGGCATCCCCGGCACACACAACCTGGAGTTCTACCGGCACGTCGGACGCCTCGGCATCCGCCCGATCACCACTCGCCACGAACAGGGGGCGGGCTACGCGGCCGAGGCCTGGGCACGGCGGACCGGTCTGCCCGGCGTCGTGATCACGACCTCCGGGCCCGGGCTGCTGAACGTGCTCTCCGCTGCCGGAACGGCGTTCTGCGAGTCCCGCCCGATGATCGTCCTCGCCCCCGGCGCCCCCAGAGGCGAGGAGTTCAACGACAGCGGGGTGCTGCACGAGACCAAGGGCCAGCTCGCTGCAGCCGAGGCGGTCTTCGCGCAAGCGACCAGGGCCACCTCTGCGCAGGAGGCCGTCGACGCCGTCCACGGCGCTTTCGCGCTGTTCCGCACCGGTCGGCCACGACCTGTGTACATCGAGATGCCGCTGGACGTGCTGCAGAGCCGGGCCGACCTGGCGACCGGTTCGCTTGAACCCCGACCGGCACCAGGGCCGACCCCGGCAGACGCCGACGCGGTGGATGAGGCGGCCCGCCTTCTGAGCGCGGCGCAGCGCCCCCTTATCGTTGCCGGTGGGGGCAGTCTCGCCGCTGGGGACACCTTGCGGGAGCTCGCCGAACGGCTGGGCGCGCCGATCGCCACGACCCTGAACGGCAAGGGCGTCGTCCCCGAGTCGCATCCGCACTCGCTCGGCGCGGAGATGCGGTTGCGGAACGTGCAGGAGCTCGCCGAAGATGCCGACGTGCTCCTAGTGGTTGGCGCGAAGATCGGCCGACAGGAGCTCTGGGGCCACAGCATCTCGCCGCGCGGTGCGGTGATTCGCATCGACGTCCTCGCGTCCCAGCTAGACAAGAACCTCCCTGCCACCGTCGGGCTCGTGGGGCATGCGGAACGGGTGACCGAGCAGCTGCGTGACGCGCTTGCGACTCTTGTCACCGAGCCGAGGGCTCCGCACCTCGACCTCGCGAAGCTGAGGACGTCGCTGGTCCGGGTATCCGCCGACTTCGCGCCCGTGGAGGACCGCCTAGCCGCCCGGATCGTCCGGATGTTGCCGGAAGGCAGCATCGTCACCGGCGACGCCTCGCAGGTGAGCTATTTCGGCATGGCGTATCGCTTCGCACCAGAGCGGCCGAGCGCATTCCTCTCGACTCCGACGTACGCGACCCTCGGCTACGGCCTCCCCGCCGCCATCGGCGCCAAAGTCGCCAGCCCCGAGGCAACCGTTGTCAGCGTCCTCGGCGACGGCGCGCTGATGTTCGCGCTGCAGGAGTTCCAGACCGCCGTCGAGCAAGGGCTGGACCTGACGGTGGTCTGTGTCGACAACGGCGGCTACAAGGAGATCCGCGAGAACGAGGCGGCGCGCGGCATCGCGCCGGTTGCCGTCGACCTCGCCCAGCCCGACTGGGCGGCGCTGATGGATGCCTTCGGCGGACGTGGCCTTCGCGTCCCTCGCGCTGAAGATCTGGAGGCGGTGCTCGCGGAGGCGATCTCAGCCCCGGGAGTGAACTTGGTTCACGTGCCGCTCGGGCTGTTCGTCTGATGGGCCGCTCCGGATCACGCGGCGTCTAACACGTACTCAGAAGCCTATGGGTCTGCTGCGCGGCGCCCACCGGCGCTCCGCTGCGTTGCGAAATCTCGCGAGCAACCCGGTATGGCCGCGAGTCCGCTGCCTTGCGGAGCATCACGGGTGCGCCGCTCGCGACGGCCTCGACTTCCCCAACACGTTCTCAGACTGGCGTCGGCTCGCCGTATCCGCCACCGCCCCCGGTCTCGATCACGATCTGGTCGCCCTCGTTCAGGATCCGCTCGTACATCACCGGGAGCCGCTCCTCACTGCCGTCGGCGCGTTTGATGAGGTGGGATCCGGGGGCGCCGGATCCGCCGCCGAAGATGCCGTCGGGCCCGATCATCTGGCGGTCGCTGTAACCGGAGATCTGCACGCCGTCTCGAGTGGCGCGGTAGGTGCGTCGTACGCCGTAGCCGCCTCGATTCCTGCCGGCACCTGCTGAATCGCGGCGGAGCGAATACTCGTCGATCTCGAAGTGGCTGTAGTCCAGCTCCAAGGCTTCGATCGGGGCATTCGCGCAGTTCGAGATCGGGTTGTCCAAGCCGTCCGCGCCACTGTGCTCGGCGCATCCGCCCCATCCGTGGCCGATCAGTTCGACCACCACCTCGTAGGCGCCATCGCGCTTCAGGCTGCTCAGTGAAACTGCTGTCGAAGTGTCGAAGCCGGTCGCGACCGCGCGCTTGGGCATCGCCTGGCCGAGGGCCTTCACCACGCCGTTGAAGACTCGCGAGGCCGGCGTCAGGCGGGAGCGCACCGGCGCGGGGAACTTTGGGTTCAGCACGCTGCCGTGAGGCACGACGAAGGTCAGCGCTCGGTTGCAGCCCTCGTTGAAATCGATGTCGGTGTCGTCGAGCATGCAGCGGACCCCGGACTGAGCTGCCGAGATCGTCGACGCCAGCGGGCAGTTCAGCGGCTTGTCGATCTGATCGCCCGTCCCGGTAAAGTCGACAACGAGCTGGTCGTCGGCCACCGTCACGGTCACTGCGATCTCGACCATCGCAGCGTCTCCGCCTCGCTGGAAGACCTCGGTCGCCGAGTAGACCCCGTCGGGAATGCGCCGGATCGAGGCTCGGGTCCGCCGGTCAGAGTAGTCCTTGAGGTGTTCCATGACCGCGAGGACCTTCGCGCGGCCGAACTTGTCCACGATCTCGCGCAGCCGGTTCGCCGCCGTGTTGTTCGCGGCGAACTGGGCACGGAGGTCGCCGAGGACCGAGTCGGGTGTGCGTACGTTGGCCGCGATGAAACGCCGAACGAACCCGTTCGGTGAGTCGAAGTCGCGCGAAACGGAGAAGCGGCTCATCGGGAAGCGGATGCCCTCCTGGAAGAGCTCCTTCGCGTTGGCGGTGAGGCCCGCGTGCGCACCACCGAGGTCCACGTGGTGGGCAGTGTTGCCCGCGAAGCCGATGTGGACCCCGTCGCTGTCGAACAGAGGGGAGAACAGGTAGACGTCCTGCAGATGCTGGCCACCCGCGTAGGGATCGTTCATGATGAACGCGTCGTCTGGGGTCAGGTCGTCCAGTTCGCCGAGTTCGCCGATCGCCCGGAAGGCGAGTGAGATGCCCGCGGTCATGATCGGGATGCACTCCGCTTGGGCTACTACCTCGCCCTTGGTGTCCGTCACGGCGACCGCGAAGTCGCGCATCTCGCGCACAATCGACGAGAATGCGCTGCGGCGCAGATTCACCGACATCTCACGCACGGCTGCGTCCAGCCCCGATTTGATCACGCTGAAGTCGGCGATCCCCACTTCGGTCACCCCGGATCAGCCCCTTTCAAGAGTCAGGTTGGCCAGCTCGTCGACCTGCAGTGTCCAGCCGCTCGGTACGAAGGTCGTCGAGGTCGGCTCGGTGACGATCACCGGGCCTCGGTAGCTCTCGCCGGTCGCCAACTCAGCGCGGTCGAAGAGCAGGGCCGCACGGCTCTCGCCACCTTCGAACACCGTGATTCGACGCCCCGGCGGCCTCGTATCCCCGACCTGGGCGACTATCCGAGGCTTGGCGGGGTTCACGATTCGCACGGTGAGCCGAATCGTGACGATCTGCACCGCGCGGTCGCGGTCGGCGTGACCGTAGCGGGCGGCGTGGTGGTCGTTGAACCGCACCAGCATCTCGTTGACAGACGCATCCGGGTGGGGCATTTCGACCGCGATCTCGAAGCCCTGCCCCCGATAGCGCATGTCGGCGATGTAGCTCAGATCGCCGTCGGCGATGTCGAGGCCGTACGCCTCCAGGTCGGCGGCGGCCCGCTCGAAGAGGTGACCCGCCGGTTCGGCAAGGTCCCCGCCCTCTTCGCTTTGCACGAACCAGGTTTGGGAGTATTCCCGCTTGAAGTCGGCGGCGAGCAGTCCGAAGGCGGAGGCGATCCCGGCGTTCGGCGGCACGATCACGCGCCGCATCTTGAGATCCTCCGCGACCTTCGCCGCGTGCAGCGGGCCGGCCCCTCCGTAGGCGAAGAGGTCGAACTCGGTCGGGTCGATTCCGCGCTCCGTGGTGGCGATCCGCACCGCGTTCGCCATGTTCACGTTGACAAGTGTGTAGACGTCCTCGAGCAGATCAGGCACTGGGCGGCCCGTTCGCTCCGCGAGCTCTGCGAGCCGCGTCCACGCTCCTTCAGGGTGCAAACGCTCGCTGCCGCCCAGGAACATTTCTGGACGGAGGAACTCGCGCATGATGTCGATGTCGGTCACGGTGATTCGCTCGCCGCCCCGTCCGTAGCTGATCGGGCCAGGGTCCGCGCCCGCCGACTCCGGGCCGACGTTGAGCAGACCCCACTGGTCGACGTCGACGATGCTCCCCCCGCCGGCTCCGACGGCGACGATGTCGACGTGCGCGACGTTGATGGGGAGGCCGCCGTCGCGCAGCTGGGTGGCCATTTCAGCGCTGCCCTGCCGCACCACGGCGACATCGGTGCTGGTGCCGCCCATGTCCATGGTCACGATGTCTCCGATGCCCTTCGCGCCGGCGACCTCGATAGCGCCAGCGACGCCCGCGGCGGGGCCGGAGCGCAGCATCGAGATCGGAGCGTTCGCCGCGGTGCGGGCAGGCACGATGCCGCCGTTGGAGAGCATCACGTACATGGTCTCGACACCGAACTCGCCCAGGCGCTGCTCCAGTCGCTCCAGGTAGCCGGCGATCCGAGGCTTGAGGAATGCGTCGGCGATCGTGGTCGTTGCCCGTTCGAACTCGCGGAACTCCGCGGAGACGGCACTAGAGCGCGATACCGGGATGCCTGGCGCGATCTCCTCGATCAGCCGGGCAACCGCATCCTCGTTCTCGGTGTTCGCGTATGAGTGCAACGTGCTGACCGCGAACGACTCGGCACCGGCCTCCGCCAGTTCGCGGATCGCGGCCCTGGCCCGCTGCTCGTCGAGGTGTCGGCTGATCTTGCCCCGGGCGGTCACCCGTTCCACAACACCGCGGATCATCTCGCGCCCGGTCAGGGGCTGGGGCACGACGACGCCGAGGTCGTACATCTCCTCGCGATCTTGCCGCTGGAGGAAGGGGACGTCCTCGAAGCCGGCGGTGGTGAGGAAGCCCACCCTGGCACCCTTACGCTCGATCAGGGCGTTGGTGGCGACGGTGGAACCGTGGTAGAGCACCGCGCCCCGGAGGAGTTCGGGGCCAAGGCCACGCAGGCCGTCAACGACCGCCTCGGAGGGGTCGAGCGGCGTCGAGAACACCTTGTGGGTGGCGAGAAGGCCGCCCTGGTCGTCGAAGACGATCAGATCGGTGAACGTCCCCCCGCACTCGACACCGACCCGGTTCATCCTCCGATGATCCCTTCCTCGTTCGCCGTCTCACGACACCGTTGCGCGCCCGCTTCGTCGGCGCAGTGGTTGCGATGCTATTCGGCGGCGGATGATGGGTGGGGGCCCGAACGGTGGTGATTCAGCCACTCATCGAGGCAAGAGAGGGGCGTGCGGCACAACCCCCGGTGGAGGTCGGCGGGACACCCCATCGCAGCGGGTGACATGCACCACCTCACGGCCGACATCCGTCTGGTCTCACCACAGAGGCGTCCGGTCGTAGCCGATCGGTCGAGAATCTTGACATCAAGATGAATCCCGGCCAGTCTGTGGGTATCTTGATGTCAAGATATCTAGGAGGGATATGGCGCCCGACACTCGCCACACCTGGGACCCGGACCGCTACCTGACCTTCGCCGATGAGCGATCACGACCGTTCCGCGAGCTGCTCGTCCGGGTGGATGCCGAGCATCCCCGCGCCGTGGTCGACCTCGGCTGCGGCACGGGTGACCTCACTGCCCTGCTTGCGCAGCGCTGGCCGGACGCCGACGTGCTCGGCGTCGACAGCAGTGCGGAGATGGTCACTCGAGCCACCGCGAGCGGACGCCTGCGCTTCGAGGTCGGCGACCTGCGCGCGTGGGTGAACGGGCCGAGTGAGCCGGTCGACGTGCTGATCTCCAATGCGACCCTGCAGTGGCTCCCCGACCACCTCGACCTGCTGCCGCAGCTGGTCGAGAAGGTCACGCCCGGCGGCTGGTTCGCGTGCGGAGTCCCGGGCAACCTCGACGAGCCGAGCCACACCATCCGTCGCGACCTCGCCGCGCAGGCGCCGTACGCCCAGCACACCCGCGACGTGGCAGTGCCAGCCAGCCACCCGCCGGAGACCTACCTCGACCGCCTCGCCGGGCTGGGCCTGCGCGCGGATGTCTGGGAGACCACTTACCTCCACGTGCTCGGCGGTGACGACCCGGTGTTCACCTGGGTGTCCGCCACCGGTGCGCGACCCACGCTGCAAGCACTCCCGTGTGGACTGCGCGAACAGTTCGAGGCCGAGTTCCGGTCGCGGCTGCGCGCGGCCTACCCGGCTCGCGACTTCGGAGTGGTGCTGCCCTTCCGGCGCATCTTCATGGTGGCCCAGCGCCCCTTCGGCACGGACGCGGGAGGATCGCGATGAGGCTCCATCACGTCCAGGTCGCCATGCCGCGCGGTGGCGAGGCCGCCGCCCGGCGGTTCTACGCCGACGGACTCGGCCTGACCGAGGTGGTCAAGCCGGAGGCCCTGCGGTCCCGGGGCGGCGCCTGGTTCAGGGCGTACGACGACAGGGGCCGCGTCGTTACCGAGATCCACGTCGGCGTCGAGGACCCGTTCGTGCCGGCCCGCAAGGCCCATCCTGCTGTTGTGGTGGACGCCGTCGAGGAGCTGGACGGACTGGCCGCCCGGCTCGACGAGCTCGGCTTCCTGGTCGACTGGAGTGAGCGGCACACGCTGCCGCCTCACCAGCGTTTCCACACCTTCGACGGTCACGGCAACCGAGTCGAGGTGTTGGCAGAGCCCTGACGGAGACGCCCAGTTAGGGCGCCCTGCGTGATGGAGCAGACAGGCGCGAACCCTGGTGGATGAGATACCCCCGGGGGTACACCAGAAGTATGAACCCACTAGCTCCGAAGTCACTGTTGGTCCTCGGCGCAGGCACAGCCGGGACCATCGTCGCCAACAAGATCCACAAGCGGCTGCCGGACTGGAAGGTCACCGTCGTCGATCGCAACGACGTGCATGACTACCAGCCGGGCTACCTGTTCATCCCGTTCGGCGTGAACCGCCCCGACCAGATCCGCAAGAGCCGGCGCACCTTCCTGGCCGACGGCGTCGAGGTCGTCACCGGTGAGATCGACCTGGTCGACCCCGAGGGACAGTCGGTGCGCCTGGTCGACGGGCGCACGCTCGACTACGACTACCTGGTCATCGCCACCGGCACCACGCCCCGGCCGGACCAGACCGAGGGGATGCTGGGACCCGAATGGCACCGGAGTGTTACGGAGTTCTACACCTACGACGGCGCGCTGGCGACCCGCGACGCACTCGAGCGGTTCACCGAGGGCCGGCTGGTCGTGCACATCACCGAGATGCCGATCAAGTGCCCGGTCGCGCCGCTGGAGTTCACCTTCCTCGCCGACGACTACTTCACCGGACGCGGCATCCGCGATCGGGTCGAGATCGTCTATGTGACTCCGCTGGACGGTGCGTTCACCAAGCCGGTGGCCAGCCGCGAGCTCGGCCACGCGTTAGCGGACCGCGGCGTGAAGCTGGAGACCGACTTCATGATCGAGGCGGTCGACCAGGAGGCCAAGCTGATCCGCTCCTACGACGAGCGCGAGATCAGCTACGACCTGCTCGTGACCATTCCGCTCAACATGGGCGCGGACTTCGTCGGTCGGTCCGGCCTCGGTGACGAGCTCAACTACGTCCCGGTCGACAAGCACACGATGCAGTCGACGGCCTACGACACCATCTTCGCTCTGGGTGACGCCGCCAACCTGCCGACCTCCAAGGCCGGCTCGGTCGCCCACTTCTCCATCGACGTGTGGACGGAGAACTTCCTCGAACTCGCTGCCGGGAAGCCGATGACGCACGCCTTCGACGGGCACGCGAACTGCTTCGTCGAATCCGGCAACGGCAAGGCGCTGCTGCTCGACTTCAACTACGACACCGAGCCCCTGACCGGGACCTTCCCGCTGCCCAAGGTAGGCCCGATGACCCTGCTCAAGGAGTCCCGGACCAACCACCTCGGCAAGCTCGCCTTCCGCCACCTCTACTGGCACGCGCTGCTGCCAGGTCGGCCGATCCCGCTGCCGGCGGACATGCAGATGGCCGGCAAGCACGCCGAGTGAACCCACCAGCCGAACCTCACGAAGGAGAATCATCATGGCCACCACCACGATCGCCGGGACGACGTACGACGTCAACGACGAAGGCTTCCTGACCGACCCCGGCGCTTGGAGCGAGGAGCTCGGCTCCGAGCTGGCCAAGCTGATCGGCATCGAGATGACCGAAGCGCACTGGCAGGCGATCCACTTCCTGCGTGAGGACTACGCCGCCATGGGCGAGACGCCCACCCTGCGTCGGGTCAGCACCCAGACCGGGATCGGCGTCAAGGAGCTGTTCACGCTCTTCCCCGGCAAGCCCGCCAAGAAGATGGCCTACGTCGCCGGGCTGCCCAAGCCCAAGGGCTGCGTCTGAGCCAGCCACGCCCGACCCACCAGCTACGGCAGGGCTCGCCGTACCTCTCACCAGGAGACCACCATGACCACCACCCAGATCGTCCCGTCGTTCGACGACGACGTCGCCACCGACCGCAAGCTCGCGATCATCTGCTCCAAGGGCAACCTCGACATGGCCTACCCCGGGCTCATCTTGGCCAACGCTGCCCTCGGTGAAGGCATCGAGACGCACCTGTTCTTCACCTTCTGGGGCTTCGACATGATCAACAAGTTGACCATGGACGACTTGAAGTTCTCCTACCTCGGCAACACCGCCATGCACCCACCGGGCATGTTCGGGGTGTCCATGCCGCAGGGGATGGCCGGCATGCCCGGCGTCACGGCGATGACCACGAAGATGATGAAGAAGCAGATCGCCGACCTCGACGTGCCGGAGGTCCCGGAGTTCCTCGAGCTCATCACCGCCTCCGGCGGCCACCTGTGGGCGTGCCGGATGTCCGCGGACATGATGAAGCTGCACGAGGAGGACCTCTACGACGGCGTCGAGGGCATCATCTCTGCCTCCGACTTCATCGAGCTCACCGACGGGGCCCAGTTGTTGTTCATCTGACCCGTCACCTTGACCTGAGGAACTGGTGGGTTCTTCCAGGCCCGGCGCCCCCCGACTCACGGGGGGCGCCGGTGTGTTCTTGGCGAACCTAACAGTCTGCGATCCGACTTGATCCGGATCCGCGGGCCCGCCAGACCAGTGTGTCAGTGGCGTCTTTGGTGAAGGTCTTGTGAGGCTTGCCCCCAAGTCGTAGACAGCTGACCAATCCACCGCGCACACTGCCTGGAGCGAGTGGCTGCCCGTTCACCGCGCTCGCGTGGAATGACACGGCATCGCGGACGTGGCTTCGACGCGAGGACGCCACTATCGACTACAACTCTGGGGGAGACGTTGATGATCCGAACGACTAGACCCGGACCCACCGAGGCTCATCCAGTGCGCACGACGGTTTGGCTCCGGTTACGTAGTCGACATGTCCCGGCCAGCCAGACTGGGTCCTCGCTAGACGCACTGCCTTGGTGTGCATCTGGTGACGCTCGTGAAAACGCCCACCGGATTGGGGGCAAGCGATCCAGTTGGTCCGTCCTGCTCGTGGCGTCTGTCTGCCCGCCTCTGTTCCTGCTCGCCGGATGCGGCGACGCGCAACCTGGCGCCGCGGTAGAACCGCAGGGGTCTGCCGCTAGCCACGAGACTGAAGTGACGGCGAACGCCATTCAGCGCCAGATCTGGGGTAATGAGGCCGAGAAGGAGGCTGCGCACTATCTCGGCTGGCGAGCAATGACTGACCCGATCGCAGACTGTATGGCCGATCGAGGGATGGACTATTACAGACGCTTCGAACCCGTTTGGGGTGGCTACCAACCTGACGGTCTCGGGGATACGTGGACTGCGCCACACCATCTGAAGCAGTCCGATCGAGGCCTCGCGCAAGCGGAGGTGCTGCCAGCAGCGGTTGACGAACCCGAGGCACCCGATTGGGTCATGACGGATCGATACCGCTCTGCAGCGATGGATTGTGAGGGCGAGATGGGTGATCCCAGTCGATGGGATTCGCCGCCCGGCGTTGCTGAGCTGGATGACGAGTACGACAGCCTTCTGGCTGATGTCGAAGACGGGTTGGGTGACGTCGAGGAGTACGACAAATGCATGGCGGACGAGGGCATCAGGTTCGGCGAGGAGGACGCGGACTGTCGAGCGGACAAGTACGCCGAGGGACTGGCCATCCTGGCCCCGCGACTGACTGAGTTCGAGCAGGAGCACGCTGCGGACCTGGCTGCAACACAGGATGAGTGGGCCAAGATCCTCAAGCAGGCGATCGCGCTGGGCTTCGACCCCGCCCATCCGGCGGTTGTCACGCGATAGCCCTCCGATCGCCGGGTTAGGACTCGCTGCGGGCCCGGGGTGGCAGCTCGGTGACCAGCAGCGGGTCGTGCTCGAGCCGGGAGAGGCCATACCAGGTCAGGTTGACCACGTGCGTGGCGAGAGTACGGCGGTCCGGTGCGTCGGTGTCCAGCCACCAGCGGCCCACCTGGGTGACGGCGCCGGCCAGCATCTGGGCATACATCGGCACCGTCTTCAGGTCCATCCGTTCCCGGGCGAACACGGCCCGGATCGGGTCCTCGACCCGGGTAGCCAGATCGCCCACGATCGACTGGTGACAGGCGACGTCGGCACCGACGGGGGCGTCGC
This sequence comes from Nocardioides sp., assembly GCF_047602075.1. Classification (GTDB taxonomy): domain Bacteria; phylum Actinomycetota; class Actinomycetes; order Propionibacteriales; family Nocardioidaceae; genus Nocardioides. The sequence goes on from NZ_JASGIF010000002.1 coordinate 802,255, forward strand.
GGACCAGGATCCGGAATCCGGCCGGCCGCTCCTCGACGTACTGCAGCACCGACAGGGTGGCCTGCTCCAGGAGCTGTCGTGCCGAACTGCCGACCAGGGCCCGCTGCACCGTGGCGACGAGGTCGTTGATCTCCCGCTCGACAACGACGGTGTAGAGCCCCTCCTTGCCACCGAAGTGCTCGTAGACGACCGGCTTCGACACATCCGCGCGGGAGGCGATCTCCTCGATCGAGGTGCCACCGAATCCGCGCTCGGCGAACACCTCGCGCGCCACGTCGAGGAGTTGCTCTCGGCGCGCGGCAGCGGTCATCCGGCTGCGCACGGGAGGCTTGGCGGAGGCGCTCACGGGCTCCTCGTTCTGAGATGACGATCTGGGTGGTGGCTCCGGCGTCACCGGCGCCGCTCCCGGAGGCGATGCCGCGAATCCGATAGAGCCTAGCCTTGTCCCCTTTGCCCCCTGATGCAAGGTCGGTGGGCGGACTTGTGGCGGATGGGGCGCCATCAATGCCGATCGGCGATCCGCCGGCGCCAGGCGAGCGCCGAGAGCACCGAGCCTTCGAACGCCACGACCACATCCCCCACCCTGCCATGGCGCGCCAGGGATCTCCCCAGTCCCCGAGTGGGCCGGCCGCCGGGCGGCAACCGCCCGGCATACTGCGCCAGGTGAGCGACGACGGCCTTGGCTCGTGGGACCCTCTGTCACTGGGTGAGGTGTCGGCCGTGATGGGTGGCGTCGACTGTCCCTGGTGGGTCGCAGGCGGGTGGGCAATCGACCTACACATCGGGCGCATGACGCGCGACCATGACGACAAGGATGTTCTCCTTCTTCGCGAGGACCATCTACGCGTTCAGCGGCACCTATCAGGCTGGGACCTGTATGCCGCTGACCCGCCCGGTTCGCTGCGCCGATGGTTGCCCGGAGAAGTGCTTCCGTTCGGTGTGCACGACATCTGGTGCCGTCGCTCGCGCACGGCGCCATGGAGCCTCCAACTCATGCTGAACGAGACTGAGAACGGCGCATGGGTCTATCGGCGCGACTCCCGCATCCGCCGCCCCATCGTGGAGTTGCTGGGTCCAGCGAGCACGCCACTACTGCCGGTGCTCTCACCGGAGATTCAACTTCTCTACAAGAGCGAGGCCCCGCGCGCCAAAGACGAGCTGGACTTCGAGTCGGTCATCCCAGCGTTGGACGGAGAACAACGCGCATGGCTGGCACGGGCACTCGCCACGGTCTCGCCCGGCCACCCATGGCTCGACGTTCTGCGCAGTCCTGGCGCGACATAGTGCGACGCGCGACAATCCGTCGCGTTGGTGGAAGTTGTTGGCGAGGATTGCCCGCCACACGGACGCTGGCTCCAACTCACCCGCGTGATTCGCATCGGGTGTTCACCAGACGTAGCCTTTGTCTTTGATGAATCCACACGCCCCACCCCGCACCTACCAGGTCCGCACGTACGGCTGTCAGATGAACGTGCACGACTCCGAGCGGCTCAGTGGGGTGTTGGAGGAGGCGGGCTACGTCGCCGCGCCCGCTGGTGAGCAGGCCGACGTGGTCGTGTTCAACACCTGCGCGGTGCGGGAGAACGCCGACAACCGGCTCTACGGCAACCTCGGCCACCTGGCGCCGGTGAAGGCGAAGCGACCGGGGATGCAGATCGCGGTCGGTGGCTGCCTGGCGCAGAAGGATCGCGACCAGGTCACTCGGAAGGCGCCCTGGGTCGACGTCGTCTTCGGGACCCACAACATCGGCTCGCTGCCGGTGCTGCTCGAGCGGGCCCGGGTGCAGGAGGAGGCGCAGGTCGAGATCCTGGAGTCGCTCGAGGTGTTCCCCTCGACGCTCCCGACCCGGCGCGAGTCGGCGTACGCCGCCTGGGTCTCGGTCTCCGTCGGCTGCAACAACACCTGCACGTTCTGCATCGTGCCGAGCCTGCGCGGCAAGGAGAAGGACCGTCGGCCCGGCGAGATCCTCGCCGAGATCGAGGCGCTGGTCGCGGAGGGGGTCACCGAGATCACGCTGCTGGGGCAGAACGTCAACTCCTACGGGGTGGAGTTCGGTGATCGGCAGGCCTTCTCCAAGCTGCTCCGCTCCTGTGGGGATGTCGAGGGTCTGGAGCGGGTGCGGTTCACCTCGCCGCATCCGGCGGAGTTCACCGACGACGTGATCGAGGCGATGGCCGAGACGCCGAACGTGATGCACCAGTTGCACATGCCGCTGCAGTCGGGGTCGGACGCGGTGCTCAAGGCGATGCGGCGCTCCTACCGGCGAGCGAAGTATCTCGGCATCATCGATCGGGTCCGCGCGGCGATGCCCGATGCTGCGATCACCACCGACATCATCGTCGGCTTCCCCGGTGAGACCGAGGAGGACTTCCAGGCCACCTTGGACGTGGTGCGGGAAGCGCGGTTCTCCGGCGCCTTCACCTTCCAGTACTCCAAGCGTCCCGGCACCCCTGCCGCCACCTTGGCCGACCAGGTTCCGCACGAGGTCGTCCAGGAGCGCTACGAGCGGCTGGTGGCCCTGGTCGACGACATCGCCTGGGAGGAGAACAAGCGGCTGATCGGCACCCAGGTCGAGCTGATGGTCGCCGAAGGTGAGGGTCGCAAGGACTCCGCCACTCATCGGCTCTCCGGCCGTGGCCCCGACAACCGGCTGGTGCACTTCACCCCTGCCGAGGACGGGGTCGGCGACCCGGTCCGGCCCGGCGACATGGTCACCGTCGAGGTCACCTACGCCGCGCCGCACCATCTGGTCGCCGATGGGCCGGTCCTCGCCATACGTCGTACTCGTGCCGGGGATGCTTGGGCCGCCCGCACCGTCGCCCCGACGACGTCGGTCGGCCTCGGGATGCCCACCGTCGGCGTCCCGGCCGCACCCCGTTAGCTGGTGCCGATTCGGACCAGATTGGGGGCCCTCGCCTGACCCAGTCTCAACCCCCAATCGGGACCGTACTAGCGCTCCGTGAAGCCAAACGTGGTGTACGGCGGTGCGGTGCCGGCGACCACGAAGCCGAGGGCGAAGAGCTCATGTGGGACCACAGGGTCAGGGAGCGCGGCCAGGGGGAACCAGCGCAGGTCGGCGCACTTCGCGGGCTCCCGGATCACCGGGGTGCCAGACCAGGAGCGAGCAGTGAAGAAGAAGTCGATCCGCTCGTCGATCGCGGCCCCGCGCTGGGTGCGCTGCATCGAGGTCAGGAAGTCCAGCGCCACCCCGGTGAGGCCGATCTCCTCGTCGGCCTCCCGGTGGGCGGCGTCGTGGGCGGTCTCGCCCTTCTCCACGTGACCGGCAGCGGCAGCGGCCCAATGCTCGTCCATGTAGCCGGTGTGCTGTCGCAGCTGCAGCAGCACCTCGGTCCCGCGCTCACCCTCGCGGAGGAGGAAGACGTAGGCCGCGGGGACGACGACGAAGCGCCCCTCCAACGACTGGCCCGACGGCTCGGTCAGGAGATGTCGTCGTTCTTGCCGTCGAGGCCGTCGAGCGCGTCCTTGGCCTTGTCGACACCCTGCTCGATCTGGCCGTCGAACTTGCCGCCGGTCTTCTCCTCGACGAGGTCGGCGGCCTTGTCCAGGCCCTCGGAGATCTTGTCACCCTGACTGTCGACCAGGTCGCTGACCTTGTCCTTGGCGTCGTCCAGGAACCCCATGACCACTCCTTCGCACGTTCTCGGTAGGGCGGCGGTCGCCTGCTGGCAACGCCGCACCCTGAGAGACTACCCCCGTGTCCACGCCGCCGATCGTCGCTGTCGTCGGCCCGACCGCTTCCGGCAAGACCGACCTGTCCCTAGACCTGGCGGACCGGCTCGACGGCGAGATCGTCAACACCGACGCGATGGCCGTCTATCGGGGCATGGACATCGGCACCGCCAAGCCGGCCGTCGCCGCGCGCCGCGGCGTACCCCACCACTTGCTCGACCTGCTCGACCCCGACCAGCCGCTCACCGTCGCGGAGTTCCAGGGCTGGGCGCGCACCGCCATCGCCGCGATCCGCGGTCGCGGCCGCACACCGATCTTGGTGGGCGGCTCGGCGCTCTACACCAGGGCGATTCTCGACCGCTTCGAGTTCCCCGGCACCGATCCGGAGGTACGCCGTCGGCTCGAGGCCGAGCTTGCCGCGACCGGGCCGGCCGCGCTGCACACGCGGCTGCGCGAGCGCGATCCGGTTGCGGCCGAGCAGATCCGTCCCGACAACGGTCGCCGGATCGTCCGGGCGTTGGAGATCGTCGAGATCACCGGCCGTTCGTTCACCGCGACGCTGCCCCGGTTGGAGTACGTCGACCCGCTCACCCTCCAGGTGGGCGTCGAGATCGACCGACCAACCCTGGACAGTCGGATCGAGGAGCGCGTCGCGACGATGTTCGAGGCCGGGCTGGTCGACGAGGTCCGCGGGCTGCTCCCCGGGTTGGCGGAGGGGCGGACGGCGCGGGAGGCGATCGGCTACAAGCAGGTGCTGGCCCATCTGCGCGGCGAGATCACCCTGGCCGAAGCGCGCGATCAGACGGTGCGTGCGACCAGACGGTTCGCGCGGCGCCAGGGATCCTGGTTCGGCAAGGACCCGCGCATCGTCTGGGCGCCGTACGACGCCCGCGACCGCGCTGAGCTGGCTATGGCCGCAGTGAGCGAGATGCTGTCTAGTGCGCTTTGATCCGGCTCGAAGGACCGACCCGATGAGAGACTGGGCCGGTGAGCTACCCGTTCGTCAAGGGCCACGGCACGGAGAACGACTTCGTGCTGCTCCCGGATCGTGACGGCTCAGTGCATGGCGACCTCTCGTCGAGCCGGGTGCGCGCGCTGTGCGACCGTCGCGCGGGGATCGGAGGCGATGGCGTGATCCGGGTGATCCGGACGGCGGCCGTGCCGGGATTGCCGGCGAGCGGTGCGGAGTGGTTCATGGACTACCGCAACGCCGACGGCTCGCTGTCGGAGATGTGCGGCAACGGCATCCGGGTGCTCGCCCGGCATCTGGTCGACGCCGGGCTGGCGCCGGCCGGTGACCTCCTGATCGCGACCCGGGACGGGGACAAGGCTGTCCACGTCGACGGCGCCGCGATCACGGTCGACCTTGGCGCGCCTACGGTGCTCGGTGCGACCACGATCAGGGTGGGAGAGCGCAGCTGGCAGGCTCAGCACGTCTCGACGGGCAACCCCCATGCCGTCGCCTTCGTCGATGACCTCGCCGATGCAGGCGCGCTGGTGGTCGAGCCGGGCTTCGATCCGGCGGAGTATCCCGACGGTGTCAACGTGGAGTTCGTCGTACGCCGCGGCCCGCGGCATGTCGCGATGCGCGTGCACGAGCGCGGCTCCGGTGAGACCCGTTCCTGCGGCACCGGTGCGTGCGCGGTGATGGTCGCCTCGGCCGTCGCGGACGGCGTCGGCCCCGGATCGACGTACCGCGTCGACGTCCCTGGCGGCGAACTGTCGGTCACCTGGACCGAGGGCGACCGGCTGTTGCTCACCGGGCCGGCGGTGCTGGTCGCCGAGGGCCAGACCGACCTCTGACGGCCCCGGCACGGACGCGGCCTGTGCTCGCGACCATGGATCTCACGGGAGCATCGGCGGTCGTCACCGGAGGCGCGTCAGGCATCTGCGCGGCTGTCGCGCGAGCACTCACCGAGCGCGGTGCGCGAGTCGTGGTGGCCGACCTGCAGGAGGACAAGGGCAGCGCGCTGGCCGATGAGCTCGGTGGGCTCTTCCTTGTGGGTGCTGAGTGCCGCAGACCCGCGGGAGTTGGGTCAGTCGCGCACCCGAGCCGAGGTGGGGTCGTACATCGGCCGCAGCGAGACCTCGGCGGCGTGCTGGACGCCCGCGACGTCGACGGTCCAGTCGCCCTCGGCGAGCCAGGCCGGCGTGACCGGTTCGCCGCCGCCGGAGACGAAGGCGAGGCCGACGGATGCGCCGAGGGTCCAGCCGTACGACGCCGCGCGGACGTAGCCGACCGGCACACCGGAGCGATAGACCACCTCCGCGTGATGGAGCAGCGGGTCGGGATCGGTGAGCCGGATCTGCACCAGCCGTTGCGACATCCCACCGGCAGCCTTGTTGGCCTCTCGGCGCGCGAGCACGGCGGCTTTGCCGACGAACTCCTTGTCCCAGTCGAGGGCGAAGCCGAGGCCCACCTCCAAGGGACAGTCGGTGTTGTCGATGTCGTGGCCGTAGTCGCGGTAGGCCTTCTCCATCCGCAGCGACGACAGCGCCTTGAGGCCGACCGGCCGCAGCCCGTGCGGGGCGCCGGCGTCGGACAGGGCGTCGTACACCTTCAGCGCTGCGTCAGCCGGCACATAGAGCTCGTAGCCCAGCTCGCCCAGGTAGGTGATTCGAGCACAGAGCAACTCGACTCCGGCCACCTCGATCCGACGGGCGGTGCGGAAGGGGAACGCCTCGGTGGAGAGGTCGGCGGAGGTCAGGCTCGCCAGCACCTCGCGAGAGAGCGGGCCCTGCGGGTTGAGCTGGGCGTAGTCGGCGGTGACGTCCCGCACGTCGAGGCCACCGCGGATCAACAGGTCGTGGACCGCGCCATGAGCGGTGTCGGAGGCGACCACGAAGAAGTCCCCGTCCTCGGTGAACGTGACGGTGATGTCGGCCAGGATCCGACCGTCGTCGTTCAGCATCTGGGTGTAGGTGATCCGCCCCCGCTCGGCGGTCACCGGGCCCGCGCACAGCCGCGAGAGCACCTCCTCGGCCGACTCGGTGGGCCCGGACCCGACCGCGAACTTCGCCATGAAGCTCATGTCCATCAGCCCGACACCCTCGCGGACGGCGCGATGCTCGACCTTCCAGTGCTCGAACCACGGGGCACGACCCCAGGTCGGCTCCGCCTCGGGCGCTACGCCGACTCCGGCGAACCAGTCGGCGCCTTCCCAGCCGGACACCTCGCGCAGGTAGCCGCCCTGTGCGACCAGCCTCTCGTGGACGGGGGAGAGCAGCGCCTCGCGGGCGGTGTGGAGCTGCTTGCCGGGGGTGTGCGCGGCATAGACGGTGCCGAGGATCTCGGTGGTCCGTGCCGCGCGGTAGTCGTCGTCGGCCTGATAGGCCTGGAAGCGGCGTACGTCGAAGCCGGTCACGTCGACATCGGGCCGACCGGCGGTGATCCACTCCGCCAGCACCCGGCCGAGACCGCCGGCGGACAGCACGCCGACGGAGTTCATCCCGGCGGCCACGAAGTAGCCACGCAGGCCCGGCGCCTCGCCGACAGCCGGGGCGAGGTCCGGAGTGAACGACTCCGGCCCACAGAAGAACGTCCGCACACCCACCTCGAGGGTGATCGGCACCCGCGACATCGCCGTCTCGAGGAACGGGGTCATCCGGTCCCAGTCGGGCTGCAGGGTGCCGAAGGAGAAGTCGGCGGGGATGCCCTCGACCCGCCACGCCGCGGCGCGCGGCTCGAAGAGGCCGACCATCATGCCGCCGCCCTCCTCGCGGTAGTAGCCGTGAGACGACGGATCCTCGAAGATCGGCCCGTTGGGGTCGATCCCCTCGATGGTGTCGGTGATCAGGTAGTAGTGCTCGGCCGCCTGGTTGGGGATCACCAGCCCGCTCCGCGCCGCGAGCTCCCGGGCCCACATGCCGGTGCAGTTGACGACGTACTCGCACTCGATCTCGCCGCTCTCGGTCCGCACGCCGGTCACCTGGGGCACCCGATCGTCGGAGAGGAGGACGTCGGTCACCCGGACGCTTTCGATCACCCGCGCGCCGAGCTGCCGCGCACCCTTCGCCAGCGCCGTGGTGAGGTCGACCGGGTTGACCCGGCCGTCGCCGGGGACGTGGAAGCCGGCGACCAGGTCGTCGGTCTTCGCCCACGGGAAGAGCGCCGACATCTCGGCGGGAGAGACCTCCTCGACCTCCAACCCGAGGTAGCGCTGGAACGCGGCGACGCGGCGATACTCCTCCAGCCGGTCGGTGTCGGCCGCGGCTTCGATCAGGCCGACCGGCCGGAAGCCGGTGGACTGCCCGGTCTCCTCTTCGAGGCGGGCGTAGAGGTCGCGCGAGTAGAGCCGGATCCCGGTGTTGGTCTCCGAGGTCGAACCGAAGCAGGTCATCAGCCCCGCCGCATGCCAGGTCGTCCCGGACGTCAGCCGATCTCGCTCCAGCACCACCACGTCGGTCCAGCCGGCATGGGCGAGGTGGTAGGCGACCGAGCAGCCGATCACCCCTCCTCCGATGACGACGACGCGGGCACGGGCAGGGAGTTCGACAGTCACGGCGCTCAACCTACTGCCCGAGGGTTGCCCGGCGCATGGACGGCTCCAGGATCCAATCACCCTAGGGCGCTGCCGTCACATACGGCGGACATCAGGTTGTGACAAGGTCCAAGGAACCGACAAGGCGACCAGGCTTGCCCCGGCAAGCAGCACTGGCCTGAGCCCGAGAAGCTGCGCAGCAGGCGCGATGAGCAGTTGCCCTGGTGGCAGCAGAGCCCCAGACAGGAACTGATCCCACCCGAAAACATGGGATTGGTCGGTCTCGTCGAAGCGCTCTTGGAGGACGGTGAGCCAGACCACCTCGAACATCCCGAAGCCAATGCCAGCCACGAATTGGGCAAGGCACAACGCCACGCTGTTCGGGAAGAGCGCCAGGCAGAAGAGCGGCAGTGACTCGCCGAGACACGCGATCAGGCTGGCTCGCAACGGGTTGGCGGATGTGAGGAACGGTGCCAGTGCTGCCCCGACCAGTGCTCCCAATCCGGAACTCGCCAGCACGATCCCCCAGGCGACTGACCCGATCGCAGGTGTTGTCACAGCGATGACAGGACCGAGCACGCTGAGCACGGCTGTCGAGATGCCGTTGGCGCCAGCGCTGGCGAGGATCACCCGCCACGCCCACGGGGTGGATCTGAGCAACGACAGCCCGCGAGCCAACTGACCCCGCCAGTTGCCCGTCGCGCCCTGTCCGCTCCGCGGGAACCGCGACGGCCGAGAGGAGGCGAAGAAGAGGGCAGCGGCGAGCCAGTAGCTCACCCCATCAGCGAGGAGGACCGCATACGGCCCCCAGAGTGAGACGAGCAGTCCGGCGAGCGCCGCGCCGGCCAGAAGCCCGCCGGTGCTGGCCGCCCTGAACAATGCCGTGGCGCCGGTACGTCTTGACGTGGCTGCAGCCAACTGCCCGAAGACTGAGAAGGCGGCAGGCGAAGCCAATGACGACATGGCTCCGTTGACGAGCGCGAAGCCGGCGAACACGGGCACGCTGGCGACGCCGTGATGGGCGGTGAGGGCGAAACCTACCTGTGCTCCACCAGCGATGACGTTCGTCAGCAGCAGGCTCCACGCCGCCGCGAACCGAGCGACAACGAGGCCACCCGCGGTGGACAACAGCAGGGCAGCCAGTTCACGGCTCGCCATGACGATGCCCAGCGCCGACGCCGAGTCGGTCGCCTTGAGGACCGCGAATGCCACCGCAATGGGGGCGCCGCCACTGCCGAGGGCATTGATTGCCTGTCCCACCGTCAGACAACCGAGCCTGCGCCCCACTGCTGGCACCATCCCCTCCCGCGTATGGCAAGGTGGCCCAATTCCGAGAACTAGGCCACCTTGCTGGCTCCAGGCGTCAATCAAGCGAAAGACACAGGAAGCCACACATGAATAGCTCAGACCTCTCGGAGCCGTCGAACACGATGACGCTGTCTTCGTTCTGCGTCTTGGCCGTATCTTCGAGGATCATTGAGTCCCACCTCCTTTCTGCGACTGGTTGGCGATCGTTCGATGTCTTGCTTCCCATACGTCGAGCCAGAATAGTAGTAGCTCACTTTCGATATCTGCATAAAGATCGTTTCCAAACCCTTGGTCGACTTCAACCCCCTCCAAGCAGTGATGCCAGTTCGCCGAGACCAGTTCCTTGTCGTAGCCCGTCTCCACGTCTCCAACCGCGAACTCGCGACGACCAGCAATATCCCAACAACTGTACAACGTTCCATCGGGCGTTACGACTGCACCGCCGTCCCCGCCTTCAATCGAGCAATACGCACACGAAGACTCGAGTACTGGTAGCGGCTGGAAGCCAAGCTTCAGAATATGTTCGTAGCACCTCTTCAGCATTGTCGCCACGCGGTCTGATCGTTGAATCAGGCCCTCCGCGCCCTGGCCGTAGTCAAGAATTGGCGCAAGCGAGATAGTGCTTCGCTCAGTGGGAAGCACTTCGGCGAGCGACTCAAACACTGGCACAATGTCGTCAATGGAGTCTCTCGTAACATTAAATCGGATATGCCATCTAATGTCAGGTTCGCTCGAACACTGCTCAAGGTTGGTCATAATACGGTCGAAGGAGCCTCGGCCATCGCGATACTTCCTAGACTGGTCGTGAGTCGCCCTATCGCCATCGAATGTGACATGGACGCGAATGACGCCGAGGTCATGCAATTCCTCAAGGCGCTCCGAAGTTAGGAGCGTAGCGTTAGTCTGGAGTCCGGCATGTTTCAACGGAAGCTTCGCAAAGGCCGTAAGAAGATCGACACACTCTCTGTATCGAAGTAGCGGCTCACCTCCGAAAAGCAAGACTGTTGCACCATCTTTTTCGAGACGCTCGATTTGGCTCCGAATAAATGCGGCGATCATTTCGACTCGACCCATAGTCAACTGCAGAGCGGGGATCCGCGCGGGAGGACGCCCGGGATCGAGGCTGTCTGTGTTCTGGAAACAATAGGGGCAGGCGAGGTTGCAACTAGTCGACGTTAACACCGTCACGTGATACGGCTGAATGCCATGTGCTGCAGTGTCGACGCTATGGCGATAACTCTCTGCGAGGCTTAAGAGTTCATCCTGATTGGAGTACAACGTGGAGGGAATGCGTGCCACCTTGGTACGCCCAATCAGATATGCCCCAGTAGGTGCTGTGACGATCTTCACCATTCCTCCTGGCGTGCTACGAAGAAGTGGAGGTGAGCTCTCGGCGAGAACACGCGCGTGCCTGGTCGCGTTTGTACCCAATTCGCCGAGTAACCTACATGAGAAAGTGCTTCAGTGACCTCGGCTGGTTCGAACCACTGTTCGTGAATGTGAACGTGCTGCTGGACGCTAGTTCCCGCGTCTAGCATATATTCATGCAAGTAGTTCCTTGGCCCGACCTGTGAATAGCGCTCGCATGTAGCAATCTCGTCGCCCGCGTCGAATGTAAACCAAATGCCAAGGATGCTCTGTAGATCCTCATACATCTGGCCGGCGATAAGGTCAAATCGGAACTCACTGGTTGCTGTCGAGTTCCTGCGGATGTTGGACAATGCTTCCGTGAGTTCTGGAAGTTCCGAAAATCCGTTCATTGTTCCACCGGCCGCGTAAGAATAGCCTACCGGACGGGGCAATGTAACTGTGGAGATATTCCCCGACAAGAGCTTGACGTCAGGGTTGGCTTGAATGCAGCGCTCAATCATTGCCGGTGAGCTGTCGACCCCAAAGGTTGGCTTCAGTTTGGTCAGAAGTCTGCCAGCACCGAAGCCGTATTCAACAGAGGTCGAGAATCTGGCCAGCGGCGGTCCGTAGAAGGGCGCGTCGTGGTCAATCCCTGGGCTAGGCCCATTCCAGGACTCGGCCATCTGCTCGTAGTGAGAGTGAGCGCACTGCTCTTGGCTCACGTGCGAACACACTAGACTTGGCGGTTGAGCAAAATCACGCCCGAGGAGTTGAGCGCTTGCACCCCAACCGGTGGCGTACGGGCCACTGGAACCTTGCTGAGATCTTGCCATCTCTGCCCCTGAGTTGCGCTTCTCATGTCTTCCTACTCCGCGAGCGTGATCGCGTCAAGAGGTGAAGTCGTTGCATTGTGCGAAGGCATGTCGACTCGCTGGTGTTGTGAGTGCGTTTGGCGGACGCCCGGTTGGGACGGTGGCAGCAACCCATCAGCCGTCCTGGAGGGCTTTGATGGACGGGCGATCTCGGCTGGACGAGGCGAGTTGGATTGAGGATTGAGGGTGGCGGCTCGATCCGCCCTGCGGATGTCGATTCGCCATCCGGATCTCGGCCGAAGGCAGCTGCCAGTGAGCCTGGTGGCGTCTTGTGAGGTCAGCGCGTCGGTTCGGCTCGGGACGGGCCTCTTCGAGAGAGGAGATGGGCTGACCAGTCAAGGGCGACTGGACAGTGCCCCGGCGAACGACGGCGCGAGCGGAAGCTCGGGCAGGAGGGCGGCCTGGTAGGCGTGGTAGACGTCCGGCTTGCCGGACCACACCGTGGTCGACGGATGGTTCTGCGGGTCCAGCTCGTGATGCCACGACCCGTGCTGGTGATCGACCAGATAGCGGTCGATGTAGGCCCACCAGGCAGCCGCATCGGCGGTGTACCGCTCGTCGCCGCTGACCCGGTGCAGGACGGTCGCGATGTTGGCCGCCTCGGCGGCCACCCAGTGCATCCGCTCGCGTACGACGGGGTTCCCGGCCCAGTCGGTGGTGTAGACGAAGCCGTCCGCACCGTCGACCGCCCAGCCGTCGGTGATCGCCCGGTCGTAGAGCGCGATCGCAGCCTCACGAAAGTTCGCCGCTGCCGAAGCAGACTCCGCGCCGAGCGCGTCCTCGACCGCCAGCAGGAGGCGCGCCCACTCCAGTCCGTGGCCGACGGTGGCGCCGTAGGGCCGGAACGGATCGGCCGGCCGATCGCGGTTGAAGTCCAAGAGAGGGGTCCAGGACTCGTCGAAGTGCTCGGGGATCCGCCAGTCGTTGCCGGCCGCCCACGCGACGACATGACGTGCGATGCGGCCGGCGCGCTGATGCCAGGCCGGATCACCGGTGACGTCGCCGGCCGCGAGGTAGGCCTCGACCGTGTGCATGTTGGCGTTGACGCCTCGGTAGGGATCGAGTGCGATCCAGCTGCGATCCCAGTCCTCCACCGACAGGCCTGTTTCCTCGTCCCAGAAGTGGCGCAGCGAGACGTCTAGCGCAGCCTCAAGCAGAGCATCCCCGCCCGCAGCACCGGCTTGCACCGCCGACGCAGCAGCGAGCACGACGAACGCATGGGCGTAGGCCCGCTTCGACGCATCGACCGGGCCCTCGGCGTCCACGGCGGAGAACCAGCCGCCGTACTCCTGATCGCGCAGCGGCCCCTTGATCGACCGGACACCGTGGGCGGTCAGGGCGAGCAGGTCACGTCGGTCCGCTCCGCCGACCAGAGGGGGCTCGTCGACCAGAGCACCCAATGCGAAGATGTGCGTCATCCGGCAGGTGATCCAGAGCTCCACGGGCCGCGTCGGGTCGAGGGTGCCGTCGCCGGTGAGCCAACCGAATCCCAGCGGATGCTGGGCGCCGCGGGCGAAGCGCAGCAGCTCGGCCCGCTGCTTGGCGAGGTACGCCGGGTCGCCGGGGATGCCCACCTCGGCAGAGTAGCCCTGCCCGCGCCGATAACGGATCGCGCTCCCGAGGGGAGGCGCCTAGGCTGGGAAGCGGTATGACGAACAATCCCGACTTCTCACTCGCCGACGAGCTCGAGGCGACCGCTGACTGGGAGGACGAGGACTCCTGGGTCAGCGGCTACGCCGACGCCGAGGACACCGAGTCCACCGTTGACGGCGACGACCCCGAGCTGACCACCGGCGACCAAGACCTGGCCGAGCGCTATGCGCTGCGCCGGGTGGCCGGCCTGTCCACCGAGCTCCACGACATCACCGAGGTGGAGTACCGCCAGCTCCGCCTCGAGCGGGTCGTCCTGGTGGGCGTGTGGACCGAAGGCACCGTCGAGGACGCCGAGAACTCCATGGCCGAGCTCGCTCTCCTGGCGGAGACGGCCGGCTCCGAGGTGCTGGACGCGATCTACCAGCGGCGCGGCAAGCCTGACCCGGCGACGTACGTCGGTCGCGGCAAGGTCGACGGGCTCCGCGAGATCGTGCAGGCCAGCGGCGCGGACACGGTGATCTGCGACGGCGAGCTGGCGCCCAGTCAGCTGCGCAACCTGGAGGACCGGCTCAAGGTCAAGGTCGTCGACCGGACCGCGCTGATCTTGGACATCTTCGCCCAGCACGCGAAGTCCAAGGAGGGGCAGGCGCAGGTCGAGCTGGCCCAGCTGAACTACCTCAAACAGCGGCTGCGTGGCTGGGGCGGCAACCTCTCGCGCCAGGTCGGTGGCCGGGCGGCCGGCGGCGCCGGCATCGGCGGTCGTGGTCCCGGTGAGACGAAGATCGAGACCGACCGACGTCGGATCAACACCAAGATCGCCAAGCTGCGCCGCGAGCTCGCGGAGATGAAGGGCACCCGCGACGTCAAGCGTCAGGAGCGACGGCGCCACCACGTCCCGAGCGTCGCGATCGCGGGCTACACCAACGCCGGCAAGTCCTCGCTGCTCAACCGGGTCACCGACGCCGGGGTGCTGATCGAGGACGCCCTCTTCGCGACGTTGGACCCCACCACACGACGTACGACCACCGAGGACGGCCGGGTCTACACCGTCACCGACACCGTCGGCTTCGTGCGACACCTGCCCCACCAGCTGGTGGAGGCGTTCCGCTCGACGCTGGAGGAGGTCGCCGACGCCGACCTGATCCTGCACGTGGTCGACGGCTCTCACCCGGACCCCGAGGGCCAGATCGCTGCTGTCCGCGAGGTGTTCGCCGAGATCGGCGCCGACAAGGTCGCCGAGATCATCGTGATCAACAAGGCCGACGCTGCCGACCCGATGGTGCTGGCCCGACTGACCCAGCGCGAGCCGCACTCCGTTGTCGTCTCGGCGCGCACCGGCGAGGGGATCCCGGCGCTGCTCTCGATGCTCGAGGGAGAGCTGCCTCGGCCAGGCGTGGAGTTCGCCGCGCTGCTGCCCTACGCCCGCGGCGACCTGGTCAACCGGCTCCACCAGAACGCCGAGATCGACTCGCTGGAGCACACCGGCGACGGCACCGTCGTCCGCGGTCGCGCACACGCCGACCTGGCCGGCGAGCTGGCGCCCTACGCCCTCTGATCCGTCCGCGGGACGTCGAGCTCTGCGGTCGCCGGGGCAGGTCGCCGGGGTGACCGATCCCTATGGCGTCCTCGGGGAGATTCGCCTAGAAGTCGACGGCGTCGCGGATGATCGGGCAGGTCATGCAGTGGCCGCCGCCGCGGCCTCGGCCGAGCTCGGCGCCGACGATGGTGATCACCTCGATGCCGGCCTTGCGGAGCAGGGTGTTGGTGAGCGTGTTCCGGTCGTAGGTGAAGACGACGCCGGGCTCGAGTGCGACCGCGTTGTTGCCGCTGTCCCACTGCTGCCGCTCGGACTGGTAGACGTCGCCGCCGGTCTCGATCACCCGCAGCTCGGGCAGCCCGAGGGAGCGGGCCACCACGTCGACGAATGGGGTGGACCCCTCGTCGACGACCTCGACCCCAGGGGCTTTGTCCGAGGGCAGCAGCGTGAAGGTGTGCACCGCGTTCATGATCGTCGGATAGAGCGTGACGACGTCGCGGTCGGCGAAGGTGAAGACGGTGTCGAGGTGCATGGCAGCGCGCAGCTTCGGCATGCCCGCGATCACCACGCGCTCGGCTGCGCCCTGGGCGAAGAGGGCACCGGCGACCTGGGTGATCGCCTGCCGCGAGGTCCGCTCGCTCATCCCCATCAGCACGACACCGTTGCCGACCGGCATGATGTCGCCGCCCTCGAAGCTGGCCTGACCCCAGTCCTGCTCGGGGTCGCCCCACCACACCGTCGAGCCGACGTAGTCGGGGTGGAAGGAGTAGATCGCCTGGTAGATGATCGTCTCGTCCTTGCGCGCCGGCCAGAAGAGCGGGTTCATGGTGAGCCCGCCGTAGAGCCAACAGGTGGTGTCACGGGTGTAGAGCGTGTTGGGCAGCGGCGGCAGGAGATACTCCCGCACGCCGGTCGACTCCCGCACCAACGAGATGTAGTCCGACCGGTAGTCCTCGGGCAGGTCGTTGGTGGCCATCCCGCCGATGAGGAACTCGGCGAGCTGCTTGGGTGCCAGCGACTCCAAGAAGGCGCGGCTCCCGTCGACCAGACCGAGACCGACCTGGTTGGGCACCACCTTGCGGTCCAGCAGCCAGGTGCGAGCCTCGGGGATCGCCATCGTCTGCGCCAGCAGGTCGTGCAGCTCGACGACCTCGACGTCGCGCTGGGTCATCTTGTTGACGAAGTCTGCGTGGTCGCGCTGGGCGTTCTCCACCCACATCACGTCGTCGAAGAGGAGGTCGTCGTTGTTGCTCGGGGTCAGCCGGCGGTGGGCGAGCCCGGGCGAGCAGACCAGCACCTTCCTCAGTTTGCCGACCTCGGAGTGGACGCCGTAGGTCGAGGAGACGCCGACGGTAGCGGACTCGGTCATCACGACTGCCTTTCTGAAGGGGAGTTTGTCCGGGCTCAGATGGTGATGCTGCCAGACCAGAGTCCGAAGACCCCGAAAACCGCCCCGGCGAGAATGACCACGAAGAGGGCCAACTCGGTGGGACTGAAGATCCGCCGCCCCTGCTCGCTTCGGGCCTTGACGTAGAGCAGGGTCAGCGGGGCCAGGATGATCGTGCACAGCAAGAGGAACTTCAGGCCGGCGGCGTCGAAGAGGAACAGGGTGTACGCCGTCGCGACGCCGGCGATGATCGTCTCTCGCCGACGCACCCCGGAGGTGACGTCCTCGTAGGCTTCGCCGGTCAGGCCCAGCTTGAGGGCATATGCGGCCGCGAGAAGGTAGGGGATCAACGCCAAGCTGGTGCACAGGTCGAGCATGAAGTTCAGCGCGTCGGTGAGGATCAGCGTGGCAGCCAACAGTCCCTGCACCGCGAGCGAACTCACCACCAGGGCGGTGATCGGGGTGCCGTTCTCGTTCTCCCGGCCGAGGAAGGCGGGGAAGTCCTCGTTGCGTGCCGGGATGAACATCACCTCGGCTGCCATCAGCGTCCACGCCAAGTAGGCGCCCAGCACGGAGATGATGACGGCCGCGCTGATGAACCACTCGCCCCAGTCGCCGACGACGTGCTCGAAGAGTCCGACCATCGACGGCTGACGAGTCCCGGCGATGTCGGGCTGCGGCATGACGGAGTAGCTCGACAGCGTCACCAGTGCGAAGATCGAGAGCACGCTCAAGAAGCCCAGCACGGTCGCCTTGCCGACATCGGAGCGTTTCTTGGCATAGCGCGAGTAGACGCTGGCTCCCTCGATGCCGAGGAACACGAAGGTCGTGATGATCATCGTGCTGCGGACCTGCTCGTTGAGATTGCCCAGATCGCCGTAGCCGTAGGCGGTCCAGTTGTCGGCGAAGACCCCCGAGTCGAAGCTGGCGAACAGCACGACGACGAACACCAGGATCGGCAGGATCTTGAAGACCGTCACGATCCGGTTGATGACCGCAGCATCCCGCACGCCCTGCGCGATCAGGGTGTGGAAGAGCCAGACTCCTGCCGACCCCACGGCTGCCGCGAGCACGGTGTCGCCGTCGCCGAAGGCCGGGAAGAAGGCGCCCAGGGTGGCGGTGATGAACACCCAGTAGAACGTGTTGCCCGCAATCGCGCTGGCCCAGAAGCCGATCGCGGAGTTGAAGCCGGCGTAGTCCCCGAATCCGGCCTTGGCGTAGATGAACACACCGGAGTCGAGGTCGGGTTTGCGGATCGCGAGATTCTGGAAGACGAAGGCGAGCATGAGCATGCCGGCACCGGCGATCGCCCAGGCGATCAGCGAGCCGAGGATCCCGGTTGCGACGCCGAATCGGGCCGGGAGCGAGAAGACGCCCGCACCAACCATGCCGCCGACCACCATCGCGGTCAGCGTGGGCAGCGACATCTTGCCCGAGCTGTCCTCCGTCTGACGGGCGCTTGCGGCTTCGGTGGAACTCACGGGGTCTCCTCGGATTCAACTGGCAGCTCGGGTGTGGGCTCGACGTGCTCGATCCGGAATCCCGTGAAGCCATACAGCAAGCTGAGAGCGGGGCTGGCGTAGCAGAAGATGGCGTACGGAAGGTACAGGAGCGTCGAGACTCCCAGCGTGGCGCTCATGAACGCCCCGCAGGAGTTCCAGGGCACCAACGGCGACGTGACCGTGCCGCTGTCGGCCGCCAGCCGAGATAGGTTGGTCGGCGCCAGACCACGGCGGGCGAACTCGGCCTTGAAGACCTTGGTCGGCAAGACCAGCGCGATGTACTGGTCGCCGGCGACCACGTTCAGCCCGAAGCCGCAGATGAATACGGCGAGGAAGAGCCGGCCGGTGCTCTTCGCGGCAGCGACCATGGGGTCGATCAGGCGAGCGATCAGGCCGAACTCCTCGAGCATGGCGCCGAAAGTGACGGCACCGACGATCAGCCAGATGGTGGACAGCATGCTGTCCATGCCACCGCGAGACAGCAGCCGATCGATATCGGCGATGCCGGTGTCGATGGAGAAGCCGTTGGCCATCCCACCCCAGATCGCCTTGATCGACTCGATGACGACCGATCCGCTCCCGGAGACGAAGTTGGCATACACGTCCGGCTGCAGGAAAGCGCCGAGTACGCCGGCGAACAGAGTCGCCGAAAGCAGCGAAAGGGTTGCCGGGATCTTGCGGATCGACATGAAGACCAGCAGCGCCAGTGGGAGCAGCGCGAGTGGGGTGATGTTGAAGACCTCGTTGAGCTTGTCGAGGTCCGAGGTAGTCTCCGCCTCGGTGACAGTGTCGTTGCCGGTCAAGCCGAGGATGAAGAACACCACGAGCGCAATGCCGAAGGCGGGCACCGAGGTCCACACCTGCCGCTTGATGTGGTCGTAGAGGTCGACACCGACCAGCTGCGAGGTGAGGACGGTGGTCTCCGAGAGCGGTGACGTCTTGTCACCGAGGTAGGCCCCGCAGATGACGGCCCCCGCGGTGATCGCCGGCGACACCCCGATCAGCCCGGCGATGCCGACCAGGCCGACGCCGATGGTGGCGGCGGTCGTCCATGAGCTGCCGATGCTGAGCGCCACCACGGCGCAGATGATGGCTGCGGCGGTGTAGTACCACCCTGGTGACAGCACCTGGATGCCGTAGTAGACCAGCGTCGGGATGGTGCCGCTGAGATTCCAGACGCCGATCAGCGCACCGACGGCGAACAGGATGAAGATCGCGCTCGACACGGAAGCGATGGCTCCGCGGCCGGCTTCCTGCACCGCGCTGAACTGGTGTCCGTTGCGCATCGCGACGAGTGCCGCGAGCGCACAGCACAAGAACAGGGCGACTTGGATCGGCCCGTCGAGCGCATCGAGTCCGTAGAGGGCAAGCGCCCCCGCGATGAGGACGGCCAGCGATACCAGGGGGATGATCGCATGGACCAGTGGGGGTGTCCTGATCGCGGGGGTGCTCATCTCTGTCGTGCCTTCCCCGAGTAGAAATGGCCGCAGGCCTGCGTCCGGCGGCATACCGACCCCCATTTTGATGGAAGTCGCGAGTGGTGCGTACCACTCGCCTGTCCCCTCTTCGGTGGTCAGGTCGTGCCCGGTGCCGGTCGGTGGAGTACGGCGCCGCACGGCGCTCGTTAGCATCGACCTCATGTCGGTGACCGGGTGGGGCCTGGGAGGCAGCTACTCCGGCTCGGTCGTCGCGGGGGAGTGGTTCGCACCGTCGATGCGTGAGGCCTACCGGCAGGGCGTGGAGCAGGTGCTGCGACGGGCGGTGCTGATCTGGGCGGCGGTGGTCGGCCCGGTCGAGGTCGGGAGCGCTGCCCGAGCGGTCGACGGCTACCACGCGGCCTGGCTGCTCTTCGCGGCGTTCGGCCTGCACGGCGTGGTGTGGATCCTCACCGCCGTCCGACGCTGGCCGGCCTGGCCGGTGGTCTGTTCGTGGGCCGGGTTCGTGATCGTCCACCATGCCCTGGTGGCCGAGCCGGCGCTGCCGAACGTCTATCGGACTGCCGTCTTGATGTCGCTGGGGCTGGCCGTGGTGGTCGGCTTGGCGCTGCCGTGGCGAGCCGCGGTGCGGGCGACCGTCGCACTCGCGGCGGGGTTGCCGATCCTCCTCGCGTGGCGAGCCGGCATCTCGATCTGGTCGGCGCCGATCGGACAGCTGGTGGTCGCCTCCCTCGCGTTCGGATTCGGGTTCGCCATCGCGGCACGAGCGTTGCGCACGGCTGCCGCGCGGGCCGACGACGCAACCGGATCTCGACTGGCGTCAGCGGCGATCGCCGAGGATGATGAGCGGCGCCTCGCCGAGACCCGGGGGCGGCTGAGACTGCTGCACGACACGGCCGTCAACACCCTTGCCGCGATCGCCTCCGCGCGGGTGGTGTCGGATGCGGAGGTGGTCACCCGCCGCGCCCTGGCCGATGTCGCCGTCCTCGACGCTCTGCTTGACGACGACGGTGCTGCTGAGGGTGGACTCACCGACCTTGTGGACCATGCGGCGAGGCTTGGTCTGACCGTCGCGGGCGATCTCGATCCCGTGCGCACCGTGCTGGACAACCACGACCCGACGCGCCGCGCAGCGGTGCTGGAGGTGCTGCGGGAGGCGATCACGAACGTCGAGAAGCACACCAGGGGCAAGGTGGTCACTCTCGGCGCTGAGCCGGCGGAGCAGAGGATCTGGGTGAGTGACGACGGCGTCTGGCCTGCTGACGCGCCCGCGCCAGGACGGGTGGCCGCGCGGCTGCGGGAGCGGACTGGTGCGGCCGGGCTGACGGTGACGGTGGCGACGGGCGCGCGAACGGAAGTCTCGGTCCACCCGACGCTGCTGGTCGACAACGATCAGGCTGACCACGATCGCGATGTCTTCGAGCCCTCTGCCCGGTGGATGGCCGCGGCCATCGGCGGCGTCATGGTGGTGAACCTCGCGATCCAGACTCTCCTGGCCGCCACGGTGGACCCCTCGGCGCAGCCGCTGTTGGCGTGGGTCTTGGTCGCGGGCGCGGCGGCGTTGATGCTGGTGAGCCACCGGCGGGGTCGGCGGTTGCCCGTGCCGACGGTGCTCGTCGGCTACGTCGCGATGCTTGCCGCGCTTGCGTGGGCCAGCCCCTGGGGCGCCACCTGCCCGGTCGACGGAGTCGCGACCTGGGGGCCGGAGGGTGCGGCCACGATCGCCGTCATGTTCGTGATCCTCGACGGCAGGTGGCGGGTGGTCGCCCCGGCCCTCGCCTTCATCGTCTTGTGCATCGATGTGATCGCCGTGCTGCGCGGAGATGGCCTGTTCGCCTGCGCGGGTGCGCCGTTCGCGGGGATCATCCAGGCGTCCTGCCTGGTCCTGGCCATGATGCTTCTGCGCCGACAGATGGAGCGGCTCTCCCGGATCGTTGCCGAGGAGACCGAGGAGACCATCCGCCTCGCCGGCTGGCGTGACAGCCGCGTGGATCAGGAGGCGCTGCGCCGAGCGGGCCTGCAGTCGGTGCTGGCCTCGGCTCGAGAGGTGCTGCTCGAGGTGGCGGCGGCGCCGGAGAGTCGGCACGAGTCGGAGGTTCGAGAGCGGGCTGCCCGGGAGGAGAGCTACCTGCGCGTGCTGATCGGGCTGAGCTCCCCATCCACCGCTGTCCTCACTCACGTCGTGGTGATGATCGAGCTGGCGCGTCGACGCTCGGTCGTGGTCACCCTGCTCAGCCAGGTGCCAGAGCTGACCGAGGAGCAAGCGGTCGTGGTCTTCGAGGCGGTCGAGGGCCTGATCAGCGGGCTGAGGCCGGGCGATAGCGTGTCGTTCAGCGTCCACGAGGACCAGGGTCGGCCCGCACTCGTCCTGGCCTGCCCAGCCTCCGCCGTCGCGGGGCTGGCCACCGGGGCGACGGTCGTCGTCGACGGTGACCTGGCCGTGGTGGAGATGACCTGGCGGGATTGAGCCGGTGGGATTGAGATGGCGGGAACGAAGCGGCGGCGAATGAGGTGGCAGGGATGAGTGCTCGGGTGGCGGTGGTGGAGGACCACCTGCTCATCCGCGACTCCCTGGTCAACGAGCTGCGCCGGTTCGGACATGAGGTCGTCGCCGTCGGAGACACCCTGGACGCCGTACCAGCCTCCGGGATCGACCTGCTGCTGCTCGACCTCGATCTTGCCGACGGCATGGCTGATGTCGACCGGGTCGCTGCGTTGGTCTCCGACGGTGTGGCCGTCCTCGTCGTCTCGGCACTGACCAGCCCGCGCCACGCACGCCGGATGGTGGCCGCGGGCGTGTGCGGTGTGGTGGCGAAGTCGGATCGCCTCGACGATCTCGGTGAAGCAGTCGAGGCGGCCCTGGCCGGGCGTGCCTGGATGAGCCCGGCGCTGGCTCGCGTGATGATGGCCGACGAGGCCGCGATCCGGCCCCAGCTGTCCGTCCAAGAGCTGCGCGCCCTACGGCTCTACGCCTGCGGCCTCAAGCTCGACTCGGTGGCCCGGGCCATGGGGGTCGCGCCGAGCACCGCGAAGCAGTACGTCGATCGCGTGCGGCAGAAGTACGAACAGGTCGGCACCCCCGCCCGGACCAAGAGCGAGCTCTACCGGATCGGGGTAGCCGACGGCTATATCGACCCCGGCGCGGACCCTGCCTAGACCGCCCGCTGCGGGCCGAGATTTTCCCCATTTCTTGGCCATTCCGCTGCGCGCGGCGCGAGCGGCCCCCTACCGTCACCAAGACAGCGCTATTTCAAAACGTGCCCTTTCAGGGACAGTGCCATTTCGGGGCCGAACCTTGCAGTAGGAGTGACTCAGTGAAGTCAGTGATCGGCGGCACCACCACACGTCAGGTGGCATTTGTGGGCCCGTTCGGGGTCGGCAAGACCACCGCGGTCTGCACGATCTCCGAGTCCTCGGTGGCGACGACCGATGTGGCGAGCACTGCGATGATGCTGCGCGCGGGTCGGCACTTGAAGACCACGACCACGGTCGGGCTCGAGATCGGCCAGTGGCAGGCACCGGACGGATCGATGGTGTCCATCGTCGGCACCCCGGGCCAGGAGCGCTTCGACATGGTCCGCAAGTCGGCCATGCCGCGCAGTCAAGGCGTGGTGCTGTGGCTCTACGGCCACCACGAGCACGCTCTGCTCGACACCGAGCTGTGGCTGGAGTTCATCGCCAACGAAGTGCCGACCCACAAGCTCACCGTCGCGCTGACGCGGTTCGACGGCAGCCAGGCTCCGCTCGAGGACTTCCGTGAAGCGGTCGACCAGGTCGACCCGGCCATTCCGCTGCTGCTCGCCGACCCCCGCGAGCGTGACGACGTGGACCAGGTGCTGCGCACATCGCTGCGCATCCCCCAGGTCATGGAGGTTGTGAGCTGATGGCCGTCGTCCCCACCCCCGCGCATGCCTACGACGCACCTCCCCAAGTAGCGGAGGTCCTCACCTTGCATCGCGCGGAGCCCGAACCACCGGCCCGCGGCGGCGGCACCGAGATGGACCTCCAGATCGCGGCCGACTGGGATCTCTGGTCCGAGCAGATCGGCCGCGCCCTGCTGCCTATCCTGCGTCGGCTGCTCACCACGACACCGACCGTCACCTCGGCCATGATCGGCACCGCCGACGGCTTCAACCTGTGTGCGCTCGGCCTCGACGAGGGCGACGTCTCTCGCGTCTCGGCGATGACCAGCTCCCTGCTGTCGATGGCCGACGCCGTCACCGACGTGGTCGACAAGGGCGAAGACCACCCGCTCGATCTGGTCAGCCTCAACCACGGCACCCACGTGACCGTGGTCCGTGCCGTGCGCCACCTGATCATCGGCCAGCTGCTCATCTGGGTCACCGGCGACGCCACCCAGCGCTCGTCCATCGAGTCTGCCGCCCGCGACGTCGCCAACGCCGTCTGGATGCTCCTCGCCGACGACTGACCGCGAGGTGCCCTCTCGCGTCACCTGAGCTGCCAATCGGGTTGCCCGAAGTGCCAGGATCAGGGCATGACGATCGACTCGGGCGACGGTTGGCAGCATGAGGGCGGCCTCTACGAGGAGCACCGGGTCGACTCACTGCACATCGAGAGCGTGTGGCAGGCCCGCGCAGTGCGCGACGAGCGCTACCTAGTGCCGGCGGTCGAGTACTGGGACCTCTGGTTCGCCCGGCAACCCGATGGCCGAGAGGTGGCCGGACTCTCCGGACCGACGCTCGGCCACCGCTGGGTGAGGTCGGCTGTCGGCGAGCACAGCTGGGGCGTCCAGCTTCGCGCGCACGTTGCCGTGACCGCGGCCAGCAAGCGGCTCGTGCTCGGCGGCGAGCAGCGGCTGCCCGTCGAAGACGGCTGGATCGGGATCGCTGAACACCGGGTGCGACTGCCCGAGTACGACGACCTGGTGGGCTTCGTCGAGCGGCTCTTCGAGCTCGATGTGCTCCGCGCCGACGAAGACGTGCATCGCGCGCTCACCGGGGACGACACCGGCTACTCGGAGCGGCATTGGCAGCGGCGTGTGCGGGAGACGACGGGGCTCACCCGCAAGCAGATCTCGCAGCTGGAGCGAGCGCGAGAGGCGTTCACCCTGCTCCTGGAGGGCGTGCCGCCAGCCGAGTGCGCCGCGCGATGCGGGTTCTCCGATCAGGCACACCTGACCAGGTCCCTCGGTGCCTTCCACGGGCAGACGCCCGCGCGCATCCTCGCCGGCCGGTGATGGCGGAAATCTTCAATCTCGCAACACCTGGCTCTTGGTGGACTTGAGGCATCGAAACCCCCAACACACCAAGAGGAGTCATCATGTCGATCCCCACCGCTCCCGAGGGCTATGCCACCGTCAACCCGTTCATCATCACCAAGAACTCCGAGGAGCTGACCCGGTTCATCGTCGAGGTCTTCGACGGTGCCGAGCGGCCCGAGGCCCACACGGTCGACGACGACGGGCTGCTGCTGCAAGGCGAAGTCGTCGTCGGTACGACGACCCTGATGCTCGCCGAGCGCAAGCCCGGCTGGCCCTTCACGCCGAGCCTGCTGCAGATCTACGTCAACGACATCGACCAGACGCTCGAGCGCGCCCTTGCCCGCGGGGCGCGACTCATCACCCGGCCAACGGACTTCTTCGGCACCACCTTCGCCCGCATCCAGGACCCCAGCGCAAACATCTGGTGGGTCTGGCAGCACGGCGAGATGGCGTGGGACCAGGACGGCGACGCGGAGGCGTGGACCGAGGATGCGCCGGCCGAGGACTGGGGCGCGGTCTCACCCGAGCTCGCCTACATCCACGACACCCTGCTCCAGGCGATGTCGACCCTGCAGGATCCGGCCGCCTGAGCCCGATCACCTGCGGCTGGCTGGGCTTGCGGTGTCTGGGGTTGCGGTCGGTGAGCGGGTGCGGCGTCCGGGCCGGCACAGGGGCCCCGCGCGCCAACCACCCCTGCGCTCGCACGCGTCGCGCAGGGGGGCCAGTCCCATCCACGGCGCTGTGGGGCCCCTGTGCCCGCCCGGCCACCGCGTCAGGCTCACCGCCCGCAGCCGGGGTTCCGCTCACCCGCCGCCGTGGTCACCGCCCCGCGATTGATCGATGGCGTCGACGCGCCCTGGGACTATGCGGCCCGTCACGGAGGCGATCTGGGTTCTGTCAGGATGACGGGCGTGGACGCGTCGGTGGAGTTCGAGGTGACGGTGCCCATCGCTGAGGGGCAGTACTACCTGGGTGCGGGTTATCCCGCCGGTGAGCTTCGGATCCCGATGTCGCTGCTAGACGACGGGGGCCTGATCCTGCTCACGGAGTCCGAGGCCGAAGAGGTGCTGTTGCGGATGGCCATCCGGCCAGGTCCCGCGCCTGAGGACGCCGAACTAGGCCCCGTTGTTCACGCACGGGTCCCGTTGGCGTTGCGCACGTGGGAGGGCGACCCGGTGAGAGCGCCGTCGCTGCCTCCGGGTCGGTGGGTGCCTGAGTTGACTGTCGAGTTGGAGCCACCACCGGACCCGGACCACCCCTGGCTTGCTCGTGAGATCCACACCCTGACGTTCTATACCCTGGACCGAGAGGCGACCAGAGTCGCGCAGCACGGTTGGGACCCAAAAGAACTGGCTGCCTTGAATGACGAGGGTCCCCCGTCGGCTGACCGAGTGATCTGGGACGACTGCGTGGTTCGCAAGCCCGGAGCCACCCTGCTCAGTTGCGCGGCGGAGGTTCCGACGCTGCCTTCTCCCCGGGATCCGTTGGTGGTGTCTCTGCTCGATCCCCACACGATCTTCGTCTGGTCAGATCGCCGGGCCGACTGGGAGTGCAGCGTCGCCAAAGCAGCTGACCTGCGCTCGCTCGAGGGCGAAAACTGGCAGGTCGCGGCGACGATGGAGGTTTCACCCGACCAGATACTCCGCGTGATCGATGCCAACGGCGAATCCGCCCGTGGCTTTCCGGACCCCCTGGCCACCGGGCCCGCTGACGTGAAGGTCTTGACATGTCGCCCCGGATCTCAGTTCAGCGGAAGCATCTACAGCAACGACCTATGCGTCGAGGTGAGCCTGCTCTAGCCCGACAACCGATCGCTGACCTGCTAGTGCCAGCCAGCGAGCGCCTTCGGCGGGAACGTCGATCAAGTAGCTGAATCCGTCTTGTCGAGGTGTGCGCTACTGAACTGCAAGGCGACCCCTAGTTACAGAAGGGCTCAACTGTAACGTCGGAGTGGGGTTCCTTTACAGATGACATACCACCGCCATGGTCACCCTCCCAGGAGGATGGTGGTGGCTGGTCCCCGTTGTCCGGGTGGGTCGGAGGCGGACGGTGTCGCTTGCCAGGGTGATGGGACCACTGCGTTGCCACGAGCATGGGACCACCTGGAGTCGTGGGTGAGCATCACGGGGTCACGTCCTTGGTGTCAATGGCGCCACGCGGGTGGGTGTGTCGTTGGCGGTAGGAGGGGCCCTCGATGATGAGGGTGTGCGCGCCGGATGTGAGCCGGTCAACGGCGGACTGGGCGAGTAGCGCGTCGCTCATCATGGTCAGCCACTCGGCGGGCTCTCGGTTCGAGGTCACGATGGTGCTGGCTCGGTGGTGCCGTTCGACGACGAGTTCGTAGAAGTCGTTGGTCTCGGTGGCGTCGAGGGCTCGCAGCGCGAAGTCGTCGAGGATGAGTACGTCGACGCGGGCGAGTTTGCGGATCTCGGCCTCTAGGGTGTTGTCCAGCCGTGCGGCGCGCAGTCGGGTGAACAGCTTGTCGGCGCGGGCGGCATGGACGCTCAGACGGCGTCGGATGGCGATGTGGCCGAGCGCGGTGGCCAGGTGGGTCTTGCCGACCCCGACCGGTCCCAGGAGGAGGACCCCGTTGCCGGCCTCGGCGAACCGCAGGCTGGTCAGGTCGCTGAGCAGCGCCCGGTCGTAGGAGAGGTCGTCGAGTTCGTCCCAGGTGTCGAGTCGCATCGTGGGGTCGAGTCCGGCGGTGCGGGCGCGGAGCATCGCCGAGCGGGACTCCCGCCGGGTGACCTCGTCGGCCAGGACGAGTTCGAGGAACGCGGCGTGGCCCATCTTGCGTTGCCGGGCCAGCGCGAGCCGCTCGGGCAGGGTGTCCTTGAGCCCGCCGAGCTTGAGTGCCTTCAGGGTGCGCATCAGGTCGGTCCCGACCGGGTCCAGCGGCCCTGTCCGGGTGCTCGCCTCGGTGGTGGTTGCGGTGCTCATCGGTTTGGCTCCTTGCTGGCGGGCTCGGTGGCGCCGCCGGGGATGAGGGTGAGTTGGACGCTGCCGCGTCCGGCGTATTCGCTGGGATCGCGGGCGAACCGTCCTCCTGGTGAACCGGCCGCGGCGGGCAACACGGGTTCTTGCTGCTCGGTGGCTTTGGCGAGCATCGAGGCGATCTTCGACACCGACACGACCTCGAGGTCCAGGGAACGCTCGCAGGCGGCATCGACCGGGTCGGGTCCGTAGCGGCGGACCAGTCCCTGCAGCCGGTAGACGCTGCGCATCCGGGTCCAAGGGAGCGGGTCGTCGAGCAGCCGCTCGGCGTAGATCCCGATGTTCTCCCCGTGCCCGGCGCAGGTCGCGATGAGCCGGGACAGGTCCCGCAGCGCGTACCCGGCCTTGTGCTTGGGCAGGTCCTCCCGGTCGGGCCACCGGCCACCGGGCGGCTGCCGGGGATGGGTCTTGACCAGTCGCCCGGCCCCGGCGCCGCCGACGGAGTAGAGCTTGACCAGCGCCGAGTCGGCGCGCGCGTCCAGATGCCTGCCGATCAGGTGCTCGGGCACCGAGTAGAGCGCCTTGGCGACCTCGACGTGGTAGTCGCGGTGCACCTTGACCCGGGTGAAGACCGGCTGGTCATACGGCTCGGGTGCCGGCAGCAGAGCACCGGCCTCGAGCTCGGCGAAGGCCTCGGCAGGTCGTCGCTGGGTGGTGCCGTGGATGCGCATCCCGGCCCGCTCGGCGCACCAGATCTCGGCCCGAGCCTGGGCGTCGGCCAGGTCGGTGAAGGTCTCCCCGGCCCAGAAGTTGCCGCGCACGTACTGCACCACCCGCTCCACCCGCGGCTTGTCCTGAGGCTTGCGGACCCTCGCGGGGTCGGTGCCGAACCCGACGTGCTGGGCGTAGTCCAACCAGCCCACGCTCAGCTGCGGGTTGACCGCATCGGCGTTGGTGACCACCGGCTTGAGGTTGTCGGGGATCAGCACCTTGAAGCAGCCACCGAAGAACCTCCACGCCGCCTCGCAGCCCGCGATCACCGCGACCAGGGTCTGGGAGTAGGTCAACCACACGAACATGTGCCGGCTGACCACCGCAGTAAAGATCAACGCGTGCACCCGCCGCCGCCTCCCGGTCCCGGAGTCCAAGATGTAGCCCATCTGGCCGAAATCGATCTGGCACTCCACCCCGGGCTCCCCGTCGGCGACCCGCAGCGTGGTCTTCCGGACCCGGAAGCCGCATCGTTCGACCGCGAACCGGTGCAGCGTCCGATACGGGACAACGCAGCCTTGCCGGGCCAGCAACTCCTCGATCTTCACGATCGACAGCGGGTCCTCCCCCGGCCCGCCAGCCACCCACGAGCGGATCTGCTCCTCACGTCCGACCAGCAGCTCCCACGACGCGCCGTGCCCGTTGGGCCGGGCCGGGCGAACCGCCTCCACGACGAGGCCGACCAGCTCGTCGGTCACCGCCTCGACACCGGCCTCCCGGGTCAGCCCCGCGGCCTGGGCCGCCTCGACGTACCGGCGAACGGTCTTGCGGTCCACTCCCGCCCGCTCGGCCACCTTCCGCAGCCCGAGCCCCTCCAGCCACGCCCGGAGCACCTCGAACACCTCAACCACGCTGACCTCCCTGAATCCCACGCTCAACGACCTCCGCGTCCACCAACATGACGCGGGCAGTCAACGAGCCATCCGCGGACCCACCGGCAAGGCGCGCCGAGTGGTCCCATGACTGGCAACCCAGGTGGTCCCATGAACCTGGCAGAAAACCGGTCAACCCGGTCCCATACCCATGGCAGGCGACAGACGGGAGCGGGGTGCTGGCGCGGCAAGGCCTGCGGCGGCGGCAACCGTGCTAACCCCTCAACATCGGATCGTGTGTGGTGAGGTGTATCCGGCCTGCCAGGGTCGCCGGTCATAGTTCGGTTAGCCTGGATGGTCCAAGCGAAGAACCTAGGACGCTTCACGACCGACGTGTCGTCCCGTGATGGGCGTAGTCCGGGCCGATGTTCGTCGTGTGGGCCACGACGTAGACGGCGGACGGTTGCCTCGGTCGTCGCCGCACTCCCGCAAGGTTTCGAAACGGCGCGGAATGAGCAGTCGCCCAGCGACCGCAAACTGGGGATGGCAGCGTAGCCGCCATCCCCAGTCAGGTACTCGCCCGCTAGTAACGCAGCGTCACTCGTTGTACGGCAGGGTCTTGTACTTGCTCGACTTCTGGAGTGCCTGGCCGTCCTCGCCTGTGTAGCTAATGCTAAAGATCGCCAAGTTCACGCTAGCGCTCCATCCGCCATTTCCGTTCTGGTTGTGCTCGTGGTAGAACTTTCCATGCTTGTTGTCGTCGCATCCCAGTTTGTCCCGACGCATCTCAATCCACGCGAAACCCATGTCGGTCAACAATTGAAACGCCCTGGTGTCATCATTGACATTCCAGATGGTGCTGTTATGGTCGGCGTCTTTGCGAGAGCGTAGGTTCGTCTTCGTCCCATCCTGATCAAAGGTCTTCAGCCCAGTCGACGTGTTGGTCCAGCAATTCTGCGAGAAGTTGCTGACGGCGAGTGCAGCGGCATCATAGGGGTTCCCCGAGCCGATGTACTGATTCTTGTAGTTCCAACGACCGTAGAAGGCAATGTACTGCTTATCGCGGTCGATATAGGTTGCCCATTTCCCGCTGACGCCGAACAAGTCGTGTGGCAGGCCACCATCCCTCGTGACGATGTCGTCATCGCCGTCATCGTCAACGATCCTCACATTTGTAGCCCCGTTGAGGACAAGTTCGTCGGCTAGCGCTTCGTCAGAGAGATTGCCGAAGCCGTCCAGATTTATGTCACGTTGCGCTGTCGGTCCCGGACTGACATGTGCGCGACCACTCGGTGCTGGCTCTTCTAGAAGATCCTCTACAGCATCAGCCATCGGAGAGTAATCGGAATCAGTGCTGCTTAGCTTCAGAGGGACCCTCGGCGCAGTCTCAGCGGCGTCTGCAGCCAGGGGCGAGGCCGAAAGACCGAGTGCCAGGATCGCGACAAATCCGCTCGCAATGGCGCATGTATGTAGTTTTCTCGCGCTGGTCAGGTTCTCTTTGTTGTTGGTGACGGTGGAACTCGTGCTGCATGACCGAGATACGGCGTGCTAGACCTGCCACCAATCGGCTAACCGCCCCACGCCCACTAGCATGAGGAATGCCCCGAGAGTCAACAAGAACCAGCCAACTGCGACGCTCTGCTTCCTGGTCAGGATCACCTGAGTCAGGCATCCGCCGAAGATGAACACAGCGCCAACCGCAATCCAATCCCAAGCTATTGTGGCGGTCACAAGAACACTCTGTCACGCGGCGACGCGTTTTGATAGCAGCGACATCCTGAATCACAGTCTCAGCGGTTCGGCGGGGCCGCGGAGCTGGGGGCGGCGACGCCTTCGTCGGTGCCGGCGAGGCGCTGGGCGAGCCAGATCGGGATGACGGAGACGACGATCAGGGCGGCGGCGACGACGTTGACGACCGGGGCCTGGTTGGGGCGGAAGAGGTTCTGCAGGATCCAGATCGGGAGGGTCTCGATGCCCTGGCCGGCGGTGAAGGTCGTCACGATGATCTCGTCGAAGCTCAACGCGAAGGACAGCAGACCGCCCGCCAGCAACGCCGACCGGAGCATCGGGAGCGTGACCAGGCGGAAGGTGGTGAACGTTCCCGCGCCCAGGTCGGCCGAGGCCTCCTCGAGGCTGCTGCCGAGTCGGCGCAGGCGGGCGATGGCGTTGTTGAAGATCGTGACGATGCAGAAGGTGGCGTGCGAGACGATCAGGGTGAGGTAGCCGAGCTGGATCCCGAAGATCGTCAAGAAGGCGTTGGCGAGCGCGATGCCCGTGACCACGCCCGGCAGCGAGATCGGCAAGATGATCAGCAGGGACACCGCGTCACGGCCGAAGAACCGATAGCGGGTCAGGGCCAGCGCCGCCATGGTGCCCAGCACCAGTGCGATCACGGTGGCGATCACGGCCACCTGGACGGAGACCCAGATGGCGTCGCGGGCGCCCGGAGATGACCAGGCGCGGCCCCACCACTCGGTGGTGAAGCCGGTGGGCGGCCAGGCGAAGGTCTGGGAGGTGTTGAAGGAGTTCAACAGGACCAGCCCGAGCGGCGCGTAGACGAACAGCAGCGTCAGCAGGGTCAGCCCCGCGAGGGTCCATCGGATCGGCTTGGAGAGGTTCATCGCGGCGTCCTCACAGGTTCTCCAAGGCGCCGGTCCGTCGGATGGCGGCGAGGTAGACCAGCATGATCACGACCGGGATGGTCGACACCGCCGCTGCGAAGGGCATGTTGTTGCCGGTGAGGAACGAGTCGTAGACCACGTTGCCGAGCATCTGGTTGGGTCCGCCGACGATCCTGACCGCGATGTAGTCACCGAGTGTCAGCGAGAAGGTGAAGATCGAGCCCGCGACGAAGGCGGGGAAGAGCACGGGGAGGACGACGCGGCGCAGCGTCATGCCAGCCCCGGCACCGAGATCGGCCGACGCCTCGAGCAGCGAGTTGGGCAGCCGCTCCAGGCCGGCGTACATCGGCAAGATCATGTAGGGCAACCAGAGATAGGCCAGCGTCACCACGGTGGCGACCAGACCGTAGCCGGGAGTGTCCAGCCCGAACGGCTGGGTCAGCCAGGCCACCGGGCCGGAGGAGGAGAACATCCCGCGCCAGGCGTACGCCTTGACGAGGTACGACGCCCACAGCGGCGTGATGGCGAGAATGACCAGGATCTTCTGCGTCCGCCGGGAGGCCACCTTCGCCATGTAGAGCGCGATCGGGAAGGCCAGCAGTGCGTCGATGATCGTCACCGAGACCGCGGTGAGCAGGGTCCGGAAGGTGACGGTGCGATAGACCTCGACGGTGAACAGGGTGCGGTAGTTGTCCAGGTTCCACACCCGCTCGACGCCCTGACCGAACGGCCCGGTCGTCCACAGCGAGGTGACGAACATCGCCGCCAGGGAGCCGAGGTACAGCACTCCCAGCCACAGCATCGGCGGACCGAGCAGCGCGGCCAGGCCGAAGCCGGACCGCCGCGAGCCGCGCCGGGATCGCCCCGGCGTCGGCTGCTCCACCGCGGGTGACTGGGAGTGCTGACCGTCGGACAAGGGTCAGCCCTTGATCTCTGTCCAGGCCGTCTGCCAGTCCTGGTACGTCGTGCACTTGACGTCGGTGCGACCGTCGAGGCACTCCTCGATCGGGGTCGTCCAGTACCAGATCTTGTTGGCGTAGTCGGCGTCCCCGGCGTGGTAGCTGTCGCAGAAGCCCTCCGAGGCCAGGTCGCAGGCCTTGGCGTTGGCCGGGGCCTCACCGAACCACTCGGCCACCGCGGCGTTCGCCTCCGGGGAGATGATGTGGTTGAGCCACGCGTATGCGCAGTTCGGGTGCTCGGTCTTGGAGCTGATCATCCAGGTGTCCGACCAGCCGGTCGAGCCCTCGTCCGGCAGGAACGCCTCGACCGGGACCTTCTCGGACTGGGCGAGGTTCACGATCACCTGCCAGCTGGTGCCGATCACCGAGTCGCCGTTGGTGAACGCCTGAATCTGCTTGAGGTAGTCCGACCAGTACTCCCCGATCGACTCGCGCTGCTTCTTCAGCACGTCGACGGCTGCCGCGAGCTGGTCCTGGTCCAGTGCGTAGGGGTTCTTGATGCCCAAGTCGGGCTGGGTGTTCATCAGGTAGAGCGCGGCGTCGGCGATGTAGATCGGCGAGTCGTACGCCGTCACCTTGCCGGCATACTTGTCGGCATCGGTGAACACCGCGCTCCAACTCGTCGGGGCAGGCGAGACGACCTTGGTGTTGTACATCAGCAGGTTGGCGCCCCAGCCGTGCGGGACGCCGTACATCTGGCCGTTCACCGAGTTCCAGTCGCGGTCCTTGAGGAAGTCGTAGACGTCGGCGTAGTTGGGGATCAGGTCGGTGTTCACCGGCGCGACCTCACTCGCGGCGATCAGCCGCAGGGAGGCGTCGCCAGAGGCGGAGACGACGTCGTACTGACCCGAGCTCATCAGGTTGACGGCCTCGTCGGAGGTGTTGAAGACCTTGATGCTGGCCTTGCAGCCGGTGGCCTTCTCGAAGGGCGTGACCCAGTCGACGCTCTTGTCGGTGGAGCCGTCCTCGGCATAGCCGGGCCAGGCCAGGATGCTGATCTCGCCCTCGTTGTCGCCGAGTTCGCTGGCCATCGGGACGTCCGGCGCGGTGAAGCCACCGGAGCCCTCCTCGCTGCTGCCCTTCTCGGCACCTCCCGAGGAGGTGCCGCAGGCTGCCACGGCCAGCAGGAGTACGGCGGCGCCCGCCACCACTCCTGCGCGTCGCTTGGTTCTCATGGTGTCTCCTTCTGGTTTGGCCGGACGGCCAGGGTTGGTCGGGGACAGGATCGTGGGTGGTTAGGTCAGCCTGAGCTGGCCAGGGAGATGACGTGTTCGTCGGCCCAGGCCAGGTCGACTCGTTGGCCGCTGTGGGAGAGGGCCTGGTCGGCGGAGCCTTGCAGGTTCTGCCGGAGCACGGTCAGCGACCCACCTGCGTCGAGGTCGACGACGTAGTGGGTGACCGAGCCGAGATAGACCACGGCTGCCACGGTGCCGCTGGCGCGGGCGGGCTCCCCGAGCTGGCCCGCGGCCGCGAAATGGATCTTCTCGGGTCGGATGCTGAACGTGCCGGCTCGGCCGACCAGCTGCTCGGCCGCGGCGCCCGTCAACAGGTTGGAGGTGCCGACGAACCCGGCGACGAAGCCGGAGGCCGGCTGCTCGTAGAGCTCGGCCGGTGCGGCGACCTGCTCGATGCGACCGTCGTGGAAGACCGCGATCCGGTCGCTCATGGTCAGCGCTTCCTCCTGGTCGTGGGTGACGAACACGAAGGTGATGCCGACGTCGCGCTGGATCTGCTTGAGCTCGATCTGCATCTCGCGGCGCAGCTTCAGGTCCAGAGCGCCGAGGGGTTCGTCGAGGAGCAGCACCTTGGGGCGGTTCACCAGCGCCCGAGCCAGGGCGACCCGTTGTCTCTGTCCGCCGGAGAGCTGGCCCGGCCGGCGGTCGGCGTACCCCGTCAGCCGCACCGTCTCCAGGGCCGCCTCCGCGCGCTCGCGTCGCTCGGGTCGGGGCACCTTCTTGACCCGCAGGCCGTATTCCACGTTGCTTAGCACGTCCATGTGCGGGAAGAGCGCGTAGTCCTGGAAGACGGTGTTGACGTCGCGCGCGTTGGGTGGGCGGCCGGTCACGTCCTCGCCGCCGAGCCGGATCGTTCCCGAGGTCGGCTCCTCGAAGCCGGCGACCATCCGCAACACAGTGGTCTTGCCGGACCCCGACGGTCCGAGCATGGAGAAGAACTCGCCGTCGGCGATGGACAGGTCGACCCGGTCGACGGCGACCACGTCACCGAAGTGCTTGGAGACCCCGTCGAGGCTGATCGCGGCGGGCGCGGAGGATGTGCTCGGGCTGGTGGACGCGGTCATCGGGTCTGCCATGGCCGGTCGTGGCTCCTTCGAGTGCCGGGCTCCGTCGGGTGCCGGGGGTTGCTTCTACGTCGATTCCGGGTGCGTTGAACCCTAAGACAGGAGGATTCAGTGACACAACGACCGTCCCGGCACCGAAATCTGATCGATACACGCCCGCGGTCGCGATTCCCTCCCGCGAGATGTCGCTGACCCGGCGCGCGGGTGCGCCGGGTCAGCCTTGGGTGGTCAGTCGAGCCCAGGCTCGTGCAACTGGACGGCGCGGTTGCGACCCATCTGTGCGAACGCCTCCGGCTCCCTGCTCTTCAACACGGCGGCCGAGACCGCACCGATGGCGGCGCCCAGCGGGATCAGGCCGACCAGGGTCACGGTCAGGCCAGTGCTTGCACCGGTCAGATCCTTGAACTTGGCGGTCGCGAACACCGACAACAACACCAGGGCGACGCCCGAGACGATCGGGGCGACCTTGGTGCGCCACGGGTTGCTCTCCAGCCCAGGGCGCTTGGCAAAGAATGCGAGCACCGCGAATGCCGCGACGGCCATCAGGTAGGTGATCGCGAGGGTGCCGAGTTGGGTCAGCCAGGTGAACAGGTGCAGCACCGGGTCCTGCTTGGTCACGGCGAAGGCGACGATCACCACGAAGGCCAGCACGCTCTGGCTCAGTGAGCCCATGTGCGGGGAGAGGTGAACCTCGTGGGTCCTGCCGAGGCGTTCGGGCACCAGCCCCTCCCGACCGAGCGCGTAGGCATAGCGCGCGACGGCGTTGTGGAAGGCCAGCAGCGCGGCGAAGACCGAGGTCGCGAAGAGGAACAGCATCACCTTCATGGTCAGGAACTCACCGATGTAGGGGACCGCCATGGCGAACAGGAAGTTCGTGGGGTCGCCGCCGAGGTCGTCGCTGACCAGGAATTGCTGCAGCGTCGCGTTGTCGCCGTACGCATTGACCATCAGCCAGGAGGTGAACAAGAAGAACAGCCCGATCGTCAGCACCGCGAGATAGGTGGCGCGCGGGATGGTGCGCTGGGGGTTCTTGGCCTCCTCGGAGTAGATC
Organism: Nocardioides sp.; assembly: GCF_047602075.1. Classification (GTDB taxonomy): domain Bacteria; phylum Actinomycetota; class Actinomycetes; order Propionibacteriales; family Nocardioidaceae; genus Nocardioides. The sequence continues at coordinate 838,079 of NZ_JASGIF010000002.1, forward strand.
GTGGTGGCCTCGAAGCCGACGAAGGACGCGGCGGCAAACAGCAGGCCGATGGCCGGACTCCCGGTGGTGAAGGAGCCCCAGCTGAATGAGCTCGCGTTCAGCGCCTGGCCGGAGGCGCTGGCGCCGCCCTTGGCCAACACCATCAGGTCGAAGATCAGCACGATCACGAACTCGCAGGCCACCAAGATGCCGAGGACCTTCAGCGACAGGTCGATCTGGCGGTAACCCAACACCGAGATGATCGCCCAGGCGAGCAGCGCCATCACCCACCACGGGATGTTCCAGCTGGAGTTGAGGGTGCTCAGGTAAGCCGACGAGGCGAAGCCCCACAGGCCGTAGAGGCCGGTCTGCATGGCGTTGTAGCCGACCAGCGCCACCCAGGCGGCCGCACCGCCGGCGTGGCCGCCCATCGAGTGCGCCACGTAGGAGTAGAACGCACCCGCGGACTGGTGGTGACGGGCCATCGCGACGTAGCCGACCGCGAAGATCAACATCACCGTCGTGACGACGAGGTAGGTCGAGGGAATGCCGGGGCCGTTGCCGAGCAGCATCGAGACGGGCGCGCCGCCTGCCATTCCGGTCAGCGGGGCTGCGGCCGAGATGACGAAGAAGGCGACGGCCAGTACACCCAGACGGTTGTGTCGGAGCTGCTGTTGATCGCGGCGCGCGATCGACTCCGAGGTCGGCGCAGGCTCGGCGTTGGTCATGTGGTTCTCCACGGGTGCGAGGGATCAGGGACCGTGCTGGGCCTTCCCGAGGGCTGCGGTGATCTCGTGCGGGGATCTCGTGCAGACGTCCTTGTCCGCCAGATCACAACCGAGGCCGTTTGGCCCCGTACGATATGGGTCGGCTCCGGGGTTGCCAAGCCCCCCGCCCGGAGGGCCGCCGGATTTCTTGACCCTGTGCAGCCCGACCAATACGTTTGGCCCCAAACGATTCCTGGGTGAGGGTTGCCTCACTTGGACGGATCCGCAAACGGGCACCGAGTGAAGGGGAACCGATGGCCGAACTGGCGACCACGGCCGTGGTCGAGGGGGTCGAGGTCGATCTTCGGCATTGGATCGGGGGCGAGCGAGTCGCTTCCGCGAGCACGTTCGCCGACATCTCGCCGATCGACGAGGCAGAGATCGCGCAGGTGCATGCGGGTGGGGCCGAGGAGGTCGACCGTGCCGTGGCCGCCGCCCGGGCCGCCTTTCCGGCGTGGGCTGGCCTGCCGGTCGCCGAGCGGTCGGCGATCTTGCGGCGTGTCGCGGACGGGATCGAGGCGCGGGTCGAGGACCTGTCCCGGGTCGAGACCCGGGACAACGGCTCCCTGATCCGCTCCCACCGCCGCGGGGTGATGCCCAGGGTGGCGATGAACTTCCGGTTCTTCGCCGACTACGCCGAGGAGCAGCTGGGCCATCCCGACATGGACGTGCGCGGCCACCGGGAGCGGGTGAGCTACGACCCGGCTGGTGTCGTCGCGATCATCACGCCGTGGAACGCGCCGCTGATGCTGGCGACCTGGCGGATCGGACCGGCGTTGGCGGCAGGGAACACTGTCGTGGTCAAGCCGCCGGAGTGGGCGCCGCTGACCGCGAGCCTGCTCGCCGACGTCATGGCGGAGGCCGGGATGCCGCCAGGGGTGTTCAACGTGGTGCAGGGCAGTGGCCGGGAGGCGGGCGCCCCGCTGACCGCGCACCCGGGCATCAACCGGCTCTGCTTCACCGGCTCGGTGCCGACCGCCGGTGTGATCGCCGCGGCGGCCGCGCCCAACATCGTGCCGCTCTCCTTCGAGCTCGGCGGCAAGTCGCCGCTGGTGGTCTTCGCCGACGCCGATCTCGACCTGGCCGTCGACTTGGCGGTCGAGCAGTTCGACAATGCCGGGCAGGTCTGCCTCAAGGCGGCGCGGATGCTAGTCGAGTCCTCGATCGCCCGGGAGTTCACCGCGCGCGTGGTGGCCAACGCGGCCCAACTGCGCCAGGGTGACCCGCGCGAAGAGGGCACCGACGTGTCCGCACTGGTGCACCGCACCCACTTCGAGAGGATGGCCGGCTTCGTCGAGCGCGCTCTCGCCGACGGCGCGAAGGCGCTGTTGGGTGGTGGTCCCAACGACGACCTCGGCGGTCTCTACTTCCGGCCCACCATCCTGGTCGACGCCGAGCCCGGTTCGGAGATCCTCACCGAGGAGGTCTTCGGGCCGGTGGTCACCATCGAGACCTTCGAGACCGAAGACCAGGCCGTGGAGATGGCCAACGACACGCCGTTCGGCCTGGCGGCCACGTTGGTGACCGGCGACCCGGCTCGCGCGGAGCGGGTCTCCGGCCGGCTCAACGCGGGCACGGTGTGGGTCAACTGCTTCTTCGTGCGCGACCTGGGCGCGCCGTTCGGCGGCAACGGCAAGTCCGGCATCGGCCGCGAGGGCGGCATCTGGAGCTTCGACTTCTACACCGATATCAAGAACTCCGTCTTCGCGCCGACCGGGTGGCGATCATGACGAAGACGCCCGTGCCCGGTCGCGGGAAGACCATTGACAGCGTGTTCGGCCCGACGGGCTGGAAGGAGTGACATGGGCGAGGTAGTAGGTGCCGGTCTGCTGGCGCACGTCCCGACGATCATGCTGCCGGAGGACACCCGGCGCGAGCTCAACAAGGGCGCCGACTTCAGTCTGGTCGAGGCGCTGCACCAGCTCCGCAAAGACGTCTTCGAGACCGTCGACTACGACACCGTCGTGGTCGTGGACTCACACTGGTTCACCACCGTGGAGTTCGTGGTCACCGCTCAGGACCGCCGTGCGGGACTGTTCACGGCCGAGGAGCTGCCGCGCGGGATGTGCCGCATCCCTTACGACTGGCAGGGGGACCCCGAGCTGGCCTGGGCGATGGACCGCCTGGACGCCACGCACTCGACCTGGGTGACGGCCATCGACGACGCCTACCTGCCGATGTACTACGCCACCCTCAACCTGTGGAAGTTCCTCGGCGAGGGACTGGACAAGCGCTGGATCTCCGTCAGCGTGGCGCAGACCGGCGAGGCGGAGGACTTCCTGCGCTGCGGCCGGGTGCTCGGTGACGCGATCGCCGAGACCGACCGCAAGGTGCTGCTGATCGCCTCGGGCGCGCTGTCCCACACGTTCTGGAAGCTGCGTCAACTGCGCGACCACGAGGCCGCCGGGGTCGAGCACATCCGGACGCCGGAGGCGTACGCCGCCGACATGGACCGGATCGCCTGGTTCAAGGAGGGCGACCACGCCCGGGTGCTCGACACGATGGGTGAGTTCATGCCCTATCGGCCGGAGGCGATGTTCGCCCACTACCTGCTGATGGCGGGTGCGCTCGGTGAGGGCGACAACACCTCCAAGGCCCGGCAGTACGGCGACTACGAGAACTCCATCGGCACCGGTCAGGTGCACCTGTGGTTCGACCGCCCCGACGCTGGCTTCCCTCGAGCGCATGCGACACCGGAGGACCCGGAGTACCTTCGGCAGATGGCCGGCCCGGACCTGACCGCGGCCGGTTGAGCATCCGGCGGACGTCATAGCGGCGGGTCGCCCGGGCGACCGGTCAGGATGACGTCCTCAGCGACACCACCCCGCGACACCACCCGAAGGAGCACCATGACTCTCCGCGAGACCCGCCGCATCCTCTTGGACGGCAACCCGGTCGAGGTCGTCCGGCGCGACGACACGCTGGTGGCCGGCGACGGTCGCGAGGTGGCCATCGCCGATGCGATCCACCTGCCGCCGGTGACGCCGTCGAAGATCATCTGCGTGCACCTGAACTACATCTCCCGGGTCACCGAGATGATGACCTCGCTGCCGCAGGCGCCGACGTACTTCCACAAGCCCGTCTCCGCGCTGAACTCCCACGAGGCGGCCGTGGTGCGGCCGGAGAGATGCGAGTGGCTCAACTACGAGGGCGAGATCGCCATCGTCATCGGGCGGACCTGCCGCAACGTCTCGCCGCAGGAGGCGGGGGACTACATCCGCGGGTTCACCGTCGCCAACGACTACGGCCTGCACGACTTCCGCGACACCGACTCCGGTTCGATGCTCCGGGTCAAAGGGGCCGACACGCTCTGCCCGGTGGGTCCGGGCGTCGTCGAGGGCTGGGACTTCCGCGGCAAGCAGATCCGCACCCTCGTCAACGGTGAGGTGCGCCAGGACGGCAACACCGACGAGATGGAGTGGGACATGCACTACCTCGTCGCCGACATCGCCCGGACGATCACCCTGCAGCCTGGTGACCTGCTGCTGTCCGGCACCCCGGCCATCTCGAGGACGGTCTACCCCGGCGACGTGGTCGAGGTCGAGGTCGAGGGCCTCGGCACGCTGCGCAACCACATCGTCACCGGGCCCACCCCGATCCGAGACGACGTCGGCGCCCAGCCGACCGAGTCCGAAGAGGTCCTGTCGACCGCACAAGGTGGTGACTGGGAGTTCCGCGGGATCCGCAAGCCGCTCCCACCGACGCCGTGACGCGGCCGCTGATCGCGATCCCGGCCCGGTTCTCCGAGAGCGCCTCGGCGCTGCGCTATCGCGCGGTCGTCGCCTCCCGCAAGCTCATCGCGGCGGTCTACGCCGCCGGCGGGGAGCCCCTGATGGTGTTCCCCGCAGCACCGGGCGGCGAGGTCGACGACGAGGAGGTCGCGCAGCGCCTGCACTGGGCCGATGGTGTCCTGCTGCCCGGCGGCGGCGACATCGCCGCCCACTGGTCGGGTCAGCCCGACCACGCGAGCCTCTACGACGTCGACGACGAGCAGGACGCCTTCGACCTCGCGGCCGCCCGCGTGGCGCTCGCCGCCGGCGTGCCTCTGCTGGCGATCTGCCGCGGGACCCAGGTCGTGAACACCGTCCGCGGCGGCACCGTGGTGCAGGACATGGACGAGCACGGCGGGGAGATCGGCCATCACCGCAACCGGGTCCACCGTGTCAGCATCGACTCGGGGTCCCGGGTGGCCACCGTCTTGGGCGATGCCGTCGAGGTCTCCTGCTACCACCACCAGTGTCTGGCCGAGCTCGGCTCCGGGATGGTCGTCACCGCACGCTCCGAGGAGGGCGTGGTCGAGGCCGTCGAGATCCCCGAGGCTCGTGGCTGGTTCCTCGGCGTGCAGTGGCATCCCGAGGACACCTGGGACGTCGACCCCCAGCAGCTGGCCGTGCTCCGCGCCTTCGTCGACGCCGCCCGGGGTTGACGAAGCCCCGGGGTTCCCCGCCGACACACACCGGTCTACCGTTCCGCCATGCCGCTCTACCCGCCCAAGCCGCAGCCGGGGGACCAGGTGGCGGTGCTGTCGCCGGGGGCCGCGCTGCCGGAGGTCTTCCCGGCGCCGTACGAGCTCGGCCTGCGCAGGCTCCAGCGAGACTTCGGGCTGCGGCCGGTGGAGTACCCCACCACCCGACGGTGGTCGAGCCCGCGGGCACGCGCCGCGGATGTGATGGCGGCGTTCGCCGATCCGGAGATCAAGGCGATCGTGACCAGCATCGGTGGCAGTGACCAGCTCAAAATCCTGCGCTATCTCGACGCCGACCTGATCCGTGACAACCCCAAGCCGTTCTTCGGGATCAGCGACAACACCAACCTGCATCACTATCTCTTCAACCTGGGTCTGGTGTCCTACTACGGCGGCACGGTGATGACCATGCTCGGTCGGCCCGGTGCCCTCAACGACCACAGCGCCTATGCCTTCACGATGGCGATGTTCACCTCGGAGTGGTACGACCTGCGCCCCGCCGACGTCTACACCGACATGGAGCGCGACTGGGCCGAGCCGGGTTGGGCGAGCTCCGCGCCAGAGATGATGCCGGGCACCGAGTGGATCTGGCACGGCCCCGCCGAGCAAGTCGAGGGCAGGTTGTGGGGAGGCTCGCTGGAGATCGTCGACTTCCAGCTGCGAGCCAGCCGCTACGTCCTGCCCGAGGAGCAGTACGACGGCGCGGTGCTGTTCTTGGAGACCTCAGAGGAGCTGCCCTCCTCGGAGTACGTCTGGCGCGTCCTTATGTGCATGGCCGAGCGCGATCTGCTGCAGCGGTTTGCGGGGATCTTGATCGGCCGACCGAAGGCGTGGTCGCTGGAGCGACGCCACAGCCCTACCCGACGGGCGGGCTACGTGACCGCCCAGCGCGAGGCCGTGTTGGAGGTCTTGCGTGAATATCATGTCGAGGTCCCCACTGTCTTCGACGTCGACCTGGGCCACACCGACCCTCAACTCGTCGTCCCCCACGGCGGCCTGGTCCGCCTCGACGGCGCGGAGCGCACCATCTCGGTCCGCTACTAGCGGACCTGCCCGGTGACGCCCGCCGGCGATGCCCCGCGGTCAGTCGTCTGCGCAGTCCTCGCTGCTGGTGACGATCTGTCGGAGGAGCCGGGTGAGGGTGTCGACCTCGGCTGCGGTGAACTGCTCGACCAGATCCGCCTCGGCGAGGTTGAACTGGGGGTAGATCTCGGCCATCAGGGACTTCCCGGCCGGGGTCAAGGTCAGCTCCACCAGTCGGCGGTCGACCGTGCTGGGGATGCGGACCACCAGGCCACGGCCGACCAGGGTGTCGGTGACTCCGGTCAGGGTCGCCTTCGAGATGCCGACGTTCTCGGCGACGTGGCGGGTCTGCATGCTCTCCCAGATCCACAGCAGCCACAGCACCAAGAAGCCGGTCCAGGTCAGGTCGTTGGGCCGCAGGACCGAGTTCGTCAGGTGCTGGCGTGCCGCGTTGGCGGCCCGGTAGAGGCTGGAGATCGCATGGGCAGCGTGGAAGTTCAGCGCCAGATCGGCGACGCGCGCGTTCATCGCCCTCTCGGTCTCCTCGAGGGTGTGCTGATCCGGCATGCGTCGACCCTACTCGGCGCCCCGGTCAGAGGTAGTACGGTCCCGATTGGCTGGGCCCTCCACAGAAGTCCAGCCAATCGGGACCGTACTACCGTCGCGGAGCGGTGCCCGGGCGTCACCGCAGGGTTGGTAGCGTCCTCGCGTGCACTACGTCCTCACCCTCTCGTGTCCCGACCGTCCCGGCATCGTGCGGGCGCTGGCCGAGGGAGTCGTGTCGGTCGGCGGCAACATCGTGGAGAACGCACAGTTCTCCGATCCGGTGACGGGCATCTTCTGCATGCGCACCCACTTCGAGGCCGACCGTGACGACACCGATGGTGTGCGCGCGGCGCTTGCCGCGCAGGTGGCGGCGTACCAACCGATGCTGACGATCCGGCCCGTGCAGGTACGACGGCGCGCGCTGATCATGGTCTCGAAGTTCGACCACTGCCTGGTCGACCTGCTCTACCGGTGGCAGATCGGCGAGCTGCCGGTCGAGCTGCCCGTGGTGGTCTCCAACCACGAGGACTGCCGAGAGATCGTGGAGCGCGCGGGTGTGCCCTTCGAACACATCCCGGTGACCGGGGCGACCAAGCCCGAGGCGGAGGCGGCGTTGCTGGGGCTGGTCGAGGAGCATGACGTCGACTTCGTGGTGCTGGCCCGCTACATGCAGGTGCTCTCCGATGACCTGTGCCGCACGCTGTCGGGCCGGATGATCAACATCCACCACTCGTTCCTGCCGGGCTTCAAGGGTGCCAAGCCCTACCACCAGGCCTACGCGCGGGGCGTCAAGCTGATCGGTGCCACTGCCCACTACGTCACCGCCGATCTCGACGAGGGCCCGATCATCGAGCAGGACGTCGTCCGGGTCAGTCATGCCGACGACGCCTCCACCCTGGTCTCGATCGGCCGCGACGTGGAGCGTCGGGTGCTCTCCCACGCCGTGCGGCTGCACGCCGAGGACCGGGTCTTCCTCACCGGCGCCCGCACCGTCGTCTTCGACTGAGTGCGGTGACGTTGCGATTGGCCAGAAGAGCCAATCGCAACGCAGCTAACGTTCGTCAGCGCGGCCGTCGCGGAGAGGTCAGATGAGGCGCTCGAGGGTGGTGCCGCCGTTCCAGACGACGCCGACCTGGCGGTAGTAGCCGCCGATGATCTCATCGACGGTGAGCCGGGAGAGCTCCTCGGTAGGGGAGTCGTAGAGGTTGACCTCGACGTCACCGCGCCAGGACTGGCCACCCTCGAACTCGGCGCCGCCAGAGCGGATCAGCTCGGAGTAGACGTCGCGGCCACCCGCGATGTCGGGGTAGATGCGGTGGTGGGCCATCGGGTGGCCGTTGACGAAGCCGTTGCCGTCGGACTGCTCGCGCAAGGTGAGCACGACGTCGGCTAGGCGGCGGTCGCCGGCCGCGAGCGTCGCTCCGAACTGGCCACCGGGACCGATCACCGGCGAGGCGTGCGGGAAGGCGTGCGGCCGGGTTTGCCACATGGTGCCGAGCTTCTTGGGGTATCCCTGGTGCATGCCGCGGGCGATCGCGAAGTCTTTGTCGACCCAGATGTAGACGCACCGGGAGTAGACCTCGCCGCGGAAGGAGCAGCGGACCACGACGAAGCACTCCTTGTACTGCGACCGGACCGGGTCCAGCAACTCCTCGCGTGAAGCGGAACAGGACTGCCAATCTGCCCAGATCAGGGCGACCGCGCCGGGGTCCTCGGGGGCGAGCTCGAGTGGTGCCGGAAGGAGCTCGGCGACGCGGGCCGGGTCGGTGCGGTACTCCACGGTGAGTAGATCGCCGGAGTAGTACCACGGCGGCGACGGGATCAGGGAAGCCTGGCCGGACGCCGTACGGGGGAAGAAGAAGCCCTTCAGTTCGGTCATGCCGGGTGCTCCTGATCGTGAGGTGGAAGCGGATTGCCAGGTCGGGGTCTGCGCGACGGAGGTGGCCGTGGAAAGACGTTCGGGTCCGTACGATAGCCGCCGCGCCGTGCCCGGGGAACCTCTTGCCCGCTCCCGGGAGCGTCGGTACTGTTCGGACCCAAACGACATGCTGAGTGATCTGGCCCATGTCCTCCATCAGAAGGAGCCTGCCCATGGCGCACTTCGACACCTCCGGCCTCCAACCCGCGGCGGATCGGCTCACCGAACAGGGAATCGACGTCGTGCGGCTCGGGTACGCCGACATCATCGGCACCGACCGGGGTCGTGACGTCCTGGTGAATCGCTTTCCCCGAACGGTGGGCAGTGGCGTCGCCTTCTGCCGCTCCGTGTTCGGGACCACGCCTCGCGGTGGCGTGGTCGACATCGAGGGCGGGCTCTCCGCGGGCCTTCCCGACGTGGTGGCGTTCCCGGACGTCGACACCCTGCTCCCGATCCCCTGGGAGCCAGGCGTCGCGCACTGCATCGCGGACGTGTTCAACCCCGACGGGTCGCCCTCGCAGGAGAGCCCCCGCTACGTGCTGCGCTCGGTCATCGAGCGGTTCGGCGAGCTGGAGATGCAGCCGATCGTCGGACCGGAGCTGGAGTTCTACATCCTGGAGGAGTCGAAGAAGTCGGCGTCGGGCTGGCAGCGGTACGGCGAGGGCACCGGCAACGTCTACGTCTCGGGCTTCAAGGGCGACCCGCAGAACGTGCTGTTGGCCTCGCTGCGCATGCTCGGCGAGTACGGCATCGAGGCGATCGCAGCCAACCACGAGTTCTCCTCCGGCCAGTTCGAGATCAACCTCTGGCACGGTGACGCCCTGGGCGCCGCCGACCGAGCACACCGCTTCAAGCACGCTGTGAAGGAGTTGGCGCTCCGGGAGGGCCGGCTGGCCACCTTCATGCCCAAGCCATTCAACGACGAGGGCGGCTCTGGCTACCACCTGCACTTCTCGATGTGGTCGCCGGATATGGCCACCGCGTTGTTCGACGACCCCGACGGGCCACACGGACTCTCAGAGCTGGCACGCCACGCGGTCGGGGGGATCCTTGCCCACGCCCCCGCGCTGGCTGCGGTGGCGAACCCCACGATCAATTCCTACAAGCGGTTCGGCCCCGACACCCTCGCGCCGTGGCTGATCGACTGGGGCATGGACAACCGCTCAGCCATGGTCCGGATCCCGCCGGAGCGGGGCTCCGCCTCGCGGATGGAGTTGCGCTTGGGCGATGCCAGCGCCAACTCCTACCTCGCCATCGCCGGGATGCTGGCCGCGGCCCTGCTCGGCATCGAGAACAAGATCGAGCCTGCGGAGCCGCTGGTCGGCTACGGCTACGACCTCGCGAAGTCCGCGCAGTTGCCCAACAGCCTGGGCAAGGCGCTGGACGCGCTCGAGGCGGACACGGAGTTCGCCGAGGTCATGGGTCCGACGTTCGTCAACGCGTTCTTGACCTACAAGCGAGACGAGATCGAGCGCTTCAACACCTGGATCACCGACTGGGAGTTCCACGAGTACACCTATCACCTCTAGGCCGCTGAGGCATCCTGGGCGATCCCCCTCGGCGCCCTGAGCCGCCGAGCGGGCTGGTCCGTGGTGTCCGAATGAGCCCATATCCGAAGGAGTCGCTGTGCCACGACACGTCCCTGTCGCCCTCGAGGACGTCGACCTCTCCGACATCGACGGTTTCGCCGACCTCCGTGGCTTCAGCCAGCTCGACACGCTGCGCGCCGAGGACCCGGTGCATTGGAACCGGGAGGATGCGCCGAACAAGGGATTCTGGGCGATCACGAAGTACGACGACATCTGGACTGTCGACCGAGACCCGGAGACGTTCACCTCGGAGAAGTTCGTCAACATCGAGGAGGTCGACGACGACCTGATGGACTTCCGTCGGTCGCTGTTGGAGACCGACGGCACCCGGCACGCCGCTCTGCGGCGGCTCGTACAGCGCGAGTTCACCCCGCGCAACCTGATGAAGAACTACGAGGCGTTCCTGCGCGAGTTGACCAAGCGCACCGTCGACGCGGCGTTCGCCGAAGCCGCGGACAACGACGGCCAGATCGACTTCGTCGACAAGATCAGCGCGGACTTCCCGATCAACGTGCTGGCCCGACTGCTCGACGTGCCGCAAGGTGACACCGCGCAATTGATCGCCTGGGGGAACGAGCTGGTCGCCAACACCGACCCGGACTACGCCAAGGTGCGGTTCGACCTGGCGGAGTCCGACGAGTACCGCCATCTGCCCTTCCGGTCGCCGACGGTGCAGGAGGTCTGGGACTACGGGCAGGACCTGAAGAGCAAGCGCATCGGCGGCGACGGCGGTGACCTGGTCTCGATGCTGGCCAACCAGATGCCCGCCGACGGCGTCCCGCTCAGCCAGCAGGACTTCAACAACTACTTCTCGCTGCTGGTGATCGCCGGCAACGAGACCACCCGCCACGCGATCTCGAACTCCATGCTCGGACTGATCGAGCAGCGCGACCAACTCACTCGGCTGAAGGAGGAGCCCGCGCTGGTCCCCGACGCGGTCGAGGAGTTGCTGCGGTGGGCCTCGCCGGTCTACCACTTCCGGCGTACGGCGACCAAGGACGTCGAGCTCGGTGGGAAGCAGATCAAGGAGGGCGACAAGGTCGTCATGTGGTTCGGCTCGGGCAACCGGGACGACGCCATGTTCGAGGACCCCTACAGCATCGACGTGACCCGCAAGAACGTCGACCACATGACCTTCGGCAAGGGCAGCCCGCACCTGTGCCTGGGCAACAACCTGGCCCGGATGGAGATCCGGCTGATGTTCGAGGAGCTCCTCCCGCGCCTCGCCGACATCGAGCTGGCCGGCGACGTCACCCGGGTCCGCTCCAACTTCGTCAACGGGATCAAGAAGTTCCCGGTCAAGGTCACGGCCGCCTGACGCGCCGCCGGACGGCAGCGCGACAGGCGGCGTCGCAGTCTGGGCGGGCCGCAACCCGACAGCGCGGCGACGGCTCTACGGCTCCGTCAGCGGACTCCGCTCTCGTCGGCGACGAGGCGGTCGAGGATGCGGCGGACGGCGGCGGCCGCTGCGTCAGCGGCCACGCTCACCTCGGGGCGGTCGCCGTCCCTGTCGACGACCTGCTGCATGGTCTCCAGCACGTCGCGAACCCGGCGGTAGTAGCGGTCGAACATGGGCGCCAGGGTGCCGGTCGCGGCGGCGCCGGGGGAGAAGTTGCGGCTGACTCGCCAGATGTGGCGGGTGCTGGCCTCGTCGACGGGGGTGAGCGCATGGGTGAACAGGAAGCTCAGGGTCTGGTCCCCGGCTTCGATGTGCCAGCGGTCCACCCAAAGGCCAGGTGAGCAGAACTCGCCCTCCTCGCGCTGGGCGAAGGCCACGTCAGGGTCGAGGCCGGCCACCATCGAGTGCCACCCTGAGACCGGTCCGGGAGGGAAGTCCCGGGTGAAGCGCATCGTCGTCTCGCTGACCGTGACGTTCAGCGGTGGGGTGGGCCCGGCATCCAACGCCGGCGGTGCGATCTCGGGATCGACGTTGACGACGTGGGTGATGTCGGAGAAGTTGTCGATGAGCAGACGCACCGACGCTCGGGTCTCCCAGGCGTCGCCGAAGGAGGACCAGGCGGGATCGCGGAGCCAGGAGGTGTCCGGCGGGGGCCGGAGCCGGGCCAGGCTCGGATCGCCGGTCCAGACCCAGACGAACGAGCCGTCGTCGTGGCTGGGGAAGGCGCGCACGGCGACGCCGTACGGCACGTTGACCTGGGTGCGCACGCCGACGCAGCGGCCGTCGGGGGCGTACCGGAAGCCGGTGTAGCCGGAGACGATGTCGTCCCCGTCGACTCGTCCACCACTGAGTGGAACGGGTCGGTGCGCACACCGGTCCTCCAGCGCGACCGGTGCGCCGGAGGTGGTGCGGTAGAGCACGACCGACGTGGCGAGCACCCGCCGCGCCAGCGGTGTCCGGCCGACCTCGTCGGAGAGGGCGAGGGGATACCAGGCCGAGTGGGGGATCTGGGGGCGGCCGCGGCCGGGACGGGTGGTCATCGTGACTCCTTCCTCACGCGTCCAGCACGAGCCGGGGGCCCTTGGCGCGAGAGACGCAGACCATCATGCAATCGTGGGCTTCCTGCTCGTCGGGATCCAGCACGGAGTCGCGATGGTCGACCTCGCCTTCGAGGACACCGGTCTCGCAGGTGCCGCAGATGCCCTCGAGGCAGGAGCCGAGCACGGGGACGCCGGCGTCACGCATGGTGTCGAAGACGGTCTTGTCCGCGGGGACGGTCACCGAGATGCCCGTCCGCTGCAGCACCAGCTCGAAGGAGCCGTCCTCACCGTCGCGCTCGATCTCCTTCGCGGCAAACCGCTCCAGGTGCAGCGCCCCCGAGGGCCAGGCGGCGGCCTGCTGCTCGACCACTGTCAGCAGCGGCTCCGGGCCGCAGCAGTAGACCAGGGTGCGGGGGTCGGGAGCGCCGAGGATGCCGCCGATATCCAGCAGCCCCGCCTGATCCTGCGGCACGACGCTGACGCGGTCGGCATACTTCTCGACGACGTCGAGGTAGGCCATCGAGGCGCGGGTGCGCCCGCCGTAGTGCAGCTGCCACTCGGCGCCCGCGGCATCGGCCTCCTCGATCATCGGCAGCATCGGGGTGATTCCGATGCCTCCCGCGATGAAGACGTAGCGAGGCGAGGTGACCAGCGGGAAGTTGTTGCGCGGCCCCCGGATGCGGATCGTCTGGCCCTGCGCCAACTCGTGGACCTGCGCCGAGCCGCCTCGGCTGTCGGGGGTGCGCAGCACGGCGACGCGGTACGACGTCGGCTCGGCCGGGCTGCTGCAGAGGGAGTACTGCCTGACCAGGCCATCGGCGAGCATCAGGTCGATGTGCGCGCCGGGTGTCCAGGGCGGCAGCGGCGATCCGTCGGCATGGGCGAGCGTCACCTCGACCACGTCGTCGGCCGGGTGACTCAGCCCGGACACGATCACGTCGGCTTCGTACTCGCTGACGACCGTCGGTTGACTCATCTCCACACTCCACGTCCACGACGGCCCCGATGAGTGTCGGGGGTGAGCAGATGGTCGCGCGACCGGCACGCGACCATTAGGATCCGAACGATAATGGCCGCCGGGTGCGACGACAAGCCTCCCCGGTGGCCTCGACTCGTCGGGGCCCGACTCGGCCGTGACCGGTCCCAACCTGCCACGACGACGACCGCGACGAGACCCGGCTAGGGACACCTCGAGGGACAGCTCGAGGGACACGGCGAGAAGGAGCGCACCGCATGCGGGCACTGGTGATCCAGCACGACCACGTCTCCCCACCAGGTCCGGTCGGAGATCGGCTGACCGAGCGACTGGTCGACATGGACCTGCACCAGGTGGTGCCCGAGGAGCAGTACGACGCCCCGGGCGTCGCGCCTCGCTTCCCCACAGTGACCGACTACGACATGGTGGTGGTGATGGGCTCGGCCTGGTCGGTCTACGACGAGGAGCTCATCGGCTCGTGGGTGGTTCCCGAGGCGCAGCTGCTGCGCGAAGCCGACGCCGCCGATATCCCTGTGCTCGGCATCTGCTTCGGCGGGCAGCTGCTGGCCCAGGCCCACGGAGGTGGTGTCGAACGGTCGCCGGCGGCCGAGATCGGCTGGGTCACCATCGACTCCGACGACCCGGAGCTGGTGCCGCACGGGCCGTGGTTCGCCTGGCACTACGATCGCTGGACGCTGCCGCCCGGAGCCGAGGAGGTGGCTCGCAACGCGACCAGCTCCCAGGCATTCATGCTGCGTCGCAACCTGGCGGTGCAGTTCCATCCCGAGCTCACCTCCGGGATGCTGCATGGATGGCTCGACAACGGCGGGGACGCCGTGGCGCGGGCCAGCGGCTTCGACCCCGACCTGCTTCGCGAGGCCACCTGGGCCGAGGAAGCCGCCGCGTGCGCCCGTGCTCAGGCTTTGGTCGACACCTTCTTGGACCGGATCGCGCACCGCTGAACTCGAGCCGGCCGGTCCGCTCATGACCGAGGGCCCCTCCCGCAGTCGGGAGGGGCCCTCGGTCACAAGGCAGCTCGCCGTGGGGCAGCCCGGGATTGAAGCGGCCCGGTGCTACTGCACCGTGGTGAAGGTGATCTTCCCCTTGATGTTGTTGCTCTTCGACTTGCCCTGGCAGGCGAAGATCGTCCTCTTCCAGCACTTGTAGGCGGTGCCTGCGTTGACCAGGGTGAAGGCCACCTGGTTCTGCCCGGACACGAACGGCACGGTCACGCTGCCCTTGCCCTTCTTGTTCAGCTTGATCAGCTGGAGGCTGTGGGTCCCGCCGGTGATGGTGTCGACGACAGCCGTCTGGTGCTGCTTCGGGGCGGCGAGATCGACCTTGACCCGGAGCTTCCAGCCCGCGCCGAGACCGTTGGGCTGGAGACGCCACGCGGCCGAGGACTGGTGGTAGCGCAACTTGACCGTGCCGCCCACTCGCGCGCTCGCGGCGAGTGGGATGGTGTCGGCGAACGGCGCCTCCGGGTAGGCCTGCGCGGCACCTTCGGCGTAGAAGGTCCGCGAGAAGCGGTTCTTCGCGGAGAACAGGGAGAACTCCTTGGCGAAGGATGACTTCTTGGCCTTCAGCACCGAGCTGATCGCCTGGATGGAGTACTGCTTCTTGCCGGCCTTCTGCCACATCGACCGGACGATGGTGGGCAGCCCGGCCTTGGCCTGCGGCCACTTCTCGCTCAGGTAGCGGAAGAAGATCCAGTTGCCGTAGTGGATGGCCCCTGAGAAGGCGTCGAGCGGGTACTGCGGCTGACCTAGCTGTCCATAGGTGAGGTACTGCAGGTTGTCGTTGACGTCGGGGTAGAGCTCGTCCTCGGCCCAGGTGGCGGTGGCCTCCATGAACCAGGCGTCCTCGTAGACGTCGTAGGCGTATTGCACACCGTGGAAGAACTCGTGCGCCGCGGTGACCTGGAGGTTCTGCAGCGGGGTGTGCGTGTTGAAGACCGTGTCGGTGTAGTTGTTGTCGAACACGCCGTAGGACCAGCGCGACTTGCCCCGCTTCTGGTCGGTGGTCACATAGCCGTAGAGGTAGTCGTCGGCGAGCTGGCCGAGGTAGACGTCGAACTTCTTGTTGCCGCCGAGCTTGCCGTCGCCGGGCGGAGTCTTGTAGCCGGCCTTCGCGTAGGTCTGCCAGACATGCGTCACCACCGCGAGAGCCTGCTTGGCGTAGGCCTCGGTGCTCTTGTCGGCGGTCTTCGTGACGTAGTGGACGCAGACCTTCTTGCCGCAGACCGGCTTGGCCTCCTTGACCTTGTACTTCAAGTACGGCGAGCCGCCGGTGCCCTTCGTCGGCCGGGCGAGGTAGGACGCCGCCTTGGCGCGCTCGGACTTCGGCAGCGCGCCCTTGAGCAGACTCAGGTCCCGCAACGCCATCGTCGCGTCGCGGTGGGCCCCGGCCGCAGCCTTGGCCGACGGATGCGCCAGCGCCTCGACCGTGGCCAACGCCTGCTCGGCCTGCGCCTGACGCGTGCCCGACTCTGCCGTGAGCGGCGCTGGCGAGGTCACCGACGGGGGCTCGGCTCCGGCCGGCGCAGACAGCGCGGTCACCACCATGGCAGTCGCGACGGCCGCCACGGCAAGTCGCGCAAGAGTGCTGCGTCTCAAAGAATCCTCCTGACGTATGCCGCGGAACGACACCGCGGCGAGTCCACGAGAGATCACATCATGGATCGCCGACAATCGGGAAACCTTTGGCCGACTCACCCACCTGTTGACGCGGCCAAAGGCGGTCGGTGCACCCGGATATGGTGCCGAGGTGCCCGAGACCAGCGCCTCCACCCAGCAGTCGGAGGTCGCGCGCCTGCTCGAGGTCGCCGTGGCGGCGCTCGGTGGTGAACATCGGGCGGGCCAGCTCACCATGGCCGAGGAGGTGGCCGAGGCCTTCGGCGCGGGCCGGCACCTGTTGGTCCAGGCCGGCACCGGCACCGGCAAGTCGCTCGGCTATCTGGTGCCGGCGCTCGTCCACGACTCCCGGGTCGTGATCGCCACCGCGACCTTGGCCCTCCAGCACCAGCTCGTCGAGAGAGACCTACCCCGTCTGGTCGACGCGGTGGGAGGCCAGCGAGACCTCGACACGTCGTACGCCGTCTTGAAGGGCCGCTCCAACTACGCCTGCCTGCACCGGATCCGTGAGGGCGTGCCCGACGACCAAGGAGTGCTGGTCGAGGTCCCGGAGGGCTCGATGGGCAAGGAGGTGCTCGCACTGCGGGCGTGGGCCGAAGAGGAGGCCGAGGGCGGTGGCACCGGCGAGCGCGACCACGCGCCGCGCCACACCGAACGCATCTGGGGCCAAGTCAGCGTCACCCATCGTGAGTGCCTCGGCGCCGCCAAGTGCCCGTTCGGTGCCGAGTGCTTCGCCGAGCTGGCCCGGGAGCGGGCGCAGCGCTCCCACCTGGTCGTCACCAACCACTCGTTGCTGGCCATCGACGCCATCGAGGGCGTCCCGATGATCCCCGACTACGACTGCGTGGTTATCGACGAGGCCCACGAGGTGACCGCGCGGATCACCCAGGCGTCGACCGACGAGCTCTCCGTGGCCGACGTCGAGCGCGCGGCCCGACGTGCGCAGCGCTGGGTCGACGGCAGCGAGGCCGACGACCTCGACGACGCCGCCAGCGCGCTCGCAGGTGCGATCGACGAGGTGGAGTCGGGCCGCTTCGACACGACGCCTGAGGTGCTCGGCGATGCGCTCGCCCTGGTTCGCGACGCCGCTCGCGGCTGTGTCTCGGCGTTCCCCCAGGAGTCCGGTGACGGGGACTCCGAGGCCGGCCGCACCCAGGCGCGCGGCCTGGCCCAGGAGGTCTTCGTCACCGCCGAGCGGATGGTGGCGCACTCCGAGGCCGACGTGCTGTGGCTCTCCGAGGGCGGCGAGCGGATGCCGCCGAGGCTGTGCGTCGCTCCGCTGCAGGTCTGGGGGCCGATGCGGGAGAAGCTGCTCTCCGACAAGACAGCGGTCTTCACCTCCGCCACCCTCCGGCTGGGCGGTGACTTCTCCACGATCGCCACCTCGGTCGGGCTGAAGCCCTCCGAGGAAGAGGCGGTCAGTGAGGGCCGGCAACCGCGCCAGGAGGCGGCCCCGGCGAGCCAGGGGGGTCCCCCGCGGGCAACCACCCGTGCGCTCGCAGGCTTCGCGCAGGGGGGCCAGACCCATCCACGCCCTTCGGGGGACCCCCCTGGCTCGCCGCCGCCGCCGGATGGCGCGGCGGCCGGCCGTGCCCAGGTTGACGCCGGTGACGGGGGACCGATCCCGTGGCGGGGGGTGGATGTGGGGTCGCCGTTCGACTATGGCAAGCAGGCGATCTTGTATGTCGCCCGGCACCTGCCACCACCCGGGCGGGACGGGTTGGGGGAGGCGCAGCTCGCGGAGATCGCGGAGCTGGTGGATGCGGCGCAGGGGCGGACGCTCGGGCTGTTCTCCTCCCGCCGGGCGGCCGAGACGGCGGCCGAGGCGATCCGGGAGCGGCTGCCACACCTCACCACGGTGGCGCAGGGCGAGGCACAGTTGCCGGAGCTGGCCCGCCAGTTCACCGAGGATCCGCACACCTGCCTGTTCGGCACGTTGAGCCTGTGGCAGGGGCTGGACGTCCCGGGTGAGACGTGCCAGCTGGTGATCATCGACCGGATCCCGTTTCCGCGGCCGGACGACCCGTTGATGTCGGCGCGACAGCGCGCCGCCGACCGGGCCGGAGGCAACGGCTTCATGCAGGTCGCGGCGACCCATGCCGCCCTGTTGTTGGCCCAGGGTGCCGGCCGTCTGATCCGCACCACTGACGACCGGGGTGTGGTCGCCGTGCTGGACCCGCGGCTGGTGACGGCGCGCTACGGCTCCTTCCTGCGCGCCAGCCTTCCCCCGATGTGGTCCACCACGGACCCGGCGGTGGTGCGGCAGGCGCTGACCAGGCTGGCCGCCAGATGACGCCGAGGGTGAGGGTCAGCGGGTGAGCCACCAACCGAGCAGGACCGCGAGCGCCAGCAAGGGCACCATCACGGCGAACATCTTGCCGTCGAAGAGCCGGACGTCGGGGTCCTCCAGCTCCGCCAGCTCGGCGCGAGCCATCGCGAGCCATCGGTCGACCTGGATCCGGTCATAGCCAGGCTCGGTCCCGGCCGGCCCCAGATGCAGCGCGTCGATCTCGTCGACCGTCACCTGACGCTCCCCGCCGCCGAGCGTGGTCAGCACGCGAGGGATCACGGCATCGACCTCGCGGGTGGCGTAGGTGTTCGGTGACGTCACGACCACGAACCACGGGGCCGGCAGGGTCATGGCAGGCACCTTAGCCCTGATCCGTGGATGGCACGCCACGGTGGAGCCGTGCGTTGGCGGGTTGTTGGCCCGGGTGGCGGTGCTGGGCGAAAGGGCAGCTACCGCTCGGTGAGCGCCGCGCGTGGTCGGGATCGTCTTCCGGGTTGCTGGCCGCCTTCGGTTGTGACCGATAGGGCAGCTACGCCGGGTGAGCGGTGCTCGGCTTGCGGCTGCTCGCCGGGTTGCTGGTCGCTGGTGGTCACTCCTGTCACCGTTTTCACAAGGTATGTAGGGATCGCTCCGCTTACCTCGGTGAATGACGCATGGTAAGTGCAGGCATCACCACATACCTTGTGAAAGCAGCAACCCGTGTGACCCCCGGGAATCAGGACGGCTCTGGGCCCGGGGACAGGTGCACCGAGTGGGCCGAAACTGCATCCGAGCCCGTCTGGTGCGCCGTTGTGGGGGCTGAGTGTCCGGTAGACCGGGTACTCACCCCCAACAAGGGCGCGGGAGACGCCACAACCCCGCAGCGGACCGGCGACCGCAGGACGCCAGCCGACCAGAACCCGGCAAGCAGCCAGCACTACGGACTGCCGTGCCCGGTAGTTGCCCTTGGCCAACGCGCCAGGCCACCAGCACCCCGGCAGCGACCCCTCTCCACCCCTCTCCACGGATCCAGGCCTGGCCGCCATCCGCTTATCGGCGGAGGTGTCAGACCCGACGCAGCACGGTGGTGACGATGCCCAAGATGCTGGCGTTGGTGCCGTCGATCGGGTCGTAGTGCTCGTTGTGCGGCATCAGCCAGACCTGGCCGTCTCGACGTTGCAGGGTCTTGACGGTCGCTTCGCCGTCGATCAGCGCCGCGACGATGTCGCCGTTCTCTGCGGTCTGCTCCTGCCGCACCACGACGTAGTCGCCGTCGCAGATGGCCGCATCGATCATCGAGTCGCCGGAGACCTCGAGCAGGAACAGGGTGCCCTCGCCGACCAGCTGCCGCGGCAGCGGGAAGACGTCCTCGATGCGCTCCTCGGCCAGGATCGGTCCACCGGCGGCGATCCGACCGACGACCGGGACGTAGGACGCCGCGGGCATCGCGTCGCCGATATCGGTCGGGTCGACCGAGGAGTCCTCGGCGGCCGAGATGGAGCGACGAGCCGCCATCACCTCCGGGAGGAAGACCTCGATGGCGCGCGGCCGGTGCGGGTCGCGCTTGAGGAACCCCTTCTCCTGCAGCACCTTGAGCTGATGGGAGACCGAGGAGGAGCTGGTCAGCCCGACGGCCTCACCGATCTCCCGCATGCTCGGCGGGTAGCCCCGCTTCTCGATGGAGTCCTTGATGTGCGCCAGCACGCGCTGCTGACGCGGGGTCAGCCCGGTGGCATCCGGCGCGCCGTCGGGCAGCTCGGTGACGTTGTCGGAGTAGCCAGATGTCCCACCCGATCCTCGGATCGCTGCCATCGCACGTCACCTTCCTGTCCGCCCCGGTCGGTGCGACCTGGTCGTGGTCTCACGCTAGTGCGATCGGGCCCCAGCTTCAAACAGTTGTTCGAACGGGCGTGTCGTGGGCCACGTGGCGAACGGTTCGAAGATTTGTTCGGGTCGGCGCTTGATCGGTTCGAACACTTGCTCTAAAGTCGTACACGTGTTCGATCGAACGTGTGATCGAGTGAGTCGGGCGGGGTTCTGTCGGAGGTGCTCGATAGACCTAGGTCCAGCGCGACGAGAACAAGCACCAAGCAGAGAAGCACCGAGCAGACACACACCGAGCAACAGGTTCCGACTGGCGGGCCGAGCGGCCCGCCACTTCCCCAGGAGGTTCCGATGAGCGCCATCGCCATCACGCCGCAGCCCCGGACGATCCAGACTCGCCCGACCCAGGTCCACCCGTCCCACGCCCGACCGACTCGGCCCAGTGCCCGGCCCGTCGCGAGGGGTCAGGTCCGGCTCACGCGGCGCGGACGACTCGTGGTCTTCGCCGGATCGCTGCTGCTGATCTTGGGGTTGGCGTTCGGGTTCGGCGCTCGGTCGGCGGCCACGGACGAGCCCGAGCGGACTCGCGTGATCACTGTCGGGGACGGCGACACGCTGTGGCAGATCGCCGGTGACATCGCACCCGCGGGGCAGGTGCGCGACATGGTCGCCCACATCCAGGAGCTCAACGACATGGACACCGGCGGTCTCCAGGCCGGCCAGAAGCTCGTGGTGCCCGCAGCGGGGTAGCCACCAGAGAATTCGCCGGCTGCCTCGACCCCAGCCGGCGAACCGGGGAAGACGAGGGGCGGAGCCGATCGGCTCCGCCCCTCGCGGTTTGACGACCCTCGTCGTAGCGGTCAGTCGGCGTGCTTCGAGGCGGCGTGAGAGCGGGTGTGGCCGGGCCGTTCGCCGACGATGCCGGTCGCGCGGGCCAGGCGGAGCAGCAGCATCAACGCCACGCACAGGCAGGCGATGGCACCCACCGCCAGCGCCGCCATGAACCACCAGGCCCGTGGCTCGCCGGTGCGGGCCCGGCGACCGAAGTCGATCGCGAACCACACCAACACGCCCCAGGCCAGGACCGCGAGTCCGCTGGCGACGGCCTGGCCGGCGACGCCGACGCGGAAGCGACGCGGTGGGCGGGCGGCCCGTCGTGCCCCCGCCCGCTTCCCTGTCTCGGTGTCGCCCACCGCTCCATTGTCGCCGAGCGAGCGGTGTGCCGGGCGCAGGCGCGACACGCCGACTCCGGGTCGCCTGCTTGCCGAGGGCTGGGCCGCTGACCTGCGGCGATGGCCGCTCGGATGAGGGGGCAAGGAATTTCTTTCCCGGGCCCCTTGCCACGTCCTCGGGGCGCGACGTACGGTTACCACTACATCTAGTAGTTACACCGATGTAGTTTTCCACATTTAGTTCACAACTCACCCGTCCGGGATGCACAGGCAGCGCCTGGTTGTTCACAGGATGAGGGGTTTTTTCCACCGCGAGAGGGGGCCACTCGTGCACTGTCCGTTCTGCCGGAACACCGATACCCGGGTGCTCGACTCGCGGGTCGCCGAGGACGGCGGCTCGATCCGGCGGCGCCGGATCTGCAGCGCCGACAGCGGCGGTTGCGGCAAGCGCTTCACCACCGTCGAGCTGATGCAGCTCACGGTGATCAAGAGATCCGGGGCCAGTGAGCCCTTCGCCCGGGACAAGGCGATCTCCGGGGTCCGCAAGGCCTGCAAGGGCCGGCCGGTGACCGAAGACCAGCTGGCTCGGCTCGGCCAGGACGTCGAGGACACCCTGCGTGCCGAAGGCTGGGCCGAGGTGCCGGCCCATCAGGTCGGGCTGGCCATCCTCGGCCCGCTGCGCGAGCTCGACGAGGTCGCCTACCTGCGGTTCGCCAGCGTCTATCGGGCCTTCGAGTCCGCCGACGACTTCGAAGCGGAGATCGCCCGCCTGCGGACGCAGCCCGCCGCCTCGGTCGCCGAGCCCGTCGAGACCCGCGCGGAGCCCGACCCGGTCGTCGGGGCCGCATCGCCCGCCCGGTTGGCGGACGGCCGCGTCGCGCGCGACGCCGTACCCACCGGATAACCACAGACTGCCCGGGACGTAGTGGGGAAGCTGCGTCCCGGGCTCTCCACCCATCACGAGAACCCACCACGAGATCCACGCATCAGAGAGCACGGAGGCAGAGCATGACCGAAACGGCCGCACCGACGACGAAGACGCCCAAGAAGGGCGGCCTGAGGATCTCGCGTGTCTTCTCCACCGAGGGGACCCACCCCTACGACGAGATCACCTGGGAGCGGCGCGACGTCGTGCAGACCAACTGGAAGACCGGCGAGACGGTCTTCGAGCAGAAGGGCGTGGAGTTCCCCGACTTCTGGAGCGTCAACGCCTCCACGATCGTGACCACGAAGTACTTCCGCGGCGCCGTCGGCACCGAGGCGCGTGAGTGGAGCCTGCGCCAGTTGATCGACCGGGTCGTCAAGACCTACCGCGCGGCCGGTGAGGAGCACGGCTACTTCGCCACCACCCGCGAGGCCCGGATCTTCGAGGAGGAGATCACCTGGCTGCTGGTGCACCAGTACTTCTCCTTCAACTCCCCGGTGTGGTTCAACGTCGGCACGGCTTCCCCGCAGCAGGTCTCGGCGTGCTTCATCCTCTCCGTCGACGACTCGATGGACTCGATCTTGAACTGGTACAAGGAGGAGGGCTTCATCTTCAAGGGCGGCTCGGGCGCCGGCTTGAACCTCTCTCGAATCCGCTCGTCGAAGGAGCTGCTCTCCTCCGGTGGCACCGCCTCCGGGCCGGTCTCCTTCATGCGGGGCGCCGACGCCTCCGCGGGCACCATCAAGTCCGGCGGCGCCACCCGCCGGGCGGCGAAGATGGTCGTGCTCGACGTCGACCACCCCGACATCGAGGAGTTCGTGATGACCAAGGCGCGCGAGGAGGACAAGATCCGCGCGCTGCGTGACGCCGGCTTCGACATGGACCTCGGCGGCGCCGACATCACCTCGGTGCAGTATCAAAACGCCAACAACTCCGTGCGCGTCTCCGACGAGTTCATGCGTTCGGTCGAGGAGGGCCGCGAGTTCGGTCTGCGCGCCCGCCAGACCGGTGAGGTGATCGAGACCGTCGACGCCCGCGAGCTGTTCGACAAGATCGCCCACGCGGCGTGGGAGTGCGCCGACCCCGGTCTGCAGTACGACGACACCATCAACGACTGGCACACCAACCCCGAGACCGGGCGGATCACGGCATCTAACCCGTGCTTCCCCGCGGATCAGCGGGTGATGACCGACCGTGGTCTGATCCGTATCGGAGACCTGGTGAGTCGTGCCGCCGAGGGCGACCACTTCGACGTCTACACCCACGATGCCACCTCGGCCAGCGAGCCGGCTGACCGGATCGTGGCCACTCGCACGGTGCGCTACATGGTCACCGGGACCAACGAGATCCTTGAGCTACGGTTCTCCGACGGGTCACGGCTGCGCTGCACCCCCAACCACCGGGTGTGGACCGCCAACCGGGGCTGGGTGCATGCCGAGGATCTCCAGGCTGACGACCGAGTCACCAAGTCGCTCCACTTCGCGGGTCGGCCCCTGGCCGGTGCCGAGCTCCCCGAGTCGGCGCTGAGGATCGCCCGCCGGGCTTCGGCGTTGAACCTGCCGGAGAAGTGGGACGAGGACCTCGCTCACCTGGTCGGTTGGCTGGTAGGCGACGGATGCGTCACCGACGGCTGCCTGACGCTCGTCTACGGCTCCGAGGACGACCGCCTCCACGTGATGCCCCGGCACCAGGCGTTGCTCCGCGCCTGGACCGGTCTCGACGCGAAGCCCAGCGTCCAGCCCAACGGCACGATCCAGCTGCGGTCGGCCAAGCGAGACGTCGTGGCCTTCTTCCGCGCCCTCGGGGTGACCGGCGCCAAGGCACCTCAGAAGGTCGTTCCCGAGTCCGTCTTCGAGGCACCGGAGGACGCCGTCCTCGCCTTCTTGCGAGGGCTCTTCGACGCGGACGGTTGCGTGGTCGACGACGAGGTGAAGGGGACCCGCTACGTCGGCCTCGGCAGCCGTTCTGAGGAGCTGCTGCTCGGAGTGCAGGAGCTGCTCGGATCGTTCGGCATGGCCGCTCGGCTCTACAACACCGGCGTCAAGTCGAACTCATTCGCTTACACCCGCAAGGACGGCTCTGAGGCGACGTACGGTTCCGACGGCCCCAGCTTCGATCTGCGCGTCACCGGCCGCTCGGTGAGGGAGTTCGCCGCCCAGGTCGACTTCACGCTGCCCGCCAAGACCGCCCGTCTGACCCACGTCATCGACGACCACGCCGCCTACCGCAAGGACGAGACGGTGACATTGGTGTCGCGCGCCTCCCGAGGTTTCGAGACGACCTACAACCTCACCGAACCCCGCAACCACTCCTACATCGTGAGCGGCGTCGTGGTGGCGAACTGCTCGGAGTACATGTCGCTGGACAACTCCTCGTGCAACCTGGCCTCGCTCAACCTGCTCAAGTTTCTCACCGACGACGATACCTTCGACGCGGAGCGGTTCGCTCGAGCGGTGGAGCTGATCATCACCGCGATGGACATCTCGATCTGCTTCGCCGATTTCCCGACCGAGGCGATCGGGCAGACCACCCGCGACTACCGCCAGCTCGGCATCGGCTATGCGAACCTCGGCGCGCTGCTGATGGCGATGGGCCTGGGCTACGACTCCGACGGCGGCCGGTCGATGGCGGCTGCGATTACCAGTCTGATGACCGGCACGTCGTACAAGCGCTCTGCCGAGTTGGCCGCGGTGGTCGGACCGTATGTCGGCTACGACCGCAACGCCGACGCCCACCAGCGGGTGATGCGCAAGCACCAGGCCGCCGACGACGCACTGCGCACGCTGACCTCGGTCGACGGTGCGGTGCACAAGCTGGCCTCGAAGGCGTGGGCCGACGTGGTCGCGCTCGGTGCGATCAGCGGCTTCCGCAACGCGCAGGCGTCGGTGCTCGCGCCGACCGGCACTATCGGCTTCATGATGGACTGCGACACCACCGGCATCGAGCCGGACTTCTCGCTGGTCAAGTTCAAGAAGCTGGTCGGCGGTGGCTCGATGCAGATCGTCAACCAGACCATCCCGCGCGCGCTGACCAAGCTCGGCTACGACGAGGAGAAGGTCGAGGCGATCGTCGCCTACATCGCCGAGCACGGCCATGTCATCGACGCACCCGGCCTCAAGCCGGAGCACTACGAGGTCTTCGACACCGCGATGGGCGCTCGGGCGCTTGCGCCGATGGGGCACGTGCGGATGATGGCGGCCTGCCAGCCGTTCTTGTCCGGTGCGATCTCCAAGACCGTCAACCTGCCCGAGTCGGCGACGGTGGAGGACATCAAGGACGTCTACCTCGAGTCCTGGAAGCTCGGCTTGAAGGCCACCGCGATCTACCGCGACAACTGCAAGGTCGGCCAGCCGCTCGCCGACGCCAAGGCGAAGGGCGCGGACTCCGCAGTCCCGGCCGGCGGCTCGGTCGCGGAGGAGGGGACCGAAGCCGCCACGGTGGAGAAGATCGTCTACCGCCCCACCCGCAAGCGGCTGCCGAAGTCTCGCGCCTCGCGCACGACCTCGTTCACCGTCGGCGGGGCGGAGGGCTACATGACCTCCGGCGCCCACGACGACGGCGAGCTGGGCGAGGTGTTCCTCAAGCTCGGCAAGCAGGGTTCGACGCTGGCCGGTGTGATGGACGCCTTCTCGATCGCGGTGTCGATCGGCTTGCAGTACGGCGTGCCGTTGGAGACCTACGTCTCGAAGTTCACCAACCTGCGCTTCGAGCCGGCCGGCCTCACCGACGACCCGGACGTGCGGATGGCGCAGTCGATCATGGACTACATCTTCCGCCGCCTCGCGCTGGACTACATGAGCTTCGAGGAGCGGGCGAGCCTGGGCATTCACTCCGCCGAGGAGCGGCAGCGCTACCTCGAGACCGGCTCCTACGAGCCGCTCGAGCTCAGCGAGGCCGAGTCGCTCAAGTCCGACCACCACGACGCTGCTCCGGAGATCTTGGAGGTTGCCCCGACGATCGAGATCGTCGAGCCTGTCGAGGCCACGGTCGAGGCATCGACAGCGCAGGCTCACACCTCTGCCGAGCTGTTGGAGAAGATCACCGGCACCGCCGTCGACTCCCCACTCTGCATGACCTGCGGCACCAAGATGCGCCCGGCCGGCTCTTGCTACGTCTGCGAGGGCTGCGGCTCCACCAGCGGCTGCAGCTGATCGGGGACTCGGTGGGCAAGAACAACAAGGGCACGACGGGCCGCGAAGGCCAAAGCCCGGCAGCGCCGCGGCACGCCACGCAGTCGCGGTCAGGGCAGAGGTGGTGGCGACTCGTGGGAGGCGTTCCCGCCCGCCCCGTCGTTCCTGGTCGCCTCTGCCTGGTTCGAGCTTCGAGCGCGATGCTCAGGTCGGTGGTGATTCGCAACGAGCCGCGAAACGCCTCGCCGCGCTGAATACACACCTGGCTGACAGCTATGGCGAGCAGATCCTGGTGGACATGTGCCAGGCTCTCTTCGAGTCTGGGTGGCAGCCCCAGGAGTTGGCTCGCGAGGTCCGCAGGACCTGTGGGGCCGTGGCCGGCCGGCTGGTCGAGTTGGGCGTCACGGCCGCTCATGCCGCGCTGGAGGGTGCTGTCGACGACCGTTGGGCGCAGCAGATTCGCGAGCTCTCTCAGCGAGACCAGTCGATCCGCCCTGGTTGGTTGGCCGCATGGCGAGCCCGCGAGGGCCTCGCCGCCGACGAGGGCTACCTGGTCGCCGTCAAGGTGATGGCGCGTGGCTCAAGGCTGCCGTGCTCGATGTGCTGATCTCGCCACCCGGCGCATCAGACACGAAGGTCGGCGTCGGAGTGCCGGCGTCCTATGGTGCCGCCGCGGACCCGACGCTCGATCGGATCCGGAAACTGCTCGCCAAGGCCGAGGCGACCCCGTTCGAGGAAGAGGCCAGCACCTACACCGCCAAAGCGCAGGTGTTGATGACGCGCCACGCCATCGATCAAGCGTTGGTGGACCATCCAGAGACGGCTGACGTGCCGCGGATGATGCGCTTGCCGGTCGACGCGCCGTACTCCGATGCGAAGGCGAGTCTGTTGAGCGCAGTGGCGCTCGCCAACCGCTGTCGCGTCGTCCTCCTGCAAGACCTCGCGATGTGCTCGGTGCTCGGCCACGCGGGTGATCTGGCCGCCGTCGAGCTCCTGTTCACCTCGTTGCTCGTGCAGGCCCAGCAGGCCTTGGCCGAGGCTGGTCGCAACAACAATTGGGGGCGTCGCGGCAGGCAGCCGTCATTTCGTGCCTCGTTCCTGGTCGCCTACGCCGGGCGGATCGGGGAGCGGCTGACGTCGGCCAACGCCGATGTGCTCGGTGACAGCGGTTCCGGCGCGGCGCTGCCGGTGCTGCGCTCGCGCGAGGACGCGGTCGAGGAGTTCATGCACGAGCGCTACTCCGACACCCTGGTCGGCAGCGGTGTCCGCGGCGGTTGGGACCTAGTCGGCTCCGCCGCTGGGCGCCAAGCGGCCGACCTGGCCAAGCTCGACTCGGGCGAGTTGTTGTGGTGAGGTTGGATGTTCAGCTCGCCCAGCGGCTATTCGATTTCGGTGCGCGGCGCTCACTGGGCGTGCTTCACAAGGTTGGAGGTGGCGGACCGACCTGATCGTCGACCTCGGGACCTACGGCGCCGACATCTTCCTGAGTCTCTTTGAGCTGACGGCTATTCCCAAGAGAGCGCGCCGCTTGGTTATCCTCAGCGCAGCTCGATGAGGCGCTGTCCGTTGTCGATGAGGGCAACGATCTCGCCGATCAGCGGCTCGAACCACGCCAATAGTGCAGCACGGCGGGTGTTCCCGATCCGGATCCAGACGACCGCCGGGGCCTCGCCGCCGCGTGCGCTCATGTTCGAGAAGTCCTCATCCTGGTGACGATGACGGCTTCGTTGACGAGTGCGAAGCGGCCAGATGTCCTGGTCCGAGGCATCGCCGGACCCGATGTCGGTGACATGGTCCGCCTCGTGCCCATGATCTCGAAGCAGTCTAGCCAGCGCTGGCGGCGAGCAGGGTGAGGACGTCACTGACGCGCATGCGGGCGCCGCGCACCGTCGGTCGCCCGTGGGCGACCTCCGGATCGATGGCGATGCGGTCGAGGAGAGACATGCTCTGACGATGGCGGGCCGGGGGCTGGTCGGCCTTGCTGCTGTTTTGGCGAGCGATGTGTCGGTCGTATCCGAGACACTTACAAGCTAGGGCCGCTAGGTTGCCGATCAGGACGGCGGGGCGGTTCGGATCGGGAGGTGCGGCATGGCGCGTCAGTGGCGGGATCTTGCGCCGTTGAGACCCCTCACGCCCGCCTCTGAACCGGCATACGCGCACACACCCAACGAGGAGGGCAGGTGGCACTCCTTCAAGGCACACTCTGCCCGAGTCGGCGACCTTGCTGCTGAGTTTGCGTCGGCTTTCGGTGGCGAGTCGATCGCGCACTTCCTCGGTCTCACCCACGACGCGGGCAAGCTCACCCAAGAGGTGCAGGAGGCGCTGCGGCTTTGCGATCTCGGGGTGCGGCGTCACCTGGGCGTGCCCCACAAGGTGGAAGGTGGCGGACTGGGCTGGTTGCTACGGGGCAACCCGGACGCCTTTCAGGTGGCGACGCTCGCCAACTTCGGGCACCACCACCAGTTGCCTGCAAGCTCGCAGTTCGAGCGCATTGAGGAGGACCTTGAGGACGACCCACACCTTCTCGATCCGCTGATCGATCGGCTGAGGGAGGTGCTGTGCGTCGATCTCGTCGCTGAAGCCGAAGCGGTGTCTCTCCCGACGTCCCTCGACGGTGCAAGGCAAGCCGAGCGTCGACGCAACCGAGAGCTTTTCGTTCGGATGGTCCACTCTGCGTTGGTCGACGCGGACTTCCTCGACACCGAGGCACACTTCAAGGCGAGTGAGTGGGTCCGCCTTCGTGAGCACCTGGGTATGGCCGTGCTGCGTGACCACTTCGACCACTGGTACTCACAACAACGCTTCGACAAGTCGACAAACGACGATCTGAACCGGCTCCGGCAGCAGACTTTCCAAGCGTCGATTGCGGCCGCGACGGACGCCACCATCGCCGCACAGAACGGGATCTACCGCCTGCCGGCGCCCACGGGGAGCGGCAAGACTCTCGCGACGGCCGCCTTCGCCCTCCATCATGCCGCCAAGTTCGGCAAGCGCCGCGTGATCATCGCCGTGCCGTACACGTCGATCACTACGCAGAACGCTGCGGTCTATCGGGCAATCTTCGAGGATCTGCACCTGGAGGTAGTGCTTGAGCATCACAGCAACGTCGAGGATCCGGACATCCAGGAGGACTCGTGGCGCAGGCTCACTGCCGAGAATTGGGATGCGGAGTTCATCGTCACAACCACGGTCCAGCTCTTCGAGTCGGTCTTTAAGGGCAAGCCCGCCGCTTCGCGGAAGCTGCACCGGATCGCGGGCTCGGTGGTCGTGCTGGACGAGGTGCAAGCGCTGCCCTTGCACGTCTTGCCCACAATCCTGATGTTGCTGAGGCAGTTGGTCGAGCAGTACGACGTCACAGTACTGCTCGCTTCGGCCACCCAGCCGACGTTCTGGAGCCTTGGCCCGTGGAGTGGCGATCCCGCCGAGGGCGGCATCCCGATGACATGTCACGACATCGTGCCGATTGATCATGTGCCCGACGTGGCTCAGCGAGTGACCTACGAGGTGCGCAAGCATCAGCAGTCTTGGGAAGAGCTTGCAGTGGAGCTGAGCAGCGAGCCGCAGGCGCTCGTCATCGCCAACACGACGAGTCACGCGCAAGAGCTTCATGCTCTGCTCGAACAGAATGTCCCAGGCACCGTCGACGTCTTGCACCTCTCAACACGCATGTGCGCCCAACACCGCTTCGATGTCCTCGACGAGGTCGAGCGACTACTCCAGGCAGAGTCCCCTGTGCTCCTGGTGTCAACGCAGTTGATCGAGGCTGGCGTGGACGTCGACTTTCCCGTGGTGTACCGCGCGCTGGCACCGGCGGAGAGCCTGGTGCAGAGCGCCGGACGCTGCAACAGGGAAGGGAAGCTCGGCGTCCGTGGTGGACGTGTGGTCGTCTTCGAGCCCGAGGATCCAGGCATCCCGGGTGGCCACTACGCCGATGCTGCCAGCCTGACCAGGGACATGTTTGTCAATGAGGGACGCCACCTGGACAGCCCCGCCGACCTGGCCGACTACTTCAAGGCCTTCTATCGGCGCCATGTGCCGCGTGATATGCAGGACGAGATCGATGCTCTGCGGCTGAAGTTTGACTTCCCAGCGGTGGCGGACGCATTCCGGATGATCAAGACACCGACCGCCTCGGCGGTGGTTACCGAGTATGGCGACAACGAGACGAGACGAATCATCAGCGACATCCTCGACGGCCTTGAAGGGGATCCAAGGCGGCTGCTCACCCGGGACGAGCGCCGCCTGCTGCAGCGATACTCAGCAACCCTGCCGCGGCACGGCGCGGACCCACTTGTGGAGGTTGTCGCGCCGGGTGTCTTGCGCTGGAGTGGTGAGTACGACCCGTCACGCGGGATTGTCTTGGATGGCGGACTCACGACATGGTAAAGACACTCAGGTCAGTGGCAGCGGTAACGCTGGGAGTCCCAACCGTGTGCGGCTATGGCCGGAGCCCAAGGCAGACGTCCCCGGGATCACAGCCCGGGGACGTCTGTTCCCCCGTTCTCCGCAGCATCGGCCCTCAGCCATCCGCATGTAGAGGATCCTGCCTATCGGATCGCGCTAGCTTTGTCAAGATTTTACCTTGGCACGGCCAAGCCGTACACGGAAGAGAGATAGTCTGATGGCTTCGCATGACTGGTCGGCGCTGGCGGTACCCGGGCCCTTCCGATACCCGCCGCTTGCTCTCCAAGTGGCGGGCGACGCGGCAGCGTTCACCAGGCCCGAGTTCACGAGCGAGCGTCTGAGTTACCCGCTGATGACCCCAACGGCAGCGATCGGTCTCCTGTCCACCGTGTTCTGGAAGCCGGAGATCCGATGGGTCATCGAGCGGATCGACGTGCTGGCGCCGGTGCGCTGGACCAACCTGAGACGCAACGAGGTGGCGGTGCCGATCACTCGGGATGCAGTCAAGCAGGGCTACCTCGATGCAGACAAGCATGTGCAGCAACGGATGACGACCATGCTCCGTGACGTTCGATACCGCATCCATGCGCACGTCTGGGTCCACCCAGAAGCGCGCGACCAGGACGCGGCCAAGTGGCGGGAGCAGTTCCGCAGGCGGGTCGATCACGGCCAGACCTTCAGGACGCCGTACCTCGGCATGCGTGAGTTCCACGCGGACATCGAGCCGGTCGACGACACCGCGCCGGTCAAGTGGGATGAGGACCTCGGCATCATGCTGCACTCCATCACCTATGACGAGCGGACCGGCAAAGAGACCTACGACTGGTTCGACGCCCGAGTCGAAAACGGCGTCATGCATGTGCCCAGGCGCGGACTCCTCGCCCAGCACAACGCGGAGGTTGGCCCGTGATCATCACCGCGTTGACCAAGCACCAGCCGAGCCAAGGAGTTGTCCCTCCTGGCTATGCGCGCAAGGCGCTGGGTTTCGAGCTCACAATCCTCACCGGAGGTTCGGGTTGTCGCCTCGGCGCGCTCTATCGGGAGGATCCAAAAGGCAAGCTCGCAGCGCCCATGCGTGTCATCCCCAATATGAATCGGAGCAACAACCCACCCCCGATCATCGGGTGCGACACGGCTGCGTTTGTCCTCGCGCGTCCCAAGCCAGCTGAGGATGACGCCGCTCGAGCACGTGAGCTCGGGGTTGCGCAGCGCAAGCAGCACGCGTTTGCGGAACTGCTGCAGGAGTACGCCGACGAGAGTGGGGACCGCGTCGTCGACGACTACATCGCCTGGGTCCGCCTCGGCATGCCCGGTCTTGAGGCTGCTGTGGCTGGACTTGATGCGTTCGCCCTCAAGCGGCTGGACATCGACCCGATCGCTCTTCAGTTCGACGCCGAGGACCGCGCATTCTTCGAGAAGGCGTCCGTGAAACAGTTCTGGGGAGCGCGCGTCGCGGAGGCGAAGTCCGGCGGTGCTGAGGGACTGTGCCTCTCCTGCGGGCGGCTTGGGCCAGTCGTGGACACCCTCCCGCAGTCGCTGGCGGGAGCCAGAATCCCGGCGACGTCGACCTCCCAGGTGGCGCTGATGAGCGTCAACTTCGCCTCGGCCGCCCGAGGAGCGACCGGTTCGGGCCTCAAGTCGGCGCCGCTGTGTCCTTCATGCGCTGGTGCTGCTGTCACCGCCTTCAATGACCTCGCCGCCGATCCAGAGCATCGCTTTGACCTCGGCGACGCGTCGGCCGCTGTGTGGTGGGCAACCGAGGATCTCCTCAAAGGCCAGATCACCAGCCTGGACGACAGCAAGCTCAATCCCGAACGCGTGCAGGCCTTGTACAACTCAGTGGTCTCTGGTGTCCGTGACGAGCGGAGCCTGGGACGCTTCTACTTCCTCAGCTTCTCGGGCAATGTCGCAAGACTCGTCGTCCGGCGTTGGATCGATCTTGAGCTCGCTGAGGTCCAGGAACACGTCGCAAACTGGTTCACGGACATCGAGAACCCCGACCGCGATCGGCCGTACCTGCCGATCAGCACCTTGGCCAAGTCCCTCGGGCCAGCACCTGCCGGCGACCGCAAGGAGAGAGCGCCTGAGGGATCATTCGAGGCTCTGCTCCTTACGGCGCTGACCGGGATCCGTCCACCCCGTGGCCTTCTTCAACTCGCAGTCTCCCGGGCCCTCGCCGAGGTCAGGATGCTCGCTGATGACGACAACCTCGTCCGATGGCGGGCGCGTCAACGAGCGATGGCTCGCCTGGCTGTGATCCGACTTGTTCTCAACCGCACCGACAAGGAGTTGTCCATGAGTGCACACCTCGATGAGAGTCGCCGTGAGAAGGCCTACCTGAGTGGGCGGCTCTTCTATGTTCGAGAGAGTCTTCAGCGTCGATCCGCAAGACGGGAGGACGCTCCAGGGCGTGAAGTCAACGCCTCAATCGTGGACAGGTACTTTGCGCGGGCCGTGCTCAACCCTCAGAGCGTTGAGGCCGCGCTCACTGTGCTTTCCATGCAGCACGAGCACGCCCTGCGGCGACAGGGAGAGAAGGGTGCGAGAGATGCGGCTGTGCTCTGGCGGCGGATCGCCAAGTTGCATGCTCTGATCGAGGATGCGCCGGGCCGCCTGAGCTCAAGAGAGCAGGCAGCTTGGATCGCAGGCTACTTCCAGCAGCGCGAGTCGGATATTCAGGCAGCGATCGAGCGTTCGAAGCGCAACAAGCTCAAGGACCACCCAGATTCCGCCGACACGGAGGAGAACTAGACATGTCCGACATCCATCTCGATCCCGCCAAGAAGCACGACGCGCTCTTTCTGTTCGATGCGATCGATTCGAACCCGAACGGCGACCCTGACAATGCTGGCAAGCCTCGCACCGACCTCGAGACTGGCCAAGGGATCGTGTCTGACGCCAGCTTGAAGCGGAAGATCCGGGACTCTGTGGCGTTCCAGGTCGAGCAGGGGCTGCTGCGCGGTGAGCGCAACGGCATTTTCATCCGCCGGGGTGTCTCTTTGAACGAGCAGCTTGAGGCGGCGTACGACGAGCTTGGACTCTCCAAGACGGACAAGAAGGCCGCCGGCGCGAACGTTGTGACAGTTCAGCGGCTGATGATCGAGCGATACTTCGACAATCGGATGTTCGGGGCGGTGCTCTCGACTGGAAAGGCACAGGCCGGAAAGGTCACGGGGCCGGTCAGCGTGGGGATCGGACGATCGCTGGATGCTGTGCTACCCATGGACCTCAGCATCACGCGCACCGCGTCCACCAAGGAGGAGGACAAGGACAACGCCTCCCAGATGGGCAACAAGACCGTCATCCCCTATGGTCTCTACGCTGCGCGAATCCACTACCAGCCCACCAGGAATAACCAGGTTACGCGCGAGGACCTTCAGACCCTTTGGGCCACGCTGGCAACGATGTTCGAAGTCACCAGGAGTGCTGCACGGCCGGACGTCAACGCCCGTGGCCTGTTCGTCTTCAGCCACGACAACCCCCTTGGGAACGCGCCGGCTCGGGCCCTGCTCGATAGCGTGGTCATCCAGCGAGTCAACGTCGGCGACGCGCCTCCGCCCGCACGGTTCGAGGACTACGTGATTGTGGAGCCCGCGTCCGTGCCGAGTGGGGTCAGCTACAGCAGGCTCGTCTGAATGTCTCTCTTGCGTGGATGACCGGTGGCGAAAGACGACAGTTCCGACGGCTGGCTCCTGTTGTCGACCTTGCAACACTTCGCCTACTGTCCGACTCAGGCGGCCCTGATCCGAGACGGCGTCTGGCTGGACAACCACCTCACGGTGACCGGTGACGCCGTCCATGAACGCGTCGACACTGGGGGGACCGATCATCGGCGCGGCGTGCGGGCGCACCACCGGGTGGAGTTGGCCAGTCATCGGCTGCGGATCCACGGGATTGCCGACACCATCGAGGAAGCAAGAGACGGGAGCCTGACGCCGGTCGAGCACAAGCTCGGACGTGGAGCCGGCGACCTGTTCCCCGCGACGGTCCAGGTCGTGGCCCAGGCCCTCTGCCTTGAGGAGATGACCGGCCGGGAGTCCACCCTTGGTGCCATCTTCGTCGTCAAGGAGCGCCGACGGGTGCCAGTCGTGGTGGCGGACCATCGAGAGCGCGTGGAACAGCTGATTGTCAGCGCCCATCACGACTTGAGGTTGCCGCCATCGTCGCCGACGTACTCCGCTCGGCTATGTCGGTCCTGCAGCGTGATCAATAGTTGCCAACCCCGTGGAGTTGAATGGCGATGAGCGACTACTTTCTGCGCACCCTGTTCGTGCATACTCCGGGCACCCGACTGGTGCTTGAGAGCGATGCTCTGAAGGCGCTCCATGACGAGGCACCTCCTCGGCGGCTCCCACTACGCGCCATCGATACGGTCGTTGTGAGTGGCGGTGTGGACGTGTCGACGCCGCTGCTAGTGCGGTGTGCGGAGGACGGCAGGCTAGTGGCGTTCGTGAGCCGATTTGGGAAGCCGAGAGCGATTGTCAGCGGTGAGGCGCCCGGCCGAGGGCATCTCCGGCTGCGTCAGTTCGAGGCGCACTTCGATGCCGAGAGGAGACTCCAACTTGCCAAGTCGATTGTCGCGGGGAAGCTTGACCAGATGTCGTGGGGACTTCGTCAGTGGGCTCGGGATCTCGATGACGAGTTGGCCACGCAGTTGCGTGACCTCGCTGGAAGCGTCGAGGCTGATCGCGAAGGCGCAGTCGTGGCTGCCAGCCGAGATGCTGCTCTCGGCATCGAGGGTATAGCGACCAGGCGCTACTTCGGTGGGTTGGGGATCGCGCTCAGATCGGGGGCTTGGAAGGGGCGCAACCGTCGACCGGCCAGGGACCCCGTGAATGCCACGCTCTCGTTCCTCTACGGTATGGCACGGCTTGCAGTGCAAGGGGCTGT
Organism: Nocardioides sp.; assembly: GCF_047602075.1. Taxonomy (GTDB): domain Bacteria; phylum Actinomycetota; class Actinomycetes; order Propionibacteriales; family Nocardioidaceae; genus Nocardioides. The sequence continues at coordinate 874,028 of NZ_JASGIF010000002.1, forward strand.
CCATGTCTCTGGCCTCGACCCATGCTGCGGGTTTCTTCATGGTGACACCGATGGACAGCCGGCGTTGGTTCTGGATCTGCTGGAGGAGTTTCGTCCGAGCGTCGATCGAGTTGTGGTGACATTGTTCAACCGCCATCAACTGCGGGCCGAGCACTTCGAGTTGGATGCCTTGGGCTCGTGTTCTCTTACGGCGGATGGTCGTGAGGTAGTAATGAACGCTTGGCACACTCACCGGATGTCAAAGGTGAAGGTGGCGAAGGCGGTGGCCCCGATCCCACGGGCAGCGATGCCGCTGGTGCAGGCGAACGCGATGGCCAACGCGCTCCGTCGAGGTGCGCCCTACGTTTCCCACAGGATGGCGGTCGCATGAAGCTTCTGGTGACCTACGACGTATCCACGACGACGCCTGAAGGCAGGAGAAGGCTGCGGCGGGTCGCACGTATCTGCGAGGGCTTCGGTCAGCGGGTCCAGTACTCGGTCTTCGAGGTGGTTTGCTCCCGCACGGACTACGCGAGGCTCCTGACAACCCTGAGCGAGGTCGTGGTTCCCTCCGAGGACAGCCTGAGGGTGTATCCCGTGGACCGTGATGGTTTCGACGACGTCATCGTCATCGGAGCGGAGCGTGCACTCGACCCCGATAGCGCCTGGAATCTGTAAGGTGAACTGCCTGGGGTTCGAGCGTTGATGCTCGGCGATGGGCAAGGAACCCGGACCACGAGACACAGGAGTTGACTACGATCACTCAAGCCGCGTTTGTCGAACGACGAATCGCGCATCTGTGCAGGTCGCGAAGGGTGCTCCCCGACGATGAGTCGGGGAGGGAGTCTCAACACGAGGTTGACGATGTGGCTGCAGCAGGCCTCGATCAGTGCTCCCCGACGATGAGTCGGGGAGGGAGTCTCAACGCCTGGGAGGAGCCGCGAGGACTGGCCGACGTGTGGTGCTCCCCGACGATGAGTCGGGGAGGGAGTCTCAACTTGATGGCCAAGACCTACCAAGGCCACGAGACCGTGCTCCCCGACGATGAGTCGGGGAGGGAGTCTCAACCTTGCTCTGCACGGGCAGGCCGCGGGCGATGCGCTTGGTGCTCCCCGACGATGAGTCGGGGAGGGAGTCTCAACTGGACAGACCTCCGGTACGAAAGGAGGCCGGATAAACGGTGCTCCCCGACGATGAGTCGGGGAGGGAGTCTCAACATTGGTCCTCGTGGTCGTGCCGTCGAGCTGACGTTGGTGCTCCCCGACGATGAGTCGGGGAGGGAGTCTCAACACCGCCGCCACCAGCAGTTCGTGGGTCGCGCCAGGGTGCTCCCCGACGATGAGTCGGGGAGGGAGTCTCAACACGGGGCACCTACCAGGGCACTCAGGTCGTCACGAGTGCTCCCCGACGATGAGTCGGGGAGGGAGTCTCAACGACCTGTTGTTGCCGCTCGAACACGCCGGGCTGCGGTGCTCCCCGACGATGAGTCGGGGAGGGAGTCTCAACATCGCGCAGCACATCCGGTTCCTCGAGGCCTGGCGGGTGCTCCCCGACGATGAGTCGGGGAGGGAGTCTCAACACCAGCCCCTTGACGGGGCGGGTGCAGGTGCGGTCGGTGCTCCCCGACGATGAGTCGGGGAGGGAGTCTCAACGACGGACACGCCGCCGACGTGAGAGCCCACAGGAGGGTGCTCCCCGACGATGAGTCGGGGAGGGAGTCTCAACATGCCGTTGTGGATCGGGCCGAAGTCGTGGCCGCGGGTGCTCCCCGACGATGAGTCGGGGAGGGAGTCTCAACTTACTAGGCGCGGGCATGCCCCTAATTCTACTGCGAGAGTGCTCCCCGACGATGAGTCGGGGAGGGAGTCTCAACTTCTGGTACTCCGCCGTCACCTTGCTCTGTGCGCCCCGGTGCTCCCCGACGATGAGTCGGGGAGGGAGTCTCAACCCGACCCCGAGGTGCGGGTCGCGTAGACGGCCAGCGGTGCTCCCCGACGATGAGTCGGGGAGGGAGTCTCAACATCATCAAGGCCTACCGTCTCGACGCGAAGGGCGCCGTGCTCCCCGACGATGAGTCGGGGAGGGAGTCTCAACGCCAAGGAGTCGGGCACCCTCGCCCACCAGCAGCAAGTGTGCTCCCCGACGATGAGTCGGGGAGGGAGTCTCAACCCGCGCGCGACCGCGCACGCCGACGTCGACTCGACCGGTGCTCCCCGACGATGAGTCGGGGAGGGAGTCTCAACGGCTTGAGGAACACTCCGCCCGCACCCGGTCCGGCGTGCTCCCCGACGATGAGTCGGGGAGGGAGTCTCAACAGTGCCGCCTGGAGCGTGTAGGAGAGCCCTGCTGTCAGTGCTCCCCGACGATGAGTCGGGGAGGGAGTCTCAACTCGGAGTCCACGCTCCCGGTGACTTCATAGCGCGTCGTGCTCCCCGACGATGAGTCGGGGAGGGAGTCTCAACTTCTTGGCGGCCTGCTTGGCGGCCATCAGGCGGTCGGTGCTCCCCGACGATGAGTCGGGGAGGGAGTCTCAACACTGGGGCGCCTCCTCGATGTCGACGACGTGCCCGGGGTGCTCCCCGACGATGAGTCGGGGAGGGAGTCTCAACGACGGGTTCTCCAAGGCTGCCGCTGCCAACCGCGACGGGGTGCTCCCCGACGATGAGTCGGGGAGGGAGTCTCAACCGCTCGTCACAGATCCGTTTCGCGTCGGCCAGGAAGGGTGCTCCCCGACGATGAGTCGGGGAGGGAGTCTCAACCGACCGTGGGCTGAGAAGTGGTCCCGAGCGCGCGGCGTGCTCCCCGACGATGAGTCGGGGAGGGAGTCTCAACCATGCTCCGAACGCATCGGCCGCAGCGGGTCCGACGTGCTCCCCGACGATGAGTCGGGGAGGGAGTCTCAACTCAGGCTGCCGCGACATCCGCCACGACGCCAGCGTGCTCCCCGACGATGAGTCGGGGAGGGAGTCTCAACGGCAGCAGCCGGGAGATGGCGCGCTCGAAGCGGGTGAGTGCTCCCCGACGATGAGTCGGGGAGGGAGTCTCAACCGATTTACCCTTCAACGCGCGCGTATGCGATATGTCGTGCTCCCCGACGATGAGTCGGGGAGGGAGTCTCAACTCACAAGCGACCGTCATGGCTGTCACGGATGTCACGCGTGCTCCCCGACGATGAGTCGGGGAGGGAGTCTCAACTTGAGGATGTCGTCCTCGTGCTCGTGCCAGTGGCAGGTGCTCCCCGACGATGAGTCGGGGAGGGAGTCTCAACACCCTGCCAGAAGGCCAGGAATCATCCCCAGAAGCCGTGCTCCCCGACGATGAGTCGGGGAGGGAGTCTCAACCGTCGACAGATTCGGCACTGGCGGTTCGGGCGAGGTGCTCCCCGACGATGAGTCGGGGAGGGAGTCTCAACAGTGTCGGGTTGTCCGGGTCGCGGTTGCCGTTCTCCGGTGCTCCCCGACGATGAGTCGGGGAGGGAGTCTCAACCATGCTCCGAACGCATCGGCCGCAGCGGGTCCGACATGTGCTCCCCGACGATGAGTCGGGGAGGGAGTCTCAACGACGCCGCGAACGCCAGCATCGCCACCACCGGCACCGTGCTCCCCGACGATGAGTCGGGGAGGGAGTCTCAACCCTTTCCTGACGCCCCGCCCGGGGCGCCGCAGGCCCGCAGGTGCTCCCCGACGATGAGTCGGGGAGGGAGTCTCAACGATCATTGATTGAACGGAAGGGCTCCGGCGTGTTGCGTGCTCCCCGACGATGAGTCGGGGAGGGAGTCTCAACCCCAGTGCCTCGACCACGACAGCGAGCACGGCTTCGAGTGCTCCCCGACGATGAGTCGGGGAGGGAGTCTCAACTCGCTCAAGGAGGTCTTTGCTGGACAGAATTTCGGTGCTCCCCGACGATGAGTCGGGGAGGGAGTCTCAACCTACATCTGCGACCCCTGCTGGCGATCGACCCTCGTGCTCCCCGACGATGAGTCGGGGAGGGAGTCTCAACTCCGCCACGACCGAGGCGCGCGCGAAGGCCAAGGCAGTGCTCCCCGACGATGAGTCGGGGAGGGAGTCTCAACCAGGACGGTCCGCTCGGTCTGAGCGAGTCCCTTGGTGCTCCCCGACGATGAGTCGGGGAGGGAGTCTCAACACTGTCGACAAGGTCACCAAGGGCAGTGCCGAGCAGGTGCTCCCCGACGATGAGTCGGGGAGGGAGTCTCAACACTTCCCGCGGCACCACACCCGGCAAGTTGCAGGGCTCGTGCTCCCCGACGATGAGTCGGGGAGGGAGTCTCAACTCCGAGGCCGAGGTCACCAAGGCGTCGGCGGAGAACCGTGCTCCCCGACGATGAGTCGGGGAGGGAGTCTCAACCGCAAGGAGGCGGTCGGCGGCGTGCAGTCCATCACGGTGCTCCCCGACGATGAGTCGGGGAGGGAGTCTCAACGATGCCGCAGGAGTCGCAGGTCCAGACGGTTTTACGGTGCTCCCCGACGATGAGTCGGGGAGGGAGTCTCAACCTGGCCGAGCACCAGTACCCGGCCAATGCGGGCAGTGCTCCCCGACGATGAGTCGGGGAGGGAGTCTCAACTCCGCCATCACCACCACGGCGCCGGTACGCGCCTGCGTGCTCCCCGACGATGAGTCGGGGAGGGAGTCTCAACTTGATCGCGTCACCCTGCTCGACCCATAGGCGCTCAGGTGCTCCCCGACGATGAGTCGGGGAGGGAGTCTCAACCTCCGGCACGATCCCCGGCACCGTCGACCGCAGCGCAGGTGCTCCCCGACGATGAGTCGGGGAGGGAGTCTCAACGTCGATCCCGGCACCGCCTCCGGTGCGTCCTTCGGGAGTTGTCCCGACGATGGGTCGGAGAGGAGAGGAACTTCAGCAGCCGCGCGCGTGGGTCTGCACGCCCCAGAGGTGCTCGTCGGCCATCCGCGCGGTGAGCAGGCTGCGCTCCAGGCGCCGCGCGTCGTTGACCTGCCAGTGCTGGTAGTGCGACACGCGCCAGCGACGCAGGAGGCTCTCGTAACGGGTGGGAAGCGACATGATCTTGCTCCGGATGAACGCAGGGATGTTCGTGCGGCAGACACAGCGCTGTGCCTCCCGGAACTCTACTTCTCGATCTGGACGAATCGTCCAGTTTCTGCAGGAGCAGCAGGCAGGCATCGGGAGGTCACGACCCGGCGAGCAGCTCACGCACGCGCGGGATCACCACCTCGCCGTAGAGTCGGACCGACTCCAGGCGCTGGTCGTGGGGGAGCGCTCCGACGGAGTACTTCAACTGGAAGCGCGACAGCCCCAACGCCCGGCAGGCCCAGGCGATCTTCTGGGCGACGGTCTCCGGTGATCCCACGAACAGCGCGCCCTGCGGGCCGGCAGCGTCGTCGAAGGCTGCCATGGAGTACGGTGGCCAGCCGCGCTCGCGGCCGATCCGGGTGTAGAGCGCGGCCTGGTGGGGATAGAGCTGCTCGCGTGCCTCCTCGTCGGTGGCGGCGATGTGGCCGGGTGAGTGCATCCCGACGGGAAGCTCGGGGCGGCCGAGCTGGCTGAGCGCGTCGCGGTAGAGGTCGGCGAACGGCACGAACCCCGCGGGCGATCCGCCGATCACGGCCAACACGAGCGGGAAGCCGTAGCGCGCCGCCCGCACGACCGACTCGGGTGTGCCGCCGACCGCGATCCAGGCGGGGAGCCGCCCGGCTTCGGTCGGTGGGTAGACCCGCTGCCCGGTCAGCGGCGGGCGGACGGTGCCCGCCCAGGTGGTCGGCCCCTCGGCTTGCAGCTTGGCGAACAGGTCCAGCTTCTCCGCGAACAGCCGGTCGTAGTCGTCGAGGGAGTGACCGAACAACGCGAACGACTCGACGAAGGAGCCGCGCCCCAGTTGCACCTCTGCGCGACCCCGCGAGATCGCCGCCAAGGTGGCGAAGCGCTCGTAGACCCGGATCGGGTCGTCGGAGCTGAGCACCGTGACCCCGGTGCCGAGTCGGATCCGCTCGGTCTGCCCGGCGATCGCCGCCAACACGACCTCGGGAGCGGAGATCGCGAAGTCCGGCCGGTGGTGCTCGCCCAGCCCGAGATAGTCGACGCCCAGCCGATCGGCAAGGGCTCCCTCGGCGACCACCTCGCGGAGCGTTTCGGCGTGGTCACCTGGCACGCCGTCCTCCAGGGGCACGTCACCGAACGTGTCCAGGCCGAAGGTCGGCCGCTCTCGGGTGCCCAACTCGGTGAAGGTGTCGCCGTCCACGGGCCCACGCTAGACCGTTGAGATCGGCGTCGGGCCGGGCGACCGCGTCCGCGGAGCCGGATGCGGTTGAATCGGGTCGGGAGGTGCCATGACCGAGACACTGGTCGACCAAGTCGAGATCTCACACGCCGAGGACGCCGCGCGCCGAGAGCGGTTTCCACGCGGCGCAGCGGTGAGGTTCGAGGACCTGGAGCAGGCCGGCCGCGAGCACGTCATCGACGACCTGCGTGAGCACGAGCCGGTCTCCTGGGTGCCGGCTCTCGGCGGATGGCTGGTCACCAGCCGTGAGGCGGCGCGGCAGGCACTGCACCCGCGGACGAGCACCACCGTGGAGGCCGAGCAGAACCTCGTGCGGGCCTCGCTGGGCACGATGATGCTGACCGTCGACGGCGCCGAGCATGCACGAATGCGGACCGCGCTCGACGCGCCGTTCCGGGTCAAGGAGGTCGAGGAGCGGTTCGGCGCGCCGATCCGCAGCCTGGTCGACGAGCTGATCGACGACCTGCGGAAGCGCCCGGAGGCAGAGCCCGAGCTCGGCAAGGCCTTCGCAGCGCCGTTCGCGGTCCGGATGGCCGGCCAGGCGCTGGGGCTGTCGTTGGAGGACGTGCCGCTGATCGACGGGTTCTACGCCGACTTCGCCGCCGCGATGGTCTACGACGGCAACCCCGAGCCGGTGCTGCGTGCCGAGGCGGCGCGCGCCGAGCTCAACAGACTGCTTCTCGACGAGCTCGCTCGTTGCCGGCGCACCCCGGACCGGTCGCTGACCTCGGCCCTGGCTGCGGACAGCCGTGGCCTGACCGACGACGAGATCGTGGCGCAGCTCCGGGTCGTGATGTTCGGCGCGATCGAGACGATCCAGGCCTCGGTGATGAACACCGTGCTGTTGCTGCTCACCCACCCCGACCAGCTCGACCTGGTGCGCGCCGACCCTGGCCTCCTCGACGGAGCGGTCGCCGAGGCGATCCGGGTGGTGCCGCCGGTCGCCTTCATCGAGCGGTGGACGCGCGAGGCGGTGCGGATCGGCGAGGTGGACCTCCCTGCCGCGGAGTTCGTCGGTGTCTCGGTGGTGGGCGCCAACCGCGATCCGGCGACCTTCCCGCAGCCGGAGCTGTTCGACTGCCGCCGAGCTAACGCCGCCCGAGCGCTCTCCTTCTCCTTCGGCATCCACGCCTGCCTCGGTCTCCATCTGGCGCGCCTGCAGACCGTCCTCGCCGTCGGCGGCCTCCTCGACCGGCTTCCCGGACTCACGCTGGTCTCGCACGAGCCTCCGTCCGGCTTCGCTTTCCGCCGACCCGCCACCGTGCGCCTCGCCTGGCAGTAGGCCTGGCGTCTCGACGAGGCGTGCCGCCATGGGCATGGCGGGGGAGAGTCGACCGTGCGGTCGCGCCGTGCTGCTGCTGATCGCGGTGGCCATGCTGGCGGTGGCGGCCGACTGTGGTGACCAGACGAGTTCGAGTGGTCCTCCGACCCGAGCAAGCCGAGCCGCCACCGCGGAGTCATCGAGGTCTGCGATCTGGGTCAAGGCACCTGCCGCGCGCTCGAGCACGTGACCGGTGCGCGCGATGTCGTGTTCGCCGGCGTCGACGTCCAGCCCTGACGCGAGACGTCGCACCTCCAGGCCGCCAGGCGACCAATCCCGATGACGTCCCTGGGGACCTGCGTGCCACGATGGGGTCAGCCGCGCTGGAAGGGAAGCAGCAATGGACTACACCCACCTCGGCCGCACTGGCTTGTCGGTCAGCCGGTTGTGCCTCGGCACGATGAACTTCGGCCCCGAGACCACCGAGCCGGACAGCCACGCGATCATGGATCGCGCCCACGAGCAGGGGATCAACTTCTTCGACACCGCCAACGTCTACGGCTGGGAGAAGGGGGAGGGGATCACCGAGCAGATCATCGGTCGATGGTTCGCTCAAGGCGGCGGTCGTCGGGAGAAGACGGTGCTCGCCACCAAGCTCTACGGCTCGATGGGGGACTGGCCCAACGAGACCTTCCTGTCCGCGCTCAACATCCGACGGGCCTGCGACGCGTCGCTGAAGAGGCTGCAGACCGACTACATCGACCTCTACCAGATGCACCACGTCGACCGGTCGACTCCGTGGGAGGAGATCTGGGAGGCGATGGAGGTGCTTCGCCAACAGGGCAAGATCCTCTACGTCGGGTCGTCGAACTTCGCGGGATGGCACATCGCCCAGGCGCAAGAGGCTGCCCGGGCCCGACACTTCCTGGGGCTGGTCAGCGAGCAGTCGATCTACAACCTGCTCACTCGGTGGGTCGAGTTGGAGGTGCTCCCGGCCGTCGAGCACTACGGCCTCGGCTTCATCCCATGGTCGCCGTTGCACGGCGGCCTGCTCTCCGGCGCGCTGCGCAAGGAGAAGGAGGGTGGCGGGTCGCGTTCGGGTAAGGGCCGCTCGTCGGAGTCGCTCGACGAACACCGCGAGACGATCGAAGCCTACGAGCAGTTGTGCGCGGACCTCGGTGAGGATCCGGCGCACGTGGGACTCGCGTGGCTGCTGTCCCGGCCCGGGGTGACCGCTCCGATCATCGGGCCGCGCACGATGGAGCAGCTCGACGGCACCCTGCGTGCGCTCGACATCGAGCTCTCCGAGGAGACGTTGGCCAGGCTCGACGAGCTCTTCCCGCCCGCAGGACCCAACGGCGCCAAGCCGGCGCCCGAGGCGTACGCCTGGTAGCTCACCCTTCCGGGCCTGCAACCGTGAGGCGCCGGGCTGCGGGACCGGCTGCTGACCACCCCTGGCCGACAGAATGCGGTTAGGTTAACCTAACTAAGGTGACCCTAACATCCACTCGCCCGTCGTACCGCCCGTTCGCCGTGAGCGTCGCGGCCGTGACCGATCTCAGTCCGTCGTTTCGGCGGCTGACCCTCACCGGAACGGACCTGCACGAGTGCGGCGACGCGATGCTCGACCAGCGGATCAAGCTGGTGCTCGGCGAGCCAGACCCGACCCTGCTCACGCACGAGTGGTACGACGTCTGGCGCGCGCTGCCCGACGACCGTCGGCCAGCGGTGCGGACCTACAGCATCGCGGGCCTGGACCGCGCCCGATCCATGATGGACGTCGACGTCGCCTGCTGGCCGGTGCACGGGCCGGCCTCCCGGTTCGCGGCGCAGGCCGTGCCAGGTGACAGTTTGATCGTCGTGGCGCCGGACGCGCAGTCGCCCGAGGCCAGCAGCCATGGGATCGCCTGGCGGCCGGGCGCTGCCACCGACGTGCTGATCGTCGGCGACGAGACTGCGCTGCCTGCGATCCGCAACATCTTGCGGGCCTTGCCCGACCGCATCACCGGCACCGCGATCCTCGAGCTGCCACACCTCGCGGACGCGGTGGAGCTGACGGCTCCGCCGGGGATCGAGCTGCACCTGGTGGCCCGAGACGGCCGGCCGGTCGGCGTCGCTGCCGAGCAGCATCTCAGCCGGATCCTCCCGGCAGCGCGGCGGACCCGGAAGCCGGTCGCGCCCGAGCCCGACGAGGACGACCTCTGGGACGAGATCGACGGTGGCCACCGGCGACGGACCTACGGCTGGCTCGCGGGCGAGGCCGGCTGGATCGTCGGCCTGCGCCGCCGAGCGCGCTCGGCGCCCTCGCTGGCCGACTCCAACTTCATGGGCTATTGGAAGGCCGGAAAGGCGTTGGAGGGATGACCGAGCTGATCGCGTGGGCGGCGAAGCGGGCCCGATCGATCCTCGCCACCAGCCCGTCGGTCTACGTCGGGGTGGTCAACGAGGTCTGGGAGTTGAGTCGGCACGCGGTCGGCCCCACCGGCGACCTGCTCTTCGCGGCTCCCGCCGAGGCGGACCAGCACTTCGCCGCGGTGGGCTGCCGGCTCCCGGCGCCGGACCTCGACGCCACGGTCGTCGATGTCTCGGGCGTGCCGCAGCCGGATCGGGTCCGCGGCACGGTCCGGTTGCGGGGCCCGGTCGGCCTGGCCGAGCCGACCCCACAGCTCGCCCAGTTCCTGCGGGTCTCGAGCGAGACTCCGGTGCTGCGCCTCACTCCGCGCCGGGTCTCCCTGGACTGGCGGGTGCAGACCATCGTCGAGCCGCTCGAACACCGCATCCCGGTCAGTGCGTACGCCGATGCGCCGCTCGACCCGCTGGCCGGCTGGGAAGCCGGCTGGACCGCTCACCTCGACCAGCAACATCCGGGCCTGGTGGCCGACCTCGCGCGGCGGTTGGACCCCGATCTGCCGCCGCAGGCGCGGATCCGCCCGGTGCTGGCCGATGCCGAGGGATTGGTGCTGCGGGCGTACGCCGAGGACGGCATCCGTGACCTGCGGGTCGACTTCCCACGCGCGGCCACCTGTGCCTGCGAGGCGCTGCGCGCGCTCGGTGACCTGGTCGGGCACCCGGTCGACTGACGACAGCGCCCGGGAACCGGCCGCTGGCGATGTCATCACGCGGCTCCTCGGCGTTTGACAACGCTGTTTGACACATTTTGTCGCATGGCGACTGGTCCAGACCAGTGAGGTGTGTCAGGCTCACCACGGGCCCGTATCAGGCGTGATTCGACGCCAAACAGGCCTACAGAGAAGAAACGTGGGCAAGAAATCCATCCGTGGGTTGCCACGCCCACTTGCCAAAGTGTGCCACTGTGGTGTCACATCGAACCGAACACACCCCACCTCCCAAAGGAGCATGTCATGTCTCGGATCGTCGCCGCTGTCCTTTCCGCGATCTGCCTGTTCACCCTCGTCAACGCCCCCTCCGCCGACGCCGCCACTCTCCGTAGCGTGGTCGCCAAGCGCGGTGGCGGCGACAACTGGTGCTGCTGAATCAGCAGACCTACAGCACACCGGAGAACGCGTAGTCCAGCCGGTCGTAGATCGGCGCGAGAGCGCGTGAGGCACCAAGGCTCATTGCCGCATGCCGGTATGCAACGCTCGCCTCGGTCCAGTCCTCGGCTGCGGTCATCGCGTCGCCCAGCTCGAACCACAGTTGGGCGGCGCCCCGATCAGTGCCGATGAGGCTGAGTAGCGTGGAAGCGTCAGCGTAGGCCGCCTCGGCGGGCTGACCGTCCGCGATCAGCGCGAGCGTTTCTAGAACCCGAACCTCTGCTGACAGCAGAGGCGCCTGGTGGCAGACCTGCATCGGCACCTCGGAGAGAATCTTCAGCGCCTCCCGTGGTCTGTACTCGCGGAGAAGCAGGCGCGCGTGGGTCAGTGTGTGGCGAGCGAGGTCGATCGGGCTGACCGCAGACCACTTGTGCTCCTGGGCCGATAGCTCGACCAGCGCTCGCGCAGCGTCCAGATCTCCGTCCGAGTGGTGCAGCAGGAAGGTTGCCAACTGGAGCCGGAGCCTGCCCAGGTTACGCGTGCTGCCGCCGTTCTCCAGCAGGGAGAGGGCCTTGGTGCCGAGTTGCACGGCTCGCTCGACGTTGCCGGCATGCCGCTCGATGTTGGAGGCGTTCCAGTACGCCGCCGCCTGCGCCTCCGGTGAGCTGATCGCGTCGGCGGCGTCGATCGCCCGCCGGGACAACCGGGTGGCCATCCCGACCTCGCCGGCCTCGAAGTAGGCAGCGGCGACGGTGGAGGCCAGTCGGATGTGCTCGGTGGTTCCGGTGAGTCCGGACTCCTCCATGCCGGCCATGACCCGTTCGCCGGTCTCGATGGCGAGCTGGTATTCACCGCTCTCGCGGTAGCACCGGGACAGTGCGATGCCGACGACCGCGGCCATCTCGTCGCGGTTGTCGTCGCGATGCAGGTCCTCCAGCTCGATGATCGCGGCATGCCAGTCGCCCCGAGCCTCGTGGCACTGGGCGTGGATGACCTTCGCGCGGCGGAGCAGGTCGGGCCAAGGCGCCAGGGCGCGGGTCTCGATCAGCCGCGAGGACGCGACCATAGCCTCTTCGAGGTCGCCCGCCGCGAGGCTGAGTTCGGCGCTGTCCAGATCGTGCTGCTTGTCGAGTCGTTCGCTGGCTTCGGCGCCGGTCATCAAGAAGTCGACCGACACCGTCAATCGACCGGCGAGCACCGCAAGCACGGCTGCGTTAGGTCGCCGATCACCGGATTCGAGGCGTGAGACGTAGCCGACGGAGTAGTCCTCACCCGCGAGCTCACCTTGGGTGAGCCCCTGAGCGATGCGCGCATCTCGGATGCGCCTCCCCACTTCCGCCGCGGCCGTCGTGTGTGCCCGATCCCGAGAGTCCACTGTCTCGTTCCCCTTTCACTCCGGTTCGGCTCAGAGTATGCGCCGCAACCCCATGTTGTGGTCGGTACTACCAAGGTCATGGGCGCCGTTGCAAGCCTTCGTCCGCGGCTACCCGCCTGACCAGCCGTTATACACGCTCCGGCAGCGTCTCGCAGCAAGTCGGCTGACTGGACCAGTGCGGGCTTTACCCGCGAAACGCATGGATTCTCCCCAGTGATGTCGTCCCATGCTCACAAGGGCACCACCAAACTCGGGAACTCGGGGAGCTATGTTGACCATCTCGCTCTTGCGACAGGAACCACATTCGGCCGTGGTCGAGGACTGCCAGACACCCAGGTCCGTCGACCTGGAGTCCTCGATGGCGCGGGAACAGCAACGGCGGATCGCCGATCGTGAGCAGACCGCTCGGTCGATCGTTGCCGCCCTCGAGGAAGCGGGTGGGCCGGATGCGCTGTTCCTCTACGACCGGCGCCAGCGCGGCGTGCGCTTCGGAGGTGACGTCGGTCCGCTCGCGGTCACATCTCGCGGGGTCTGGGTGATCACTGCTCGTCCGTGCGAGGGCACCCGCGTCGACGTTGCCTGGGCCGGTGGTGTCTCCGACACCGAGCGGGAGCGCTTGCTCGTGGGTGGTCGGGACAAGACGCTGCTGGTGAAGGCGCTCGACGCGCAGCACACCGCCGTACGCCGTGCGCTGGCGGGCCGCGACGTTCCCGTCGCCGGCCTGCTGTGCTTCATGGGTGCTCAACTGTCGCGGGTGTGGTCACCGTCGATCCATGGCTACCCCGTCGCCGACATCGACGCGACCGCCGCCCTCTTGCAGACTCCCGGTCCCTACGACTCCCGTCGGCGGCACGAGATCTGGGAGCATCTCTCCCGCGCCTTCCCTGCCGCCTGACTCGCGGACGTCATCGTGCCTGGTCGCCGGGGCGACCGAGTTGGATGACGTCTCGCGGTTCAGCCGACCAGCACCGGATGTGCCTCGAGGATGCGGAGGGCGACCGGCTCGCCGGTGACGGTGAGGGTCTGCGGGATCGGTGTCCAGCCGTCGCCGTTGACCCGATAGCGGCCGGTGTAGACGGTGTCGACCCACGGATGCACCGTGATCTTGGCGTCGCGGTAGGTGTGCGTGACCGCCAGGTCCGGGTACGCCGCGCCGGGGCTCTCGGACGTCATGCTCCCGGTGTCCTGGGCGTTGTCCGCCTCGCCCGCACCGGCCCAGTGCCACACGTAGCGGCCCGGTGTCGCTTCGATCTCCACCCGCTGGCCGAGCAGGGTCACCGTCTGTGTGGTCGGCTCGACGTTCGAGGTGTAGAAGTTCGTCTCGAGGTTCACCAGGGTTTCGCCTCCCGGCGGCTGGACGATCAGCTCGGACTTGGGCCAGGTCAGCCCCTGCATCGCCGTGAAGACCATCGCCGGAGTGATCGCGCCCAGGTCAGCGGCCTCCTGGTCGGTCAGGCAGGAGTAGCCGTAGAGTTCGCGTGGTCCGTCGGGCAGTTGGACACGGTAGACGGCATAGAGCACGCCAGCTCCGGAGCTGCAGATCACCGGGTTGAAGCAGGTCCCACTCTGAGACTCCGTCTTGCAGACCGGCTTCACGATCCAGCGGTAGTGCGGGTCGGAGTGGGAGACGCTTTTGATCTCGTCGCCGTTGTAAGTGCACTGGCTGTACACATCAGTGAGGTCTCCCTGTGTGCTGCAACCCCCGTCGCCTGTCGCGCTGTGCGCCTCTGCAGTGGACAGCACTGTGAATAGAAGCAATGAGACCACGATGAAGACGCGTTTCAATTGATCTCCATGTAGTCCTCGACGAGCCACGACCCGTGTTGGCCACGTAGCGTGAACTGATACTTCGTCCGTTCTCCGGGGAGGGTCTTTACTGGGCCTGTCTGCGTCTCCTGGTACTCCGTCGGCCTGCTCTCGACGTCAACGATGACGACGGTGGAGCGTGTGGACGGCGTGGAGGCCTTGCGGACGTTGTGAACCTTCCAGCCTTTGGTCTTGACGTAGCCGCCTGCCGAGTAGAACTTGGTGATGGCAGCGGACAGTGACCTGCAAGGGTGACAAGTCGGCCCGGCCAGACTCATGAACGCTTCCGTCTCTCCGGTGTTCTGCATCTCTCTGTTCACCTCAACCCAGCGGCGGATGAAGTCCTCGGCGGACTCTGGTTGCGGCGAGGGGGAGTCGGTGGGCTCGGTCGGCGTAGACGAGGTGGGCGACGACGAGGTGGGTGGGGGTGGGCCGGGCGCGTCGTCGCTGCAACCGGCCAGCACCAGCAGGTCGAGTGCGAGACCAGCCGCGCAGAACCGGCTGATGATCCCGCTTCGTCTCGGAGTTCCCATGTCAGCCCCTTCCGAGAATGACCGCTGACTGACTCCGAAACTAGCGGCTCATCCGGCTCTGCGCACCCGCCCAGGTGTGGGCTGTGGACAATCGTCGACCGCGGGCCACGCTTCGCCAAGCGGTTAGATCAGTGCGGGATGCGGTAGCGCAGATAGACCATCCCGTTGCCGAACCGCCGCTCGTGGTAGAGGTTCATCGGCTGACGCAGGTGACCGGGGAACACCGGCAGTCCACCCCCGACGATCACCGGCGCGACGATCAGGTGGCACTCGTCGACCAGACCCGCGTGCAGAGTGACCCCGGCCAGCGTCGGACCACCGACGCTGAGATCGCGCCGCGAGTTGCCCTTGAGCTGGCGGATCACGGCCGGGTCGAAGCGGCGCACCAGTCTGGTGCGGTTGGTCCAGGTCTCGACCAGCGTGGAGGAGAAGACGACCTTCTCCGCGGTCTGCCAGATCGCGGCATACTCCTGGGACTCCGGCGACCGGTCGGGATCCTTGATGTCCCAGCCGGCCATCACGTCATACATCCGGCGGCCGTAGAGATAGGTCCCGATCGGCCGCTCGAGGTCGTTGACGAAGGCGTGCACCTCGGCGTCGGGGACGGCCCAGTCGAAGCGGCCGAGCTCGTCGGCCACGTAGCCGTCCAACGAGCAGATCGCGGAGTAGTGGAGCCGGGCCATAGGACTGCCAGCGTATCCGGCTGAGCGGGTGCTGTGGGCACGCGCTCCGGGGTCCGGTCGCCCCGAGATCCTGCCGATCGGATCCTCGGGTCAGACGCCGACCGCGATCAGTTCGTCGTAGGGCATCGGGATGATGTCGTGGTCCGTGGCGAGATGGAACACCTCGCACGGCAGGTCGGCCTCTCGGCACCCCTCGGCGAGCGTATTGGCCCAGCTCCGGTCGCGAGCGGTGGGCCCGCCACCCCCTGGCCGACTCCGCAGGAAAGCGACCCGACCGCCCTGGCCGGCCACCTCTCTGGCCAGGCCGGCCAGATGCTGCGTCATCGCGGCTGCCGTCTCCCGGTCGGGTGGCTCCTCGGCCTGCTCAAGCTGAGTCAGCTGGGGCACGGCGGCACCACTGCTGTCGAGGAACATGAACCACAGGCTCTCCCTGCTGAAGCCGAGTGGTTGCATCAGATGACGCCACACCCGCTCGAGGTCGGCCTGACTGGTGATCACTGGTCGATAGGTCATGGCCCGACTGTGATCGGTGGCACCGATCCCGCGCCGGCTCTCTCCACAGGTCCGCACGGGCCGGGCCCGCGCCGTCAACTGTGCACGGGAAGTGGGCTCGAGTCCGTCTCCCGGCCGGGCCGAGTCAGGTGGGTCGGGCCTCGATCAGGTAGACGGCGGCGGAGGCGGTCAGGTTGGCGGGGCCGCGCTCGCGGAGACCGGAGACGGCCTGACCGTGGGCATCGAGCAGGACGCGGCGGCGTACGTCGAAACCCAAGGCGCCGAAGAGGTCCTCCAGATCGGCCAGGGTGGCCAGGTGGATGTTGGGGGTGTCGTACCACGGGTGCGGCAGCTCGGCCGAGACCGGCATCCTGCCCCGCACGAGCAGCCCGGCGCGATGCTTCCAGAGCCCGAAGTTGGGCACCGAGACGATCCCGCATCCGGCGATCCGGGCGACCTCCTCCAAGACGATGTCGGGATGCCGGGTGGCCTGCAAGGTCTGGGAGACCACGACCAGGTCGTAGGAGCCGTCGGCGAACTCGCCGAGTTGGCGGTCCAGGTCCAGCTCGATGACGGAGACGCCTCGTCGGATCGCGGTTCGCAACGACGCGGCGTCACTGTCCGCGCCGGTGCCCGGACAACCGAGCTCGGCGTGCAAGAAGGCCAGCAGAGCGCCGTCCCCACAGCCGAGGTCGAGGACGCGGGAGCCAGGCTCGACCAGCCCGGCGACGACTTCCAGGTCAGGTCGCATCGGACGGACCTCCCTCGGTGTCCGCGCTGCCGACGCGCGTGCCTGCCTCGGCGCCGGAACCAACGCCGGCTGTACCCACCGTCTCCTCACCCGCCCGGTCCACGAAGGCACGCACGGTGGCCAGATAGTCGCCGTCGTCGAGGAGGAACGAGTCGTGGCCGTGCGGGGCGGAGATCTCACGGAAGGAGACCGGCACCCGGGCCCGCTCCAGCACCCGCACGATCCGACGCGAGTGGGCGGTCGCGAAGCGCCAGTCGGAGTCGAAGGACGCCACCAGGAAGGTGGTGCCCCGGCCCGCGGCGCAGGCCGCCGCAAGGACGTCAGTGGCCCCCGGCTCGGCGAACGGGTCGAAGTAGTCCAGCGACCGGCTCAGGTAGAGATAGGACAGCGGGTCGAAGCGGTCCAGGAAGGTCTGTCCCTGGTGCTCGAGGTAGGACTCGACCGCGAAGTCGACCCCGAAGCGTCGTCGCGGCTCGTCGGCGTCCTGAATCCGGCGGCCGAACTTCTCGGCCATCGCCTGCTCGGACAGATAGGTGATGTGCGCCATCATCCGGGCGATCGCCAGCCCGGTGCGGGGTCCCTCGACGTCGGGATGGTCGATGTAACGACCGTCGGCGAACTCCGGGTCCCGCATGATCGCCGCGCGAGCGACCGCGGAGAACGCGATGTTCTGCGCCGACAAACGGCTGCTGGCCGCGATGGCGACCGCGTTGCCGACCTCGTGAGGAGCGTCCAGCGCCCACTGCAGCGCCTGCATGCCGCCGAGCGAGCCGCCGATGACCGCGAGCAGTCGCTCGATCCCGAGCCGACGGATCAGCCGCCGATGCACGGTGACGAAGTCGCGCACCTCGAGGAGCGGGAACTCCAAGGCGTACGGCGACCCGGTGGCGGGGTCGATCGACGTCGGCCCGGTGGTCCCGCGGCAGCCGCCGAGCAGGTTGGGACAGATCACGAAGAAGCGATCGGTGTCCACCGGTCGGCCGGGGCCGACCATGGTGTCCCACCAGCCGGGTTGGCCGGCCGTGCCGGACGCGTGCGAGTCTCCGGTCAGGGCATGGCAGACCAGGACGGCGTTGGAAGCGTCCCCGTTGAGGGTGCCCCAGGTCTCGAAGGCGACCTCGACGTGGTCGAGCCGGCCGCCCCCGTCCAGCGTCAGCGGGTCGTCCGGGGTGAACAGGACGACCCGCTGACGGGGGTCGGATGACTCCTGGTCAGGCACCGGCCTTCGCCAGTGCCTGGTCGAGGTCGGCGATGATGTCGTCGACGTTCTCGATCCCGATGGACAGGCGGACCATGTCCTCGGGCACGCCGGCGGCCTCGAGCTCCTCGGGAGTGAGCTGGCTGTGGGTGGTGGTGGCGTTGTGGATCGCCAGCGACTTGGCGTCGCCGATGTTGGCCAGGTGGCTGAACAGCCCGAGCGCCTCGATGAAGGTCTCGCCGCCCGCGCGGCCGCTCTTGATGCCGAACGACACCAAGCCGCCGTAGCCCTTGCCGGTGAAGATCCGGTCCGCCACCGCCTTGTCCGCCGAGGAGTCCAGGCCGGGGTAGTTCACCCAGGCCACGGCCGGGTGGTCGGCGAGGTAGCGGGCCACCGCCAGCGCGTTCTCGCTGTGTCGCTCCATCCGCAGGTGCAGCGTCTCGAGACCCTGCAAGAAGAGCCACGAGTTCAGCGGCGCCACCGCGGCACCGGTGTTGCGCAGCAGCACGGTCCGCGCCCGGATGATGTAGGCGAGGTTGCCGACCGCCTCGGTCCACACCACGCCGTGGTAGGCGCCGTCGGGCTGGGTCAACCCGGGGAAGCGGTCGGCGTGGGCGGTCCAGTCGAAGTTGCCCGAGTCGACGATCACGCCGCCGACGGAGGTGCCGTGCCCGCCGATGTACTTGGTCGCCGAGTGCACCACCACGTCGACACCGTGGTCGAAGGCGCGGCAGAGGTACGGCGTGGGCGCGGTGTTGTCGACGATGAAGGGCAGCCCGTGCTCGTGCGCGGCCGCGGCCCAGGCGTCGAGGTCGATGACGTTGATCCGAGGGTTGCCCACGGTCTCGCCGAAGACCAACCGGGTCTTGTCGTCGATGTGTTGGGCGAGCTCTTCCGGCTTCTCGGGGTCGACGAAGCGCACCTCGATGCCGAACTGCGGAAGGGTGTGCGCGAACAGTGCGTAGGTGCCGCCGTACAGCGTCGACAGCGCCACGATGTTGTCGCCGGCGTAGCACAGGTTGAGCACCGAGTAGGTCACCGCAGAGGACCCCGAGGAGGTCGCCAGCGCGCCGACGCCGCCCTCGAGGGCGTTGATGCGCTGCTCGAAGACGTCCTGGGTGGGGTTCATGATCCGGGTGTAGATGTTCCCTGGCTCGCGCAGCGCGAACAGGTCGGCAGCATGGTCGGTGTCGTTGAAGACGTAGGACGTCGTCTGGTAGATCGGCACGGCGCGGGCGTTGGTCGCGGAGTCGGCCTCCTCCTGGCCGGCATGAACCGCCAGGGTCTCGGGCTGGAACGTCATCGGGTGGTCCTCTCGGGGCAAGTTTCCGAGCACGACTCTCAGGGCACGGGTAGCCCGGGCGCCGTGTGCGGTCGGCGAGTCCACGCTAGGGACTTCACCGGCTCAGCGGTCGGCAGGTATCACGATGTGGATGGAGCATCCATATTGCGAGACGATCAGTGGGCGACGGCGCGGTAGACCTCGAGCGTCTGCTGGGCGATGCCGGCCCAGCTGAAGTCCTCGATCGCGCGCCGGCGCCCGGCTCGGCCCATCGCGGCGGCTCGGTCCGGGTCGGCGACGATCTCGTTGAGCGCGGCGGCGAAGTCGTCGACGTACTGCTGGGGGTTCAGCGGAGTCCCGGTGCCGTCGTCGGCCTGCTCGATCGGGACCAACAGGCCCGTCTCGCCCGGCACGACGACCTCTGGGATGCCGCCGGTGGCCGTGGCCACCACCGCCGTCTCGCAGGCCATCGCCTCGAGGTTGACGATGCCCAGCGGCTCGTAGATCGACGGGCAGACGAACGCGGTGGCGCCGCTGAGCAAGGCGATCACGTCCGCGCGCGGCAGCATCTCGCGGATCCACACCACGCCGGTGCGAGTGGCGGCGAGGCCGTCGACCAGGTCGACCACCTCGGCCTCGATCTCCGGGGTGTCCGGCGCCCCGGCGCACAAGACGAGCTGCACCTCCGGCGGCAGCTGGGCCGCCGCCTGCAAGAAGAGCGGCAGCCCCTTCTGACGGGTGATCCGACCCACGAAGACGACCCGAGGCCGATCCGGGTCGACGCCCAGCTTGCGGATCCGGTCCGGGTTGGGAGCGGGCCGCCAGTCCTCGGTGTCGATGCCGTTGAGCACCACGTGGACCTTGTCGGGATCGATGTCGGGGTAGGAGCGCAGCACGTCTTGGCGCATCGCCGCGGAGACCGCGATGACGCCTGCCGCCGCCAGGTAGGACGTCCGCTCCACCCACGACGACACGGCATAGCCGCCGCCCAGCTGCTCCGCCTTCCAGGGGCGCATCGGCTCCAGCGAGTGGGCCGTGATCACGTGCGGGACGTCGTACAGCAGCGCGGACAGGTGCCCGGCGAAGTTGGCATACCAGGTGTGTGAGTGCACCAGGTCGGTCCCGGCACAGCCGGTGGTGACGGCCAGGTCGACACCCAGCGTCTTGACCGCGCCGTTGGCGGAGCCGAGCTCGGCCAGGTCGGCGTACGACGTCGTCAGCGGCTCGGAGCGTGGCGCGCCGAACGCTCGGACACGCGTCTCGAGATCGGGGATCGCCCGCAGCGCGCGGACCAGCTCGGCGACATGCACCCCCGCGCCGCCGTAGATCTCCGGGGGATACTCCTTGGTCAACACGTCGATTCGCACGGACTGAAACTACCGCTGCGCCGTCGGGCTGGACAGCACATGGAACACAGGTGATCCAGCGACTAGCCTGCCGAACATGAGCACCGTTCCCGAGTCGCCCGCGGTGCGACGCCGCCGGTCCCGCAAGAAGGTGTTGGCCATCGTGCTCGCCGGTGGCGAGGGCAAGCGGCTGATGCCGCTCACCGCCGACCGGGCCAAACCGGCGGTGCCGTTCGCCGGGATCTACCGTCTGATCGACTTCGCGCTGTCCAACGTCGTCAACGCCGGCTACCTGCAGGTCGTCGTCCTCACCCAGTACAAATCACACAGCCTGGACCGGCACGTCACGCAGACCTGGCGGCTCTCGACGATGCTCGGCAACTATGTCGCCCCGGTGCCGGCGCAGCAGCGGGTCGGCAAGCACTGGTATCTCGGCAGCGCCGATGCCATCTTCCAGTCCCTCAACCTGGTCAGGGACGAGAAGCCCGACATCATCGTGGTCGTCGGTGCCGACCACGTCTACCGGATGGACTTCGCCCAGATGGTCGACCAGCACGTCGAGTCCGGCGCCGCCTGCACGGTGGCCGCGATCCGGCAGCCGATCGGGCTGGCCGACCAGTTCGGCGTGATCGACGTCGATCCCCGTGACACCGGCCGGATCAGGGAGTTCCTGGAGAAGCCGAAGAACCCCACTGGCCTGCCGGACAGCCCGCATGAGGTGCTCGCCTCGATGGGCAACTACGTCTTCGACGCCGACGCGCTCGTCTCGGCGGTGACCGACGACGCGGTGATGAGCGGATCGGCCCACGACATGGGCGGCGACATCGTGCCGGCCTTCGTGGCGCAGGGCCGAGCAGGGGTCTACGACTTCAAGGACAACGAGGTCCCCGGCGCCTCCGACCGCGACCGCGGCTATTGGCGCGACGTCGGGTCGCTGGCGTCCTACTACGCCGCCCATATGGATGTGGTGGCGCCGCTTCCGGTGTTCAACCTCTACAACTTCCAGTGGCCGATCTACACCTCCTACGGCCCGCAGCCGCCGGCGAAGCTGGTCCGCGGTGAGGGGCAGCGGATCCCGGTGGCCGAGGACACCGTGCTCTCGCCCGGGGTCGTGGTCACCGGTGGCCGGGTCTACCGCTCGGTGCTCTCGCCGGCCGCCCGCGTCGAGACCGACGCCGAGGTCGCCGACTCGATCCTGATGCACGGGGTGCGGATCGGTGCGGGCGCCGTCGTACGCCGCGCGATCCTCGACAAGAACGTGGTGGTCCCCGCCAACGCGCGGATCGGGGTCGACCCCGAGGAGGACCTCGCCCGCGGCTTCCTGGTCCAAGACGGCCTGACCGTGCTCGGCAAGGAGCAGCCCTTCCCTGAGTGACGCGGGGTCTCCGTCCACAGCCCACGTCAGGATTTGAGTCAGTACGGTCCCGATTGGCTGGTTTCCGTGCGACGGAGCAGCCAATCGGGACCGTCTAACTCAAATTGCCTCGATCAGGGGAGTACGCCGGCGGCGCGGGCGGGGGCGGCGTACGCCTCGGCTAGTGAATCGACTGTCTCGTGGGCGTTGAGGCCACTCGGGTTGGGCACCACCCAGAGTCGTGCTCCGGCCAAGTGGTCGGGCTGCTCGCCGAGGGTGGCGCGACGCTGCTGGAAGGCGACGCGGTACGCCGTCACGCCGGCGACCGCCACCACCGCGGCCCCGGAGCGCTTGACCGTTTCGACCAGCCGCTGGCCGCCTTCGTAGAGCTCGCCGTCGGTCAGTTCGGCGGCACGGGCGGTGGCGCGACGGACCAGGTTGGTGATGCCGATCCCGCGATCGAGGAGGTAGCGGCGATCCTCGTCGGTCATCCCGGCGGCCGGGTCGATCGGTCGGTCGATGACCCCTGCCCGCAGCAGCGCAGGGTAGAAGCGGTTGACCGGGTGGGCGAAGTGGGTCTGTGTCGCTGCCGTCCACAGGCCCGGGTTGATGCCGACGAAGAGCAGCCGGACCGTCGGGCCCAACAGGTCGGGCACCTCCGCGTCGCGGAACGACTCCAGCTCGGCGCGGGTGAAGCGAGGCACCGCGCCAGTGTCCCCCAGATGGTCTGGGTGGTGGCGACCGGGTGGGAACCGTGGTCCACGCACGGCCGTCTGAGTCACCATGGGGTGCATGAGGCTGTGCGACAACTCGAGAAGGGCCGCGCGCCGACCGTTCCGGGTGTCGGCGGTCGCGGCGCTGGCCGTCGTGAGTCTGACGGCTGCCGGGTGCGGTGACTCCTCGACCAGCGGTAGCACTACTCCCAGCAGCGAGAGCACCACCTCGACCTCGACGGAGGTCAAGCCCACGCCGGTCGACGACGCGCAGACCGTTGCCATCCTGACCGGGCCGAACGCGGGCGGCCGGGTGTCGCCGGTCGCCGTCCGGCTCGACGACCAGACCCAGATCGATCGGTTCGCCACCCAGTTCGCCCACCCCTCCCTGGGCAGGCGGATCGCCCGCGCGGTCGACTCGGCGGACCTCGGCTCGGACCGTGTGCTGGTGGGTGCCGTGATCGCCTTCGGCTGCGGCGTGCCGACCGACGTGCGGGTCAGCGCGGGTGGTGGGCGAGTGATGCTGCGGGCAGCGCCGCTGGAGAGCTCGCCACCGGAGTGCCTGCTGCCGATGACGACGGTTGCCCTGGTCAGCGTCCCCGCCGACTTGGCCCCGCCTCCGGCGGAGTAGGCACTCCGGGAGAGGTGCGATGCGGCGGCCGGTCCCGGGGTGCTGCTTGGGCTGTCGGGCCGATGCCGCTCAAGCCCGCCTTGCCGTCGACCGGTAATCTCCGCGGTAACTGAGGGAGGAGTCCCAGATGTCGAAGACCAGCAAGGCTGCCAAGGTGGCGGCGGCCGGTGCGATGCTGGCGGTGAAGTACGGCCCGCAGGCCAAGATCGCCTGGGACAAGGGTGGCAAGCAGGCCGCCTCCGCGGCGACCAAGCGGGCGTTGAGCCTCAACAACCGGCGCAAGGCGTTGGCGCATGCCTCGGGTGTCGTCGACGGCTCGATCCTCAAGATCGCTCCTCAGGGCAAGACGATGTACGTCGTGTTCACCGGCGACCTGCCCATCTCGTCGTACCCCCCGCAAGACCTCCCGTTCGCGATCCTGCTGCAGCACGCCGACCTGTCTCGACGGGTGCACCCGGAAGACGTGCGTCGCTCCAAGGGCCCTCGCATGCCCGGGCGTCGACAGCGCGAGCTGCACTGACGACGAGCTGCGCTGAGAGTGGGAGCGAGGACAGCTCGCGCGGCGCGGCCGTGGAACGTCTTCATCGAGGGTGACAACCTCGAGGTGCTGCCCGCGTTGCCTGCGCGGAGCGTCGATCTGATCTACATCGACCCGCCCTACAACACCGGCAACGAGTTCGCCTACCGCGACGACTTCAGGCACGGTGTCGGACAGGGGAGCCGGGCCACCCGGCATGCGGCGTGGGTGACCATGATGCGGCCACGGCTGCAGGCGGCGCGGGAGACGTTGGCGCTGACCGGTGCGCTGTTCGTGAGCATCGACGACAACGAGGTGGCGCATCTCCGGCTGCTGTTGGACGAGGTGTTCGGCGAGGACAACTTCGTGGCGCAGATCGTGGTGAATCTGAACCCGAAGGGGCGTCAGCTCGGCTGGGGGTTCGCCACCAGCCACGAATACCTGCTGGTGTATGCCCGCGACCTGACCGAGTGCCGCCTCGACGCCACCAGTGCCGACCTGGTCAACCCAGCCGACTTCCCGCTGGTCGAGGCCGACGGGCGCAGGCTGCGGCACCTGCCGCTGCGCAACACCAACAAGAAGTTCAACCCGGTCACCGCACGCACGATGCACTTCCCGCTCTGGGGGGATCCGGGCAGCGGCCGCGTCTCGGCGGAGCCGTTCCCGGGCTCGGTCGAGGTGCTGCCGGTCTTCGGCGACGGCAGCCCGGCGGTGTGGCGCTGGTCGGCGGCGAAGGTGGAGCGGCAACCAGAGGACGTGATCTGCAAGCTCATCCGAGGTCGTCGCGGTGAGCGGGTCGACATCTTCCAGAAGGATTGGCTCCACCCGGGCCGCCGCAAGAAGCTGCGCACCATCTGGCCCTCGGAGGAGATCGGCTCCACCGACACCGCGGTGGCGGAGCTGAAGACACTGGTCGGCCATGTCTTCGAGTCCCCGAAGCCGACCGGCCTGCTACGCCGGATCGTGGCGACGATGCCGGCCGACGCGGTGGTCCTCGACTTCTTCGCCGGGAGTGGCACCACCGGACACGCGGTCGCGCTGCTCAACGCCGCCGACGGCGGCACGCGTCAGTGCCTCTCGATCAACAGCGCCGAGCCGACCCGCCCGGGATCGAACGCCGCCCGCGCGGGTCTGACCACCGTCGCCGACATCACCCGGGTCCGGCTGCGCGCCGTTGCCGAACAGTTCGGCGGCGGGTTCGAGGAGCGTCGGCCCTGACGGGGCGGCCCGCGGGGGTCACTCGGACTGGTCGCCGGGGCAGGTCGCGGGGCTACCGGGGCTATCACGTCCCTGGGGGTCAGGCGACTCCGGTGGCACTCTCGAGAGCGGTCAGCTCGTCGTCGAGATGGGTCAGGATCCGTTGCAGACGGGGGACGGTGCGCCGGCAGCCGGTGAGCCCGAAGTCCATGCTGTCGGAGTAGGACGTGCAGGTGATGTTGAGCGCCATCCCGTCGATGGGGATCGAGACCGGATAGGTGCCGAGCAGCTCGGCCCCGTTGAAGAAGTGCGGCACCCGCGGCCCGGGGACGTTGCTGACCACGAGGTTGTACGGCGGTCGCATCGCGCTCGGGAGCCCCAACAGGCTCGGCAGGATCGCCGGAGCCTGGCCGATCGCGCTCATCGCCTGGATCTGCAGCGGTGTCATCGCCGACAACGCCTGCTTGCCGTCGCGCATGGACTCGTGGACCACGCGCAGACGGTCGGCGGGATCGGCCTGGTCGGTGCCGAGCTTGACCATCACTGCGCCGACCGCGTTGCCGCCTTCCATCGAGGCTCGGCCGGCCTCCTTCGCTTTGAGCCCGACCGGCACCATCGAGATCATCGTCGTCTCGGGGAGGGCGTCGAGGTCGAGCAGGTAGGCGCGGATGGCCCCGCTGCTCATCGCCAAGACGACGTCGTTGATGGTGGTGCCGGTGGCCTTGCTGACCGACCGGATCCGCTCGATCGGCCAGCTTTGGGCGGCGAAGCGACGCGAGCCGGTGATCTTCTGGTTCAAGATCGTCCGAGGGGCGTAGAGGGAGAGCGTCGAGGTCTCGTTGCGCATGCTCCGGTTGAGGGTGTCGAGCAGCGCCTTGGGCAGTCCGGCCGCCTCGCCGGCCATCGACAGCGCCTGTTGGAGGGCTGCGGTCGGGACTCGCTCCGTGGTGTGCGTGGCCGCCTCCTGGGCGTGGGCGGTCCGTGCCGGTGGATGGGTCGACCACGGAGCCGGCAGGTCACGCCGATCGGGGTCGGTGGTGAGCATGCTCTGGGTCAGCCGGCTGGCGGCGACACCGTCGACCAAGGCGTGGTGGAGCTTGACGTACATCGCGATCCGACCGTCACGAAGCCCTTCGATGATGTGCCACTCCCACAACGGCCGCTCCCGCGCCATCCGGGTCGAGTGCAACCGGGACACCAGCTCGAGCAGATCCCGCACGCGACCGGGCTTGGGCAGCGCCGAGTGGCGGACGTGGTAGTCGATGTCGAACTGGTCGTCGTCGACCCACACATACTGCCCACCGGTCTTGATCGAGCGATGGACTCGCTTGCGGAACAGCGGCGCCACGTCGTCTTGGCCCCGCAGCTCCTCGAACAACTCCCGTGAATAGTTGCGCCCCGCCCCCTCTGGTCTGCGGTAGAGGTGCAGCCCGGCCACGTGCATCGGGACGCGACGGTTCTCTGCGAGGAGGAAGCCGAGAGCGGTCGGGTCCAAGGGCGTGGCCATGTCCGTGATCCTCGCTGCTCGGGCCTCAGCAGGCAACGTCTGGCGTGGTGGCCCCGCGTCGAGGGGTCTGTCTGGCGTCGTCTTGGTGAGCGACGGTGATCGTCCAGGCGGGCATGGCAGGATCGAGCGGTGTGGAGGCCGCGTCACCTGATCCCGGAGCCGCGCCGCTGGCGGGCGGGGCGCCGGAGCCCGTCATGGCGGCGGCGCTGGCCCGTGGCCGGCTGTCGCTGGCGATCCGGCTGCAGCGGTGGCGAGCCAAGAGCTGGCACATCGGGCAGAGCGCGATCGCGGCCGGGATCGCCTGGTTCGTAGCGACCGACGTCTTGGGTCACCAGCACGCCTTCTTCGCGCCGGTGGCTGCGGTCGTCTGCTTGGGGACGTCCTACGGTCAACGACTCCGTCGAGTCGCCGAGGTGACGGTCGGGGTCGCGGTCGGGGTGATGGTGGCGGACCTGATCGCAACCACGATCGGCTCCGGCGCGTGGCAGCTGACGCTGATCGTGGCGGCGGCGATGTCCGTGGCCATCTTGGTGGATGCCGGCCAGCTGCTGATCACGCAGGCCGCGGTGCAGTCGATCGTCGCGGCGACGCTCCTCCCGGCGCCGGGCGCAGGGTTCACCCGGTGGACCGATGCGTTGATCGGCGGCGGGGTTGCCCTGGTCGCGGCCGCGGTGGTCCCGGCGGCGCCGCTGCGTCGGCCACGAGAGCAGGCCGCTGCAGTGGTGCGGAAGGTCGCCGACCTGCTCCGAGCGGCCAGTCGCGTGATGGTCGACAACCAGATCGAGCCGGCCCTGGACCTGCTGGCGGATGCCCGCGCCACCGACGCGCTCATCCGGGAGCTGCAGGACGCTGCGGCCGAGGGCCTCGCCGTGGTCGCTTCGTCACCGTTCCGCTTGCGGCACGGGCCCGGTGTTCGGCAGGTGGCCGAGCTGGTCGACCCGCTCGACCGGGCGCTGCGCAGCACCCGGGTGCTGGTCCGGCGCACCGCCGTCGCGGCCTACCACCAACGACCGGTGCCTCGGTCCTATGCACTGGTGGCCAGCGACTTGGCCACCGCGACGGATCTGATCGCCGAGGAGCTGCGGGCCGAGCGTCTGCCGTCGGCGGCGCGACCGGCATTGATCAGCGTCGGCCAGGACACCGGTCGCCTTGAGCGGACCGGCGACCTTTCGGCCGACGTCGTGCTCGCGCAGCTGCGCTCGATCGTGGTCGACCTGTTGCTGCTCACCGGGCTTGGTGAGCTCGAGTCCATCGACGCCCTGCCAGCTCCGGGGGAGTGACCGTGCCGTCGGGAAGCTCGTAGACGTCGAGGTCGAGGTCCACGCAGCTGACCCGGTCGTGCTGCCAGGCCGCGGGCGTGGTGAGGTCGATGTAGACCCGCAGCGGGCCGCCGCGACCGTGGAAGGCGGCCAGCCACCCAGACGCTTCTACAGGTTGACAACCCATAGAAGCGTCTCAGCGCCGTCGGTGGGGACGAGGGTGACCTGGTCGACCGGGGAGACGTACGACGCTCCGGGGCGCTCGAAGGTGCTGCCCGTCGGGTAGCCGATCCAGTCGCCGTGAGCGTCCGCGCCGAGGTAGCTCCCGGCGAAGTTCCAGTGCGGCCGATCCGGCCACTTCAGGGTCGAGACGCGGACCGTGCTGCCCCAGGGGAACCTCATCGCCCCGCCGCTGGCGTCGCGGCTTGAGTGCCCTCCTCTGCCCGCTGTCGTCTGACCCGGGCCGCCACGATGTCCTGGTAGCGCGACCCGAGCAGCTTGGCGAGGTGGTGGACGGTGTGTGCATCGGCACCCACGAGCACTCGAGCCTTGCCGGCCAGCATGCCCTTGACGATGATCTCGGCGGCGCGTTCGGGCTCCGTCCGGGCGAGTTGCTCGTCGAAGGCGCGGGCGGCCTGGTCGTGATCGAGGTCCCCCGCGGACCGGGCGTTGCGAGCGATGGCGGTGCGCACGCCACCGGGATGGACGACGGTCACGCCGACCGGATGGCCGGCGACCAGCATCTCTTCCCGCAGCGCCTCGCTGAAGCCGCGGATCGCGAACTTGGTGGCGTTGTAGGCGCTCTGGCGGGGTGCCGAGACCAGGCCGAACAACGAGGACAAGGTCACCACGTGGCCGTCGCCGCTGGCGATCAGGTGCGGCAGGAACTCCATGGTGCCGTGCACCACGCCCCAGAAGTTGACGCCCACGATCCAGTCCAGGTCCTGATAGGACAGGTCGGTGATGTCACCCGACAGGGCCACGCCGGCGTTGTTGACGAGCACGTGCACGACCCCGAAGTGGTCGGCGACGGCCGCGGCATGGACGGCGTATGCCGCGCGGTCGGCGACGTCGAGCCGGTCCGTGCGGACCTCGCGGGCGCCGGCCGTCTGCGCCAGTCGAGCGGTCTGGGCCAGGCCGACCTGGTCGATGTCGGAGAGGGCCACGCGCGCCCCGCGTCCGGCCGCCTCGACAGCCAGTGCCCGACCTATTCCTGAGGCGGCGCCGGTGATGACCACAACCTTGCCGTCGAGTGACCTCATGGGCACACCGTCTCACGGTCGGGTGTTCCGCATCCCGCCCCGTCTGCCGCGGTGCTGTGGTGGCTGAGGACCCGGAATACAAGGCACTCTGCCACCACAAGACCGCGGCAGACGCAAGAAGACCGCGGCAGATGCCCCGCAGCGAACCAGGGCTGTTGTCTGTTGTCAGAGAGACAACTACGGTCGATCGGGTGGTGTACACGAGCGAGTACCCGATCTTCTACGTCACCGCCGACGTCGCGATCTTCACGATCAGCGACGACGAGCTGTGCGTCCTGCTGATTCGCCGCGGATCCGCGCCGCATCGGGGCTCCCTCGCGCTGCCGGGCGGCTTCGTCGACCCCGGCGAGGATCTCATCGAGGCCGCCCGGCGCGAGCTCGAGGAAGAGACCGGCGTGACCGGGGTCGTGCTCGAGCAGCTGGGCACCTATGGCACACCGCGGCGCGATCCGCGCGGGCGGGTCGTCAGCGTGGCGCACCTCGCGGTGCTCCCGGAGCCGGTGCAGGCACACGCCGGCGATGATGCGGCCGACGTGAGGTGGGTGCCGATCGCGCCGCTGTTGGCCGGCCGGCGCCGGATCGCCTTCGACCACCGCCGGATCCTCACCGATGCGCTGGAGCGAGTCCGGGCCAAGCTGGAGTACACCACCCTGGCGACCGCCTTCGTCGGGATGGAGTTCACGCTGTCGGAGCTGCGGCACGTCTACGAGGTCATCTGGGACACCCAGTTCGACGCCGGCAACTTCCAGCGCAAGATGCGCCGCACCGAGGACTTCGTCGTCGAGACGGGCGAGAGCCGTCCCTCAGCCGTTGGTAGGGGTCGTCCGGCGGCTCTGTTCCGGGCGAAGTCCTCTGGTGTGCTACCCCTCGCCACGTCCCTCACCCGAGGCTGAGGCGCCAACCAACTGCTTGTCTTCCACGTGCTGGTCAACCACGGGCGGAGCGCGGAAGATCCACAGTCGCATGGCGAGGAAGCGGAGGACGGTGACGACGAGGTTGGCGCCGGTCAGCACGATCACCTCGACCAGCGGATGATCGGCGCCCTCGGTGGTGTTCAGCGCCCAGAGCGCGGCGGAAGTGAAGCCCAGGCCGAGGGCGAAGACCACAAGACCCTGGAGATGGTGGCGCAGCGCTCCAGGCCCACGGGTGTCGAAGGTGAACCGCCGGTTGGCCGCAGTGTTAGCCACGGCTGTGACCAGCAGTGCCGCCAGGTTGGCTGCCTGCGCGGGAACCAGCTGTCGGAACAGGAGGAACAGCAGCCCGTAGGCGACGGTGCTCAGCCCGCCGACGACCGCGAAGATCGCCGCCTGGGGCGCGATGCTTTGGCTGGCTCGGGCGGTCCCGAATCGTTCGCGGACCTCGTCGAGGGGCAGCTTGCCGGTCAGCAGCCCCCAGCCCAGCCGGCGGATGCCGGCGAGGTCGTCCAGGGCCGTGCGGACGATGTCGACCCGCGAGTCCGGGTCGTCCACCCAGTCCACCGGCACCTCGTGGATGCGCAGGCCAGCGCGCTCGGCCAGGACCAGCAGTTCGGTGTCGAAGAACCAGGTGTCGTCCTCGACCAGCGGCAGCAGGGCCTCCGCCACGTCCCGCCGGATCGCTTTGAAGCCGCACTGTGCATCGCTGAACCGAGCACCTAGCGTCGAGCGCAGCAAGACGTTGTAGCCGCACGACACCAGCTCCCGCTTGGGGCCCCGGACGACGCGGGAGGTGCGACTCAGCCGACTGCCGATCGACAGGTCGGAGTGGCCGCTCAGCAGCGGCGCCACTAGCGGCATCAGTGCCTTCAGGTCGGTGGAGAGGTCGACGTCCATATAGACCAACACCTCGGAAACCGAGGCCTCCCAGACCCGCTTGAGCGCGCGCCCGCGGCCCTTCTCGGTGAGCTGCACGACTCGCACGCCGGCGTACTCGGACGCGAGCCGCCGCGCCACCAGTGGCGTTGCGTCGGTCGACGCGTTGTCCGCGATGGTGACCTGCCAGCTCCACGGCAACGTGGCGAGATGCCTGGTGAGGCGACGTACGGCGTCCGGTAGCGCCCGCTCCTCGTTGTAGACCGGCAAGACGACCTCCAAGCAGGGAGGGCTGGGTGCGAGCGCCTCGAGCGCGCTCACGATGCGCTCCCGGCCGAATCCGCGGTGAGGTCGTAGACGGTGACTCCGTCGACCGTCTGGGCAGTGAAGTTCTCCTCCACCCAGGACGCGATCTGCGAGGAGTTGTTGCTGCCGCCCATCTGGCCACCAAAGCCGCTGCCGGCGATGAAGTAGTGGATCTTGCCGGCGGCGACGTAGGCCTGGAACTCGGCCAGAGTGGGGCTCGGGTCGCTCCCGTTGAACCCGCCGATGGCCATCACCGGTGCCTCGGTCGCGAGCTGGTAGCCCGCTGCCGTCTGTGAGCCGACGGCGGCCGCTACCCAGGTGTAGGAGCTCGCATCCGCGCTCAGCAGTGCGGTGAGCTCGCTGCCGGGCGTGCTGGTGTCGAGCAGACCGCCCGCCCCCGAGGGGCCGCCACCACCGTCACCACCTGCGCCCGGACCGCCGGCTCCACCCTGGCCGGTCGATGCTCTGTTCGTGGGTGCACCGTTGGCCTGGGCGCTCCCGGTCGACGGCTGCCCGGCGGTGCCACCACCCGTGCCGGTGCCACCCGGAGGACTGCCTGCCGTGTTGCCTGGCATGCCGCCAGCACCACCGCCCGGCCCTCCGCCGGGTCCGCCGCCGCGGCCGAAGGACTGCGACACTGTCGGCCCGGCACTTGGCAGGGAGCCGGTGTGTCCGGTGGAGGCCGTCTGGAGGGAGTACGCCGTCGGGCCGGCCAGGGCCGTGATGAGCGCGGCAGCGGCGACCACGCCGCGAGCGCGGGTGGAGAGCAGATCGACGCGCACCAGCCCGATCGCGACAATCAGCCCGACTCCGAGGACGCCGTACCGCAGCCAAGGCAGCCAGTCGGCGGACCTGGCCAACAAGACGAAGGCGGTGATGGCCGCCACCGCGATCGTGCTGGACAGGAGCGCACGAGCGATCGGTCGCTGCCGTTCGCGCCAGGCGACGAAGCCGCCGATGCCGAGGGTTGCGGCGATTGCTGGGGCCAGCGCGACGCTGTAGTAAGGGTGGAAGATCCCCGCCATCAGGCTGAAGGTGAGTCCGGTGACCAGGAGCCAGCCGAGCCACACGGTGAGGCCGGCGAGCAGGGTTCGGTCGCGGCGCGCCAGCCAGAGGCTCCCGGCCCCGAGGAGCACCGCGGCCGGGAGCAGCCAGCCGATCTGGCCGCCGTTGTCGCTGTCGAGAAGCCGCAGCAGCCCGGTTTCGCCCCAGCCGCCGGATCCACCCACCGAGCCGGTCTCGTCGCCGGTGAGGCGACCGAAGCCGTTGTATCCCAGCGCCAGTTCGAGGATCGAGTTGTGCTGCGAGCCGCCGATGTAGGGCCGCGACGACGCTGGCCACAGTTCGACGATCGCGATCCACCAGCCCCCGGCCACCACCATCGCAAGGAAGGCGGCGACCAGATGTCCGACCCGTCGCCGCCAGGGGCCGTGGGCGAAGATCGCATAGGCCACCACCAGACCCGGCAGCACCAGGAACGCCTGGAGCATCTTGGCCAGGAACGCCAACCCCACCAGTGCGCCCGCGATCATCAGCCAGCGCAGCGCGCGGGCGTCCGGCTCGATCGCCCGGACGGTCGCATAGGCTGCCCCGATCAACAACAAAGTGAGCAAAGCGTCCGGGTTGTTGAACCGGAACATCAACACAGCCACGGGCGTGAGTGCGAGGACGGCGCCGGCCACGAGGCCCGCCGCAGCGGAGTGGGTGATGCGGCGGACGGTCACGGTCAGCAGGGCGACCGAGGCGACCCCGAAGAGCGCTTGCGGCACCAGCAGGCTCCACGACGACAGTCCGAACAGGCGCACCGAGAGAGCCATCGGCCAGAGCGCCAGCGGCGTCTTGTCGACCGTGATCGAGTTGGCCGCGTCCGACGAGCCGAAGAAGAAGGCCTTCCAGGACTGCGAGCCGGCCTGCGCTGCGGCGGAGTAGAACGAGTTCGCCCAGCCGGACTTGTCCAGCCCCCACAGGTAGAGCACGGCCGTGCCGGTCAGCAGGACCGCCAGCCCGATGCGCTCGAGTCGAGGACGGTGCGGCGAGCCGTTGCCGCTGTCAGCACGATGTCCACGGCGCCGCCGCTCGGGTGGTGCGGTGACGGTGTCGGCCAACGAGTCGGCCACGGCGGTCGACGAGGCAGACGAGGGGGTGGTGGCGATGTCGGTAGTCACACCGCGACGGTCGCCCGCGACTCTGGGCCGCCCCTCATACCTCGCTGTCGCCTTCCTGTGAAGGCTCGCCCGGCGCGGCTGGAGCCACAGAGATCAGCCAGCGGGGAGGGTGAGGGTGATCGTGGTGTCCCCGGGCCGACTGGTCAGCGTGACGTCGCCACCGTGGGCGGTCACGATCGCCTTGACCAGCGAGAGGCCGAGCCCGACCCCGCCCTCGCCGGTGCGGGAGCGGGCGGTGTCGGCGCGGGCGAACCGCTCGAAGGCTTGGTCGACAAGTTCGGCCGGGAAACCGGGACCGTCGTCGTGCACGGTGATCTGTCCGGTGATCTCCCCGAGCCGAGCGGCTACCGTGATCGTCGTACCGGCCGGTGTGTGTCGCCGTTCGTTGGTGAGCAGGTTGGTGACCACCTGGTGCAGCCGCTGCTCGTCGCCGACCACCTCGACGGCTTCCTCGGGGAGATCGAGCCGCCACTCGTGATCGGGCGCGAGGACGCGCGCGTCCGAGACGGCCTCGATGAGCAGCCGGGAGAGATCGACCGGATGGCGCTCCAGCGGCCGCCCGGCGTCGAGTCGGGCGAGCAGGAGCAGGTCTTGGACCAGCGCGGCCATCCGCTCGGACTCGGCGCCGACCTTCGACAGCGCGGTCTGAGTGCCGGCGGCGTCGTCGGGGCGGCGCTGGGCGAGCTCGGTGTAGCCCATGATGGTGGCCAACGGGGTGCGCAGCTCGTGGGAAGCGTCGGCGACGAACTGGCGGACCTGCTGCTCACTGCGATGGCGAGCGTCGAGCGAGGTCTCGACATGGCTGAGCAGCGTGTTCAGAGCGGCGCCCACCTGGCCGACCTCGGTCCGCTCGTCGGTCAGGTGCTCGGGGACCCGCTCGGTCAGGTTGATCTCGCCTTCGGCCAGGGGGATCTCGGAGACTCGGTGGGCCGTGGCGGCCACCTCGCGCAGCGGCCGAAGCTGGCGCCGCACCAGCGCGAGGCCGAGTCCGGCGGTGAGGGCGACCCCGAGCGCGGCGACCGCGACGCCACGGGTCAGCAGGCTGTTCAGCGTGCGGGTGATCTCGCTGGTCGGCAGTCCGGCGACCATCCGGCCGACCTGGCTGCCGGACTGGCCGATCAGCTTGTGCGCGACGACGTGGTATTCACCGGCGTCGGGCAGGTCCACCACATGCACCTTCTCGTCGACCGGCACGTCGTCGAGTGCGGCGAGATCGGCGGCGGTCAGGTCGGTGCCGTCGTCGTCGCCGGTGATCACCGAGCCTACGGCGTCGGCGGTGCCCGAGACCGGGAGGAAGGCGCTCAGAGTGCCGAGTGCGCCGTACCGATTCTGGTCTTCGGGCCCGGTCGCGCCACCCGGGCCACCATCGTCGGGGCCGGATCCCTGCCCGTTCGTCAGGTCGAGCTGGTGCGGTGGGGCCACGCGGCTCTGCAGCACCTGCTCGTCGAGGCGGTGGGCAAGATAGCTCTGCATGGCGACGGTCGTCAGCCCGACGACGAGCAGGCTGACCAGTGCCACCAGCGCGACCACGGTGGCAACAAGTCGACCGGTCAGGGATCTCACCCGTCGACCGGAGCGGGCTTGAGCACGTAGCCGGCACCGCGCATGGTGTGGATCATCGGCTCCCGCCCGACGTCGATCTTCTTGCGCAGGTAGGAGATGTAGAGCTCGACCACGTTGGCCTGGCCACCGAAGTCGTAGTTCCACACTCGGTCCAGGATCTGCGCCTTGCTCAGCACCCGTCGCGGGTTGCGCATCAGGTAGCGCAGTAGCTCGAACTCCGTCGCGGTCAGCGAGATGTCTGCTCCCGCGCGAGACACCTCATGACTGTCCTCGTCCAGCACCAGATCGCCGACGGTGAGCACGTTCTGCTCGGCGGCGCTCCTCGCTCCCGCCCGACGCATCAGCCCGCGCAGCCGGGCGACGACCTCCTCCAGCGAGAATGGCTTGATCACGTAGTCGTCGCCGCCGGCAGTCAGGCCCGCGACGCGATCCTCGACCGAGTCGCGGGCGGTGAGGAACAAGACGGGTACGGTGGGATCGGTGCGGTGGATCCGGCGCAGCACCTCCAGACCGTCGAAGTCCGGCAGCATCACGTCGAGCACCACCGCGTCGGGCTGGAAATCCTTCGCGGCGGCCACGGCCTTGCTGCCGGTGTGCGCCTGCTGCACCTCCCAGCCCTCGTATCGCAGGGCCATGGCGATCAGTTCGGCGATGTTCACCTCGTCGTCGACGACGAGGACACGCAAGGGGGAACCGTCGGGGCGCAGCAGGTCCATATGACCACCCTGATCTGATCGACTGTGAGATTGCTGTGAACGGCCTGTCCGGAGGGTAGCGACTCGGCAAGGCGCGGAATCGAAGCCATCCCGGGTCGTCTCGCGAGATTCCGCAACGCCGCGCAGCGCCCTCGGGGCATCGCACAGCAGGCCATGCGCTTCCCCCACACGTTCTGACAACTGGTCTGGACCCGTCACCGATTCACAGGCCTAGCACAGTCGGCAGCCGCACACTGCTGGTATGAGTGACCAGTCATCGACGCCAGTGCCGCAGGACCCGCCGAACGAGGCCGCTGGCCAGGAGGCCGAACAGGCCGATACCCAGGCGATCGCGTCCTCTGCCGTACTGCCGCCGGCGCCTGTGACCGCGCCGACGCAGCGCTGGCAAGATCGGGTGCTCCGTCTGCCCGCAGTGATCGGCATCGGGGCCGTCGCCCTGCTCGTGGGTGCCCTCGGCGGAGCAACGGTCAATGCGCTGACCCACCACCAGGGTGACCCTCGTGGTGAGTTCGGTCAGCACGGACCGATGAAGGGCGACCGTGGCGGGGGACCGGGTGGCTGGGGGCCCGGGGGCGGACCAGGCGGCAGCGGACCAGGCGGGCCGGGCGCTGGCCGCGGTCCTGGAAAGGGCGCCACCGGCTCGCGCGGCGGCGATAGTGACCGCCCCAGCCTCCCGGGCGGCTCCTCAGGCGACTCCGACAACAATCGGGGCGACACCAACCGGTCCCAGAGGTCGCCATCCGCAGACTCCTCGCGCAACGGTTAGGTAACGGCTCGGTCTTCGGGGGAGCCACGACCATCCCCCGCCGTTAGAGTGCTCGCGAAGACGGGTCCGGGGTTGTTTCTGCGGGTGTTTCCGGCGCGCCGGCTAGGGGTTGGCCGGCGCGACCGTGTCGTTCGGCCCGAGTTGGGCTGACTGCCGACATGGCGCGGGGTCGCCGCCGCAGATATGCGGTCACCGGCTCGGCGACGGCCTCCGTCCCCGGGCACAATGGGGCTCGCTATGGCCGATCCGCAGATCTCCTTCCCCGCCGACCTGCCGGTCAGCCAGCGACGTGAGGACATCGCCGCCGCGATCCGGGACCATCAGGTCGTCATTGTGGCGGGGGAGACCGGCTCGGGGAAGACCACCCAGCTGCCGAAGATCTGCCTAGAGCTGGGCCGAGGCGGAAACGGGCTGATCGGACACACCCAACCGCGGCGGATCGCGGCGCGATCGGTGGCGGAGCGGATCTCCGAGGAGCTCGCGGCCGACGGAATCGGCTCGGGCCTCGGTGACGTCGTGGGCTATCAGGTCCGGTTCACCGATCGCACCTCCCGCAGCAGTCGGATCAAGCTGATGACCGACGGCATCTTGTTGGCGGAGCTGCAGCGGGACCCGCAGCTGCGCCGCTACGACACGATCATCATCGACGAGGCGCACGAGCGGAGCCTCAACATCGACTTCCTGCTCGGCTATCTCAAGCGGTTGCTGCCGCGCCGGCCGGATCTGAAGCTGATCATCACCTCGGCGACCATCGACCCCGAGCGCTTCGCCGCCCACTTCGCCGACCGTCGCGGTCGGCCGGCACCGATCATCGAGGTGTCCGGGCGCACCTATCCGGTCGAGATCCGCTACCGCCCGCTCGTCGAGCTGCCGGAGCAGGACGACGACGGCGAACCGGTCGTGCGCGACCAGACCGAGGCCATCCTCGACGGCATCCGTGAGCTCACTGCCGAGGGGCCGGGCGACATCTTGGTCTTCCTGCCCGGCGAACGGGAGATCCGCGACACCGCCGACGCCCTCACCGACCTGGCTGCACCACCGCGCGGTCGTTCGCTCGAGATCGTGCCGCTCTACTCCCGGCTCTCCGCCGCCGAGCAGCACCGCGTGTTCCAGCCTCACCAGGGCAGGCGCATCGTGTTGGCCACCAACGTTGCCGAGACCTCGCTGACCGTGCCAGGGGTCAGGTACGTCGTCGACAGCGGAGTCGCCCGGATCAGTCGCTACTCCATGCGCACGAAGGTCCAGCGGCTGCCGATCGAGCCGATCAGCCAGGCCTCGGCCAACCAGCGGTCCGGGCGATGTGGCCGAGTGGAGGCCGGGATCGCGATCCGGCTCTACTCCGAGGAGGAGTTCGAGGCTCGGCCGGAGTTCACCGACCCCGAGATCCTGCGCACCAACCTGGCCTCGGTCATCCTCCAGATGACCTCGCTCGGGCTCGGAGACGTCGCCCGGTTCCCGTTCGTCGACTCACCCGACCGACGCAACGTGACTGCCGGAAGGCAGTTGTTGGAGGAGCTCGGTGCGCTGGCCCCGACGGGCTCGACCGGCGGGACGGGCCCGCCGGACCGACCAGGTTCGGGCCGACCAGGTTCGGGCCGACCAGGTTCGGGCCGAGGGAGGGGGCCTCGGCTGACCCGGCTGGGCAGGCGACTGGCGCGGCTGCCGATCGACCCACGGCTCGGCCGGATGGTGCTGGAGGCGGAGCGGCTGGGCTGTCTGCGCGAGGTGATCGTGATCGCCGCGGCCCTGTCACTGCAGGACCCGCGAGAGCGACCCGCCGAGCAGCAGGCTCAGGCCGACCAGCAGCATGCCCGCTTCAAGGACGAGTCCTCGGACTTCCTCACCTGGCTGAACCTGTGGCGCTACCTGCGCCAACAGCAGCGGGCGTTGTCGTCCAGTGCGTTCCGGCGGATGTGCCGCCGCGAATACCTCAACTACCTCCGGGTTCGGGAATGGCAGGACTTCGAGAGTCAGCTGCGCGCGGTCTGCAAGGAGATGAAGGTGCACGTCGGCCGCCCTGCCGACCTACCCGACAGTGACGGGATCCACCAGTCCCTGCTCTCCGGGCTGCTCTCTCACATCGGGATGCTCGAGGAGCGCGTGAGGGACCCGCAGGCGCGCGGTCCGCGCGGGCCGAGGGAGTATCTCGGTGCGCGCGGCACCCGATTCGCGATCTTCCCGGGCAGCGTCCTGCGTGGGAAGAATCCGCAGTTCCTGATGAGTGCAGAGCTGGTCGAGACCTCACGACTATGGGCCCGGCAGAACGCCGCCATCAAGCCCGAGTGGGCCGAGCGCCTCGGCGGCCACCTGGTCAAACGCAGCTACAGCGAGCCGCACTGGTCCAGCAAGCGCGCGGCTGTGATGGCCCGAGAGCGCGTGCTGCTGTACGGCGTACCTCTGGTCGCCGACCGGCTGGTGAACTACGGCCGGATCGATCCTGCCCTCAGCAGGGAGCTGTTCATCAGGCACGCGCTGGTGTACGGCGAGTGGACCACCCGGCACCGGTTCTATGCCGAAAACCGTCGCCTCCTCGAGGAGGCTGAGGAGTTGGAGCACCGCGCCCGCCGCCGGGATCTGGTGGTCGACGAGCACACCCTCTTCGACTTCTACGATGCCCGGGTGGGTGCCGAGGTGGTCAGCGGTGCGCACTTCGACCAGTGGTGGAAGAAGGAGCGGCAGCGACGGCCCGAGCTGCTCACCTTCGACCCGTCGATGCTGACCCACGACACCACGGAGCAGGTCCGCGAGGCGGACTTCCCCACCGCGTGGGAGGACGAGGGTCTCACCTTCCCGATCAGCTATCACTTCGAGCCGGGTGCGGCCGACGACGGACTCACCATCGAGGTGCCGATAGCCACCCTCAACCGGGTCGACGCCGACGACTTCTCCTGGAACGTGCCCGGCCTGCGTGAGGAGCTGGTGACCAGCCTGATCCGCAGCCTTCCGAAGAACCTCCGGGTCAGCTTCGTCCCCGCACCGAACACGGCGCGGGAGTTCCTGACCGCAGTGCCACCGGGGG
The DNA here is from genome assembly GCF_047602075.1 of Nocardioides sp. Classification (GTDB taxonomy): domain Bacteria; phylum Actinomycetota; class Actinomycetes; order Propionibacteriales; family Nocardioidaceae; genus Nocardioides. The sequence goes on from NZ_JASGIF010000002.1 coordinate 913,268, forward strand.
ACGAGCCGTTGCTCACCGCGCTGGAGCGCTACCTCCGCTCGACCACCGGGGTCGTCGTGCCTCGCGAGGCCTGGGACTGGGAGAAGGTGCCGGCCCACCTCCGGCCCACATTCCGGGTGGTGGAGGAGTCCGGCCACGTGGCGGGGTCCGGCAAGGATCTGACCGCCCTCAAGGAGCCGCTGCAGCCGAGCTTCGCCGACGCGATGGCGGAGGTCGCCGACGAGGTCGGCCGGACCGGCAGCGGTCAGCGATCGTGGACCTTCGGTGAGCTCGAGACCACCCTGGTGCACAAGCGTGCCGGGCACGAGGTCGTCGTCCATCCAGCACTGGTCGACGAGGGGGACAGCGTCGGACTCGGTGTCTTCGGCTCGGCGGACGAGGCGTGGGCCCGCCACCGGCTCGGGGTGCGCCGCCTGGTGCTGCTCCGACTGGCCGACACCGCCGGTGCTCTGCCGCCCCCCGATCTCGACAACACCCAGAAGCTGGCCCTGGCGGGGTCGCCGTACTCCTCCGTGGCCGGGCTTCTCTGCGACCTCGAGGCCGGCCTGGTCCTCGACCTGGTCGACGCCGCACCCGAGGTGCGCTCTGCGGCCGCCTTCGAGCGGCTGGTCGCCGCCGCGCGCCACGACAGGGCAGCCCGGCTCGAGGGTGTGCTGGCGACGCTGATCACGGTGCTCGACGAATGGCGCACGGCGGACCGAGAGCTCTCCGGTCGAGCCGAGATCACCCTGCTGCCCGCGCTGACGGACATGCGCGACCAGCTCGCTCGGCTGGTGTACGACGGCTTCGTCGGCGAGGTCGGTGTGGCCCGACTGAGGGAGTACCGCCGCTATCTCCAAGCCATCTCGCTGCGTCGGCAGCGACTCCCCGAGCAACTCGCCCGCGATCGCCAGCTGATGGACCAGGTGGCCGAGCTTCAGGCGTCCTATCGGCACCGCCTCGCTGCCCTGGTGCCCGGTGCCCCCGCCCCGGAGGACCTTCGCGCGGCGCGCTGGCTGCTCGAGGAGTATCGCGTCTCGCTGTGGGCCCAACAGCTCGGCACCGCAGCGCCGGTCAGCGACCGGAGGATCCGGCGCGTGCTCGCCCGCTGACCTCGCGCGCAACGTCGTACCGACCGGTCGCCGGGGCGACCGGAGACGATGACGTCCCGCGACGGCTCGTAGGCTGGTGTGGTGGGCGACTCTTCCGCGGACCAGCCGCGGCCGCATCACCGGCCGGCGACACCGGGTGACGGGTTCTTCGAGACCCGCACGGGCGGAGCCGATCCGTGGCGGCTGTCGGAGGCGGCCGAGCGCGCAGCCACATTGTTGGTCAGGGGCGCCCACGATGCCGACGACGCCGAGATCGCCGAGCGGGTGGTGCATCTCGCCGATGCCGAAGGGCTCGAGACGCTGGCCGAGCTCTGGGCCGGTGCTCCGGTCGACTCGTTGGCCGGTTGCCTGTGGCGGCTCTACGTGCTGCGGGCCTGGGTGTATGCCGACCCGGCCGGGGCAGCGCGCCAGTTCGACGCCGGCCGGATCCGGGCCCCGGTGGCGCGAGTCGTCGCCGGCGTGGCCGAGCCACCCGGCCCGGAGGAGTTGCGGGCGATGGTCGACCAGGTGCTGCGCGGCATCGCCGAGGGCGACTTCGCCGACGTGCTCTTCCGCGCCGCCGCCTTCGCGCGCGTGGTGGCCACTGGTCGGGCCAGCCTCCCCGACGATGCCGACGGGGTGGGTCACGACGCCGGCCGGATGCTGATCCTCGCCGAGCAGCTGGAGCGGGCCGGTCATCAAGAGCTCAGCCACGGACTGGCCTGACCCGCGGCCGTAGTTGTGGGGAGTCGCAGACGATCGACTTGCCCGGGTCCTACAATCACCCGTGTGAGTGCGCCGGGCCGCGGCAGCCCCGGGTCCCAACATTTGCCGCTGCGAGCGGCCACGCGCCGTGAGGCGCTCCCGGTCCGGCGCACCCACACCCACCAGATCGCCGCGGTGGTCCCACCCGCGGCAGACCCGCCGACTGCGAGGAGCCTCCTGCGATGAGCCTGCTCCGCACCCTGCGCGCCCGGCTTGCCGCGCTCGGCAGCACGCCTACGGCGGGCTCCACCGTTCCGCCCCACCCGACCGTCGACTGGGGCGAGCGGGTTGGCTCGCAGGACGACACGCCCGTGGTGGAGTACGACCCCCATCCCGACGGCCGACCAGATCCGGGCGAGGTGGTCTGGGCCTGGGTGGCCTACGAGGACGACCCCAGCCAGGGCAAGGACCGGCCGGTCCTCCTGCTCGCCGAGCAGGGCGGGGACTGGTGTGCACTGATGCTGACCAGCAAGGACCACGACCGCGACGCTGCCGACGAGGCACGCTGGGGCCGCTACTGGATGGATGTCGGGTCGGGCGCCTGGGACAGTCAAGGACGCCCCAGCGAGGTCCGTCTGGACCGCTTGCTTCGGCTCCCGGAGAGCGCCATCCGGCGTGAGGGTGCCGCCCTCGACCGCGCCATCTTCGACCAGGTGTTGGCCGAGGCGCGCACGTTCCACGAGCTGGCCTGACAGATCCGCTGGCCCACCGGCCGGTGGATCGCATTGGAAGGTCCCATTTGGTGGGCCCACTTGGTGGACACTGCAGGTCAACTTCGCTGCCGTGGTGCACCGTCGGCCGGGGTCGTTCGGGTCCTCTGTCCGCCCGGGCCGGTGGTGGGATGAGCCGGTCGGTAGGGTGAGTGTGGTGCCCTGCGTGGAGGGTGCACACGGAGGGACACGTGAACTGGGGTCGATCGGGGTGGCCGAGCCGCGCGCTCGGCGGCTTCGCCGCGCTGACCCTCCTGACAGCGGCGCTGACCAGTTGTAGTGGGAACCCCGGGTCACAGCCGTCGCCGAGCTCCCCGACGACCAGCCAGACACCCCGGAAGGTGACGCTCACCGTCGGTGTCTTCGGGGCACCGCCGGAGCGTGACGCGTTCACCAAGCAGGCCGCCGCCTTCCAAGACCCAGACACCGACGTGACCGTCGAGACCCGGACATATTCTGGTCGGGACCAGGCCGTCCGCGCCTATCGCACCGGTGACCTGCCCGACGTCTTCATGCTGTCCCAACGCGACCTGGCGGCGTTCACCGACGAGAAGTTGACCCACCCGGTCGACGAGCTTCTCGACGAGCGCGGCGTCTCCTTCGGCGATGACTACTCCCGCGACTCGTTGGCGGCGTTCTCCACCGACAACTCGCTGGCGTGCATGCCCTACTCGGTCTCGCCGATGGTGATGTACATCAACACCGACCTGGTCAACTTCAACAAGATGCGCCGACAGGGCCTCGATGCGCCGGAGATCGACGAGGAGAGCGGTCGGCCGGAACAGTGGACGTTCGACCAGTTCACGGCGGCGGCGCAGTTCGCGACCCGACCCGGGAAACACTCGCGTGGGGTCTACATCGATCCCTCGCTGCTCGGCCTTGCGCCGTTCATCTACTCCGGCGGCGGCAAGGTCTTCGACGACGACCGCAGCCCGACCTCGCTGGCCTTCTCCGACGGCGACACCCAAGCAGCGCTCGAGACGACGCTGACGCTGCTCCGCAACGCCCAGGTGACCCCGACCCCGGACCAGCTGAACCAGCACACGCCACTGAAGCTCTTCGAGAAGGGCCGCCTCGGCATGATCGCGGGCTTCCGTGGGCTGACTCCGCGGCTGCGCTTGAACAACAGGCTGAACTTCGACGTGATGCCGATGCCCAAGATCGGTCGCTCGGCGACCGTCGGCGACGTGACCGGGTTGTGCATCTCGGCGAACACCGAGCATCTCGACGAGGCCGCTGACTTGATGGTTCACCTGCTCTCGGACGGGGCCATGTCGGCCGTTGCCCGAGCGGGCTACCTGGTCCCGTCCAAGGTTTCGGTCGCCACCTCAGATGCCTTCTTGCAGCCCGGCCGGCAGCCGGCCAACGCCGCGGTCTTCAACCAGAGCGTCCGGGCCATCCAGGTGCCTCCCCTCCTGGACTCCTGGTCGCGGCTGCAGACCGCCGTGGCGCCGCTGCTGCAACAGCTCGTCACCGCTCCGTTCGGCGACGACACCCTGCAGGATCTAACCGAGCGGATCGACGAGGCATCGCGCACAGTGCTCAGCCCCGAGACCGAGTCGGACTCCGCCTCACCCTCGGAGTCCCCGTCCGGCTGAGAGGCTCGGTTGGTGCTGACCGACGGGGCAGCTACGACGGGCGAGCTTCGTCGTCGGTCTCGATCGCTGCCGGGTTGCCGGTCGCCTTGGGTTGCGACCGATGGGGCGGCGACCGGAGAGGCAGCCGGTGGTTCGGGTTGTCGGCCGGGTCGCCGGTGCTGCCTGGCTCTCGGGGGCGGGGACTGTGTCTGCCGCGGTGTTCTTGCGTCTGCCGCGGTCCTGTGGTGGCAGAGTGCCCCGTATGCCGGGCACTCACCCACCACAGCACCGCGGCAGACGGGTGGGATGCGGTTGCGGAACAATCGATGCCCCCATCCTCGGGGCCAAGAGCCGCTCTGGTTCCCAGGGGTCACACGGGTTGCTGCTTCACCAAGGTAAGTGGATGAAGCCTCACCTCTCACGGCGTACACGCAATGAGAAGTGCAGGCTCACCCAGATACCTTGATGAAGCAGCGACAGGAGTGACCACCGGCAACCAGCAACCCGGCTCACTGTCAGTCGGCGGCGAGGATCGCGTCGACCAGGATCGGTGCGGTGAGCTCGATCTGCCAGGGGCGGGCGGCGTACGACGTCAGCTGCCGGGCCACCTCGTCGGCAAGCTCGGCCGGGTCACGGGTGGCAGGGGGGGTCCACAGGACGCGTCGCAGGTGATCGGGCGACAGCAGATTCTCCGCGGGCACCGACAACTGCTCGCAGAGCTCGGCCAGCTTTGCGCGAGCTTGTGAGAGTCGGGCTGCGGCGACCGGGTCCTTGTCGGCCCAGGCGCGAGCTTGAGGTGGCCCCTCTGCGCGGGGCGCGCGGCCGGGCAGCTCGTTCTCGGGGAGCGTCCGAGCCTCGTCCACCGCTGCCTGCCAGGCGCGGGCATAGCGGCGCGCCCCGCGGCCGTGGAAGCCGGGGGTGTTGAGCAGCTGCCGGGTGCTGGTGGGCATCGCCTGGGCGGCGGCGACGATGGCGGAGTCCGGGATCAGCCGACCCGGCGCGAGGTCGCGCTCCTGCGCGATCCGATCCCGTGCCTGCCAGAGCGACCGGACGGCCGCCAGGTGGCGCCGCCCGCGGACGCGATGGGCCCCAGAGGTGCGCCGCCACGGGTCGGTCCGGACCGTCGGCTCGAAGGTCAACAGATGCTCGAACTCCTGGCGCGCCCACTCGGTCTTGCCGGCCTGGTCGAGACGCTCGATCATCACCTGCCGAAGCTCGAGCAAGGGCTCGACGTCGAGGGCGGCGTACTCCAGCCACGGCTCGGGCAGTGGGCGGGTGGACCAGTCGACGGCCGAGTGCTCCTTGCGCAGCCGCCGGCCGAGCAGCTCCTCGACCAGGGTGGCCAGCCCGACCCGCGGATAGCCGAGCAGGCGGCCGGCCAGCTCGGTGTCGAAGAGCCCGTGCGGGCGCAGGTCGAGCTCGGCCAGGCAGCCCAGATCCTGGGTCGCGGCGTGCAGCACCCATTCGGTGCCTGCCAGGGCCGACCGCAGCGGAGTCAGATCGGTCAGGGGGATCGGATCGACCAGGGCGGAGCCCGAGCCCGCTCGCCTCAGCTGCAGGAGGTAGGCGCGGGCGTGATAGCGGTAGCCGGATGCCCGTTCGGCGTCGATCGCGACAGGCCCCGAGCCCGCCGCGAGCGCGTCCGCGACCTCGCGCAACGAGGTCGCGGTGTCGGTCACCGTGGGTAGGCCGTCTCGGAGCTTGAGCAGAGGAGCCAGCTCCGCGACGGGCTCGTCGCGGTCAGCAGTGCTGGCCGGTTGGGGCGTCTCGGTCAGCGTCGGGCCCCTCGTCCGCCCGTCGCCCCCCGCTGTCCGCGGCGACTCGGCATCTGGGCCACTCCGTCGGGGACCGGGGGAAGGCCAGCGGCGGTGCAGAGCAGCTCGCCCCACGCCTCGGTGTGCGCCGCGATGTCGGGCACGACGTCATAGGACTCGCCGGCCGCGGTGCAGGGCGTCCACGACGCCCGGATCTCGATCTGTGCGGTCGCCTCCTCGTCGGCCATCCCGCCGAAACTCTCGGTGGCGACTCGGGTGACCGTGCCGGACGCGGCGATGTGAGCTGCCCGGTGTCCCTCCAGCGCCTCCAACAGCCAGCTCCAGCCGACCTCTGCCAGGAGCGGATCGGTGATCAGGTCGGGGTCGAGGTCCGCGCGGCAGTACGCCACGCAGCGGAAAGTGCCCTGCCAGGCGTCGTTGCCGTCGGGGTCGTGGAGCACGATGATCCGCCCGGTGCCTACCTCGATGCCGTCCACGGTGACGTCCGCGGTGAGGGCCGCGGCGTGGGGCGCGATCCGCTGTGGGGCGGGCATCTCTTCGCAGAAGATCTCCGGGCGCAAACGCGCGGCATGCAGACCCGCGACGGCAGCCTGAAACTCGGGAGGGCTCTCCTCGTCCGCTCCCGTGCGCTTGTCGTGGCCGACGACCATGACATGCACAGTACGGCCCGCCGCCCGCTGCCCCCCGTGCCAACACGCCGCCCCGACGGCCGACCTGGGAGGATTCGGGCATGTCCAGCACCGCGCGCCAGACCCAGGCCGACTCTGTGGCCCCGACGTCGCCGACCTCTCGCAGCCCCTTCCTGCGGGCCGCGAGGGGAGAGACGCCCGACCACACGCCGGTCTGGTTCATGCGCCAGGCGGGCCGGTCACTGCCGGAGTACCGCGCCGCCCGTCAGGGCGTCGGCATGCTCGAGTCCTGCATGACCCCGGAGCTGATCGTCGAGCTGACCTTGCAGCCGGTGCGGAGGTACGCCGTCGACGCGGCGATCTTCTTCTCCGACATCGTGCTGCCACTCAAGGCAGTCGGAGTCGACCTGGACATCAAACCCGGCGTGGGACCGGTCGTGGCCAGCCCGGTGCGCACCCTCGCCGACGTCGAGGCGATCCCCGACCTCGAGGCCAGCCACGTTCCGTTCGTCATCGAGGCGGTCCGCGGACTAGTCGATGAGCTGGGCGAGACACCGCTGATCGGCTTCGCCGGAGCCCCGTTCACCGTGGCGTCCTACCTTGTCGAGGGCGGTCCCTCGAAGGACCATGCCCGCACCAAGGCGATGATGTTCGGCGCCCCGGACGTGTGGGCCGCGCTGCTGGCGAAGATCGCGGGGATCGCCGCTGCCTTCCTCGAGATCCAGGTCCGCGCCGGAGCATCAGCCGTGCAGCTCTTCGACTCCTGGGCGGGTGCGCTGACCCCGTCCGACTATCGCGACTTCGTGATGCCGCACTCTGCGTCGGTGCTGCGCCAGGTGGGGGAGTTGGGGGTGCCGCGCATCCACTTCGGGGTCGGCACGGGCAACCTGTTGCCGCTGATGGGGGAGGCCGGCGCCGACGTGGTGGGTGTCGACTGGCGTACGCCGCTAGACCGCGCCCTCGACCTGGTGGGTCCCCGCGCGGTGCAGGGGAACCTCGACCCCACTTTGGTGTTCGCGCCCACCGAGGTGATGACCGCTCGGGCAGCCGAGGTGATCGAGGCCGGTCGGGCCGCCCGCGGCCATATCTTCAACCTGGGCCACGGGGTGATCCCCTCCACCGACCCCGACCAGCTCAAGCGGCTGACCGAGTTCGTGCAGGGGTATCGGCCCGCCGGCTGACAGCGACCTCACAGGAACCGCCGCGACAGCGCACAGCGAGATCTGCTGTGCTGGGTCCATGACGAGTACAGATCACGACGACCCGTTCGACCTCGGCCTCGAGGCGGACCTTGCGACCATCAACCAGCAGCGGCAACGGCGCGCAGTGCTCGGCTTGCTCGGGGGTGGCCTGGCCGCGGCAGTCGGCGGTGCCGTGCTGCTGCGACCCGGCACCGCGAACGCCGCCACGTCCGTTGCCGGCCGGTCGGCCAGCTCGTGCGCCAGCGACGAGATCCCGTCTGAAACGGCCGGCCCCTACCCCGGGGATGGCTCCAACGGCCCCGACGTGTTGGCCGAGAGCGGTGTCGTCCGCCGCGACATTCGATCGAGCATTGGCGGCGCTACCGGCAAGGCGAAGGGCGTCCCGCTCAAGATCCGGCTGGTGCTTCAGTCCACCGACACGTGCAAGCCGCTGGAGGGCATGGCGGTCTATCTGTGGCACTGCGACCGCAAGGGCCGGTACTCGATGTACAGCGAAGGGGTCGAGGACGAGAATTACCTGCGGGGCGTGCAAGTGAGCAACGCCAACGGCGTGGTGCGCTTCCGGAGCATCTATCCGGCGTGCTACTCCGGCAGGTGGCCGCACATCCACTTCGAGGTCTACGAGAGCCGGCACGCCGCAACTCACGGTGGCACACCGGTGGTTACCTCGCAGATCGCGCTGCCGCGCAAGGAGTCGATGCACGTCTATCGCCACGCGAAGGGCTATGACGAGTCGGTGACCAACCTGAACCGGGTATCGCTGGGCACTGACAACGTCTTCGGTGACGACGGCGGCGTGCGTGAGCTCGGCACGGTGACCGGGTCGCTGAAGAAGGGCTACCGGGTGCGCTTGGTCGTGCCCGTCGACGCCTGAGCGGGATTGGCTGAGTGAGGCCTGGGACCAGCCTGGCTCGGCGGCCACCGGGTGATCGCGGGCGGCTCGGGAGAGATGATGCCCACCTCGGCACGGTATGCCGGTTGGAGTCTCACGAGCCCGCAGGACCCGCCTCGGCGACCGGTGGGGAGCTACGCCGTCCGGCGCGACGGCGTAGCAGGATCAAGAGCGGGGTGCCGACCAGGACCAGAAGGACCGTGAAGGGCAGCAAGGCGCCGACCGCGGTGATCACGGCGACGCTGGCGCCGGTGAAAGCGTGCCAGCCCGAGTGCAGCCCGGCGAGGAAGCCGGTCTCGTCGGTGTCGGCGTCCTTCGCTGTCTTCTGCTTGAGATGCACCGTGATGGTGCTCCAGGAGCTCTGCTCGGCGAGCCAGGCCTGCTGCTGCTTGAGTGAGTCCAGGTCGGCTTCCCGGCGGGAGAGCTGGCCTTCGATCGCCATGATGTCGCGGATGCTCTGAGCTCGGTCGAGCAGGATCCGGATGCGCTCGATGCTCTTCTCCTGCGACTTCACCCGGACATCGGTGTCGATCACCTGGGTGGTCACGTCCTCGCTCTCGCGAGACGACGCGGTTAGTCCGGAAAGCTTCTCCAGCTCGTCCATGGCGTCGTCGAACTCGTCGACCGGCACTCGGAAGACGGTCCTGGATCGGATGACCGCGTTGTCGTCCCCGGTGTCGGTCTCGTCCTTGTCGACCCGGGCCCGGTGACGGTCGAGCACCTCCTGGACATCGAAGCGGAGATCGGCGACATCTTTGCCGGATAGAGATACCGACCCCGTCGAGATGACGTAGCTCGCGTTGAGTGCCGGCTTGTCGACGGCGTTCTTGCGCGCGATGGTGGACATCGCCGCGTCAGCTTCCGCCGGGACGGGCGCATTCTCGCCGGCTGCCGTGTCCGTCGATCCCCCAGCGGCGTCGGACTCTGCCCCGCCACCCTGGGCGGAGCAGCCGACCAGCAGGAGGGCGGTCAGGAGCGAGGCGAAGGCCAGCGGAACAGGTCGGGCAGCGCGTCGACGGAGGTCCTGGGAGCGTCGTCTCATGATCGTCGGACGCCCGAAGACGGGGACCGGTTCCCACCCCCCCCGCAACCCGTGACCCGGCCTCGCTGGCACAGTGGCAGGTGTGACCACCTCGACCCGGCGCCGCGTGGTTGTCGGCGGCGGCCTCGGTGGCCTGGCTGCGGCACACTTCCTGGCTAGGGCGGATCCGGCGGCCGAGGTGCTCGTGCTGGAGGCGTCGTCCAGGGCTGGCGGGAAGCTGCGGATCGAGTCGGTCGCGGGCGTCGGGGTCGACGTCGGGGCCGAGGCGATGCTGAATCGGCGTCCGGAGGGCGTCGAGTTGGCTCGCGCACTCGGCCTCGACATCGTCCATCCGGCCATCGCGCAGTCACAGATCTGGACGCGGGGTGTGCTGCGGCCGTTGCCCCGGACCCTGATGGGCGTCCCCTTGGACATCGACGGGCTGGCGGCGTCCGGGGTGCTCTCGCCCGAGGGTCTGGCGGCGGCATGTCGTGCGTCGGCGGTGCCGGACCTCGAGCTCGACGGTGATGGCTCGGTGGGAGACCTGGTGGCAGCGCGCTTTGGCGACGAGGTGGTCGACCGACTGGTCGAGCCGCTGCTGGGCGGGGTGTACGCCGGTCACGCGCGCGCCATCTCGGCGCGTGCCGCCGTGCCGGCACTGATCCCGATGTTGACGGGTCGTGGTGGGGCACCGACCGGCGCGCCGACCTACGACGCCCCAGTCTTCGCCGGCATTCCCGGTGGGATGGGACTCCTCCCCGAGACACTGGTGCACGCCGGTGGGTTCGAGGTCCGCTGTCATACGACGGTCGAGACGATACGGCCGCGTGCGGGCGGCGGATTCACACTGTCGTGGAGCTCGGGCTCGTCGGGCGCGGACACGGTAGGGGCCGATCACGTGGTGCTGGCGACACCCGCCGAGCCGACCGCGCGGCTGCTCGCCGAGCTGCTGCCCGAGGTGGCCGCCGACCTGGCGGGTGTCGAGTCCGCGTCGGTCGTCGTGGTCACGTTTGCCTTCCGCGCCGAAGATCTCCCTGACCTGCCTGGCTCGGGGTTCCTGGTGCCGCCGATCGAAGGTCGGCAGATCAAGGCCTCGACCTTCTCGTTCAACAAGTGGGCGTGGGTCCGCGACTCCGGGAAGGGCGCCGGGCCCGCCGGCGAGGACCTGGCATTCCTCCGCACGTCGCTCGGCCGCCACGGAGAGGTCGACGTACTCGAACGCTCCGACGCCGAGCTGGTTGCGGTCTCCCGCGCCGAGCTGGCCGAAGCGGTCGGCATCGTCGTCGAGCCCGTCGATACCCACGTGCAACGCTGGCCGGACGGACTGCCGCAGTACGCCGTGGGCCACCTCGACCTGGTCGGCCGGGTCCGTGCCGGCGTCGCCGAGGTGCCGGGGCTGGCCGTGTGCGGTGCGACGTACGACGGCGTCGGGATCCCGGCCGTGATCGCGTCCGGCCGCGCGGTGACCGGTGTCTTGTGTGGGTGAGCGGGGGAGCACAATGGGCGGCATGACGAACGCCGCCAGCGCCCGGGAGATCAACGAGCAGATCCGCTACACCATGTGGTCGGTCTTCCGGTTGGTTCGACCGCTCGGTGACGCCGACCGGGCGACGGAGGCGACCGAGGTGAGCGACCTACTCGCCAAGCTGAACGCCGACGACGTCGTCGTGCGCGGCGTCTACGACCTCTCCGGGGTCAGGGCCGATGCCGACCTGATGGTGTGGTGGCACGCGACGACCCCCGAGGAACTGCAGGACGCCTACAACCGGCTGCGCCGGACGGCCTTCGGTTCGCGGCTGGAGCCGGTCTGGAGCCAGCTCGCCATGCACCGCCCGGCTGAGTTCAACAAGGCCCACATTCCAGCGTTCCTGGCCGGTGAGGAGCCGCGCGGCTACATCTGCGTCTACCCGTTCGTGCGGTCCTACGAGTGGTACGTGCTGGACGAGGGCGACCGACGTCGGATGCTCGCCGAGCACGGCCGGATGGGTCGGGAGTATCCCGACGTGCGGGCCAACACCGTCTCGGCCTTCGCGCTCGGGGACTACGAGTGGATCCTCGCCTTCGAGGCCGACGAGCTGCACCGCATCGTCGACCTGATGCGGCACCTGCGCGCCTCCGAGGCGCGTCTGCACGTGCGCGAGGAGATCCCCTTCTACACCGGCCCCCGGGTCGAGCCGCTCGACCTGATCACTCGGCTTCCGTGACCGACACCGGGTCGGGTGTCGCCGCGGGGCTCGTAGAGTCGGCGACCGGCTCGAGCGTCAGGCTGACGGAGTTGATGCAGTAGCGGTCGCCGGTGGGCGTGCCGTAGCCATCGGGGAACACATGACCGAGGTGCGACCCGCAGCGCGCGCAGCGCACCTCGGTGCGGACCATCCCGTGCGTGGTGTCGGAGAGATACTCGACGGTGTCCGAGATCGGTTGATAGAAGCTGGGCCAGCCGCACCCGGAGTGGAACTTCGTGTCGGAGCGGAACAGCTCGGCCTGGCAGGCCTTGCACCGGTAGACACCGACCGTCTCGGTGTCGGTGTATTCACCGGTGAACGGCCGCTCGGTCGCGGCCTGACGGAGGACGGCGTACTCCTCCGGGGTCAACTGCTCGCGCCACTCTTCGTCGGCCTTCTCGACCTGATAGCCCATGTCGACCAGCCTACTCAGCCACGGATGGCTGCCTCGGGATGCGCTGGCTTCGTCGGATCGGACCCGTCACGATGGGGCCATGGCCACCTCAGCAGCCGCGGTCGACGCCGGCGGACGGAGCGTGCGGGTCACCAGCCCCGATCGCGTGATCTATCCGGCGACCGAACAGACTCCCGAGGTCACCAAGGTGATGGTGGCGGAGTATTTCGCGTCGGTCGGCGACGGCCTGATGCGCGCCCTGCGCGACCGACCGACGGCGCTGGAGCGGTGGCCCGCCGGCGTCCATCCGGGGATCAAGCTGGCAACGGGCCGGCCGGGGGAGAAGGCCGACGCCTTCTATCAGAAGCGGGTGCCCAAGGGTGCTCCGCCGTACGTCGAGACCGTCGAGGTCACCTTTCCGTCCGGCCGCACCGCCGACGAGATCTGCCCGACCGAGATCGCCGTCGCCGTCTGGTGTGCACACATGGGCACGCTCACCTTCCACCCGTGGCCGGTGCGCCGCGACGACATCGATCGGCCCGACGAGCTGCGCATCGATCTCGACCCGCAGCCAGGCACCACGTTCGGCGACGCCGTGCGGGTGGCCGGGGTCGCGAACGAGCTCTTGGAGGAGTTGGGTCTGGTCGGCTTCCCGAAGACGTCCGGCAACCGCGGCGTCCATATCTATGTGCGGATCGAACCGCGCTGGGACTTCGTCGACCTCCGCCACGCTGCCATCGGGTTCGGCCGCGAGCTGGAGCGGCGAGACGCCGGCGTCACGACCGCTTGGTGGAAGGAGGAGCGCGGTGAGCGCATCTTCGTCGACTTCAACCAGAACAACCGCGACCGCACCATCGCCTCGGCCTACTCGCTGCGGGCGGTGCCCGGTGCGCCCGTGTCGATGCCGTTGACCTGGACGCAGCTGGCGGAGGTCGAGGACCCGAAGGTGTTCAACCTCTTCACGGTGCCTGGCCTGCTGGCCGAGCGTGGCGACGCCTGGGCCGGCATCGACGACGTCTCGCACTCGCTCGATCCGTTGTTGGCGCTGTGGGAGGCGAACCCGGTCGAGCTCAACTACCCACCCGACTATCCGAAGATGCCCGGCGAGCCACCTCGGGTGCAGCCGAGCAAGAAGGTCGCCTCGCACTGGGACGAGCACGGCAACCGCATCGAGGGCACTTGAGGCTCCGTCAGGAGACCACCAGCGCGACCCTCAACGCCGCATCGCCTCCTCAGCGGGGGAGCGGTCCGGTCCGTCTAGACCACAGACACCACAATAGTCACACCGGTCACTCTGGGTGCGTCGAGCGGTTCTCCGCGGCCCTCGCGGTGGGTCCGCCCTTGAGTGGCTGGTGTGACGGACGTAGATTGACCGCCGCTGGTCTATGTGGGGGTGTTGTCAGTGTTTCGTCGTGTTGTGCCGCTGGTCTTCTTCGTGATGGTGGGCCTGCTGGGCTTGGTCGCGCCGGCCCAGGCGGCGGTGAGTTCGATGCCGGTCACCGGTCGGTTTCCTAGCTTCGATGCACCCGTCTACACCATCGTGCACCGAGGCAACGTGCTCTACGCCGGTGGCCAGTTCACCCATGTCACCGCCGCGGACGGCACCGTCTATCGCCGCCTCGGCGCGGTCGCGATCGACGCCTCGACGGGGAGCGTGCTGCCGTGGAACCCCCGAGTTCGCGGCACCGTTCGAGCGATCCTGCCCGTGGGCGACCGAGTGGTCATCGGAGGCGACTTCACCGCCGTGAAGGGGACGCCGCGCAACAACCTCGTCATGGTCAAGCGTGCAGGCGTGGGCAAGGTCGACAAGTTGTTCCGCTTCCAGGCCGACGGCGCCGTCCTGACCCTCGCCGGCGGCGGCTCCAAGATCTACCTCGGTGGCTCGTTCGAGCGGCTCGGCGGACGAGCCCGGGGCCACCTCGCGGCGATCGCCCTCGGCAAGCAGTATCGGCTGACGTCTTGGGCGCCGTTGGCGCAGGACGGCGGTGTGAGCAGCATCGCGGTCCGGCGCTCCGGGGTGTACGTCGCCGGCGGGTTCGAGTTCCTCAACGGCAACCACAGGTTCCGCAAGCTCGCTCTCGTGCGTGCCAGCGATGGTCGCTTGGTGACCTCCTTCGATCCGCCGATCACTCGGCGTGTGATCGACATGGTGGTCACGAAGCAGCGGGTCTACACTGCGATCGGTGGTCCGGGTGGTGGTCATGCCGTCGCCAGCGACCGACGCTCGGGTGCAACCGTATGGGCGCGATTCGTCGACGGCGATGCGCAAGCTGTCACGGTGTTGGGTGGCGCGGTCTACTTCGGCGGCCACTTCAGCCGGGCTTGTGCCACCCACGACTCTCATGGACCCGCTGGTTGCGCCGATGCACTCGAGATCCGGAAGCGAGGCGCTGCCTACAGCAGGAGCGGGACGCTGTTGGACTGGAACCCGGACGCCAACTCGGCCTGGGGCGTTCTCGCGCTCGACGCCCTGCCGGGGCTGAAGGAACTCGCCATGGGTGGCGAGTTCACCACGATCAACGGTGGCGCGAACGCCATTCCCTACCTCGCGGTGTTCGGCACGCCGTAGAACGGTGCGCGGCAGGTCGTCGTACCAGCCCTACACGCCCGTGATGCCCTCGCCCTCGCCGGCCTGCTCGTCGAAGGACTCGTGCTCGAGGAGGTGCAAGACGGGCACCCCGATCTTGCGCCGGGCGCGAGAGGTCCAGTCGACGTGGAAGAACTCGGCCACGATGTGCGGACGGGTCAAGATGATCGCCTCGCGGCCGTCCACCTCGGTGACCTTCGCGGTGAGGGCATCGATCGGCGGCTCGGTGACCACCGTGCCCACAGCCTCCGCGCCGCTGGCACGCAGCGCCGCCAGCGTGTGGGCGAGCTCGTCGGTCGAGCGCTCCTCGCAGTCTCGCCGCAGCGCCTCCAGATCCGCGTCGCTCATCACCATCGCGGGCGTGGCCATCACCTCGCCGGCCGCGAGTGATCCCATCGCGGCCTCGACGCGCGCAGAGGCGTCCTCGATGGGCAACAGCACGTGATAGACGACCGGGTCCTCGATCCCCTCGTGCAGAGAGTGGACCTGGGCGGCGTCCCGCTCGGTCAGTTCCTGCTCGACGAGCAACACGACGTTGTACGGTTCGCTCACGACCATCGCCCCCTGGGCTCGTTGGGTGCGGAGTGCCTCACTCCACACTCAAAATCCTAGCCAGGTCGTATTTCACCGGTTCATCGAGTTGGTCGTATCCGCACGACGCGGGCTCGCGATCCGGGCGCCAGCGTCGGAACTGCGCGGTATGCCGGAACCGGCGGCCCTCCATGTGGTCGTAGGCGACCTCGAGGACACGATCGGGGCGCAGCGGGGTGAACGTGAGGTCCTTGCCGACGCTCCATCTGCTCTGCGTGCCCGGCGCCCGGTCGGGGTTGGCGATCGCCCACTCCTGCCACTCGCCCCAGGGATGGTCGGAGACCTCGCAGACGAGCGGCTGCAGCTCGGCGTGCAGCTCGGCGCGCCGCGCTGCTGTGAAGGACGCCGAGACGCCGACGTGCTGCAGCTGGCCGTCGTCGTACAACCCGAGCAGCAGTGATCCGAGCAGCGGGTGCTCCGGCGTCGAGGTCTTGTGTTCGCGATAGCCGGCCACCACCACGTCGGCGGTGCGCTCGTGCTTGATCTTGAGCATGGCGCGTGCGTTCTGTTGGTACGGTGCCCCGAGCGGCTTGGCGACGACCCCGTCGAGCCCGGCGCCCTCGAACTGGTGGAACCACTCCTCGGCAACCCCGGTGTCGGTGGTCGTGCGGGTGAGGAAGACCGGCCCCGGCGCACCGCTGAGCGCCTCTTCCAGCGCGGCCCTTCGCTCCGCGAAGGGGCTGTCGAGGTACGACGTGTCGCCGAGCGCGAGCAGATCGAAGGCCACGAACCCGGCCGGGGTCTGCTCGGCCAGCAGGTTCACCCGGGACGCGGCCGGGTGCAGCCGGTTCTGCAGCACCTCGAACTCCAACCGGTCGTCGATCGCGACGAAGATCTCGCCGTCGAGCACGCACCTGGCCGGCAACTGCGCACGCATCGCTTCCACCACCTCGGGGAAGTAGCGCGTCAACGGTTTGGTGTTGCGCGACGCCAGCTCGATCTCATCGCCGTCGCGGAACACCACACAACGGAAGCCGTCCCACTTCGGCTCGAAGTACAGGCCCGGCACTTCGCCGACGGAGTACTTCGCCGGATCCGGGAGACCCTTCACCGACTTGGCCAGCATGGGCAGCACGGGCGGCATCACGGGCAGGTCCACGGCTCAACCGTAGTGTTCACCTGTGAGTAGCAGCCGCCTGTCGCCGTTGGCGGTGCCCGCGTTCCGGTACTTCTTCGTCGGCCAGGTGGTGAACCGGGCGGGGTCGTCGATGGCAGGTGTTGCGCTGGCGTTCGCCGTTCTCGACATCAGCAGATCTCCGTCTGCCCTGGGGTGGGTGGTGGCGGCGTCGAGCGTGCCGATGGTCGTGTTCATGCTGCTTGGTGGGGCCATCGCTGATCGCCTGCCGCGAGCCGTCGTGCTGCGTGGCTGCAACCTCGTCCAGGGTGTGGCGCAGGCGCTCACTGCCGGCCTGGTGCTCAGTGGCCGGGCCGAGATCTGGCACCTCATCGTTCTTCAGGCCCTGGCCGGGACGGTGTTCGCGGTCAGCTACCCGGCCTTCTTGGGCATGGTTCCGATTCTGCTCCCGACCCAGGAACGCCAGGCTGCCTTCCTCCTCATCGGTCAGGCCGAAAGTGCCGTCGGCATCCTCGGGCCTGCAGTCTCGGGGCTGTTGGTTGCGGTTGCCAACCCGGGATGGGCGCTCGCGTTCGACGCGGGAACCTACCTCGTCGCTGCGGGCCTGCTGGCTTTGGTGCGGTTGCCTCCCGGTGACCGGAGCAACGCTCGCTTGAGCGTCATCGGCGACTTCGCCGCTGGCTGGTCGTTCGCCCGCCACCTCGGCTGGGTCATCCCCGCGTCGTTGGCGGCCATGGTCTTCAACGCCTTGGTGAGCGGCGCGATCGGTGTTCTGGGCCCGGTGATTGCCGACGAGACGATCGGCAGTGAGGGTTGGGGAGTGGCGACCTCGAGTCAGGCGGTCGGCGTGTTCGTGGCGGCGTTCTTCTTGGCGAAGGTGACCGTGAGGGTGCCCTTGCGGGCGATCATGATCGCGTTCGCGGTGTGGTGCGTCCCGATGGTGGTGCTCGGCACCCATGTGAACGTATGGCTGTTGTCGGCGTCCTTCCTCATCGCCGGTGCGGGGGTGGGCTTTCTCGACCTGGCCTGGAACCTGACTGTCCAGGAGAAGGTGCCCGAAGAGATGCTGTCGCGGATCATGGCGATCGACGGCTTCTTCTCCTTCGTCGCCATCCCGTTGGAAGAGCTTGCCGTCGGGCCTCTTGCGATCGCTTTCGGCGCGAGCAAGGTTCAGCTCGGGTGCTTCGGCATTGCTGTGCTCGTTGCGGCGTTCGGCGCCACGCGACGCATCATCACCGATGTGCGCTTGACCGGAGCCGCGCCCCCTCAGTTGGCAAGCTGAGCTGGGTGACGTTGTCGAGGCTGTGCAGCGTCGTATCCTGCGGTGGTCGGCGCGACCAGTTCGTATGACGTCCCGCTGGGGCCCTAAGGTGGTCTTTCTATCCCCGGTTGGTCTGCCGGGTCAAGGATGCTGCCCCGCCAGGCGGGCCTTAAGGTGGTTCCTCTATCCCCGGTTGGCCTGCCGGGCCAAGGATGCTGCCCCGCCAGGCGGGCCTTAAGGTGGTTCCTCTATCCCCGGTTGGCCTGCCGGGCCAAGGATGCTGCCCCGCCAGGCGGGCCTTAAGGTGGTCTCTCTATCCCCGGTTGGTCTGCCGGGCCAAGGATGCTGCCCCGCCAGGCGGGCCTTAAGGTGGTCTCTCTATCCCCGGTTGGTCTGCCGGCAGGGCCCGCCTGACTTTGAATCAGGATTAGCGACGTAGGTTCGACTCCTACCCGGGGAGCTCCGTGAGCAGGCGGCACGGTCGCCGACGACGGTAGGGAGAGCATGCAGATGACCAACGACCTGACCGTGATCGTGTTGGCCGCGGGTGGCGGGACCCGGATGAGGTCCAAGACCATGAAGGTGCTCCACCGGCTGGGTGGCCGGAGCATGGTCGGTCACGTGCTCACCGCGATCGCCTCCGTCTCACCGCAGCAGGTGGTTGCCGTGGTCGGCACCCAGCGGGAGATGGTCGGGCCGCACATCCAGGAGTACTGCCCCGACTGCCAGCTCGTGGTCCAAGACGATCTCGACGGCACCGGGGGCGCCGTCCGCGTCGCGATGGAGCAGGTCGAGATGAGCACCGGCACCGTGTTGGTGGCGTATGGCGACACCCCCCTTCTCGAGGGGGACACCCTGCGGACCTTCGCCGCTGAGCATGACGCGGCTGAGCGGGCGGTGAGCATCCTGACCGCGGTGGTGGTGAACCCGTTCGGCTACGGCCGCCTGATCCGGAGCCCGGACGGCGAGGTGGAGGCGATCGTGGAGGAGAAGGACGCCACGGTCGACCAACGGGAGATCCGAGAGATCAACAGCGGGATCATGGCCTTCGACGCCGAGTTCCTGCGCCATGCCCTGCCGCGCCTCGGCAACGACAACGCCAAGGGCGAGTTCTACCTCACCGACCTGGTGTCGGTGGCGAGGGAGGACGGCCTGACCGTCGGTGCTCATCCGATCGAGGACGTCTGGCAGACCGAGGGCGCCAACGACCGGGTCCAGTTGGCAGAGCTCGGCCGAGAGCTCAACCGGCGCATCGTCACCCGCTGGATGCTGGACGGGGTGACGGTGATGGACCCTGCGACGACGTGGATCGATGCCGACGTGCAGTTGGCGCCGGATGTGACGATCCTTCCGGGCACCCAACTGCTCGGCGCGACCGTGGTCGCCGAGGACGCGGTCATCGGTCCGGACACCACCTTGAAGGACTGCGAGGTCGGCTCGGGGGCACGGGTCGTGCGAGCGCATGGCGAGTTGGCGGTGATCGGTCCGCAGGCCGATGTCGGGCCGTTCACCTATATGCGGCCCGGCACGCTGCTCGGCAGTGCGGCTAAGTTGGGCGCATTCGTCGAGGCGAAGAACGCCCAGCTCGGGGACGGCGCCAAGGTGCCGCATCTGTCCTATGTGGGTGACGCCGAGATCGGCGCGGCCAGCAACATCGGTGCGGGCACGATCTTCGCCAACTACGACGGTGTCGAGAAGCACCGCAGCAAGGTTGGCCGCCACGTGCGAACCGGTTCGGGCAACGTGTTCGTGGCTCCGGTCGAGGTCGGCGACGGTGCGGCGACGGGCGCCGGGGCCGTGGTTCGGCGCAACGTGCCGCCGGGAGCTCTCGCCGTCTCCGGTGGTCCCCAGCGCAACCTCGAGGGCTGGACGCTGCGCCGCCGAGCGGGCACGCCTCAGGCGGAGGCGGCCGAGCAGGGGCTCCAACGCGAGGAGCCGTAACCGACGCCGTACCCGCGCCTGACGGGATCTCGAGGTGCACCCAGAGTTTTCTTGCGCGGCCCGGTGCGCGAGAATCGACAAGCAGCACTCCTCCAAACGGCCGGCGACCAGGGAGATCCACTCGTGAGCGGGATGAAGCGAGCCACCGAGAAGAATCTGATGGTTTTCAGCGGGCGGGCCTACCCCGAGCTGGCCGAGGAGGTCGCCGAGCAGCTCGGCACCGGCCTGGTGCCGACCTCGGCCTATGACTTCGCCAACTCCGAGATCTACATCCGCTACGAGGAGTCGGTTCGCGGCTGCGACGCTTTCGTCATCCAGAGCCACACCGCGCCGATCAACGAGTGGGTGATGGAGCACCTGATCATGGTCGACGCGCTGAAGCGCGCCTCGGCCAAGCGGATCACGGTCGTGATGCCCTTCTATCCCTACGCACGGCAAGACAAGAAGCATCGAGGCCGGGAGCCGATCTCGGCGCGGCTGATGGCCGATCTGTTCAAGACCGCCGGCGCCAACCGACTGATCGTGATGGACCTCCATGCCGACCAGGTCCAGGGCTTCTTCGACGGTCCGGTGGATCACCTGATGGCGTTGCCGATCCTCGCCGAGTATGTCGCCGAGACGTACGCCGACCAGCCGTTCGCCGTGGTCTCTCCCGACGCCGGCCGGATCAAGGTGGCGGAGCGTTGGTCGAGCCGCCTCGGTGGCGCGCCGCTGGCCTTCATCCACAAAACGCGGAACATCGACCGACCCAACGAGACGGTGGCCAACCGGGTAGTCGGTGAGGTCAAGGGCCGTGTCTGCGTGCTGGTCGACGACATGATCGACACCGGCGGCACCATCGTGAAGGCGGCCGAGGCGTTGATGGAGTCCGGCGCGGCTGGGGTGCTGGTCGCGGCCACCCACGCGATCCTCTCCGACCCGGCGGTCGACCGGCTCAAGAACAGTCCGGTCACCGAGGTGGTGGTGACCAACACTCTCCCGATCAGCCCCGACAAGCAGTTCGACAAGTTGACGGTGCTCTCTATCGCCCCGCTGTTGTCCCGGGCGATCCGCGAGGTCTTCGAGGACGGCTCGGTCACCTCGATGTTCGACGGGCACGCCTGAAGTTCGTGGCAACCTCGGGCCTGTTCGCTGTGGGTGCCGTATGGCGATAGGCACCTAGGGCCCGGGTCCTATCTGCCGCGGTCTTCGTGCGTCTGTCGCGGTCTTGTCGTGGCGAAGTGCCCCGTGTACCGGATCCCAAGCCACTACAGCACCGCGGCAGATGGTCAGAAAGGCAGTCGACAGGCCGACCATCCGAGGGCAGGATGCGCGGGTGACCACCGCGGGCACGGGCCGCTTGGAGCCCCTGGCGACGCCGAACTTCCGCTACTTCTTCCTCGGCGAGGTGGTCAACACCGCCGGATCCTCGATGTCGGGGGTGGCGTTGGCGTTCGCGGTGCTGGCGATCAGCGACTCGCCGACGGCGCTCGGTGTGGTGGTGGCGGCCTGGACCGTGCCGATGGTGGCGCTGATGCTGCTGGGCGGTGCGGTCTCTGATCGGCTGCCGCGTGCGATCGTGCTGCGGGGTTGCAACCTGATCCAAGGGGTCACCCAGGCAGCGTCCGCGGCCCTGGTGGTGACCGGGCATGCCCAGGTCTGGCAGCTGGCGGTGCTGCAATTCATCAGCGGGACGGTGTTCGCGGTGAGCTATCCCGCCTTCCACGGCATGGTGCCGATCCTGTTGCCGCCACCCAAGCGCAAGGCCGCCTTCCTCCTGCTGAGCCAGTCCGAGAGCGCACTGAGCATTCTCGGCCCCGCCGTCGCCGGCATTCTGGTCGCCACTGTCGGACCAGGATGGGGACTGGCGGTGGACGCGGCGACGTACGCCGTGGCTGCGGGCTTCCTGGCCGTGCTGCGGATCCCGGTGGGGGAGCGCCCCGACAAGAGGCCCAGCGTGATCGGCGACTTCGTGGCCGGCTGGTCCTTCGTCAGGTCCTTGGGGTGGGTGATCCCGGTCGCCTCCTGCTCGTTGGTCTTCAACGCGCTGATCAGCGGCGCACTCGGGGTGCTCGGGCCGGCGATCGCCGAAGACACCATCGGGAGTGACGGATGGGGACTGGCCCGGTCCGGCCAGGCGATCGGCGTGTTCGTGGCGGCCTTCGTGCTCGCGAAGGTGACCATCGGCCGGCCGCTGCGGACCTGCGTAATCGGCTTCTCGCTCAGCGCGCTGCCGATGTTGGTGCTCGGCACTCGAGTGGGCGTCGTCGCGCTCGCCTTGGCCTTCGTCGTGGCCGGTGTCGGGCTCAGCGCCCTAGATCTGGCGTGGAACCTGACCGTTCAGGAGAAGGTCCCCGAGCAGATGCTCTCCCGGGTCATGTCGATCGACGGGTTCTTCTCCTTCGTGGCCATGCCGATCGGCCAGCTCGCGGTCGGCCCGCTCGCGGTCGCCTTCGGTACTCAGCGCGTCGAGCTCGGGGCCGCCGCCCTCTGCATCCTGGTTGCGCTGGTCGGCGCGACCAGGCCGGTGATCGCCGATGTGCGGCTCGAAGGAGGAGCCCGCTGACCCGACCCGTTCGGACTCACGGTTGGCCGATTGGGTGCCGGACACCCACCGCGGCTAGACTGCTGCGGTTGCCTCGGCGAGGGGACGCCTCGGTGCTAGACGCCACCGGCGAACCGTGATCGACAGGGCAGGCCCCGCGCCGCGCCTTCGTCCACGGGGTGCAGCGTGCGTCGGCTCCGGGCCCACCTCACTAGGCAGTCATCCACCTTGAGGCCATGCAGGAGTTGAAGAGATGTCGTCGGAGAAGATCGTCGCCGAGTTGCGCACCGAGTTCGGAAAGGGCGCCGCGCGTCGCATCCGTCGGGACCACAAGATCCCGGCCGTGATCTACGGCCACGGCAACGCCCCTGTCCACGTGAGCCTGCCAGGCCACGACACGATGATGGCCATCAAGCACGGTGGCGCGAACGCCCTGCTCGAGCTTGAGATCGAGGGCTCCACCCAGCTGGCCCTCACCAAGCAGGTCCAGGTCGACCCGATCCGCCGGTCCCTGGAGCACATCGACTTCGTCGCGGTCAAGCGCGGCGAGAAGGTGACCGTCGACGTCCCGGTCCACCTGGTCGGCGAGGCGGTGCGCGACTCGCTGGTGGTGACCGAGAACGCCACCATCGAGGTCGAGGCCGAGGCCACGCACATTCCGGAGTACATCGAGATCGACATCGAGGGCGCCGAGGTCGGCACTCAGATCCACGCCTCGGACCTGGCGCTTCCGAAGGGCACCACCTTGCTCACCGACGGCGAGACCCTCGTGGTCAACGTGACCGCGCCGGTCGCCGAGGCTGAGCCTGGGGCCGCCGAGGGTGAGCCCGAGGCCGCCGAAGGCGAGGCGCCGGAGGCTCCGGCCGAGGCCGGCGACTCGGAGTGACCGTGGCGCGGCCAGCGGGTCGCATCGCGGCGCGCAGCAGGCGGGGCTGATCGGTGGTCTCCGAGGCCTGGCTCGTCGTCGGGCTGGGCAATCCTGGCGCGCGGTACGCCGGGCACAGGCACAACATCGGCTACCGGGTCGTCGACGCGATGGCCGAGCGGATGGGCGGCTCGTTGCGCGCCCATAAGCTCGGCCGGGCCGACGTCTTGGAGGGACGGCTCGAGATGCCAGGCCTGCCCGGGCCCCGCGTGGTCCTGGGACGCGCCCGGAGCTACATGAACGAGTCCGGAGGGCCGGTGGTGGGGCTCTCGAAGTTCTATGGCATTGCGGCCGGCCGGCTGGTGGTGATCCACGACGAGCTCGACTTGCCGTTCGACCGAATCCGGGTGAAGTTCGGCGGCGGTGACAACGGCCACAACGGTCTGCGGTCGCTGCGCGCCTCGCTCGGCACCGGAGACTTCTATCGGGTCCGGTGCGGCGTGGGACGACCTCCGGGACGCCAAGAGGTGGCGGACTACGTGCTTTCGGACTATTCCGCGGCCGAGCGGGTCGAGCTGCCGATCCAGATCGCCGACGCGGCCGACGCGGTCGAGTGCCTGGTGACCGAAGGCCTGGCGCAGACCCAGCAGCGGTTCAACTCTTGAGCCGTCGGTCAGGATGGTCGCATTGACGGTTGGCCGCAAAATGTCACGAAGATGGACACTCGAACGGACGGTGTACACCACCGCGAGCCGTGGGTGTCTGAAATTGTGCAGATTTTGCCCACGTTGCTGCGGTTACGAGTTGACCTTCTAGGCCCCCGCGACGCAAACTTGTCCTGCGTCTGAGTCGTGGGGTCTCAGACGGTTCCGAGGAGGTTCCAGGTCGTGGCGACGCGAAGCCCTCGGGGGAGACAAGAGCAGAATTACCGCGTATGCGCGGGCCCGTTTTTTGGCCCCCTCCATCGCGTCGCCGACTCGCTGTGCTGTATCCACAGGCAGAGACCTGGCTCTCTCTAAGGGACAAGGGGCGGTCGCAGGTCGATCTCGGCGGCAAGCAGCGCTCTCTCGTTGTTGTGGGGAAACGAGCTGAGTGGGGGACGAATGAGTCAGGTGACGTCTCAGGACGTCGTCGTGCCGCTGCCGAGGGCAGCGACACCGAACGATTTTGCAGGGGGAATCGAGGCGCCGCGCACGCATCCGGCGGAGCGGGTGCGTCGGCGCCTTCGGGAGTGGTACCTCCCTATCGAGTTGGGGCTGGCCGCCGCGCTTGCGCTGACCGTGCTGGTGATCAGCGACACGCCTCTGGTCTTCGGCAGTGCGGTGGCCGCGTTGGCACTGGTCGTCAACTATCACGCCGGTCGTGAGACGGTCCGGCCCGGGTTGCCGCACATCGGCCGCATCCTGAAGGATCAGGGTGTGCCGGTGACGGCCGTCGCTGTGGGCATGGTGCTCGGGATCGTGCCGGGCACCCTTCTGTCGGACACGCTGTGGATCGTCGGCGCTGTTGCTGTCGTCGCGGTGGCCGGGACGGTTGCTCGTCGCGCAGTGAGCGGCCAGATGCGGCTGTTGGTGGTGGGCAGCCCGGCCGACGTCGCGAAGTCCGCGACACGCTGGGCCGGCGACAACAGGGCGAAGGTGGTCGGTGCGCTGGCTCTCGGCGAGGAGGGTGTCGATCTCAGCGACCTCGACTCGTTCGGCGTGCGCGCTATCGGCCAGCTCGACGAGGTCGAGCAGTGGGTGCAGCGCTGGGACGCCGACCTGGTCGTGCTGATCCCCGGCGACGCGATCACCGCCGACGTGGTGCAGCGGCTCGCCTGGCACCTTGAAGACACGCATGCGTCGATGGCCGTGACCGGTCTCTTGGACAAGGTGGCTCCGCATCGCATCGACACTGCGCGGTTCGCCGACGGCACTCTGCTGCACGTGCGGTCGAGCAAGCGCTCGGCGTTCGTGCGCACCGTGAAGCACGCCGTCGACCGGCTCGCCGCCGTCGCGCTGCTCGCGATGGCTGGGATCCCGCTGCTGACCATGATGGCGCTGGTGCGCTTGGACTCGCGCGGTCCGGCCATCTTCAAGCAGACCCGGGTCGGCCTCGACGGCAAGACCTTCACGATGTACAAGCTGCGCACGATGCGAGTCGACGCAGAGAAGGTCAAGGCCGAGCTGGCCACCATGGACGAAGGCAACGGCGTGCTGTTCAAGATCCGCGACGACCCGCGCGTGACCAGGGCCGGCCGGCTGCTGCGCAAGACCTCACTCGACGAGCTTCCGCAGTTGATGAACGTCGTGCTCGGCCAGATGTCTCTAGTCGGCCCTCGCCCGGCGCTGCCGGAAGAGGTGGCGAAGTACACCCCGACCGAGCGTCGTCGCCTCGCCGTTCGCCCGGGCATCACCGGACTGTGGCAGGTCAGCGGCAGGTCCAACCTGTCGTGGGAGCGGTCGGTCGAGCTCGACCTCCACTACGCCGACAACTGGCGGCTGACCTCCGATGTCCTCATCGGACTGCGCACCGCCGATGCCGTCGTGCGGTCCCGCGGCGCCTACTGACGCGGCCCTCGGTCGACGAGCCGCCGAGCGAGCCCCTGGTCCAGACGGCCAACCCGTCTAGACCAGGGGCTGTCGCGGTCTCGTCGACCAACGCGGGTTGTCCACCGGAGTCGACCATCGGCGCCAGGGATGCGTCGAAGGGCATTACCATTGGTCGCAATGTCAACGCCAGAGTTCAGCACCGCCGGTGCGCCGCAACGGGCGCTGCTCGTGGGGTCGAGTGGGGGTCACTTGACCCAGTTGCTCGCACTTGAGCCTTGGTGGCACCAGATCGAGCACGGGTGGGTGACCTTCGATACACCCGACGCGATGCATGCACTACGCGACGAGGAACATGTCTGGTGGGCCCACCATCCGACCACCCGCAACCTGCCCAACCTTGTCCGCAACGGCAGACTGGCTCGACGAGTGGTCGCTGGGTTCCGTCCCACGATCGTCGTGTCGACCGGCGCCGCAGTCGCCTTGCCGTTCTTCGTGGCTGCGCGGCAACGAGGCATCCGCACGGTCTACGTCGAGGTCTACGACCGCATCGACACGCCGACCTTGACCGGTCGACTATGCCGTCCGGTGGCGGACCTGATGCTCGTCCAGTGGCCCGAGCAGGTTCCGCTCTACGACGACGCGCTTCCCATCGGACCACTGCTATGAGCGGTGACCAGGACTTGGCGGTGCACCGCGGCAGGTCGATCGTCATCAGTGTCGGCACCGATCATCATCCGTTCGACCGGATCGTGCGATGGGCCGACGACTGGCAGGAACGCCACGTTCAAGACAGGGTGGTGGTCCAGCATGGCTGGACCAGAGGACCCGCCCGGGCAGAGGGCTTCGACTTCGGCCCGCATCGGGAGATCCTGACCGCGATGGCCGCTGCGGATGTCGTCATCACCCATGGTGGGCCAGGGACGATCAGTGATGCCCGCAGGTCGGATCATCGCCCGATCGTGGTGCCCCGTGACCCAGCGCTGGGCGAGCACGTCGACGACCACCAACTGAGGTTCTCGGCGTGGTGTGCCGAGCGCGGGGTCGTGGAGTTGGCCCGAAGCATCAGCGATCTGGAGCGTCGGCTTGCCGAAGGCACCGACAGTCGTCAGGCCGATCTCGCGTCGGCGTCGAAGGAGGCCAGTGTCGCGGCCTTCGCGGAGATCGTGGGCAGACCCACGGTCGGTCGAGGCAGTGCCTTGGCTGGCTCGCCGAGGGTGGTGTGGCTGTCCGAGACGGTCCTTGCGACCCACGAGGAGGCGCTGGCCGGTGCCGGCGCCGCGCTGGTGGGCCAGGCCCTCGACCTGCTCCCCGCTGTGGTGTCGGGATCGGCCCGGTGCGCCTGCGGGGCCCGGACGACGGACTGTGTGGTGTGGTCCAGCGCGATCGCCTCCGCCGCGGCCGAGCTTCACCTTGCTCCCGCCGACCTGGTGTTGACCGCCCAGGCGGCTCCGCGAGTCGTACGACGACGGCACCTGAGGCGCCTTGACCGGGTCGCCGTGCTCGCGGCGGCGGCCGCGCCGCGCGCGATCCTGTCGCACCTGTCGAGGCTGCTGGGCGACCCTCTGGTCGTCCTGCGCGGCGGCCTGGACCCTCTCTTGATGCTCAGTCACGACCGCAGGATCGAACTCGCCGCTGGGCCGAGCACTCGCGCCGAGCGTGCGACGCTGGATCGGCGCCACATCGTGAGCGAGGACCTGGCCTCGCTCAGGAGGTCGGCTCCTGCGGTGCAGTCGCCGTCGGTGACACACGGCCCAGACCTGCGGCTGAGCCTGTCGCACCGTTGACCTTGCGGTTGCGTCTGCGTCGGATCACGGCAGCCAACTCACCGAGGTGCAGCCGCCTGCGGAAACGCCAGGCTAGACCGAGATAGACCAGCCCGCCCACCACGGTGGCGACGAACAAGGCCAGCGGCTGCTCGACGCCGACCAGGCGGAGCACCGTCGCCGGCGTCGCGATCGAGACCACCGCGAGCGCCGCGACCAGCGCGGTGGTGCGGTCCGAGGCGTTGCCGAGAATCGGCCTGATCTGCCATGTCGGCAGGGCGTTGGACACCAGGATCGAGGCCGTCCAGGCGAACGCCGCGCCGTTGATGCCGAGGCCTGGGATCAACAAGATGTTGAGGATCAGGTTGGTGATCAGAGCAGCCAGGTTGTTGCGCAGGCTGAGCCCGCTGCGCCCGAGCATCAGCAGCGCGATGTCGACGGGTCCCGCGGCGATGCCCACCAGCATGCCGAGGGCGAGGATCACCACGACCGAGGAACCGGAGGCGTAGTCGCGTCCGAAGATCATCAAGATCACCGATGGGATCACGGCGCAGGTGACATACACCGGCCAGGCGATCATCACGTTCCACGTGGTCGCCGTCCGCAGCGCAAGACCGGCCTGGTCGGGGCGGCCGGCGGCGTACAGCCGAGCGATCTGCGGCCCCACCATCTGCTGGATTCCCTTGATGGCCTGCAGCCCCGAGGCGACGAACCGGGACGCGGCGGTGTAGACGGCCGCCTGTGCGGGTCCGGCTAGCAGGGTGACCAGGGGGATATCGGCGCGACGGATGCCGATCTGCGCGATCTGGGTGAGCGCGCGGGGCGCGTTGAACGCCCAGACCTCTCGACTCACCGCGCGGACGGGCGGTGCGAAGGGCGACAGCCACGCCTGGCGACCCTTGGCAGCACAGAGCCGGGTGTAGCTGCGCAGTCCGACCAGACAGGCCACGGCGTAGGGGAAGACCCACGCCAGTGCCAACCACACTGCACTGTTGGTCTGGAAGGCGGCGATCGCGGCGAGGATCGGCTGGAGGGCCTGCCGCAGCAGGCTCTCGACCATGATGGTCGGCCGCACCGAGCCGAGTCCTCGGGTGCCGGCGAGGACGAGGTTGGACGTCGCTGCCCACGGCAGGAACAGGCTGACCACCTGAGCACTGCGCACATACTCATGCTGGAACGGCAGGAACGGAAGGCAGAACCAGAGCAGCCCCGTCACGACGAGGGAGAGGACCCATACGGGTGCGAGCGTGGCCATCAGCACGGCCGCGACATCGTCGTTCTGGCCGCTGTGCATCTTGATGGCCACGAAACGGACCACGCCGACGTCCGAGCCGAGCGTGACGATGGCCAAGGCGATCAAGAAGAGTGAGGTCAAGGTGAAGACGATGCCCACCTCGGCCTTGGGGAAGCCCCATGCCGCGACGGTGATGAAGGCCAGCCCGCCCAGGCCGCTCACCAAGGAGGCGAGCAGTCCGCCGATGCCTCCCCGGGCCAGGGTGCGAAGCTCGGCGCGGTCACTCCCGGTGCTCGCTGGTGTCGACTGGGGAGTGTCGCTCATGCCTACTCGCTGCTGCTGGCGCTGCTGGCGCTGCTGGCGCTGCTAGCCTCCTGAGCGCCGTGCGTGGGGTGGTCCGCCGCGTCTACGGTGACGGCGACGGCGCCCAACGGGTGGGCGCCGGACGCCTGCGCCCACTGCAGACCGTTCTCGAGGTCATGGCGGGAGGTGGAGCCCAGGGTCACGATGGGCACCCAGTAGCCGCAGCCGCCCACCAGCGCCCGCCCGTCGGTCTGGTCGGTCGCGGGCGCCTCGACGACCACCCAGTCGTAGGCCTCGGATGCCGAGGTCAGGACGGCGTCGAGACGGGGTGTGCCATAGAGCCGACGACCCGCCTTCGGGTCCTGTCCCACCGACAGGCGGGCCAGCTCTCCGTCGGTCTGGGTCAGCGGGCCGAGCTTGCCGGAGCGGAGCAGGGCATCGGAGAGGCCCTCGGCGCTGCTGGCCTCCTCGGAACTGCCGTCGATGAGCAGCACCCGCTGCCGCCCCTGGGTGAGCGCCCAGGCGAGATCGCTGGCGAAGCCGTTCGTCGAGGCGGAGGCCGAGGAGAGCTCGCCGACGGCCACCGCCGCCGGGGCCGCCACGCGTCGGGTGAGGAGTGCCGCGACCATCAGCGAGGCATCGGAGAAGCTGATCTGGCGAGCCCGTGTTGTCCGTGTGCCGGCTGCTGCCGGCGAGGTGGCCCAAGACAGGGACACCGAGGCTCTCGACGTCGTCGACGGTGCGCAGCACGTCGCGGCGCCGCTCGCGAGCGACCGCGATCACGGCGCCGATCAGTGCGCCCAGGAGCACGCCGCCCGTTGCGGCCGCCCAGACAGGCACGGCGATGCCAGACGCCTTGGCCCGCGGCTCGGAGATCACCTGGCCGGCGATCGAGTCCGTGGTATCCAGAGTGGACAGCTGGAGACGGAGGTTCTGCATCTGGGCGGTGATCGCGGTGACCTCGGCGGTTCGATCGCCCTTCTGGCGCAGGTTGTCCAGTTTCTCGCTGAGGTTGTCCAGCTGGTCGTTGATCCCGGCCTCACGGTTGCGCACGTAGGTGTTGCGGCGCTCGGTGCGATAGTCCAGGTAGTTCGTCGCGAACTGGCTGGCGACAGCGGTCGCGGTGTCCGCATCGGCCGCGCGGAAGCCGATCTGGATGATCTGGGTGTTGGCCGGGATCGAGACGATGAGTCCTTGGGTGAGGTTCACCGCCCGGTCGCTCGGCAGGTCGTCGCGCACCGCGTCGACGATGACGTCGGAGGAGACGATCTGGGCTTCGGTTTCGAGTCGGGTGAGGTCGCTGCCGGCGGTGTCCGGACTGTAGGGATTGCCGACCAACGGTTGGATAAGCACCTTGCCGGTGGCGACGTACTCTGCCGGGAGTAGCGCCGCAGCGGTGCCCGTGAGCAGACCGAAGAGCACGCCGAGGACGGCGATCAGCAGGAGGTGCGGGCGGAGGGCGGCGTCGAGACCGAGACGCAATCGGGCGATCGGCTCAGGTGTGCTCATCGTGCTTCCCCCGGGTTTGCGTCATGCGTCGTTGCTGAGGTCTGCCGCGTCCCGAGACCCACCCAGAGCCACCTGCCGGCCGGCTGCACCGCAGCGGACCGCGAGGAGATCATACCTGTCGGGGTCGGGTCGGTCCGACCGATGTGGAACCGCGGTCTAGCCCGCTGGGCAGCGGTTCCGGTTCGGCGCCGTGGGCGCCGTGGTCGGGGAAGCAAGGTGAGGCCGAGGCCTCCGAGGAGTCCGAGCGAGATGCCGCTGGCCACGAGGACCTCCAGCTGTCCGGGGCGGTACTGCACGACATGGGCTCGCATGATGACCGCCGAGGTGGTGTTGTTGGTATCGATGGCCTTGTCCAACCGGGTCTGCAGGATGCTGACGGTCTGCAAGAGGCTCTGCGCGGGCGCGCCCTGGTCGATCTGGTCGAGCGCCTGCCGGCGCAGCACGTTGACCCGCTTCTTCAACAACCTGACCTGACTGCTGCTGAGCGCGAAGGTGTGAGACTGCAGCGAGAGCAGCTGCTCGGTGGCGGCATTCGCGCCAGCCACTGCCTGCCGGCGAGAGTCGCCCGCGATCTGGAGGATCAGCACGCGTGAGCCCGGCTTGGCCGAGATGGTCAGGCTGTCGGAGGCCTGGTCGGGGCTCACTCCCATCGCCGTCGAGATCTTGTCCAGCGCGCCGTCGGATCGCAGCAGCGCGGCGGTGGTGTCCAAGGTGACGAGCGACTGCTTCTCGTTCTGGGTGTTGAGAGAGAGGTAGGTGATCTGCGGTGACACCGCGACCCGGGAGGAGGCGAGGTAGCGCTGCGGCATGGAGAAGTAGATCGCCGATCCGATCAACGCGCCGAGGATGGTCGTGACGAGCAGGACCAACCAGTGGCGGTGTAGATGGTCGGCGTACGACGACAGCTGCGGCAGCGGCTTCTCCTCCGGGGCGGCTGGCATGGTCACCTCCTCCACACGGGCGGGTGCCCGATGATCTCGGCCAGAGCCGCGTCATGGGGCTCGAACCGGGTCCGGAGCTCGGCTGCCACGGCGCGATCCAGCCCGGTGCCGGGGCGGGCGTTGTAGCGGTCGAAGGACTCCGGCTCGAAGTCGGCGATGTCGAGGAAGTCGACGATGCGACGGTAGTCGGTCAGCGGATCGGCGAAGAACGACTCGGACTCCACCACGAGGACGTGGTCGGCGCCCAACCCGTCGATGAACGGAGCCAGTTGCGCGGCGTACTCCCCGCGGCGTCGGTAAGCATGGTGGCGGTGGTTGAAGCTCTGGTACGACGGGTCGGCCACCATCTGCTCCACCTCACCCTTGAGCCGGGCGTCCTCCAACTCTAGGGCACGCCCGAAGGACTTCTCCCACTCGAACCCACGGGCCAGTTCGTGCTTGTAGGCGGAGTAGGCACGCTCGACCGGGTCACGGACCATAGCGACGACCTTGACCTCGGGGAGGTCGTGGATGATCCGCGCCGGCGCCTGCGGATGGAACATGTAGTAGCCGCTGGAGTCGAAGACCCGCAGGTCGTCTTCGGGCCGTCGCACGGGGAAGTGGCCGCGATACCAGGCCTCGCCACGGTCGTAGTCCAGGTCGAAGTAGTTGACGCCCTTGTGGAGCTGCGGTCGACGGATCTGCGGGTGAGCCATCAGCGCGCGGAACAACGAGGTGGTGCCGCAGCGCTGACCACCGATCACCAAGAAGTCGGGCGGCGGACGGCGGCTGGCCGTGCGCTCTCCCCACCACACCGCCGCCTTGCGGCCGCCGACGCGGAGGGACCTCGGTGCGCTCTTGCGTAGATTCACGCCACGGCTCCTAGCTCGACACGATCCGTCGTTGCGCGAAGCAGGCGCAGCACCCATTCCAGTCGGGTGGCCACCGCGGCGACGGGCATTGCGGTGAGGTCGGCGGCGTATCGCCGCGCAGTGGACAGGAGATAGAGCGCCAGCACCTGGTCGGTCAGGGCCGCGTCGACACCGCACGATTCGAGCAGCGTCGGGAGCTCGGTGAGGAAGCGGCCTTCAGCCTCTGCCGGATCGTCGGCGCGCACTCGGGAGGCGGCGAAGTGCACGACGTCGAAGCCTTGTGGCACCGCCTCGGCGTAGCGCTCCCAGTCCCAGACCTCGAGGACCTGGTCCTGCCAGGCCATGTTCCACGGCGTCCAGTCGCCGTGACTGGCGCCGAGGGGGATCCGCCGGTCACCGATCGTGGTGCGCAGCCGGTCGCCGAGGTGGGCGATGTCGCCACCCCAGCGGCCCCAGGCGAGCGGGTTGCCAGCCGCTAGGACGGCGGCCTGACCGATCGCCAGGTCGGTGCGTGCCCCGGTCGCGGCGATCTCGCGAGTGGGGCCGATCGGGAGTGCGGTGGGTTGCCGCTCCTCGGCGTCACCCGCGAGCGCACTCGTCACGACGATTTCGCGGTCGCGCCACTGACCGGCTCGCAGCAGCCTGGGCGGCCGCACCGACGACCAGCCTGCCCGGCCCACGAGCTCCAGGGCGGCAGCCTCTCGTCGAACCAGCTCGGCCGCGACCGGCGTGGTGCCGATCTTCGCGAACGCGGTGGTGGCGCCGGCTGCGGTGAGCAGACGCAGCACCGGTTTCCTGTTGGCCCGGGGCGGCCCGACCAAGATGCCGACCCTGCTGTCCGGCTCGCCGCCGAGCCATGAGATGAGCTCGGTCAGGGCGGGGTCGTCGACGCGTAGGCGGGTGACCGGCAGCAGCGGCAGGGTGCGCGACCGGAGCCCGGTCGCCACCAGTTGCTTCAGCATCTTGGCCGGCAGGGTTCGAGACCGACGTTCGAGCACGAGGTCGGCGCCGCCCGCCGTGAGAGGAACCAGCACCTGCGGTCGGCTGTGGGACGGCAGGCAGAGGAACTCTCGGCTGCGCGCTCCTGGGAGGCGGTGCAGCCCCGACTGGGTCGGGTCAAGGCCGAGCTCGCCGAGCAGATCGGCGAGCGGGGGAGTCAACCGCTGGGCACTGGTCATGTCGAGGTCTCGCCTCCGATCGGCCAGGTGTGGTCGGGGTCAGCCGCGTGTTCGCGCGAGGACAACCCGATCGCGGCCATGGTGACCAGCATCGGCACGTCGAGGGCGTCGTAGAAGAGGAAGTAGAACATCGACGACAACAGCACCGTCGAGGTGAGCAGCGCCAGGGTCGTGGTGCGTCGAGCGTTGAGAATCAGCTGCCAGGCCAAGAAGAGCAGCATCAGCGTTGCGCCGACGAAACCCGTCATGAAGACCAGGCCCCACAAGAACCCCTGTGTCCCCAGCGGTGGCGCCGCGCACTGGTGACAGCCGGGTGTGTCGCCGCCGGCGATGGAGTTGAAGTTGCCCACCATCTGACGCGTGCCGCCATAGCCGAGCACCGGCGAGGACGCCCACGTGGTGCGGAAGACCTCCACGACGGTGTCTTGGCGGCGTTCATCACTGTGAGGGGTGTCGATCCTGGTCTGGATGGTGGCGCCGAGCGGCGTGGCCACGTAGCCCACGACGAGCACGGCGGCGGCCAGCGCGACGCCGACCACGGCGCGCAGGTCGCCGGCGGCCAGCCGCCGGACCACGATCCAGGCCGCCGAGACACCCAGCCCGAGCCACAGCCCACGGTTGAGTGAATAGACCACCGGCACCAGAGAGACCAACAGGATGAGCGGACCGACCCATCGGCGCCACCCACCGTTGCGGCCCAGCCAGGAGTAGACGAAGAACGGCAGCAACAGACCGTAGGCGTTGCCCCAGGTGTTGGGATAGGAATACGGCGCAGTGACGCGCGGCTGGCTGTAGCCGAGGAACTCCGACTGCAGGGCGACCCGCGGGTGGAAGAGCGCGTTCATGAACTCCGCCCGCGTCGCCGACTTGGGCATCACGAGCTCGAGCACGGAGGGGAAGTCCAGGTGCGGCATCAGCACACCGAGCAGCCCACCGGCTGTCGTGAGCACGAACAGGAAACCGAAGGTCCGGGTCACCCGATCGACGGTGAGCTGGGTGCGGTCCGCGTTGAGGATGTAAAGACAGGTCACCGTCACGGCGAAGTACCACAACCCGCGGTAGGTGAAGGCGATCAGAGGTCCGAGCCCGGCCTTCTCCTCAGTGCCGGGTGCCTGGACCCAGAGCAGGGTGGCGCCGAGAGCGACCCAGACCAAGAACACCCCGTAGATGCCGAACCCACGCGGGACCCGGATCTCGCGGTGGCGCAGCAGCGCCCACAACATGGGCACTGTCAACACGAATAAGATGACCTTGGAGACTCCGAGCACCCACCACAGCGGGTAGAGGTAGACGTAGACGGTGAGCGGCCAGTAGGCATCCAGGTGACGAGTGAGGAGGCCTCGATGCTGCCGACGGGGGGGCGGCCAGGTCGAGACCGGATCCCAGCCGGACTCGCGAGGGGTGGTCGCGGTCTGGGTCACCTCCAGCCCCACCGCTCCCGCACCGCAACACCATAGACGTTCTCGATCCGGGTCACCTCGTCGTCGAGCTGCTCACGGATGTAGTCGACGCTGGCCTGATCGGGGCGGACGCTGCTCTTGTCGATGGGCTGGTAGAGGAGGCGGTGCGCCAACCGAGAGCGCTTCACCGCACCGACGAGTCGGGCCCCGTCGTGCTCGCGCACCCAGTCGGCGGTCCGTCGTGCCGCGTTCGCGACCATGAGCGAGCGCGCTTTCGCGGCTGGAAGCTTGGCGGCCAGGTCGTCCTCGGTCAGCGGCATCGTGGCGACACCGAGGAAGTCGGTGGTCGCGTCCAGGAACGCCTGTGGGTCGGCCACCAGGTCGTCGAAGACGGCAATGTGGATGCGGTCGCGGTCGTGATGCGTGGTGAACCGATCCAGACCGGTGGCGTAGCGGCTGTGCCCCAGCAGTTCCTCGACGCTGCGCAACGCCTCACCGAAGTCGGCCGGCCACATGCCGTGTTTGCGGGCGTAGAGCCACGACGACCAGGCTCGCTCGACCGGGTCGCGCAGGGACACCATCAGCTGCGGGTCCTCGAGCGTCTTGGCGATGCGCGCCGAGGCCTCGGGGTGGAACAAGTAGTCTTGGCAGATCTCGCCGACGATGGGCTGGCTGTCCGTCGCCCCGCGGAACTGGTCGGCGTACCACTCGGTGCCGCGGTCGTAGTAGCGGTCGAAGTAGTAGAGGTCCTTTGCCGGGGTCAGGTAGACCTCGGGATGCCTGATCAGGGTCTCGTGCAGCCAGGACGAACCCGCCTTGTCCGGCCCGATGTAGAGGAAGTTGGGCAGCCTGGTCACGACACTCCTCGACCGAAGACGCGTGCGACGCCCAGCACCTTCTGCGGATCGACGCCGGAGATGCTCGCCAGACCCAGCCAGCCGTGCGGGGCGAGTGGATAGGTCAGCAGCGCGCGGCCGGCGTACCTCGCCGCCGCCTTGCGTTCGCCTGCGGTGCCTCGGGCATAGGCGATCTGCCCCAGCACCCGCGAGTAGGCGCGCCGATCGTCGGCGAAGTCAGGATGCTTGGCCAGCATGTATTCCAAGGCGTCGGCAGTGTTGAGCGACCGCCCGCGGAACCAGGACGGCACGTCCTTGCGAATATCGGCCAAGACGTCGGTGACCACGCCGATCTCGCCGACCCGGGAGGCCCGCAACAGCCAGTCGTAGTCCTCGCCATACCCATGCGGCAGGTCCTCGTCGTACTCGCCGGCCTTGGCGAAGGCGCTTCGGCGCATCGCGAGGGTGGAGCTGTGCAGCTCCTTGACCCGGTTGCGGAGCAGACGCTGGTGGGTGACCCGCTCGGACCGGCCGGGCCAGTCCACGTCGCGGTCACCCATGAGCAGCCGGATGCCGGTGCCGACCGCAAGCATCCGTGGCTCCTGCTGCAGCAGGTCCACCTGCTTGCGGATCTTCTCCGGATGCCACAGGTCGTCGTCGTCGCAGCTGGCGACGATCTCGCCGCTGGTGTTGCGGAGCCCGAAGTTGCGAGCACCGGCGAGACCGGGCTTGCCCTCGTTGGTGAGCGATCGCACCGAGCGCCGCTCCTGTCCGAGGTCGGCCAGGGAGGGATCCGCCTCCTCCTGGTCGTGGACCACGAGCAGATCGATCTCGCCGGCATAGTCCTGCCCGACGATCGTCGCCATGGTCTCGCGCAACAGCTCGGGTCGGCCGCGGGTCGGGATGACGACGGAGACGAGAGGCAGGCCAGAGGCGGACTCGTCGGTGCTCAACACATTCTCCTGAGATGTCTTCGGTTTCATAGGCTCGGGTATCCGTAGCGGTGCAGCCAGGGCAGGGTCACCGCAGTGACCAGGCGGCGCTCCTTGGCTGGCAGTCCGTGGCGCCACTCGTCGTCGGCCACCAGATCCAGGGTGCCGTGGCGGAATCGGCCGGGGTTGCCGGAGAGACCGTGACTCGGGGCGAGTGTGACGGCGTGGTCTGCCACATGGTCCAACGCCGTCTCCTCGTCGCCCTGCCCGAGGGTCGTGAGCAGACGGCGCAGGGTCGGTCGGGGAGCGGCGACGAGGTCCTCGTAGCGGATTCGGGCCGACGGGATGCCGCTGAGCCCGTTGATCAGGGCCACCTCGGTCTGGAGCGCCGCCCACTGCGCGGCGGACCTGCCCACGCCGATCGACCACATCTGGCTCCGGCTGCCTGCCTGCGGGCGATCCAGGGCGCGGCGCGACCAGGAGTAGGCGACCCCGCGTGGGTCGCGGACCAGATTGACCATGGTGAGCCGGTAGTCGGCCTTCACGCCACCATCGGCAGTGAGGTCGAGCCCCAGAGCCAGGCCATGCGCGGGGCCCTTGCTCGCGTCGACGATCGTGGTCGCTCCGCTGACCTCGGCGACCGCCTGGTAGATCCGGCCGTAGCCCTGTTGATACTCAGCCACGCGGCGACGCAGAGACGCCGAGCCGCCTCCGCGGCTCAGGCGGAGCAGACTGGGGACCAACCGCTGTCGGGCCGCTGTCCGGCGCAACTCGGCCAGCCGTCTGACCGGCGCGGACTGCCAGCCGCCGAACGCCTGCTCGCCTACCTTGTCCCAGAACGGGCAGGTCGAGAACGGCTCGCCGCAGCCGCACTTCTCGTCGTCGGGTTGGACGGACCGGGGCAGATCCACCAGCTCACCGACGTTGACCCACCCAGGCACGGCTCCCAGCATCCGCTCCAGCAGAGTGCTTCCGGAGCGTCCGAAGCCGCCGAGATAGATCACGCGGGGTTGCGCCCATGGCTGTTGGTGGCTCAGCACGCTTCCCCCGCCCACTCCCCATCAGTGACATTCCCTGACTCGGCATCGCGCCCCGCGCCGAGTTGTCACCATCGTAGGTGCTCTGGTCTTTCCTTGGTTGTTTTGCGCCAGTCCTGCACCCGACCGGACTAGTCCATGTGGACCACGCCCGGGTCTGATCGGACAGTTGTCGTAGCATGTCGGCGCGGTCACGCCGACGTGGCCGCCGTCGAGCCTACGTGGGGGGCCTGGTGGCCAGAGGCGAGCGGAACGTGTTGCGCGCGGTCGCTGCCACGTTGAGTGTAGTCGCGTTGAGCGTCTCCGGTCTCAGCGTTGCAGGTGGATCTGCGCAGGCGGCAGGACTAGTGGCGCCGACGCCGGGGAAGACACCGGCGGTCCTCGATGGCGGGGTCTACGCGCTCACCCAGGTCGGCGACACGATCGTGGCGGGCGGGAGCTTCACCCAGGCCAGGTCGTGGAACGATGACAAGACCGAAGCGCGGTCCCGGCTGTTGGCCTTCGAGCCAGGCACCGGTGCCTTGGTCGAGGGCTTCGCGCCCAAACTGAACGGGACCGTCTATGCACTGGTGCCGGGTCCGGTCGCCGACAGCGTGCTCGCGGCCGGTGCCTTCAAGAAGTTGAACGGCAAGAGCGTCGGCCGGTTGGTGCTCATCAACACCCTGACCGGCACCCGGATCGATTCCTTCAAGGCCGCCTCGGTCAACGGTCGGATCAGCTCGCTGGCCGTCCACGGCAATCGGCTGTACATCGGCGGCAACTTCACCGAGGTCGGCGGAGTCGCCCATGCCGGCATCGCATCACTGAACTTCACCACGGGTGCCCTCGATCCGTTCGTCGACAACCAGGTGGCCCGGCGGCACAACGACACCGGGTCCGGGGCCAGGGGTGCGGTGGGGGTGACCGAGCTGGAGGTCACGCCGGCGGGGGACCGAGTCGTGGCGATCGGCAACTTCAAGAAGGTGGACCGACTGCGACGCGACCAGGTCGTGGTGCTCAACACCGACGGCGCCTCCTCGGTGGTGTCGCCCACCTGGGCGACCAGCGCGTTCTCGTCCTACTGCCACAAGCGCTCCTTCGACTCATGGGTGCGAGACCTCAGCATCTCGCCGGACGGCAGCTATTTCGTCGTCGGATCGAGCGGCGGCGCCAGGAAGGGTGTCCTGTGCGACAGCGCGGCACGTTTCGAGACCTACGCCAGCGGCACCAAGCTCGGCCCGACCTGGGTGGACTACACGGGCGGGGACACGGTGTGGGGTGTCCAGGCGACTGCTGACGCCGTCTACGTGGGTGGCCACATGCGCTGGATGAACAACGTCAACGGCCGCGACCGGGCCGCCCAGGGAGCGGTGCCGCGGCCGGGCATCGCCGCGCTGGACCCGGACAACGGCATGCCGTTGGCGTGGAACCCCGGTCGCCACCCGCGCGGGGAAGCGGTCTACACGTTCTTGGCGACCAGTGAGGGGCTGTATCTCGGAAGCAACACCGACTGGATCGGTGCCTTCACCTACAAGCGACCGCGGCTGGCCTTCTTCCCCCTCGCCGGCGGGCGCGCGGTCGCGGACGACTATCGTGCTGGGCTGCCCGGCCGCATCCTGATCGGATCGCCCGGAGCGTCCGGTGACGGTCTCACCAGTCAGAGCTTCGACGGCACCACCGTGGGTGTCCCCACCACTGTCACTGACTCCGGAGTGCCATGGGGGAAGACTCGCGGAGCCTTCTGGATCGGCGGCACGCTGTTCTACGGCCGCGCCAACGGATGGATCTACAGCCGCACCTACACCAACAGCACGTTCGGTCCCGCGGTCAAGCTCGATCCCTACCACGACCCGCAGTGGGCCGGTGTTCGCACCGGCTCCGGCAACACGACCTACACCGGGGCGAACCCGTCGCTGTTCGCCAACCTCGGCTCGGTGTCCGGCATGGCCTACTACCGCGGCCGGGTCTACTACACCGTCGCCGGGTCACCCGTGCTGCGCTACCGCTACTTCAGCGCCGACTCCGGCACGCTTGGGAGCCAGACCTTCAACGCCTCCAACGGCATCTCGTGGCGCAAGGCTCAGGTCGCTTTCACTTCTGGCGACGACCTCTACTTCGTGTCCCGGTCCACCGGGAGGCTGCGGCGGATCTCACTCTCGGGTGGGCTGCCCACCGGATCCTCCACGCTGGTCGACGGCAGCCGCGACTGGCGAGGCCGGGCGCTCTTCCTGGCGCCCTAACTGCCGCGGTCTTCTTGCGTCTCCCGCGGTCTTATGGTGGCAAAGTGCCTGGTATACCGGGCCCTGACCCACTACAGCACCGCGGTAGATGGGTCCGGGCCCGCTAGTCGTCGGCGTGATCTCGTAGCGTGAACACGACGTGGGCCAGGGCGCCGTTGAACTGGTCGGGTGCCCTGACGACCAGGCCGCCGCGGGGGTTGAGCTTGGCGCCGACGGAGATCGGGGTGGCGGGGTCGGGGAAGCTCACCGTGCCGGTGCTGTGAACCGCAGACCAGTGCTCCCACGACGCGACGTCCCCCTCGTCGTCGAGTCGGCCGACGTAGAGCGTGAGCCGATCGCCTTCTCGCTGGCAGCGGAGGCGGAACCACGTCTCGGTCGCCAGCCCTCCGCTGGCCGCCTTCACGGTGGCCACCCCCTGGTCGCCGGCCACCCGACAGGATGGGACGCCGTCGTCGACTTGGAGCTTCACCTGACCGGTGTCGCCGAACAGCCCACGCTGCACCAGGTTGTCGCCGTTGTCCTCCTCCGACCTGCTCGAGGGCACCGGCAGCAACACGTCGACACCGAACACGAAGTCGCGACCACCGGGTGCGAAGGCCTCGTCGTCGTCCGGCGGCGTGATCGTGAGGGCGAGGAGCCCTCCGTCGACGGCCTCGTCCTCGCTCGGGAAGACCGCGGCGGTGCTGCCCGGCCCAGGTCCCGGGCGCTGCGACAACCGAGCGCCGCCCACGGCGACCGTCTCCACCTCGGTGTCGGCCGGAGTCGCGACGATGCCCGGAACCGCTCCGCCCGTGGGCTGGGTGAAGTCGATGAGAAGGTCCGGGTCGTCGGGCCACGGTGCGGCCCGCTCGGCCGGTGGTTTGTGGTCGGGCGAGCAGGCAGCGAGCAACAGCACCGCACCGAGGAGCGCGGCCACCAGCGGGCGTCGTGCCATGCTTCTCTCCCCAGTACGGCTCAGCGATGCTCGCGATGGGACATTCCAATCTCGCGATGGGACAATCCAATCATGAGCGAGGAGACCCCGCCCTGGTCTTGGCGCGCCCCGGTGACCACGAGCCGCCGGGCCGCTCTGCTGGCCGTCGTCGGTGCTGCGGCCGCGCTCTCCGGGTGCCGTGGCGGCCCGTCCTTGACGCCGAGCCCTTCGTCCGCGTCGCCGACCAGCTCCTCACCGACCACGAGCCACGCCCGTTTCTTCGGTGACCCTGGTCCGGGACGTCTCTATCTCGGGATCAGTCTCGGCATCGACCAGCTCGCGGCCAGCGCGCCGGAGCTGGGTGGGACCAACGCAACGTTGTCTCGGCGGTTCTACCGACCACATCAGATCGCTCTGATGGAGCAGATGCTGACCGAGGATGTTGCGGCTGAAATCGTGCCGTTCGTGTCCTTCAAGACCCCGGGCAGCTGGGCTTCGGTGGCTGCGGGGGAGCACGACGCGTGGCTGGACCAGTTGATCGCCGGCTTGGACGCGCTGGGCTCGCCGGCCTTCTTGGCGCTGCACCACGAGCCGGAGAACGACGTCAGCGGTGACAACACTGCTGCCTCCTGGGTGGAGATGCAGCGACGCTTGATCACGCGCACCGCTGGGACACCACACGTGATCGCGGTGCCGACCCTGATGAGTTACACCTTCCAGCCCCACTCCGGTCGCCGGCCGCATCACTGGCTGGTCCCCGAGGCATCGGTGATCGGGGTGGACATGTACAACCCCTGGCGCGAGGGAAATGCGGGCAGCTGGGTCGAGTTTGCCGATCTGTACGCCGACGTCGCGAGCTTGGTGGGTGAGCAGCCGGTGATCGTGCCCGAAGCCGGCACCACGGCGGATCCGTTCGACCCGTTGCGTGCGGCGCAGTGGTTCAGGGGCGCCTTCGACACCGCGGTCCGCGAAGGGCTCGCTGGGCTCGCTTGGTTCGATTCTCGGCTGTTGGGCGGCCAACGACGCCAACTCGATCGCGCTGCGCGCACCAAGTTGCGAGAGCTCAGCCGTCGGCCCGAGGTATACCGGTTCCGTCCGTAGCCCGGATCACCAGCTGAAGCGCAGCCTGTCGACCGCGGCGATGGTCGGGCCTGCGATCTGCTCGATCTGCTCGATCTCGTCCGCCTCGAGCCCGCTTCGCCATGACGACGCCACCTCGGCGGGTGAGCGGTCCAGCTGATGCAGACGGGTCGCCGAGGGTGACGGTGCGCGCGCATCACCGCGCATCTCTTCGACGGTCTCGGCGGTCGGACGCAGCCCGATCGCGTCGAACAGCGCCGTGGCCGCGGCCGGCCCGCCGGAGGCGAGCTCGTGATGGGCGATGACCAAGGTGTCGGAGGTCTGCTTGAGGTCGATCATCATCAACGTCTGCAGCACACTCCAGAAGAAGCCCATCTGTGCGGCCGGACCCAGCGCGTGAAGTCCCCGCTCCCACACCTCGCTCAGGCCGGGCTCCACCCGGATCGCCTCCGGCACGAAGGGTGCGATCTCGTCGAGATCGGGGCGCCAGCCCATTCGACGGTAGCTGCTCCATACCGCAGCGGGGTGTCGATAGACCTGGAGGACCCGGGCGTTGGTGACCCGCGTGATCGCGGGGGTGGAGAGCATCGCGAAGGGATCCTTCACCACCAGACGGCTCGTGGGCAGCGGTCCGCGCCACTGATGGCGTCCGTAGCGACCGTAGGCGCGCAGGTTCCGGCCGGCATAGGTCGCCCGCAACACTCGGCGTTGACGGGAGCTGAGGGCGGCCAGTCGTGCCCACCCGGCGAGCGTCCCCCCGAGGGCATACTGCCCGTCCCTCGGGTTCATCGGCTCCCGCCCCGCTAGCGCTGTGCCCGCCGCAGTCGCGAGCAGCCGCGCGCACCAGGTGGTCCCCGAGCGGGGCACACCGGTCACCAGCAGGGGGCGTCGATCTCGTGAGGTCACCGCCCCATTCTGTCCGTGCGCAGGCCCGTCTGTCTGCCAGGCGCCATGTTTCTCCTCAGCCCGCGGGGACAGTGACGCTCCGGGTGACCGAGCTCGACTTGCCCCACCCATCGGTCACGGTCAGGGTCACCGTGTAGGTGCCCGGCGTGCTGTAGGTCTTCGTCGGTGAGGTGGCCGTGCTGGTGGCGCCCCCGTCTCCGAAGCTCCACAGTCGGGTGATCGCATCTCCATCGGGGTCGGTGGAGTTGACGCTGGAGAAGGTGCAGGCCATCCCCGTGCAGGACGGGGGATCGAACACTGCCGACGGCGCGTGGTTGCTAGCGGGCTCGGCGATGACCACCTGACGGGTGACTGTGTTCGCCTTGCCCCA
The DNA here is from genome assembly GCF_047602075.1 of Nocardioides sp. GTDB lineage: Bacteria > Actinomycetota > Actinomycetes > Propionibacteriales > Nocardioidaceae > Nocardioides. The sequence continues at coordinate 956,375 of NZ_JASGIF010000002.1, forward strand.
CCCGTCCGTCACGGTCAGAGACACCGTGTAGGTGCCGTCGGCGGCGTAGGTCTTCGTCGGCGAGGTGGCCGTGCTGGTGGTGCCGTCTCCGAAGTTCCACAGGCGGGTCATCGAGTCACCCGGGTTCGGGTCGGTCGACTGACTGCTGGTGAAGCTGCACACTCGAGCCGAACAGGTCGGTGCCCCGATGATGGCGGTGGGTGCTTGGTTGCCCGTGGGCTCGGCAATCGTCAGCGTCTTCGTCGCCGTCGCGGTGAGGCCGTACTCGTCGGTCACGGTGAGGGTGACGGTGTAGGTGTTGGCACTGGTGTAGGTGCGGCTCACCACCGATCCGGTTCCGGTGCCGTTGCCGAAGTTCCAGCTGTAGGTCAACGCTGACGGGTTCTCGTCCGTGGAGGTCGTGCCGTCGAAACCGCAGACGTTCTGGTTGCAGGTCATCGTGAAGTTCGCCACCGGCGGGTTGTTCGCCGGGTGGGTGACGGTGACCGTCGCGTCGAGCGGTGGGTCGGTCGTGAAGCCGTGGTTGTCGACTCCGCGCACGCGCACCACGTAGCTGCCGTCTGGGATGACCGGTGTGGTGTAGGAGTAGTTGGAACCCGGGGATCCCGGCGAGTTCAAGAACGCCGATCGCCAGCTCTCCGACGTGCTGGTGAACTGCCCGCTGGCGTTCATGTACTGCCCAGCCGTGTTGCGCACCGCCACCTGGACTCCCGAGATCTGGCGGTCGTCCTCGACCCGACCCGTGACCGGGATCCGACCCTCGGTGTAGGTCTCTCCCCCCTGCGGCAGGCGCAGCGCCTCGTTGAACGTCGGCGCGACGTCACCGGGGTAGATCTCGTAGCGAGCCGTGGCCCCGGTCGTCGACGTGTCGACCTGCCCGACACTGTCGTAGGCGTAGGCCGTCACCGACCAATCGCCCTCGGCCGGGAGGTCCCGAGACAGCGAGAAGGTGGTGCTCGTAGCCCCAGGCGAGGCGAGGTTCGCCGTCAACTCGGCGTACGTCGCCGACAGCGCGCCGTTGGGCTGCAGATAGCGGCGGGTGTCGTTGTCGTAGATGGTGACGCCCACCTTGGCGACGCCCTTGTCGTCGGTCGCGGTGCCGGTGAGGTCAAGGTGCAGGACCTGGCCTCCGGTCTGCGTGCCGGTCACGTCGAGCAGGCCGTCCGGCGGTGCGTCCCCTGGGATCTGGGCGTTGATCGTCAACTTGCCCTGGTTGGCCGACGAGGTCGTCAGACCGATGTCGTCGGTCGCCCGCACCGAGAAGGTGTAACTGCCCGGGGTGAGGTTGAAGGGCGTCGTCCACGACCAGTTGAGCCGGTCGTTGTTCACGTTGAGTGCTGTCACGCGATACCACCCTGCCGACAGGCCTACTCCCCAGGTGCCATCGGAGGCGAGGGCCTCCCGGGTAGTGGTGTTGCGAAGCTGGATCTCGACGTTCGCGAGGTTCTCGTCGTCGGTGGCGGTGCCGGCGAACGTCAGCGGGTTGCCAGGCGTGGCGCTGGCCGGCGCTGTGGCGTTCGGCGGCACCATCAGGGCCGGTGCCGTGATCGTCACCGAGGGTGCGATGCCGGTCGAGCTGACCGTGAAGTCACGGGTGGTCTCGTCGAGCGAGGACTGCCCGCCTGTGTCGCGCGGCGTCACGGCGATCCGCCAGACGCCCTCGTAGGGCACCGTGACCTCGGTGGACCAGGTGGTGCTCACCGCGTCGACCACATCGGGCTGGATGGTGAAGGCGTTGTAGTTGGAGCTCACCGTGCCGTCGTCTTGGAGGAACAGCGAGGAGCCGTTCTTGATGACGTAGCTGAGCGAGCGGACCCCGAAGTCGTCGGTGGCCGTGCCGGTGATCGTGAACGTCGTCGATGGCACGATGCCGGTCGGCCCGGTGACCCGCGCCGTCGGGGGCGCATCCAGCACGCTGAACGTCTCGAACTTCTTGGTGGCCTTGGAGGCGTCACTGGTGCCATTGGTGGCGAAAGTCTTGGCCAGCACCTTGAGGACTCGGTTCTCCTGGACGGTGACCGGGAGTGACCAATCCGTGGTGGTGGCGCCGGGGTTGGCCAGGTTGACGTTGATGGTGTTGGACGGACCCCAGCTGGTCAGGTCGTCCTGGAGGTACTGATTGGTGTCCCGGTCCTGCAGTTCGAGCTGCACCCGCTGGACACCGCTGGTGGCCTGCGCTGTGCCGTCGATGACGAACTCTTCGCCGCCGGGCTCCACGCGACCCTCGATCGGGTGGGTGATCGTGGTCTCGTTGGCACCCGAGGCGGGAGCGCTCGAGAAGAGGTACGCCGCCACGCGGCCGACGTTCTGTCCGCCCTGGGTGGTCGCATCGCCTCCGGTGATCAACCCGAGTGGCGTGGCCAGCATCGCCTTGTTGCCTTCGAAGGAGTTGGAGCCGGGGTTCCACTCGACGGCTTTGCCGTCGGTCGGGCTGAGCGCACCGACGTGGTCTCGGCGGACGACCTCGTCACCGAGTCCGTAGCCCGAGAGGCCCTGACCGGTGCCGTAGCCGACGTTGTCGAGCCCGGGCCAGGGGTCCTTGGCGGTCGGCGACTCGTTCCACGAGAAGTGGCCGCCGATGTAGACGGCCTTCTCCGTGATCGCGACGGAGTAGACGCTGTCGAAGGCGCGTGAGATCCACAGCGGCTCGACGCCGTCGGTGCCGGTCAACGGCAGCGCCACCGCAGTGTCGTTGATGGGCGGCCGGTCGCCACCGGAGCCGCTGGTCACGACCATGAAGGAGTCGTCGGGGGAGATGTCACCGGCGAAGGCGCGCTGGATGCCGCCGACGTACTGCAGGTTGTCCTCCCATAGCCGGGTCCGCCAAGGCGAGAGCTGACCGGTGGCGGTGTTGATGATGCCGACGCCGTAGCGGTCTTGGCCGGCGATCTGTCGGCCGGTGTGCACCACGACGAGCTTGGAGAGGTCGTGGGTGAGCTTGAGCTCCTGCACGTTGAGCGAGCCGTTGGGTCCGATCCCACCGGTGATGTCGTTGTTCCAGGTGCCGCCCGGATTGGCGTTGGTGCGGCCGACGAGCTCGCCGGTAGTGGCGCTGACGGCGGCGAGGCCGCGGTGGTCGGCGCCGTTGATCTTGGTGAACTTCCCGCCGAGGTAGACGGTGGAGTTGGTGGCCTCGAAGCTCGGTGCCGGCGCCATTGGCGTCGGCGGTCCAACCGCTGATCGTGGCACCAGTGGTCGGGTTGATCGAGGCGAACTTCTTCTTCGCCACGCCGTTGACGGAGTTGAACGTGCCGGCGACGAAGAGCTTGGTGCCGTCCGGGCTAGCCTCGATGTCTGAGACGCCACCACCGCTGAAGGTCGGTCGGAAGTTGGCGTCGACCAGGCCGGTCGTCAGGTTGAAAGCCGCGAGGAACCGCTGGTCGTAGTTGGTGGTGTTGCCGCTCGTGTTGTTGCGGATCGAGCTGAATCCGCCGGCGACGTAGACGCGATTGCCGATGTACTCCAGGTCCTCGATCTCGCCGGAGGTGATCCGCGGCATGTTCGTCGAGACGATGTCGGGGACGACGGCCGTGTGGCCCGGGCCGCTGGTGGGCGCCTGCGGCGAGACCTGCCCCGTCGTCTGGCCGGTCGCTTGGCTGTCGCTGACGGTCAGCGTGACCGTGCGGGTGGTGCCGTTGCTGTAGGCATGGGTCGGCGAGACCCCCGTCCCGGTCTGGCCGTCGCCGAAGGCCCAGCTGTAGGTCAGCGAGTCACCGTCGGCGTCAGACGAGCCCGCCGCGTCGAAGCTGCAGGTCAGTCCGGCGCACGACGAGGTGAAGCGTGCGACGGGTGGGGTGTTGGTCGGTCCGGTGGTGGTCTCGCCTGGGCTGACCACGACGGAGTAGAGCACCGACCTGTTGACGTTGGCCGTGGTCGTCGCTGTGCGGCCGGCGGCGGTGCCCACCGCGACCGCGCCGTTGGAGTCGGCGAAGACGGCACTGACCTTCCCGGTGCCGTTGGCCGACGCGGTCGTCCGTTGGGTCACGCCGCCTGGCAGCTGCCAGGTGGCCACGGTGGGAGACTTCTCGCTCCAGGCGCTCACCAGCCAGGACTGCTGCTCCGCCACCGCGACCGACGGTGTGGTGTGGCTGGCGGCGGCACTGTCGCTGCCCCCGATGGCCGACGCGGTGACCCTCGCGGTCCCGCCCGAGCTGCGGTAGGCAGCCACGACCATCGCGGACTTGGCGCTCGCGCTCGAGGTCACGGTGATGGTGCTGCCGGCGTCGCTGGCCGTCGCGGTCTTGCTCCACAGCCGGCCGCGGATCCCCTTGCCCTCCCGGCTCTGCAGGGACTCCCACCCCGAAGGCGCGGTGACCGTGCCGTTGAGATTGTTGGTGGTGAGGACCAGCACCAGCGCGTCACCCGCTTGCACCGAGGCCGGGATGACTACCCGATGGCTGGTCCTCGCCCCAGCGGTGCTCGCCGACGCCACGAACGACAGGTCCGCTGGTGCGGCGGCGACCGGCGATGTGGTGACTGCGACAGTGGTCGCTGCTGTTGCCAGAGCGATCAATGTTGCGATGACGATACGGCACAGACGCCTGAAACCCATGACGAGCCCCTCACTTGTCACCGGAACCCGGCCGGTGACACCCCCACGAAGTCCAAAACAGTAGTCGTTGGTGACCCCGCTTGGTCAAGGTCCGATCGGGTCAAATCTTCCGGTGAGGCCGTGCTGACGCTCGACATCCCTGGACATCGGGGAGCGCCAGTCTCGGCACAGATCGGAGGCGGCCGACACCAGCGATGCGGGAGTTGAGAGACTGGGCCGGTGAATGACTCAGTCGATGCCCTGCGCGAGGCAGCCCATCTCGACGACCATGCGTTGGCCGCTTGGCTCGCGACCGCTGCGGGCGAGCGCCTGCTCGAAGTTCGTGAGGAGGGGTTGACCGGGCGCGAGCTCAAGGATGCCGGCGACCTGGCCGCCCACGAGCTGCTGATGAGACTGCTGGCCGCGGTGCGTCCCGACGATGCGGTGCTCTCCGAGGAAGGCAAGGACGACCCGGTCCGGCTCACTGCGGATCGGGTGTGGATCGTGGACCCGCTGGACGGGACCCGGGAGTTCTCCGAGCCACCCCGAGACGACTGGGCCGTACACGTCGCGTTGTGGGAGCGCGGGGAGCTGGTGGCGGGGGCGGTCGCCCAGCCGGCGCTGGGTGAGACATTCTCCACGGCTGCCCCCCCGAGTGTGCCGCCGCGCACGTCGGGCCGGCCGCGGATCGCGGTCTCCCGGACTCGCCCGCCGGCTTTCGTCGAGGCGTTGGCGGCCGAGATCGACGCCGAGCTGGTGCCGATGGGCTCGGCCGGGGTCAAGGTCATCTCGGTCACCCGTGACCTCACCGACGCCTATGTGCACGCCGGCGGCCAGTACGAATGGGACAACGCCGCCCCCGTGGCCGTTGCCCGTGCGGCCGGCCTGTTCTGCTCGCGGGTCGACGGTTCGGACCTGGTCTACAACCAGGAGAACGTCTCTCTGCCCGACCTGATCGTCTGCCGGCCTGAGCTCGCTCAGCCGATCTTGGACTTCGTGCGCCGGCACGGCACCGACTGATCCCTTCTCCTCCGTTCTTTCCGGTCTGAGCCTCGGCTGCGCAGACTCCGTGGGCGTTGGCCGGCCCCGCCGCGAGTGCCGTATCAGCACGGCCTGGGCCGGCTCCTCGAAGTCATGGTCGAACACGGCGCCGATTCCGCGTCATTGCTGCCGCGGTCGTCCGTCACATTCCCAGGAGACCTGGCAGCGAGCCGACGGAGAGGAGGGGTCGCCATGTGGGACGTCGCAGAAGAGCAGCACTCTTGGCTGTCGCACGACCGGCCGTGCCCCGACTGCGGGCACGCGCTGCACACGGTGTTGCCGTGCTCCGACAGTTGCGACTGCCGCCCCGAGGGCTTTCGCGCTACCGGCCGCGTCGCCTGATCGCGTCGCGCCGAGATCAGCGGAGCGTCGTTGCGATCGGCCGGATCGCACGACGTCCGCCGGGCGGACCGGTCTGGACCACATCGGCCGGACCGACCCGGTCTGGACCACCGACCCGGTCTGGACCACCTCGTAGAATCGGACGGCACACCCCCTCTCGTCGCCGAGAGGGGGCTGTCGTGCTGTCCGATCCTCTCCACCAGTGCCGAGGAGGCACCGTGACTTCAGCGGAGACACTCGCGGGGACATCTGCGGGAAAGCTCGCCGGTTTGACCGATGCCGTGCTCGCCGACCCGGCATTGGCAGAGTCGCTTGCCGACCTTCGTGCGGGCCTGCTGTCAGAGCTGGACCTGACGGGCCCGGCGGCGACTCGCCCCTTCGTCGTAGCCGGACTGGTGGGCACCGACCGGACCGTGCTCGCCGTCACCGCGACCACCCGGGAGGCCGAAGACCTGGTCGCCGAGCTGGCCGACCTGGTCGATCCCGAGACGGTGGCCTACTTCCCGAGCTGGGAGACCCTGCCGCACGAGCGGCTCAGCCCGCGCAGCGACACCGTCGGGCGTCGACTGGCGGTCCTGCGTCGGTTGCGCCACCCCGGCCGTGACGCCGCCACCGGACCGCTCCGCGTGGTGGTGGCTCCGGTGCGCTCGGTGCTGCAGCCTCAGGTGGCGGGGCTGGGCGACTTGGAGCCCGTCGAGCTGTCTTCGGGAGACAGCGCTCCGCTCGACGACGTCGTACGCCGTCTGGCAGGGGCCGCCTACCAACGGGTCGACCTGGTCGAGAAGCGGGGCGAGTTCGCCGTCCGCGGCGGCATCGTCGACGTGTTCCCGCCGACCGAGGAGCATCCGATCCGAGTCGAGTTCTGGGGGGACGACGTCGAGGAGTTGCGCAGTTTCTCCGTCGCCGATCAGCGCACCCTCGGCGAGGTGGAGCGGTTGTGGGCGCCACCGTGCCGCGAGCTGTTGCTCACCGACGAGGTGCGACGCCGTGCCGCCGACCTCGGCGAGCGGCACCCGCAACTGGTCGAGTTGACCGACAAGATCGCTGCCGGCATCGCGGTCGAGGGGATGGAGTCGCTGGCGCCCGTGCTGGTCGACCGGATGGAGCTGCTCGTCGACGTGATGCCAGCCGACACGGCGGTGGTGGTGCTCGACCCGGAGCGGGTGCGGACCCGCTCCCATGACCTGGTCGCGACCAGCGAGGAGTTCCTGGGCGCGAGCTGGGCCGCGGCAGCGGGAGGCGGCCAGGCGCCGATCGACCTCGGCGCGGCCTCCTACCGTTCCCTCGGCGACGTCCGCGCCCACACGATCGGCAGTGGCCGGCCCTGGTGGACGGTCAGTCCGTTCGGCATCGCTGATCCCTCGGCCGCCGAGGGGTCCGCAGCCGCGGCGACGGTCCCGGACGACGGGCTGCCAGCCCGGGCGCTGTCGGCCGTCCCGGCCGTCGAGTATCGCGGTGACCTCGACCGAGTGGCCACCGACATCCGAGATTGGCTCCGCGATCGGTGTCGAGTCGTCGTCCTCCAGCCCGGCCACGGGACGGCCGAGCGGACGGTCGAGGCGCTGGGCGAGCACGATCTCCCGGCGCGACTGGTCGAGGAGCTGCCGGAGCTCCCGGACGCCAGCGAGCGCGGTGTCGTGCTGGTCACGACGGGCTCGTTGACGCATGGCCTGGTCGACCTCGCCCACGAGCTGGTCGTGCTGACCGGCGAGGATCTGTCCGGTCAGGCGAGCTCCACACGTGACATGCGACGGCTGCCGGCCCGGCGGAAGCGCCAGATCGATCCTCTCGAGTTGCGAGCCGGAGACTATGTCGTGCACGAGCAGCACGGTGTCGGCCGGTTCGTGGAGATGCGGCAGCGCGAGGTCCAGGGCGCCACGCGGGAGTACCTCGTCCTGGAGTACGGCGCCTCCAAGCGAGGCGGCCCGCCCGACCGACTCTTCGTGCCCGCTGACAGCCTCGACCAGGTCACCCGATACGTCGGTGGCGAGCAGCCCAGCTTGGACCGTCTCGGCGGATCGGACTGGGCCAAGCGCAAGGGCCGGGCACGCCGCGCCGTACGAGAGATAGCGGCGGAGCTGATCAAGCTGTACGCCGCTCGTCAGGCCACCCAGGGCTACGCCTTCGGGCCGGACACACCCTGGCAACGCGAGCTCGAGGACGCCTTCGTGTTCACCGAGACCCCCGACCAGCTGAGCACCGTCGACGAGGTCAAGGCCGACATGCGCCGGACGGTTCCGATGGACCGGTTGGTGTGCGGCGACGTCGGCTACGGCAAGACCGAGATCGCGGTGCGGGCCGCGTTCAAGGCCGTCCAAGACGGCAAGCAGGTCGCCGTCCTGGTGCCGACCACGCTGCTGGTGCAGCAGCACATGACGACCTTTGCCGAGCGGATGGGGGCCTTCCCCGTCGTGCTCAAGGCGCTGTCGCGCTTCCAGACCGACAAGGAGGCGCGCGAGGTGCTCGAGGGCCTGGCCGATGGCAGCATCGACATCGTCATCGGCACCCACCGGCTGCTCAACCCCGACGTGCGGTTCAAGGACCTCGGCCTGATCATCGTCGACGAGGAGCAGCGCTTCGGCGTGGAGCACAAGGAGCTAATGAAGCGTTTGCGCACCTCGGTCGACGTCCTCTCCATGTCGGCTACCCCGATCCCGCGCACCCTGGAGATGGCGATCACCGGCATCCGCGAGATGTCGACCATCACCACGCCGCCCGAGGAGCGGCACCCGGTGCTCACCTACGTCGGCGCCTACGAGGATCGCCAGGTGGTCGCCGCCATCCGGAGGGAGCTGCTCCGCGATGGCCAGGTCTTCTACATCCACAACCGGGTCAACTCCATCGAGAAGGCGGCCGCCCGGATCCGCGAGATGGTCCCCGAGGCTCGGGTCGCGGTCGGACACGGCCAGATGGGCGAGCACCAACTCGAACAGGTGATGCTCGACTTCTGGGAGAAGCGCTTCGACGTCCTCGTCTGCACCACCATCGTGGAGTCCGGGTTGGACGTCTCCAATGCCAACACCATGATCATCGAGCGGGCGGACATGCTCGGCCTCTCCCAGCTGCACCAGCTGCGGGGCCGGGTCGGCCGCTCGCGTGAACGTGCCTACGCCTACTTCCTCTACCCGCCGGAGAAGCCGCTCACCGAGACCGCCCACGAGCGACTTGCGACCCTGGCCCAGCACTCCGACCTCGGCGGCGGCATGGCGATCGCGATGAAGGACCTGGAGATCCGGGGCGCCGGCAATCTGCTCGGCGGCGAGCAGTCGGGCCATATCGCCGATGTCGGCTTCGACCTCTACGTCCGGCTTGTCGGTGAGGCGGTCTCGGAGTTCCGAGGCGACGGAGAGCCCGAGCTGGCAGAGGTGCGCATCGAGCTGCCGGTCGACGCGCATCTGCCGCACGACTACATCGGCTCCGAGCGGCTCCGGCTGGAGATGTACAAGCGACTGGCCGAGGTGCGCTCCGACGCCGACGTCGACGAGCTGCGCGACGAGCTGACGGATCGGTACGGCGAGCCGCCCGCCGAGGTTGCCTCCCTGCTGCTGGTGGCTCGCTTCCGAGCGCGGGCCCGCGAGGCCGGCGTCGGCGAGATCACGCTGGCCGGGAAGTTCGTCCGGTTCGCTCCGGTCGAGCTGCCCGACTCGCGCGTCGTGCGCCTGCAGCGGCTCTATCCCAAGAGCGTGGTCAAACCGCCGCTGAAGACCGTGCTGGTGCCCCGGCCGCTGCCGCCGCGGGTCGGCCAGCCACCGGTGTCCGGGGTCGCCCTGCTTGAATGGGCCCGGACAGTCATCGACACGGTGATCGATCCGCCCGCCGAGCGCACCGCTGCGCGGGTGGTCGGCCAGGACAAGGAGTAGATGTGCGATCGTCGAGCACGCCGCGCCGGCGCGCGACCTGGACCGCTGTGGCTGCCGGTGCTCTGCTCCTGCTGACCGGTTGCGCCGACGTCCACCCGGGCGTCGCCGCCAAGGTCGGCGACGACACGATCACGATGGCCACGGTCGACCAGGCCGCCGACGATCTGTGCACTGGCCTTCGACCACAGCTCGGCACCGGGCAGACCCCCGCCGCGTTCACCATGGGAAGGCTGCGGAGCAACATCGTCCAGACGATGGTCACCCGACAGGTGGCTGAGCAGGTCGCCGCGGACCTCGATGTCTCGACTGGGTCGTCCTACAACGACGCGGTGAATAGTGCCAAGGCGTCTGTCGCCAGCCTGCCGGCGGGGGTCCAACAGACCCTGATCGACCTCCAGACGGCCGGCCCCTATGTCACCGACGTGCTGACCGCGGCCGCCAAGAAGCAGCTTGCCGCGGCAGGCAACACATCGCCGACGGACGAGCAGGTCAACCTGCAGGCAACCGGCCTGCTCGCCGGGTACATGAAGAAGGCCGACATCTCCATCGACCCCCGCTTCGGGCTGGACGCCGACCTCGGCACCACCGACACCACGGTGTCCTTCGCCGCGAGCTCGGTCGCCAAGACCGCGGTCAAGGCGGCGAGCAGCGAGGCGACCCAAGACGACGTGGACGCTGCGCTGGCCCTCGTGCCGATGTCGCTTCGTTGCACTAAGTGACCACGCCTGAACACGATGCCGAGGCCGGGTTGACGCAGCAACCCAGGCGGGTCGATATCGGCCACCAGGCCGGTGCTAAGTGGGGCGACGAGGATGTCACCCGGGAGCGAGTGCTGGAGTTCCTCCAGGTGATGCGCCAACTGCGCTCGGAGTGCAGCTGGAAGGCGTCGCAGTCGCACCGCTCGCTGGTGCGCTACCTCCTCGAGGAGGCGCACGAGACGGCCGAGGCGATCGAGACCGGGTCGCTGGCCGACCTGCGCGAAGAGCTGGGTGACCTGCTGCTCCAGGTCTGGTTCCACGCCGTCATCGCCGAACAGGCCGGTGAGTTCGCTCTCGATGACGTGCTCGCCGACATCATCGCCAAGATGCGCCGCCGCAACCCCCATGTCTTCTCCGACTCGTCCAGCGCTGCGGAAGATGGCCGAGCCGCACCGGAGCGTCCCGATGCGGCCGCGGTGAACGAGGTGTGGGAGGCGATCAAGGCGACCGAGAAGCGGCGGGCCACGCCGACCGAGGGCCTGCCGACCTCGTTGCCGGCGCTCCTCTACGCCGACAAGGTGCTCGACCGGCTGGCTCGGTCCGGACAGCGAGAAGCGCCACGCCCAGCGGAACAGGGGCCTGTTGCCCGCAGCTCGACGGAGATCGGGGAGAGTCTGTTGGCCGTCGTCGCCGATGCTCGGGCGAGCGGAGTGGATCCCGAGCAGGCGCTGCGCGACGCCGTACGACGACTGCTCGCGGACACTGATGGGCGATCCATCCCCTCACCACTAGGCTGAACCCGTTCGTTTCCCTTCCGGGCAGGAGCAGCATCGTGGCATCTATCGCAGCAGTCGGCGCACGAGAGATCCTCGACTCGCGCGGCAACCCCACCGTCGAGGTCGAAGTGATGCTGGACGACGGCGCCTATGGCCGCGCTGCGGTCCCGAGCGGCGCCTCGACCGGGGCGTTCGAAGCCGTCGAGCTGCGTGACGGGGCGAAGCGCTACCTCGGCAAGGGGGTCCAGAAGGCGGTCGCCGGAGTCCTCGACTCGCTGGCGCCGGTGGTGGTCGGCCTCGAAGCGGACGACCAGCGCCTGATCGACCAGACGATGGCGCAGGTCGACGGCACGCCCAACAAGGCCAAGGTCGGGGCCAACGCCATTCTCGGCGTCTCGCTCGCGGTGGCCCGTGCCGCCGCCGAGTCGGCCGGGCTCCCGCTCTACCGCTACGTCGGTGGGCCCAACGCCTACCTGCTGCCGGTGCCGATGCTGAACATCCTCAACGGCGGATCACACGCTGACTCCAATGTGGACATCCAGGAGTTCATGATCGCTCCGGTCGGTGCGTCGACCTTCGCCGAGGCGCTCAGGATGGGCGCCGAGGTGTACCACTCGCTGAAGTCGGTGCTGAAGAAGAAGGGTTTGGCGACCGGCCTCGGCGACGAAGGCGGCTTCGCGCCCAACCTGGAGAGCAACCGGGCGGCGCTCGACCTGATCGCCGAGGCGGTCAAGGGCGCCGGCCTCAAGCTCGGTCGGGACATCGTGTTGGCCCTCGATGTCGCCGCGTCGGAGTTCCACAACCGCGGCAAGTACTCCTTCGAGGGTCAGAAGCTCGCCAGCGACAAGATGATCGCCTACTACGCCGATCTGGCGGCGTCCTACCCCATCGTCTCGATCGAGGACCCTCTCGACGAGGAGGACTGGAAGGGCTGGAAGGCGATTACCGATGAGCTGGGCACCAAGATCCAGTTGGTCGGTGACGACCTGTTCGTCACCAACGTCGAGCGACTCCAGCGCGGCATCGACGGTGGCCAGGGCAACGCGCTTCTGGTCAAGGTCAACCAGATCGGGTCGCTCACCGAGACCCTCGACGCCGTCGAGTTGGCGCACCGCAGTGGGTTCCATTGCATGATGAGTCACCGCTCGGGCGAGACCGAGGACACCACCATCGCCGACCTCGCCGTCGCCACGAACTGCGGCCAGATCAAGACCGGGGCGCCGGCCCGCTCCGAGCGGGTAGCGAAGTACAACCAGCTGCTCCGGATCGAGAGCGAGCTCGGCGACGCAGCGAGGTACGCCGGCGTCGGCGCGTTCCCCCGGTACCAGCGCTGATCCTTGTCATGATGGGTGAGTGATCATCACCGCTTCCCCACGCATGTCCGGCGGTGGTCACCGGTGAAGCGCGTCCGCCAGCCTTCGGGTCCCGGCCGCAGCAGGCGACCCGGTGACCGCGGCACCCCCCGGTCGGCCGCGGCCGACGTCACGCCGCTATCGCCGGGCGAGACGAAACGACCGCGCTCCAAGCTGACCGGGCGCGCCGCGATCTTGGCCCTGGTGCTGGCAGTGCTGGCGATCTCCTATGCCTCCTCGATGCGCGCCTACCTCCAGCAGCGTGCGCACATCTCGGACCTCGAGGCGCAGATCGCCACGAAGCAGACGAGCATCGACAAGTTGGCGCGGGAGACGCAGCGCTGGAAGGACCCGGCCTACGTCAAGGACCAGGCCCGCACCCGGTTCGGCTACGTCGATCCGGGCGAGCGTGCCTGGGTGGTCGTCGGCGCTGACGGGACGCGACTGGAGGACCAGGCGAAGTTGTCGGACCCCGACGACGTCGTCCACCAGACCCCCACCGCCTGGTGGGAGAAGGCCTGGGGATCGGTGGAGCTTGCCGGCCATCCGCCAGCGGATCAGGACCCACCAGCGACCCACATCGGCGGCCCGGCGAAGAAGATTTCGGAGTCCCAGTGACAGGGCCGCAGTGACCGAGCCGGGTATCGACCCGGCCGACGAGGCGATCGTCGCCGCACAGTTGGGTCGAACCCCTCGTGGCATCCACGCGGTCGGGCATCGGTGTCCCTGCCGGAACCCCGACGTGGTGGTCACCGAGCCCAGGCTGCCCGACGGGACGCCCTTCCCGACCACCTTCTACCTCACGTGTCCGCGGGCTGCGTCGCGGATCGGGACGCTCGAGGGATCGGGGCTGATGCGGGAGATGCAGGACCGGCTGGCGAGCGACGCCGACCTCGCGGCGGCGTACCGTGCCGCTCATGAGGCCTATCTTGCCGCGCGCGAGGAGCTCGGGGAGGTCCCCGAGATCGCCGGCACCTCCGCGGGGGGCATGCCCGATCGGGTCAAGTGCCTCCATGTCCTTGCTGCGCATGCGCTCAGCGCGGGGCCTGGTGTGAACCCGTTGGGTGACGAGGTGCTGGACCTGCTGGGCGCCTGGTGGACCGAGGGAGCCTGCGTGTCCGAGGGGGAGCTCGCATGAGGAAGGCGGGGCTTCGGCCGATGATCGCTGCAGTCGACTGTGGCACCAACACCATCAAGATGCTGATCGGCCAGCTCCCCGAGATCGTCGTGCGGGAGTCCCGCGCCGTGCGTTTGGGTCAAGGCGTCGACACCTCCGGCGAGCTGGCAGAGGAGGCCCTGGTGCGGGCCTTCGCGGCACTGGACGAGTACGCCGCCCTGATCGCCCAGCACCCCGTCGAGCGCATCCGATTCTGCGCGACCTCGGCAACGCGCGACGCTTCGAACGCGGAGGTCTTCGCTGCCGGCGTGCGCGAGCGACTCGGCGTCGACCCCGAGGTCGTCTCGGGGGACGAGGAAGCCCGACTGAGCTTCGACGGAGCGGTGCGCAACCTGGTCCGCGACCCCGAGCCACCCGTGCTGGTCATCGACATCGGCGGCGGCTCGACCGAGCTCGTCCTCGGTCGGCGTGGTGCCGATGGCCGGTCGAGGGTCGAGTCGGCGGTGTCGCTCGACATCGGCTCGGTGCGCCTCTCCGAGCGCCATCTCCACTCCGACCCGCCTTCGTCGGCCGAGCTGGCGGCGTGCGCCGCCGACGCCGACACCGCGCTCGACGGCTCGCCGGTCGACCTTGCTCTTGCGCGGACGGTGGTCGGGGTGGCTGGCACCATCATCACCGTCGGCGCAGGGGTGCTGGATCTGCCGACCTATGACCCCATCCGCACCGATCAGGCGGTGGTGCCGGTGGACGGTGTGCACGACTACGTCCGGCGGCTCGCTCAGTTGACCCTCGCCCAGCGGCTGGCATTGCCCTACATGCACCCGGGGCGTGCCGACGTGATCGTGGGCGGTGCGCTCATCTTGGACCGAGTGCTGCGCCGCACCCGCACCGACTCCCTGGTCATCTCGGAGGCGGACATCTTGGACGGCATCGCCTGGTCCATCGCCGATGGATGAGATCCAGGCTGGATCGCGGGCCCTCCCACACCCGGTCACCGGTGTGCTCTTCGACAGCCCTGTGCCGCCCGGCACCGGTTGGCCGGACGACCCTGCCGAACCGGAAACTCCGGTCGCTCAAGGCGGCCGTGAAGTCCAGCGATTGGCCCGAAACTGCATCCCTGGGCCCGAAATCTCCACCGTTTGGGCCCAATCGGCAACAACCCGAGCCGAGGAGCTGGCCGACCTGGATGCCCGGATCTCGGTCTGCCGGGCCTGTCCGAGGCTGGTCCGGTGGCGCGAGGAGGTGGCCGTCACCAAGCGGGCGTCGTTCGCCGACCAGCCCTACTGGGGTCGTCCGATCGCGGGCTGGGGCGAGCCGGCGCCGCGGGTGCTGATCGTGGGGCTTGCCCCTGCAGCCAACGGCGGCAATCGGACCGGCCGGGTGTTCACCGGCGACTCCTCCGGGGACTGGCTCTTTGCGAGCCTGCACCGGGTGGGGCTTGCCGCGCTGCCGACGAGCACCAGCGCCGCCGACGGCCAACGACTGATCGGTGCTCGGATGGTCGCCACGGTCCGTTGCGCTCCGCCCGACAACAGGCCCACGGTGCAGGAGAGGGACACCTGCGCTCCGTGGCTGCTCACCGAGCTGCGACTCGTGCTACCCAGCCTGCGCTGCATCGTTGCGCTCGGGGGATACGGCTGGGACGCGGTGCTGCGGAGCTGGCGCGCGATGGGGTGCGGCACCCCACGGCCGCGACCGACGTTCGGTCACGGCCGCGAGGTGTCGCTGTCCTGGCCCGACGGCGAGGTGACGCTGCTGGGCTGCTACCACCCCAGCCAACACAACACCTTCACCGGCCGGCTGACCCCGCAGATGCTGGACGAGGTGCTGGGCGCCGCCGCCAGTAGGTAGTCCGTCCAGTCGGTCAGCGGTTGCTGCGGTCCGCTTTGCTGGGCGCGGCCTTGCTGAGCGCGTTCTTGATCTCGCTCTTGCTGGGCCGCTTGCCGTTGCCGTTGAACGGGATGAACTCAGCGGAGAGGGTGGTTTCGTCGTAGATGGTGTTCGAGCCGCCGTCGGCGTCGAACGAGACGGTCTTCTTGCCCGCCCCCACCGGGATCGTCACGTTGGTGCCGCAGTTCTGCTCCTGATCGTCGGCGGTGATGTGGACAGAGCGTTCGGAGCCACGTGCATAGTGACCGTTCAGCGAGATCCAGCAGTTGGTGTAGGTGGGCGCGCTGAAGTCGTAGACATCCGATGACGCGGTCACTACCACGTAGCCCTTGGTGGGCGCCGTGACCTGGACCTTCAGCGCCGTTGCGGTACCGGTCGAGAAGCCGGCGATCGCGTTGTCGTCGACCTGCTTGGAGGCCACCCGGACGAGAAGGTCGTTGGGGCCGAGGGTCTTGTCCTTGATCTGCTTGCCGGTGATCTGTCCAGCGGCATAGCTGGTGCCGCCAACGGCGGCCAGCGCCAGGGCGCAGCCAGCAACGGTGAGCACGGTGGTGCGCGAGGCTTTGCGAGTCATGCGGTTTTCTCCCTGCGATGAGATGGGTGAGGAGGTCCCCGAGCAGACCGGTGTCCGAACGGACGACTGGGCGGCTAACAGGTTGCCAATCTAGGGCGTGATCCAGATCGCAGACAATGGGCAACTTCGAGGATCCACCTGGCGCGGCGTCTCGTCGTACCGTTGTCCCGCCCCCGTATCCCAACCGGCAGAGGAAGTCGCCTTAAAAGCGATTCAGTGTGGGTTCGAGCCCCACCGGGGGCACTGTGCGGCGACCGCGCCAACCGGTCGCCGGGAACATCACACCCTGACCAGTCGTTGAATCCGGTGAGCCCCGTTAGACTCGGGGCTCGTCGTGTTGGCCCTCATCGTGGGGGTCGCCGAGGCCTCGAGGAGAGACCACAGATGCGTAGCAACAACCCGGTGTTCAACCGATCCCCAGAGTTCAACGGGCAGTACACCGACACCCAGACCTATGCCGGCTCGGGCAGCAACTACCCCGGCTACGGCGCCCCGCAGCAGAACCCGTCCGACCCCTCCACCTGGAGCGTCGGCACTCCGCAGGACCAGCAGGCCGGTCCGGTCGAGCGGATGACCGTCGACTCGGTGGTCCAGAAGTCCGCGATCACCTTCGGTCTCGTCCTCGTGATGGCCGCGCTGACCTGGGCCTACATCGGCGACATCGCCACCGGCACCGCGCTGGGCGACCAGCAGAACCTCGCCCAGCTGTCGACCGCATTGCTGGTGGGCTCCGGTGGCGCCTTCGTGCTGTCGATGGTCAACTCCTTCAAGCGCGCGATCAGCCCCGCGCTGGTGCTCGTCTTCGCAGCGTTCGAGGGCGTCGCCCTCGGTGCGCTCAGCAAGGCGTTCGAGGTGCAGTTCTACGACGGCATCGTGATGCAGGCGGTCCTCGGCACCTTCGCGGCCTTCGCCGGCACCCTGGCGGCCTACAAGTTCTTCGACATCCAGGTCGGCAACCGGTTCCGCACGTTCACCATCGCCGCGATGTTCGGGATCGTCGGCCTGGGGCTCTTGGAGTTGGTGCTCAGCCTGTTCGGCATCTCGACCGGCCTGTTCGGCTTCGGCACGTTGGGCCTGCTGATGGCGGTCGCCGGTCTGGTGCTCGGCATCTTCATGCTGGTGCTCGACTTCGACTTCGTCGAGAAGGGCGTGGCCGCCGGTCTGCCCGAGCGTGAGTCGTGGCGAGCCGCCTTCGCACTGACCGTGAGCCTGGTCTGGATCTACACCAACCTGCTGCGGATCCTGGCCATCCTCAATCGCGACTGAGCCTCAGCCGCGGCTGAGGCCTGACGCAGAGTCCCCGGAGCCTGACAGGCCCGGGGACTCCGTCATTTCCAGGTCATCTCTGGGGTCATGTCGGAAGGCAGCTCCGACGTCACTTCGGGATCGACTCCGCTGTCGTCGCTGGTGGCCGCCGGCGACTCGACCTCTGCCTGCGGCCTCCGCCGGCGCCGCTGCAGCCGCACCCAGCGGCCGCGCAGGCCCCGCTGAGCTCCGCCGACCTCGGTGCCGTCGAGCTCCGTGCCCGGCGCCCGCACGGCCTGGATGGCCGCGTCGGCTACGGGGAGCACGGCGCCCGGCCGGCGCAGGGTCTGCTCCAGGTCGTCGGTGGGCAGCAGGTCCAGCGCCGCCAGCACCGAGGGCAGCATCACCGAGGCGAGTTGGTGGTACCCGTCCGCCGAGGGGTGGAACTGGTCGGGTCCGAAGAGCACCGAGGGGGCAGCCGCGAAGTCCGGCCCCAGGATCGAACCGAGCGACACCGTCCGGCCACCAGCCTCCACCACCGCGATCGTCTGGGCGGCCGCGAGCCGTCGTGACCAGGCCCGCGCGACCTGCTTGAGCGGCGGTGCGATCGGCTTGACCGTGCCCAGGTCGGGGCACGTTCCGACGACCACGGTCACGCCGGCATCGCGCAAGCGGCGTACGCCGTCGCCGAGGCGCTGCACCGACTGGGACGGCAGCACCGTGTGGGTCACGTCGTTGGCGCCGATGAAGATCACCGCCAGGTCCGGCTCGGTGGGCAGTGCCCGGTCGAGCTGTCCGGCAAGATCCGACGTCTGGGCACCCACGACGGCGAAGGAACGCAGGTAGACCCGCCTGTTGGCAGCATCGGCGACACCCGAGGCGAGCAGCGCTCCCGGAGTCTCCTCGACGCGGTCCACGCCATAGCCGGCCGCGCTCGAATCGCCCAGCAGGGCGATCTTGACGCTGGGTCCGGGGCGGCCGCGGCCGTACCACCCGGTCGCATCCGGTGGCGGCACGTCCGAGGCGTTGCCGATCGCCTTGCGAGCGATGGTCGCCTCGGCCCGCAGCACGCCGTACAGCGCACCCCCGAGCAACGACAGCCCACCCCCGCCGAAGGCTGCGGCGGAGGCCAGCTTGCGTGCGGCTCCGGCTCTGCTCATGCCAACACTGTACGTATCCGCACGACGCCGGATGGTCGCGTCAGCGGAATCGGAGAGAATCGGCAGGATCGAATAGGTTGGCCGAGTGGACTACGTCGACTCGCCGCTGGATCTGATCGGCAACACACCGCTGCTGCGGCTTGCCCCCGCGCTGGCAACCACGGACCGACCCACGTCGAGCGAGAGCGGGCCGATCGTGCTGGTGAAGCTGGAGTACCTCAACCCCGGCGGCTCGGTGAAGGACCGCATTGCCATCCGGATGGTCGACGCGGCCGAGGCGTCGGGCGAACTCCAGCCTGGCGGCGTGATCGTCGAACCCACGTCAGGCAACACCGGCATCGGGCTCGCCTTGGTCGCCCAGGAGCGCGGCTATCGGTGCATCTTCGTGTGCCCGGACAAAGTCAGCGAGGACAAGCGCAACGTGCTCAAGGCGTACGGCGCCGAGGTGGTCGTCTGCCCGACCGCGGTCGCGCCCGAGCATCCGGACTCCTACTACAACGTCAGCGATCGGCTGGTCCGCGAGACGCCGGGAGCGTGGAAGCCCGATCAGTACTCCAATCCGGAGAACCCCCGCTCCCACTACGAGTCCACCGGTCCGGAGATCTGGCGACAGACGGAGGGTCGGATCACCCACTTCGTCGCCGGAGTCGGCACCGGAGGGACGATCTCCGGCACCGGTCGGTATCTGAAGGAGCAGAATCCATCCGTTCAGATCGTCGGCGCCGACCCCGCCGGCTCGGTCTACAGCGGCGGCACCGGTCGCCCCTATCTGGTCGAGGGCGTCGGCGAGGACTTCTGGCCGACGACCTACGACCGGGACATCGCCGACCGGATCATCGAAGTGTCCGACGCCGACTCCTTCGCGATGACACGCAGGCTCGCTCGCGAGGAAGGGCTGCTGGTCGGCGGGTCCTCCGGCATGGCCGTGCACGCCGCCTGCCAGCTCGCCCACGAGCTGGCCGACGCCGGAAGCGGCGCTGATGCGGTGATCGTCGTCCTCCTGCCCGACTCGGGTCGCGGCTATCTGTCCAAGATCTTCAGCGACGAATGGCTCGCGCAGTACGGCTTCAGCGTTGCCGTCGGTGACGGTGGTCAGAAGTCGGTCGGGGAGGTGCTGCGCGGCAAGGTCGGCGACCTGCCGGACCTGGTGCACACCCACCCGAACGAGACCATCGCGGAGGCGGTCGCCATCTTGCAGGAGTACGCCGTCTCCCAGATGCCCGTCGTCCGCGCCGAGCCGCCGATCGTCGCCGCCGAAGTGGCCGGGTCGGTGTCGGAGCGCACCCTGCTCGACGCCCTCTTCACGGGCGCTGCCAGGCTCACCGACGCCGTCGAGGCCCACATGTCGCCGCCATTGCCGACGATCGGATCGACCGAGCCTGCGAGCGCCGCCGTGAGCTTGCTCGAGTCGGCTGATGCGGTGCTCGTCCACGAGGACGGCAAGCCCATCGGGGTGCTCACCCGGCACGATCTGTTGACATTCTTGGCCGCGGGCTGATCGAGAGGGCGTGGCCGACTGGCCCTCGATCCGGGATTGCACGACGACGGCCCGGCCCCGCGGGGGCCGAGCCGTCGTCCCGCGTTGTTCAGCTGGCGTTGGTCAGCCGTTCTGCTTGACCATCTTCAGCGGGCCAGGCTTCTGCACCGAGCCGAACGGCGAGAACTCGACCAACATCGACTCGTTGTAGATGAAGGCCATGCCGTCAGTGCACTCCGAGGCACGCAGCTGGATGGTGTGCTTGCCGCCCTTGACCTTGGCGGCACCGATCGGCGAGCTGGTGCCCTCATGGGTGCCACCGTCCTCGAGGAAGACGCTGGAGTAGTTGCCGGCCTGCTTGCCGTCGATGAACACGGTCACCGAGAGCTCGGAGGTGTCGGGGTCGGAGACGTCGCGGGCGGCACCGAGGCTGCCGGTCACCGAGACGACACCCTTGGCCGGGGCCTTGAACGTGCGGGACAGCACCGGCGTGTAGTCGCAGCTGTCGAAGTCGTCGAACGTCTTGGCCTGCGCGAAGTACTGGGTCTTGTTGAGCTGGTTGGCGTGGTAGCCGTCCAGCTTCTGGGCGATGGACTGCGCCATCGACGGCGTCGTGAGGGCAAGGGCCCCGGTGGCCACCACAGCAGCGGCGACGATGGTGTTGCGGCGAAGCTTGTTGCTCATCTGGGTTCCTCTCTTCGGCGCGGCATCGACGGCCGCGCGATGTCCCCGGATCTCGGGGTGCTGACGAGTAGAGATGAGGCGCCCGGGCATAGCGAGATACATGTCGTCGTACGACGACACCTAGGCTGAGGGGATGGATCGCGGCTCGGTGGCGTCGTGGTGACCGACTATCTGACCATCGCTCGGGACGGCCAGAGCGAGATCGAGGTCAAGCGCTCCCGCTTCCTGGCCACCGTGACGAGGGTTGAGGAGGAGGCGGCCGCCCGAGCCGTCGTCGAACGGCTCCGCCGCGAGCACTGGAACGCCCGGCACCACTGCTCCGCCTTCGTGCTGGGGCCGAGTGCGCAGGTGCAGCGCTCCAGCGACGACGGTGAGCCGGCGGGGACAGCCGGCGCGCCGATGCTGGAGGTGCTACGCGGCCGGGAGGTCAGCGACGTCGTCGCCGTCGTCACCCGATGGTTCGGGGGAGTGCTGCTGGGTGCGGGCGGCCTGGTCAGGGCGTACGGCGACGCCGTGCGGGCCACCCTTGACGAGGTCGGACTGCAACGCCGCAGGCTGCTGACGGAGTGGGTCGTCGAGCTCGGTCACGCCGAGGCCGCCAGGGCCGAGAGCGAGCTGCGGGCGCGCGGGGTGGTGGTCGTTGACGCCTCCTATTCCGCCACGGTGACCCTGCGGCTCGGCGTCGCGCCGGACGACGTCGACCGGTTGCACGGCTTGGTGGCCGAGTTGTCCGGAGGGCGGGCCCTCGCGGTCGCAGCAGGGGAGCGATGGGTGGACTCCGGACGGGCGTAGCCTCGATCCATGAGCATCCCGGTTGACCTGGACAAGCTGGCCGACGCAGTCACGGACTTCGACGCCGGCTATCTGCTGACCGTCTCGCCCGAGGGCAAGGTGAAGGCCGTCACGGTCGAGCCGGTGGTGGAGGCTGCGCTGGTGCGGATCCCTGGTGGGAGCCGGGGCTCGGCGGCTAACTTGGCCGACAACCCTGCGGTGACCTTGGTCTACCCGCCTCGGGAACGCCACGGCTACACCCTGATCGTGGATGGCGTGGCTCGCGTCGTCGAGGACGGCTTCGAGATCGCACCGGACGCCGCGGTGCTCCACCGCCCCGCCGACCACGCCGACGGCCCGCCCGCACCCGGGAGCTGCAGCAACGACTGCGTTCGGATCTGAGCCTCGCCCCTTCAGCCGGTGACGTAGATCAGCCCGGGGCCCTCGTCGCGGTGCGGGATCCCGGTCGCTTCGAGGGCGGAGCGCCACGAGCCCGTGCAGTCGGGCGACGAGCCCTCGAAGCCGTGGTCGGCGGTGAGCAGGATGGTCACGTCGTCGAGGATGCCAATGCTCTCGAGGTGGTCGAGGAAGGCACCGAGCCGCGCGTCGGCCTGTTTGAGGGAGTCCCGCGCCATCGGTGACCTCGGGCCACCGCCGTGGTGGCCGCCATCGGTCACCACGTTGGCCCACCAGGTGAGCACCGGGGCTGCGCCGGGATCGGCGAAGAGATCCATCATCTGCTGCAGGCCGAGATCGTCCACTCGCATGCCCCAGCGGAAGTAGTCTTCTTCCAAGAAGGCGGGATCACCTAGGAACGGTGAGGTGGTCGGATCGGGCAGGGCGTCGTCGAGCGCGTCGGCCCCGGCCTCACCGCTGGCTCGGATCAGCGCCATCGTCGAATAGTCGGCACCGCGGTCGATCGCCTCGTCCACGCTCGCGGTGCGCACGCCCCCGGTCTCGCCGAGGTGGTCGTTGACGGTCTCGAAGATCGTCCGAGCCTGGGGCAGCAGCCACTCGGCGCTGCGGTGCCAGGTGCTCTCGTCGTTGGGCACGACCCGCTCCGCGGCGGCGCGGTCGTAGTAGACGTTGCCCATCACGCCGTGCCGACCGGGGCCGACTCCGGTCAGGATCGCGGTGTGGTTGGTCAGCGTGATGCTGGGAAACTCGGCGACGGCACCACCGCGCAGCGCCATCCCGCGATCGATCAGCCGGGCCACCGCCGGCAGCTCGCCGGTCTCGGCCAGGTGCAGCAGGTCGCCGCAGTGGCCGCCGTCCCAGAGCACTCCGATGACGTGCGAGCGGGCGGCGCCCTTCTCGAGGTACTCCACCTGAGGGCGCCCGTCCAGCTCGTCGCCGACCCGGTCCACCAAGGCGCTGTCCGGGACGCCCACCAGATGGGCCAGCGTCGGGCCCACATCCACCAGCCGCGCGTGGGCGTTGATGTATCCGAGGCGGCGTACCCCTGCTCCACTGAGGATGAAGGGCGCCCGCGACTGGATCACGTCGAGCGACCCATGCTCGCCGACGTGGCCGCCCTCGTCGGGGAAGAAGTGTCGCGGCGTGTGCACGATGGCCAGATCCGGGCTGCGGTCGGGGTTGGCGAAGAAGGACAGCAGCCGCTGCGCCGCGAGCGGATAGCTGTTGCCGGTGGAGCGCCGCGGGGACGGGTCGGCGACCTCCTTGTCGTAGGGCAGGAAGGCCAGCGGATCCTCACTGCCGATGGGGTTCTCGCCGTCGACCACCTCGGCCGGCCCGTCGAGGTGGAAGCGGACCCGGCCGATGCTGTTGGCGGCGTACGCCGTCCTGCCCGTCGGGTCGTCCGCAACCCAGCAGACCAGGTCCACGATGTCGGCGAGCTCGGGAGCACAGAGCGCGCCGATCAACGCCTCGCGCTGCTCGGGTGTGGCAGTCATGGCGCCACCGTAGTGGCGGAGACCGTAGGTTGGCTGCCATGGGCCCGTTCTGGCTGAGTGCATTCCTCGACTTCGCGGCCGAGGACTTCGAGGACGGATGTGGCTTCTGGCGTGGGGTGACCGGCTTCGAGCTGTCGCCCGCACGTGGGGAGGACGACGAGTTCGCCACCTTGGTGCCGCCGGTCGGCGACGACTACCTGCGTGTCCAGCGCCTGGCCTCTGGACCTACACGGATCCACCTGGATCTGCACGTGCCCGATCCGGGTGCCGCCGCGGACGCTGCTGTCGCGTCCGGAGCCGAGGAGCTCGAGGACCGGGAGGAGTACGTCGTCCTGCGGTCTCCGGGTGGGCTGGTCTTCTGCTTCGTCACCGCGCCCGCCTCGACTGTGCCAGCGGCGCTCGAGTGGCCCGGTGGCGACGAGTCGATGGTCTACCAGGTCTGCCTCGACCTGCCCGTGTCGTCGTACGACGACGAGCTTCGCTTCTGGGCCAGCATCCTCGATGCACGCGTCGAGCTGCTCGAGGAGGTGCCGGAGTTCTCCTGGCTGCGGATGACGACCCCGATGGCGCTCGACGTCCTCGTGCAGCGACTCGGCCGTGCGGATGGACCGGCCTCCGCGCACCTCGACGTCGGTGCCACCGATCGAGCGGAAGAGGTTGCCCGGCACGTGGGCCTCGGCGCGAGCGTGGTCGGCGAACACCGCTTCTGGACCGTGCTGCGCGATCCGGTCGGGATGACCTACTGCATCACCGACCGCGACCCCTCGACCCGGACGCTGCCGGCGTGAGCACGCATCCCCTATGGCGTCCCTTCGAGGTGCCCGACGACGATGCCATCGCGCGAGCCAGGGTCGGGGTGCATCCGCGGACCCTGGTCGAGGTGGTCGCGCCTGACGAGCGATGGCCGGCACAGTTCGACGCTGTACGGCGCCTGGTGCTGGACACACTCGGTGACGCTGTCGTCGCGGTCGAGCACATCGGGTCGACCTCGGTGCCGGGCCTCTGGGCGAAGCCGATCGTCGACATCGACCTGACCGTCCCCGACTCCGCGGACGAGGCCAGCTATCTCCCGGCGCTGGAGAATGCCGGTTTCCACCTCCGAGTCAGGGAACCGGACTGGGAGGAGCACCGCCTGTTCAAGCTGCTGGAGCCCGACACCAATCTGCATGTGTTCTCGCCCGGAGCAGTCGAGCCGCAACGACACCTGCTCTTCCGCGACTGGTTGCGCACCCATGCCGACGACCGAGAGGCCTACGCTGCCTGCAAGCGCGACCTGACTTGGGTCACGCGCTTGGGTTGTGTCGGGTCGTAGGCCTGTGACCTGTGGTGATGCGGTGGGTTTGGTGGGTTTCCACGCACTAACGGGGTCGGTTTAGGGTCACTGGATGGCGTTCATCCGACGGGTCCGAACGGCGTCGGGCGCGACGGCGGTGCAGGTCGCGGAGTACGCCGGCCAGGGCCGTCAGCGGATCGTGAAGCACCTCGGCTCGGCCCATACCGAAGCCGAGCTCGGGCTGTTGCTGGAGCAGGCCCGCGAACTGCTGGCCGATCCGTCACAAGGACTGCTGCCGCTCGAGGTCGAGCCAACGCCGGCGGTGGCTGGGCTGGTGCCCGAGGTCGGCGAGCCGCTCCTGTTCGACGTTGCCGGGCGTGACTCGGGTATCGAGGAGGACCGTGTTGCTCGGGGTGCTGGCAGGGACCGGCCCGGCCGGGTGGTGGCGACGGGGTCACGGCTGCTGTACGAGGCTCTCACGGCGGTCTACGACGAGCTGGGATTCGACGTGCTGGGCGACGAGACGTTCCGGAGCCTGGTGGTGGCGCGGATCGTGGAGCCGACCTCGCTGCTTGACAGTGCCCGGGTGCTGGCCGACCTGGGTGTTGCTGCGTCGTCGTATTCGACGATGAAACGCACCCTGCGACGGGTCAAGACCGCCAAGTACCGCGACCAGATCGCCGCCAGGTGCTTTGCCCATGCCCTCTCGGCCGGGGACGTCTCACTGTGCCTGTACGACGTGACGACGCTCTACTTCGAGGCCGAGAACGAGGACGCGTTTCGCAAAGTAGGCTACTCCAAGGAGCGTCGCATCGACCCACAAATCGTGGTCGGCCTATTGGTCGACCGGCAGGGATTCCCCCTGGAGATCGGCTGTTTCGAGGGCGACACGGCAGAGACGACCACGATCGTCCCGATCATCGAACAGTTCGCTGACCGGCATGGCATCGCTGACATGGTCATCGTCGCTGATGCCGGGATGCTCTCGGCGAAGAACCTCACCGCTCTGGACGGGGCTAACTTGAGGTTCATCGTCGGCTCCCGCACCACGAAGGCACCCATCGACCTGGCCTCCCACTTCCGCTGGCATGGGGACGCGTTCACCGACGGGCAGATCATCGACACCACCACACCCAAGAACGCCCGGGTCATCGACAACGACGAACTGGAAAGGGTCGAACCGATCTCCTGACTCGTGCCACTTGATCGAGATTCGGCGTTCCCGCCGGTGTCTGTGCAGGTCACGGGGTTGCGTCGTCGCTCATTGACACACCCCGCCCCTCGGCAGCGCCTGCTCATGGCGTTCGTGAGGAAGACCCCGGGCAGCTCCGGCAGCATCAAGATCCCGAGCTCGCGGAGCCCCGCGACGGACGAGACATCGCCCCTGAGCATGTCGGTACCGGGCAACAAGGCCGGGTCATCGTCCCGCCAGCCCCCAGATCACCATCCGCGGCCCCGGGTACGACTCAATCGCGTCGACCTGATCCCGCCGGACGGGGCCGATCATCCTGACCGCGCCGCAGATTAGCGCTCACTGACACACCCCGGTGGCACGAGTCGGGAAGAACGCCCGGGTCATCGACAACGACGAACTGGAAAGGGTCGAACCGATCTGGGACCGGCAGCAGCATCCGGGATCGTGGCGGGTGGTGTGGGCCTACTCGGCCAAACGCGCGGCGCGTGACAACAAGACGCTCACCATTCAGGAGAACCGGGCCAAGGACGTCATCGCCGGTGAGAAGAAGGCGAAGGCCACCCGGTTCGTCAAAACCAGCAAGGGCAAACCCACCCTGGACGAGGCATCACTGGCACGGGCTCGCCGGCTGGTCGGGTTGAAGGGCTACGTCACCAACCTCGACGCCACGACGATGCCCGCCGCCGAGGTCATCGCGAAGTACCACGACCTGTGGCACGTCGAGCAGTCCTTCCGCATGTCCAAAACCGACCTGCGCGCCAGGCCGATCTTCCACCACACCCGCGACGCGATCGAGGCCCACCTCACCGTCGTGTTTACCGCACTGGCCGTCGCCCGCGAGGCCCAGAACCGCACCGGGCTGGCGATCGGCAACATCGTCCGACAGCTACGCCCGCTGCGCAGCGCGACCATCGCGATCAACGGTGCCCGGCAGACCTTCAGGCCCGAAGTCACCTCAGGGCACCAAGAGATCCTCGACGCACTGAACTCGCCCGGCGTCACGCACTAACGCGTTTGGCCCAACTCAGGTCCGAGTCAGGGAACCGGACTGGGAGGAGCACCGCCTGTTCAAGCTGCTGGAGCCCGACACCAATCTGCATGTGTTCTCGCCCGGAGCAGTCGAGCCGCAACGACACCTGCTCTTCCGCGACTGGTTGCGCACCCATGCCGACGACCGAGAGGCCTACGCTGCCTGCAAGCGCGAGGTGGCCGCCCGCGGGTTCACCGACGGCATGGCCTACAACAACGCCAAGGCCGGGTTCGTCTACGACCTCTACGAGAAGATCTTCACCGCCGACCCGGCCCACGCCCACACGCCGCAGCCGCGGAGGACCGAAAATCGGGGGCCGCACATGATCAAGAGCGCCGGCAGGGTCAGCAAACGCCGTGCCCAGTGCCAGCGCGATCGCGAGACTACGCCTGTTCAGAATCTGAACGAGCCTGACGCGCTTCTGCGATGAGCTCCGGGAGGTACGTCCGGGCTGCGGCGATGAGATCGAGGAAAGAAGCGTCGGCCGGTCCGCTGTCCCGAGTCACATAGATGTCCTCCCCGCGGTCGCCGACGTCGCCGACTTGAATAAAGCTGTCTCCCGATTCATGGTCGCGCCCCTCGACCATGGCCCTCCAGGGCGGTGGGTCGCACCGCTCAGAGAGACGCTCCAAGTGGTCGAGTTCCTCATCAGACAGGGACATGGAGGCACTCACTTCCGGGGATTCTTGACAGTTGGCGTGAATAGGTTGCTCAGCACGTCGGCTGTGCAGCCGCTGATCAGGCAATGATTCGGGTTGTGTGGCGTGGGGTCGCGCGTCACTGATCCGCCAGCATTGCGGATATCTCCGACAGTGCTCACGCCGATCTGATTGTTCTTGATGCCCCGGGCGGCTTCCTCGACCGTTCTGCCAGAGTTGACTGAGACGCCCGATAGGTAGCCTGCGGCATCTGACGTGACGCCGCTGCCGTTGGCGAACCGCTCAGCCGTGTTGGTTCCACCACGGACCAGCACGACGCTGTCGTCCAGGCCCCTTGCGGCGGTTGTGGTGGCGAGTCCGGCGCGGATGCCGGCGACGCCGATGATGCCCATGGCGACGACGTCTGGGCCGCAGGAGCCTTTGATTCCGTTGGTGCATTCGTTGAAGGCTTGGAGTGCTGGGCCGGCGGGGCTGATGCCGATGATGTTCTGGCCGATGTAGCTGACGGTGTCCCAGACGGAGCCTCCGGAGGATGGCCAGAGTCCGGTGGGGTCGGCGTTGACCATGGGGTTGGCGTCGGCGTAGGTGTAGGTGGCTGAGCCGAGGACGGCGTGTGCTGGGTCGGGGGCGACGAAGGAGCCGAGGTCGGGTTGGTATTGGCGTGCCCTGAGGTGGTAGTCCCCGGACGTGTCTTGGTACTGACCACCCCAGCGGAGGAGTGGTTCCGGTCCGGCTGTGGTGGCGTTGGTGCGGGTGAGGCCGTAGGGCTCGTAGGTGTAGGTGTTGGTCGCCGCGCCGGTGTTGTCGGTGGTTTCGACCACGGAGCTTTTGGAGGTCTTGGTGTAGGTAGGTGGCGGTGGTGGAGTTGTACTGGGCGACCGGCCCGAGGCCGTAGGTGATCTCGGCTTGAGTGGTGCCGGTCTGGTCAGTTTGCGCGGCGAGCTGGTAGCTGAGGGGGTCCCACAAGTAGTTGGTGGTCACCGAGTCGGTAACGGCTTTGGTGCGGCGGCCGTCGCCGTCGTAGGTGTAGGTGGTCACCGGTTGGCCGCTGGCCTGTTCGGTGGTGAGCTGGTTGGCGGCGTTGTAGGTGTAGGTCGTGGTGCCGTCGCTGGTGAGGCGGCCCTGCGCGTCGTAGGTGTAGTTGGTGGTGACCGGCCCGGGAGCGGTGGTGGAGGTCAGCCGGCCGGTGCCGGTCGCTCGGGTGTAGGTGGTGGTTCCAGTGGGCCGCTCCTCGCTGGTGCGGTTGCCGACCGGGTCGTAGGTCCAGCGGACGTAGTCGGTGGCTGTTCCGTCGCAGCTAGCCGTGTCGTAGCAGACCCCGGTGAGTCGGTCGAGGTCGTCGTAGGTGTAGGTGTCGGTGGTGCTGTCGGCGTGCTCGATGCTGGTCGGGTTGTCGTTGTCGTCGTAGGTGATCTGGTCGTCGATGATCTCCCGTGAGCCGGGGGCGGTGTCGGTTAGGCGGGTCACCCGTCCACCGGGATCGTAGGTGTAGGCGCGTGTCGATCCGTCTGCCAAGGCGGCCTGGGCGAGGTGGCCATCGGGGTCGTAGTCGTAGGTGGCTTGGGTGGTGCCGTTGCGCTTGGCCTGGTGCAGTCGGCCGTCGTCGTCGTAGGTGTAGCCGGTGACTGTCGTTGTCGGCGCGGTAGTGCTGGCCAAGCGGCCGTCCAGATCGTAGGTGTAGCTGTAGGTGGCGGTGCCGGTCTTGGCCTGGGTGAGCTCGTTGAACCTGTCGTAGGTGTAGTTGGTGGTCGTCGAGCCTTGCGCCATGGTCTTGCGGTTGCCGTTGGCGTCGTAGGTAAAGCTGACATCGGTGGTGCCGGTCGGGTAGTCGATGAGCCGGATCTGTCCCGCGGGGTTGTAGCGGTAGTTGACAGTCTGGTTCCCGGGCCGGGTCTCGCTGGCGATGTCGCCGTTGGCGTTGCGGGTGTAGGTGAAGGTCCCAGCGGGCCCGTCCCTGCCGATCAGTTGGTTGGCGGCGTCGTAGGTGTAGGTCTCCACCCGTCCCGAGGGGTCGGTGAGCGTCTTGAGGTTGCCGCTGTTGTCATAGGTGTATGTCGTGGGGGAAATTGACGAGTCGGGGCCTTGAACCGCGGATGGCTGGTTGTCGTTGCGGTAGGTCGTCTCGGTGACGTGCCCGGAGCGGTCTTCGCTGGTGGTGAGACGGCCGGCGGCGTCGTAGGTGTACTCGACGGTGCGGCCGAGTGGATCCTCGATCTGAGTGACTCGGTCGGCGTCGTCATAGGTGTAGGTGGTGGTGAAGTCTCCTGGCGTGGGTGTCTCGGTGCCGCGCGGCGTGGTGAGTTCGACCATGCGACCTACCGAGTCGTAGGTCATCTCGGTGGTATTGCCCTCTGGTGTGGTGATGGTGGCCAGGTCGCCGTTGGCGGTGCGGGTGCGGGTAGTGGTCGCGCCGCTGGGTGCCGTGGTGGAGGTGGCGAACCCGGCGGTGTCGTAGGTGAAGGTCGTGACCCGGGTGGTATCGCTGGGTGCGCCGTGCTGCTCGATGCTCACCACGTTGTGATGGGTGTCGAAGTCCTGGGCGGTCAAGGTGCCGCGCGCGTCCCAGGTGCGGGTCAGGTTGCCGGCGGAGTCGTAGGCATTGACGACGGTCCCCGTCGGGGTGGTCGAGCTTGCCAGGTGGTTGTCCCCATCCCAGACGAAGGTGGACCGGAAACCGCGTGGGTCTTCGGTGGCGACCATCCGCTGGTTGGCGTCGTACTCGTACGACCACGTGTGGCCGAGGGGGTCGGTGCGTTCGATGAGCTGGTATCCCCGGTAGACATCGCGCCACTCCCCGCCGCGGGGGTCTGTCAAAGTAGCGGTGCCGGTTCCGTCCCCGGTGCCGGGATCCCAGTCGAACGTGCTGACCTTGCCGACCGCGTTGGTCTGCTGGCTCACTCGCCCGGTTTGGGCGTCGTAGGCCAGTTCGAGCTGGGTGTGGCCGAGCGGGTCGGTCTTGGTGAGCAGCCGACCGTCCTGGTCGTAGGTGTAGGTAGTCGTCTCTCCGGCGAGATCAGTGACCGAGGTCAGCTGTCCGTTGGTGTAGCCGTAGTCGACCTCGCGCCCGTCGGGGAGCTCGACGCTGGTGATCTTCCCGCCGCTCCAGGACAGCTCGAACGAACGCGCGCCGACCGACACCTCGCTCAGATGCCCGCTGTCGTAGCCGAACTCGATGGCGTTCCCATTGGCATCGACCACCTCGTCGACCCGACCATCTGAGTGGAAGTCGTAGGTCAGGTCGTCCTTGGTGGTCACCTCGAAGGCCCCACCGGAGGTCTCGACCAGGTGCGCGGTGACACCGGGATCAGGGAGGTACTCCGACTCGTCGTCATCCCATCGGAAGACGGCCTGTTGACCGTCCGAGCCGGTCAACATCACGACATCGGTGTCGGGGAAGCTCAACCTCGGTGCCAGCCCGGTGCTCCAGCCCTGCCCCAGCGGCCCAGTGGTCTCGTCGGCGGAGTTGTAGGTGCGATCCAAGGTCAAGTCGCCGCCCAGGGTGGGCATGCTGGCGTCGACTACGGTCTCGACGTACGACCCGTTGACGGTGTTGACCGGGTCAACCTGGTACCCCGATGGATTGATCGCGAACTCCGAGTCGCCGTTGCCCAGCACCTGACCAGGGGGCACGGCAACAGGCAACACCGGCGACCCCTCGAGACCCACGGGCACTACCGGCGGTGGATCCGAGAGCGGCGTGACGGTGGTGAAATACTTGTAGGCCTCCGTGTTGTCGTCGCATCCAAGATTGGTGCGGGTGTCCACTGGAGGTATCAAGTAAAGGACCACATCCGGGTCGACACAATGTGGCGGCTCGAAGTTGACCGGCCAATAGTTGTCAGAAAGATCCTCGGGATCGTAGTACCCGCCGACCCACGATGAGTTGACCCAACTGCCCATGAACGCGTTGTGCTTGTAGGAGATCGTGTCCGGAGTGATCGGATCAAAGTTCGTGAAATGGAAGAGCTTCCCGTAGAACCAGTTCTCGGTCACGCTGATCCCATGCCCGGGGTTCCCGAGCGAATAGATCGGATAAGGCCAAGTGTCGGCGAACAAGTTCGCCCGGATCTCTGCTCTGCCCTGGCTGGAAGTGGTGTTGATCCCACATGCCCCGTTGCGTTCGAACAGCGAATGGCTGATCGAGACGGACCCAAGACCCTTAGACCCCGCAGCAAGTGTTATTCCCGCGATGAGGCTATCGGTGAACTCGCTGTGGTCGATGCTGACCCTGGCCTCGCCCTCAAGGGAGACCATCTCGCTGAGGTAGCAGCGTACCGGCGAATACCATCCGCCGTACCTGAATGAACTGTTGGTGATGATCGAAGTCTTCGACTCGCTGGCCTCGTCGACAGTGGGATTGAACCGCAGAATCGTCGCGTAATCGCCAGGAGAACCCTGTGTCGGCCCGTCGAGACCCGAATCCCCGCCCACCGAGTCGTCCTCGATCGAGGTGTAATAGATCGGCGCCTCAGCGGTTCCCTTCGACAAGAGGCGGCCACGCACACCAATCTGGCCGCCGTCGGACTTGATCACCGTCCCCGGCTTCACCGTGAAAGTGATGCCCGCAGGAACCGTCAAAGACGCCTGCAGCACGTACGGAGACCCGTTGGGCCCCCATGTCGCGTCAGCCGTCAGCGCGAGGCTTGAGTCCCAGTAGACCGGGGTATCGGTCCCTACCTTGGTCTGGAACTTCGTCCACGCCCCGAACGCGGTCAACGCGCCATCGGTCGCACCCAGGCGATATTGATAGATGACGCCATCCGACAGCAGCCCCGCAGGCGCCGCAACCGAACCGGGCGTGCCCTGGGTGACAGACGGGCCGGTCGCCGACCCGATCGTCGTCGATGTCCCGCTCACCCGGAACTCCACGACATAGGCGATTGTGGGGCTATCGGCGTCGGTCGAGGTGCCAGTAAAGACCGGGACCAGCGACGAGACCGCCTTCGGCACACACGACTCGATGCACGGACTCACCGACTGGTTCGTAGGAACCGTGGGCGACTTAGCCGCCTGAGCCGGTGCCACCACCCCCAGAGACAACACCGCGACAAGAGCACCGACTATGCCAACACGACGCATCCTAGGCCTCCCGATAAGCCGCCCGGTCTCCCGCAAGATGCGGCGAGCGCACCATCAGGAGCGAACCTTCGGATCGTAGGACACCCTTTCCGCGACCGCAACAGCAGTCGGCGGGCCTCGATGATGTCATGCACTCGGAGCGCTCGCGTTGACGTCGGTGACGAGGTTGGGCCAGTCAGGAGCGGTGAGGGGTAGCTGCCGCGAATGACGCCCTAATCGGCTGGTTGTGGAAACTGCGACTCGCCTTGGCGCGGGTCGACAGGCCAACGTCGTCGGCCTACGTTGCTGGGGTGAGCGAGAACGAGACACCGCGGACCAGCCCGCCGTACGCCGCGGACGAGGTGACGATGCTGCGGGCGTTCTTGGACTTCTACCGCGCCACGATCCGACGCCAGACCGATGGGCTGACGGCCGAGCAGCTCGCAGTGACGCTGCCGCCGTCAACGATGACGCTGGGCGGGATGCTCAAGCACCTCGCTGGGGTCGAGGAGTGGTGGCTGTCGATGGTGATGCAGGGCAACGACCCGTCGCCGTACTGGGCAGCCGCGGACGACGAGGACGACGTGGACTGGGACTGGAACAGCGCGGTAGATGACGACCCGGCGTTCCTAGCCCAGCTCTTCGATGAGGCTCGGGCCAAGTCTGACCGGATCCTCGACGAGTTGCTTGAGGGCGGCAGCCTCGACCGGCCCGCTGTGCAGGCTCGTGACAACGGCGACCGGGCGACGCTGAGGTGGGTGCTGGTGCACCTGATCGAGGAGTACGCCCGCCACGCCGGCCACGCCGACCTCATCCGCGAGTCCATCGACGGCGCCACCGATCTATGACGGCTCCCATCCGGGTGGCCACCGCCGACGACTGGGCCCAGATCTGGCCGTTCTTCCAATCCACGGTGGCCGCAGGGGGGACCTACGCCTACCCCGACGACCTGACCTCTGCTGAGGCAGCCGCGCTCTGGTTGGAAACGCCGCCCGGGATCACGATCGTGTACGACGACGGGGTTGTTCTCGGCAGCGCGAAGATGGGTCCGAACCGCCCGGCGAGGGGCTCTCACATCGGCACCGCGAGCTTCATGGTCGCCCCGGAAGCACGCGGCCGCGGCGTGGGCCGGGCACTCGCGGAGTGGATGATCGACTGGCACCGCCGTGAGGGATATCGCGGCATCCAGTTCAACGCCGTCGTCGAGACCAACACCCATGCGCTGCAGCTCTGGCGCGACCTGGGCTTCCGCTCCGTCGGGGTGGTGCCTGGTGCCTTCCGCTCAGCGACCCACGGCTACGTCGGACTACACGTGATGTTCCTCGACCTGACCGAAGCAGGTGACCCTGCGGAGGGTGACCACGGCGGCGGGTGAGCCGAGCCCCGGCTGCGGGCGGTGAGCCTGACGCGGTGGCCGGGTGGGCACAGGGGCCCCACAGCGCCGTGGATGGGACTGGCCCCCCTGCGCGACGCGTGCGAGCGCAGGGGTGGTTGGCGCGCGGGGCCCCTGTGCCGGCCCGGCCACCGCACCTGCCCACCGACCGCAACCCCAAGACCAGCACCACGGCCTGCAGCCACGGCCTGCAGCCACGGGACGGCCGCGGCAGGAGCCGCGGAGAGGCTCAGAGGTTGATGGCGCCGGCGAGCTCGGGTTGCCAGTCGAGGGTGTTGCAGCGCGCGATCTCGGCGTCGAGCGCGACGGCGGTGCGGCCTGGCCAGGGGGAGAGGCGCCGGGTGTCGTAGGCGACGAAACCCTCCAGCGCCTCCATGCTGCCGGCGATCTCTTGGCGGGTGTGGTTGGCCAGATAGCTCACGATGTGCAGGAGCGACTTGCGTCGGGCGACGAGCCGCATATGAGTAGAGACCTCGTCGCCGACCAGCACCTCGCGCCGATAGATGATGGTCTGCTCGAGCGCGAAGACGCCGCCCTGGCCTGCCGCGGCCTCCTCCGCGCCCGCCCCCATCGCGCCGAAGATCTCCCACTCGGCGTCGTCGTAGATCCCGAGGTAGTTGCGGACGTTCATGTGGCCGTTGAGGTCGCCGTACTCTGGCGGCACCGCCAACCTGCTTGCCGAAGGAAGCGTGAGCACCTGGTCGTAGGTCGGAAGCGCGCGCATGTGCCGAGATTGTGCCGGGTCCCCCGCGCCGGGCCAGCGCACCCCTCCACGGATCGACGGTTCGCCGAGAATGCCGTAGAGGGAGGTTGTCTCGCGGGGCTAGCGTGAACGGGTGAGTCACGACCAAGGCACGGCCCCCACCCCCCGCACTCTCGGCGAGCTGCGCGCCTCCGGGCACCAGCAGAAGCACCTGCGCGAGGAGATCCGCGACAACCTGCTGGCCAAGCTGCGGGAGGGGGAGGACCCGTGGCCCGGACTGCACGGCTTCGAGGACACCGTCATCCCGCAGCTCGAGCGTGCGCTGATCGCCGGCCACGACGTGGTCCTGCTCGGCGAGCGCGGGCAGGGCAAGACCCGGCTGCTGCGCACCCTGAACGGCCTGCTCGACGAGTGGACGCCGGTGATCGGCGGCAGCGAGCTCGGCGAGCACCCCTACGACCCGATCACTGTCGAGTCGCGACGCCGCGCGGCCGAGCTGGGGGATGAGCTCCCGGTCGAGTGGCGACACCGCAGCGAGCGGTACGCCGAGAAGCTGGCGACCCCCGACACCTCGGTCGCGGACCTGATCGGTGACGTCGACCCGATCAAGGTCGCCGAGGGGCGCAGCCTGGGCGATCCGGAGACCATCCACTTCGGCCTGATCCCCAGGTCCCATCGAGGGATCGTGGCCATCAACGAGCTGCCCGACCTCGCCGAGCGGATCCAAGTGGCGATGCTCAACGTGATGGAGGAGCGAGACATCCAGATCCGCGGCTACGTGCTGCGGCTGCCGCTGGACGTGCTCGTCGTCGCGAGCGCGAACCCAGAGGACTACACCAACCGCGGCCGGATCATCACGCCGCTGAAGGACCGTTTCGGTGCCGAGATCCGCACCCACTATCCGGTCGAGCTTGTCGACGAGGTCGCGGTGGTCCGCCAGGAGGCGCACCTGGTGGCCGCCGTGCCGGATCACCTGATCGAGATCTTGGCGCGCTTCACCCGGGCGCTGCGAGAGTCCAACGCGGTCGATCAGCGGTCGGGCGTCAGCGCCCGCTTCGCGATCGCGGGTGCGGAGACGATCGCAGCGGCAGCCCTGCGCCGGGCTACGGCAGTCGGCGAGCCCGAGGCCGTCGCCCGGGTCATCGACCTGGAGACAGCTGTCGACGTGCTGGGCGGCAAGGTCGAGTTCGAGACCGGGGAGGAGGGACGTGAGACCGAGATCCTCACCCACCTGCTGCGCACTGCGACCGCTGAGGCGGTCCGCGAGCACTTCCGCGGGATCGACTTCCGGCTGCTGGTCGATGCCCTGGATGGCGGCGCGATGGTGGTGACCGGCGACCGGGTGACCGCCCGGGACTTCCTCACCGGCTTGCCGGTGCTCGGGGAGTCCGAGCTGTACGACCAAGTGTGCGACCGCCTCGACGCGCAGAATGACGGCGAGCGGGCCGGAGCGATCGAGCTCGCCTTGGAGGGGCTCTACCTGGCTCGCAAGATCGGCAAGGAGTCGGGCGGCGGGGAGACCGTCTACGGATGAGCATCAGCGACCCGCACCGCTCTCGCTACGGTCGCTACGTCGGCGGCGATCCGCTGGCGCCTCCGGTCGACCTGGCCGAGGCGCTGGATGCGATCGGCGAGGACGTGATGGCTGGCTACAGCCCGGAGCGGGCGATGAGGGAGTTCCTGCGCCGCGGCGGCACCCACCAGACCGGCCTGGACGAGCTCGCGGCCCGGGTGGCGGCCAAGCGGCAACAGCTGCTGCAGGAGCATCGGCTGGACGGCACCCTGCAGGAGGTCCGTGAGCTGCTCGACCGCGCCGTCCTCAACGAGCGCAAGCAGCTCGCCCGTGACGTGACGATGGACGACGGAGACCGGGCGCTCCGCGAGCTGGAGCTGGACAATCTGCCTCCCTCGACGGCAGCAGCGGTGGCCGAGCTGTCGTCGTACGACTGGCAGAGCGCGGAGGCGCGCGAGGACTACGAACGGATCAAGGACCTGCTCGGCCGGGAGATGCTCGACCAACGCTTCGCCGGGATGAAGGAGGCGCTGGAGAACGCCACCGACGAGGACCGAGCAGCCGTCAACGAGATGCTGTCCGACCTCAACGACCTGCTGGAATCACACACGCGGGGCGAGGACACCGACCAGCAGTTCGCCGACTTCATGGAGAAGCATGGGGATTTTTTCCCGGAGAACCCGCGCAACGTCGACGAGCTGATCGACGCGCTGGCTGCTCGGGCTGCGGCGGCCCAACGGATGCTGAACTCGATGTCTGCCGAGCAGCGCGCCGAGCTGATGGCGCTCTCCGAGCAGGCGTTCGGCTCACCTCAGCTCACGCAGTCGCTGGCTCGGCTCGACGCCAACCTGCAGGCGCTTCGGCCGGGGGAGGACTGGTCGGGCTCCGAGCGCTTCTCCGGTGAGCAGGGGATGGGGCTCGGGGACGGCACCGGCGTGATGCAGGACCTTGCTGATATGGACGCCCTGGCCGGGCAGCTGGCTCAGGCCCATCCCGGTGCGCGGATGGACGATGTCGACCTCGATCTGCTGGCCCGCCAGCTCGGCGACCAAGCCGCGGTCGACGCGCGGACGCTCGCCGAGCTCGAGCGAGCGCTGCGTGACTCCGGCTATCTCAAGCGCGGCACCGACGGGCAGCTCCGGCTCTCCCCGAAGGCGATGCGACAGCTCGGCAAGGCGCTGCTGCGCGACGTGGCCAGCCGGATGTCGGGCCGGCAGGGACAGCGCGACCTGCGTCAGGCCGGCGCCGCTGGTGAGCGCTCCGGCGCTACCCGAGAGTGGGCGTTCGGCGACACCGAGCCGTGGGACGTCACGCGGACGATCACCAACGCCGTACGCCGCTCCGCGGCCGAGGGCGGTCCGACCCGACCGGTCCGGATCGACGTGCGCGACGTCGAAGTGCAGGAGACCGAGGCTCGCACCCAGGCCGCGGTCGCGCTGTTGGTGGACACGTCGTTCTCGATGGCGATGGACGGCCGGTGGGTGCCGATGAAGCGGACCGCGTTGGCGCTGCACACGCTGATCCGCTCGCGCTTCCGTGGTGACCATCTGCAGCTGATCGGCTTCGGGCGGCACGCCCAGGTGATGGACATCGACGAGCTCACCGGGCTGGACGCGATGTGGGACAAGGGCACCAATCTGCACCACGCCCTGCTGCTGGCCAACCGGCACTTCCGCAAGCACCCCTCCGCCCAGCCGGTCCTGCTGATCGTGACCGACGGTGAGCCCACGTCGCATCTCGAGGGCAACGGCGAGGTGTTCTTCTCCTACCCGCCACACCCGCTGACGATCGCCCACTCCGTGCGCGAGCTGGATGCCGCCGGCAGGCTGGGTGCGCAGACCACGTTCTTCCGGCTCGGCGACGACCCTGGGCTGGCCCGCTTCATCGAGTCGATGGCCCGGCGCGTGGACGGACGGGTGGTGGCCCCCGAGCTCGACGACCTGGGTGCCGCGGTCGTCGGCTCCTATCTCGGCGCGCGCGGCCCCGCCTCGGCGTACGGTCACTACGGCGACTGGTTCGGCGGCCGGGGCTTCTGGGTGGGCGACTGAGGCTGCGGGCCGACCTCACTGGTGCGGTGCTGTGGTGGGCCCGACCCATCTTCCGCGGTGCTGTGGTGGCCGAGGACCCGGTATACAGCCCACTTTGCCGCCACAAGACCGCGGCAGACGCAGCAACGCCGCGGCAGATGCCTGCCTCAGGTGCCGTTCGTCGTCACGGCCCTGTGGTCGACGTCAGCACCAGTTCGCCCGTCGGCCGCCGTCGTCGAACGCCGGTCCATCTCTCGGAAGGCGGGCAAGGCAACCGGCGCCATCGTCGTGGCGAAGTAGAGGGCGCCGACCACCAGAAGAGCCGGCTCGACTCCCAGCCCGGTGGCGAGCAGGCCGCCTGCCATACCGCCGAGCGGCATCAGGCCCCAACCCATCGCCGACGACAGCGAGTTGACCCGCCCGATCAGTGGCGCCGGAATGCGCTCGAAGAAGACGGCACCCAGGATCGGTTTGAGGAATCCCGCCGCGAAGCCTCCGACGACGCCCACCACGAGGACCACCCAGACGGGGTAGCCGAGGGCCAGCACCACGAACCGCGGCAGCCCAGCGAGGAGGAACGCGACGACGTAGATGCGGAAGCGGGGGAGCCGCTCTGCCCAGGTGGCCGCTGCCAGGGACCCCAGGATCGAGGCGCCGCTGAAGACCGCGAACACCAGGCCCACCACCCCAGCCCCATGCCCGGAGTCCTTGGCCCACACCGGCAGCAGCACCGCGCTATAGGCCAGATCGAGCAGGTTGGTGGTGGCCACCATCAGGGTGAGTGCCATCAGCACCGATTCGCCGCGCAGGAACAGCCAGCCCGAGCGCGGAGGTGGCGCCACCAGACCGCCGGCCAGGGCGGCGCCGAGCATCGACGCCGTTCGCTCGATGCTGCTGGACAGGCCGGTGGTCCGCTCCAGGGACACCCCGGCGTGCGCTGACACCGCGGGCACGAGGGAGGACTTGGCCGCGTCGCCTGGCCCGCGCAACGCACCGCCCAGGGCGACCAGGAGCAGCAGGACGGGCATGGTCAGCAGGCCGGCCACGTGCAACAGCGGGATCAGGCCGACGGCAACGACGCTGAGCAGATCGCAGCCCACCGAGACCCGCCGTGGCCCGACCCGGTCGATGAGCGGCCCGCCGAGCGCGCGCACCACCACCAAGGGGGCGATCTCCACGGCCGCCACCAGCCCGGTCTGGGTCGCCGACCCTGTCGTCGACAGCACGAACCACGGCAGCGCGATCATCGAGACCCGCGTGCCCGTGATCGACACCGCCTCGGCGGTCAGCAGCCCGCGCAACGGCCTGCCAGCGGGGGTTCTCGTCATGGGACGACCTCGCCGGGGAGCGGGTAGGTGGAGAGCTGTACGACGAAGTGCGCGCTGCCCTCGGCGTCTTCTGGCACCTCCTCCTGGGCATGGATCTCGGCCCCCAGGTAGTCGCGCAATGCCTGTGCGCGGGCCGGGGTCAGCCGGATCACCCAGTCGCTGAGCGTGGTGGCTCGGCTCCACTCCTCGGGAAGGAAGGGATACTCGATCAGGGCTCGCTGCTGCTGCTCGGCGTAGAAGGCCGCGATCGCGTGGATATAGGCGGACATCGCCTCGGTGTCCCCGCCGTCCCCCTTCGTGCGAGTGCTCTCGTGGGCCGCGCGCCACCACCGCTCGCGGCCGTTGCCCTGGTCGACGTCCTCGACGATGAAGCCGTGCTGGGCGAGCTGACGCAGATGGTAGGAGGTCGCCCCGGTGTTGACGCTCAGCCTCTCGGCGAGACCGGTTGCGGTCGCCGGGCCGTCGATGCGCAGCATGCCGAGCATGCGGAGCCGCAGCGGATGGGCGAGTGCCTTGAGTCCCGCGGGGTCCGGGGAGACCGAGGTGAGTTCCATGCCGAGAGGATAGATCACAAAGAATCCTTTGCAAAGAAATCTTTGCGGTCTTGTTGGGACTCGGTCGCTTCGGGGGAAGGTTTCGCCGTACCCCTGTGTTAGTTGAATCGTGAAGAACATTGGATACCTGTCCTTCGGTCACTGGACCCCCTCGCCGCAGTCGCAGACGCGCTCGGCGTCGGATGCGCTGCTCCAGGCGATCGACCTGGCGGTGGCGGCGGAGGAGTTGGGCGTCGACGGTGCGTATTACCGTGTCCACCACTTCGCGCGGCAACTCGGATCGCCGTTCCCGCTGCTGTCCGCCATCGGCGCGCGGACCAGCCGGATCGAGATCGGCACCGGCGTCATCGACATGCGCTATGAGAACCCCCTCTACATGGCCGAGGACGCGGGCGCCGCGGATCTGATCGCCGGTGGGCGCCTGCAGCTCGGCATCAGCCGGGGATCACCCGAGCAGGTGGTCGACGGGTTCCGCTACTTCGGCTACCAGCCGGCCGAGGGCTCCGATGCCGCGCAGATGGCGCGTGATCATGCGAAGCTCTTCTTGCAGGTCATCGAGGGGGAGGGCTTCGCCGAGCCCAGTCCACGGCCGATGTTCCCCAACCCGCCCGGCCTGCTGCGGATCGAGCCGTACTCCGCGGGGCTGCGCGACCGGATCTGGTGGGGCGCCGGCACCCGCGCCACCGCTGAGTGGGCCGCCGAGCAGGGGCTGAATCTGATGAGCTCCACGCTGCTCACCGAGGACACCGGGGTGCCGTTCCACCAGCTCCAGGCCGAGCAGATCCAGCGGTTCCGAGACGCCTGGCAGGCAGCAGGACACACTCGTGAGCCGCGCGTCTCGGTCAGCCGCAGCGTGCTGCCGATCGTCAGCGACCTCGACCGCGCCTACTTCGCTGGATCGGGCGGTGACGACCAGGTCGGCTACATCGACGGTGGCGTCGCCCGCTTCGGCAAGACCTACTCCGGCGAGCCGGACCAGCTGGTCAAGGAGTTGGCCGAGGACGAGGCCGTCGCTGCTGCCGACACGGTCCTGCTCACCGTGCCCAACCAGCTCGGTGTCGACTACAACGCCCACCTGCTCGAGACGGTGCTGACGCAGGTCGCGCCGGAGCTCGGCTGGCGGTGAGTCCGGCGTCGTAGCTCTGCCGTTTGGGCCCAAACCGCAACGAAGTCGGCCGATCTGATGCCGTTTGGGCCCAAACCGCAACGAAATCGGACCCGTGGGGGAGTGCGCGCTCAGGGAGTGATGACCGCGCGACGGGCTCCAGAAGCGGCGGCCCAGGCCTCGGCGGCCTGGTCGAAGGAGTACGGCGTGTAGGGCACCGAGAGGGTGCCGTCGGTGATCAGGCCCATCAGCTGTGGGAGCTCGGCCATGATGCGCTGGGTGGAGCTCGAGCCGGCTCCGCTGCCGACGATCCGGATGCGACGGCTGCGCAGCAGCGAGCCGGGCAGGGCGGCGGTCGGTCCGCCGAGGGAGCCGATCTGGGTGTAGGTGATGTCGTCGTCGTCGTCGCCCATGCCGCGCCGGGCGAGCGCCCCGAAGGCCGCTTCGGCCGCCGAGCCCCAGACGTAGTCCAGCGCCAGCGAGGGCGCCGAGTCGTCCAGAGCTTCGGCAATCGCGCGGGCGGGGTCGTGCGCATCGGCGTGCGCGGTGGTGACGCCGAGCTCGGCGAGCTGAGCCAGCCGCTGGGGATCGCGGCCCACGCCGACCACGCGGTCGGCGCCGAGGTGCAGCGCCGCCTGTGCGGCCATCCGACCGGCCATGCCGGTCGCCCCGATCACGAGCACGGTGCCTAGCGACCCGAGCTCGTCCTTCCGCGCGACCAACGGCAGCCAACAAGACATTCCGGGATTCAGCCCCGCGGCGATCGCCAGCGGGTCGGCGCCGGCCGGGAGCTCAAGGCCCACGGGTGCGGCCAGACGCTCGGCCATCGTGCCCCACGGCGAGCGGACCCAGCCGGTGAAGACCAACCGACCGTCCGCGGTCCGAGCGACGGCGTCCACTCCGGGCACGAGCGGATAGCTGTCCTGGGACCCGTAGTGTTGCCCGCTCGCCAGCGACCGGACGACCCAGTGGACGCCGGCGGCGACCAGCTCGAGCTCCTGCTCGCCCGCGGCTGGCTCCGGATCGGGGAACTCCGCAGCTACGGGCGACTGACCCGGCTTCTCGACGACGATGGCTCGCATCTCTGCCTCCTTAACTAAGTTCAATTTCAGGATTCCTTAACGCTGTTAAGGTGTCAACCGTGGCGAAGGGACTCAGTCGGTCGGTGATCGTCGACGCGGCGCTGGCCGTGCTCGATGACGACGGGATCGACGGCGTCACGGTGCGGGCGGTGGCACAGCGGTTGGACGTCAAGGCGCCGGCGCTCTACTGGCACGTCGCTGGCAAGCAGGAGCTGCTCGACGAGATGGGCACCGAGATCCAGCGCCGAGTGATCCAAGAACTCGTCGCGCGGCTGGACGAGAAGGCCGACTGGCGAGAGGGGCTGACCACCTATGCACGGGTCCTCCGCGAGGAGTACCTCGCCCACCGAGACGGAGCCCGCACGTTCAGCGGCACCCGGCTCACCGATCCCGAGGTGCTGCGCGCCCAGGAGCCCTGGCTGCAGCGCTGGGTCGACCAGGGCCTCTCGATCCAGGACGCGACCGACGCCGCCACCTTGGTCACGTCCTTCGTCGTCGGCTTCGTCATCGAGGAGCAGGAGCGGGCCCAGGGTGGTCAGCAGCGCTACTCCCTGAGCGAGCGCGATGCGAATGTCGGCCCCGACGCCCCGCTCGTGCACGAGTCCGGCCGCATCATCTACGACGACCCCTCGGCGCGCTTCGAGCGCCTCGTCAATGTTCTCCTGGACGGACTGGCGGCCACGATGCGCTCAGGAGCTTGAGTCGCCGACCACGTCGGGTCGGAGCGGTGACGGCGCTCACCGCCTTCTCGGTCACCCGTCGCCGTACTCGTCGCATTGGTGGCCGATTCGCCGCACGGCGCCGAGCAGAGCGCGAACGAGGCTGTCGGTGCGGTGGCTGACCATCTTGGCGCTCGGACCCACCACTGATACGGCGGCTACGGCGGCGCCTGCGCGATCGCGCACCGGCGCCGCGATCGAGGTGAATCCCGCGACGGACTCGTCGACCGAGCAGACCCAGCCATCGGTGCGGGCACGCGCCAGGATCCGGCGCAGCCGCGCTGGGTCGGTCACTGT
This sequence comes from Nocardioides sp., assembly GCF_047602075.1. Classification (GTDB taxonomy): domain Bacteria; phylum Actinomycetota; class Actinomycetes; order Propionibacteriales; family Nocardioidaceae; genus Nocardioides. The sequence goes on from NZ_JASGIF010000002.1 coordinate 999,742, forward strand.
CTGCGGGGTGTGGCGGACCATGGGGACCGCCAGGGTGGCCCGCTCGATCGCCGGGTCCGCCGCCGCCATCGCCCGCCCGGCGCTGGAGGCGTATCCACCCACCTTGCGCATCCATTCGCCGCTGATCTGTGGACGCAGCGGGTCGTGGCCGAAACGCTCGACGTAGATCACGTAGCCGTTGGCTGGCAGCCCTAGCTGGACCACGTGCCCGACCTGCTTGTGCAGGGCGACCAGCGCGGGTCGGGCCAGGCGACGGATCGGCAGGCGGTCCAAGACCAGCTGTCCGTAGTCGAACAGGCGAAGACTGAGCCGGTATCGACCCGAGCTGGTGCGCTCGAGCAACCCGCCGTTGGCCAATGACGTCAGCATCTGGTGAGCCGTGCTCTTCGCCACGCCCAACTCCCGGGCGACCTGGGTCGGCCCGAGGACCTCGTGGTCGACGAAGCAGTCGAGCACCTGTGTCGAGGTGGTGACCGAGCGCAGGCCGGGACTGACGAGGTGAAGCTGAGCAGAGGTCGTCATCGTGGTGGCCTTCCCTCCCGCCTCGGCCGGAGTGTTACCCACGTCACACTATGGACGGCGCCTGATTGATCGGAGCATCGTCCCGCATGGAGGAACACAACGCTGGGCGCCGGCTGGGACAAGGCGCGCCTACGGGGTGTGGAAGGCGTGTTTGGCGGCCATGGCGACCGGATTCCAGCCTCCGGGCGTCGGTGCAACACTGGCCACGGAAACCGGTCGCGCCTGCACGATGGACACGGGGTCGCCGGAGCGTCGGTGCCGACTGATCACCCACTCGACGTCGACCGGATAGCCGTAGTGCTTCTCGATCGCCAGCACGTCCTCGGTGATCGCTCCGATCTGCTCGTCGTCGAGGATGGGTCGTTCGGCCAATCGCGCGGGCATGTCGGTCTCGACCACATGACCGCGCGCGTAGTCGAAGGCGGACACGACGGTCTTCTTGGCGACCTCGTGTCGTAGCACCCGTCTGTCGCTCTTGCCGACCTCGATGTGGTCCGGGGTGACCAGACCTTGGACCACAGCCTCGCCCCACCCCCAGTTGCCCTCGATGACGACTCGATCGGTCTTGCCGGTGACCGGGTGCACCGAGAAGGCGACACCGGAGCAGCGGGCATGGACGAGCTCGATCACCCCGACGGCGATCGGCATGTCCAGGTGGCTGATCCCGCGACGGTGTCGATAGTCCAGAGCGCGCCCGGTGAAGAGGCTGCCCCAACAGCGACGGACTGCGCCGAGCACGCGATCGGCCCCAGAGATGCCGAGGTAGGTGTCGAAGATGCCGGCGAACGAGGCGTCCGCGGAGTCCTCTCCGGTGGCGGAGCTCCGCACCGCCACCGGAGGGTTGACCTCGAGGCAGCGCTCGCTCAGCTCGTCGTACGCCTCGATGATCGCGGACGCCAAAGACGGCTCGACCGGGCGCACCTCGAACTCGCCGCGGATCGTGGCGGAGGCGGTCTCGACGTCACCCGGGCTCGGGTCGGACCCGAGTTCGCCGAGGACGGTCTCGATGAAGTCGTCGAGGCCGGCGGCCGCCGTGTGCTGGCGGTAGCCGTCGATGCTCACCGAGAACCCGTCCGGGACGGCGGCTCCGGCAGCGCGCAACTCGCACAGGCGGCCCATCTTGGCACCCGTGAGCGCGATCGCCTGCTCTGGCTCGACCGTGTCGAGCCAGAGCACTGGTGCTGATGTCACACGGGTTCCTTCGTGTCGCGGAACACCGTCACCGTCCCCGTCGTGCCGTCGACCTCGACGATGTCGCCGTCCTTGATGACCGCGGTCGCCACACCTACCGCGGTCACCGTCGGCACGCCGTACTCGCGGCCCACGATCGCGGCGTGAGACAACATGCCGCCACCATCGCAGATGCAGCCAATGATCTTGGCGAACGCAGGCGTCCAGTTCGGCGAGGTGGACTCACACACCAAGATTTCCCCAGGCTGGAGACGATGCAGCTCGTCTGCGTTGCTGAGCACGCGGGCGACGCCTCGCGCAGTCCCCTTGGCGGCGGCAACACCCTGCAGCGTGTTGATCTCGCGACCCTCGCTGGTGGCCTTGATGGTGTCGAGGAACTGAGCGTTGAGACCGAAGATCTCGATCAGGATCGGGTCGTCGACTGAGTCTGGAATGGAACCGAGCATCTTCGGCATGCTCGGGCGGCGCTCATGCCAGTGATCGAAGTACTGTCGGCGCTCGGCGATGATCGACCGAAACTCGGCATAGGTGCTGTCCCCGTTCACCAAGCGCATGTTCTCGGGCCAGAACAAGAAGATCATGTCGTCTTCGGCGTCGGCTCCCACGCGCTTCGCGATCTCCTGGCATGCCCACCGCATCGGCAGCGACACCTTCAGGTCGAGGTAGTAGTTGTGGTCGTCCTGCCACCACGGGAAGTTCGCTGCCCGGCAGGATGCGAGCCCTGCGTCGAAGACGGCCTGCTCCTCGGCGGTGAGGATGCTCCGGGCCCGGTCGACGGCCTCGTCCCGCTCGTCGAGCGCCGCCGCCCGCGCGGCCTCGAAGTCGTGGACCTCGTCCTTCTGCAGGAAGGTCTTGATCATGCCCAGTGCCGGAGTCGGATCCTCCATCCAGGAGGGCAGCGCGATGTCGCACGAGCCCTCGGTCCGCCAGCCATAGACCTGCAAGAAGTCGTCGAAGTCGGTGAGCCACGTGGAGGCGCTTCCACCGGCAGCGGTGAGCGCGGGCCGGAGGTCCTCGGCTTCGGTGCCGGCGAAGACGGCGTCCAACCCGGCCGCGCGGGCCTTGGCGGTCAGTGACCACATGGCCCGGTCGGTCTCCATGATCTTGGTGTCTTCGCCCTGGAGGAACTTGCCGACATCACTGGGATCGATCCCGAACTCGACGCACTGGCCGTAGAAGCCCACGAAGTTCGCCAGCAGGGGATACATGATCTCGAAGTGGATCTCGAACGCGCGCTTGTGATACGCGCGGGCCTGGACAAGATTCTCGCCGAGCTCGGCGAGCGAGAGCGAGCTCAGGTCGACGGACCGGAAGTAGGCCCATTGGTCCTCGAGCTCGTCGCGTCGGGTGGCCCAGATCTCCTCGAAGTTCCCCAGGAACGGTGGGAGGGACTTCTCGATGCGCTTGGCCCTGGCCATGATCTGACGCTCGTCGGTGACCGGGAGCGCCGAGGCATAGATGTGTGTCCCGGCGAACCGGGTGGTGATGCCCCGTCCGGGTGGCAGCGGAAGCGTCTCCGCAGCCAGTTGGGTCCCCCAGTTGTAGCCGTCCTCGTTCCAGATCATCCCCATCGGTGTCATCCCGCGGGGCCAGTGGAAGTCGAGGAACCAGAAGGTCTCCTCGTCCTTCTTCTGGAAGGTGTTGACCGGGTCCACCACCCACGGGGCGTGGTCGTAGCTCGGCTTGAAGCCGGGATACCACTCCTCTTTCACGAACTCGTCGATCGGGATCACCGTGGCCATCGCAACTCCTTCGGTTCGAATGAGGTTGTGCCCACCGTCAACAACCACGGTGTGACTGACAACACATTTGTTCGCCCCCGCCGAACGCGTGGATCCAGTCAGCGGTGGCGGCGAGCCCGCCAAACGTGTAGAAGTGCAGTTTGACTTCGCCGTGTCGCTTTGGCTCGAGCCGCTCCGCGAGCGACGCGATAAACCGGTCCGGCCCGGTGCTGCCCATCAGGTTGGTCAGCGACAGGCCGTATTTGCGGGCAATGCCGGCACTGGTCGCGACCCCGAACCGGGTCGCATAGCTGAGCAGGCGCTTGGCCCCGGCCGGCCCGGGCACACCTACCCGGATCGGCACGGTGATGCCACGCTGCCTGGCGGCCTCGACCCAGGCCGCGACGGCCTCGGGATCGAAGCCGAACTGCGTGATCACGCTTCCCTGCAGGCCGAGATCGCGCAGGACGGCAGTCTTGTCCTGCAGTGCCTGCCACAGGGCTGGGGTGGTGATGGTGGGATGGCCGCCGGGGTAGCCGGCGACTCCGACGTGCCGGACGCCATAGCGCTGCAGCAGACCGGACTCGATGACCGCCAGGGCATCCGGATACGGCCCCTCTGGGTGCCGCGGATCCCCGCCGACGACGAACACGTGCTCGGAGTTGCCGTCCGCCTGCAGGGCTTCGAGGAACTCCTCGAGCTGTGCTGGTGAGCCGAGCCGGCGGGCCGAGACATGAGGCACCGGGACGAGGCCGAGGTCGGCTGCGGCTCTCGCGGCTTTCACCCGTGTCCCGAGGTCCTCGTGGGCAAGGTAGGTCACGTTGACGCGGGTGCCGGGCGGGATGCTGGCACGCGCCTGGCTGAGGGCGGTGACGTCCTTGCCCGTCATCTCCAAGGAGAAGTCCCTCAGCAGACCGGCCACATCGGGGGCCGCTCTGCGTGGTGCGGTGACCATGGTGTCCCTTGCTGGGTGGTCGGTACGCCGGGTCAGTGAGGCGCGACCGTCGCCCGGATCTCGACCTGTCGGTGCGGCTCGAGCCACGGCTCGCTCTTGGCACCACCCTCGGGCTCCCCCCACACGACGGTGAGCTCCGTGCCCGGGGCAGCATGCTCGGCGTCGACGACAGCGAGGGAGAGCATCGCGCGTTCGTTCCAGGTCATGCAGGTGTAGTTGGCGACGCCGACCTGCCGACCTTGGCTGTCCTTTACCGCGTCGTACTGCCAGGTGGCGTAGGTTGCCCGGGGCAGATCGATGAACCTGGCCGGCAGCTCCTGCGGATTCGCATAGGACGCGAACGCCTTGCCGAGGTCGTCGGCGTTCCACACCAGCGTCACCTTCTGTCGGTGAGGACCATCGACCATCTGCTCCAGTGCGTCCCTGCCGACGAAGTCGTGGTTGAACTTGATCAGGTGTCCGTAGCCGAGCTCCCATGGGGTGAAGTAGTAGTCGGCGATGTCGGGCGAGTAGAAGCTCCCGCCCAGCGACCAGGTGGCCTCGTCACTGGTGGCCGGCAGCCACTTGCGGAAGGAGTGCAGCTCGTCGCCGGTGAAGACGGCGGGCAACGGGCGTGGGATCCAGCCCAGCTCGACCGCCGTGGTGAAGTAGGCCATCGAGCCCACCTGGCGCAGCCCGAACGCCTTGCCGGCGGCGACGATGGCCTCCTTGACGGCCGGTCCCTCGTCCCACGGTCCGTAGAGCTCGTAGCCCGGACCGCCTGCCATCGTGTGCCGCAGGGCCGAGACCTGATGGCCGGCGATGGTGAGGGTGATGATCTGGAAGGTGCTCGTGTCGGGCAGCGGCGCGCCGGTCAGGTTCTCCAGGAGCGCGAAAGCGTTTGGTCCCTCTAGCTGGTAGCGGTAGACGTGACGTCGGCCAGCGGGATTGCTGGAGAAGATCTCGTCCCGTTCCAAGGTGACGTTCCAGCCGCCTGTCTCCGCCTGATACTGCACCCAGTTGTGGCCCGCTGCTCGACCGACGAGGGTGACCTCCTCAGGGCTCTCGCAGTACAAGATGCCGTCACCGATCACATGGCCGCTAGGTCCGCACGAGACGAAGTGCCTCGCCTTCTCCGGGCCGAAGGTCTTGAAGCCGTTGATCCCCAGAGACTCGAAGAACGGCAGCGCGTCAGCGCCGCGCGCAATGGTGGTGGTCATGTGGAAGGACTGGTCGTAGAGCGCGACCGTCTGCCGCCACGCACACTGCTCGTCTCGCCAGTTGGTGAACTCGGGCTGCACGAACTGCGAAGGTTGGCGTTGTACGGCGTCGCGCACGACCGACCCCTTGCGGTTCGCGAAGAGGAAGGCCACGAAGTTGGGCTGAGAATCGAGCAGCTCCTGCAGTGTTGCCGCGTCCTGGGCCTCGGTCATCTCGCTCCTCCTGGATCCGCTGATGTGTCTCTGCGTTGTCAGGAGTTGGACGGTAGGAGGCTGTCGGTGCTGACGGAACACCGTCGTTCGGCTGAGGCGAACGACGCGGCCGTCTGCAACGGTCTCTCGCACGTGTTGGTCCGGCGAGCGGCGCTCCGCTACACCTGTCGTCCGCTAAGCCGGCTGAGAAACGCGTGAACCATCGGTGGCGTTGGCGATCGCAAGGAGCGCACGGGAGGGCTCCTCGCCGCGCGCCCGCATCCGGCGCACCATCATCTGAGCAGCCTTGACCTCCGCCCGAGTCACGAACGTCGCTGTCTGCCCTGGGATGCGGCGATCAATCATGATCGACCACCTTCACGTCGTAGTTGCCGCTGGCGTCAGGATACTCCGCGACCACGGTTCTGGCGTCGGAGAAGACCGCTACCAGCACCGCATCCAGGATGCCCTGGTCCTCGTCTTGGAGCAGCACGGGCTTCGAGTTATCCAAGCCCTCCAGGACCGACAGCGCGACCAGCCGCTCGTCTTCATTGCCCGACGTCACTTTGTCCGATGCCCAGCGCAGGATCCGCATCGCCTCTTCACGCCGACGCCAACGATCCAGCTCTTGGGCTGCCTTGCGGGCGCCCCCAGCCACACCGCTAGGACTGCGGACGCACCGGCGACGAGAGCTGGGGCGATGGTGAGCACCACGATGAGCCACAGCGGCACCACCGTCGTCGAACTCATGAAGGTCAGGCTAGGGACGCGCACCGACAGCCCGAGTTGCCTCTGTACGTCGACTACCGGAACCGGTCCCGGCGACCGGGGCTTCTCGCGATCAGGCGATCACGCAGAAGAGATTCCCGTCGGGATCGGCGAGCACGACGAAGTCGGCGTCGGCGGGGTACTCCCAGTCGACTCTCCGAGCGCCGAGCGAGATCAGACGCTCGACCTGGGCTTGCTGATCGGCCTCGTCGTCGGCCCACAGGTCGAGGTGCGTCCGGTCTTCGTCGTCAAGGTGGAGACGAGTGCCGGGTGCCGCGCCCGCGGGCGCCAGGAACGCGGGGTTCTGCGGCTGTCTCTCATAGCCCAGGGCCGCTGACCAGAACGCACCAGCCCGGTCGATGTCGGACACCTTCAGCACTACTGCTCCGAGTCTCAACACGGTGCCACTTTCACACGCCGGCGTGTGTTGGGCAACGCCATCGACCGCACTCAACCGCCCTGGTCACGCGCGCGTCAGTCCGGGAACTTCACGCCGGTGTTGGCGTGGCAGCGGTAGCCGTTCGGGTTCTTAGCCAGATACTGCTGGTGGTAGTCCTCGGCGTAGTAGTACGACGGCGCGGGGGCGATCTCGGTGGTGATCTCGCCCAGGCCCCGCTCGACCAGGACGGCCTGGTAGCGGGCGGTCAGGTCCCGGGCGACCTCTTCCTGCTTGGGGGTCGTGTAGTAGATCGCGGAGCGATACTGCGTGCCGACGTCGTTGCCCTGCCGCATGCCCTGAGTGGGGTCGTGGACCTCGAAGAAGATCTTCACCAGGTCGGCATAGGAGACCACGGTCGGGTCGTAGACCACGCGGACGGCCTCGGTGTGGCCGGTGCGGCCGGAGCAGACCTCCTCGTAGGACGGGTTCGGCGTCAAGCCTCCGGCGTACCCGACGGAGGTCGACCAGACCCCGGACCGCTGCCAGAAGATCTCCTCGGCGCCCCAGAAACAGCCCAGCCCGAAGAGCGCGATCTCGAGGCCGTCGGGCACCTCGTCGGTGACGAGTGGTGCGTCGAGCACGCGATGTCGATCGGACAGCACCACCCACGGCGTCTCGCGGCCTGGCAGCGCCTCGTCAGGAGTGGGCAGGGTCGCCTTGGTGCGGACGATGAACACGGGACCTCCTCTGCAGAGCCGCCCCCAGGACGGGGCGACATCTGGTCCAACAGTCTGCACCGCGGGATCGTTCCCGCGTGCCGACGGGACAGCTCAGTCGGAGAAGCCGGGCAGCAGCTCCTCCAGGATGCTGCGGAAGGGGGCCTCGGCGCCCAGCTGGCTGAGCAGGCCGATGCCGCCGAGCCAAGTGCGGTGGATGAGCAGGTACGACGGCGGCAGGTTCAGCTTGGTGGCGACCGTGTACGTCGGCTGCCGCGGGTCGTTGAGCCGTTCGAACTGTCCGCGCATCCACTCCCGGGTGAACCGGAACCGCTCGACCCGGGTCGGCTCCACGAACGGCGCGAGGTAGTCGAGCACCAGCTGCGGGTCCACCCGGATGTTGTCCTTGATGAATCCCTCGCGACGCAGCCCTTCGGCCAGCTCCTCGTGATCCTCCGCCGACGCAATCTTCAGCAGCCGACCCATCGCCGGTGGGAGGCCGTGCTCCGGGAGTCTCGCGACCGCGCCGAAGTCGAGCACCCCGAGGCGCCCGGGCGAGCCGTCCTCGTGGGGCATGATGCGGAAGTTGCCGGGGTGTGGATCGGCGTGCAGCATCCCGGTCCGCTGCGGCCCGGAGAAAAGGAACCGCACCAGCAGCTCTCCGTAATGGTCGCGCTCCTCCTGGGTCCCCTCCGCGATCACCGTCGCCAGCGAGCCGGGGCTCTCCAGCCACTCGGTGACCAGCACGGTCGTGCCACCCTCGACGACATCGGGCACGAAGAACTGGGGGTCGCCGCGGAACGCCTCGGCGAAGGTGTGCTGAGCCTCCGCCTCGAGGTGGTAGTCCAGCTCCTCCTCCGCGCGGGCCTGGATCTCCTCCACCAACGGCTTGATGTCGATGCCGGGGAAGACCGGCGCCACCCCGCGAGCGAGCCGGGCGAGCCGGCGAAGGTCACCGAGCAGCGCTTCGCCGGCACCGGGATACTGCACCTTGACCGCGACCTCGCGGCCGTCCACCCAACGACCTCGGTGCACCTGCCCGATCGAGGCGGCCGCGGTCGGGCCACCGTTCGAGCCAGACCAGTCGTTCGCGCCAGTCTGCGCCGAGGTCCTTCTCGATCTCGTCGCGCACCGTCTGTGTCGGCATCGGGGGAGCGGAGTCCTGCAGCGCGGTGAGGTGCTCGCGGTAGGGCGCCGCGAGCTCGTCGGGCAGCGCCGCCTCCAGCACGGAGAGCGCCTGGCCGAACTTCATCGCGCCGCCCTTGAGCTCGCCGAGCGTGCGGAAGAGCTGCTCGGCTGTGCGCTGCTGGACCTCGGTCAGCACGGCGTCGGCCGGCTTCCCGCCCAACCGCTTGCCGAGGCCGAGCGCGGTGCGGCCGGCGTACCCCATCGGCAAGGCGGCAAGCCGCGCCGTGCGCGTGATCGCCTTGCGGGGCAGCTCGGTCATGACCCCATTGTGCGGGACGCGACCGGCGACTCCGAGCGAGATTCCGGTCGGGCTATTCCACGCAGAGGCAGAAGGGGTGCCCGGCCGGGTCGAGGAAGACACGGAATGTGTCGCCCGGTTGGTGCTCCGTGCGGGTCGCGCCCAGCGGGAGCACGGCGGCCTCGCCGGCGTCGAGGTCGCCGACGATCACGTCGAGGTGCATCTGCTGGGGAACGTCCTGGCTGGGCCAGGTAGGCGCGCGGTAGTCGTCCACGCGCTGGAAGGAGATGCAGTTGCTGCCGTCCGCGGGCCGGATGTCGGCCCACTCCTCGTCGCCGGTGACCTGCCAGTCCAGCAGGGTGGCGTAGAACTCCGCGAGCGCGAGAGTGTCCGGGCAGTCGATGGCGAACCCGGGGAACGTTGCAATGGCCATGCAACCCAGCCTGCCACGCGGGACCGACAGCGGCCCACGACAAGCGGCTCACTACAACTGGGTCCACCAGCAGCCGGCCGACTATCGTCGGCTCGGTGAGCGAGCAGCAGCACCGGCACAAGGCCGGCTTCGAGACCCGTGCCATCCATGCCGGCTACGAGCCCGACCCGATCACCGGGGCGGTGATCCCGCCCATCTTCGCGACCTCCACCTTCAAGCAGGACGGCGTGGGCGGGCTGCGCGGTGGATATGAGTACAGTCGCTCCGCCAACCCGACCCGCACCGCGCTCGAGGGCAACCTCGCTGCGTTGGAGGAGGGCGAGGCGGGCTTCGCCTTCGCCTCCGGTCTGGCGGCCGAGGACACCCTGGTTCGTGCGGTGTGTCGTCCGGGCGACCATGTGGTGCTGCCCGGAGATGCGTACGGCGGCACGTTCCGGCTGTTCGACAAGGTCGAGAAGGCGTGGGGGTTGGCGCACACGGCCGCGCCGGTGTTCGACACCGCGGCCGTGGGCGCCGCCATGCAGCCCGGCCGAACCAAGCTGGTCTGGATCGAGACGCCGACCAACCCTCTGCTCAACATCGCCGACATCGCCGCGCTCGCCCGGGTCGCCCATGACGCGGGAGCCCTCCTGGTAGTCGACAACACCTTCGCGTCGCCGTACCTCCAGCAGCCGCTGACCCTCGGAGCCGACGTGGTCGTGCACTCGACGACGAAGTACTGCGGCGGCCACTCCGACGTCATCGGCGGCGCCCTCGTCGTGCGTGATCTAGAGCTGGCCGAGCAGATCGCCTTCCACCAGAACTCCATCGGGGCGGTCGCCGGTCCGTTCGACTCCTGGCTCGTGCTGCGCGGGCTCAAGACACTCGCGGTGCGGATGGACCGGCACTGCGACAACGCCGAGCGCGTGGTCGACTTCCTCGTCGGGCACGCCAAGGTGGGGGACGTCTTCTATCCCGCCCTGTCCGGACATCCGGGCCACCAGGTCGCGGCGCAGCAGATGCGGCGGTTCGGCGGCATCGTCAGCTTCCGGGTCAAGGCGGGGGAGCAAGCGGCGGTCGACGTGTGTGGCCGCGCGGAGGTCTTCACCCTGGGGGAGTCGCTCGGTGGCGTCGAGAGCCTGATCGAGCATCCCGGCCGGATGACCCACGCGTCGGTGGCCGGCACCGAGCTCGAGGTGCCCGGCGACCTGGTCCGACTGTCGGTCGGCATCGAGTCCGCGGACGACCTGGTCGCCGACCTGGACCGAGCGCTCGGGTGAGCAGCGACTCCGACAGCGGGGCGGATGTCGTCATCTGCGCAGACTTCGGCTCCACCTTCACCAAGACCGCGTTGGTCGACCTGGCAGAGGGCAGGATCGTCGCCCAGGCCTCGCATCGCACCACGATCGACACCGACGTGCTCGACGGGTACGACGCGTGCTTGGCCGAGCTGATCAGCCAGGATCCGCGGGCCGCGGATGCCGAGGTGCTCGCCTGTTCGAGCGCCGGCGGCGGACTCCGGATTGCCGTCATCGGCAACGAGGAGCTGGTCACCGCCGAGGCGGGCCGACGAGTGGCGCTCTCCAGTGGCGGCCGGGTGGTGGGGGTCTTCGCGGCCAGCCGGGGCGACGACCTGGCCGGCCTGACCGAGGTTGCGCCCGACGTGGTCCTGCTCACCGGTGGCACCGACGGTGGCAACAGCGAAGCCCTGCTGGCGTGCGCCCATGACCTTGCCGCGGGGGAGTGGCGCGGGCCGGTGGTCGTCGCGGGCAACGCCGACGCCCGGGAGGAGGTGCGGGCGATCCTCGACGACGCAGGCCTGCCGTCGGTGGTCACCGACAACGTCGTGCCGCGGATCGGCGTGCTGCATCCCGAGGGTGCCCGGGCCGCCATCCGTGAGATGTTCCTGGTCCACGTCATCGGCGGCAAGCATCTGAGCAGGCGCGCCGACTTCACCGCGATGGTGCGCGGAGCCACTCCTGACATCGTGCTGACCGGTGTCGAGCTGCTGGCCCGCGGCCTCGACGCGGCCCACCCCGGTGCCGGCGACGTGGTCGTCGTCGACGTTGGTGGTGCGACCACCGATGTGCACTCGGTGGTCGAGCTCGATCCCGAAGACGCTGCCGCGCCCGACGGTCTCGGCCGTGAGGTGGTGGCCACCACGCCGGTGACCCGGACTGTGGAGGGTGACCTGGGCATGCGCTGGTCGGCTCCGGACACGGTCCGCGCCGCGGGGCTGGACGCCTTCGACGAGGCGGCCGCTCGGCGACGCCGCGATCCGGCGTACCTCCCCGACTCCGAGGAGGAGACCGACGTCGACGAAACGATCGCCCGCGCCGCCGTCGGGCTCGCACTGCGCCGTCACGCCGGCCGGAGCAGGGTGGTCGTGAGCCCCGAGGGCCGGGTCGTCGAGCGGACCGGCAAGGACCTGCGTGAGATCGACCTCCTGGTCGGCTCCGGTGGTGTCCTCCGCAACGGCCGTCCGGGCGTGGCCGGTCGCGTGCTCGACGGCAGCCTCGGGGAGGAGGTCGAAGGGGGCTGGCAGCTGCCACGGCGCGCGGCGGTGGTCGTCGACTCGGACTACGTGCTGGCGGCTGCCGGCCTGCTTGCGACGGCGTATCCGGAGGCGGCCTATCGGCTCGCCGCGAGGATCGCAGTGGCCTCGCCTCGGTAACGTTGCGGGCGTGAGCGACGAGGACGTGCCTTCCGAGTCTGCGCCCCAGCCTGAGAGCGCCCAGGCTCAGAGCGCCCAGCCTGAGAGCGCCCAGCCTGAGAGCGCTCCTCTCGAGGGAGCAGAGCCGGGCGGTGGTCCCAGGCTGACCCAGCAGTGGGCACAGCAGTGGGCGCAACTGCGTGCCGAGCGGCGTCAGGAGTCGACCCAACCGGTCATCGTGACCGGGCCCTCGAACTTCAGCCGGGCGCAGGTGCCCTGGGGCCTCGACCTCGCCGCGGCCTGGGCGTGGCGGTTCCTGGTCATCGTCGCCGCGGGTCTGCTCATCGTGTGGACCCTGGGCCACTTCGCGGTGATCACGCTGCCCCTGGTGATTGCGCTGCTCATCACCGCGCTCTCCTCGCCGGTGGTGCGTTGGCTGGAGAAGATCGGGGTGCGCCGGTCCCTGTCGGCGCTGGTCGTGGTGATCTTGGGGATCGGGTCCGTCGCGCTGCTGCTCACCTTCGCCGGTCAGCAGGTCGCCAACGGCGCCACTGACCTAGCGAACCAGGTCGTCAAGGGTCTCGACCAGATCAAGAACTGGCTGCGGGAAGGGCCGCTCAACGCCAGCGACACGCAGATCAACGCCTACATCGACAAGGCTCAGCACGCCCTGACGAAGTACACCGAGGACGGCAAGCTGGTCACCCATGCCACCGAGGTGGGCACGGCGGTCACTCATGTGTTCGCCGGCTTCTTCATCGTGCTCTTCTCGACCTACTTCTTCTTGGCCGACGGTGACCGGATCTGGGCCTGGGCGGTCCGGATCGCGCCCCGGGCGGCTCGCGAGCGAGTCGACTCCTCCGGTCGGGTCGCGTGGATCTCACTCACCCAGTTCGTCCGGGCGACGGTGATCGTCGCCCTGGTCGACGCCCTCGGCGTGATGCTCGTCGCCACGATCTTGCGGGTGCCCTTCGTGCTGGCGATCGGCGTCCTGGTCTTCCTCGGCGCCTTCATCCCGATGGTCGGCGCGGCCGTCGCCGGGACGGTGGCCGTGCTGGTGGCCCTGGTCGACCAAGGGCCCTATGCCGCGCTGTTCATGCTGCTCGGTGTGATCGCCGTCCAGCAGCTCGAGGGGCACGTGCTGCAGCCGTTCCTGATGGGCAGGTTCGTGGCGATCCACCCGCTCGGGATCATCGTGGCGATCGGCTGCGGTGTGCTCGTTGCCGGTGTCGCGGGCGCCCTGGTCGCCGTACCCTGTGCCGCGGCGATCAACGCGGTCGTGCTGCACCTAGCCGGGGGCGACGAGTCCGACGAATCGGCGCCGCTCGCTGACGACGTGCTTCCCGAGCCACCTGACCGACCGAGTTCTGGCCAGGCGACGGACTAGACGCGGCAGGCGGAGGAGAAGCGATGACGGAGGTCCCCACGGTCAGCTTGGCCGATATCCAGGCCGCAGCGGGTGTGCTCGACGGGGTGGTGGCCCGCACGCCCACCCGCAACGCGCGCTGGCTCGCCGAGCGCCTCGGCGGCGATGTGCGGCTGAAACTGGAGAACCTTCAGCGCACCGGGTCGTTCAAGCCGCGCGGTGCCTACCTGCGGCTATCCCGACTGAGCGACGCCGAGCGGGCAGCCGGGGTGGTCGCCGCGTCCGCCGGAAACCACGCCCAAGGGGTGGCGATGTCCGCCCAGCGGCTGGGCATCTCCTCGACCATCTTCATGCCCGAGGGTGCGCCGATCCCCAAGGTGAACGCCACCCGGGGGTACGGCGCCGAGGTGGTCTTTCGCGGGCAGTATCTCGACCAGGCCATCGAGGCCGCCCAGGAGTTCGCGGCCGAGACCGGGGCGGTGTTCATCTCGCCCTTCGACCATCCCGACATCGTGGCGGGGCAGGGCACCTGCGGCCTGGAGATCCTCGAGCAGGCACCCGAGGTGCGCACGCTCGTGGTGCCTACCGGCGGAGGCGGGCTGCTCGCCGGCATCGCCATTGCGGTCAAGGCGCTTCGTCCCGACATCCGGGTGATCGGCGTGCAGGCCGAGGCCGCCGCGGCGTTCCCGCCCTCACTGGCTGCGGGACACCCGATCCGGCTGGAGGCGATGCGCACGATGGCAGACGGCATCGCCGTCGGCCGGCCAGGAGACATCACCTTCCGCGCGGTGCAGGAGCATGTCGACGAGATCAAGACGGTCTCGGAGGACTCCCTGGCGCGGGCGCTGGTCACCCTGCTCGAGCGCAGCAAGCAGGTGGTCGAGCCGGCCGGTGCCGCGGCGGTGGCCGCCATGGCCACTGATCCGGACGCGTTCGAGACACCCGCGGTGGCCGTGGTGTCCGGCGGCAACATCGACCCGTTGCTGCTCAACAAGGTGGTGCGACACGGTCTCGCTGCGGCCGGCCGCTATCTCTACCTCGGTGTGGTCATCTCCGACCTCCCGGGCGGCCTCGCCGGTCTGCTCACCGAGGTCGCTGCTCTCGGTGCCAGCGTGATCGATCTCAGCCACGAGCGGATCTCAGCCGATCTCGCCCTCAACGAGGTCGAGATCGGGCTGCAGCTCGAGACCCGCGGTGCCGAGCACGCAACCCGGCTGCGGGCCAGGCTCGAGGAGCTCGGCTACCGAATCGTGGACTGAGCGTCCGCCGGGTCAGCGGGTGTAGGGCACGGCGTCGACGATCTCGACCTGCAGCATGTTGCCGTTGGGGGCGGCATAGCTGACCGTGTCGCCGCGACGGGCACCCATGATCGCCGAGCCGAGCGGCGACTGCGGGGAGAAGACCTGGATGGTCCCGTCCTCCATCTCACGGTGACCCAACAGGAAGGTCTCGGTGTCGTCGTCGCCGACGAATCGGTAGGTCACCTTCATGCCCTGCTCGACCACGCCGTCGTCAGGCGGGGTCTCACCGACCTCGGCGCGGCGCATCATGTCCTCGAGCTGTCGGATCCGCGCCTCGACCTTGCCCTGCTCGTCCTTGGCGGCGTGATAGCCGCCGTTCTCCTTGAGGTCACCCTCGTCGCGAGCGGCACTGATCCGGTCGATGATCTCCTGACGGACCGGGCCGCGCAGGTGGTCGAGCTCGGCCTGCAACTTGTCGAAGGCGTCCTGGGTCAACCAGATGGTCTGCTCACTGGACTGGGTCATCGGGTTGCCTCCTACTGTGCGACGAGGACGTGCCTACGCCTTGGGTTCTCGGGCCTGTCCCGCTGGTAGTCGGCGGCTCTTTCCGCTCATCAACGACTCGGCTGTCGGTCAGCCCGCGGGACCAGACCGTCCAGTCTAGCAAGGATGATCGGTGCCGCCCCGCCAATCCCAGGAGATCAACCCTCAGGGTCACCGCGAGGAGATCAGCGCGGGCTCTGTTGGTCGGGCGTGGTGCAGCCCACCAGATCGACCGCGGTGGCCCGCCGCTCGGTGCGGATCGTGACGGTGTTGGTGCCGCTCGTGGGCACCCAGGAGTAGTCGCCGACGGGGGTATGGTCCTCGGCCAACGCGCGGACCACGCAACGTGCCTGCGCGCCCTCGTCCACGTGCACGGCCACCCGAGCCTCCAGCGCGTGGTCGTCGACCACCGTCCAGCCGAGCAGTTCCGAGGTCGCTTGTGGCGTCGTGTGGATCCACACGGCCCAGGCGACCCACGCCAAGAACGCGGCGGCCAGGATCGTCACCACGGCTCCCACCGCAACGCGGCGGCCGCGGCGCGCGCCGCCGTACCGCGTCGCCAGAAGATCCTCGGTCTTGCTCACCGGTCCATGCTTGCACGCGTCGCGCGGACCGCCGTCGACGGACTCCTACGATGGAGTGGTGTCCGAACATCCCCGCGCCGGCTACCGGCTCATGCATGTGCACGCCCACCCCGACGACGAGTCGAGCAAGGGTGCGGCGTCGACGGCGCGCTACGTCGCCGAGGGCGTCGATGTGCATGTGGTGACCTGCACGGGCGGCGAGCGGGGTTCGATCCTCAACCCGAAGATGGATCGTCCCGACATCGTCGACCACATCGGCGAGGTGCGTCGACAGGAGATGGAGCGAGCCCGCGACATCTTGGGCGTCACCCAGGACTGGCTGGGTTTCGTCGACTCCGGCTTGCCGGAGGGCGATCCGAAACCGCCCCTGCCAACCGGCTGCTTCGCGAGCATCCCGGTGGAGGAGGCGGCCGCCCCCTTGGTGCGGCTGATCAGGTCGCTGCGGCCGCACGTCGTGACGACGTACGACGAGCGGGGCGGCTACCCGCATCCGGACCACGTCATGTGCCACCGGATCGCTGTTGAGGCCTTCCATGCCGCCGGCAACGCCGAGCGCTACCCGGACGCGGGCGAGCCGTGGCAGCCGCTGAAGCTCTACTACCACCACACCTTCAACCGGCCGCGCACGCAGGCGTTGCACGACGCGATGGTCGCGCATGGCCTCCACTCGCCCTACGCCGAACGGCTCGAGGAGTGGCAGCCCGACCCGGAATGGGACTCCCGGATCACTACCCAGGTCGAGTGTGCGGACTACTTCGGGGTCCGCGACCAGGCCCTGATGGCCCATGCCACCCAGATCGACCCGGACGGCTCGTGGTTCTCGATCCCGCGGGAGTTGCAGGAGGAGTTCTGGCCGTACGAGGACTACGAGCTCGTGGCAAGCCACGTGCCGACGGAGCTTCCCGAGGACGACCTCTTCGCTGGCATCGACACGCCCACCTGACACACTGGCCGTATGGTCATCGAAGTGCTCACCACGATCTCGTCGATCCTCGCCGACGATCCCGTCCCCCAGGACAACGACGTGGTGGCCGGCCCTTGGGGCGCAGTGATCTTCGTGGCCCTGATCGGCTCGGTGGTCTTCTTGCTGTTCAGCTTCACCAAGCAGTTGCGCAAGGTCCAGGCCGCCAAGGAGGCGGGGGTGTACGGCGACGAGCCGGTGGCCGACGGTGACGATCATGCCGACGATGGTCCGTCGGGCACGGCCGCTCGCACCGGTGAGGGCGACGGCTCCTCGTCGACCTGAACCAACGTCAGTCGGCTGGGCGAAGCGACCCGACGACGGCGACGTCGCTGTAGGCGTCGGATCGCACCGAGGACGGCACGTCGTAGACCCGCACCGAGCGCTCGGGCGGGGTGTAGGCCGGCCAGCCCGGATCGCCGCCGGCGATGAGGGCCACGGCGGCACCGTGGACGTCGTCGGCGAGCGCCCGCGGTGGTTGGGCACCGGTGAGATAGTCGACGCGGTCGAGGCCCAGGCAGTCGAAGAAGAACGGGACGTCCACGCAGTGCACCGCGATGCCGAAGCTCTGCGACACCCAAGAGAACCGATAGAGCCAGGCTGGTGCCCCGCTCGCCGCGCGCAACTCGGCGATCCTCCAGCTGCGGGCCCGGAACATGGCATCGGTGACGTACTGCGCAAGCAGGTCGGCGGGATCCAGCCCTTGGTGCCCGACCAGATAGGCGGCGGCGGTCGGTCCAGGGACACCCAGGGCGGCCAGCACCGTCGCCGGGTCGGTCCCGGCCAGGGCTTCACGTCGTTCGGTGACCACCTGGTTGAACTCGTGGTCGGTGGCGCCGAGCAGCAGGCCCTTGTCGGCGCCGACGCCATGGGCGATCGCGTCCTCGATGGACTCCGGCAGGAGGTCGCCGTCGACGACCGGAGCCCACGACAACGGGGTGCCTGACGTCATACCGGTGAGGAGTGCCAGCGGGTCTGACCCGTCGCCCTCTCGCTGGACCGGGATCGGCGCGCTGACCTGCTGCTGGAGCCGGAGCACGTCGTCCTCGGTCAGGGTGGCCCAGCCTGCTCGGGTCGGCGCGACCCCGGCAGCGTCGGCGAGAGCGCGCCCGAGCTGCTCGGCCCGGTCGAGTGGCACGTGCGCGGTCGTGCCGGAGAGCGAGATGGCCCGCTGGAACAGCCCAGCGGCTCGGGGCGTGCTCAGCAGCGTGAGCACTGCTCCGCCACCGGCTGACTGGCCGGCGATGGTGATCCTGCCCGGGTCGCCACCGAACGCCGCGATGTTGTCGCGCACCCACTCCAGCGCGAGGATCCAGTCCAGGATGGCCCGGTTGTGAGGCGCGTCCTCGATCCAGCCGAAGCCGTCGAACCCGAGGCGGTAGGAGACGCTCACCGTGACGACTCCGTCGCGGTTGAAGGCCGCCCCGTCGTACCACGGACTGGCGGGCGACCCGGAGATGTAGCCGCCGCCATGGATGTAGACCAGCACCGGCAGCGCGGCAGCCGGTTCGCCGGGTCGGGGGGTGAAGACGTTCGCGTTCAGGGTCGACGCACCTGCCACCGACGGCTCGGGGATCAGGGTGATCTCGGCGGACTCACCGCGTTGGGGGGTGGCGCCGTACGTCGTCGCCTCGCGGACGCCGGACCACTCCTGATGCGGGACGGGTGCGGCGAAGCGGAGGTCGCCCACGGGTGGCTGGGCGAACGGGATGCCGAGGAAGGCCGCCGACCCCTCCCGCCAGAGTCCGCGCACGACTCCGGCGCTGGTGGTCACCTCAGGCTGGTCGCTGATCGTCATGTCGGGTTCGCCGAGGGCGAGGCGTTGTGGCGGATCTTGAACTCGCGGAGTGCGGCGTCCAGATCGCCCTCCGCACCGATCTGTCGCCAGAAGGTCGGGAAGAGCTCTTCGGCCCGCTCCAGCGGGAAGTCCAACCGATGCGGCTTCTCGGCGAGAAAGGCGGCGATGTTCTCGTTGACGGTGCTGACGTAGAAGCGGGCCAGTCGAATCCGCTGCTTCTCCTGATACTGCTTGCGCATCACGATGCCTTGGGCGAACGCGCGGATGATCCCGGAGTGGAAGCCGCTGTCCCAGCGTCCGGCGTACGACGCCGCCACCCTGCGCGGATCTCTGGTCAGGTGGACGTAGAAGGTCTGTCCGTGGTCGAAGCGGGTCTGCAGCCCGCCGAGGAACCAGGAGAGTCGGTTGTCGGACTCGATGTGCTGGTCGGGGTAGTCGAACCGCCGCTCGCCGACCCGTCGCTTGTTCGTCTCGTGGCCAGCGGTGAAGTTGGTGATGTGACGGCATGCCCGCTCGAAGGTGGTCGACCCGCAGCGACCGGTGGACAGCACGAACACGCGCATGGGTGGAGAGCGTAGTGGGTGGTCGGGCCGGCCTTGTCAGGCAGGTTCCTCGGTGGCGTGGGAATCGGTCAGGGTCAGCGCTCCCCAGCCTGCGATCACGCCGACGATCACCGCCAAGATCGCGTAGGTGATCTGCTCCCCGTGGTTCGGGGCCTACTTCATGCGTGACACGGGGGTCCAACCCAACGGCGTCCTGCTCTACGAGCGGATCGGTCCGAGGGAGAAGCTTCCACGCAGTCTCCGCGGTGGTCGGCTTCGTGGTTGGTGTCGCCGCGGAGCTGGGTCCGCAGCCGCCGCAGGAGATCCTGGACGGCACCATCGATCGAGCGACCTACATCGATCGGCATGCCGACCAGTGGCGTGCGCTGGACCCGGCGGCGTTTCCGTTCGTCCACTACATCGTCGAGGAGTTCGCCGTCCACGACGACGCCGAGCAGTTCCGCGGGTCTCGACCTCCTTCTCGCCGGTCTCCGGCAGCAGGCCGCACGCTGATCAACCAGGAACACCATCCTTCTTCATCCTTCTTTCCGGCAGGTTGTCGTATCGGCGGGTGGTTGTTCGTAGCAGGGGTAGAGGGTGGTCGTTGGGACCGCCGGAGCTGAGGAGATTGAAGATGACGCACTACCTGTTGTCCGTGCATGGTCCTGCCGAGATGAACGAGTTCGGCAACTACGTCTCCAAGGAGGAGATGGAGGAGGCGTTCGCCGCGACCGGTGCCTTCAACGACCAGCTTCACGCCGACGGCTATTGGGTCTTCGCGGGTGGTCTCAAGCCGGCGTCGACCGCGACCGTGGTCGACGGCCGAGGTGAGGCACCGGTGATGACCGACGGCCCCTACTTGGAGACCAAGGAGGTCATCGGAGGCTTCTGGGTCATCGACGCGCCAGACCTCGACGTGGCGCTCAAGCTGGCGGCCGAGGGCTCGAAGGCCTGCCGCGGCAAGGTCGAGGTGCGGCCGTTCCAGGGCTTCGCCTGAGCCGCTGAGATCGACGATCGATGGAGCGCGGAGCCGCGGCGAGGGTCGAGCGGGTCTTCCGCGAGGAGTACGGCCGCCTGATCACCTCACTCGTGCGCCGCTTCGGTGACATCGACATCGCTGAGGAGGCCGCGGGTGAGGCGCTCGCATCTCCCGCGGTCTTCGTGCGTCTGCCGCGGTCTTGTGGTGGCAAAGTGCCCTGTATTCCGGGTCCTCAGCCACAACAGCACCGCGGCAGATGGGTCAGGGCCACCACAGCACCGCGCCAGACGGGGCGGGATGCAGTTTCGGCCCGATCGAGGCACCCATCCCGGAGTCCATCGCTTGCTGCGATCCGGTCAGTCACACGCATCGCTGCTTCATCAAGGTAGGTGGATGAAGCGCCACCTCTCATGGCGTACTCGCCGTGGTGGGTGCAGGCCGACCCAGACACCTTGATGAAGCTGTGACAGGAGTGACCACCGCAGCCGGCAACCCGGACGGGAACCGGAGGTCGAGCGCTGCTTTCCGGTAGCTGCCTTGTCGATCGTGACCCCAGGTGACCAGCAACGCGGCCGTCAGCTGGAACACTCGGACTGCCTTCCACATCACCGAGGAACATGTGATCGTTGACATGATGGACCGATGTGTCAACGACACGTTCAGACCGAGCCCTAGCGTTCGGAGAGGTCGCGGAGGCCTATGCCAGGTGGCGTCCCATCTATCCAGCCGAGGCTGTTGAATGGATGTTGGTCGGCGCTCAAGCCGTCGTTGAACTTGGAGCCGGCACTGGCCAGCTCACCGGCCAACTTCTCCAGCGCGGAATAGCCGTGCACGCGGTCGAAGCCGATGCACGAATGATCGCGGCGTTGCGTCGGCATGCTCCTGCCGCACACACCTACGAAAGCTGGGCCCACAAGATCCCTCTGCCAGACCAGAGCGTCGATGCCGTGGTGAGTGCCGACGCATGGCACTGGTTTCCAGTCCAAGAGACGATCGCCGAGGTTGGTCGCGTCCTGCGGCCCGGAGGATGGCTCGCTCTCGTGTGGAACAAGGTCACGCCCGTGCATGAGTGGGAGTACGAGCTCGCCGGCATCGACCCTGACAAGAAGGGCATCGTTCAACCACCGGCAGAAGAGCAAGCAGAGGGACTCTTTCCCGCCGACGAGGTTCAGGTTGCGTCCGTCCCATGGGTCTGGCGCCGCATGGCAGGGTATCTCGACATGAAAGCTCCTTTGTGGATTCACCGCGTCCCTACTGACGACCGGTCCGTTAGCGCGGTCGCTGCTGACGTGATCGAGCGCTCAGGATGGGCGGGACGAGCGTGACCACTCGCACGGCGACCGACTCAGACCTGCCTGTTCTCGTCGAGCTTGACGGACATGTGTCTTCCCTCGACCTCACCGACATCGTGAAGTCGGGGCGGGTGATGGTCGCCGAGGTCGAGGGGGCCGTCGTCGGATTGTTGCGATGGGGTCTGTTCTGGGACCAGGTGCCCTTCATGAACCTTCTCTGGGTCGTTCCGGAGTCGCGTGGTCAAGGAGTCGGCACGGCGTTGGTCGAGGCATGGGAGCAGGCGCAACGCGCTGCCGGTCACGCCATGGTGCTCACTTCGACGGTATCGGCCGAGTCCGCGCAGCATCTGTATCGACGGCTCGGCTACGTCGACAGCGGTGTCCTGCTGCTGCCGGACGAGCCGGCGGAGCTGATCTTCCGCAAGCCGCTCATCGAGTGACACATCTACCCGTGATCCGAGCACTCGACTGACTGTGATGCGAGGCCGACCGCATCGGGGCGGCAGTGACACGAGCGTCCCGGTGAGCGTGATGGAGCAGCGGCCGGCCACACCGCAGCCCGTCAGCTCAAGAAGTCGACCACCAGTCGGTTGAACGAGTCGGCGTGCTCGATCTGCACCCAATGGCCACAGCGGCCGAACACGTGCAGCCGGGCGTCGTCGATCAGTTCGAGCAGCCGGAGCGAGTTCTCCAGCGGGATCACCTGGTCGTCTCGTCCGTGCACCACCAGCGTGGGGCAGGTGATCGACCTGATCAGGTCGTCGGCAATGGTCAGGGCGTCGACGCCGGCCTGCCTCGGGGCGGGGAACATCGCCGCGAACGCCTCCTGCACCCCCGTACGGGTGGCTGCGCGCAGGCGCAGTCGGGCCAGGTCGTCGGAGACGAGGCTTCGGTCGTAGGCGAAGATGTCGAGCAGCCCGCGCATCGCTTCGAGGGACGGCTCGAACCCCCAGACCGCGTCGAGGGCGGGGGTGATCTCGAAGGGCACCCCGACGCTGCCCATCAACACCAGACGCTCGACCCGGTCCGGGTCTCGGACGGCAAGGCTCAGGGCAAGCGCGCCGCCGAAGCTGTTGCCGACCACGGATATCCGGTCCAGGCCGAGCTCGTCGAGGAGGCCGACCAGGTGGGCGGTCCAGACGTCCAGGTCGTAGCGGTGGTCGGGGGCGGGGTCGGTGTAGCCGAAGCCCAGCATGTCAGCGGCGACGACTCGGAAGCGCTTCGCGAGCACCGGCAGGTTGAGTCGCCAGTTCGCCCACGCGCTCACCCCTGGGCCGGAGCCGTGGATGAGCAGCACCGGCTCGCCAGATCCCACGTCGTGATAGTTCGTGCGCACTCCGGCGGCGACGACGTTGCTGCCGATCTCGGGACTCGTTGCGTCGCTCATTGCTCACCTCGGGGCTCACCTCTGGCCTGAGCCAACAGCCACTCGCGCATCGATTGGGGCTCCTTGGGCGGGGGTAGGACGGCCTCGACCCATCCGTCGACCACTCGGGTGGGATAGACGGTTGCGCCGCGCTCGGGCAGGTCTGTGCGGGCGCCGGTGCTCACGTCGAAGCACCAGAAGTGGCCGGGGCAGACGAGCGTGCCGTCCTTGATCAGCCCGCCGGAGAGTGCGATGTCGCGATGTGGACAGCGATCGAGCATCGCCACTGGCACCCCCTGCGGGGTGAGGACGACGCACACACGATCTCGGTCCTGGCCGGAGTCGCCGACGATGCGACCGATCGGCCGCTCGGCGTCAACCTCGTCGATCCGGCAGATGCGCACCCAGGTCTCGCTCACCTGTTCCACCCCAGGCTGGAGGAGATACGCAGCGCGGTCTCGATGACCGGCCGCACCATGTGACGCAGGCCGGCGTCCACGGACTCGACCCACTCGGCCACCGACACCGAGGCGATCACCTGGCCGAGTGGGTCGCGGATCGGCGCGGCGACCGAGCACATCCCGGGCTGGGACTCGCCGCGGTTCTCCGCGAAGCCCTGCCGCCGCACCCGATCCAGCTCGGCCATGAACTCAGCCTTCGAGGTGATCGTGCGTGGGGTCTTGGGTGAGAGTCGCATGCCGTCGACGAGCAGCTTCTGACGCTCAGCCGGCAGGAAGGCCAAGATCACCTTGCCGCTGGAGGTGGCGTGAGCGGCGTTGCGGCTGCCGACCGCGCGGAAGACGGGAATGGCTCCCGGGCCCTCCCGTCGCTCGACATAGAGCACGTCGGTGCCGTCCAGGATCGCGAGGTGGAGCGTGCCGGTGGTGGCCTTGCGCAGCTGGTCCAGCGGAATGGTGGCGGCCTCGTGCAGCCGCTGGGCGGTCTCGGCGCTGGCGCCGAGCGAACGCATCGTCGAGGTGAGCCGGAACAGCCCGGTCTCCTCGACCTTCTCCAGGAGACCCTCCTCGACGAGCGTCCAGATGATCCGATGGGCCGTGCTCTTCCCGACGCCCACCCGTCGAGCGAGCTGACTGACACCCATCTGGGTGGTGTGCTTGCCGAACTCGCGCAGGATCCTGGCCGCGGCGGCGACGCTGGAGAGTCGCTCGCCGCCGACGGAGGACTGCTCGGTCATCGAGTGACGTCCTGGGTCGAGATGTCCTGCATCAGTGCGTCCAGGCTCTGCTCGGCGGAGGCTCTGCTGCCGAGGACGACCCGGCCCGAGGTGAGGTCGCCGACGAGCAGGGCGGCCGCCCGGTCCAGCCCGGCGCGCACACAGACGCCGAGCTCGTCGACGCTGTTCTGCTGACCGGGCAGGGCGCGGCGGACCCGATCCAGGTCACGCGCGGTCTTCGTGTGCAGGTTGGCCAGCGCCACCCCCGAGTGCTGCGCGTGATGGGCACCCAGGCCGCCGCCCACGTCGACGGTCAGGTGGTAGGCCGTGTCAGTGACGCCCAGCACCCGTCGTACCTCTGCTGGGGTGTCCTCACTCAGCAACCCGAGCTCGGGCAGCACCGAGGGATCGTAGAACCGGAGCGTCCAGTGCACTCCGAGGTAGTCGTCATCGAAGGCGACTTCGGGCCCGCGCAGCGGCGGCAGAGTGTCGAGGGTGGCCACCAGGTGCAGGCGACGCGATGCCGCGGCGATCACGGTGACCTTCGGAGCGGATACCAACGGCAGCCCTGCACGCTCGGCCGGCGGCAGGTGCCGAACGTGGTCGAGGTAGGTCGTGTGCAGTGCGCTGACGTAGTCACGGACCAGCTCGCGCATGGCCTCAGGCCCGGCACGGGTGGGGTCATCGCTCACCACCCCAGAGTGATCCCCGAAGAGACAAATGGACAGAATCTGTTCCGTATGGCGGAACGCCTGCACCGAGCAGCTCGCTGGCGATCCAAAGATGGCCGCATGACAGACGTGAACGACGTCACAGGTCATCGTGACCTAGCCGAGGGCACGCCCGAGGGCACCCGTCGCCTGGTCGCGCCCGACGCGCCGTCTGACGGGCCAGGAGTCGATCCGTCCGACAGCCGCCAGGCACGCCGACTCTCGGGCCGGAGCACCGTCGCCGGGAGGCCGCGCGGGATCCTGCGCCTGGGTCATGTCAACATCACCTGCACCGACCTGGACCTGGCCACGGCCTACTACACCGGCGTCATGGGCATGGAGGTCACCGCGAGGACGAACGACTCGGTCTACCTCAAGTGCTGGGACGAGGAGGACCACCACTCGCTGCGGTTGCGCTACGCGCCGCGGGTGGGGATGGACTCGATGTCGTTCAAGGTCCATCACGAGGACGATCTCGCAGACCTGGAGAACCGAGTCTCTCGATACGGCTTCCCGGTCGAGCGGGCCAGCAGAGGCGAGGAGCTCGGGCAGGGAGAGTCGATCCGGTTCTCCACCCCGAGCGGGCACCTGATGGAGCTCGTGGCCGACGTGGAGAAGGTCGGCACCTCGAGGCCGCGCAACCTGGCGGACTCCATGCTCGAGAACGACGGTCGGCGGGTGCGGGACGTGATCGCACCACCCCGGATGGACCACATGCTGATCAACGCCGAGGAGGTCGGGGAGTCCACCCGGTTCTTCATGGATGTGCTGGGCTTTCGGATCACCGAGCAGCTTCTCGACGGCAACGGCCATCAACTCGGGACCTGGCTGGAGCGGTCGCACTCACCCCACGATCTCGCGATCGTGCACGGCGCCAACGGCGGACTCCACCACTTCGCGTTCTGGCTCGACGATTGGGAGGACGTGCGAGAGTCGGCGGACATCCTCGCCTACAACGGGATCCAGCTCGATGTGGGGCCGACCCGGCACGGCATCACGCGCGGCTCGACCATCTACTTCTTCGACCCGTTGGGCACTCGCAACGAGGTCTTCACCGGCGGCTACAAGCCCGATCCGGACTTTCCCACGATCACCTGGACCGAGGACAACGTCGGCCGGGCGATCTTCTACTACGAGGGCGAGCTCAACGACCGCTTCATGAAGGTGCATACCTGATGTCCATTCTGCGTCTGTCCCACGTCGAGATCCGGGTCCCGGACCTCGAAGCTTGCGACTGCCTACTACTCCGAGGTCGTCGGCCTGATCGAGACCGGGCGGGATTCGTCTCGCGTGTTCCTCAAGTGCTGGGACGAGCACCAGCACCACAGTGTCGTGCTGACCTTGGAGCCGACCCACGGGATCAACCACTTCGGCTTCAAGGTCACCGATGCCGCCGACCTCGACCACTATCAGCAGCGGCTGGAGGCCGCCGGCGTCGGGGTGCGCAGGTACGCCGCCGACGAGTGGGCCGACGGGCACGGCACGTCGATCCGATTCACCCTGCCCAGCGGTCACCAGATGGAGCTGGTCTACGGCATGCAGCAGGTGGGCAACCTGTTGCCCCAGACCAACCCGCCACCGCGACCGATGGACCTGGTCGGCATCGCTCCGCCGCGGATCGACCACGTCTTCTTGACGGCGGAGGAGGTCGACACCAACACGCGATTCCTCATCGACCACCTCGACTTCAGGCTTACCGAGCAGGTTCTCGGTGACGACGGCTTCCAGATCGCCAGCTGGCTGGAGGTCTCCCACCGCTCGCACGACATCGCCTTCATCACCGGCCCGAATCAAGGCTTGCACCACTTCGCCTGGTGGGTCGACAGCTGGACCGACCTGCGTGGAGCGGCCGACACCTGCGTCTACCACGGTGTCCACGTGGAGACGAACCCCACTCGGCATGGCGCCACGCGCGGGCAGTGTCTCTACTTCTTCGACCCCGTGGGCAATCGCAACGAGATGTTCACCGGTGGCTACTGGGTCGATCCCGGTGCAGAGCCGATCACCTGGACCGAGGCGGAGATGGGTCGAGCGATGTTCTACTACGACGGCGTCGTCAACCAGCAGTTCCTCACGGTGCATAGCTGAGGACCGGCGATGACCATCGACGAGGAGACCGGCCGGACGTTGCCGCGAACCGAACGCCCCGACGCGCCGGCCTACCTGACCCGCCATCGGGCCCGCCGCTCGGTCCCACCGACGTCGCCCTCGCCGGATCCTCAAGATCCCTCCCTCCCGCTCTACCTGCGCCGATTCCGCGAGCGAGGCGACCAGCACAGCGACCCGGTGATGTACGACGGCGACGTCGTCGGCACCTCCCGGGCCTGGGCGGAGGTCACCCGCACCAAGGAGCTCGTCCCGGAGCGGCGAGACCAGCTGGCCGGGATCGACTGCGATGTCTATCTGGTGCGGCACGGCGAGACCCAGGGCTACTCCTCGGAGTCCGGGCTCACCCCGCTGGGCTCCTGGCAGGCACACCGCCGAGGCCAGGAGCTCGCCCGCCGAGTCTTCGACGGACAGCGCGTCGAGATGCTGTGCGCGCCGACGAACCGTGCGCGCCAGACCGGTGAGCACCTACGCCGCGGACTGATCGACAACATCGAGCTCTACGGGCGCGGCGACCCCGAGGTCAGCGAGCTCCAGGACGACCAGCTCTTCCGCAACTTCGAGGTCGCCACCCCGGACGGCCCCCGCGACGTCACCAGCGCCTTCCGGATCTACCACCGGGAGATGGAGAAGTACGAACGGGTCGGCTTGGGCGAGCGCCCCGGCTGGCTCGTCGACGTCGACCGGTTCTGGGGCATCCAGCAGGGCGGCGGCGACCCGATCACACACTGGCTGACGATGCCGATGATGTACTTCGAGCCGCCGGTCTCCTGTGTGCGCCGGTTCTGGCGTGGCATCTTGGCC
Source organism: Nocardioides sp. (assembly GCF_047602075.1). Classification (GTDB taxonomy): domain Bacteria; phylum Actinomycetota; class Actinomycetes; order Propionibacteriales; family Nocardioidaceae; genus Nocardioides. Next base: position 1,027,342 of record NZ_JASGIF010000002.1, read on the forward strand.
GCCTATGAGCGGACCTCCGCCCGCTCGATCGTGGTGGCCACCCACTCGGGACCGATCCGCGCCTTCGCCGCTCTCGCGATGGGCTACGACCCCGGCGAACCGTTCAACACCGAGTTCGTCCGGGTGCGGCTGCTCGAGGGTGGGGTGACCGCGCTGGTGCTCTACCGCAACCGCGTCCAAGAGGTCGCCGTCCCCGACCTCGACGCCCTCCCGCCCATCCACGATCCGCGTTTCGACCAGCAGGAGGGGCCCGATGAGTGACGCGCCGTACGTCATCACCTTCGACACCCTGACAGAGGAGGCCAAGCCCGTCGTCGGCGGCAAGTGCGCCTCGCTCGGCACCATGAGCCAGGCCGGACTGCCCGTTCCACCGGGATTCGCGGTGACTACGTCGGTCTATGCCGCCGCGAAGGAGCTGGCTCCCGACTACGACGAGCTCACCGACATGCTGCAGACCGTGCCGGTCGGCGACACCGACGGACTGACGGCAGCGGCGAAGCGGGCTCGGGCCATGGTGCGCAGCTGGCCGATCCCGCAGGACGCCGAGCGGTTGATCCGCAAGGGGTACGCCGACCTCTGCGCGCACTGCGGTGTGGAGAACGTCCCGGTAGCAGTCCGGTCGTCGGCCACGGCGGAGGACACCCCGGATGCGTCCTTCGCGGGTGAACACGACACCTACCTCTGGGTCCGTGGGATCGATGACGTCCTCGCAAGGGTGCGCGCCTGCTGGGCCAGCCTGTTCACCGACCGGGCCATCGCCTACCGCGAGGAGATGGGCTACGACCACACCAAGGTCGACATGGGGGTGGCAGTGCAGAAGATGGTGCGGCCACGCTCCGCCGGGGTCGCCTTCACCCTCGACCCCACCAACGGCGACAGGTCGGGGATCTGCATCGACTCCGCGTGGGGCTTCGGCGAGGGCGTGGTGTCCGGCGAGGTCACCCCGGACAACTTCTTGGTGGACAAGGTCATGTGGTCGATCAGCCGGCGCACGATCTCACCCAAGACGCACGCCTACCAGTTAGCCGACGATCGGGTCAGCCGGGTCGAACTGTCCGAGGACCTACACCTTCAGCCGTCGCTCACCGACGAGGAGATCGTGGCGATCGCCCGGCTGGCACGCACCGCGGAGAAGCACTACGGCTGCCCGCAGGACATCGAGTGGGCGGTCGACGACGATCTTCCGGCAGGCGAGGACGTGGTCCTCCTCCAGGCTCGACCCGAGACCGTGTGGAGCAAGCAGAGCCACGAGGTCAAGGCCGACACCGACCTGATGTCGAGCATCGTCTCGACGCTGGTCAACCCGCTGTACGCCCACAAGGGGGCGACCTCGGACACCTGAGCCCGAGCCTTCATAGGACCCGTGGTCGAAGCACCATCCATCACCCACCTACCCGGCACCCGTCGGGTCGCACCTCCGGAGGAAGTCAGCACCATGGCCGATCGTTTCCCGAGCCCGTTCGAGATCGCCGCGCCTCCGGGCGCTGAAGGTTGGGAGGAGCCTCCAGCTACTCCTCCCTCTTCTGTGAGGAGCGTCGCGAGTACGAGGACGGAGGGTTCTGGTTCCAGGACGGGGTGCACTGGCCCGAGGCCGTGACCCCTTGGGAGACGACCTTCTACGAGTTCGCGATCAGCTCGCTGTCGCAGTACAACACCCGGCACTACATCATCCCGCCGGCGTACGGTGTCGACTACCGGATCCTCAACGGCTACGCCTACCTTTCCCCGGTTCCGGCCCCGCCGGAGGACATCGAGGCGCGAGTGCCGATGTTCCTCGAGCGAGCCGGGTTCTACTTCGGGAACTGGGACCGGCTCTACGGCGACTGGCTGGTGAAGATCCGCGCACTCGTGCAGGAGATGAGCGAACTCGAGGTGGCTCCGCTGCCGGAGAAGGAGGACCTCGATGTCATCACGTCGGGAGTCGGCACGGGCTCGGGACTGGGCCTGATCACGACGTACCATCAGCTCCTCGGCCTGGCGTTGAAGCTGTGGCAGTACCACTTCGAGTTCTTGAACCTCGGCTACGCGGCCTACCTCGATTTCTTCGGGTTCTGCAAGCAGGCCTTCCCCAGCATCCCCGACCTCTCGATCGCCAAGATGGTGGCCGGGGTGGACGTCGACCTGTTCCGGCCCGACGACGAGCTGAAGAAGCTGGCCCGGCTCGCCGTCGGATCCGGAATCGACGACCACTTCGGCTCGCGTGACCCTGGGGCGATCAAGGAGGCACTGGAACGCTCCGACGCCGGCCGGGCCTGGCTGGCCGCGTGGGAGGAGGCCAGCGAGCCGTGGTTCAACTTCTCCACCGGCTCTGGCTTCTACCACTCCGACAAGATCTGGATCCAGAACGTCGAGGTGCCGTTCGGCTACATCGCCGACTACATCGAGAAGGTCAAGAAGGGCGTCGACCTCAACCGCCCGGTCGAGGCGTTGCACGCCGAGCGCGACCGCGTGGTCTCCGAATACCGGGACCTGCTCGACTCCGACGAGGATCGCGCGGCGTTCGACGCCAAGCTCGGGCTGTCGCGTGTGGTGTTCCCCTACGTGGAGAACCACAACTTCTACGTCGAGCACTGGGCGCACTCGGTGCTGTGGCGCAAGATGCGGGCCTTCGGTGAGGTGCTCCTCGAGGCCGGGTTCATCAACGAGATCGACGACGTGTTCATGTTCAAGCGCTACGAGGTCGCCGAGGCGCTCTACGACTACTACTCCGGCTGGGCGGTCGGCGCTCCCTCGCGTGGTCAGGGTGGCTACTGGATCAAGGAGATCGAACGTCGTAAGGGCATCTTGTCCGCACTCAAGGCGTGGAGCCCGCCGCCGGCGCTCGGCATCCCGCCGGAGGTGGTCACCGAGCCGTTCACGGTCATGCTCTGGGGCATCACCTCCGACTCGGTGTCCGCGTGGCTGCAGGTCGGTTCCGGCGAGGACGGCGACGGCACCCTGTCCGGTTTCGCCGCCTCCCCAGGGCTGGTCGAGGGTCCGGCTCGGGTCATCTTCGGCGCCGACGAGATCGGTCAGCTCCAAGATGGCGAGATCCTGGTCGCGCCGCTCACCGCGCCCTCGTGGGCGCCCGTGTTCGGCAAGATCAAGGCCACGGTCACCGATGTCGGCGGGATGATGAGCCACGCAGCCATCGTCTGTCGCGAGTACGGCCTCCCCGCCGTCACCGGCACCGCTTTCGGAACCAAGACCATCAGGACCGGACAGATGATCCGGGTCGACGGCAACACCGGCAAGGTCACCGTCCTCGACTGACGATCCTGGCCATTCTTCATCCCTTAGGAGACATATCCAGATGCTGACCGTGGAACAGAACGAAGAGTTGACTCGGGTTGGTCCCGGCACCCCGATGGGCGAGCTGCTACGCCGCTATTGGTACCCGATCGCTTTCGAGCAGGACTTCGACGAGGGCAGGCCGAGCAAGACCGTGCGTCTGCTCGGCGAGAACTGGACGCTCTACAAGACTCCGTCCGGCAGGTACGGCATCATCGGTGAGTCCTGCCCGCACCGCCGCGCATCGTTGACCTACGGCGTCGTTCGTGACGACGGGATCAGCTGCGGCTACCACGGGTGGAAGTACGACTTCGACGGCCAGTGCATCGACCAGCCTGCGGAGAACGACAACACCGCGTTCCGCGACAAGATCAAGGCCAAGGCCGGGGTCGCCCAGACGATGGGCGGCATGGTGTGGGTCTATGTCGGGCCCCAACCGGTGCCGGAGCTGCCGCGCTTCGACGTCTACGTCCAAGACGGCATCCGGGACATCGGCGTGGCGACCCTGCCGTGCAACTGGTTCCAGATCATGGAGAACTCCGTCGACCCCCACCACGTCGAGTGGCTCCACGGTGCCTACTTCGAGTTCCTCGGCCAAGTCGAGGGGTTCGAGGCGCCCAAGTCGTTCCAGAAGAAGCACATCAAGGTGTCCTTCGACGAGTTCGAGTTCGGCATCATCAAGCGGCGGGTGCTCGAGGGCCATACGGAGGAGAGCGACGACTGGGCCATCGGCCATCCCCTGATGTTCCCCTACGGTATGCGGGTGGGTGGGATGTGGATCGACCAGATGCAGATCCGGGTCCCGATCGACGACACCACCACCTGGAAGCTGTTCTACAGCCTGCACCACCCCGAGGGCGGCACCTGGGAGAAGCAGGATCGACCGGTGGTCTACGACTACGAGTGGATCGACGAGAACGGCGAGTTCATCACCGACTACGTCGAGGGCCAAGACGTGATGGCGTGGGTCTCGCAGGGCACCATCACCGACCGCTCGCAAGAGCACCTCGGTCGCTCCGACCAGGGCGTTGCGATGCTGCGCAAGATGTTCAAGGAGGCGATGGCCGCCATCGAGGACGGCGAGGACCCGCCGGGAGTCGTGCGTGAGAAGCACGACATCATCGACCTGCCCTGCGAGAAGGACAAGTTCGGTGCCGGCACCGCTTTCACCGACCAATGGATCAACGGCGGCTCGATGCGCTACAGCCCGATCCGCGAGCAGCTGCTCGCGCTGCACCGAGACGCTGCAGCGGTGCGGGAGAAGGCGGGTTCCGGTGCCTGACCTCGAGCAGCAGGCGAGGCGAGCCGCCCATCACGGGCCGTGGCCGGACCTGCCGCCTGATCCACATCGGCTTCCGCCGCCTGGCGACTGGTTCGCCTCGGATGCGGCACTCCACCTGCTCGACAAGCCGAAGTTCTGCCCGCACTGCGGGGTCTCGCTGGACCGCGGGCTGATCTCGGAGTGGTGGAGCGGCGAAGACCGGATCTTCCTCACCTGGTGTGCGGAGTGCCGGTGGACGGGCAACGTGGTGCTCTTCTCACGCGCCGTCATCGAGGAGCCGGAGCACTGAGATGACCACTCGGGCGCTCGTCCTCGACTTCGGCGGGCCGGTCCTGCTCACCATCTTCGAACTGGTCGCCGCCGATGCTGACTCGCCGGCCCATGCCCTCCTGCACGAGCGAGGACCGTTTGCGCCCGCTGATCGGCCAGATCCAGACTGGGCTGACCTGCAGGCAGGTCGGATCACCGAGCGTGCCTACTGGGCGCACCGCTCCGAGGAGTGGCACGCCGCCGGTGGCGCCGGGGGGAACATCCGCGCTCTGGTAGCCCACTTGTACGAGCCGGCTCGCCCTGAGCTGATCCGCGATCGAGCCCGGACACTGGTCCGCGACGCCCACGAGGCGGGCATCCCGGTGGGGATCCTCACCAACGACCTGCGCGACTTCCACAGCGACTCGTGGATCGAGAAGATCGACATCCTCGGTGACATCGACGTGATCGTCGACGGGTCGGTCGAAGGCTTCCTGAAGCCTGACCCGAGACTCTACGAGCTGCTCTCCGAACGACTCGACGTGGCGTTCGGCGACATGGTGTTCCTCGACGACCAGGCGACGAACATCAGGGGGGCCGAAGACCTGGGCATCAGGTCCGTGCTGTTCGACGTGACCGATCCAGGTTCGTCGTACGCCCAAGTCCGCAAGCTCCTCGGTCTGGCCGAGGAGGTGGGCGATGGTTGAGCAGCGCGAGCTGCGGGTCACCCAGATGCGGCTCGAGGCCGACGGCGTGATCTCGCTCCGACTGACCCGCATCGAGAGCAACAAGCCCCTCCCCGAGTGGGAGCCCGGTGCCCACATCGACGTCTACGTCCCCGACGGCAGCACCCGGCAGTATTCCCTCTGCGGCGACCCGCGGGACCTGTCGGCTTACGAGATCGCGGTGCTGCGCGAACCGGATGGACGCGGAGGCTCCCTGTTCGTCCACGATCAGCTCCGTGTCGGAGACCGGCTCCTGGTCACTCGGCCCAAACAGGGCTTCGCGCTCGAGGACGCCTCCTTCCATGCCCTGCTCGCCGGCGGCGTGGGGGTCACCCCGATCGTCACCTTCGCCGAGCACCTGGACCGTGCCGGCAAGCCGTTCCAACTGACCTATGGAGGTCGCACTCGCGACTCGATGGCGTTCTGCGACCGCCTCGGTGCGCTCGGTGACAGGGTGCGGATGCTCGCCGAGGACACCGACGGGCGGCCCGACCTGGAAGGGGTCGTGCGCAGCCTCCCCGAGGGTGGGCTGATCTACGTCTGCGGACCGGTGGGTCTGCTGCGCGCGGTCGAGGAGGCCGCCGAGAAGGTGCACGGGCCCGACCACGACATCGTCCGCTTCGAGCTGTTCAGCCGCGTGGGTGTCGAGCCGAAGGAGGCAGCGCCTCTGGACGGCGACAGCTACGAGCTGGTCCTTGCGCAGGCCGGTCACACGCTGCGGATGAAGCCTGACGCCAACATCCTCGAGACTGTGCTCGCGCTGGGCATCGAGGTGGAGAACGACTGTCGTGACGGGATCTGCGGCTCGTGCGTGACCCGAGTGCTGTCGGGCACGGTCGACCACCAGGATCTCGTGTTGACCAAGCGGGAGCAGGTGGCAATGGACAAGATGATGATCTGCTGCTCGCGACCCACGAGTGAACGGCTGGAGTTGGACTTGTGACCGTCGAGGGTTTGGACGAGGAGACGCGCGCTGCCGCCGCGCAGTCGCTGTTGGCGGCGTACGACAGCGGCGAGCCGATCGCGCCACCGACCAGCACCTATCAGGGCATGGGCGTCGGCGACGCCTACGCGATCCAGCTGTTGCAGGTCCAGCAGTGGGTGGCGTCCGGCCGCACGGTGCGGGGTCACAAGGTCGGTCTCACCAGCCATGCGATGCAGCGGCTGCTCGGGGTCCACGAGCCCGACTACGGGCACCTCATGGACGACTTCTTCTTCCTCGAGCACACCCCCATCCCGGTGGGGCGTTTCCTGCAGCCGCGCATCGAGCCCGAGATCGCGTTCGTGCTCAAGAGACCCTTGCGGGGGCCTGGTGTGACCGTGCCCGAGGCGATGGCGGCGGTCGACTTCGTGCTTCCGGCGCTCGAGATCGTGGACAGTCGCGTTGCGGACTGGAAGATCGGGCTGCCCGACACCATCGCAGACAACGCGAGCTCGGGGGCGCTCGTGCTCGGATCCACTCCGACGTCGCTCGCCGAGGTCGACCTCCGGCTGAGCGGCGGGGTGATGACCCGCAACGGCGAGGTGGTCGGCACCGGTGCCGGGGGTGCCGTGCTCGGTTCGCCGTTGACCTCACTGGTCTGGCTGGCCAACACCGTCGGTGCCCGGGGCGTCATCCTCGAGGCCGGCCATGTCGTCCTTCCCGGGTCGATCTGCGCGATGGCGCCGGTGTCCCCGGGCGACACCTTCACCGCGACCTTCGCCGGACTGGGCTCGGTCACTGCCCGGTTCTCCGGCAACCGAGAGGAACAGGGATGACGACCAACAAGGCCACCGCTGCCATCGTCGGACCAGGCAACATCGGCACCGACCTGATGTTCAAGCTGATCCGCCGCAGCGAGATCGTCGAGCCGCGCTTCATGGTCGGGGTCGACCCGACCTCGGACGGACTGGCCCGGGCCACGAGGATGGGGCTGGAGGCCTCGGCCGGGGGCGTGGACTGGCTGCTCGGCCAGGACGAGCTGCCCGACATCGTCTTCGAGGCGACCTCCGCCAAGGCTCACCAGGCCAACGCGCCACGCTATGCCGACGCCGGCATCCTCGCCGTGGACCTCACCCCGGCAGCGGTGGGGCCCTTCTTGTGCCCGCCGGTCAACCTGGAGTTCAACCTCGACGCCCCCAACGTCAACATGATCACCTGCGGGGGCCAGGCGACCGTTCCGATGGTGCACGCGGTGTCGTCGGTGGTCCCGGTGCCCTACGCAGAGATCGTCGCCTCGGTCTCCAGCAGGTCGGCCGGACCCGGCACCCGTGCCAACATCGACGAGTTCACCGAGACGACCGCGGAGGCGGTCAAGGCGATCGGCGGTGCCAGCGAGGGCAAGGCGATCATCATCCTCAACCCGGTCGAGCCGCCGCTGATGATGCGCAACTCGGTGTTCTGCGCCATCCCCGAGGAAGCCGGAGAGCCCGGTGACCTGCAGGACAAGATCCTGGAGTCCATCCATGCGATGGTCGCCACCGTCCAGGAGTACGTCGCCGGCTACCACCTGCGCTCTGACCCGCAGTTCGACCCCGCGCGTGACGCGTGGCGCGGCCAGGCGCGCGTCTTCATCCCGATCGAGGTGAAGGGGGGCGGCGACTATCTGCCCGACTACGCGGGCAACCTCGACATCATCACCGCGGCTGCGGTCCGGGTCGGCGACCTCATGGTTGCCCATCGCCTCGGCATCGACGCGTCGTGGAAGTCCAGCTCCGACCTCGCGAGGGCAGGGGTGTGACCGTGGGTGACATGACGATCCGTCCCGAGGACACTCCGGCCGTCGGTCGCGAGGTGACCGAGAGCGAGGTGCTCGCCAACGCGACGACTCCCGGCGGCTCGACCGACCTGCGCATCACCGACTCGACGCTGCGCGACGGCTCGCACGCGATGAGCCACCAGTTCACCGAAGAACAGGTGCGTGGAGTCGTGTCTGCTCTCGATCGCGCCGGCGTGCAGGTGATCGAGGTCAGCCACGGTGACGGCCTCGGTGGGTCGAGCTTCAACTACGGCTTCAGCAAGGTCGACGAGTTCGACCTGATCTCGGCGGCGGTCGACGAGGCTACGCGCGCCAAGATCGCGATCTTGATGCTGCCCGGTCTGGCAACGGTCAAGCACCTGAAGAGGGCCCACGCCGTCGGCGCATCGGTGGCCCGGATCGCCACCCACTGCACCGAGGCGGACGTGTCGATCCAGCACTTCGGCGAGGCGCGGGCGCTCGGCATGGAGACGGTCGGCTTCCTGATGCTCTCGCACATGGCCACCCCCGAGATCCTTGCCCGCAACGCCCGCACGATGGTCGACGCGGGTGCCCAGTGCGTCTATGTCGTCGACTCCGCCGGTGCGTTGGTGCTGTCCGACGCCCAGGAGCGAGTCGAGGCGGTGATCGGTGAGATCGGCCGTGACGGTGCACAGGTGGGCTTCCACGGCCACCAGAACCTCAGTCTGGGCATCGCCAACTCGGTGCTGGCCTACCAGGCCGGCGCGAAGCAGATCGACGGCGCCCTGTGCGCCCTCGGTGCCGGCGCCGGCAACTCACCGACCGAGGTGCTGGCGGCAACCTTCGAGCGGATGGGCATTCGCACCGGTGTCGACCTCGGTGAGGTGCTCTCTGCAGCCGAGGAGGTGGTGCGCCCCTTCATCCCGCGGCTGCCGTGGATGGACCGCTCCTCGATCACCCAGGGCTACGCCGGGGTCTACTCTTCCTTCCTGCTGCATGCCGAGCGGGCCGCGGAGAGGTACGGCGTGCCGGCTCACGCGATCTTGCAGAGAGTCGGCGAGCATGGCTACGTCGGCGGTCAGGAGGACATGATCATCGACATCGCGGTCCAGCTGGCCGAGGAGCAGACGCTCGGTGACCTGGCCGGAGTGGGGGTGCGTTGATGGCCTGGGACATCGAGTCAGTGGCAGCCGAGCTGCTTCGGTGCGAGGCCGAGCGGGTTGACCGACCACCGTTCAGCGACGAGTGGCCCGAGCTCGACCTCGCGACCGGCTACGCCATCCAGGACCGCACCCTCCAAGCGAGGCTCGACCGCGGCGAGACGCTCGTCGGCGTCAAGCTCGGGCTGACCAGCAAGGCCAAGCAGCAACGGATGGGCGTGCACTTCCCGTTCGTGGCGTGGCTGACCGACGCCATGGTCATGCCCGCCGGCGACCCGGTGCCGCAGCCGCGGCTGATCCACCCGCGCATCGAGCCCGAGATCGTTTTCGTCATGCGGGAGCGACTGGCCGGTCCAGGTGTCACGTGTGCGACCGCAATGGCCGCCGTCGACACCGTCTGGGGTGGAGCCGAAGTGATCGACAGTCGGTTCCGGGACTTCCGTTTCACCGCCGGCGATGTGGTCGCTGACAACGCTTCCTCCGGGGCATTCGTCACCGGGCCGGTCGGGGTGGCGCCGGGCGACCTCGACCTCTCCTTGGAGGCGGCCCTGGTCGAGGTCGACGGTGTGATCGTCGACTCCGCCACGGGCGCCGCGGTGCAGGGTCACCCGGGCGAGGCACTGGCGCTCGCAGCCAACGAACTGGCCAAACGGGGGCACGCGCTGGAGCCCGGTTGGATCGTGCTCACCGGCGGCATGACCGACGCCGTACCCGCTCCCGCGGGCACGTCGGTGGCGATCCACTTCACCAACCTGGGCTCGATCTTCGTCAACGGGGGCGAATGATGCCGTTCATCGACGTGACCCTCACCGAAGGCCGCACCCCCGAACAGTTGCGGGCGCTCATCGCCGGCCTGACCGATGCCGCAGTGGCGGCCATCGACGCCCCGCGCGAGAGTGTTCGGGTCGTCCTTCGAGAGGTGCCCCAGACTCATTGGGCCGCCGGCGACGTGACCATCGCCGAGCGGAGGCAGCAACAGGGGCAGGAGCAGGCATGAGTGAGCGGCAGTTCTTCGGCCACGTCATCGACGGTGAGGAGGTGCCGTCGACCGACGGCGCCACCTTCGAGGTCTGGAACCCGTGGACCCGGGAGGTCTGGGCCGAGGCGGCCGAGGGGAGCGCCGCCGACGCCGACCGAGCGGTCGCGAGTGCGCGGCGAGCCTTCGACGAGGGACCGTGGCCGCGGATGGCGCGTGCCGAGCGAGCCGCCGCCATGCGCCGGCTGGCCGACCTGATGGAGGAGCGTGCCGACGACCTTGCCTGGCTCGACACCACCAACATGGCCAAGCCGTTCGCCCAGGCGCAGCACGACGTTGCCAGGTCAGTGTGGAACTTCCGCTTCTTCGCCGACCATCAGCGCGACCACACCGGTGAGGTCTACCCGATGGACTCGGGCCACCACACCTACAGTGAATACGGCCCGGCTGGCGTGGTCGCGGCCATCAGCCCGTGGAACTTCCCGCTGATGATGGCCACCTGGAAGGTCGCACCAGCGATCGCGTGGGGCAACACCTGCATCATCAAGCCGTCCGAGGACACCCCCGCCTCGGTGACGTTGCTGGGACGCCTGGCCGCGGAGGCCGGCCTACCTCCCGGGGTGCTCAACGTGCTGAACGGACACGGCAGCCCCGCCGGCTCGTCACTGACAGCGGACGACCGCGTCGACCGCGTCACCTTCACCGGATCCTCGGCCACCGGCCGGGCAGTGATGGCCTCGGCTTCGAGCCACCTGGCCCCGGTGTCCCTGGAGCTGGGTGGCAAGGGCGCCAACATCGTCTTCGAGGACGCCGACCTCGACAACGCTGTGCACTGGGCGGTGGAGGCCATCTTCCGGAACTCCGGCCAGATCTGTCTGGCCGGGTCGCGCCTCTTCGTCGCCTCGGGCATCTACGACGAGTTCATGGACCGCTTCGTCGCTGCGGCCGAAGCACTCACCATCGGGGACCCGTTCGACCCCGCCACCAAGTTCTCCAGCCTGGCGAGTCGCAAGCACTTCGACAAGGTGTCGTCGTACGTCGACAGTGTGCCGCTCGATGGCGGCAAGGTCCTCACCGGCGGCGTCGACGACGAGGGCCGCTGGCTGGTGCGTCCGACGATCGTCACCGACCTCCCAGTGACCGCTCCGGCCTACTGCGAGGAGATCTTCGGACCGGTGTGCGTCGTCAACCGTTTCGAGGACGAGGGTGAGGTGGTCGCGCTAGCGAACGACACACGGTTCGGCCTCAACGCGATGCTGTTCACCGAGAACCTCTCCCGTGCGCACCGGGTCGCCTCCCAACTCCGCGCGGGCACGGTGTGGGTCAACTGCTTCTTCATCCGCGACCTACGCACCCCCTTCGGTGGGGTTGGCGACAGCGGGGTGGGTCGGGAGGGCGGCAACTTCAGCCGGGAGTTCTTCACCGAGCCGAAGGCCGTCGTCATGCAGATCCGACGCTGAGCCCGCTGCGGTCGGCCCGCGGGGGCGGTCAGACGCGGCCTTCGGCCGCCAGCCGCTCGGCGATGGCGCGGGTGTGCTCGGCTGACGAGCCGCAGCAGGATCCGACCAGCTCGAAGCCCAGAGCGCGCAGTTGGGCACCGTGCTCGGCTATGCCGGCCGGGTCGACGTCGTAGACGAAGCCGGCGCCGGCCACCTGCGGAAGACCCGCATTCGACTGCGCGGCCAAGAGCACGCCCGCGTCGCCTCGAGCCTGCGCCATCTCGGTGGCGATCTGGATCATCTCCTCCGGGCCTCGTCCGCAGTTCGCCCCCACTGCCTCTATCTCGAGCGCCGCGAGGGCCTCCACGGCGGCTCGTGGAGTCACGCCCATCATCGTGCGCAGGTTCGTGTCGAAGCTCATGGTGGCCACGATGGGCAGCTCGGGTGCCGCCCGGCGAGCTCCCTCGATGGCCGCGGCGACTTCGGCGAGATCGCTCATCGTCTCGATCAGGATCAGGTCCGCTCCGCCCTCGCGGAGGGCGGTCACCTGCTCGGCGAAGATCTCGACGGCATCGGTCTCGGTGAGGGTGCCCAACGGCTCGAGCAGTTCTCCGGTGGGTCCCACGTTGCCGGCCACGAACACCTGGTGACGGTCGGCGACCGCTCGGGCCAATCGCGCAGCGGCCCGGTTCAGCTCGACGGTCCGGTCCGCGAGACCGCTGGCCACCAACCGCGCGCGACTGCCGCCGAAGGTGTTCGTGGTCAGGATTCGGGCGCCGGCGACGGCGTACTCCTCGTGAAGGGCGGTGATGACGTCTGGGTGGTCGACGTTCCAGAACTCGGCTGCCTCCCCGGGCGGCAGGCCGCGGTCACCCATCAGCCAGCCGTAGCCGCCGTCGATGACGACCGGGAGGTCGCCGAGGAGGTTGTGCAGTCGGTTGTCGCTCACGCGCGAAATCTACGGTAGGTCGATGGCGCGGGCGGCATCGTCGCGACGTCTAGCGGCGTAGGAACATCCCCGCCGCCGGCTTAGGCTCGAAGTACGTCGCTTTCGGCGGCATCACCTCGCCGGCGTCGGCCACCTCGATCACCGCCTCGGCGGAGGGGGGTGCCAGCGTGAAGAGCGCTCCGTCGTCGCCGTCGCAGCGGGCGAGGAGCGTGTCGAGCGGGGTGGCTGCCGGGATCGTGTCGACGGTGCGGACCCTCCCGGGCGGAGCTGGGTCGAGACGGTCGAGCACGCGGCTCTGCAGGATCGCGACGTCGAGGCCGGCGGCCCCGGGCAGACGGTCGGCAGTGACACTGACGTCGTACCAGCGCTTCCCGACGTAGAGACCTAGCGAACCGACCGCTGGCGCCGGGGCCACGGCGACCTCTCGGACTCGGAAGGCCCCGTCGAGCAGGGTGAGCAGTCGCGTCGGGTCGACCGGTCCGGACACCCGGCGATGGAAGGCAGACAAGGTGAGCCCGTCGGCGGGATAGACCGCGCACAGCAGTCCGGCTTCGGCGGGCTGACCCGCGATCCGCCACTCTCCGAGGGCGGCCGCGGTGCGGTGGTGACCGTCGGCGATGTAGAGCCTGGTTGCCGCCAGCTCGTCGATCAGCGGGTCGATTCCCGGGCCGGCGCCGAGCCGCCACAGGGTCTGCTGGAAACCATGCGGGCCGGCGAAGTCCAAGGTCGGCTCGGTCTGCTGCGCTGCGGCCACCACTCGCGTGAACTGCGGCCCGGCGCGGTGGAGCAGCTTCACCAGGGCGGGCGGTGAGTTGCTCCTCCCGTGATGCCAGATCAGCGCATCCACCCGGGTTTGATGCACTGCCTCGTGTCCGCGCACCTGCCCATCGGCGATGGCGTGGACGGCGACATCGCAGATGATGCCGGCGTAGGAAGCGTCGCCTCGGCGCTGGCGGTAGACGTAGAGCGAGGCGGGAGCCTCGGCGTACGCCGACCTGTCGACCGCGACCCCGTAGAGGTCCACGCCGGACTCGTCTTGTGACTCCGACATCGCTGACACCGTGCGGTGTGCGTGATCCTGGCGCACGAGGTGTGCCGGGAACGGCCGCACTGCGCTCATCGCGCCGGTCATGGAGCGGGCTCGTCCTTGCGCAGCGTCACGACCGAGACACCGAGCACGTCAGGGATCGCCCCGAGGGACTCGAGCAGCTCGGGGGACGCCTGCCCCTCCACGTCGATGAAGGCGACGGCCGCCTGTCCACCACGGAACACACGGTTGACCATGTGCTGCACGTTCAAGCCCGCCGCGCTGAGCCGATCGAGCACCTGCGCCAGCACGCCGACCCGATCGAGATGCCGGACGGTCAGCGCGATCGTGCCGAGTCGGTCGGGGTCGAGGTTGACGCAGTCGCGCACCTCGCCGGCCACGAAGGCGTCGATCAGCTCGGTCACCCCCTGCGCGATGGCCCGTTGCGCCTGAGTGGTGGACGCGCCGATGTGGTGGGTGGCCACGACGGCGGGGTGCCGAGCCAAGGGCGAATCCCACTCGGCTCGGCCGGAGCCCGGCTCGCCGTCGTACACATCCAGTCCGGCCCGGACTCTGCCCTCGTCCAACGCCCTCAACAGTGCCGCTTCGTCGACGACGTCGCCGCGTGAGGTGTTGAGCAGGATCGCGCCCGGCTTCATCCGGCTCAGGAATGCCTCGTCGACGAGGTGCTTGGTCCCGGCGCTGGCAGGCACGTGGACGGACACGATGTCGGAGGACGCGACCAGCTCCTCGAGAGACTCGCAGAGCATGATCCCGAGCTCCTCGGCCCGTGCCCTGGCTGCGGGGGATCGGTCCGGTTTCGTCACTGCCTGGATGCGGATGCCGAATGCGGCGGCTCGCTCTGCAACCAGGAAGCCGATCGACCCCAGCCCGAGGATCCCCATCGTCGAGCCCAACAGACCGTCGGACTTGGCGTACGTCGCCTTGTTCCACTGGTGACCGCGGGAGTCGACGACGTTGTCGGCGATCCTTCGGTCGACGGCAAGCAGCAGCCCCAACGTCAGCTCCGCGACGGCCGCGGCGTTGCGACCCGGGACGTTGCTGACGAAGACCCCGCGCTCGGCTGCGGCGTCGGTGTCGATCGTGTTGGTGCCGGCGCCGGCGCGGATCACCAGCACCAGCCGGTCCGCGGCCTCGAACACCTCGCGTGGGACCTTCGTGCTCCGCACCACCAGGACGTCGTAGCCGCCGATCCGCTCCGCTAGCTCACCGGCGCTCAGCCCCGGCTCGCACACGCAGCGATGCCCACGGGTCTCAAGGTCGCTGACGGTCTGCTCCGGCAGCTTGTCCGCGAAGAAGATGCGCATGTGAGAACCTCTGGGAACTGTGGGCCGACGGCGGGGTCGCCACGCTAACGCCTCGGGTCCACGTTGGCCATGGGGCGGGGGATCGTCCCCTCGGGGGCTACCGCGATGTCGGCGGCCCCGCCATTCGGGCGAGGCGGTCGGTGAGCAGCCCGATCCGGTGGGCGTTGCCGCTCAGGGCGACGTAGCGTTCGCCGTACGCCGCGAGCAGGGCGTCGTCCAGGCGGCGGACCGCGCCCGTCCGGTGGCGGTAGCCCAGTTTGGCCTCCAACGCACCGGAGTCGATTTGGCGGATCACCTCCGCCAGCTCCCTCAGCGAGGTGATCCCGAGCTCAAGGACCAGACCCGCGATCCACGCGTAGTGGTCGGTGCGCGACCAGTCGGCGTCGTGGTACTGCCCGGCGAGGAATGCGGCCAGCTCCGGCGCCGTGATGCGAGGATCCTCGGCGCCGATGTCCGCGTCGACATCTGGCTCGTGGTCGACCAGGCGCGAGCGGAGCCGGTCCTGGATCGTCGAGAACTCCTGGTCGGCGAGCTCGAGGAGGCCGGCCGCCAGGGTGAATCGGCGATCCAGGTCGTGGGTGTGCTCCTCGGGCACCGTCCCCTTGTAGCGGATGTCGTGCTCGAACTCCGCCCACGCATGCTGCAGGACGGTGCGGATCTGGATCTGCACCTGGCGCTCGCCGACCGCGGGGCAGCTGGCCGTGGCTTCGGGGCCGAACCTCGCCTGCAGATGTCGGCTCGAGTAGCCGAACCGACCCTGGCTCGCGGTCTCCTCGCCGAGGTCGCGGTCGTCGTGCACCTCCAACTCGTCGTGCAGCAACGTGGCGACGGCGTCGACATCGCGGTGGACATAGGTGATCACCCGGATGCCGATCAGGTCGGTCATGTCGAGCAGCGGCGAGGCGTCCGGGGCGGTGGCTAGGAACCGGCCCACCTTGGCGGCGAAGGACGCCACCGTCTTGGTGCGACCGGTGACCGTTTGGTAGTTGATGCCGGCGTCGTCCAGCAGGCCGGTGATCAGCGCAACCACCTGCTCCGCGGCGGGGACCAGGGCTGGTCGTAGGGCCGCGTAGTCGCGCACCGCCGCAGCCACCGGATCTGCGAACGGCTTGGGTGGCCGCGGAGACGGCTGATGCCCCGCGGGCAGGGTCGGGGTGAGGATGTAGCCGGACTCGACGTCGCCGTAGATCGTGACCCGGTCGGGTCGCTGGTCGGCGAGCATGGCGACATAGGCACACACGACAGCGTCGACCTGGTCCTCGACAGCGCGCAGCTCGCTCTTGCGGCTGGCGGTCTGCACGGTCGCCACCAACTCACGCCAGCCGTCATGGTCGGCAAGGTGCAGGGGGCAGTCGGCGGTCGCCAGCCCCTCCAAGAGCTGGGCCAGCAGCAAGAGATCGGTGCGCAGCGTCTCCAGGGAGCGGCCCGACTTCTGCTTGTACTTCAACGTCCGGCCCAGCCGGAACAGCGCCACGGTCGCCGGATGCGGATAGACCTCCAGCGCCCGCCGACTCGACGTCGACCGGGGATCCATGTCCAGGCCCAGGCGAGCGCTCAACGCGGCGCCTCGCGGCTTGGTGAGCTCGGGCTTCCCGGTGTTGGACGGGTGGGCACCGGCCTCGAAGCGGGCGAAGTCGCGGTTGAGGTCAGCCTCGGCCTTGCGGTTGCCGGTGGGGTTCTTCACGATCAGCGGGGCGTCGAACGCGACGACGCAGTCGGCGGCCAGGTACGGCGACACGGTGGCGACGATCTCCTCGTCGCCCACCATCGTCGCCACGTGGACGAGCCGGCCCGCGGCGTCGAGCACCGCCACCCCGGTTGGTCGCTTCTGCCCCCAAGCGAGGTCAACGCCGACATAGTGCACGAGGCACACGCTACGGCGAGGTCGCCCGACCACTCCACTGACGACACCGGAAGGCCCCGGCCGCTCGGGTCAGGGCAGCACCTCGATGACGGCCCGTGTCTTGTATCGAGCGTCCGAGTTGGACAGCACGAAGTCGCGCGTCCGGTCCTCGCATCGAACCGACCGGGTGTCGATGGTCTGCCAGACCACGTCGCGCACCAACACCTGCAGCGAGAGCTGGGTGGTGTCGCTGAAGTGCTCCGTGCCGTCGCTCAAGGTGTTGCGTCGCTGCCCCAGCGTGTAGGCCCGCGTCCGGGTGTTGGTGTTGCCCAAGCGAGCTCGCACTTCGTCGGTGCCGCTGCCGTCGTGCTGCAGGTTCACTGCCTTGGTGGTGACCAGCCGGAGAGAGCAAGTCTCGCTCCCGGCGGCTGCCGCCTTCGGGGCGACGGCCGTTGCCGCCCGAACCGGACCGAGCCCGGCGAGCGCTCCGACCAGCAGTGGGGCGATGAGTTGGCTCCTGTTCATGGTGATGCCTCTCGGTTGGACCGGGGCCGTTCCCCGATTCGTAGCCGGGCCACCGTCGCCTGATCGGCTATCCAGTCACCAGGTCACCTTCTGCTCACCTTCCGCCCACGGCGCGACCATAGCCACCCGAGCCCGCCGAGGAGCAACAGTCCGAGGAGCAGCGGGCGCCAGTACCACGTCCACAGGGCATCCCAGGTCCCCCAGAGCATCCGGGTCGGTCCGGCCTCGAGGGCGTCGTCAGCGAAGGTGACGCAGGACGACTGCATCCGGTGGTGGACCGCCACGAGCGACTCCAGGTCGCCGTCGTCGCCGAGCGGCAGCGTCTCGGCCTGGTGGCCGTAGCTGCGGGACTTCGTGCTCAACACTGGTTGGTCGCCGCGCCAGCCCACCGCGCAGATGGGGTCCAGGTCGGCGGTGACCGTGCGGGTCTGGCTTCCGTCCGACACCGAGAACCAACGCAGGCGGGTCCCGCCGTCGGGTGCCTGGTCCCACACGACCAGGTCGCCGTCGGGAGCCATCGCCCAGCCCAGTGGGTGACCGGGGTCACCCCACGGCTCGTCCGGGCGGAGTGCCGTGGCCGGACCTGCCGGCCCGCCGGGTGTTGTGGTGGCGACCAGCAAGGTCGGGGCGTCTCGGGGGCCGATGACAGCCAGCCGCACTACCCGGCCATCTGGCAGGAGCCCCAGTGGGGCACCGCGGCCGGGGACCGAGTGGAGTTGGCCGGTCGCGACGTCGAGAACCGCCGCCGGAGTCGGCCGCCGCCCTCGCAGTTGGATCAGGAGAGCGCTGCCGTCAGCCGACCACGCCAAGAGCGGGTCGAAGGCCAACCGTGGCCGTGGGCCGTCAGCTGCGGGGTCGCCCGCGGCGTACCGGATCTCGTCCTGGGTGATCGTGCGACCGTCGCCGAGGTCCCGGATTCGCAGCACCGTGTCGTCGTCTCGACCAACCGTGGTCGCGATCAGCAGCCCATCCGGCGACAATGACGGCGGGGTGGCGCTGCGCACGGTCCAGGCCCGGCCGGCGGCGTTGAGCGCCTCGTAGGTGGCGTTGCCGAAGTTGTTGTCTTCTACGACGAGTGCCAGACGCCCCGCCGAGCTGGTGAGGTCGGGAGCGCCTCGGACGAACCCGACCCGCTGCGGATAGCCATGCACCGGAAGCCCGGGCCACACTCCGCCGAGGTGTGCCCCGACACCAGGCGCCATCGAGACGACCAGAGCAGACACAGTCACCAGCCACGCGCCACCGATCAGGACCCTGCGCATCCCCATGTCGCACCCCCGGAACCGGACGCTAGTGGACTCTGGGTCGGAGTTGGAGTGGTCGTAGTCGATCTTCACAAGATCCCCGCATCCGCGGTGACTCTGCAATCTGTGTGGCCGGTATGTGATCCGTTTCGGCCCCGACGCGCGACAGTGTTGTTGTGCAAACGCTCGCCGACATCGACGACACGGGGCTCTTGGCGCTCGTGGCCGAACGCGATGAGGCCGCTCTGCGCGAATTGGTGGAGCGGCACTCGGCGTGGCTGATGCTCCGGCTCAAGCGCCGCACCCCGGACGAGGACCTCGCGCACGAGGCGCTGCACGACACCTTTGTTGCCGTCTGGAGGCAGCCCCAGGCGTTTCGTGGTGATGGAGATCTGGGTGCGTGGCTGTGGGGGATCGCGATCCGGCAGTTGATCAGCCGCCTGCGGAAGAGGGCCGCGCCGACCCCGGTCGCCGACGACGTGCTCACCGCGGCCGGCCCGGTCGTGGCCAGCGCGGAGGACGAGTTGCTCGTCGCGGTGGCGCACGGCTCGGTCGGAGACGCACTCAAGACTCTCTCCCCCGAGCTCGTGCAAGCGCTTCAGGCAACCGTCATCGACGGCCTCACTACCAAGGAGGCAGCCGCACTTCTCGGGATCCCACAGGGCACGGTGAAGAGCCGGGTCCGGATCGCGAAGTCGAGGCTGCGTGAGCAACTGATCGCTCTGGAGGGACTGACATGACCGTCTGGCATGTGGAGGCACCGGTCTGGGCGGCGTACACAGCGGGCATGCTCGACGCCGCCGCCGAGGCGTCGGTCGAGACGCACGTGGCGGGCTGCGCGGGGTGCCGGGCGGCAGCCCGGGCCTATGCCGCACCTGCCCCGGCCGTGTGGGAGGCCGTGCAGGCGACGATCACCCGCCCGCGGCTGCCCCGGCCGCTGCGGCCCCTACAGCGGCTGGGCATCCCCGAGAGCGACCTGGTCGTGATCGGGGCGTCGGACGCGATCACGGTGTCGTGGGCGGTTGCCGTGGCCGGTGCGCTGGCGTCGGTCCTGGCGACGACGCTAGCCGGCGTTCGTCAGGAGCTGGCCTTCCTTCTCCTCGTCCCGCTCGTGCCGGTGCTCTCGGTGGTCGCGGCGTTCGACGCCACCGACTCGCTCCGAGAGGTAGCGGAGCCCACTCCCGTCAGCAAGCTCCGGGTTGCACTGCTCAGGGCCGCGGCGGCCCTGGCGATCGCGGTGCCCGCCACAGCGGCCATCGGGTTCGTAGTGCCCGGCCTAGGCTCGCTGACGTCCGTGTGGCTGCTGCCGTCACTCGGGCTGGTCCTCGCGGCGCTGGTGCTGCACACCTGGCTGGATGCCTGGGTCGCAGCCGGAGTCGTCAGCGCCGTGTGGGTCGTGGTCGTGAGTCCGGTCTACTCCGAGTTGAGCACGATGACCGCCCAGTTGCTGGTCGCGGCAGTTGCGGTCGCACTGGCCGTCGTACTCGTGCTGCGTACGACGACCCTCAAGCTGGGGGGTGCCCGATGACGCCGGTCGCATCGCTCGCCGATGTCTCCAAGAGGTACGGCGCCACCACGGCGTTGCACCCGACGAGCATCGACCTGCAGACCGGTGTCATCGGTCTCCTCGGCCCGAACGGCGCCGGCAAGACCACCCTGCTGCGACTGCTCTCCACGGCCCTGCCGCCGAGCGCGGGTCGCATCGAGGTCTCCGGCCAGGAAGTCACCGGCGGCCATGCCGCCCGGGTCGAGGCGCGTCGCCGGATCGGGTACACGCCGCAGGAAGTGGTGTTCCCGCGCGGCATGACCGCTTTCGGCTTCCTCGACTACATCGCCGTGCTCAAAGAGTGGAAGGAGAGCGGAGCCCGTCACGCCGAGGTGCGTCGCGTGCTCGCTCTCGTCGACCTCGGCGACCGGGGCTCGATGAAGGTGGCAAAGCTCTCGGGCGGCCAGCGTCGTCGCCTCGCGATCGCCCAGGCGCTGATCGGTGCGCCGGAGCTGTTGATCCTCGACGAGCCAACCACCGGCCTCGATCCCGAGCAGCGTGCGTCCCTGCGCGGCCTGCTCTCTGGTGCCGCTGGCACCGTGCTGATCTCCACCCACCAGACCGAGGACGTCGCCGCGCTCTGTGACCGGGTGATCGTCCTCGACGGTGGCCGGGTCCGCTTCGACGGATCCGTCCCCGAGCTGCTCGCGACCGCTACCGCTCGTGTGCACATAGGGCCGACCGCCAGTGTGGGCGCGGTCCAGACCTGGAAGACCGGAACCGGGCTGGTCCGGTCCGTCGGGGGACAGCCCGCTCCCGACTCCTCCGTCGTCGACCCGAGTGTCGAGGACGCCTATCTGCTGCTCCGGGCGGAGCAGCGATTCGCCGAAGGGGTCACCCCATGATCACATCGCTCGCACCTGGGTCGACGCTTGGTGTGCTCGCCAAGCAGGAGATCCGCAACTATCTCGACCACAAGCTGTTCTGGTTCGGCGCTGCGCTGACCTTGCTCCTCGCGGCCCTGATGCTTGCGGGCATCGGCCTGGATGGCGGCTCGAGTGGCAGCTACATGATCGTCCCGGGCGCGCTGCTCGGTGTGCTCGGCCTGGTGGTCATGAACGGCCTGACCCACAGGTCGGACCGTGCCGCCGCGGCGGCCGGTGCCGTAGCCGTGCCGGAGCGCACGCGCACTCTCGCGCTCGCTGCGGCAGTCGTCGTGCCCGCGTCGGTGGCGCTCGTGGCCTGGGTAGCCGCGGTGATCACGTGGTACGTGCACCCGCCGACCGACGACGTGATGCCGCCCGGCATCTCGAACGCATTCGTGCACGCGATGCAGTTCGGCGACGGCGTGATGAGTGCCGTCGGAGGCCCGCTGCTGGGGCTGTTGCTGGCGCGCTATCTGCCCAAGCGCGGCGTCGCGGTGATCGCCTCGGTTCTGCTCGTGATCGTGACGATCCTGCTGCAGGGCGGGCTGATCGGGCTGCAGCCCTACCGAGTCTTCTGGGTGTGGACCTACTTCCTCAGTCAGGTCGCGCTCCACGACGGGGAGTTCACCGGCGCGATGACGGCCGGCGCAGGCCCCGACTACGAGTGGCACATGGGGACCTACCCGGGCAACCCGTTCATCTGGCTGGTCTACCTGATCGTCCTCTGCGTGCTCGGCGTCGTGATCGCGGTCTACCACGACCCGGAGTCGGACCGGGTGCAGCTGCGGAGGGTCGCGCTCGGGCTCGTCGCCGCTGCAGTCGTGCTCGGCGTGCTCGCGATGACGGTCGGCTACACCGACCAGGTCGTGAACCCGGCGATCTGCGGCTTCTGCTGATGCTCGGCTACGCCGCCAGGGCGGTCCCGTGGACACGGGTCGCCCTGGCGGCGGCGCTCGTCGTCGTACTCATCGAGCTGGTGCGACGGGACCCGTGGGTCCTCTGGCCGCTGGAAGGCACCGCCGTCGCCGTCCTCGTCGGAGCGGCGGCCTGGTGCTTTGACGAGCAGGCCGCCGCGGTCGTCGACGTGGCACCACGTGGTCTCGCGTGGCGCACGACCGCTCGCCTGCCGGCAGTGGTGTCGCTGGCCGCGGTGTGGGTAGCGGTCGTCCTCCATGCGCGGTCGGTGCTCTTCGAGCACGAGCTCGCGATCCTCCTCCAGGGCCTGGTCGCGATCGTCGCGGGCACGGCTTGGGCGACCTGGCGACGATCGGGAGGCGAGGCGATGCCGGGCCTGCTCGCCGCGACGTTCGCCGTCCCGGTCGCTACCGGCTGGGCGCTCGTGCGCCCGTTCCAGCACGGGCTCCCGGTCTTCCCCTACGCCCTCGGTGGGGAGTACGGCGACTGGCAGACGAGCACGATCGGCTGGACCACCGCGGGCGCGTTCGCCCTGATCGCCCTCGGGATCACCCTTGCCGATGCTCGCTGGTGGCGAGGCTCTCATCGTCCCTTCGACGTCTCGCAGCGTGGCTCGACCACCGGAACCACCGCTGGCCCGACAGCGCCAACCCGCACCTGCTGATCAACCGAGGGACCGCGACCCGCGGACCATCGAGCTACCCCGAGGTCACTGTCGGCGGCGAACGGATCGGCGAACTGTGCGATCAAACCCGAACTCGGGCGTGACACCCACTGCCGCGCCGGACGTTCCATAGTGTGAGGTCGAGGAACGGAGCGCACGTGGACGCCGAGCAGTTCGAAGCGTGCTGGCACGCACACATCCGCCGCGTGGTGGCCTATGCCGAGCGACATGTGGGCCTCGACGCGGCCTACGATGTTGCCGCCGCGACGTTCCTCACCGCCTGGCGAACCTGGGACGCGGTCCCCGCTGAGGCCCTGCCCTGGCTGATATCCGTCGCCCACGGGCACGTCCGAAATCATCGCCGCTCCCTTCGCCGGCGAGGCAGCCTGGAACAACGCCTCGCGCTGCTCGATGAATCAGCCCACCCGGCAACGGACGCAGACGTCACCGCTGCCCAGCGAGCAGAAGCACTCGCAGTCCTCGCGGCCATGCCCGAACGCGACCGCGAGGCGCTCCTGCTTGTGGCCTGGGAAGGCCTCACCACCGAGCAAGCAGCCGAGGTCCTGGGGTGCCGCCCCGGAGCCCTCCGAATGCGACTCCACCGAGCCCGAGCGCGCATCGAGTCCTCGGCAGCCACTCCGAACCTTCGCCTGACCAGGAGCACGCCATGAACATCCTCGACCAGATCCGGCCCCGCGCCGAACACCTCACTGACGAGCACTCCCTCGAGATGCTCAACCGCGTGCAGACCACGCCGCAACGCCGGCGCAAGCCGCGATGGAACTGGGTCGCCGCCTTCGGCCTGTGCGGCGTCATCGTCGCAGGCGGGACCGCCCACGCCACCGGGCTCGTCCCTGACATCGTCACCGAGCGGTTCCAGCAACTCCGCGACGGGCAGGACGGCTGGCCCTACCCGATCAATGGCGAACGTCTGGTGGCGGACATCCCGCTCGGCAACGGCAAGCACGCCCGCATCTGGTACGCCGACACGGCCGACGCCGACGGCCAGTGCGTCATCCGCGACATGACCGGCACGGTGACACGGCCCGAAGACGTCGGCATTGATTGCGCCCGCTGGAATCCCGGCGAGGAAACCGACCCGCGTCGCGGTGTCTACTGGCAGATATCCCCAGATGGCCCGGCTGTCGTCTACGGCGAGTTCAAAGGCGTGACGGCCGACGTCGCCAGTGTCGAGGTGACGGGACCGGGCTGGACCAGGTCTTTTCCCGTCGAGGAGACAGCGTTCGGTGGGGAGGTCCCGACCGGCGCGGACGGCGACCAGGTCCGCTTCAACTACCTCGACGCCCGAGGAAACACGATCGCCAGCAGGACCGACACCGTCGCCATCGAGTCCGAGTAGCCTGCGGCTGGCACACAGCTGGCGTTGCTCAGTGTTGGTCGCGGCCTGCCAAGCGGCGAGTTCGGTGTTGAGGATGTCGAGGTCTGGGGCCGAAGCCGGGCCCGCGTCATGGGTGTAGCTGTCGCTGAGGCGGCGCGGGAAGGCGCCGGCCCCGCTTCGCATCCGCGATCCGGGCCAGGCTCGCCTGGTTCCGACGATGCTGCCTCACGCGGGCACGCTGCACACCCTGCTCCAACCGGAACAACGACGACTGCGCATTGATCGACCAATCGGAGAACCGCCGCGACAGCTCACGGTCATAGGCGTTGCGGACAGCGATTTCGAGGTGCCCGACATCCACGATCCCCGCCGCTGCGACGCGGGAGTTCCACAGGTAGGTCTCCATCGCGAGGGCGTGGTCTCCGCCCGCCACCGCGAGATAGCGTCGATACCTCGGCGCACTCAGCCACCGCTCAGCCTGCACGGCATCAAGCAGACGCGGAGGTTCGGACATACCTGCTATCCTCAGTACATCGCCCCGCGGGAACCGTCCTCTGTCTAGCCTCGGCTAGTTGGGCACCGCGGGGCTTTGTTCTGCCCCCACGACCTGAACCGCAGTAGACTGAAACCGCGCAGACGCGCACGATCACAGGTGAGTGCGTTTGCAGAACCTCGACTAGTAGCGTGTGGCTGCTGAGTTCTGGGGTGTTTTGTTGGGAGGTTGGTTCTGGCGGATCTTTCCCCTCTGCCTGACAGGACGTTCGTCATGCCGTCGCACAAGAAGCGCCCGGTGTTGTTGACCGAGGCAGGTCGTGAAGAGTTGGTTCGGATCACCGTGACCGGGGTCCATCCGGCCTCGATGATCAGGCGGGCGCGGGTGCTGCTTGCGTTGGATACCTCGATGGGAGAGATCGACTTCGGCGAGGAGATCGCGGCCCGGCTCGAGGTATCGGGCGAGACACTTCGGTTGGTGGCCAAGCGGTTCGCTGAGACGGGTGGAGATGTGCACGCCACGATTGGGCGTAAGAAGCCAGCCGGTCCTCCGGTGCCCTCGCCGGTCACCGGCGAGGTTGAGGCCCGACTGATCAAACTGGCCTGCTCGACGCCGCCGGAGGGCTACTCGCGGTGGTCACTGCGGCTGTTGGAGAAGCACGTCGTGTTGGTCAACGACATCCCGGACCTGGATCACTCCACCATCGGGCGGGTCTTAAAAAAACGAAACTGCGTCCTCATCTGAAGGCTTGCTGGACGATTCCACCGAAGGCGAACGCAGAGTTCGCGGCCCGGATGGAGGACATCCTCTCGGTCTACGCCCGGATCTATGACCCGATGCGTCCGGTGGTGTGTATGGACGAGAAGCCCTACCGGCTCCTCGACCACGCTCGCGACCCGGTCCCCGCGGCACCGGGCCGCGACCTGCGCGAGGACTCCGAGTACGTCAGGCACGGGACCTGCTCGATCTTCGTGTGGGTCGAGCCGCTGGCCGGGTGGCGACGTGTGCAGGCCCTGCGGCGCCGGACCCGCCTGGACTGGGCCAGCCAGGTCAAGCAGATACTCACTCATGACTACCCCGACGCCGAGACCGTGGTGCTGGTGATGGACAACCTCAACACCCACAACATCGCCTCGCTCTACGAGGCCTTCGGACCGGCCGAGGCTCTCGCGTTGGCTCAGCGACTCGAGATCCACCACACGCCCAAGCACGGGTCCTGGCTCAGCATCGCCGAGATCGAGCTCTCCGCGCTGACTCGGCAATGCCTGGACCGCCGCATCGCCGACCTCGACGTCCTCAACACCGAGCTCACCGCCTGGCAGCACGCCACCAACGCTGACCAGCGTCAGGTCGATTGGCAGTTCACGACTGACAACGCCCGGATCAAACTCCGCCACCTATACCCCAACTAACAGCTGCGACGCTCTACTAGGCGAGCTCGACATGAGACCGCACATATCCAGGCGACAGCGTCCGCTGGCCGGCTTCGCCCTTGACCGTAAGCGTGCCGCGATCGCAGGCGATCACGGTCCAGGTCTCGCGGTTGGCGACGTCGGCGTCGTGGTCGTTGCGGCGGGTGGCGATCTTGTCGCCAACTCCGATCCGCTCGCCAGATGCGGTGACGACGTCGTCGGTCACTTCGCCGATAGTGGCGCGGACGTGATGGGTGAGGCTGTTGATCTTGGCGACCTGCTCGCGGGTGTCGCCGACAACGAGTTCGCCGCGCATGGATCGGACGGCGAGCTTCTGCTGCCGCTCGACGTCGTTGGCGTGGATCACGATCTCGCCACGACGCACCAGCTCGTCGAAGACTTCGCCGGGCTTCTCGCCGCGGCGCATCTGCAACGACAGCTCGGCGTAGGCGGGGTCTGAGAACCGGCGCACCGCGTCGAGCTGCGTCACCCGGTCGGGCGCGTACCGGATCGCGAGGTCGAGCACTCCGCCGCGACCGACGGCAGGGAGCTGGTGTCGGTCGCCCACCATCAGCAGCGTCGTCTGGACCTCGTCGGCCAGCGTCAGCAGTGCGCGGGCAGTGTCCTGGTCGAGCATCCCTGCCTCGTCGATGACCAAGACGTCGCCCGGGCGCATCCGCTCGGCGATGTCCGGGGAGCCAGAGCTCGTCCTCGGGGGCGACCGGGTAGTTCCACCACGCGAGGTTCCGGTCCTTCTCCTTCGCGGCCAGTGACGCTCGGCGTTGGCGCTCTTCCTCTTGGGCGTTGACGACCTGTTGGAGGGACGCCTTCGCAGGCAGTCCGAGCAACTCCTTGACGCGGGGGAGGAGTTCGTCGTGCATCAGCGACTTGGGCAGCGGCACCTCGTGGAGGGTGTGGTTCTTCACCGGCCCACGAAAGCCTGCGGCACCGCGCGGGGTGATCCATGCGCCGTTGACGTGGATGTAGCCGTGCTCGAAGAAGACGTCGATCGCGCGGAGCGCGTTCTGTTCGCCGAGGCGCAGGCCGCCGAAGCCGGCGACGCGGATCTTGGTGCCGAACAGGGGGAGCCGGGTGAGCAGCGGGTCGGTGCCGTCGGGGCCGCAGAGTTGTTCGGCGGCGTCGGCCATCGCTCTCACCTGTCGTGTCTCGGGACGCAGGCGGGGGTCGACGTACTGCGCTGTCGCTCCGTGGAGGACGTTGGCCTTGCCGATCTCCAGGCCGTCGAGGGGGTCGATGCTGCGGTTGAGCCAGTCGAGCCTCCAGGCGAGCTTGCGCATCGCGGCGAGCTGTCCGCGCAGGTCCTCGCGGCCGCGCTGGGAGAAGATCGTCTTCGCTCCCTTCTCCATCACGAGACGGCTGTGCTCGACCCGCCATTTCGCGACGGGCACGCCGCCGATGGTGGGCAGGATGTGGGCGTTGAGTCGTGACTCGCGTCCCTCCATCGTGCCGGGGCTGCTTGCCGCGCTCGATGCTGTCCTTGAGGTACTCGTTGCCGAGCGTCTCGACGGTGCGGCTTGCGCGGACGTCGGCGCCGGCCGGGGTGTCCTTCTCGGTGTCGAGAGCTGCCTCGGCCTGGGCGAAGGTCTTGCGCGCTTCCTCCTCGGAGTTGGCCCGGCGTAGGACGCGCTTCCACGGCTCGCCCTCGCCGGTGGGGGCGCGGGACATCACTTGATGATTCGTGCCGCCGTCCTCCGACGCGTAGAGACGCAGCCGCCACGGGCGCGCACTTCCGCCGAGCGTGCGGGGCTTGCCCTGGGCCAGCGGGGCGGGCGTCAAGCACGGCGGCAACACGCTCCCTCCTAGGCTGGAGGAGGGGAGTCGCCGTTGGTTCCCCAGAACCTGCCTCGTGCATCACTCTCGTGCATCACCGGGGCGAGAGAAGATACATGTGCCGCCCGTCAGGAGTCAGAGAATGGCCAACCGTCTCGCCAACGCGACGAGCCCCTATCTCCTGCAGCACAAGGACAATCCTGTCGATTGGTGGGAGTGGGAGCCAGCGGCGTTCGAGGAGGCCAGGCGGCGCAACGTGCCGGTCCTGCTGAGCGTCGGCTACGCCGCCTGCCACTGGTGCCACGAAGTGGCCGCGTAGGCGACCATCGACGGGTTTCGACGAAACCGCAGGTCAGAGTGGGTACGGCGCGTCATCTCGGTTCACGCCGTATCGCCGCTGGACACCGTTTCCGGGGCTTCGTGTATCACTCTCGTGTATCACTTTGGCCTGCCGCTGGCGGCCAGTGGCACGGCTCGAAGCGGTCTCGCCGCACGTGTTCGGGTGACGTGTGAGGTCATCTAACAGGTCGTGGAGACGTGTTAGCTTTCGGCCGATTTCTTGACATGTTGCAGATTTGCAACGCCGCTTTAGACTGGTGTCATGGACCTTGCGGAGCGCATCTCGACCTTGCGCCGCGTGAACGGGCTCAGCGCCCGTCAGCTCGCGGCGCTGGTCGACGTCGCCCCGACCACCGTCACTCGAATCGAGGCCGGCCAGGTCAGCCCGTCGTTCGACTTGGCGCAGGAGATCCTGGCGGTCTTGGGGGAGCCGATCGGCTTCACTGGCGAAGCCGATGTCGCTGCGATCGCGGCCGCACGACTGGCGCTTGACCCGACGAGCGCCGACCTCGCGGCCGTGCCCGGGATCGACGTGTGGCGGCAGCGCTGGGCGCGGATCGGTCTTGTCGACAAGGTGGGTCGAGCGGTGGTCGGCAGGGAGGCAGAGCTGCTGCTCCGGGCGGGCCGCGCCGCTCGGCTCACTCGACGATCGGGCTCGGTCGACTTCGAGCCAGGGTCAGGCGCGCAAGAGGTGGCGGTCGCGCTGGGTCGCAAACATCTCGACTACGCGCTCACCGGCGACGCAGGCGCAAACGCCTACCTGTCCAGTGCGGGGGAGGCGTGGCCGGTGCTCTACGTCGAGGACGTCGTTCGCTCGGCGAGCGCTGCAAAGCTTGTCCGCAAGGAGCCGGGCTCCTTCGGCCTTCGCATCACCCTGATTCCGTTCGACGGCGTGAGCGAAGTCGGCCGGAAGAAGATCGACGGCATCACCGTCGCCTCGCGTGACCAAGTCGTCATTGACGCCTACGGCGGCGTCGACCGGATGCCCGAGCAAGCGGACTTGCTGCTTGGTCGGCGAGTCGCGTGACGGACTCCAACTTCTACGGCGTGATGATCTTGAGGCCCTCATGTTCGGCGAAGTCGCCGAAGTGTCCTGTGTTCAAGGTCGCCAACGGCACGTCTTGCACCAAGCAACACGCGGCGATCCACGAGTCGTTGACCGGCCGAGGCCGACCGCGATTCTCCGCGTAGGCCATGATCTCGCCCCACTTGCGGGCAATGTCGCGGCCACCGGTGATGAGCGGACCAGCGACCCATCGCTCGATCTCGGCCCTGCGTCGTGCGCCCAGGTCGCGTTGGACCACCCAGCGTTCGAGCTCGCCCGCGCTGACGAATGTCGTGATCAGTTGGTGGCCGACGAGCTTCGCGTTGAGGCTTGCTGGCAGGTTCTTCTTGACGAGTCCCGAGATGACGTCGGTGTCGAGGACGACGACAGCCATGCGTCAGACGAGTTCCTTGTCGCGCTCGGCTCGCACCCAAGCGACGAACTCCTGCTGCTCCTCGTCGCTGGCGAAGAAGCCCGGGATCGCGTACTCGTCACCGCCGGTGTAGGGCTTCACGCCTTTCACGAGCTCGGCGAGGTCTTGCTTGTCGCTGATCCACTCGGCGGGCAGGTCAGACTGCGGATTGAGAGTCATGGCTGCCTCCTGGGTCTACGTCGAACATTTCAAGTGTGCCATGCGGCGCGTGAGGATCAGGCGTTGCGGCGCGCCTCGTCGAGCAGGTCGGCAACCTCGGACGCGTCGATGTCTCCGAGCTCGGCCGAGCTCTCGGCGATGAACTGATTGCGACGATGGCGGAGTTCCTCAGGTGACACCGAGTTGGCGGCGTCGGTCTCGGCGATCTCCTCGGCCGCCGCGACGAAGTCGTCGCGAAACACCGGGTCTTCGAGGTCGCCGTGGAGGTCATCCCAGAACGCGCTGTTGCTCATGGCTCCGACTCCCTTCTTTGGTGACACAAGCGTTGCACGCGCCGGCGCGGAGCGCCCAGCAACTTTCGGCTGTCATCTTGGCGCGGGATTGTGCAAGCGGCACTTGCTCAAGGGGGCCTCACCCCGCCCGCCGTCGTCGCTTGGGCTGGGGGAGGAGGTCGGTGATCCCGACCTCCTCCCGTTCCGGCACGACGAGGGCTGCGAGTGCGGCCTCGGCCAGGGCGATGCGCTTCTCCTCCCAGTCGAGCAGTTGGTCGAGGCGCCACCGGTCGGGGTGGGTCATCAAGGGCGGCTGGATCAGAGTGCGGTCCTTGAGGTGCTGGTAGCCGCGCGTCTTGCCCCAGCCGTAGCGGGCGATCACCTCGCCCGCGCTCAGGAAGACGTGACGCGGGTCGTCCATCGCTCACACCCCCTTCGGCCGGCCGATGATCGGCTTGGCGGCGAGGCGCTGCTTGCGGATGAAGCCGCGGACGTCGCCGACGGTGGTGTAGAGCCGCTTGCCCATCGTGAAGAACTCCGGCCCCTTGCCCTGCTGGCGCCACCAGCGCAGCGTGTGCTCGGACGCCTTCAGGATCTCGGCGACCTCCTCCAGGGTCAGCAGCTCCTCGTCGTGGCGCTCGTGGAACGGGGTGTCGGTGGTGTGCCTGTGCATGGTTCCTCCAAGTTGGCGCGAACCCCGGTGGTTCGCTGCAACAGGTAGGTGTTCTCGGGGTCCCACTTTTCGAGGTCAATACGTTCAATCGGATATACAGCGGGTTTATCGTGGGCGGATGGACCGCTCCTACTTGATCGAATGGGCTCGCCGGTCGCGCGGCATGACCCAGGTCGAGCTGGCGGAGAAGGCGGGTACGTCGCAGGCGACGCTGTCGGCGTACGAGCGTGGTCTGAAGTCACCGTCGCTCAAGGTCGCTCAGCGGCTCCTCGAAGCCACCGGGCACGACATCAACCTGCGGGTGCACATCGACTGGGTCCAGCACCTCCACCCGGACGTGGTGCCGTTCTGGTCGCCGAGCATCCTGTGGGGCGTGGAGACACCGGCGTGCTTCGCACGGCTGACCATCAGGGACTCGCTGCGCGACGGCCAGAGACGCACGTTCCATCTGCTCAACCGCGAGGACCGCAAGCGCGCCTACGAGATTCTCATCCAGCGGCATCACCCTGACGAGATGATCCGCTGGATCGACGGCGCTCTGCTTATCGACGTCTGGGACGAGCTCAACCTGCCCGAGCCGATCCGCGAGGCATGGAAGCTGGCCGTGTTCATCGCGCGGGAGCCGTTCGACATCGACGCCGAGCGGTACGCGATGGAACAGATCGTGCCGGGCCAGACCTCGCAGGTCTGGAACCGTCAGACGAAGCGGCTTCGCCTGCCGAAACCCCCTCCACCGCGACGGTCGCGCTTCGACCCGCGCCCTCCGCCTGCCGAAGGTTAGAGACCGAGGCTGGGGCCGGACGACGGCGACGAGGCTGGCGGGCGGTAGGTGAAGTCGTCGTCGTTGCGCCGCGCCACTCGCCGCTGGGCGGGCCGCTTGGGTGCGTTGGGGCCGTAGCGCTCGATCGCCTCGGCTGCTGCTCCGCGTGCGTGGGTCGGACCGAGGTCCGCGCGGTCGCGGCCGAACACGGCAACCCACTGGCTGCGGGCATCCTCGACCGACTCAGCGACCATGTGGGCGACGTTCCGCTCGCGGCCGCGGGTCATGCCGACGTACGCCGACGCCGCGCCGGTGTGCTCGCCGACGACGACGTGGGAGACCGGCACGGTGGAGCCCTGTGCACCGTAGGCGGTGGTCGCGTAAGCCAGTTCGACGTGAGCACGCAAGTACTCCGGTGGCAGCACCCGCTTGCCCGCCTCGCCCTGGACGGTGAGCGTGCCGCCCTCGGCTGCGATGACGGTCCAGGTCTCGCGGTTGGCGACATCGGTGTCGTGGTCGTTGCGTCGGGTGGCGATGCGGTCGCCGACACCGATGCGTTCGCCCGAGGCGGTCACGACGGCGTCGGTGACCTCGCCGATGCTTGTGCGCACCTGATGCGTGAGGCCGTTGATCCTGGCGACCTGCTCGCGGGTGTCGGCGACGACGAGGTCGCCACGCATGGTGCGCACCGCGAGCTTCTGCTGCCGTTCGACGTCGCTGGCGTGGATCATGATCTCGCCACGACGCAGCAACTCGTCGAAGACCTCGCCCGGCTTCTCGCCACGGCGCATCTGCAACGACAGCTCGGCGTAGGCGGGGTCGGTGAAGCGGCGCACGGTGTCGAGCTGCGTCACCCGGTCGGGTGCGTAACGGACGGCGAGGTCGAGCACGCCGCCGCGTCCGACGGCGGGAAGTTGGTGTCGGTCGCCGACGAGCATCACGGTGGCGCGCATCTCGTCGGCCAGGTGCAGGAGCGCGCGGGCGGTGTCCTGGTCGAGCATGCCGGCCTCGTCGACCACCATGAGGTCGCCGGGGGAGAGCAATGCACCGCGCGAGGGCTGCGCCTCGACGCGGGTCCAGCGTCCGTCGGCGTCCCAGCGGAACCCGTGCTGGAACAGCAACCATGCGACCGAGTGCGCCCTGCCGACCTCGGCGGTCGCGACCTGTGCGGCTTTGCGCGTCGGTGTGACGACGAGCATCAGGTGGCCTCGGGCTTCGACCGCCTTCCGGGTTGCGGCCAGCCGGGTCGTCTTGCCCGCGCCCGCAGCTCCTTCGATGACGGTGAGGGTCTTGGCCTCGGCACGGGCGGTGATGCGGTCGACGATCTCGTGCTCGACGGCGAGCACGTCGGTCGCCGTCAGGTTGCGGACGTGCTCGGGCACATCGGAGCGACCCAGCAACGGCCGCGACGCCGCAACCACCATCGCAGTCAGATCCTCGGCCAGCTCACGGCGCACGGCGCCGTCGACGGCTGCGCCCGTGGATGCCAGCAGCCGCTCGACCTCACCACGGGCGTCGGCGGCGTTCCAGGCCGAGCGTCGCGCACCGAGCCGGACCATTGCGAGCTCGACCAGCCCGTTGCGGTCCAGCGACCCCGGGCGCAACGCGGGCACCACGGGCGCAACCAGGGGCGCGCGGTATCCGAGCTCGTGCAACTCCTCGACCCACCGCGCTTGCAACGCGGCACCGCTGGTCGGCACCACCTTGTCGGGGCGGGCGTCGGCCCACGCGCGACGGTCCCATGCCTGTTGCAACGCCGGCCCGGGCTCCTCACCTGGGTGGTCGGCACGCCACTGGGCTTCGTAGGTGTCGATGTTCGTCTCGATCTGCCGAGCACGGGCGCTGAACGCCCCGGCATACGGTGCCAGCTCAGCGACCTCCCCGGTCTCGGCATCCAGCGTGAGCCCGTGTGCAGCCAGCGCGGCCCGGAACGCCGGGTGGGTCATCACGGCCGCCTGGCCGATGCCGTTGATCGCCTCCAGGCTGTCGCGGACCCCGACGGTGTGCAGACCCCGCCATGCGCCTTGCGCGAACACCCGGGCGTTGATCTGGAGGTGCAGATGCCGATGCGGGTCACCGGCCCGGGAGGTGAAGTGGCGTACGACGGCCGCCTCGATCTGCTCGACAGGCACCTGCACCTGCCGCCCACGCGGCCCGACGCGGGTGGTGGCGTGGGAGGCGAGCCAACTGGCGACCTCCTCGGCCGCCGCCATCTGCGCGGCGTCGTACGCCTCGGCGATCTCGGGGTGCAACGCCGCCGCGAGCGACCATGTCTTCGGCCCGTTCACAGTGATCTCGACGAAGCGCACTGCCTGGTCGTCCTTACGCAACCGGCCCTTGGTAGCACCGGCCTCGACGTCGAATCCACCCACCCACCTCTCGTACGTCTCGCCGTCCATGTCGGCGCGCTGGCCAAGAGAGTCGGGAGTGGCGACGATCCGCATGGCGACCCCGGTGCCCTCGGCAAGGTAGTAGTCGTCAGCCCGCGAACGGTCAGCCTCGACGTAGTGCCGAGCCGCCGCTGCTGCGCCCCGGTAGACCTTCATGCCACCGTGCATCGAAATCACCTCCGTCCACAACCGTCGACAACCACGAACCCGCAGTTCAGACCCACTTTCACGCGCATGGGGTTACCTACTTTCGTAGCATGCGTGCCGGGCCTTGAGGGGGTTGAGAAGGCCGATCGGAAGGGCGGATTCGGGAGCCGTCAGTGACCGTTGACGGATGTCGACGACGGCGGGTCCTCCAGAGGATCGCGGTGGCCGATCTTGTCGAGCACGGCGTCGACGGCCCGAGTCTCGAACTCCTGCTTGCAGCAGCCAGCGACGCGCTCAGCTCGTAGTCGCGGGGGTTTCTCCGACTTTTGTCGGAGGTACACGGCAGGATGGGCCACGTGGAGACCTTCAAGCGGACGCCGCTGCAGTTGTTCAACCTGCCGCAGCACTTCGTCATCCCGCTGTTCCAGCGCCCGTACGTCTGGAAGGAGGACGAGCAGTGGGAGCCGTTGTGGAAGGACATCCGCCGGATCGCCGAGCTGCGAATCGCGGAGCCTCATCTGGCGGCCACGCACTTCCTGGGTGCGGTTGTCATCCAGTCCCACGAGGCTCAGAGCAAACGCCTGACGACGTGGAACGTCATCGACGGCCAACAGCGTCTGACCACGTTGCAGATCCTTGCCGACGCAACGTGCGCATTGTTGGCCGAGTCCGGTCAAACACGGCTGGCCGGTCAGCTCGAGCGCCTCACGCACAACGACGAGATCTACGTCGAGGAAGGCGACAGTCGGCTCAAGGTCCGTCATCTCAATAAGGACAAGCCGGCCTTCGATGAGGTGATGTCGGCCGAACCGCCTGTCGACCATGCCGACCTCACCCATGCGGACTCGCAGATCGTTGCCGCGCACGCCTACTTTTCCACGGTGGTCGAGCAATGGCTTGGTTCACCGGAGTCAGGCGACTACGTCAGCAAGGCGAAGGAGCTCACCGATGTCCTGCTCGACGGACTTCAACTGGTCTCGATCGAGCTGGAGGCATCGGAGAACTCCCAGGAGATCTTCGAGACCCTCAACGCCCGCGGCACGCCGCTGACGGCGGCCGACCTGGTGCGCAACTTCGTGTTCCAACGCCTTGAGGCAGAAGGTGGCGACACGACCAAGGCCTACCGTGAGGACTGGCCCTTCGAGACGAAGTTCTGGATGAAGGAAGTCAGTGTCGGACGTAACTTCGTCAGTCGCAGCTCGCTGTTCCTCAACCAGTGGCTCGTCGCTTGTACGGGCGAAGAGGTCAGCCCGCAGGCGACCTTCAATCGGTTCAAGTCGTACGTCGAACTGGAGTCCGGTCACAAGATGGCCGACCTGCTGCCCGTCATCAAAAGCCAGGCCGAGCAGTACGAAGCGTGGACCGAGGCGGCTGCCAGGCCCGGTGGGAGTCTCAACGCCGCCGAGATGGCGGTCTACCGCATGCAGGCCGGAGGCGTCGAAGTTCTGAAGCCGTTACTGATCTGGCTCCACGAACCGGGCCGGGATCTTGCGCCCGACTCGATCGACAAGATCATCCGAGCTGCCGAGAGCTGGGTTGTGCGGCGTCAGCTCCTCCGCCTGTCGGGTAGCGATCTAGGCCGCATCGTGGCCGACGTGATCGCGGCCAACTTAAGCGCGCCGTCAACCGATCTGGCTGAGCGGATCACCGGACATCTCGCACGTCTCAACGTGACCAGCACCTACTGGCCGGGTGACGAAGAGCTCCGCAGGACGCTGACCACCGAGGCTGCCTACTCCCGGTTCCCCCGCGGTCGCTTGCGCATGGTCCTGGAGGCGATCGAGGACAGCTACCGCGCCGAGACCGGACAGCCTCAGATCGAGCGGAAGGGCTACCCCATCGAGCACCTCCTGCCACGGAGCTGGAAGGACACCTGGCCAGTCGGCACCCCTGAGGAAGCGGAGGCTCGACAAGCAAGGGTTCACCGACTCGGCAACCTGACGCTCCTGACCAAGTCGCTGAACTCCAAGGTGTCGAACGGACCGTGGACGTCGAAGCGTGGCGCATTGCAGGACCACAACACGATCACCCTCACCGGCCGCGTCATCAAGCGGACCGAAGGCGAGACATGGGCTGAGCCCCTCATCGATGAGCGGACGACGGAACTGATCGACAGGCTGCTCAGCGTATGGCCGGTCCCCGAGGGCCACCACGGCAAGGTCGTCGACCCGCAGACCAAGGCCGGCGACTGGGTCGAGCTCAAGCACCTCATCGAGGCAGGACTGCTTGCCGCTGGGGACAAGCTCGTTGCGACTCACCGTGACTTCAAGGGCACTGAAGCAGTCTTGACCGCTGATGGCGCCATCGAGTTGGGCGGGAAGCGCTTCACGTCCCCGTCGGCCGCTGGACACTCGTTGCGGAAGAGAGCCACCAACGGCTGGTACTTCTGGGCGGTGGCGGACGGCCGAAGGTTGCGGGACGTCCGCACCGAGTTCCAGAACTCCATGCCTGCGGACGAGCAATTGGAGTTCGACGCGTGAGCGCCTCCAAGGAAGCGCAGCGCGCGGAGCTCCACAAGACGATCTGGCGGATCGCCAACGACCTGCGCGGCAGCGTCGACGGCTGGGACTTCAAGTCCTACGTGCTTGGAATGCTGTTCTACCGCTTCATCTCCGAGAACCTGACCGCCTACCTCAACGAGGCCGAGCGCAAGGCCGGCAATCCCGACTTCGACTACCGCTACCTCGCAGGCGCCGACGCGGAGTTCGGGCGCGAGGAGACCGTCAAGGAGAAGGGCTTCTACGTCCTTCCCCAAGACCTCTTCGCCAACGTCCGCGAGAAGGCGCGCCACGACGCTGACCTCAACGAGACGCTGGCGCGAGTGTTCAAGAACATCGAGGGCAGCGCGGTCGGCTCGGACTCTGAGGACGACATCAAGGGATTGTTTGACGACCTCGACGTCAACAGCAGCAAACTCGGGCCGACGGTGGCCAAGCGCAACGAAAAGCTGGTCAAGCTGCTCGACGCGATCGGGGACCTGCCGCTTGGTTACGCGAACAACACGATCGACGCGTTCGGGGACGCCTACGAGTTCCTGATGGGCATGTACGCCTCCAGCGCCGGCAAGTCCGGCGGCGAGTACTACACGCCGCAGGAGGTCTCCGAGCTGCTCGCTCGGATCACGGTCGTCGGCAAGACCGAGGTCAACAAGGTCTACGACCCCGCCTGCGGGTCAGGCTCACTGCTCTTGAAGTTCGACAAGGTGCTCGGCCACGAGAACGTGCGTCAGGGCTACTTCGGCCAAGAGATCAACCTGACCACCTTCAACCTGTGTCGAATCAACATGTTCCTGCACGACATCAACTACGAGAAGTTCGACATCGCCCACGGCGACACCCTCATAGACCCGGCCCACTGGGACGACGAGCCGTTCGAGGCGATCGTGTCCAACCCGCCCTACTCCATCAGGTGGGAGGGCGACGCGAACCCGCTGCTCATCAACGACCCGCGCTACGCCCCGGCGGGCGTGCTGGCGCCGAAGTCGAAGGCGGACCTTGCCTTCACGATGCACATCCTGAGCTGGCTCGCGGTCAACGGGACAGCCGCGATCGTCGAGTTCCCCGGTGTGCTCTACCGAGGCGGAGCCGAGGCCAAGATCCGCAAGTACTTGGTCGACAACAACTTCGTCGACACCGTCATCCAACTCCCGCAGGACCTGTTCTTCGGCACGACGATCGCGACCTGCATCATCGTGCTCAAGAAGTCCAAGACCGACAACCACGTCCTCTTCATCGACGGCTCGGCGCTCTTCACGCGGCAGGGCAACAAGAACAAGCTCACCGTTGCGCACCAGCAGACGATCCTCGATGCCTTCACCAACCGCGAGGACATCGCTCACTTCGCCACCCTGGTCGACCACGCGACCGTCGCCGACAACGGCTACAACATCGCGGTCAGCTCGTACGTCGAAGCGGAGGACACCCGCGAGGCAACCGACATCAAGGCGCTCAATGCTGAGATCGCCCGCGTTGTCGAGCGTCAGTCAGCGCTCCGCACCGAGATCGACGCCATCGTCGCTGACCTGGAGGGGGAGTCGTGAGTCGCATCGACGACCTCATCGCGGAGCACTGCCCCGACGGGGTTCCGTTTGAGGCACTTCGCAACATCGGGACCTGGTATGGCGGAGGAACGCCCTCGAAGGGTCGCGCTGACTATTGGCAGGACGGCATCATCCCGTGGCTTTCGCCGAAGGACATGATCCGCGGCACGCTCTCCGGGACGGAGGACCGCATTGCTGCGGCGGCTCTCGAATCGTCTGCGGTCAAGTTGGTGCCGGCCGGCTCGGTGGCCTTCGTTGTCCGATCCAACATCCTTCGTCGCCGTCTCCCGGTGGCGTTGGTGCCGTTCGCTACGACGCTGAATCAGGACATGCGTGCCCTTGTGCCGCGCGAGGACATACTTCTCGACTACGTGGCCCAAGTCTGCCGGGCCAGGGCGGGGGCGATTCTGTCGTCAGCTGGCCGAACGGATGGCTCGATGGCTGCCATCGGTGGCCCCGCGCTGCTGGAATTCAAGATTCCTGTGCCCCCGCCGGCGGTTCAGCAGGCGATCGCCGAAATGCTCGGTAAAATGGAGATGCTGCAAGCCGAGCTTGAGGCCGAGTTTGAGGCCGAGCTTGAGTTGCGCTCTCGCCAGTATGCGTTTTATCGCGACTCGCTCCTGACATTCGCCGAAGCCCCCCCCCCAATCGGTCCGGTGGGTTCCGATGGGTGAGCTTGGCCAGTTCATTCGCGGAAGGCGATTCACAAAGGCCGACTACGCAGATGAAGGCGTTCCGTGCATCCACTACGGCGAGATCTATACGCACTACGGAACGGCAGCTGACGAGGTCATCTCCTACCTCCGTCCTGAGATCGGTGCTGGGCTCCGCTACGCCGAACCGGGGGATGTAGTGCTTGTCGATGTCGGCGAGACAGTTGAGGACGTAGCCAAGGCAGTCGCCTGGCTGGGCGTCGAGCCGGTTGCGATTCACGACCACAGCTATGCCTTCCGGCATGACCTCAACCCGTCGTATGTCTCCTACGTGATGCAGACCGATTGGTTCACACGCCAGAAGGTGAAGTACGTGGCCCGGACCAAGGTCAACACCTTGCTCCTGGAGGGCTTCTCCAAGATTGCGATTCCGGTCCCGGACCGAGGTGAGCAGGACCGCATCGTCGCGATCCTCGACAAGTTCGACGCCCTCGTGAACGACCTCTCGGCTGGCCTCCCGGCGGAGATCGCTGCGCGAAGGCGGCAGTACGAGTTCTACCGCGACCGGCTGCTCACCTTCCCTGAGAAGGCGGCGGCGTGATCCCCGACTTCTACAGCCGCAGGCCGGACTGGCCGGGGCGGATCGAGCAGATCGTCGAACTGCTCGGCCGAATCAGTGCGGTCGAGGAGCTGTCGGGTCGCGTGCCGGAGCTGCGTCGCACGAACCGGATCAACTCGGTGCACTCCTCGACCGCGATCGAGGGCAATGAGTTGACGCTGGCTCAGGTCGAGGACGTCGCGAACGGGGAGCCGGTGTTCGCGCCGCCTCGCGAGGTGAAGGAGGTCGAGAACGCGCTCGCCGCCTACGACGCGCTCGGGGATCTCGACCCGTGGAGCGTCGACGACTTCCTGCGCGCCCACGGTCTGCTGACCGTCGGGCTGCAACCGGAGGCGGGCGTATTCCGCACGGTAGATGTGGAGATCGTCCATCCAGACGGGACGGTGCTGCACACCGGCTCACGGGTGGCGAAGGTGCCGCGGTTGGTCACCGAGCTTATGGAGTGGGGTAGTGCTTCCGCTGATCACCCACTGATCGTCTCCAGCGCAGCCCACTTCCTGATCGAGCACATTCACCCGTTCCGTGACGGGAACGGCCGGATCGGCCGGCTGTGGCAGACGCTGATCCTGAGCCGGTGGCGTCCGGTGTTCGCCTGGATGCCGACCGAGACGCTGATCCGTCAGGAGCAGGAGGGTTACTACCAGGCCCTCCAGGCGTCCCGGGAGCCGGAGATCGATGCGGCTGTCTTCATCGACTACATGCTCGGCGTCATCACGGAGTCGCTCGCCTCCTACGAGGCGCGCGCGAAGGCTGACGTCGCCAATGTCGGAGTAAATGTCGGGGCAAATGTCGGAGTAACCGACTCGATCCTCCTTCTCCTGCGCGGTGAGCCGACCCTGAGCGCCGCCGCGATCGCAGATCGTCTCGGCAAGACCTCACGCACCGTCGAACGGCACCTCGCAGATCTCAAGGCCGAGGGCCGGGTGCGCCGCGTTGGATCGGCTAAGGCCGGATGGTGGGTGGTGGTCGAGTCATGAGTGCGCCCGACCCGACGTACCGCTACGAGCCGATCTCGGTCTCTGACGAGAGCACGGTTGTCGCCGAGTTCGTGCCTGAGGAGACTCCGGCGACGGGCTACCAGTCGGAGGCCGAAATGGAGGCGGCCTTCGTTGCGCAACTCCAGGGCCAGGCGTATGAGTACCTGCCGATCAGAGGCGAGGCCGACCTGATCGCGAACCTCCGCGCCCAACTGGAGGCTCTCAACCGGGTCGAGTTCTCCGAAGCCGAGTGGAAGCAGATGTTCGACAAGATCTCCGGTGCGAACGAGGGGATTGTCGAGAAGACCGCTCGTATCCAGACCGACCACGTCCAGGTCCTTAAGCGCGACGACGGCACGAGCAAGAACATCTACCTGCTCGACAAGACCAACATCCACAACAACCGACTCCAGGTCATCAACCAGTACGAGGTGCCGGGCGTCCGTGCGAACCGATACGACGTCACGGTGCTCGTCAACGGCCTGCCGATGGTCCACATCGAGCTCAAGCGGCGCGGGGTCGACATCCGCGAGGCGTTCAACCAGATCAACCGCTACCAGCGCGACTCGTTCTGGGCCGGATCCGGGCTGTTCGAGTACGTCCAGTTGTTCGTGATCTCCAACGGCACGCTGACGAAGTACTACTCCAACACCACTCGCGACTCCCACCTTGCCGAGCAGGCCGGAGGCAAGCGTGGTCGACGAAAGACATCCAACAGCTTCGAGTTCACGAGCTGGTGGGCGGATGCCAACAACCGTGCGATCACCGATCTGGTCGGGTTTACCAAGACCTTCTTCGCCAAGCACACGCTGCTCAACATCTTGACGAAGTACTGCGTCTTCGACGTCGACCAGAAACTGCTGGTGATGCGGCCCTACCAGATCGTCGCCGCCGAGCGAATCCTGTTGCGCATCCTGACCTCAACCAACGCCAAGCAGCTCGGCACTGCGGCGGCTGGCGGCTACGTCTGGCACACGACGGGCTCGGGCAAGACGCTCACTTCCTTCAAGGCGGCGCAGCTCGCCTCGAAGATGGAGGGCGTCGACAAGGTGCTGTTCGTGGTCGACCGCAAGGACCTCGACTACCAAACCCAGCGGGAGTACGACCGCTTCGAAAAGGGCGCGGTCGACGGGACCAACAACACTGCCCATCTGGCGAGGAGGCTTGAAGACCCGGGGTCACGAATCATCGTCACCACGATCCAGAAGCTTGCTCGATTCATCGGCCATAGCCGCGGACATGAGATCTTCAACGGCCACGTCGTGGTCATCTTCGATGAGTGCCACCGCAGCCAGTTCGGAGACATGCACGAGGCGGTGGAGAAGGCGTTCAAGCGCTATCACTTGTTCGGCTTCACGGGCACTCCGATCTTCGCCGAGAACGCCGGTACCGCTGGCAGCCCACGTTTGCGAACCACCGAGCAGGCCTTCGGTGAGCGGCTGCACACCTACACGATCGTGGATGCGATCAACGACAAGAACGTGCTGCCGTTCCGGATCGACTACGTCAACACCGTCAAGCTGCCCGATCATCTGCCGACCGCGCAGGTAGCGGCGATCGACACGGAGAAGGCACTGCTCTCGCCCGAGCGGATGGGCAATGTCGTCACCTACGCCCTCGACCACTTCGACCAGAAGACCAAGCGCAACTCGACGTACGTGTTGAAGGACAAGCGGGTCAGCGGGTTCAACTCGATGTTCGCGGCTGCATCCATCGACGCAGCCAAGCGCTACTACACGCTGTTCGAGATGGAGCAGCGCAAGCGCGAGGAGCTCGACCCGGCGTACCAGCGGTTGAAGATCGGCATCATCTACTCCTACGCCGCCAACGAGGCCGAGGCTGACGGTCTGCTCGACGAGGAGGGCTTCGACACCGGAGCGCTGGACGAGAGCTCGCGCGACTTCCTGGAAGACGCGATCCAAGACTTCAACGACATGTTCGGCACATCATGGGACACCAGCGCCGACGGCTTTCAGTCCTACTACAAGGACCTGTCGGGACGGCTGAAGAACCGCGAGCTCGACATGGCGATCGTGGTCAACATGTTCCTCACCGGCTTCGACGCGACAACGCTCAACACCTTGTGGGTCGACAAGAACCTCCGCGCCCACGGGCTGATCCAGGCGTACTCACGCACCAACCGGATTCTGAACTCGGTGAAGACCTACGGCAACATCGTGTCCTTCCGGGATCTAGAGGACGCGACCAACGACGCGCTCGCTCTGTTCGGCAACAAGGACGCCCGCGGCATCGTCCTGCTCAAGCCGTACGCGGAGTACTACGCCGAGTACGAGCGCATCGTCACCGAACTCAAGTCGCTCTACCCGCTCGGCGTGGATATCGTGGGGGAGTCGGCGAAGAAGGAGTTCATCGCGCTGTTCGGCGGGGTGCTGCGCCTGCGCAACATCCTCACGGCCTTCGACGACTTCACCGGCAACGAGCTGCTCACCGAGCGAGAGTTCCAGGACTACCGCTCGATCTACCTCAACCTCTACGCGGAGTTCCGGCAGGTCGACGATGCCGAGAAGGAGTCGATCAACGACGATGTCGTCTTCGAGATCGAGTTGGTCAAGCAGGTCGAGGTCAACGTCGACTACATCCTCTTGCTCATCGAGCAGTGGCGCGAAGCGCGAGGCAACGGCTCCGGCGTCGAGATGGAAGCCGTCACCAACATCACCCGCGCCATCGACTCCAGCCCGTCGTTGCGCAACAAGAGCGACCTCATCATGGCCTTCGTCGACTCCGTCAACGTCACCGGCGATACCCGTGAGGACTGGCGCATCTTCGTAGAGGCGAGGCGAGCCGAGGAGTTGGAGGCGATCATCTCCGAGGAGAACCTCAAGCCCGAGGAGACCCGCGCGTTCGTCGAGAGCGCCTTCCGCGACGGTGCGGTCCCAACTGGAGGAACGGCCATCACGCGCATCCTCCCGCCCGTCTCCCGGTTCTCACCGGGTGCCGGCCACGCCGCCAAGAAGCAGACGGTCATCGAGAAGCTGCTCACGTTCTTCGATCGCTACTTCGGGCTGGTGTGACGATGCAGCTCCAGCCAAAGGTCCGATCAGAGAGTCCGGCCGCATGAAGTGGCGCGAT
The DNA here is from genome assembly GCF_047602075.1 of Nocardioides sp. Taxonomy (GTDB): domain Bacteria; phylum Actinomycetota; class Actinomycetes; order Propionibacteriales; family Nocardioidaceae; genus Nocardioides. The sequence continues at coordinate 1,070,680 of NZ_JASGIF010000002.1, forward strand.
GTCCTGTTCCTGGTGTGCACGCTCATCATCAGCGTGGCGCTGCTCGCCGTGGCGCACTACGAGGGCGACCCTGGCTGGGTCCGCCAACACCTGCCCGCCACCGCCGGAGGCGACGGAATCCTCTGGCAGGTGCAAACGACCTTCCTGTCGGTGGGATTCGCGGGGCTCGCCATTGCCGCCCAACTGTTTGCTGAAGCGCCGCTCGCCATCGGTGCCTCACGGGACCGAGTGTTGGAGTACATCAAGGCAGGCTGGTTCGTGGGCGTGGGCCTCGTCGCCAACGCAGTGATAGCTATCGAAACGATCTGGCTCCCAAGTGGCTTCGGGACACTCGGTGTAGCCATCCTCTGGTTCACGCCTACCGTCTTCATGCTCGTCGTGTCGACGACCAAGTTGATGCAACTGTTCGGACACCCGTCGCGTCTTGACGAGGTCGTGCGCGTGTCGCTGGTCGACACTCTGTCTACTCGGCTTAGCGCGGTGTCGCGCCGGTACGCAGACGCGAGGAGGCAACTGGAAGGTCTCGTGGTCGCCGATTGGTCAGCGGGGCTTCCAAAGGCATCGTCAGCGACCGTACGAGTGCCCGTCTCCGAGGCGGGCCGCGTCATCAAGACGATACGGGCCAAGATCGTCCAGCAGGCCATTGACTCACTCGGCTTACGTGCGACCGAGGGAAGCCCGACAAGCAGCGATCCCGCCGAGGTGTATGAGCCGCCTCGGGTCTCGATTGACGTAGAGCCGGGCGACCGAACGCGGCTGGGTGAGACGGCTTTCCGCGTTGTCACGTCCAAACCGCTCGATGAAGCGACGACTGTCCGAGTTGTGCGGCTTCTCCAATCCAGCATTGAACTCGAGCCAACTGGATCGGTGACACCCGACGAGGAAACTGATCGCGAGATCGCCAACCTGAAGGACGCAATCGGCACCAATCTGCGATCGGGGGCCCTCGCCACCGCCGAACGAGCCTTGGAGCTTCCTCGGTCACGTCGTCCGCGGCGTTTGGATGGCCGAGCCTGCGAGTCTGGACTCCTCTCGGCGGGCATCGTTCACTCGCCGGGACTGGTTGTTCCGCAGCATCGGCGAGGTCGAACAGGATGCGCTGCTGTCACCCCGTATTGCTGGCATGTTCGTCAGCGCAGCGATGACACGTGCGTTGGAAGCCCCCAGAACCGGCTTGGCCGAGTACGTCGACGAATGCCTCAGGAGCTTCACCCGGCTGTGGTTTGACGTTCTTCGGCACGGCGGCCCTGAGTTCGACTCCGTGCCATCACGGATCACAACGTGTGTCCAGAACCTGGCCGCCTACTCCTATTCTGCCTCAGTCGAGCGTGAGGACTTTCAGGCTCGAGGAACCTGGGCGATGGTCGAACTGGTCAAGTTGGCCCTGGACGCCAAGAAGCCTGACGCGGCCAAGCTGGCTGCGCAGGAGTTGAACGGCCTGTTTGAGTTCGACCGGGAAGGGTCGGGCCGTTCTCACGTCCGAGGCGGCCAACTGGTTCTCGCCGGATGGTTGGACTACCTCGCCGACAAGAAGGACGAGCGCGATCCTGATGACTCGGATCTGCGCGCGGTGGTAACACCGCGAGGCACGTGGGCCGAAATCCTTGCGGCGCGCAGCTTGGCAGAGCGAGGAGCTGCACCATTCAGCCGATGGGACTGGTGGGAGATGCGGACAACGACATCGAGCCGCGCGCAGACTCTTCAGCTTCTCCGGCTACATCGATCGTGCCCAGTTGGCGGCGCTCGCCGCGTCACGCGGTCCATTGCCTCCGGCTGACGACCAAGAGACCGCGTCAGAGTACAAGCGGTTCTTGCGCCTTCTCGAAGGTGGCGGCACCGACTTGACCGCGAGGGAAACGAGCCTCAAACAGAGGTTCTCCGAGGAGATCGCCAAGTGGGACGCCGCGGAGGACGGGCGTCTGGCACGGGAACCTGTGTCCGCAGAACGCGTCGAGGAACTGCGAGTTGGTCTCCGTGAGACGTTGCGTGAGCGACCGCAGCTTGCTGCCGAGATTCAGGTTGTTGAAGACGTTCCGGTGGCTGCTGACGCGTCTCGCCCCATCCTTGGGATGAACTTCCGAGTTCCACGGCACTACGTCGTCGACAAGGTGTTCAACCAGACCTATGCCGATCCGAAAGAACTTGGTCGAATCATCGCCCAGGGATTCGCAGAGGGCGAGGAGCACAAGATCGTCAAAGAGCTCCGGTCGCTGCGAGACGATGTGCTTGAACCGACAGCGTCGACGATCCTCCGTGAGATTGAGGGCCTAGGAGACAACGCAGGACACTACGTCCTCGTAACACCGTACGGCGGACTTGACGAACTTGAGGTTTGGTACTCGATCGAGTTTAGGGAAGCTCTTGATCGTGTTACCCACATTGAGACAGGCGTGCTCGACGCCGAGGCGATTCTCTTTGACCGGCGCACTTCCCTGATGTCCTGCAGGATGCCTGAGGGCAAGGAAGGCCTCTCTCCCGTCGACGGCACCTCCATCGCCTTGGGTGTGTTCGAGGACGTTCAGGGCGAAGATGAGCCACAGGTGCGCATCGAGACTGGCGAGTACTTTGTTGTTTGGCCGGGCGAAGATCCCCGCGTGCTCCGCTTCGGCATCGAAGAGGTGCAGCAGGAGACAGACTCGATCGACGGCGGTTCCGGCGACACCGCCGAAGGCGAGACGGCCCAAGGGTGATTGAGCGGGACTGTGGTTACAGAAGCTTGGATTCTCACTTGGATTGGACGGCACTACAACTCGGCCAGCTTGCTGACCGAGTCCCGTAGGGCATCCTCGCCAGCTCGGACGTAGTGGTTGAGCACGGTCGTGAGCTTGTCGCCGAGGTACTGGGCGACGACCTCCCAGGGCTCGCCGAGCTCGTCGTGGAACCATTTGGTCGCGGCGTGGTGGCGCAGGTTGCGGTAGACGATCGTCTTGGGCCAGGCGTTGTCTGGGTCGTTGTCCTCGACCCAGGCGCGGATGCGGTGCCAGCGTTCGTTGTGGGCCTCGGGCTTCACGGGGAGGCCGGTCTCGGTGTCGACGAAGAGCCAGAACTCGTCCTCGGGTGCAACCGGGTAGTTCCACCATGCGAGGTTCCGGTCCTTCTCCTTCGCGGCCAGTGATGCACGCCGCTGGCGCTCCTCCTCTTGGGCGTTGACGACTTGCTGGAGAGACGCCTTCCCGGGTAGGTCTAGCAGCTCCTTGACGCGGGGGAGGAGTTCGCCGACCAGGAGCGACTTGGGCAGCGGCACCTCGTGGAGGGTGTGGTTCTTCACCGGGCCACGGAATCCGGCAGCGCCGCGCGGTGTGATCCAGGCGCCGTTGACGTGGACGTAGCCGTGTTCGAAGAAGACGTCGATCGCGCGCAGCGCGTTCTGCTCGCCGAGGCGCAGGCCGCCGAAGCCGGCGACACGGATTTTCGTGCCGAACAGGGGGAGCCGGGTCAGCAGCGGGTCGGTTCCGCCCGGGCCACAGAGCTTGTCGGCGGCGTCGGCCATCGCCTTCACCTGTCGCGTCTCCGGCCGCAGACGGGGGTCGACGTACTGCGCCGTGGCTCCGTGCAGGACGTTGGCCCGGCCGATCTCCAAGCCGTCGAGCGGGTCGATCGATTGGTCGAGCCAGTCGAGCCTCCAGGCGAGCTTGCGCATCGCGGCGAGCTGACCACGTAGGTCCTCGCGGCCGCGCTGGGAGAAGATCGTCTTCGCTCCCTTCTCCATGACGAGTCGACTGTGCTCGACCCGCCATTTCGCGACGGGCACGCCGCCGATGGTGGGCAGGATGTGGGCGTTGAGGCGCGACTCGCGCTGCTCCATCGTGCGGGGCTGCTTGCCTCGCCGTGTGCTCTCCGAGAGGTACTCCCGGCCGAGCATCTCGATCGTTCGACTCGCACGAACGTCGGCGCCGGCCGGTGTCTCCCTCTCGGTGTCGAGGGCTGCCTCTGCCTGGGCGAAGATCTTGCGCGCCTCCTCCTCGGAGTTCGCCCGACGCAGGACGCGCTTCCACGGCTCGCCCTCGCCAGCTGGGGCGCGGAACATCACCTGGTACTTCGTGCCGCCGTCCTCCGGCGCATAGAGCCGCACCCGCCACGGGCGCGCACTGCCGCCGAGCGTGCGGGGCTTGCCTTGGGCCAGCAGGGTGGGCTTCTTGCGAGTGGCCATCGGCGTCCCTCCTAGGCTGGATGAGTGGGAGTCGCGCCCGACTCTCCGAAATCTGCTTCGTGTATCACTCTCGTGTATCACTTGGCTCAAAATGATACACGTGCCACTCGTCAGGAGTCAGAGAATGGCCAACCGTCTCGCCAACGCGACAAGCCCGTATCTGCTCCAACACGCCGAGAATCCAGTGGATTGGTGGGAGTGGGGACCCGACGCCTTCGAGGAAGCGAAGCGTCGTGATACACCAATCCTGCTGTCGGTCGGCTACGCTGCATGTCACTGGTGTCATGTGATGGCCCACGAGTCGTTCGAGGACCCGGGGACGGCGGCGTACCTCGACGAGCACTTCGTCTCGATCAAGGTCGACCGGGAGGAGCGGCCCGACATCGATACGGTCTACATGCTGGCGACGCAGACGATGACCGGCCAGGGCGGGTGGCCGATGACGTGCGTGCTCGACCATGACGGCAGTCCGTTCTTCGCGGGCACCTACTTCCCTGACAAACCGCGGCACGGACAGCCGGCCTTCCGGCAGGTCCTGGCCGCGATCGTGGAGGCCTGGCGGGAGCGCGGGGACGAGGTCAGCCGGGCAGCGGCCAGCGTGCGGGCGCATCTGCAGCGGCAAGGGGCGCTGGGCGGCGAGCAGCCGCTCGATGACGCGGCGTTGAACCGGGCGGTCGACCGGCTCGCACCGCAGTACGACGCCGCACACGGTGGCTTCGGGGGTGCGCCGAAGTTCCCGCCCTCGATGGTGTTGGAGTTCCTCCGGCTCCGCGGCGGCGAAGTGGCCCGACAGATGGTCGACGGCACCCTGGAGGCGATGGCCCGCGGCGGGATCTACGACCAGCTCGGCGGTGGCTTCGCTCGCTACTCGGTGGACGAAGCCTGGGTGGTTCCGCACTTCGAGAAGATGCTCTACGACAACGCGCAGCTGGTCGGTCTCTATGCGCGCTGGGGTGGCCCACTCGGTGACCGGATCGCCCGCGAGTCGGCCGACTTCCTGCTCCGTGAGCTGCGCACGCCGCAGGCCGGCTTCGCCTCTGCCCTCGACGCGGACTCCGAGGGGGAGGAGGGCCGCTTCTATGTGTGGACGCCCGGACAGCTGCGCGACGTGCTCGGCGAGGAGGATGGCGCCTGGGCGGCCGACGTCCTCCAGGTGACGCCGCGGGGGACGTTCGAGCACGGTGCGTCCACCCTGCAGCTGCCCGCCGACCCGGTCGATGCCCACGACGCGGCCCGGCTGGACGCCATACGAGCGCGGTTGTTCGAGGCCCGCGCCGACCGAGTGCGGCCGGCACGGGACGACAAGGTCGTCGCGGCATGGAACGGGCTGGCCATCTCCGGTCTGGTCGAGGCGGGACTGTTGCTCGGCGAGCAGGAGTACGTCGACGCTGCCGCCGCGACAGCCGAGCTCTTGCGCGAGATCCATCTCCGCGGCGACCGGCTGCTGCGGGTCTCCCGGGACGGAGTGGCCGGGCCGCATGCCGGCGTGCTCGAGGACTACGGCTGTGTCGCCGCGGGCTTTCTGGCCCTCTGCGGTGCTACCGCGGACCCCGCCTGGCTGGAGCTCGCCGGCACGCTCCTCGACACGGCATTGGCTCACTTCCGCGCCGAGGACGGCGGCTTCTACGACACCGCGGACGACGCCGAGCAGCTGGTCACGCGACCGCGCGACCCCGGCGACAACGCCTCCCCGGCTGGGTTGTCGGCGACCGTCCATGCGTTGACGACCTATGCCGCTCTGACCGGCTCGACCCGGCATCGCGAGGCCGCCGAGGAGGCGCTGGCGTCCATCACCGGCCTCGCCGAGCAGGCGCCGCGGTTCGCTGGCTGGAGCTTGGCCGCGGCCGCCGTCCAGGCCCTCGGGCCCGAGGAGATCGCCGTCGTCGGACCGCCGGAAGCCGATCGAGATGCCCTGGCTGAGGTTGCCAGGCGCCGCCCCGGGGCGGTCGTCGCGGTCGCCGACGGCCCGGTGTCGGGCATCCCGCTTCTCGACGGCCGGCATGCCGTCGACGGTCGCCCTGCCGCCTATGTCTGCCGCCACCAGGTCTGCGCTGCCCCCGTCACCGACCCGGCCGCCCTCGAGCCGGGTGGGACGTCGTAGGACCTGGTCGCGGTAGCGACCGGAGAGGATGACGTTCTCGGCACACCCCGTGGGACGTCATACGCCCTGGTCGCTCAAGCGACCGCTCGCTACGACGTCCGCCCAGCTCGCCCCGCGCGTCAGCGCAGGGAGTACGTCGCGAGCGAGACGCCGACGTAGTGGGTCACGAAGGCCACGATGGTGAGGGTGTGGAAGACCTCGTGGAAGCCGAACCACCGCGGCCAGGGATTGGGCCGCCGGAAGCCGTAGACGATCCCACCCAAGGTGTAGAGGGCGCCGCCGACGGCGAGAAGCACCAGCACGGCGGTGCCGATCCCCACCCCGAGATTGCGCGCGCCAGAGACGAACGCCGGCGTGTAGAAGACCGCAGCCCAGCCGAGGGCGAGGTAGATGGCCGTGGTCAGCCAGCGCGGCGCCGACACCCAGAAGATCCGGAACAGCCCGCCGAGCGCGGCGCCGATCCACACCACGCTCAGCATCACCACGCGGTCGCGCCCCTCCAGCAGCAGCAAGGAGAAGGGGGTGTAGGAGCCCGCGATCAACACGAAGATGTTGGCGTGGTCGAAGCGCTTCAAGAACTCATGGGCCCGAGGAGACCAGCGGCCCCGGTGGTAGACCGCCGAGACGGTGAACAGCAGCAGAGCCGACAGGGCGTAGACCGCTGAGCCGACCCGCGTCGGCGCCGTCGGTGACAGCGCCACGAGCACGATTCCAGCGGCCAAGGTCAACGGAGCCGTGGCAGCGTGTAGCCACCCGCGCAGCCGGGGCTTCACCTCGGCCAGGACATCGTCGAGGTGCCCCTGCAGCTCGTCGATCCGGGCCCGGATCATGTCGTTCACCCTGACGAGAGTACGACGTCAGTGGCGGGTCCGGCGAAGAACGTGGCAAGCACCACGTCCTCGACCCAATCGGCGAACTCCTCGTCGGTCCATCCAGACCGGAGGACGAGGCGGTCGAAGGCCATCGGGTCCATCAGCGTGGTGGTCACCTGTGCCGCGCGCTCCACGGTCCAGCCCTCGCGCAAGCCACCGAGCCTCGCCAGACTGCCGACGAACGAGGTGGCGCCGCCGAGCAGGTTCTGTTCGGAGATCTCGTTGAGCGCCGCGATCTCGGGGTCGGACCTGGCCGCGGACACCATCACCGGATGCAGGGGCGCGAGTCGTCGGGTGATCGGGACCACGAAGCGGGTCCACGCGTGGACCAGGCGAGCCGGATCCGTCTCGGCGAGCATGGCGGCCACCTCGGGCCGCTCGACCATCGGGACTGGTTCGTCGTCACCGACCAGCGCCCAGTCCCAGGCCACCTTGAGCAGTTCCGCCTTGCCTCCGACCGACGTGAACACGGTCTTGCGGCTGACCCGGGCGCGCTCGGCGACGGCGTCGATCGTGGTCCCGGCATACCCCCGCTCGACGAACAGCTCGTGGGCGGCCTCCACCAGGGACCGTCGGGTCGCGCGGGCTTGCTCGGCGCGCAGCTCGGAGTGATAGGGACGAGAAGGCAATTGACACCCTCCAATTTTGAGCTACTATCAATGTAACGAACACACTTTAAGTGTATCGAACCAGTGGGTGAGTGCGATGGACATCGTCGTGATCGGATCAGGACCAGCCGGACTGCTGACCGGTGCCGCCCTCGCCCAACGCGGCCACCCGGTCGTCAGCGTCGATCGCGACCCGGGACCCGCCGCCGACGGCAGCTGGGTCCGGCGCGGAGTGATGCAGTTCGAGCACGCCCACGGCTTCCGACCCCAGGTCGGCGACGTGCTCGCGAAGCGGTGGCCCGCCGGGCTCGAGGCCTGGCTGGAGACCGGCGCCGAGCCGGTCGAGATCACCCTGCCGGACGGCACGACGGTCCCGATCGGGCACCGGTCCCTGCGGTCGACCTTCGAGCGCGCTCTTCGTGCGGCCGCCCTCCGCACTCCTGGGCTCGAGTTGCGGGTGGGCCACATCGATGCGCTACTCACCACCCGCATCGACGAGATCGCGGCCCCGTTCTACATGATGACCGCGCTCCCCGCCTGTCTGGAGCCCGCGGAGCCGCTGGCCCGCGCGGCCTACGACTCGGGCTGGCGACCGCCGTACGCCGCCGGCCCCGGCCGCGACGACCTGGTCGAGATGCTGGCCGCTGTCGCAGTCTGACGACGCGGACGGCGAGTGCCGACTACCATCAAGGTGTGGCCAGTTGGAAGGACGCCGTGCGCCGGGTGCTCTACCCGGCCTACGAAGCCCGAGTGGTCCGGCACCTCCCGAACGAGCGGATCCCCCATCACGTCGGCGTGATGCTCGACGGCAACCGGAGATGGGCCAAGGCGGTCGGCGCCGACACCGCACACGGCTATCGCGCGGGCGCCGACAACATCGAGCCGCTGCTGGGCTGGTGCGAAGAGGTCGGCGTCAAGGTGGTCACCCTCTGGCTGTTGTCGACCGACAACCTCAACCGGCCGAGCGAACAGCTCACCGGGCTGCTCTCGGTCATCGAGAACGCGGTGGACTCCCTCGCCGCGGCGCACCGCTGGCGCCTCAACCCCGTCGGCGCGTTGGACCTGCTCCCGGCAACCACCTCGGAACGGCTCAAGGCAGCAGCCGACGCCACCCGCGACATCGACGGGCTGCTGGTCAACATCGCGGTCGGGTACGGCGGTCGCCGCGAGATCGCCGATGCCGTCCGGTCGCTGCTCCTCGAGCAGGCCGCCGAGGGCCGCTCCCTTGAGCAGGTCGCCGAGACCATCTCTGCCGAGGACATCTCCGAGCACCTCTACACCAAGGGCCAGCCCGACCCCGACCTGGTCATCCGCACCTCCGGCGAGCAGCGCCTCGGCGGCTTCCTGCTCTGGCAGAGCGCGCACAGCGAGTTCTACTTCTGCGAGGCGCTATGGCCCGACTTCCGCCGGGTCGACTTCCTGCGTGCCATCCGGGCGTACGCCGAGCGTGAGCGTCGATTCGGCGCCTGACCACGCTGCCTCTCCCGTTCCTCGGGCTGCCGCAGTCGGTGGTGCTGACCGACAGGGCAGCTGAGCACGGCTACTGGTGCGTAGGTCACATATGCCGTGTCGTACGCACCAGTAGCCGGCCACCGGCCGCCCCGGCGTAGGTGGGCCCCCTGGAGGCCCGTGATCTCCTGTTCACCCACCGCTCGGGCGTGTCGACCCAAAACGGTTACCTGGGCGACGTACGTTCGCCACAGTGACAGATGGGGAAGTCTGTCGCTATCGGGAGGCCAGACGTTCGTGAAGATTCACGACCAGATCGTGCGGCGGACCCGTCGCGCGACGGTGCGCCGGCACTTCGGCGCCCGGGCCACGTCCCGGTCCGTCAATGCGAATTAGCGCGGCCGGGCGAAAGTGCGCGCTCCGGTCGGTGAGGGGATGCACGTGTCGGCCGCGAAGAGAACCGGTTCCTCCCGCACGTCAGCCACCGATCCGCAGACGACCACCTTCGTGCTCGACACGAGCGTGCTGCTGGCCGACCCTGGCGCCCTGCGCCGGTTCGCCGAGCATGAGGTCGTCTTGCCGGTGGTCGTGATCACCGAGCTCGAGGGGAAGCGGCACCATCCCGAACTGGGCTTCTTCGCGCGCACCGCGCTGCGGCAGCTCGACGACCTCCGGGTCAGCCACGGTCGCCTCGACCAGCCGGTGCCCGTCAACGACGAGGGGGGCACGGTCCGCGTCGAGCTCAACCACACCGATCCGACCGCGCTCCCGTCCGGCTTCCGGCTCGGCGACAACGACACCCGCATCCTGGCCGTTGCCCGCAACCTGGCCGACGAGGGCCACGACGTCACCCTCGTCTCCAAGGACCTGCCGCTGCGGATCAAGGCGTCCGCAGTCGGACTGGTGGCTGAGGAGTATCGCGCCGAGACCGTCTCCGATTCCGACAGCGGCTACACCGGCATGGCCGAGCTCGACCTGCCTGCCGCCGTGCTCGACGAGCTGTACGACGACGGCGCGGTCGACGTCGACGAGGCCCGCGACCTGCCCTGCCACACCGGGTTGGTGCTGCTCTCCGAGCGGGGGACCGCCCTCGGACGGATCGGCGCGGACAAGCGGGTGCACCTCGTCCGTGGCGACCGGGAGGCGTTCGGCATCCACGGCCGCTCGGCGGAGCAGCGGATCGCGCTGGAGATGCTGCTCGACCCCGAGGTGGGCATCGTCTCCCTCGGCGGCCGGGCTGGCACCGGCAAGTCGGCGCTTGCCCTGTGCGCCGGCTTGGAGGCCGTGCTTGAGCGAGGTCAGCACCAGAAGGTCGTCGTCTTCCGGCCTCTCTACGCCGTCGGCGGCCAGGAGCTCGGCTATCTCCCGGGCTCGGAGTCGGAGAAGATGTCGCCGTGGGCCCAGGCCGTCTTCGACACCCTGGGTGCGGTCACGTCGCGCGAGGTGATCGACGAGGTGCTGGCCCGGGACATGCTCGAGGTGCTGCCGCTCACCCACATCAGGGGCCGGTCGCTGCACGACTCCTTCGTCGTGGTCGACGAGGCGCAGTCGCTGGAGCGCAACGTGCTGCTGACGGTGCTGTCTCGGATCGGGGCCAACTCCAAGGTGGTGCTGACCCACGACGTCGCCCAGCGCGACAACCTCCGGGTCGGGCGCCACGACGGCGTGGTCGCGGTCGTGGAGAAGCTCAAGGGGCACCCGCTCTTCGCCCACGTCACGCTCACCCGGTCCGAGCGCTCGCCGATCGCGGCGCTCGTGACCGAGATGCTGGAGAACGTGACGCTCTAGCCCACCAGTGTGACGAAAGTGGTTCGTGGGGCTGGTGTGTCGGTGGCGGCACAATGTGACCGATCCCGCTGACCAAAATCGGCCGTTCGGTTTGCGGACTCGGGCAATCTCGGGAAGTCTGGCCCGTGATCATTTCGTGACCATGGGGGCCGAGGCGGACACGAAGCGGTCAGTCCGACCCCCGACGAAGTGAGCCCGCGCGTGAGCAGAGCCAAGCCTGTGCCCCGGCACAAGGCGCCGCCCCGGCATCGTGCCCCGCGCGCGTCCCGGCTGCCGTCGGCCGCGAAGGTCACCCGGAACACCGTGGTGATGACCTCCCTGGCCGTCGCCGCCACCACGGGTGTCGTCGCCAGTGGCGTGGCGAGCAGCAATCCCACTGCGCCGGTCGCCGCCGATGTCTTCGAGCCGTTGGCCGGCACCGACCCCACCCTCGCCGACGCCGAGCTCCAGGAGCGCGCCCAGACGGCATCGGTGTCCCGCTCGGATCGACGGACCCAGCAGGACCCGGCCAAGGTCGCCGTCCTCTCCGGCGCCGACTCCCCGGCCGCAGCCAAGACCGAGGATCTCTCCGACGCGGATCCGCGCACGATCGCCAAGGCGCTGCTGCCGGAGTTCGGCTTCGGAGACGACCAGTTCCAGTGCCTCGACTCGCTCTACATGGGCGAGAGCGGCTGGCGGGTCGACGCCGACAACCCGAACTCCTCGGCCTACGGCATCCCGCAGGCGCTACCCGGCTCGAAGATGGCCTCCGCCGGTGCCGATTGGGCGACCAACCCGGTCACCCAGATCCGGTGGGGCCTGGGCTACATCGCCGACCGCTACGGCACGCCCTGCGGCGCCTGGTCGTTCAAGCAGGGCCACGGCTACTACTGACCGACCGCTGGACAGGATCAGCCGCGGCCGGTCATCTTGTCGACGTCCAGCGCGGCGTCCAGCTCGGCCAGGCTGATCTCGCCACGATCGACATAGCCCAGCGCGAGCACCGTCTCGCGGATGGTGGCACCGTCGGCCAACGCCCGCTTGGCGATCTTCGCGGCGGCCTCGTAGCCGACGTACTTGTTCAACGGCGTCACCACCGCCGGGGACGCCTCCGCATAGCGGCGCAGCCGTGCCTCGTCCGCGGTGATGCCGTCGATGCAGCGGGAGGCCAACAGGCGACTCACCGAGGCGAGCAGGCGGATCGACTCCAACACGTTGCGGGCCAGCACTGGCATCATCACGTTGAGCTCGAAGTTCCCCGCCGCGCCGGACCACGCGACGGCGGCATCGTTGCCGACCACCTGGGCGCACACCATCAGGGTCGCCTCCGGCAGCACCGGGTTGACCTTGCCCGGCATGATGCTCGACCCGGGCTGGAGGTCGGGGAGATGGATCTCCGCCAAGCCCGTGCTCGGCCCCGACGACATCCAGCGCAGGTCGTTGCAGATCTTGGTCAGACCCACCGCAATGGTGCGCAGCACCCCGCTCAGCTCGACCAGCGAGTCCCGGGTCCCTTGGGCCTCGAAGTGGTTGCGCGTCTCGGCGAACGGCTCACCCGTAGTTCGAGAGAGCTCGTCGATCACCAGGGCGGCGAAGCCCTTCGGGGTGTTGATCCCGGTGCCGACGGCGGTCCCGCCCAGAGGCAGTTCGCGCACTCGCGGCAGGACCGACTCGAGTCGCTCGACGGCGAGCCGCACGGTGGCGGCGTAGCCTCCGAACTCCTGACCCAGGGTCACCGGCGTGGCGTCCATCAGGTGGGTGCGTCCGGACTTCACCACAGTGGCGAACTCGTCCGCCCTGGCCTCAAGCGATCCGGCAAGGACGCCCAACGAAGGCGCCAGCTCGCCGGTCACAGCGCGCACCGCGGCCACCTGGATCGCGGACGGGAAGGTGTCGTTGCTCGACTGGCTGGCGTTGACGTGGTCGTTGGGGTGGACCTCGACACCGGATCGGGCAGCGAGCCCCGCGATCACCTCGTTGGCGTTCATGTTCGAGCTGGTGCCGGACCCGGTCTGGAAGCAGTCGATCGGGAACGCGTCGTCGACCTCGCCTGCGGCGACCGCCCGTGCGGCAGCCAGGATCGCGCCGGCCTGCTCGTCGGTCAACACCTCCAACTGGCGGTTGGCCTTGGCGGCGGCGGCCTTGATCTGCCCGATGGCGTGGATCAGGGCCGGCTCGATGGGGGTGCCGCTGATCGGGAAGTTCTCCACCGCGCGCTGGGTCTGTGCCCGCCAGAGCGCGTCGCGCGGCACCTCTACCTCGCCGAGGGAGTCGTGCTCGATGCGGGTCGGCGCGGGTTCGGTCACTCTGGCGAGGCTACCCGGGCCAGATAGAGCCAGTAGTGCTCGTCGCGGCCCTGGAGCAGGACCTCGTAGGCGTTCCCCTCGGCGGTGTCGAACTCCGCTGCCAGTCCGTCCAACAGGGTCCGAGACTCGGCTGCCGACCAGATGACCAGGGCACCGCCGTCCCGGAGCGCCCGTCGTGCGACGCGCAGGAAGGGCTCTTCGTACAGCCCGGCGTTCTGCTCGTGGACGAGCTGATCCGGTCCGTTGTCGACATCGAGGAGGATCACGTCGTACAACGACGCGGGCGTCTCGGTCAGCACCTGGGCCACATCGCCGACGACCACTTCCACCCGCTCGTCGGCCAAGAACTGCGGCCCATGGGGCACCGTGCCCGCGCGCAGCCAGTCGACGAGGGCCTCCTCGATCTCGACCACCCGACAGCGCTGGACCCGGCTGTCCCCGAGCACGGCGTGCATGGTGAAGCCGAGGCCGAGCCCGCCGACCAGGACCTTCTGCGGGTTCGAGACCGCAGCGAGGCCGGCTGTCGCGAGTGTCTGCTCGGTGTCGGTCTCGACGGTGTCCATCACGAAGATCCCGTTGACGCGCAACTCGAGGCTGGTCGGTCCCCTCTCGCTGCGCCGCTCTCGGAGCACCAGCTCTCCTCGTGGAGAGGTGGCGCGGGCGATCACGACGTACTCCATCGGCCCATCCTGCCCTGCCGGTGGGGACGTCATCCTCTCCGGTCGGCCGGGCGGTCGGCCAGCCCACACGACGTCCGGCAGACCTACTGCGCAGAGCGGACGCGGATGCCGGAGAGGGGGACGGTGACTGCGCCGGAGGGATCGGTGAAGAAGTCGTTGCCCTTGTCGTCGACCACGATGAAGGCAGGGAAGTCCTCGACCTCGATCTTCCACACCGCCTCCATGCCGAGCTCGGGATACTCCAGCACCTCGACGGACCGGATGCAGTCCTGCGCCAGCCGGGCGGCGGGCCCGCCGATGGAGCCGAGATAGAAGCCGCCGTGTGTGGCGCAGGCCTCGGTCACCACCTTGCTGCGGTTGCCCTTGGCGAGCATCACCAACGAGCCGCCGGCAGTTTGGAACTGGTCGACATAGGAGTCCATCCGTCCTGCGGTGGTCGGCCCGAACGACCCCGAGGGCATCCCCTCCGGGGTCTTGGCCGGCCCGGCGTAGTAGACGGGGTGGTCGCGCAGGTAGGCGGGCATCGGCTCACCGGCGTCCAGCCGCTCCTTGATCTTGGCGTGTGCGATGTCGCGGGCCACCACCAGTGGGCCGGTCAGCGACAGCCGGGTCTTCACCGGATGCCGGGACAACTCGGCAAGGATCTCCGGCATCGGCCGGTTCAGGTCGATCGGGACCACCGCGCCGCCGGCGATCAGCTCCGCCTCGTGCGGGTCGGGCAGATAGTGGGCGGGATCGGTCTCGAGCTGCTCGAGGAAGACGCCCTTGGCAGTGATCTTGCCGAGTGCCTGGCGGTCCGCGGAGCACGAGACGGCGATGGCGACGGGGCAGGACGCGCCGTGCCGTGGCAGCCGGATCACCCGGACGTCGTGGCAGAAGTACTTCCCGCCGAACTGGGCGCCGATCCCGAACGACTGGGTGAGCTTGAAGACCTCTTCCTCCAACTCGAGGTCACGGAATCCGTGCGCCGACAACGAGCCCGATGTGGGCAGGTGGTCGAGGTAGTGGGCGGAGGCGTACTTCGCAGTCTTCAATGCGAACTCGGCCGACGTGCCACCGACCACGACAGCCAGGTGGTACGGCGGACAGGCAGCCGTGCCGAGGGAGCGGATCTTCTCGTCGAGGAAGTCGATCATCCGCGTCGGGTTGAGAACCGCCTTGGTCTCCTGGAAGAGGAAGGACTTGTTCGCCGAGCCGCCGCCCTTGGCCATGAAGAGGAACTTGTACTCCGGCTCCCTCGCCCCGGAGTCCAGCACCGTGTCCGGCGTGGCGTAGATCTCGATCTGCGCGGGCAGGTTGGTGCCGGTGTTCTTCTCCTCCCACATTGTCAGCGGTGCGAGCTGGGAGTAGCGCAGGTTCAGCCGGGTGTAGGCGTCGTACACCCCGCGCGAGATCGCCTCGCCGTCATCGATCCCGGTGAGGACACCCTCGGACTTCTTGCCCATCACGATCGCCGTGCCGGTGTCCTGACACATCGGCAGCACCCCGCCGGCGGAGATGTTGACGTTCTTGAGCAGGTCCAGCGCGACGAAGCGGTCGTTGCCGGACGCCTCCGGGTCGTCGATGATCTTGCGCAGCTGAGCAAGGTGGGCGGGTCGCAGATAGTGCGCGATGTCGTGCATCGCTTCGGCTGTGAGCCGCTGGATAGCCTCCGGGGCTACGCGCAGGAAGCGCCGCCCACCGGCCTCGAACGCGTCGACCCCTTCGGTCGTCACCAAGCGGTACGGCGCCTCGTCGGCCCCGATCGGCAACAGATCGGAGTAGCAGAACTCGGGGCCGGGAGCGGGACTGGTCACGACCTCAGGTTAGTGTCCCGGCGCCGCGCGGTCGGAGCCGACTACCCTGGGCGCCATGCCCGGTGAACTCGATCGTCCCGACCCCGCACAGCTGCGGATCTCCGACGAGGACCGGCATCGGGTTGCCGAGCTGCTGCGGGACGCGGCAGGCGAGGGCAGGCTGGATCTGGACGAGCTGGACCAGCGGCTGGAAGCTGCCTACGCCGCCAAGACATATGCCGACCTGGTCCCGATCACCGTCGATCTGCCGTCACACCCGTCGACCGGGATGCCGAAGCCCGCCCCGGTTCCTGCGACGCGCCCGGAGCGGGCGCCGGCGGTGGCCAGCCATGGCAGCTCGGTGGCCGTCATGAGCGAATCCGCTCGCCGCGGCCCCTGGCTGATGCCGGAGCACCACACGGCCTTCGCGATGATGGGCAGCGTGGTGCTGGATCTCCGCGAGGCGACCTTCGCCGAGCACGAGGTGACCATCACCGCCACCGCGATCATGGGCAGCGTCGAGGTGATCGTCGACGCCTTCACCCAGGTCTTCGTCGACGGCGTCGGCGTGATGGGCGACTTCTCGCAAGCTCGCGACAAGGTCGAGGCCGAGCTGGGTCAGGACTCCCCGGTGGTCCGGGTGAAGGGCCTCGCGCTGATGGCCGGGGTCAACGTCGTCCGCAAGGAGCAACCGCGTCCGCGGCGGAGGTAACCTCGGGATCAGGGCCTGATCCGACGCACGTGGACGAGGGAGGCGAACTCCGGACGACCTCGCGGCATCCAGAAGCCCTGGACGCCGAGTGCGTAGCCGCTCACCGGCTGGCCCGCCGTCGGCCCGTCGGCCGGTGGCGCGGCGGACATGCTGGTGGCGATGTCCACGACCGGACCCTCCCAGGACAAGTCGTACGACGCATCCGGCTCGAGGCCGGGCACCCGCACCCACACACCGCGGTTGTGGGCGGACTCGTCGAGCTGGAAGTGACCGACCAACGCTTCGCCACGGTCGGCGGCCACGACTCCGTGGAGGAGAACCGCAGGATCCGAGGACTCCGGCCGGATCATCCGACCGGAGTGCAGCAGCGGACGGAAGCGCTTGAACCGATCCACCCAGGAGGCCAGGCGGTCGAGGTCCTCCTCGGTGGCCTGGGTGAGGTCCCACTCGATCCCGAAGGCGCCGAAGAGGGCGGTCGCGGCTCGGAAGTCGAGGTAGAGGCTGCGCCAGGTCGAGTGCGAGACAGGTGAGGAGACGTGCGCTCCGGCGTACTCCGGGGCGACCAGCTGCAGGGTCCAGCGCTGGATCTCCTGGCGCGCCAGCGCGTCGGTCATGTCAGAGGTCCAGACCCGCTGGGCGCGCTCGAGCACGCCGAGGTCGATCCGACCGCCGCCGGCGGCGCAGGACTCCCAGGCGACGCCTGGGTGTCTGCTCCGCAAGGTGTCGAGCAGTCGGTAGTAGGCGAGCGTCTGCTCGTGGACCGCTGCCGCGCCGCCCCGCAGGCCGCTGCCGGCCTCGAGAAGCTCACGGTTGTGGTCCCACTTGACGAAGGAGATGGCGTAGGACGACAGCACGTCGTCCATCCGCTCGAGCACGTAGTCGAAGGCATCTGGGCGAGTGAGGTCGAGGACGAGCTGGTTGCGGTGCAGCAGGGGCAGACGGTCGCCAGGGGAGAGGACCCAATCGGGATGGGCGCGGTAGAGGTCGGAGTCGGGGTTGATCATCTCCGGCTCGAACCAGAGCCCGAACTCCATGCCGAGCTCGCGGACGTGGTCGACGATCGGCGCGAGCCCGTCGGGCCAGACGCCCTCGTCGACGTA
This sequence comes from Nocardioides sp., assembly GCF_047602075.1. GTDB lineage: Bacteria > Actinomycetota > Actinomycetes > Propionibacteriales > Nocardioidaceae > Nocardioides. Next base: position 1,088,200 of record NZ_JASGIF010000002.1, read on the forward strand.
CCAGTCACCCAGGCCCGCGGTGTCGTCGCGCCGGTGCCGGAACCAGCCGTCGTCGAGCACGAAGCGTTCGACGCCGACGCGGTGCGCGCGGTCGGCGATCTGCTTCAGACGGCCGAGGTCGTGGTCGAAGTAGACGGCTTCCCAGACGTTCAGCACGACCGGCTGCAGGTCGGGATGGGCCGGCGAGGCGCGCTGGAAGGCGTGCCAACTGGCGGCGAGACCGTCCAGCCCGTCTGTGGCCGCGGCGAACATCACCCATGGACTGGTGTAGCTCTCGCCAGTGTCGAGACTCATCTCGCCGGGTAGCAGCAGCTCGCCGCCGCCGACCGTGGTGCCGAGGGCTGGGCTGCGCTCGACCCTCATCACCGTGTTGCCGCTCCAGGCGACGTGGACGCCGAGCACCTCACCATGGCCGAACGAGAATCCCGGCTGCCCCAAGATGAGCTGGGTCGCCGACTCCAGGCCGGGCCGACCGGCGCGGCTCTCCCGCAGCCACAAGCCGTCGGTGACCTGGTGCCGCTGAGCGGTCCGCTCACGCTCGTGGCGCCCGGTGAAGTCGAGCAGTTCGGTCAGCTGGTCCGACACCGGCAGGCAGAGTTCCAACCCCTCGACGACGTAGCGCCCCTCACCGGTGTTGGTGACCGCGGCTCGGGCGCGGAGGGCACCGCCAGTGAGTGTCTCGATCTCGACGACCACAAAGAGCCCGGCGGCCGGGTCGTGGCTCGAGACCACCAGGCGGGCGTCGTCCGCGTCGATTGAGTCCGCCAGCAGCCGAGGGGTCCAGGCGGCGCCGGTGGTGCCGTGGACCGGGTCGATCCGGAAGCCGCGCAACTGGGGGCGGGTGAACAGACCATGGGACTGTTCGCCCAGCAGAGGCATGCCGGGCCCGTTCGGCACCAGCGGGGCGTGGCCGCTCGGATCGTGACCGGCGCCGACCGGGCCGGCCCACAGGACGGTGGGCATGCCGTCGTCGGTTGAGTCGATCTCGAGGGCCGTCCGGGTCACGCCGGGTCGGAGCGAGGGGAACAGCACGACTTTCTCCTGTTCGGAAGGCGACTCGGATGAGGACTGGGGTTGGTCGACGAGCCGGCCTGTTCGGGGTGGCGGCGTCGATCATGTCATGGGGCGGGCGTGACAGCGGCGCGGCGCTCCGGGTTCCCCGGAGCGCCGCGCCGCTGGCCCTCGTGTTGCCTCGCTCAGCCCTTGACGGCACCTGCGGTCATGCCGCGGACGAAGAACCGTTGCAGGCTCAAGAACACGATGATCGGGATGATCATGGTCAAGAACCCGCCGGCCGTGGTGAGCTCCCACCCTTGACCCAGCTGAGTCTTGAAGTGGGTCAGGTTCACCGTCACCGGCTCCTTGTCACCAGGCCCGAGGAAGACCAGGGCGGTGAGCAGGTCGTTCCAGACCCAGAGGAACTGGAAGATGGCGAACGACGCCAGCGCCGGCACAGACATCGGCAAGATGAGCTTGTAGAAGGTCTGGAAGTGCGAGGCGCCGTCGATCTTGGCCGACTCGATCACCGTCTTGGGCAGCGTGGCCATGTAGTTGCGCAGGATATAGATCGCCAACGACATGCCGAAGCCGATATGGGCCAGCCACACCGCGGGGAAGGTGCCGCTCATGCCCAGGTCGCGGTAGATCGAGTTGATCGGGATGAAGGCGACGTAGTTGGGCACGACCAGCAGGCTGACGATCGTCAAGAACAGCACGTCACGGCCCCAGAACTCCATGAACGTGAACGCGTAGGCCGCGACCGCTGCGATCAGGATCGGGATGAAGGTGGCAGGCAGAGTGATCGCGAGGCTGTTGATGAATGCCTGGCCCATTCCCTTGCCGGACAGCGCGTTGTGGTAGTTCTCCAAGGTGAGTGCCCGGATGCCAGACGGCGTGAAGGCATGCCACCAGCCGGAACTGTTCACGTCGTCGAGTGTGCGGAGCGAGGTGACGAAGGTGCCCAGGAGGGGGATCATCCACAGCACACAGAGCACCAGCAGCACGATCTTGGTCAGCCAGCCGGCCTGGGCCGGGTTGGCGTCGAACGAGGCCGCCGCCTTGCGTTGCTTCCTTCCCTGCACGGGGGCAGCGGTTGTCTGGATGTCGGTCATGCGTTCGCCTCCTCGGCCTTGAAGTGGCGCACCTGGTACCACATGATCGGAATCACCGCGACCATCAATATCACCACGATCGCGGATGCCTTGCCGTAGTTCACGAACGTGCTGATCTGGTTGTAGAACTCGTTGCCCAGCACGTTGGTGTTGAAGTTGCCGTTGGTGTTGACGTAGACGATGTCGAAGATCTTCATCACGCTGATGGTCACGGTGATGAAGACCGTGATCAGGGTGCCCTTGATCTGCGGCAGGATCACCTTGGTAAAGATCTGCCGTTCATTGGCGCCGTCGATCCGGGCCGCTTCAAGCGTGTCGCCGGGCACACCCTTGACGGCTGCGGACAGCAACACCATCGAGAAGCCCACCTGCAGCCAGATCAGGATCACCATGAGCAGCAGGCTGTTGAGATGGAAGGTCTGCGTCTGCAGCCATTGGACCGGATTGGCCCCGAAGAAGCCACCGATCGCGTTCAGCAGGCCGATCTGGGTGACGCCCTTGGGGGCGGCGTCGTAGACGAACCGCCAGATTGTCGCCGCACCGATCATGCTGATCGCCATCGGCAAGAAGATGACCGTCTTGGTGGTCTTCTCGTTTCGCGCGCTCAGCCGGTCGGCGAGGACTGCGACTAACAAGCCGAGCGCGACGGTGATCGCCGGCACGATCAATATCCAGAGCAGCGTGTTGAAGAGGGTTTGTCGGAAGTCGTCGGAGGTGAGCAGGTCGGTGTAGTTCTTCGTCCCTACCCAGTTTCGCGAGAAGTTGTCCTTGAAGCTGTTGATGATGGTGAGGATCGACGGATAGATCAGATAGAGAATGATGGCGAAGGCCGCGGGAGCGATGTAGAGGTAGGGCTTGATCCGATCCTCCAGTCTTCCTGGCAGCAACTCTGCGATCTTGTTGAGGATCCAGAAGATGATCAATGCGGCACCGATACCAGCGACCACGGTGAGGATCGCTGAGACGAACTTGAGGAACATGGGCGGGCGTCCTTCCCGTGGGGTTCCGTGGGATTGGGGGCCGACATCGGCCCGACGGCGACGCAGGGGCGGGCCCGGGAGCGCCCGAAGCCCGCCCCTGCGTCAGGGTGGCGCGGTTGTGCTAGCTGGGCCAGCTGTCGTTGATGTTGGTCAGCGCCGTGTCAAGGTCCTCGGAACCGCTGATCCACGCGGTCATCTCCTTCCAGAAGGAGCCGGTGCCAACCTCGGCCGGCATCGAGTCAGACCCGTCGAACAGGAACGACGAGGCCGCGTAGGCGTACTTCGCCTGTTCCTGGGTGAGCTTGTTCGGGTAGAGGCTGATGTCGAAGTCCTTGTGCGGCGAGAAGAAGGAGCTGCTCGGCGCGGCATCGTCGCCGATGTCGGTCTCCGAGAGGTAGCTCACGACCTTCTTCACGTTGGCGCTGTCGTTGAGCATGGTGAGCAGGTCGCCACCGCCCTCGACCGGGTTCTCGCCACCGGCGGTGGCAGGCGGGAAGCCGAAGACACCGACATTCGCATCGAGGTCACTGGTGATGTCGTCGGGGAAGAAGCCGGTGATGAACGAGCCCTGGTTGAGCATCCAGCACTTCGGCCCTGACTTGTCCCACATCGGGGTGCCGGCCTCACCGAAGTTGGTGCTCGTCGAGGACTTGATCCCGCCGAGGACGTTGCCGTCGGGGAACAGCAGCTTCTCCATCGTCTCGCCGGCTGCCTTCACCTCGTCGGAGTTGAACGGGATCTCGTGGCTGACCCACTTGTTGTAGACGTCAGCGCCGCTCTGCTTCATGACGAGCGTCTCGATCCAGTCGGTGGCCGGCCAACCGGTGGCGGTGTCGGACTCGATGCCGAAGCACCACGGGGTGTTGCCGTCCGCCTTCATCTGGTCGGTGAGCTTCTGCAGCGAGGCGATATCGGTCACGCTGGAGGCGTCATAGCCGGCCTTGGCCCAAGCCTTCTTGGGATAGAAGATCAGGCCCTTGACGTTGGCGCTGACGAGCAGGCCCATCAGCTTGCCGTCCACCGTGCCGGACTCAAGCGTGCCGGGCATCATGCTGCTCTTGAGCGCGTCCATGTCGACCGCGTCGTCGAGCGGCTTGATCGCGCCGAGCTGGTTCATCTGCTGAACGACGCCGGGCTGCGGCACCATCACGAGGTCAGGAGTGTCGCCGGACTGGATCTTGGTGATGATCAACTGGCTGATGTTCTCAACCTTCTGCCACTTGATGGTGATGTCGTCACCGCCAGCCTTGATCTTGTCTTCGAGCGCCTTCTGTAGTCCGTCTTGGACCGGCTGGTCGACGCTGGACCAGATGGTCACCGTCTTGCTGTTGGAGCTTCCTCCTCCGGAGTCTCCGCCGCAGCCGGCCAATGGCAGGGCCAAGGCGGCAACGGCCGCCATCGCCATGATGGTTGTGCGGGCTCGCACTGGGGTTCGCATCCTGACTGTTCTCCTCGCGTAGATACGGCACGATTGACACGAGCGATTCGTGGGCGTAGATGTGGGACTAAACTGCTGAATCGAATCAGCAACGGTCCTGATCTTGGTCTTGTCCGAACAAGGCTGTCAAGCATCGATTTGGATACGAAACTCGAGTTGCCGCCGGGTCGCACAGGCAATCGAGGAGTGGACGACAGGGTGAAGGGGCGAGGTGTCGGCACATCGCAAGGCGACGCTCAGCGACGTCGCGTCGCGCGCCGGCGTGTCCACGACGACCGCCTCCTACATCCTCAACAACCGGTCGGCACAGATGCGTATCTCCGCCGACGCCGACGAGCGAGTGCGCCGCGCGGCAGCAGAGCTTTCCTACCGACCCAACCGCAGCGCGCAGAGCCTGCGCACCCGTCGGTCCGGCACGATCGGCTTGATCTCCGACTCGGTCGCGAGCGGACAGTACGGCAGCCGGATGCTGACCGGCGCGAGCGCCGCCGCGCGTGCGCTGGACCACCTCGTCGTGATCGGCGAGACCGAGGGCGACCCGGTCTTGGCAGCCCAACTGATCGAGGAGATGACCGACCGTCAGGTCGACGGATTCATCTACGCGACCCTGGTGACCAGCGAGGTGATCATTCCCGAGGGTCTGCGGGAGACCCGTTCGGTCCTGCTCAACTGTGTCGATCGCGAGCGAACCCTCCCGGCGGTGCTGCCGGACGAGGTCGCCGGCGGTCGAACCGCGGCCGAGGTCGTCCTCGGAGCCGGGCACACCACGGACGTCTACGTGATCGGGCACGACCCCAATCCCCACGCGCTGGCCGGACCGCTCCGGATGGAGGGCGTCACCGCCCGGTTGGCTGAGGCAGGCGTCGAGGTCGCCGGCGTAGTGCCGACCGGGTGGAGCGTGCTGCCCGCCTACGAGGCTGTTCTGAGCTGGCTAAGGTCCGGGGTCCGTCCGGAGGCGGTGATCTGCCTCAACGACCGGATCGCGCTCGGCGCCTACGAGGCGCTCGCCGACCATGGGTTGGCGGTGCCTGGGGAGGTGACGGTGGTGTCCTTCGACGGCTCGACCTTGGCCAGCTGGCTTCGGCCCTCGCTCACCTCGGTGTCGTTGCCGTACGTCGAGCTCGGTGCGGCCGCCGTACGCATGCTGATGGACCCCGCCACGCCGTCGGACGCGATCGAGCGGCTCAAGATGCCCCTGCTCGCCGGCGACTCCGTGCGACCGATCGCGCGCTGACTCTGGAGCCCTCGTCTCCACGGTCGATTCGGAGGCATCGACTCCTCGCGCCGAGGCCATCGGTGGAGCGACCCTCGACGCGGCGACCGGTTTGTGGTTATGGTCACACCCGTCACTTCACGACGGATCGTCCGGCACGTACCTGCCGGTGAAGGGAGCAAAAGATGGCGTCAGTGACTTTTGAGAAGGCTCAGCGGTGGTATCCCGGCAATGACACGCCGACCGTCCCGGGTATCGACCTTGAGATCGGCGACGGCGAGTTCATGGTTCTCGTCGGCCCCTCCGGATGCGGCAAGTCCACCACGCTGCGGATGCTTGCCGGCCTGGAAGAGGTCAACGACGGCAAGATCTTCATCGGCGACCGGGACATCACGAACCTTCCTCCGAAGGACCGCGACATCGCCATGGTGTTCCAGAACTACGCGCTCTACCCGCACATGACGGTGGCCGACAACATGGCCTTCGCGCTCAAGATGGCCAAGGTGCCCGCTGAGGAGCGGCAGAAGCGCGTCGAGGAGGCCGCCAAGATTCTCGGGCTGACCGAGTTCCTCGCCCGCAAGCCGAAGGCGCTCTCCGGTGGTCAGCGCCAGCGTGTCGCGATGGGTCGTGCGATCGTCCGCAACCCGCAGGTCTTCTGCATGGACGAGCCGCTGTCCAACCTGGATGCCAAGATGCGGGTGCAGACCCGCACCGACATCGCCAAGCTGCAGTCCGATCTCGGGGTCACCACGGTCTACGTCACCCACGACCAGGTCGAGGCGATGACGATGGGCGACCGGGTCGCGGTGATGAAGCTGGGCATCTTGCAGCAGGTCGACACCCCGCTGAATCTCTACGACAAGCCGGTCAACCTCTTCGTCGCCGGGTTCATCGGCTCGCCGCAGATGAACCTGATCGAGGCCAAGGCGGTCGACGGCAAGGCCACGATCGGTGGCTACGTCGTGCCGGTCGATGCGACCGCGGCCGCGAAGATGCAGGGCAACATCACGGTGGGCGTGCGTCCCGAGGCGTGGCGCTTGGTGACCGCCGAGGAGGGTGGCCTGCCGATCACCGTCACTGTCGTCGAGGAGCTCGGCGCGGACGGCTTCGTCTACGGCACCTGCGATGTGGAAGGCACTCCGAGCAACGTCATCGTCAGGGTCAGCGCCCGCGATGCCGTGCGCAAGGGTGACGTCATCCACGTGACGACCGACCCGACCAGCGTGCACGTCTTCGACACCGAGAGCGGCGACCGCCTCTCCGACTGAGCAAGACCAGCCAAGCCGACCCGGCGCGGACGCCATGTCCGCGCCGGGTCGGTGCGTCCGGACTCGATCAGACGGCGCTGATCATGCTGTGGCGCGATCGGCGGTGCGCCGGATGGCGTCGGCGAAAGTGGGGTAGAGGGCGCCGGGCAGGTCGTGTCCCATCCCGTCCACCAGCAACAGCTCGGCCCCGGGGATGGCGTTGGCGGTCGCCCGCCCACCGGACACGTGCACCATCTTGTCCGACAGCCCGTGCACGACCAGCGTCGGCATGGTCAGCGCGTGCAGTGCGGCGGTCCGGTCGGGCTGGGCAAGGATCGCGAGCATCTGCCGCATCACGCCGTTGGCGCTGAAGCCACGATCCCAGGTCTCTCCCGCTCGTCGCAGCACCTCGGCGTGCGGTTCGGGGTAGGCCGGCGAGCCGATCATCTGCCACAGCCGCGCCGAGGTCTCGGCGTACGCCGCCCGACCCGGCCCGCGCGGCGCGATCATCATCGGCACCAGCTTGGGATGTTGCCAGCCGACCGTCCTCTTCCCGACCGTGGACATGATGCTGGTCAGCGAGATCAACCGCTCCGGATGCTCGACCGCCATCGTCTGCACGATCATCCCGCCCATGGAGACGCCGACCACGTGCGCACGCGCGATGCCGAGGTGGTCCAGCAGGCCGAAGGCGTCCTCGGACATGTCCGAGAGGGTGTACGGCGGTGGCCCGCCGCGGCCGGCGAAGGCGCGGACCAAGGAGCTGCGGCGCACGCGTCCGCCCACCTTGGTGGAGCGGCCCGTGTCTCGGTTGTCGTAGCGGATGACGAAGAAGCCACGCTCCACCAGTTGCGCGCAGAGCTCCGGGTTCCACCAGGTCATCGGGCCACCCAGGCCCATCACCAGCAGGAGCGGGTCACCGCCTGGCTCCCCGAAGGTCTGGTAGCACAACTCGATGCCGGGTTGGACCTGGGCGAACTGCTCGTCGGACACGGGGATCGCCGAGACGGCGTCGGTGGCGGAGGACATCGTCCCTCTCGAAGTGGTCGGTGGGGCTCTTGGCCGATCGTAACCGGACCCCGACCGACACCGACCGGTCAGGTCGCCTCGGCGTGCGCGCCGATCAGTAGGTCGCCCACAAGCACACCACCGACGCCAGCAGCGCCACCGGGGTGAGGCCCCAAGACAGGGCGTGGAACGTGCGCTGCCGAGGCGTCAGACCCTGAGCAGTCAGCCCTCGCCGCCAGAGCAGGTTGGCCAGCGACCCGGTCCAGGTCAGCCCGGAGCCGATGTTGAGGCCCAACAGCGCGGCCAGCACCATGGGCGTGCCCAGTGGGGCCAGCAGCGGCAACAGGAGGAGCGCCGCCGAGATGTTCGTCAGCAGATTGGCGAGCACGGTCGCCAACAACGCCACGGTCAGCAGACCGACCAGGTCCGCGTCCGTCGGTAGAGCACCGCGGACCCAGTCACCCAAGAAGCCCACCGTGAGCGCCGCCACCACGACGGCAAGGGCCAGCACGTAGAGCAGGAACGCGGGATGAGCCGCCGGCCAGACCCGGGCCAAGCTCATCTTGCGACGGTGGATCGCCCACCCTGCCAGGAGCGCGGCGCTCAGATCGGCCGCCACCCAGGGCTCGAGCCCGAGCTCGTGTCCCGCGGCGAAGCCGAGCAGCATCAGCCCGACCACGACAACCGGGAACCAGGGCACCGGATCCCGGGGAGCGACCGGCTTGATCTCCCCGGCGGTGCCTCGCTCCTCCCCGAGCAGCCAGCGCAGGCCGACGTACTCCACCGCCAGCACCACCAGCCAGGCCGGCAGCATGGCGACAGCGAAGCCGACGAAGGAGATGTGCAGGAAGGGCATCGCGAGCAGATTGGTCAGGTTCGCCGTCGGCAGCAGGATCGAGGCCGAGTTGGCCATCCGCAGGCAGGCGTACGCCGGCGGCCAGGGCGACTCGTCGAGCGCACGCGCCGCTCCGATGGCCACCGGTGCGAGGAGCACCACGGTCGCGTCCAGGCTCAGCGTCACGGTGACCGCCGCCGCGAGCAGGAACGCGCCGGCGAGGAGGACGTCGGGTCGGCCCAGCCCGGCGCGTGCCACGACAGCGGCGGCATGGTCGAACAATCCGCCGAGGGAGCAGACCTCGGCGACGATCAGGATGCCGGCCAGGAATGCCAACACGGGTGCGAGTCGGTGGACCACTTCGACCAGCTCGGCCTGCCCGGGCACACCCAGCGCCAGCGTCGCTGCGATGGCCAGCGCGGCGACCGAGGCCTCGACGCGAGCCGGTGCGGGTCGGAGCCCGGTAGCGATCAGCACCACGAGCGCCGCGACCGGGACCACGTCGCGCAACGCAGTCAGGACAGGGGCCGACACCGGGCCGAAGGTACTCCACCTGTGAGAATCGACGGGTGAGCGACAGCCCCGACACCAGCACCAGTCGGCCCGAGCGGCCCGGCCGCTACCAGCGCAGCACGGCCGGGCTGATCGGCGCGATGATCGTCACTCTGCTGGCCGTGGGCGCGTTCGTGGCCTTCCGGTCGATCAACCGCGACGACCTCGACGTGCGACCCGAGGCCGTGGACTATCTCGCCGCCGTGCGCGCGCTCCAGGACGAGGGCAGGCTGCCGATCTATCCCGCTCGGCTCCCGAAGTCCTGGATCCCGACCAGCGTCGACGTCGACCCGAGCTCGACCAACCCTTCCGCCAGACTCTCCTGGGGAGTCGGGATCCTCACCGATGCCGACACCTTCGTCGGGGTGCGGCAGTCCGACGAGTCACTGTCCGACCTGCTTGCGACCTACGTCGACGAGCATTCGGCTGAAGGTCCCACCGTGACGGTGCAGAGCGAGGTCGCGACCCGCTGGCGCACCTTCACCGACTCGGGCGGCGACACCGCCTATGTCGCCGATGTCCCACCTGGCCGGGTGCTGGTCTACGGCTCGGCAACGCCCGAGGACCTGGAGCGGCTGATCGGCTCGCTCACTGCCGCCCGGCTCCAGGACTGACCGCGGGGGGCCGGCGAGTTCACTCCTCGTCGGTGGCGGCCGCCAACCGCTCGCGAGCGCCGTCGAGCCATCGCTGACACACGGTCGCCAGCGCCTCGCCCCGCTCCCAGAGCGCCAGCGACTCCTCCAAGGTGGCGCCGCCGACCTCCAACTGCCGCACCACCTCGACCAGCTCGGTGCGCGCGGCCTCATAGCTGAGCTGCTCCGGGTCGACAGTCGTCTCGGGACCGTCAGTCATGGTGTGCTCCTGAGTCTGGGGGTTGGTCGGCCGCCGAATCCGATTCGGTGGTCAGCGGGAGGGTTTCGGTGTCACCGACCGAGACATGGATCCGACCGTCGGCGACCCGCACAGCCAGCAGGTCGCGGCTCTCGACGTCGTCGACGGAGGTGACCACCCCGCCCTGGCTGTCCTGGACGATGGCATAGCCGCGTTGCAGCGTGGCCAGCGGTGAGAGAGCGCGCGCCCTGGCACGGTGATGGGCGATGTCGTCGTGGGCGCGGTCCAGGGCATGGGCGAAGGCGCGCCGGGCGCGGTCGAGCATGGCCTCGATCTCCCCGGCGCGACCCTCCACCAGGGAGCGGGGATCGGCCAGCACCGGGCGTGAGCGCAGGGCGGTGAGCTCGCTGAGCTCCCGGTCGACCAGTTGTCTCAGCACGGTGCGGATCCGGTCGCGCGCCCAGGCGACACCGCGGATCTCCTCCGCCACATCGGGGACGACCAGCTTGGCGGCGTCGGTAGGCGTCGAGGCGCGCAGGTCGGCGACCAGGTCGAGCAGCGGGCTGTCCTGCTCATGGCCGATCGCGGAGACGACGGGGGTCCGCCGGCCATGAACGGCCCGGATCAGTGCCTCGTCGGAGAAGGGCAGCAGGTCCTCGATCGAGCCGCCGCCCCGGGCGATGACGATCACGTCCACGGCAGGATCGCGGTCGAGTCGCTGGAACGCCTCGATCACCTCGCTGGCAGCGCGCGGTCCCTGCACGGCGGCGTACGCGGTGACGAAGGCGACCGAAGGCCACCGGCGGCGTGCGTTCTCCAGCACGTCGCGCTCGGCAGCCGACGCCGGGGCCGTGACCAAGCCGACGCCGGTAGGGAGGAACGGCAGTGTCCGCTTGAGCTCGGGGGCGAACAGTCCCTCGGCCGCCAGCAGTTGTCGACGTCGCTCCAACTGGGCCAACAGCTCGCCTAGTCCGACCATGCGGATCTCGCGGGCGCTGAGGGAGAGGCTGCCGCGATTGGCGTAGTAGAGGGGCTTGGCGTGGACCACGACACTGGCGCCCTCGACCAGCGGCGGGTTCATGCTGTCGACCAGCGTGCGCGCACAGGTCACCGTCACCGAGATGTCGGCGACTGGGTCGCGCAGCGTCATGAACACGGTGCCGACCCCGGGTCGCCGGTTGACCTGCGCGATCTGCCCGCTGACCCAGACCGCGCCGAGCCGGTCCACCCAGCCGGCGATCGCGTTGGCGATCTGCCGGACCGGAGCGGGCTGCTCGGGTGAGGTCTGCAAGGCCACCCCGGGAGCGTAGCCGTCACCCCGACGAGTGCGTGCTCGTGTGATCAGGTGACACTGGTCCATCTCCTACACTGGGCGCCATGGCCACCGACCTCGGCACCCCCATCGTGCTGCCCGCCGATGACTCGGATCGCGCGGTCCTGCTGGCGGCGCCGCGTGGCTACTGCGCCGGGGTGGATCGAGCCGTCATCACCGTCGAGAAGGCGCTGGATCTCTACGGCGCCCCCGTCTATGTGCGCAAGCAGATCGTGCACAACCGACATGTGGTCGCCACCTTGGAGGCTCGTGGGGCGATCTTCGTCGAGGAGCTGGACGAGGTGCCCGAAGGCGCCACCGTGGTGTTCTCCGCGCACGGCGTCTCGCCCGAGGTGCATCGACAAGCGGACGAGCGTGCTCTGAAGACCATCGACGCCACCTGCCCGCTGGTCACCAAGGTGCACCACGAGGCCAAGCGCTTCGCGGGGGAGGACTACGACATCCTGCTCATCGGGCACGCGGGCCACGAAGAGGTCGAGGGCACTGCGGGCGAGGCCCCCGGGCACATCCAGCTGGTGCAGAGTCCCGAGGACGTCGCGGGCGTCGTCGTACGCGATCCGAGCAAGGTCGCCTGGCTGTCCCAGACGACGCTGTCGGTGGACGAGACGATGGCGACGGTCGCCGCGATCCGCGAACGGTTCCCCGAGTTGCTCGATCCGCCCAGCGACGACATCTGCTACGCGACCCAAAACCGGCAGCTTGCGGTGAAGGAGATCGCTCGGGAGTCCGATCTGGTGATCGTGGTGGGGTCGGGCAACTCGTCCAACTCCGTGCGTCTGGTCGAGGTCGCGCTCGAGGCGGGCGCCCGCGCGGCGCACCGGGTCGACGACGCCACCGAGATCCAGCAGGCCTGGCTGGAGGGCGTCAACACCGTGAGCGTGACCTCGGGCGCCTCGGTGCCAGAAGAGCTGGTGCAGGGGGTGTTGCAGTTCCTCGCCGAGCGCGGCTACCCCGACGCCCGGGCGGTGCACAGCGCGGAGGAGAGTCTGATCTTCGCGTTGCCACCCGAGCTCCGCCGGGACCTGCGCGCCGCTCAGCAGGGCTGATCCGATGGCCCGCTATGTCGACCTGCACCCCGACAACCCGCAGGCCCGGTTGGTCGACCAGGTGGTCGCAGCGGTCCGCGACGACGATGCGCTGATCGCCTACCCGACCGACTCCGGCTATGCCCTCGGCTGTCGACCCGGCAACCGCGACGGTCGAGACCGGATCGTGCGGATCCGCGACCTCGACGAGCGGCATCACTTCACGCTGGTCTGCCGCGACTTCGCCCAGCTCGGGCAGTACGTCCACATCAGCAACGCCGCGTTCCGGGCGATCAAGGCGGCCACGCCAGGCGCCTACACCTTCATCTTGCCCGCGACGCCGGAGGTGCCGCGACGGTTGATGCACCCCAAGAAGCGGACCGTCGGCGTGCGGATCCCCGACCACACCGTGGTGCGTGCGCTGCTCGAGGCACTAGGCGAGCCGCTCTTGTCGAGCACGCTGATCCTCCCGGGCGAGACCCAGGCGCGGACGAACGGCTGGGAGGTCAAGGAGGAGCTCGACCACGCGCTCGACATCGTGGTCGATGCCGGAGAGGTGATCGCGGAGCCAACCACCGTGGTCGACTGGTCCGACGACGTGCCCCAGGTGGCCAGGGTCGGCTCCGGTGACCCAACCCGCTTCGAGGTCTGATCAGCCTGGGCGATCGGCTCGTGTTTGGCGCTGCCTGGCGGCCAGGGTGATCAGGCAGAGGGCGTAGCCGCCAGCGAGGGCGGCGCTGTGGGTGGCCAGACCAGTGACCACAGCCTGGATCACCCCGTCATGGGGCTGCGCGATCCACCCGGGCGACACGAGTGCGAGCAGGATGAGGATGGTCGCCATGATGAGTGGTGGCAGCACCCCGACGGTGAACATGTCGGCACGGCGCACGGCGAAGGCGAGGCCGACGCAGAGCGCCACGAAACAGAGGTCGAAGAACAGACTGAGCCGGCCGACCAGCAGCAGGTCCAGGGTCACCACGGTGAGCGCGATCGCAATGCCCAGCGCCACGACGTGGCGACCGGACTCGCGACCCTCAGGCCACGCGACGGAGCTCTGGCTCACAGGGCAACGTTATGGTCAAGGCTCGAGGCAGCGTCGGCGCCGCGCCGAACCTCGCGGGGGAGGCTGCGGACGGCTACGGTGCGGGCTCGCACCTCGACCTGCCGGGGGCCGGGCAGCTCGTCATCGGTGACCGCCAGCTCGCTGAACCGGCGCGCCGAGACCAGCACCCGGGTCTCCAGCGAGCCGACGGCGGTGTTGAAGTGGGTGACAGCTGCGTTGAGCGAGCGGCCGACCTGGTCGAGGTGACCGGACATCGTCGCCAGCCGAGCGTGCAGGTCGCGCCCAAGCCGGTGGATCTCCTGCGCCTGGTCGGCGAGTGTCTCGTGGGTCCATCCGTGGGCGACGGTGCGCAGGAGCGCGATCAGCGTCGTCGGGGTGGCGAGCACCACCTGGCGCGCGGCGGCGTACTCCAGCAGGTCGGACTCCACCTCCAGCGCCGCCGACAAGAACGACTCCGCGGGCACGAAGAGGACCACGAACTCCGGCGTTTCGGGCAGTGCCCGCCAGTAGCGCTTCGCGGCGAGGTTGTCCACGTGCTGCCGCAGCTGCCCCGCATGACGCCTCATGTGGTGATCACGATCGTCGTCCGCGGAACAGGCGTCGAGGAAGGCGTCGAGCGGCACCTTGGCGTCGACCACGATCCGCCGCCCGCCCGCGAGCTTGACGACCAGGTCTGGCCGGAGGGCGCCGTCAGCAAGCTGCTCCTGCTCGGTGAAGTCCACATGCGGGACCATCCCGGCCAGCTCGACGGCGCGGCGCAGGTGCAACTCGCCCCACCGGCCCCGCACCTGCGGCCGCCGCAGCGCGGTGGCCAGCGACTGAGTCTCGCGCCGGAGCAGGTCGGCGGTGTGCCGCATGTCCAGCACCTGCTGGGCGAGCTGACCTTGCCAGGCGGCTCGATTGTGCTCCAGATCGCGCAGTTGATCCTGGAGCCGCTCGAGCCCTTCCTGCACGACCGCCCGGTCTGCGCTCTGCTGTTCGAGGCTGCGCCGCTCCACCTCGGTGATCTCGGCCGTGCCGCTCGCGGCGGCATCCACGGCAGCGGTCCGCACTCGCGCAGCGAGCCAGCCCACACCCGCGCCCAAGACGAGGCCCCAAGCCAGTCCGGTCAGTAGCACCCAGATCTCCATGCCACCACCGTGCCCGGGACCCCCGACACTTCCCGCTCCTCCACAGGGACTTCGGGTAGTACGGTCCCGATTGGCTGGTCTCCGTGCGGCAAGACAGCCAATCGGGACCGTACTATCGCGAGTTGTCCACAGCAGGTCAGTCGTCAGCGACATCCACCACCACGGGTGCGTGGTCGGAGGCGCCGGTGCCGGCTCGCTCGTCGCGGTCGACGAAGGCGCCGGTGACGCGGGCCTGGAGGCTGGGTGAGCCGAGCAGGAAGTCGATGCGCATGCCGCGGTTGCGCTCGAAGCGCTGACGGTAGTAGTCCCAGTAGGTATAGACATCGGGGCCGGGGGTGTAGGGGCGGGCCAGGTCGGCGTACCCCTCGTCGAGGAAGGCCTGGAAGGCGGCCCGCTCCGGCGGGGTCACGTGGGTGTCCTTGGCGAACGCCGCGATGTCGAACACGTCCTCGTCTCGCGGCGCGATGTTCCAGTCGCCGACCAATGCGGTAGGTCGGTCGAGCCAGCCGGTCGAGGCGTCGCGGAGACGGGCGAGCCAGTCGAGCTTGTAGTGGTAGTGCGGATCGTCGACCTTGCGGCCGTTGGGGACGTAGAGCGACCAGATCTGTACGCCGCCCGCCACGGCGCCGATCGCCCGAGCCTCAGCGCCGGCCGGGTCACCCCAGCCGGGCATGCCCTCGAAGCCGATCTGGACATCGTCGAGGCCGACCCGGCTGATGATCGCGACCCCGTTCCACTGGTTGTAGCCCGCCGCCGCGACGTCGTACCCCAGGGACTGCAGGCCCATCAGTGGCAGCTGGTCCTCGCGAGCCTTGGTCTCTTGGACCGCGAGCACGTCGATCTCGTGGCGTTGGAGGAAGGCCTCGACGCGGGCGATGCGGGATCGGAGGGAGTTGACGTTCCAGGTGGCGATGCGCACGGCCCGAGCCTACGGGCGCACCGTGCGGACCGGATCGCCCGCCAGGAAGGGGCGCAGAGCGTCCGGGGTCACCTGCCAGCACAAATCGATGGCGCGGGCCAGGGGCAGGTCACGGACCTCGACGTGCTCATGGCCGGCCGCGGTCGTGGCCACCAGTGTCGCCAGGCCGCGCCGCCGCTGGAACCAGGTCTGCTTGACGACCCACCCGATGACGCCGTCGCGCTCCAAGACGGTACGACGACGCGTGAGCGCGCCGGAGCCCGCGGTCAGGTGATCGGGGTCCAGCCGGTGGCCGAGATGGCGATACTCAGCCTCAGCGACAGCCATCCCGAGGGCCGCGAATGCCAGTCCGACCAGCACCAGCAGCCACCAGGGCAGGTCGAGCCAGATGGTTGCCGCGATCGCGACGGCGAGCGCGACGGCGGCGACCCGCTGGGAGCGGATGTGGCAGCGGCGCTTGGCGGCCGGGCCGTGCTGGACAAGGGCGTCCGTCAGCGGGCCAGCGGTCTCGGGGTGGTGGTGTGGGTCGAGCAGTGCATGCCCGACCGACTCGCAGACGGCTACGGGGCACGGCGGCAGCACGCGGGTGACCCCCTCGGAGACCCCGGTCGCAAGCGTCGAGAGCTCGCCACCCCGCACCAGTCGCAACAACACGGGCTCGACCATCTCCACGCCGCGGACGCGCGCTTCTTCCACGGTGGTCGACCGAGTGGTGAAGGCGCCCGAAGTGAGCCGGATCGTCCCGTGCTCACGGGTCAGTTGGAGGTTCCACCATTGGATGACGTAGCCGCTGATCGAGATCAACAGCCACAGAGTCAGGCCACCCAGCATCCCGATCACGATCACCAGCGCCAGGGCGAACCCCAACAGCCACTGCCAGGCGTGCTCGAGGTGTTGCTGGTCCCAGAACGGCAGCCGGTCGCCGTACTGACTGAGCAGGCCGATCGCGCCCGCCACCACCACCAGCCGGGACAGGCTGAACGGTGCGAATCTCAGCCACGACCAGTCGATGGTGGCGAGCACCTGGGGGGCGTCGTACGCCGGATTCGGGGGCTCCGGTGCATCGCTGCCGCCCTCGGCTGTGGTCCACGACTCTTCGGGATTGGGCCGAAACTGCACGTCCGGAGCGGGTTTCGTTGTGGTTTGGGCCCAAACGGCAGGGTGAGCGCGCGCCAACAGGAATCTCCGCAGCTCCTCGGCTGCTGGGACCCCGAGGGCATTCAACTCGATCCGGGTGTCGTCGACACCGGTGCCGATCTGGACCTTCGTCAGGCTGAGCAGCCGGTGGAGCAGTGATGCCTCGAGGTCGACGCTGCGGACCCGATCGAGCGGCGCGGTGACTTGCTTACGCCCGATCAGTCCCTTGCGCAGCTGGAATTGCGTGGCGGTCACCCGGTAGCGCGTGGTGATCCAGGGCAGGAAGCCGAAGAGGATCGGGGCCAGCAGCATCGGTCCGGCGAAGTACCACGACAGCGAGCCGGCCGAGCTGGTGATGCCGACCAGCGCAATGACGAGCGGGATCGCGAAGTCCTTCAACGCGTGCAGCGGCCCGATCAGCAGCATCCGGGGGTCCAACCGCTGCCACTCCGCGTCGGTCGGCCCCGGAACGACCGGCTCCGGGTTCGGCCCGGGGAGGGTCGGCTCCGGTCCCTGGTCGTCGTACGACGACGGGTCGGTCACGTCGCGTCCCCCTCCGAGGTGCCCGTGATCTCGGTCAGCTCGGCGACCACCCGACGCGCCACCGCTTCGTCGAGGCAGTCGATGCGGACCGGCCCGGCTGCCGAGGCAGTGGTGACCGTGATCGTGGCGAGCTTGAACGGCCTCATCGTCGGGGACTGGTGGGAGTCGACGGTCTGCACCCGGTTCAGCGGGGCGATGCGCTCCTCGCGGCTGACCCATCCCGAGCGAGTGAAGATGGCGGTCGGGGTCACCTCCCACCGGTGGATCCGGTAGCGCAGCCCGGGCATCACCACGACCCGTCCGGCAGTCACCAGGACGAGGAGGACGAGCAGCACCGTCGCCCACCACGGCCGCACGGGGACCCAGACGTAGGCCACCACAGCCGGCACGATGAGAACGGCGGCCTGGAGCCCCGCGGCGATGCGCCAGTAGCGCACCGCCCGCGGCGAGACCTGATGCTCGGGCTCACGAAGGGCGGGTGAGGTCACAGCCACGAGCCTGTCACACGTGCGATCGACACAGATCCTCGACGTTTCGGTAGCGGCCGCCGCCGCGCCGTAGACTCCGCGCACGTGGCACTCACCATCGGCATCGTCGGACTCCCCAACGCCGGGAAGTCGACGCTCTTCAACGCCCTGACCAAGAACGACGTGCTCGCCGCGAACTATCCGTTCGCCACCATCGAGCCGAACGTCGGCGTGGTCGGTGTGCCCGATCCCCGGCTGGGAGTGCTGGCGGGGATCTTCGGCTCCGAGCGGATCCTCCCGGCGACCGTGGAGTTCGTGGACATCGCCGGCATCGTCCGTGGTGCCTCCGAGGGTGAGGGGCTCGGCAACCGGTTCTTGTCCCACATCCGCGAGTCGGCCGCGATCTGTCAGGTCACCCGGGTCTTCCGCGACCCCGACGTCACCCACGTCGACGGCGAGATCGACCCCGCCTCGGACATCACCACGATCCAGACCGAGATGATCCTCGCCGATCTGCAGACGCTGGAGAAGGCGATCCCCCGGTTGGAGAAGGAGGCGAAGGGCAAGAAGGACCTGCTGCCCGTCGTCGCCGCAGCCAAGGAGGCACAGGAAGCCCTTGAGGCCGGCGCTCCGGTGATCGCGACGTCGGTGGACGTCACTCTCATCCGCGAGTTGACGCTGCTCACCGCGAAGCCCTATCTCTACGTCTTCAACTGCGATGCCGACGAACTGGCCGACGAGGAGCTCAAGGACCGGATGCGTGCGCTGGTCGCCCCGGCCGAGGCGATCTTCTTGGACGCCAAGTTCGAGGCCGAGCTGGTCGAGCTCGACGACGAGGACGAGGCGCGCGAGCTCCTCCACGAGCTCGGCGTCGACGAGCCGGGCCTCGAGGTGCTGGCCCGAGTCGGCTTCGACACCCTCGGCCTGCAGACCTACCTCACCGCCGGCCCCAAGGAGGCCCGCGCCTGGACGATCCGCAAGGGCGCGACGGCCCCCGAGGCCGCCGGCGTCATCCACACCGACTTCCAGCGCGGCTTCATCAAGGCCGAGGTCGTGTCGTACGACGACCTGGTCGCCGCCGGCTCCATGCTCAAGGCCAAGGAGGCCGGCAAGGTCCGGATGGAGGGCAAGGACTACGTCATGCACGACGGCGACGTGGTCGAGTTCCGCTTCAACGTGTGATCCGCCCGCGTTTCCGCAGGTCAGAGGCTATATCGCCTCGCTGCGAGGGCCGCTAGTCCGCAAAAAGTCCGCAAGAGTTTCGATCACTGCCCCGCCGCGCCACTGCTCGGCGGATTGGCGGAGGCGACCGCTACCGTTGATCCATGCGGGTCGGCGTGTACATCGATGGCTTCAACCTCTATTACGGGGCGAGAGGCATCTGTGGGCGCGGTACGACCGGCTGGCGATGGCTCGACCTTCGGGCACTCGGGGAACGATTGGTTGTTTCCCAGGCAGGCTGGCAGGTGAGCGCGACTCGGGTCGTTTACTGCACGGCTCGAATCAAGGCAGATCCGAGCGAGCCCAATGCCCCGGGCCCGAGGGAGCAGCACGTCTACCTACGAGCACTGGAAGCGGCAGGCTCCGCCGATGTCATCGAACTCGGCAACTACGTGTCGCGCGTGGCGACCGCGCCGCTTGCGACGGCCAACCGTCGTGGGCGACCCGTTATCACCCGGCCTGATTGGCCGATCATGGTCAAGGACGCCGCGGTGGGCGATGTCCCGGACGCGATGTTCATGGCCTCGGTCGCGCGTCGGGAGGAGAAGGGCAGCGACGTCAACGTCGCTTCGCACCTGTTGCTCGACGTGCTTCAGGGTGGTGTGGACGCGGCGGTCGTCATCAGCAACGACAGCGACTTGGCGTTCCCAATCCGGGAGGCGAGGCTCCGGGTCCCGGTGGGAACCGTGAATCCGACGCGAAGCATGCTCGCGGGTGATCTGAAGGGCGACCAGGCCGACGGCGTGGGTGGCCACTGGTGGCACCAACTCGACGCCACCGACCTGACGACGTGTCAACTGCCCGCCACGATCGGGAACTTGACGAAACCAGCTCCGTGGTGAGTCTCGTCGTTGAGTTGGCTCCGCCAACCCCTCGTGCAATACTTGGTGCATACCACCCGCCTCCTTCGAGGGGCGGGTTTTCTATTGCCGCACCGTATCGGCAGTCTCTGGGCGTCCAAGCGACGCGGACATGATCGACTCGGCGGCCTTGCGGGTGCGGTCCTCGGCGGTCGGCCACAGGTGCGCGTAGGTGCTCAGCGTCGTGGTCGCCTTCGAGTGGCCGAGGGCGCGCTGAACAGTCACGACGTCGCACCCGGCGGCGATCAGGCCGGAGGCGTAGAAGTGCCGCAGGTCGTGGAGCTTGATCCCGGACAGGCCGGCGTCCCGCAGAGTCTTGCGCCACCAGTAGCCGACGGTGTTCTGGTGCGGCGGGTCGTCACCCTCGCCGACGAACAGCCACTCGTCGGGTTCGGTTCTGCCGGATGACGCGACATGCTGGGCAAGCACGGTGACCAGTGAGTCGGCGAGGTAGATGACGCGCTCGGAGCCGTACTTCGGCGGCCGGATGTCGATCGAGCCGCCGTTGACCCGCTGCACCTGACGCCGGACCGTCAGGGTCTTGCGCAGGAAGTGGATGTCGCCGACCTGAACACCTGCCGCTTCGCCGAGCCGGAGCCCGGCGAAGGCGCATAGCGCCACGAAGGCACGGAACCGCTCGTCCGAGACGGCCAGGAGCGTCCCGACGTCCTCGGGGGTGGGGATCGACATGGCTACCTCGGCCCGCCGGCCACGCGGCAGCCGAACGCCCTCGGTCGGGTCTGTGCCGATGACCTTGTCCTTGAGCGCCGCGCGGAAGACCGAGCGAACATTCACGAAGCGGGTCTTGATCGTCCCGGCGCGAGACCACCCGCGTCCATGCCCTTGATCCAGGCCTCCACCTCTGACTGCCGGACCAGCTTGATCGGCTTCGCGCCGAAGGGGACAGTCCGGGCCGCCAGTGACATCGCGGTCACGGTGCCCGGCGCCCACACCTGCCGGGCCGACCACTCGGCGTAGAAGGAAGCGAACGTGATCTTCCCGGCCTTGGGGTCGGCGTAGGTCCCGGCCAACATGGTTGCCGTGACCTGATCCAGCCAACGCTGCGCGTCGACTCGTCGCTCGAAGTGCTGGGCGTGCTCTTTGCCCGCATCGTCGCGGTAGTGGGCGCGTCAGCGTCCGTCAGGTCTCTTGGCGATGCTGCCGGCCATAGGTCGCCTTCTTGGGTGATCCTTCAAGTGTCCCTCGGTCTGCGCCGATGCGCCGAGCACGGCTGCTCGACCTGTGGATGAACCGCATCGAACTCACCGAAGACGAGTGTCGCCGCAGTCGTTGCTGCTCGCACCGGGGCCGCGGAGACACTGATCGCACGCATCGATCCGCTGTAGTCCGTGGCCCTGGAGCGCGCACGCCCCACCGCTAGGCGAGCTCGTCGTCGACGTACACCGGACGGGCGACACGCAGACCGGCGAGGGTGAACGGCACGGCGGAGAGCATCAGCAGCACGAGGACGAGCGTCCAGCCACCGGTGGCGGCGTGGATCAGCCCGACGGCAAGCGGGCCGAGCGCGGCGAAGAGATAGCCGATCGGCTGCACGAAGCCGGACAGCTGGGCTGTGACCGCGGATGCTCGGGTGCGGGCGGTGATCAGAGCGATGGTGAGGGGGAAGGCGAAGCCCGAGACTCCCAACAGCAGGGCCCACAGCCACGGGACCGTCGTCGGGGCGACGAGCAGCCCGAGGTAGCCGCCGACCAGGAGCGCCCCGAAGCTCAAGATGTACGGCGTGAGGTTGGTCGTGCGCGCCGCCACGGTCGGCATGAGCAGGGCACCGAGAACACCGACACCGGCCAACACGGCCTGGAGCGCACCGGCGTGCGCGGCCGAGAGGCCATGGTCGCGGTAGATCTGGGGCAGCCAGCCGAACTGGATGTAGGCGTGCATCGACTGCATCCCGAAGAGAGCAGTCATCGCGACGGCGGTGGGCGAGGAGGCCATCCGTCCCTCGGGAGCCTGCAGCGGCGCAGCCTCGTCGGCGCCGCGGCCCCGTTCGTGGGCCGCCAGCCAGATCCACAGCGGCAGCGCGACTGCCATCAGGGCACTCCATCCGCCCAGCGCGACACGCCAGCCTCCGAGGTGCTCCGCCACCGGCGCGGTGACCAGCGGCCCCAACGCGCCACCGACGACGAGCCCAGTGCTGAAAACCGTCATCAAGATCACATCGGCGCCCGCACCGTCGTGCTTGATCCATGCGGGCACCAAGACGTTGCCCAGCGCCATGGCGAGCAGTGCCACGACGGTCAGGGCGAGGAAGACCGGCTCGACATCCGTCAGCACCCGAAGCAGAAGTGCGGCCGTCGCGGCGACCAGCCCAGCTGCGATGCTTCCGCTTAGGCCGATCCGCCGGGCGAGGGTGACCGCCGCCGCGCCGCCCAGACCGAAGCACAGTGGTGGCAATGCGGTCAGGAGTCCGGCCGCCCCGGCGCCCATGTCGAGCCCGGCGCGCAACTCCTCCAGGACCGGCCCGATCGCGGTGGCGCCCGGTCGCAGATTGACCGCCGCCACCGCCACGGCGAGCATCAGGACGCCGACGGAGTGGGCACGCTGGCGGGTGGCTGGGGTCACTGGCGGAGCCTATGGCGTCGACTACTGGTGCGTACGACGCACCTGACGCGTCGTCCGCACCAGTAGCCGCCAGCCGGCCGAATCGAGGAGTCGAGTGGGCGAGGAAGGAGGAGGCCGCCGATGTCGTCGCGGAGGCATCGTGGCCCCGTCCTGCTCTTGGAGACCGGCACGCTCCTGTCCGGCATCGGCAACGGTGTGGCGCTGGTGGTGCTGCCGTGGCTGGTCCTCGACCTCACCGGAAGCGCCGGCATCGCGGGCCTGGTCTCGGCGGCGACGCTCCTGCCGCTGCTCGTGTCGAGTGTCTTCGCGGGCACCCTGGTCGACATCGTCGGGCGCAAGCGGACCTCCGTCGCCTCCGACATCCTTTCCGGGCTGGCCGTCGCCGCGATCCCGCTGGTGGACGTCGTCGGGACGCTGACCCTCGGCTGGTTCGGTCCGCTCAACGCGCTCTGGGTGACGGCCACCGGCTTCGCGTTGTCGACGATCCTGACCGTGTGCATCCGCGGCCTCCCGGGCGCTGGCAGGCCACCTGAGCACGCGGCGGTCGCGGGCATCTGGCGGGGCACCGCCGAGGGCCTCCGGTTCGTCTGGAGCATCGTCATCACCTGTGTGCTGCTCGCCGCAGTCGCCTTGTTCCCACCGTTCTGGTTGATGGTCACCCTCTCGGTCGGGGTCGGGGCGCTCTACGGGCCGGTGAACCCGATCGGCAACCTGGCCATCCAGTTGCTCACCCCGGAGACGCTGCGCGGCCGGGTGATCGGCGTGATCACCTCCAGCGCCTATGCGGCCGGACCGTTCGGATTGCTGATCGCCGGACCGCTGGTGGAGTGGCTCGGCGTCCAGGCTGCCGCTCTGGTGTTCGCGACGCTGGGGGTCCTCGCTGCGCTCACGGCCCTCGGGATGCCGGGGTTGCGGCAGCTCGACCGGCTCGACATCCCCACCGGCGTCCACCCGCAGGACGACCGCTAGTCCGCTGTGCGGCCGGCGATCCGGACGCGGCCCCAGGGCGTTGGAGGCGTGGCGGGCAGCACATCCGGGCCAGGAGCTGCAGACCTGAGGCGCCTCCGCCACAGGGGGTCAGTAGCCCTTGGCGGTGCAGAGCGACTTGCCGACCTTGTCGGTCTCGTCGGCAGCGATCAGCTTGAAGAGAGCATCCGCG
This sequence comes from Nocardioides sp., assembly GCF_047602075.1. Classification (GTDB taxonomy): domain Bacteria; phylum Actinomycetota; class Actinomycetes; order Propionibacteriales; family Nocardioidaceae; genus Nocardioides. Next base: position 1,111,852 of record NZ_JASGIF010000002.1, read on the forward strand.
CGCTCGGTGTCCCAATGGATCGCACTGTCGGCGACGGGAACGGTGCAGCTCATCCCACCGGAGCCGGACAGGTGGGTCATCGCCCAGCCGAACTTGCCGAGCGCGATCGGGCCGGTGCCTTTGCTGATCCTTAGCGAGTCGAGCGCCATGTTCAGCCGCCAGTAGCGAACGGGGTTGACGACCGACCAGGGCGAGACCGCCTTGTGGCCGACAGCGGAGACGACCTCGCGCTGGTGCACGACGCGCGTGAAGTCGCTGTCGGCATACACATGCCGCGATCGGGCATAGCCGAGCGCGGTGACGCCGTCGGCCTGCTGACACCCCTTCGGGATGTCGAGATTGGCCAGCGGGTCCTTCATCGCCCGGGTCGGGCAGATCTCGACACCACCGACCGCGTCGACGGCGTTGACGAACCCGCCGAAGCCGATCTCGATGTAGTCGTCGATGCGGATGCCGGTGCTGTTCTCGATCGTCTGCACCAGCAGCTTGGGTCCGCCGTACGCGAAGGCGGCGTTGATCTTGGTGGTGCCGTGGCCGGGGATCTCGACCAGCGAGTCCCTGGGGATCGACAGCAGCAGGTTGGGGCCCGATCCGGTGTGCAGCAACATGATCGTGTCGGTCCGCTCGCCGGCCGCGTCGCCTGTGCCGAGCCTCTTGCGTTGGGCGGCCGACAGGCCCTCACGGGAGTCGCTGCCGACGACGAGGTACGTCGTCCCGTCCTGGTCGCCGGGTCGGCCCTTGTCCGGGAACGCGTCCACCTTCTCGATCTTGCTCCAGGCCCAGAACGGCACGGCGACGAGGAACGCCAACCAGGCGACCAGGACCAGCCGGGCCCAGAACCAGCCACCGAACCGGCGCTTCTTGCGGGGCGACGCTGTCGGCGGCCCCACGGGTGGTTGGCCCGGAGGCTGTTGTGCGCGGCGCGGCGCCGTGGGCGTGCGAGGGTCGCCCTGGCCGGAGTCCACCGGTGTGGTCTTCATCAACCGGGTGGCATCGGGTCCGGCCGCCGCCATGGGCAGGGTCGGATCGTCGTCGGCTCCGCCGGCTGCCGCGGGGTCGGGACCATAGAGCCAGTCGTACTCGGGAGTCCCCTTCTCGGGGCCGCCGGGTGCTCGAGGACCGTCCGCCATGGCCACGACGGTAGCGAACGATGCCCAGATCTCCCGGGTTCGTCGGGCGGTTGCTCGGCGCGTCGCGGCTGGTTGGAGGGGGCACGACTGGTGATACTGGCTCTCACCACCCTTGCCACTTCCCCAGCAAGAGAGGGCCTCGATGTCCGCCCGTCCTTCCCCCGGGCCACCCCACCCGCAGCCACGGCCGTCCACAGCGCGCCTGGCCAGTGCTGACCGCGCCGCTCGAGTGCGCTTCCGGCGTGCGGTCGCGCTGATGCTGATGACCCTCCTCCTGCCCGGCTCGGCGCAGCTCGTCGCGGGCGACAAGCGGGTCGGCAGGATCGCGCTGCGGGTATGGATGGCGTTGCTGGCGACTGGCCTGCTCACCGCGGTGGCGGTGCTGATCCATCGTGAGCTGGTCTTCACCTTGGCCGCCAACGTTGCTCTGCTGGGCGTGCTGCGGCTGCTCCTCGTCGCGCTGGCCCTCGGCTGGGCAGCGTTGTTCGTCGACGCCTGGCGACTGGGGCAGCCGCTGAGTCTCCAGCAACGCCAGCGGTTGGCAGCCGTGGGCCTCAACGGGTTCTTGTCGTTCGCGGTCGCCGGCACGCTGCTCTTCGGCGCGCACCTGGTGGCCGTCCAGCGCGACTTCATCGTCACCATGTTCGGCACCGGCGATGCCACCGGTGCTCACGACGGTCGGTTCAACGTGCTCTTGCTCGGCGGTGACTCCGGCGCTGGTCGATGGGGGCTGCGGCCCGACTCGATGACCATCGCCAGCATCGACGCCCGGACCGGCCGGACCGTGCTGATCGGGCTGCCGCGGAACATGGAGAACTTCCCGTTCGCGGCCGGCTCGGTGATGGACAAGCAGTTCCCTCACGGCTTCGACTGCACGGGCTGCTATCTCAACGGCGTCAGCACCTGGGCCGGCGACCACACCGACCTGTTCCCGCACTCCAAGGCCCCGGGAGTAGACGCCACCATCATGGCGATCGAGGGCATCACCGACCTGAAGATCAACTACTGGGCGATGGTGAACCTCGAGGGCTTCAAGGGGCTGGTCGATGCGGTCGGGGGCGTGACGCTGAACGTGCGTCAGCCGATCCCGGTCGGTGGCCTGGGCAGCGACGTGACCGGCTACCTCAAGCCGGGTGTGCGCAAGCTCAACGGCTTCCAGACGCTGTGGTTCGCCCGGGCTCGAGATGGCTCGGACGACTACTCACGGATGGCGCGGCAGAAGTGTGTGATGGGAGCGATGCTCCAGCAGATCAGCCCGCAGACGGCGGTGGCCAACTTCGAGAAGATCGCCAAGGCGAGCTCCGAGATGATCTCGACCGACCTGCCACGCAGTGAAGTGGACAACTTCGTCTCGCTCGCGCTCAAGGCGAAGAGTGAGCCCATTGCGACGGTGTCCCTGGTGCCGCCGATGATCGACACAGCCAACCCCGACATGAAGGTGATCCGTCGCGCGGTCGACCAGGCCATCGAGCAGTCCGAGCATCCGGACTCCGACAAGTCGTCGCACGGCAAACGCAAGTTGAAGCGCCAGGTCGTCACCGGTGGCTCGATCGGCTCCCGCGACAACGGCTACGCCGCGAACCAGTCGCAGAACCTGGCCACTTCTTGCTAGCCGGCGCTGCCGCGTCGGGTACGTCGGTGCTTGCGTAGGGTGGCCCGGGTGACCGACCAGGCGACTCCGCGGGTGATTGCCGTCGTCGTCACGTTCAACCGGTTGGATCTGCTGCGGCGGTTGGTCGGTACGCTGCGTACGACGCCAGGGGTGGCCGAGGTGCTGGTCGTCGACAACGCCTCGACCGACGGCACCGGGAACTGGCTGAGGGAGCAGTCCGCGGAGTCGGTCGACGGACCCGACCTGCTTGCCCAGACGCTGGAGCACAACACCGGCGGCGCCGGGGGATTCCACGAGGGATTGGGATGGGCGCTGCAGCGCGGCGCCGATCTGGTCTGGCTGATGGACGACGACGGACTGCCCGACGACGGCTGCCTGGACACCCTGTTGGCCTACGCGGGCCAGCTCGACTTCTGGGGACCCGTCGTGGTCGACGAGGCGGACCCCGAGCGGCTGGTCTTCCCGATCCGGCTCCGCGGAAGGAGCTCGGTCGTCTTCGACCGCGCGGCCGTGCACCGGGCTGCACGAAACGGGCTCATCCGCGACGTGGTGATCCCGTTCAACGGCGTGTTGGTCACCCGGGAGCTGGTCGAGCGGATCGGCCTGGTCCGCGAGGAGTTCTTCATCTGGGGCGACGACCACGAGTATCGACTGCGGGCGGAGCGTGCGGGTGCCCGCATCGCGACCGTCGCGGACGCCGTCGTCCGGCATCCGTCGGTGGGTGAGCTCGGCACACCGATGGCGTTCGGAGTGACGACCTACAACCACAGCCCGAGCGACCTCAAGCACTACTGCATGGCCCGCAACAACCTGGTCAACCTGCTCAACTACCGCGGCCCGCTCCACGCGGCCGCGTTCGTCGCCAAGACGGGCTGGTTCTACACCTTCACTCGGCCGAGCTGGCGGCGGCTGCGGCTGAGTGCCTCGGCGATGTGGGCCGGACTGCGCGGAGACTTCACCGGCCACTTGAGGTTCCTGTGATGAGTGCCTCAGGGTCTGAACGGGTGATCGTGGTCGTGGTGACCTACAACCGGGCCGCGCTGCTGCCGAAGACGCTGGACGGTCTGGCCGCCCAGACCCGTGCCCCGGACCTGGTGGTGGTCGTCGACAACGCGAGCACCGACGACACCGCGAGGGTGCTGGCCGAGCGCGACGACCTCCCCCTCGAGGTGTTGCGGCAGGAGACCAACACCGGAGGCGCGGGTGGCTTCCGGGCGGGGGTCGAGGCGGCGTACGACCGCGACGCGGACCGGATCTGGTTGATGGACGACGACGTGGTCCCTGCACCGGACTGCCTCGAGGTCCTGATGCGCTATGACGAGCCGTGCCTGATGGTGGTCCGGGAGGACCGGGCCGGCCACCTGGTCGAGAAGGCGGCCGTCCACTTCGATCTCACCAGCCCACTGACCGTGCATCCCAAGCGCGACTCGGTCGAGACTGCCTACGGCACCCGGGCCGAGATGCCGGAGCGAGTCGAGCTGGACGTGGTCGCCTTCGAGGGCTTCCTGGTCCAGCGCCGGGTCGTCGAGGCGATCGGACTGCCCGACGATGCCTTCTTCATCTTCTACGACGATGTCGACTTCGCGATTCGTGCGCGCCGCGCAGGCTTCCGCATCTGGGCGGTCCGCGACGCTGTCGTCGTGCGACAACTGGACTTCGACCAGCAGCATGCCCTGGACAGCTGGAAGGGCTATTACATGTACCGCAACCTGTTCGTGGTGCACCGTCGCTACGGCTCCAACTGGTTGGTTCGGGCCAAGCCGTACGCGATCACCGCGGCCGTGCTGGGACTGAGTCCGGTGCGCGGCGGAAGGGCTGAGGCGCGCAATGTGTGGCAGGCGCTGCGTGACGCGCGCCGCTTCCCCAGCGATGCTGGCCGGAGTGGTCCGCGCCGATAGACTGCGGCCGCCCCGAGACCCCAGGAGTCCACGTTCGTGTCTGACCAGCCAACCACCCAGCCATCGCCCGACCTCGTCATCGTCGGGTCCGGATTCTTCGGGCTGACCATCGCCGAGCGCTGCGCCAGTGAGCTGGATCTCAACGTGCTCGTCCTCGAGCGACGCTCCCACATCGGCGGCAACGCCTACTCCGAGAAGGACCCGACGACCGGCATCGAGGTGCACAAGTACGGCGCGCACCTGTTCCACACCTCCAACGAGCGGGTGTGGGAGTACGTCAACCGCTTCACGTCGTTCACCGACTACAAGCACCGCGTCTTCGGCAAGTATCAGGGCCAGGTCTACTCCTTGCCGATGAACCTCGGCCTGATCAACCAGTTCTTCGGCCACAGCCACACTCCCGACGAGGCCCGCGCCCTGATCGCCGAGCAGGCCAGCGAGATCGCCACCGAGGACGCCACCAACCTCGAGGAGAAGGCCATCTCCCTGATCGGGCGGCCGCTCTACGAGGCGTTCATCAAGGGCTACACCGCGAAGCAGTGGCAGACCGACCCCACCAAGCTGAGCGCCGAGATCATCACCCGCCTGCCGGTCCGCTACAACTTCGAGAACCGCTGGTTCAGCGACACCTACGAGGGCCTGCCGGTCGACGGCTACACCGCGTGGCTGACCAAGATGGCCGACCACCCCAACATCGAGGTGCGGCTGAACACCGACTTCTTCGACGTCGCCGACGACTACAAGGGCAAGGTGCCGATCGTCTACACCGGCCCGGTCGACGAGTACTTCGGCAACTGTGAAGGTCGTCTCTCCTGGCGCACCGTCGACCTGGAGGAGTCCGTGGTCGACGTCGACGACTTCCAGGGCACCGGCGTGGTCAACTACAACGACCAAGAGGTGCCGTTCACTCGCATCATCGAGTTCAAGCACTTCCACCCCGAGCGAGTGAAGACCCACCTGCCCGGCAAGTCGGTCATCGTGCACGAGTACTCCCGGTTCGCCGACGAGAACGACGAGCCGTACTACCCGATCAACACAGCCGAGGACCGTGCCAAGCTGTTGAAGTATCGCGAGCTGGCCAAGGGCGAGCCGATGGTGCTCTTCGGGGGCCGGCTCGGCACCTACAAGTACCTCGACATGCACATGGCGATCGGCTCGGCCCTGTCGATGTTCGACAACTTGCTGCGCCCCCACTTCGCCGACCATCGGCCGCTGGAGAGCGGCGGCGTCGACGGGTAGGAACTGACCTCGCTCGCGGGATGAGGATCAGTCGGTCTTCGGCTGCGGGGCCAGCGTGGCGGTCGCGTAGATCAGCGGGTGGTCGGAGATCCGCCCGATGGTGCTGTTGTCTCGCACATAGCCGGTGAAGCTGACCCCCGAGGGACTGGCGAAGATCCAGTCGATGCCGTTCGTGCCGGGGAGTCGGCACGGTGAGGAGGTGCCGCCGTTGGCGGCGATCGCGCGGCCGCCGGCGGTGACTCGGCAGAACGCCTCGCCACGCTCGTTGAAGTCGCCGGTGAGGAAGACCGGATAGCCGGATTGGGCGCGCAGGCTCGTCATCAGGGCGGCCTGCTTGGCGGTAGCAATGCTGCGCCACTTCTGGTTCTGCCCGCGCTTGCCGCTGCTGATCGGGTTGTGGACCGAGATGAACCAGGCCTTGCCGCCCGTCGCCTTGTTCTCGAGCAGGACGTAGGGGAGTGGCACCTGATTGCCGCGGAAGTACGGCGTAGTCCCGGTGTGCGACTCCACCAGCGTCCACACGGCCGGATTCCAGGCGATGGAGTTGCGGACGCCGCGGGTGCCCATCGACATGCCCGGGAAGACACCCCAGCCGGTGGCGTTGACGAAGGCGAAGTGCTGCTTGGGTTCGTACTCCTGCAGCCCGATGACCGAGATGCCCAGTCCGCGGATCTTGGCGGCGGCCGACCGGACCCGTGTCGCTCCGTCCGCGTAGCGGGACTTGTTGCCGCCGTCGCTGTGGGAGGCGCCCAACACGTTGAGGCTGCCGACCCTGAAGACGGTGGGCTTCGCCTCGGCCAGCGCCTTCGCCTCTGCGCGGTCCCTGAGCGTGACGACCCGCTGCGCCTTGGCGGAGATCTGCTCTGCAGTCTTGCCCTGGGTCATATCCGAGCCGGGCGGGATCACCAGCAGGTCGGGGATCTGCCTCTGGGTGACGCCGCCGCTGCCGGGAAGGACCGGGATGGCGACAGCGGCCGAGAGGTCGGCCGACCCGCTCGCACGCTTGGTGGGGTCCGCTGACGCGGCGACGACGCCTAGCACCACACCGGTCAGCGCGACCACACCGACAACAGAGAGCAACCGGGTGGTGCGCGGCCCCGGCTGGCGTGAGCGGGACGAGCGCGACTCACCGGGGCGCGCCTGATCCGGGCGTGACACCCGAGATGGCCGCGGCCCTGCGTGCTTGCCCACGCGATCGTCACCTCTCCAGATCACTATGCCCGAGCGGACCCGCTGAGTCCGCTGAGTGGTGCCCGTCACAGGTGCCTGGGTCGGCGTGGTCGGGCCCGTCGAATCATACTCTGCCGGCTGCTGCGCGGCGGCCGTTCGGATTGGACGGATCCTCCGGTTATCCTGGTGGGCGCCATGGGCCCTGGAGCGGGGCCAGAGTCGAGGGTAGGTATCCAGTGCGCCGTCTTTCCGTCATCTGTGGGGTGCTCCTGGCCCTGTCGCTCGTGCTCGAAGCTGCTCCCGCGATGGCCTACCAGCCACCGCCGGGAGCGCGGTTCAACGTGCCCAGGCCGTGGGGCAACGACACGCAGCGTTTCGAGCTCGTCCGGACGGTCGAGAAGGCGATCAGGAAGACGCGCCCGACCAAGAAGGACCCGAAACCGTTCATCTTGATCTCGACCTTCCTGATGGACCGGAAGAAGACCACGGACGCGCTGATCGGCGCCTGCAAGCGCGGGGTCTCGGTGCGGGTCATCTTCGACGAGGACATCGCCAGCCGACCGAGTCGTCGGCTGATCACCACCCTGAACGCCGACAACGTCAAGGACCGCAACGGCGACGGGAAGCCCGATCACAAGCCGCGGCGCGGACCCTGCAACACCAAGCGGCACAAGGTCGACGCCCAGGGCAAGCTGGTCCGGGACAAGACCGGCGATCCGGTGATGGTCCAGCCGCGCAAGCTGATGTCGACCAAGGCCGCGCTACGCAGCGTCAAGAAGCCGCGGAGCACCCCGGTCACCTGGGGCAAGGACCGCAGCTACGTCAAGAAGTGCAGTGGGAGCTGCCGGGGCGCCGGCGGCAACATGCACTCGAAGTTCTACGTCTTCTCCCATTCGGGCAAGGCCAAGAACGTCGTCATCGTGAGCTCCTCCAACCTGAACATGGGCGGCGCCCTGCTCGGGTGGAACGACATGTACGTCATGACGGGCCGCCCGAAGAGCGTCGCCGCCTACAAGCGGATCCACCTCGACATGACCGACGACGTGCGAGCCCCGGTCAAGAAGGTGCAGGTGAACGACGGACCGTTCACCAGCCGGTTCTTCCCGATGCGCAAGGCCACCAAGCGCAACGACCCGACGATGCAGGACCTCAACAAGATCAAGTGCACGAGCGCAATCGGCCGCACCCAGGTGCACGTCTCGATGTTCTATTGGAAGGGCAAGCGCGGGAACTACATCGCTGACAAGCTGTTCAGTCTGGCCCATCACGGCTGTGCCGTGAACGTCATCTACGGTGCCCCGTCCCGCCAGATCGCGGCCCGGCTGCGCAATGCCGCCGCCCACCACGTGATCAATCTCTACGACAGTCGTTGGGACCTCAACGACGACGGCACCGCGGACGTCCGCACCCACGCGAAGTACGTCCTGGTCAAGGGCACGGTGGGCTCGGACCGCTCGTCGTGGCAGGTCTGGACGGGCACTCAGAACTGGGTCGCCGGATCGCTGTCCAAGGGTGACGAGAACAGCCTCAACATCCGTCTGAAGTCTGCCTACAACAAGTACTTCGCCGACTGGGTGCGGATCCGCAAGCACTCCCGCCGACTGCCCTACAGCCAGTACCCACCGGCGGCCAAGGGCAAGCAGTTCGTCGGTATGCGCGCGCCCACCCTCTACCCGTGAGCGCCTCTCCGTGAGCGCGGACCCCGTATCGCGGCAGCGGGTCGTCCTCCACGTGGGGACACCCAAGAGCGGTACGACCTTCCTGCAGCGTGCGCTCTGGAAGAACCGTGACGAACTGCGTGCGGTCGGGGTGAGTTGTCCAGGGCATCGGCAGCAGGACATGTTCCACGCCGCGATCGAGGCTCGAGAGGCCTTCGACTACTGGGGCCACGACCGCGAGCAGCTCGTCGGCACCTGGCGTCGGCTCTGTCGCGACGCGCAGCGGTTCTCAGGCACCACGGTGATGAGTCACGAACTGCTCAGCGCCTGCACCGAGGAGCAGGTCTCCGCCTGTCTCGCTGACCTCGACGGCCTGGAGGTCCACGTCTTGGTGACGGTGCGCGACCTGGCGAAGCAGGTCACCTCCGAGTGGCAGGAGCGGGTCAAGAACGGGTCGACCACGACGTTCGCCAAGTTCCAGCGGCGGATCGAGCACCAGCTGGACGGTGGCGAGTTCACCTCGCTGTTCTGGCGCTACCAGCACGTGGTCGGCGTCTTGGACCGGTGGGCCGATGGCCTCTCTGCCGATAGAGTGCACGTCGTGGTGGCGCCGCGCAACAGTGCGGACCCCACGCTGCTGTGGCGACGCTTCGGCGAGGCGGTCGGCTTCGACGCCGCCGACCTCGACCCGACGACCCCGGGTCGCGCGAACCAGACCCTCGGCACGGCGCAGGTCGCCGTCCTACGCAAGGTGAACAAGGCCCTCGACGGACGCATCAAACAGCCTCGCTACGGGCGGATCGTCAAGAATCAGCTTGCCCAGCAACTCCTGGCTGCACAGCCAGCCACCAAACCCGTCTGCCCTCCCGAGCTGGTCGAGAGGCTCCGCACGCTGGCCGAGACTCAGAATCAGGTGCTGCACCAACGGGGGTACCGCGTGTACGGCGACCTGGCCGACCTGGTGCCGGCATCGCCGGACCCGGCGACGGTCGCCCCCGACGACGTGTCAGCGGAAGACGAGGTCTCTGTGGCGGTTCGGGCCATCGCCGACCTGCTGGCGGCCCGGGCCGCCCGTCAGGCGCGCGACGGGGGCGCGACGTCGGAAGGGCCAGCAGATGCCGCCTCCCTTCTGACGCGCATGCGGCGCCGAGTCGGCCGGTCACTAGGGTGACCGGCATGGGTATGCCTGGTGAGGGCGGGGCGCGGCGGGTCGTGCTGCATGTCGGGAGCCCGAAGACCGGCACGACCTTCTTGCAGAACGTGCTGTGGTCCCAGCGCGCCACCGCGCGCGAACAGGGACTCCTGCTGCCGATGGAGCGCTTCAACGACCACTATCTGGCCTCTTTGGACCTGCGTGGCCTCTCCCGCCGCCCGATCCACCCCCCGCGCGCGATCGGGATGTGGGATCGGATCGTTGCGGAGGTGGCCGACTGGTCTGGCACCGCGTTGGTTTCGCACGAGCTGTTCGCCGCGGCCACCGCCGAGCAGGCCGCCGCCGGGGTGGAGTCGCTGCAGGCGGTGGGGGCCGAGGTGCATGTGGTGGTGACCGCACGGGACCTGGTCCGGCAGGTCGCTGCCGAGTGGCAAGAGCACGTCAAACATCGCTCGACGAAGACCTTCGCCGACTTCGTAGCGGAGGTGCGCGAGGACGACGCCCGCACCGGCTGGTTCTGGAAGGTGCAGGATTTCGCAAGCGTGCTGGAGCGCTGGGGGGCGGGACTTCCCCCGGCGCAGGTGCACGTGGTGACCGTGCCGCCCCGCGGCACATCTTCCGAGCTGCTGTGGGGCCGGTTCGCCAGCCTCCTCGATGTCGATCCGGAAGCATTCAACACCGCCCTGCCTCGGTCCAACAGCTCGCTCGGCGCCGAGCAGGCCGAGCTGTTGCGGCGTGTGAACCTCGAGCTGGGGGAGCGGCTGCCACTGCCCGGTCCCTACCCGCTGGTGGTCAAGAACGTGTTGGCGCATCGGATCTTGGAGAAGCACCCAGGCACTCGACTGGCCCTGGCGCCAGACGACGCCAAGTTCGCGGTCGCAGAGTCGCGCGCCATCGCCGGCCGGCTCGCTGCGTCGGGAGTCGATGTCGTCGGTGATCTCGAGGAGCTGGTGCCCGAAGCGGCCACCGTGGCCGACGAGGATGCCTATCGCACGCCCGACGCCGAGACGATGCTCACCGACAGCGTGTCCGCCATCGCCGACCTCCTCGTCGTGCTCAACGAGCGGCGCCGCGTGCAGCGCCGGGCGGAGGACATGGCGAGTGCCGCGCAAGAGACGCCGATCCGCTTCGCGCTCGTCCAGGCCGCGCGCACCCGGCCGCTGCTCGGTCGAGCACACGGCGTCTACCGCCGCCTCCGCGGAGCGCCCGAGGCCTGATCTCGACGGAAGTCGGGTCCGAGTCGGCCGGTCGAGGTCGTCGAGGCCCGCGAGAACCTGTCCAATTCTGTGAAGGGTGTGACAGGGCGCAACTTCTGTGACTAGAGTCGCTCAAGTGAAATTCGCATCGTCACACATTCAACTCCCCTCGATGATGCGACACGCCGAGGACTCGAAAGGTTGATCCGATGAGGTCCACAGCCCGCCGCTTCCCCCGCGCGGCCCGGCTCAGAGTGTCCGTTCTAGCCGCCGGCGCCGCCGTTGCGCTGGTAGCGACCCTGGTCCCGAGCGCCGCCGAGGCAGGCCCGACCGCGACGAAGACGAAGGGTGACCCGGTCACTGCGACGATCCGGATCGCGTCGTACAACGCCGGCTCCATGGTCCGGGTGCCCAGGACGGTGTCCGATGTGAAGGCGCTCATGGACAAGGGCGCCGACATCATCGCTCTGCAGGAGATGTCGAGCTGGAAGAAGCGCAGCAAGATCCAGAAGCGCTTCGTCGACTGCGCGACCTGCGTGTACGACGCCTGGATGCCGGTCAAGGCGGTCCCGGGTGGCCAGCCGATCCTCTACCGCTCCGACAAGTTCACCCTGCTCGGCACTGGCATGGTGCAGGTCTCGCCGGACACCTATGTCGGCCCGCGGGGCGCTGGCCCGTCGACGATGAGGGCGAAGTACATCATCTGGGCGCGGCTGCGGGAGATCTCCACCCAGCGCCAGGTCTACGTGCTGAACAATCACGCGGTGCCGACGGTCCAGCAGGGCAACGGCAGACCGAACAAGCAGAAGAAGCGGTTGCAGCTCTACCGCATGCACATGGACGGCCTCAGGGCGCTCATCGACCAGATCAAGACGACCACCGGTGGTTCGATCTTCGTCCTGGGTGACCTGAACGTGAACTACCGCAGTGACCGCGTCGTCAAGGACCCGTTGTTCCCCTTCTACAACATGGGACAGGTCGGCGCGGCGGCAACGTTCGAGACGCTGGGCATCCCCGATCGTGGCACCCATGTCCTGCCGAACGGCTTCGACAAGCGCATCATCGACTACGGGTACTACGTGCAGCGCCGCTGGGTCACCCCGGTCGCGCAGCAGATCGTGGTCGGGTTGCACTCCGACCACCGGCCGCTCCTGGTGGACTACACGCTGCAGAGCAGGGGCTGCTTCCGCCACCACGCGTCGGTCTGCTGACCGGAGAGTCGTCAGCCGTGGGTCTTGCTCCACGCCCGGCGCAGTCGCCCGGACACGCGGCGGACGAACCCGCGCGGAGTGTGTCCCTGAGCTCGTCTTGCGCGGGCGCGCCAGCGGTCGCGCGACTCGGTCAGCTGCTTGACGTCGCGGATCATCTGCTCGATCGCGCGAGCCGCGACATCGACGATCTCGGCATCGGTGACGTCGTCCGGGGAGAGGCCGGTCTGGCGCGGCTGGACCGAGACCAGGTCGTCCAGGTCGCCGATCACGGGGTAGCCGGCTTCGCGGATCACCTCCACGGCGTGTTCGGACCTTGCGGTCAGCGCAGCGGCCTGTTCGGGGCGCGGGCCGAACCGCTCCCCGCGTTGCGGGACCAGCACCTCGTGCCCGAAGTAGTGCCGCACCCAGCGGTGTCGCACGTTCCCGGCGGTCAGCGGGCCGGAGAGGTAGGGCTTGACCCGCAGGAGGAGAGCTGCCTGGGCCGCGCCGATCGACTCGTTGGCGTAGTGGACGTCCAGGTCGAAGTGGTTGTCGTCGATGCCGATCGCCTCGCGCCAGCGCTCCCACAACAGTCCGCGTGGAGCGCCCGGCGGAGGCACGGTGACCACGGTGAGCTGCTCGGGAGGCACCGCAGCGGACCAACGCCCCAGGACACGGGGAATGTCTTGGGAGTCCCAGCTCCACGCGCCCTTCAGCCGATTGGCTAGCGCCGCCTCCATGAACTGGTCGAAGGAGAGCGAGGAGTTCATCTTCAGCGCCTCCTGCCACACCGCGGGGAACTGGAGCACATAGGAGCGCACGGTGACCACGACGTGCACCTTGGCGGGGGCGAGCGCCTGCACCGCGGCGATCGCCTGTTTCGCCGACGCCATGCTGAAGAACTCGTGTGACACCAGGCCGTCGCCGTCCCACGCAGCGAGCTCGTCGATGAGGCCCTGCCACGCGCCATGGTGCTTGCGCTGGGCGGCTCGGGAGATCCCGCGCACCGCCTGGGACGCGTGGTAGTGCTGCATTCGATTCCTGCCGGGGTAGCAGAATCCCTGGTCGGCCAGGGCATCCCGGTTCTCCCACATGGTCGTCTGCAAGAAGGTGGTCCCGGTCTTCGGGAGGCCGATATGCAGGTGGACTCGGCGCGCCATCGTCTCTACCGACCGGCCCGGGTGGTGGAGGTGGCGGGCGTGGTCGCAGCGGGGATCACAGCACCGCCGTGTGGGCGTCGAGATAGCGCTGCACGCGCTCCTCGTCCTGCTGGGCCATCGGCACCAGCAGCTCCTCGACCAGATCGAGCAGCTCGGCGACCCGCACGTTGAGGCGCCGTGCCTCCTGGAGGTCCTCCTCCAACTCGGCGACCCGCTCGCGGAGTGCGGTCAATTCGCGTCTGGTCGAGCCGGGAGCCACCTTGGCGACCTTGCGCAACGCGTCGCGGCCGGCGGCTGCGGGACGGTCGTTCATCTGGGCACAACCCCTTGCGAGTGGTCATCGGTCGGTCGGCGTCAGGCTACTACCCCCGCGGCGCCGAGCTGCCTACCGCTGCCAGGTCGCGACCAGCCGACAAACCTGGGGGTCCTCCTCGTCGAAAGGAGCCAAGCCCTGACCCTCCTGCCGGTCGAGGATGCGGCCGCCGCGGGCCTCGATCTGGGCGACGACGTCGTCGGGATCGAGGAACTGCCGGCCGCCCTGAGGGAAGTGATGCGGCAGGTCGGCGTCGGCGGTGGTGCGGAACTCCAAGAACAGCCGCCCCCCCGAACGCAACGACATGGAGGCGAGGCGCAGCAGGTTCTCCCGGCCGGGAGCGGTGAGGGAGTGCAGCAGGAAGCGACCGTAGAGGTCGACCGGAGTCTCGGAGCGGGCGAGGCGGGTGCCCAGGGCGAGCACCTGCCGGGTGTCGTAGAAGTTGGCCACCTCGAAACTGATCGGGAGCTCGCGCGCGCCCTTCTTGGAGGTGGTGCGGTTCATCACCCCGATGCAGTAGTCGATGGCGGTCACCGGCCGCCCCTTCTTGGCGAACCACAAGGTGTCGCGGCCGTTGCCGGCGCCCAGATCGACGATCGGGTGGTCGGCGGGATAGTTGCGGCGCACCCACTTGGCGAACTTCGTCGGCTTGGTCGGCAATGCGGAGCGATGCGAGCCGTAGAACGTGTCCCACTGCTTGCGTCCGGTCCGCAGGCCACCGAACCAGCCGCCGATCCGGCGGGCCAGCCAGCGCGGCGTCTGGTACTTGAACGACGGGTCCGGGGTGCGCCAGCCCTCGCCGTACGTCGCCGCGAGCAGCGCCTCGTAGTCCGCGGGAGCGGGCAGTTGGCGGCCAAGAAGCTCGACCGTCGTCAGCGGAACGATCGCGTCGCGCTCGATCCGGAAGCCGGTGTCCTGCGGCATGTAGTAGACGCCCTCGACCCAGTGCGAGGTGAACACGTCGACGTAGCGCATGGTGCCGTCACTCAGACGCAGCCGGACGTTGATCCGGGCTCCGGAGCCGCGGCGCACCGACCAACCTCGCTCGGAGAGCGCACGCTCGATCCGGTAGGCCTCCCGGATCACGTCGACCGGGTAGTCGTAGGAGCTGACATAGGCCAGGTCGACGTCGTTGTCGTGGCCGATCAACCGCCCGTTGCGGACGGCACCGAGCAGCGTGCCATAGCTGATGTACGCCGGCACGCCGCACTCGTCGTTCAGCACCTGGAGCAGCCGCTCGATGTGATCCATCAGCTCGTCGAGGGTGTCTTGACCCTCCGAGGAGAGCGGCCTGATCAACTTGCCGTACTTGTCGAGGATCAGCGGGTGGCCGTCCTTGTCGGTGACGCTGACGACCTTGTCCTCGGCGCCCGCGAACACATGCTCCCCGGTCGCGAGGATCGTCTCGGAGACGTGATCGCGGAGCACGACCTCTGCCCGCCCCGCCAAGTAGCGATGCAGACCCTTGGGCCACGCGGCGACCAGGTGACCGCCCGACTGCTGGGTGTCACGGGCCGGTTGGAGGGACCAGACATGGAGGTCGTTGAGCAGCACGTCGTAGGTCGTCTCGGGATCGAGGTCGAGAGGCAACCCGATGCGCTGATCGGTCAGCTTGAGCGTGGAAGAACCCACCGTGGTCACGTGGTCCTCGGTCACAGGGGGACGGTGTGGCTGTCGAGGAACGCCTTGACCCGCTCCTCATCGCGCAAGGAGAGCGGGACCAACAGCTCCTCGACGATGTCGAGCAGCTCCGCGACCCGTCGGTTGAGCCGCCTGGCCTCTTGCAGATCGGCCTCCAGCTCCGCCACCCGACGACGTAGCCGACGGGTCTCGGCGACCTTGACCTCGAGGTCGTCCAGCCGCTCCTTGAGCGCGGCGAGATCCGCGGATCCGCCGCCGCGGCGCAGGCGATCCAGTGCGCGCCGTCCACGGCCCGGCGACTGGTCGTTCATCTGTGGTGCACCCCCGGTCGACGATGTGGCGGGAAGCCTACTACGCGAGCCGGGTCCACCCGGCAGCCGCCGCGACGATAGCCTGCGGGCGGTGGTTGACCTGCAGCACACACAGAACGGGCGACGAAAGTGATGGGCGCATGATCGGCATGGTGCTGGCGGCGGGAGCCGGCAGGCGGCTCCGGCCCTACACGGACACGCTGCCCAAGGCGCTGGTGCCGGTGGACGGCGACACCACGATCTTGGATATCGCGCTGCGCAACCTCGCCGAGGTCGAGCTGCGCGACGTGGTCATCGTGGTTGGTTACGCCGCGGACGCGGTCGAAAGGCGACGAGCCGAGCTCGAACGCCGCTACGGCGTCTCGCTGACCTTGGTGCACAACGACAAGGCGGAGATCTGGAACAACGCCTATTCGTTCTGGCTCTCTCGCGAGCACCTGACCGACGGCGTACTCATGGTCAACGGCGACACCGTTCACCCGGTCGAGGTCGAGAAGACCCTGCTCGCCGCTCGTGGTCCCGACGTCGTGTTGGCGGTCGACACCGAGAAGGTGCTGGCCGAGGAGGAGATGAAGGTCCAACTCGGGCCGGACCGAGAGTTGACCCGGATCACCAAGCTGATGGATCCCGTTACGGCCGACGGTGAGTACATCGGCGCCACCCTGATCGAGGGATCCGTGGTGCCCGCCCTGGCCGACGCGCTGCGGGCCACCTTCGAGCGCAACCCGGATCTCTACTACGAGGACGGCTACCAGGAGCTGGTCGATCGTGGCGGCCGGATCGACGTCGCGCCGATCCCCAGCGGAACCCGCTGGGTGGAGGTCGACAACCATGACGATCTCGCCATCGCACGGGAGATCGCGTGCCTGTACTAGCTCGGATGCTGGCCAGTCCGCTGTCGCTGGACATCCGGTCCGGCGCCGTGGACAACCTCTCCGCACTGCTGCACGAGCGCTACATCTCGACGACCGGCAGTGTGCTCGTCGCGGTCGGTCCGTCGCAGGGTGAAGAGATCTGGGCGCGCATCGCCGACTCGCTTCCCGACGCGACGCTCTTCCGGGTCCTCGACGCGAGCCTGGCCTCGGCCGGTGAGTTGCAGGGCGTCCTTGGCGAGCGCGGCTACGACGCGGTGGTCGGCATCGGCGGCGGTCGGACCTTGGACGTCGCGAAGTACGCCGCGACTAGGGCCGCCTTGCCGATGGTCGCCGTCGCAACGAACCTGGCCCATGACGGGATCTGCTCGCCGGTGGCCTCACTGGAGCACGCGCACGGCAAGGGCTCCTACGGAGTCGCGCTGCCGCTGGCCGTGGTGGTCGATCTGGACTATGTCCGTGCGGCCCCCCGCCACCTGGTCAGCGCCGGCGTCGGTGACGTGGTGAGCAACACCTCCGCGATCGAGGACTGGATGCTGGCCCACCGCGAGCGCGGAGAGCCGGTCGACGGGCTGGCGATCGCCTTCGCGCGCACGGCGAGCGAAGCCATCCTGCGGCGCACCGACAGCGTGGAGTCCGAGGACTTCCTGGTCGCCTTGGCCGAGGCGCTCGTGTTGTCCGGGATGGCCATGTCGGTCGCCGGCAGCTCGCGGCCGTGTAGCGGCGCCTGCCACGAGATCGTGCACGCGATCGACCAGCTCTACCCCGGCGTGTCCAACCACGGTGAGCTGGCCGGCGTCGGCGCGCTCTATGCGACCCTGCTCCGGGGTGAGCCGGAGCGTTTCGCGCAGATCTCGGAGTGCCTGGCCCGACACGGCCTGGGTCGCAACCCCTTGGACATCGGCCTCACCGAGCCCGAGTTCGTCGAGGCGGTGATGTCGGCCCCGAGCACGCGGCCCGATCGCTACACGATCTTGGAGCACGTCGGGTTGAGCACCGAGGAGGTCGCTGGCCGGGTGAGTGAGCTGGTCGCACTGACCAGCTGACGGCGCTGACCAGCTGACGGCACTGACCAGTTGGCGCGGGTCGGCAAGCAGCGTCGACTGGTCCGGGATCAAAGCCGGGGTCAAAGCAGGGCGGCGCACTCCAGCACGAGCTGGGCCACATCGTGGGCCGCTTCGTCGATGACCTTGTCGTCGACCTCGTCGTCGGGCTCGGCCACCGCGTCGGCCAAGATGTCGGCCGCGGTCAACGTCAGCTGCTGTGAGTCGTTCCCGGCGGCGAGGTGGTCGCGGAGGCGCTCGAGGCCGAGGCGGCAGCTAGTGGCGGCGACCAGCAACTCGGCGTTCGTCGGCGGTGGGATCGACTTGGGTGCGGGCGCCGGTGTGGTCACCAGGTCGTCGAGGGAGCCGACGACCCGCAGCTCACGCTCCTCGATGGCTCGGCGGATGGCGGCGTTCCACCGCGCCGTACGCCGCATGCCGCGCTGGTCGAGTGCCGCTCGCCGCTCGACGCCCGCACGCTTCTCCAGCACCGAGCGTGAGAGGAACCCGCGGACCAGCTTGAAGTAGTCCTTCTTGGACATGTCGGTCAGGTGCAGGTTGACCCGGCGCAGGAACTCGACCGAAGGATAGCCGAGCGAGACGTTGGAGCGGTTCGGCGCCTCGGTGCAGACCGAGGGCCGGACGTGGAGGACCTTGGCGAAGCGGTTCCACAGCGCGCCGGGGTCCGAACCACTCGGCGGGACCGTCACCACGTGCAGCGCTTTCGGGCCGACGAGCGGGAGCCAGACGTCGAGCATGCGGGGGACGCCCTGGGCGCGTTGGAAGAGTCGCTGCGGTTTGCGGGAAGGCAGCTCGGCGACGCGCACCCGCAGTGACCTGCTGAGCCCGCGCTGGTAGCGATCGAAGGTGAGCACGCCGCCGTTGCGGATGCTGGTCTGCCACTGACCAGGGAGGGTCGACTTGGCATCGCGCACCGTCAAGATCACGTGGACCTCAGCCCCTGCCAGCGTCTCCAGCAGCCGCGCCGCACGCTCCTCGTCGAGGAAGCTGAGGTACTCCGACGAGATGACCGAGCAGCGCCCACTGAACTCCATCGCCTCGCGGACCAGCGCCATCCAGCGGGGCGCTCTCGTGGCAAGGTCTGACTCCGGATTCCGCAGCACCGCCATGGCCTGCAGCACGCCGTTGACCTGCGCAAGCCGGGCATCGCCGGGGAGCAGGCAGCCGGCGTCATGCAGGTGCCTGCGGTTCTTGGCCATCAGGTCCTGCAGGTAGGTCGTCCCAGTCTTGCTCGCTCCCACATGAAGGTAGACGATCGGCTCCACCGGGTGGCCTAGAAGGCGACGCAACCAGCGGGGGGCCATGGCCGGAACGCTAGCAGGGAAAGCGGGTCAACGACCTCTCCGCTGGTACCTTAAGTTCCGTCCCCACGACCGGTGCGATGACGAAGGAACATGAGTGAACGACAGCACCAGCGCGACCCTTGAGCAGCCCCTCGACAACGCAGACTTCCGGGTCGTCCAGCGGACCATCATCCGGCCGGACCAAGAGTTGGACGTGCGGGCGCTCTATATGGGCGGTATCTCCTCGTTCACCGGTGGAGACGCGTCGATGCGTCAGTCCGGCAGCGAGTTCGAGGTCGGCAAGGACAAGGACAAGGCCGCCGTCGAGGCGATCGGCGGCCTGAGTGGCTTCGGTCGGGTCGACACCGAGGGCGAACTGGTCGTCGACCCCGAGCGGCGGGTGACCTTCGCGACGTACTTCAACGCCTTCCCCGCCAGCTATTGGCGACGCTGGACGGACTTCTCCGCGGTGCGGCTGGTGGTCCGGCTGCGTGGTGAGGGCAACCTAATCGTCTATCGGTCCACCTCGAAGGGGCACTCACTGCGGGCCGACTCCTGTCAGGTCAACTCCGAGACCGCGCAGACCTTCACCTTCGACCTTCCGCTGAAGCCCTTCATCGACGGCGGGTGGTACTGGTTCGACGTCGAAGCCGCCCATGCTGAGCTGGTGCTCGAGGAAGCGGTCTGGGGCTTCGAGACGGAGAAGACCACGTCGGGTCGGGTCACCATCGGGATCACCACCTTCAACCGACCCGACTTCTGCGTCGCCCAACTCGTAAACCTCGGCCAGGACGAGCCAGTGCTCGAGATCCTCGACGAGGTGGTCGTGGTGGACCAGGGCACCCAGAAGGTGACCGACGACCCGGACTACGCCGCCGCCGCGGCCGCGCTCGGTGACAAGCTCCGGGTCATCGAGCAGAAGAACCTCGGCGGTTCGGGCGGCTTCTCACGCGCCATGAACGAGGCGGCGCAGCGCGGGTCGTCCGACTACGTGCTGCTGCTCGACGACGATGTCGTCTGCGAGCTCGAGGGCGTGCTGCGGGCCGTGGCGATGGCCGATCTCGCCAAGGAGACAGTCCTGGTCGGTGGCCAGATGCTGAGCCTCTACGACCGGTCGGTCATGCATGCCTATGGCGAGACGATCAAGAAGTACCGCTGGTTCTGGGGTCCCGCGCCGGCCACCGTGCACGGCCACGACTTCGCGCGCAAGCCGTTGCGCTCCACGGCCTGGCTGCACCGCCGCGTCGACGTCGACTACAACGGCTGGTGGATGTGCCTGATCCCGACCTCGGTCGTCAAGGAGATCGGCCTCTCGCTGCCGATGTTCATCAAGTGGGATGACGCAGAGTACGGCCTGCGCGCCGGCGCCGCGGGCTACCACACGGTCACCATGCCCGGTGTCGCCGTCTGGCACGTGCCGTGGACCGAGAAGGACGACACGATCGACTGGCAGGCCTACTTCCACGAGCGGAACCGGTTGATCTCCGGTCTGCTGCACTCGCCGTACGAACGCGGCGGCAAGCTGGTCCGGGAGAGCCTGGAGAACCACGTCAAGCGGCTGATGTCGATGCAGTACAGCACCGGCGAGACGATCCTGCTGGCTCTGCAGGATGTGCTCGACGGGCCGGAGCGGATGCATCGCGACGTGTCCTACCGGCTGGGTGAGGTGCGTGCCATGCGCGCCGCGTACGACGACGGTCAGTCCGAGGGCGCGTTGGACGAGTTCCCGACCCCGCGGCTGAAGAAGCCGCCGCGTCGCGGCAAGGGTGTCCCGGTCCCGACCAGCATGGTCGGCAAGGCGAAGATGGCTGCCGTCGGGCTGGCGCGGCAGGTGCTGCCCGTGCGCGAACTGGCCGGCCAGGCGCCGGAGAGCATCGTGCCGCACGTCGACCAGCGCTGGTTCCGGCTGGCCCATTTCGACTCGGCGATCGTGTCCTCGGCCGACGGCGGCTCGGCATCCTGGTATCGCCGCGACCGCGCGCAGTTCCGCGACCAGATCGCCCGGTCGACCAAGCTGCACGCGAAGCTCTACCGCGACTGGCCGGAGCTGGCCGAGCGCTACCGCACCGCGCTGCCGGAGCTAGCCTCGCCCGAGACGTGGAAGCCCACGTTCGAAGGCCTCGTCGAGGAATGACACTGCCGGTGATCGAGCCGGAGCGCGACCTCGGCGATGTGCCGCTCGCCCCGCCGACAGCGGGCAACGGGCTGCTCGGGGTGTTGGAGCGCCGCTACCTCTTGCGGCTCCTGGTTCGGCGGGAGATCAGTGCCCGTTACCAGGGCTCGTTCTTGGGCCTGCTCTGGTCCTACGTCAATCCGCTCACCCAGTTCCTCATCTACTGGGGGCTGATGAGCGGTCTGCTGCAACTGCACAAGCAGGTGCAGAACTTCGGCATCCATATCTTCGCCGGCATGGTCGTGGTGCACTTCTTCATCGAGACCTTCGGGGCCGGGACCCGCTCGATCGTGCGCAACCGCTCCATCGTGAAGAAGATGGCGATGCCGCGGGAGATGTTCCCGGTCGCGACGATGCTGGTCTCGCTGTATCACGTCGTGCCGCAGGTGATCGTGCTCACTATCGCCTGCCTGTTCTACGGCTGGTGGCCGACGCCGATCGACCTCGTCGCCTTCATCCTCGCGGTGCTTCTCATCGGCATCCTCGGGCTCGCGTCGGCACTGATGTTCAGCGCCGCCAACGTCTTCTTCCGTGACTTCGGCAATGTGGTCACGGTGCTCAACCATCTGGTCCGCTTCGGCGTGCCGATGATCTACCCCTTCGCGATCGTGCAGGAGCGCTTCGGAGAGGCGGCGCAGTTCTACCTGCTCAACCCGTTAGCGGTCGCCGTGCTGCTGATGCAGCGCGCCTTCTGGGTCGGCACCACCCCCGACCCGGCGCACACGATGGCTACCGACCTGCCCGACCACATCATGGTGCTCGGGGTCGCCATGGTGGCCTTCTCCGTCGTGCTGCTCCTCGTCTCCCAGCTGATCTTCAGCCGGCTCGAGAACAAGATCCCGGAGCGCCTGTGACCACCTCCATCGTCTGCGAGAACGTCACCAAGACCTTCACCCTTCGCTACCACCGCACCATCAAGCAGATCTCGGTGGCAATGGCGCGGGGCGACGAGACCAGCCGCACTATGCGCGCGGTCGATGACGTCTCCTTCACCGTCGAGCAGGGCGAGTCGATTGGTCTGATGGGCCTCAACGGCTCCGGCAAGAGCACCTTGCTGAAGCTGATCAACGGGGTGATGAGGCCCGACTCCGGCTCCGTGCTGACCCGCGGCCGGATCGCCGGCCTGATCGCAACGGGGGCTGGCTTCCACCCCCAGCTCACCGGCCGGGAGAACCTCTATCTCAACGCCGCCATCTTGGGGATGTCCGAGCGGGAGACACAGCGGAAGTTCGACGAGATCGTGGAGTTCGCCGAGCTCGGTCACCGGCTCGACACCCAGGTCGGGCACTACTCCTCCGGTCAGAACGCCCGGCTCGGCTTCGCGATCGCGATCCATGTGGACTCCGACATCTTCTTGGCCGACGAGGCGCTGGCCGTCGGCGACAAGCCCTTCAAGCGCAAGTGCATCAAGAAGATGCTCGAGATCCGCGACAGCGGGCGGACCCTCTTCTACGTCAGCCACGCCGCGGGCTCGGTGCGCAAGATGTGCAACCGCGTGGTCGTGCTCGAAGAGGGTCGGGTCGGCTTCGACGGTGACGTCGACGAGGGGATCCGCTACCTCCACTACGAGTCGGACGACGAGGAGGGCGCCGCCGAGGAGAACGACGTGGAGGAGTACGGCGACGAGGACACCGGCGACGACATCTAGCTCGTCACCCCGCCTCCAGCGCGTCACTAGCGCCGCCCTCGCCTCGATTCGGTGAAAATCTCCGGGGCACTCGGCGTGTCGAGTGGAAATTACAACTCTGTAGTTACTCAGTTTCCCTTCCGTGACGCATGTGACTGGTGTGAAACTTGCAACTCGTGTGATTCCTTCCCCTCACACAGGAGTTGTGCATGCGCCCCGGTCAGGACCGCTTCGTCACCGCCTGCCAGCAGTTGTTGGTTCTCGGCGCGGTGCTTGCCGTGCTGACGCCCGCGGCCAGCGTGATCAGCCTCGACATCGTCGGCGGCGGGTCGGCCGAGCACACTCGCGGGCGACTCCAGGCCGAGGCGATCGGGACCGACACCGCACAGGTGCCCACTCAGGTCGTCGATCCGGTGGTCAAGGAGTACGCCCTCACGCCGCCCGCGGGACAAGGGACTCTCGGCAAGACCGCCCAGGCCGGCCTTCATGCGCGGCTGACGGGCAAGACCAAGGCCGGTGCCGCCCGAATGGTGACCGATCCGCTGCCGGTGACCGGGTTCGGCACTATCGGCATCACCTGGGCCACGGATGCAACAGCGATCCCCGAGCAGGCGGCGAGCTTCGAGGTGCGCACCCGCACCGGTGAGGTGTGGTCGGAGTGGTCCACGTTGCCCTACGACCCTGACCACGCGCCCGATCCCGACAGCCGGGAGGGTCGCCATGCCCGACCGGGCACCGACCCGGTGCTGGTCGGTGACGTCGACGACGTGCAGGTGCGGGAGACCACCACAGCGACCTTGCCTGCCGACATGAAGATGGCGGTGATCGACCCGGGGGCCGAGGGGAGCACCGCGGTCGAGAAGGCGGCGATCGACACCTCCACGCTCGACGCTCCGGACGCGGACCTCTCGGGGGCCGAAGCCTCAGCTGCGGGGGCCGCGGGCGACACTGCCCTGGACACTCCCTCGACGAGCACTCCGGGCGCTCCGGATGACAACGCGGCCAAAGGCCCGGTAGCGGGCGAGGGCGCCCTCGCGCTGCGCGCGACGACGTACACCCCCAAGCCGCAGATCTTCTCTAGGGCCCAGTGGGGCGCCGACGAATCCATGCGCAGCGCGAGCTCACTGCGCTACTTCGAGGTGCATGCGGGATTCGTGCACCACACCGTCAACGCGAATACCTACACCCGCGCCCAGGTGCCGGCCCTGATCCGTGGCATCTACGCCTACCACGTGCGGTCACGCGGCTGGAGTGACATCGGCTACAACTTCCTGGTCGACCGGTTCGGTCGGATCTGGGAGGGCCGGTACGGCGGTGTCGACCGGCCGGTCGTCGGCGCCCACACGCTCGGCTACAACGACTACTCCTTCGCGATGTCGGCGATCGGGAACTTCGATCTCGTCCAGCCGCCGAAGAAGATGCTGCGCGCCTATGGTCGCCTGTTCGCGTGGAAGCTGTCTCTGCACGGGGTGGACGCCTCCTCGACCCGTCAGCAGGTAGGGCCGACGATGTTCCAGGCGATCAACGGCCACCGCGATGCGGCGGCCACTGCCTGCCCGGGCAAGTACCTCTATGCCAAGCTGCCCCGGATCAGGGAGCTTGCCGCGCACTATCAGCAGGGTTGGTCAGGTCGTGAACGGCAGACCGATCTGGCTTCCACGGACTATCCGGACCTGATCGCGCGGCGCTCCACCGACGACCATGTCATGGTGATCCCGACTGGTGGGGTCGTCGGGTTCGCGTCCCAGCGGTTGAGTGCCAGTTGGGCCGCCGGGGACACCGTGGTCGCGTCGCCCGATCTCACTGGCGACGGCCGGGGGGACGTGGTGGTCCGGGGTGCCGACGGTCGGCTCAGCGTCTATCCGGGAGACGGCGACGGAGGCTTCGACAGTCCGGTCGGTGCGACCAAGAAGTTCGTCGGTCGTGACCAGATCACGGCGGTGGGTGACCTCGACGAGGACGGCCGCAACGACCTGGTCGCCCGTGAGCCGGGCACCGGGCGGCTCGATGCCTATCTGGGCAAGGGCAACGGCCGGTTCAAGCGCCACCGGTTGAGCGCCGGGTGGGGCGACTACCGGTCGATCGCCGGTGCCGGCGACCTCGACGGCGACCACCACGTCGACCTGGTCGGGCTGAGCGGTGACGGGCGACTCTTGCTGCGCCGGGGCACTGGTCGGGCGACCTTCGGCAGCGCCGTCGCGCTGACCGGGACGTATACGTCGTACGACGCCATCACCGGCCTCGGAGACTATGACCGCGACGGTCGGCCCGACCTCCTCGCGACCAAGCGGAGTGGCGCCGTCGTGGTGCTGCCGGCCGACGGAACCGGCTATGGCCACGCGCTCGGCCCCTATCCGCGGCTCGCGGGGAGGGCTGGCCTCAGTGGTGCTGACCTGGCGGGCACCGGGCAGGCGGACGTGCTGGCTCGCCGGGGCAGTCGCTACGTTCTCTTCGCCAACCGGGGCGCCTTCAACCTGGGCCGGCCGATCGACACCGGGCTGGTGTTGCCCAAGGTGAACGCGCTGCTCAACGTCGGCGACTGGGACCGCGACGGCCACGACGATCTCGTGGTGCGCAAGACCAACGGCGCCCTGGTGCTCCGGCGCGGCGATGGTGACGGTCACTTCGGCAAGCCGAGTCGCATCGGGACCCGCTTCGGGAGCGTGCGGTTGCTGAGCGCGGTCGGTGACATGACCGGTGACGGCTACCCGGATCTGATGGGCCAGCCGCGTGGTGGCGCGATGCGGATCTACCCCGGCGCCGGGACGAATGGACTGCGCCCGAGCTACGTCGCCTACGGCCCGATCGACGCCGGCCGCCAGGTGGGGGTCGGGCGATGGAACACCGACGGTGCCCCGGACAGCCTCTTCCGTAAGGGCCGCGCCCTGCGGATGTATCCCGGCAACGGCCCCGGCGGTCTGGTCAATGCCGGTCGCACCCTCGACATCGACCTGCGCCGCTACGACTGGGTGCTCGGCCTGGGCAACCTCACGGGCAGCCCGCATGCCGACCTCCTCGTGCGACAGCGAGCCACTGGTGACCTCTGGGTGCTGCCCGGTCGGGCGAGCGGCTTCGGGAAGCGCCAGTTCCTCGGCTCCGGGCTGGGGGCCTACAACCTGGTCGGCTGACCCCACTGCTGCGGTCTTCTTGCGTCTCCCGCGGTCCTATGGTGGCAAAGTGGCCCGTATACCGGGTTCCAACCCACGACAGGACCGCGGGAGTTGGGTCAGGGCCACCACAGCACCGCGGCAGACGGCGCCAGGGGGCCGGGGTCAGCCGGCGAGGCCGGGTGGGTGGGAGGCGGTGGCGTGCTCGGAGGCGTAGGTCGTCTTCAGGTGATCGGGATCCGGGTGGGTGACCAGGACCAGGGAGCCTGCGCGGGCGAGTGGCTCGGTGAAGGTGGCCAGCCCGGCCGGGGAGGTCGGGTTGGCGGTGGAGAGCAGGCGTCCGCCCGCTGACAGAAGGGTGCCGGCAGAGGCCGCTGACCACAGTTCGGCATGCGTCTGCCCGGCCACAGCAAGATCGTCAGGGCCGGGTGGATCCCAGGGCACGAACGAGTCCGGCTGGCCCCAGACCTCCACGCCCAGGTCGTGCACGCCCGGTGGGGCGCCGTTGGGGAAGCGCACGCCGAGCGGCAACAGCGCCGTCGCGACGACCGGGAGGTCGGCTGCGTGTGGAGCCCACCGATCGAGCGCGGCCGGGCCGCACACCACGGCGCTGCAGGCGTCCACGGTCTCGGCGTCCCAGACGACCTCGAGACCGATGGTCCAGGCGGCGCCGAGGATGACCGGGCCGAGCCAGTGTGGGGGCAGATCTACCAGCAACCGGTCGCCGCGCTCCAGGTCGAGCTCGTCGGCCAGCAGAGAAGCGGTCTTGGCGACCCAGTTGGCATAGGTGGTGACGGACAGCTCCGTCCGCTCGCCGGACTCGTCGTCGTAGAAGGTGAGGAGTGGCTCCCCGGGGCGGTTCGCGAGCCGGCTCGCCAGCACGTCGCGAAAGGTGGACACGGCGCCAGCGTAGGCTGCCGCCCCATGGACGGCATCGACCACTTCTGGGCCGTGGTCCCCGCCGGCGGCGCCGGGACCAGACTCTGGCCGCTGTCACGTCAAGCAGAGCCGAAGTTCCTGCTCGACCTGACCGGTGCCGGTCGTTCGCTGCTGCAGGCCACCGTCGATCGCCTCCAGCCCCTGGTCGACGACCGAGTCCTCGTCGTGACCGGGCAGGGCCATCGCGACGCCGTACGCGCGCAGCTGCCGACGCTGCGGGCCAGTGCGGTGTTGGCCGAGCCGGCGCCGCGGGACTCGATGGCCGCGATCGGATGGGCGGCAGCAACCATCGAGGCGATCGATCCGGATGCGGTGATGGGGTCCTTCGCCGCCGACCACGTGATCGGTGACGTCGAGGAGTTCGGCGCTTGCGTACGCCGTGCCGTGGCCGCCGCTCGCGACGACTGGCTGGTGACGATCGGGATCGAGCCGACCGGGCCGGCCACCGGATTCGGGTACATCGAGCAAGGCCCCGACCTCGCCGACCATCCGGGCGTCCACATGGTGGTGCGATTCGTCGAGAAGCCGAGTGCGCAGGTCGCCGCCGACTATGTTGCGTCGGGGCGCTTCCGCTGGAACGCAGGCATGTTCGTGGCTCGACCTCGGGTGCTGCTGGACCTGTTGGCGGTTCACCACTCCGAGTTCGCCGCCGCGCTCCGTCGCCTCGCCTCGGCGCCCGAGATGCTGGCGTCCCTCTGGCCGATGTTGCCCCGGATCGCGGTCGACCATGCGGTGGCAGAGCCAGCCGCCGAGGCGGGTCGGGTCGCCGTGGTGCCGGCCGGGTTCGAGTGGGACGACATCGGTGACTTCGCCAGCCTGCACGCCTTGCTAGGCGCCAACGGCCAGGGGGTGACCGTCCTTGGCGACCGTGATCACGTGCAGACGGTGGACGCGAGCGGACTGGTGGTCACCCATCCCGATCGTCTGGTCGCCGTGGTCGGGCTCGACGACGTGGTCGTCGTCGACACCGGCGATGCGCTGTTGGTCACCACCACGGCCCGGGCCCAGGAGGTGAAGGCGGTCGTGGAGAGGCTGCGCGCACAGGGTCGCGCCGAACTGACCTGACCGACGAGCGACCTGATCAATCCGGGAGTGGAGCAAGCAGCCAGGAGTCCGAGCCTCTGTCAGGTTGAACGGCCCATCCGTGTGCGAAGGCCAAGGCGGCGACGGTGTCGGCGGGGCCGGTGACACCTACGGCGGCGACCCCCTCGCCATCTGCCGGTTCGTCGTCGACTGAGCGATCGTCGCGGACCACAGCGTCCGGACCGAGCACCCGCACCAGCGCGTCGATCAGTTCGTCGGGTGACACCGAGGCGCCGAAGCCGACCCGGTCGGCGTCGACTCCGGCGAGGGCGCGGATCACGGCCTCGCGCGCGCCGTACCCGAACAGATCCCCCGCCGGCTCCCGCACCAGCGCCGTCGCACCGGGGCCGTCCTCGTCGACGGGGAGGACCAGGTCGGCGCGGCCCCGGACCAGGGCGATCGGTCGGCCGGACAGCTTGCCCTGGGTGAGCTCTGCCGCACCCGCCAACTCGTCGGCGACCGCCGGGGCGGTGACCGCCAACGGGTTTCCATAGGGGTCGACCTGGCCGGCGAAGGACTCGATCACGCGCACGCCGGCAGCGCCAACAGCCTGGTCTGTCTGGCCGACCCGCCAGGCTCGGCCGAGCGTGTCGGTGATGACCACACCGACATTGACCCCGGCACGCCGCCACACCTCCGCGCGCAGCCGTCGTGCCGAGGCGTCCGGATCCACGGGCAGCAGCACGATTCGGCCGTGCTCGACGTTGGAGGCATCCACCCCGGCCGCCGCCAGGGTCACCCCGAGCCGGTTCCGCACGATGCTGGTGCTGCCACGCCGCGCGACCACCCTGGCTGTCTCCTCGGCCACGGCTGCGCTGCGATCGCCGGTCCGCACTCGCCCTTCCTGCTTGGCGACCACTTTGCTGGTGACGACCACGATGTCACCATCGATCGGGTCCAGCGCCGCCAAGAGCAGACCGACCAGGTCGGCGCCCTCGTCTATCTCGGGGATGCCCGCCGGGGCGACGACGGTCAAGGCGTGCGGTGGGGTCGGCTCCTCCACTTCGGTCACGGTCGCACCAGCTCGACGGCGGCCTTCGCCATCGCGGCGGTGGCGGCGAGGTCCGTCATCATCAGGGGTACGGCGCGGCACGCGATGCCCGCGGACTCGACCCGCTCGACCAGCGCCGCGTCCACCTCGTCGATCAGCCAGCCGTCGAGGATGCCGCCTGCCGCGCGGGCGCCGTACCTCTCCGCCACCCCCGCCGCACTGACCTCCACCTCCAGGGCGGTCAGCAACTGGTGGGCCATGCCCCGGACGTGGGTGCCGCCGACGATGGGGGAGAGGCCGACGACCGGTGCCTTGGTGGTCCGGAGGGCCTCAGTGATGCCCGGCACGCCCAGGATGGTCCCGATCGAGACGATCGGATTGGACGGCGGCACGATGATCAGATCCGCGGTCAGCAACGCGTCGACGACGCCAGGCGCGGGTGAGCTGGCGTCGAGCCCGACCACGACCACAGCCTCGGCGGGCACCTCGGCATGCAGGCGGACCCAGTACTCCTGGAAGTGCACCACGCGGCGGCCGCTGGGCGAGTCCGGATCGGCGATCGCGATGTGGGTCTCGACGCGGTCGTCGGACATCGGCAGCAGTCGCACTCCCGGATTCCACCGCCGGCAGAGTGCCTCGGTCACCTCGGAGAGCGGGTAGCCGGCCTCGAGCATCTGGGTGCGGACCAGGTGGGTGGCGATATCGCGATCGCCGAGCCCGAACCAGGTCGGCTCGACACCGTAGGCCTCCAGCTCGGCCCTGGCGCTCCAGGTCTCCTCCCGCCTTCCCCAGCCCCGTTCGCGGTCGATCCCGTCGCCGAGGGTGTACA
The DNA here is from genome assembly GCF_047602075.1 of Nocardioides sp. Classification (GTDB taxonomy): domain Bacteria; phylum Actinomycetota; class Actinomycetes; order Propionibacteriales; family Nocardioidaceae; genus Nocardioides. The sequence continues at coordinate 1,141,491 of NZ_JASGIF010000002.1, forward strand.
TCACGGTGTCCAGGTCCGGGCAGACCTTGAGGCCGTGGATCCACCAGTCGTCACCAGTGTTCGCGATCACGGTGACCTCGGTTTCGGGGGTCTCACCTGGGACGATGCCTTCGCGCAGACCGTGCAGCAGACCCTCGAGGAAGCGGGCTCCACCGATCCCGCCGGACAGCACCGCGATCCCACCGGACGCACCCTCACGCATGGGGACACCTTGCCAGTGCTCGCGGCAATAGCAGATCCGGGCTTGACTTTGTGGGACGACACGGATGTAATTCCCTCAGTGTGTTTCGGTGTAGGCCTCGCGGTCTCGGCCGGGGCGCCACCACCAGGGGGACGAGCACGACCGGGTCGAAAGGGCAAGAACCGTGCGAGAGCTGTTTCTTCTCGAACCGGACGCTGAAGAAGCGGGCTGGCAGGATCGTGCGCTGTGCGCACAGACCGACCCGGAGGCGTTCTTCCCCGAGAAGGGGGGGTCCACCCGGGAGGCCAAGAAGGTCTGCCTGACCTGCGAGGTGCGCGACGACTGCCTCGAGTATGCCCTCCAGCACGACGAGCGGTTCGGCATCTGGGGCGGCCTCTCCGAGCGTGAGCGGCGCAAGCTCAAGAAGCGCGCCATCTAGTCGCAGCAGTCGCAGCGCCTAGCACTGATCCCTCGCTCGCGAGGCACCGCCCAGGGTGAGGCCCGGGCAGGGGTGCCTGGATAGGCTGCTCCGGTGACTGTCACGGCGCTCCTGGTCAGCCACGGCGGCGCCACCTGGCTGCCGGCCGTGCTCGACGGAATCGCCGCTCAGACCCGGCCGGTGGACCATCTCGTCGCGGTCGACACCGGCAGCAAGGACGAGAGCGTCGAGCTCATCACCGAGACCTGGGGCGAGCAGGCCGTGCACACGACCTCCCGCAGCACGCCGTACGGCGAAGCGGTCGAGATCGGCCTCCGCGCCACACCGGAGGCGGAGTGGATCTGGCTGCTCCACGACGACTCCAATCCGGCCCCGACCGCCCTGGCCGAACTGCTCGCGGCCGCGAGCGCCCACCCGGATGTCGACATCTTGGGGCCCAAGCTGCGTGAGTGGCCGTCCTTGAAGCGGCTCTTGGAGCTGGGGATCACCATCACCGGCACCGGTCGACGAGAGACCGGGCTGGAGCGGGGGGAGTACGACCAGGGCCAGCACGACCAGCAGCGCCGGGTGCTCGCGGTCAACACCGCCGGGATGCTGGTCCGTCGCAGCGTGCTGGAGGAGCTGGGCGGCTTCGATCGCGAGCTGCCGATCTTCGGCAACGACCTCGACTTCGGCTGGCGCGCGGCGCTGGCGGGTCGGCACACCATGGTCGTCCCGGAGGCGGTGGTCTTCCATGCCGAGGCGGCGCACCGCGGGCTGCGGCGTACGCCGCTGACCGGTCGGCATACGCACTACCAGGAGCGACGCAGCGCGCTGTTCACGCTGCTCGCCAACTCGCCCTCTCGGCTGTTGCCGTTCCGTGCGATCAGGCTGGCGTTCGGCACGTTCTGGCGGATGTTGGGCTTCCTCCTGGTCCGCTCGGTCGGGGAAGCGCTCGACGAGTTGGCGGCACTGCTGTCTATCTATGCCCACCCGGGCCAGATCGTCCGGGCGCGCCGCTGGCGACGCCCGTCGGCCACCGCCGATCCGGCGGACGTCAAACCGCTGCTCGCGCCCGTGTGGCTGCCCTACCGTCAGGGCCTGGACTTCGTCAGCGACCTCGCTGCTGCCGCCACGTTGCAGGCCCAAGATGTCGCCGAGCGGCGCCGCGCGGCCCGGATCGCCGCCGAGGGCGGTCCAGCCCGACCGCGGCGGCAGGAGGAGGACGAGCTCGGTGAGGAGTCGGGCCTGCTGGTCAGATTCCTCACCAACCCGGTGGCTGTCCTGCTCGCCGTCTTCGTGATCGCCGCGCTGGTCGCCTCTCGGACGGTGTGGGGTCACGTGTCCGGCGGCGCGCTGGCGCCGGCACCGGCGCATGCCGGCGACTGGTGGCGCACCTATACCCAGCACTGGCACCCGCTCGTGACCGGCACGGATGTGCCGGCGCCGGCGTACCTGCTGCCGCTCGCCTTGGGCGCGAGTCTGCTGGGCGGCAATGCGCCACTACTGGTGTCGCTGACCCTCGCCCTCGCTGTGCCCGTTGCGCTCTGGGGAGCCTGGCGTTTCCTGCGGGTCGCCGGTCACCTGCGCTGGGCGGAGGGGGCCTCGCGCTGGCTGCTGGCCTGGGGCGCGGTCAGCTATGCCCTGGTGCTCGCGACGAGTGGAGCTTGGGGCGACGGTCGGCTGGGCACCGTCGTCACGGCCGCGGTGCTGCCGTGGCTGGCCCATGCTGCGCTGGGTTTCGCCGACCCCGAGCCGGACCGTCGCTGGCGGGCCGGCTGGCGCACCGGGCTGCTGCTCGCCCTGGCGGTCGCGTTTACCCCCGGCCTCTGGCTGGTCGCGCTGCTGGTGGGCCTGCTGCTCGCCGTGGTCGGCGTGGCGGTCAGCCCCGGCTCGATGCGCCAGCGCTCCGTCGCTGGGCCGCCCCTGGTCGCCATCGGGCTGCCGTTGCTGCTGCTGCTGCCCTGGCTGGGGCCGTTGTTGGTCGACGGGCCGGTGCGCGGTCTGCTGCTGGGTGCGGGGCGGCTCCCCTCGGAGTCGCTGTCCGGGTGGGACCTGATCGTCGGTCGTGCCGGAAGCCAGCCGGCTCCGATGCTCCTCGGGGCGACGGTGGCGGTGTTGGCCCTGGTCGCTCTGGTGCCTCGCGGGCCGCGACTGCTGGTGGCCGGATGCTGGATCATCGCGCTGGCCGCGGCGGCGTCGGCACTGGCCGTCAACCAGGTGCGGATCCCGGTGCTGGGCGGGACTGCGACTGCCGGGCTGGGCGTCTTCGCGGTGGTGATCCAAGGGACGTTCATCACTGCTGTGGTCCTCGCCGGCGAGGAGTTGGCCCATCAGCTGGTCGGCAGCTGGCGCCGGGTGGGGGCGGTGCTCGCGACCGTGCTCCTGGGCGCGGTGGTGCTGGTCGGCACGGGCTGGTTTGTCGTGGGTGGCCATGACTCGCTCACCACCTCACCGGACGACGTGGTCCCTGCCTACATGCGAGATCAGCTCGGCACGTGGCCCGGAGCACGGCGTACTCGTATTGCAGGGCTCCGTGGCCGAAGGCCTCACCTACACGATCCGACGTGAGGACGGCATCACCCTGGGCGAGGACGAGATCATCGCGCTGACCCCCGAAGATCGCGAGTTCACCGCGAGCGTGCGCACGCTGGTGTCCCGGCCCGCCGCTGGCGCGGCCGCGGCGCTGTCCAAGGCCGGCATCGAGTACGTGCTGCTGGATGCCCCCGCGGACGGCCAGGTCTCGGCGACGCTCGACGCGTCGGTCGGTCTCGTCCAGGCCAGTGCGCAGGACCGCGACACCAGGGCCTGGCAGGTCGAGCGCGAGCCGAGCCCGACAGCGGTCTCCGGGCCGGGCTCATGGGTGCGCACGGCCCTGATCGTCGTTCAGCTCGTGCTGCTCGCGGCCGCTCTGGTGCTGTGTGGTCCGACCAGGAAGAGGGTTCGGAGATGACCGAGTCGCCGGCTCAGCGCGGGCGGCGCGCAGTCCAGGGCCGCCGTCGCCCCGACGTGACCACTCTGATCGCGCTCGCGCTGCCGGTGGTGACCGCAGCCGCGGTCGTCTTGGTGAAGCCTCACTCGACACCGGCAGTCGCCCACCCGCCGTCGGAAAGCCGCCTGGTCCAGTTGGATCGCGGCTGCCCCCCCGGCTCGTCCGACGACACGGTCGCGGTGGCCAACGCCACCGGCAGTGCGGCGCAGGCTACCCAACGCACGCTGGCTCGGGGCCCCTCTGAGCCGACCCCCCTACGGCTCCCGGCCGGCGCGGTTGCGACCGCGGACGCGGGGGCTGACAGTGTGGTGCTCACCGCGCAGGACGCGTCGGCCGTCGGGTTGGTGGCAGCGCGCTTCGCCAGCGGTTCGGTCGCCTCCGTCCAGTGTCCGGTCGCCTCCTCCGAGGTCTGGTTCACCGGCGTCGGCGCTCGCGCAGGCCAGCAGACCGTGCTCCAGATCGCCAATCCCGATGCCGGGCCAGCGGTCGTGGATGTCAGTGTCTATAGCGGCAAGGGGTTGGTGGACACCCCGGAGGTGCGCGGGATCCGAGTGCCGGGCCGCAGCGTTGCCACCGTCGACCTCGCCCAGACGATCCCGCGCCGCGGCGAGCTGGCCGTGCAGGTAGCGGTGTCGCGCGGTCGTGCCGCGATCACGGCGCTGGAGTCGGCCGGGCTCAACGAGTCGAGTCGAACCGGGGAGTGGCTACCCGGTCAGGCCGAGCCGAGCACGGCCAACCTGCTGCTCGGGCTGCCGCGTGACGGCGAGCGACGTGTGCTGACGCTGGCCAACCCCGGGGAGAGCGAGGCCGTGGTCTCGCTGGAGCTGGTCACCGACTCCAACACCTTCGAGCCGACAGGACTGCCCCGCATTCGGGTCCGGCCAGGATCGGTGCTGAGGGTGCCGCTCGCTCAGGTGTTGTCGGGGAAGGCAGCGGAGGGCGCTACCGGGGTGCTGGTGGACTCCAGCGTCCCGCTCACGGCGGCCGTCCGGTCCCGTGTGGCCGGGGACCTGGTGCTGACACCGTCCGCGGCCGGCCTGGGCGAGGAGGGTGCGGCGCTCCTTCCCGCCGCCGCTGGGCCGCCGCTGACCGGAGCGGCCACCGCCAGCCTGGTGCTGGCCGGCGCCACCTCTGCCGGTCGGGCGACGCTCACCGTGCGCAATGCAGCCGGCGAGGCGGTGTTGGAGCGGACCCTCCGGGTGGTGCCCGACCGCAGTCTGACCGTGCCGTTGCCCCGCGACGGCGCGCTGCTCGACCTGACCAGCGCCGATCTCGGGATCGCGGCCGCAGTGGTGGTGGCGACTCCGAAGGGTGCCACCGTGGTGCCCGTGCTGGATGTGCCGCAGCACTCACTCACCGCCCAGGTGGCTCCGGCCGGGCCGTGAGCGGATCCTCGGGGCCGCTCGGTTCCTGCGCGGGTCAGTCGCCCCGGTAGCGCGGATCCACCTGCTCCGGCGTCAGCCCCAGCAGCTCGGCCGCCTGCTCCACCAGCACCGTGTGCACCATGACTTCCAGATCGGCAGCGGACTCGGCTCGGTGCTCGATCGGCCGACGGAAGATCACCAGGCGGGTGGGGCGTGCGCCCGTCCCGCGCACCAGCGACGACAGCGGCACCGTGCGAGTGCCCCAGTCGTCGGGGAGCTGCGGGGTGTCCTCGACGGCGTACTCCACCAGGCCGAGCCGGTCGTGCCAGCGCTCCTCCAACTCCGCCACCACGTCCAAGACGACCGCGTCGAAGCGCTGCCGGGCGGTGCGGAGGGCGGGGGAACCGGGCCGCAGCGGCAGCACGGCCGGCCCGCGCATGCCTCGACCGCGTCGATCCCGGGTGCGACGTCGTGGGCGCATCTGCTCCATGCCGCGAGCCTAAACGTCACCCGCTGATCCGGGCGGTACCGTCGGCGGCGTGACTCCCACCCGCCGCTGCTCGCGCACCGCCTGCGGTCGGCCGGCGGTCGCCACGCTGACCTATGTGTACGCCGACCAGACGGCCGTCCTAGGCCCGCTGGCGGTGTATGCCGAGCCGCACGCCTACGACCTGTGCGAGGCGCACAGCGAGCGGCTCTCGGCGCCGCTGGGCTGGGAGGTGCTCAGACTCGCTCCCGACCCGTCGACCGTCGGCCCGTCCAGCGATGACCTGCTGGCCCTGGCCGATGCGGTCCGCGAGGCGGCCAAGCCAGCCCCTCCGCCGCCCGTGTCGGAGCCCGTCCACGCCCGCGAGACCGCCCGCCGAGGCCACCTGCGCGTCCTCACCACCGAGTAGGGCCCTCCGCGGATCCAGGCTCAGAGCTTGCGGAGGCGCACGTAGCGGACGGAGTGGTCGGCGGCCTTGCGGAGCACCAGGGTGGCCCGGGATCGGGTCGGGATGATGTTCTCGACCAGGTTCGGGCCGTTGATCGAGTCCCAGATCCGGCCCGCCTCGTCGACCGCCTCCTCCTCGCTGAGCGAGCCGTAGCGGGAGAAGTACGACGCCGGGTCGCGGAAGGCGGTCTCGCGCAGTCGCAGGAACCGCTCGACATACCAGCGCCGGATGTCCCGCTCGGCGGCGTCGACATAGACCGAGAAGTCGAAGAAGTCGCTCACCGCGAGGCCGGTGCGGCCATCCTCGCGGACCCGAGCGGGCTGCAGCACGTTGAGGCCCTCGACGATGACGATGTCGGGTTGTCGGATCGTGATCGGCTGGTCGGGGACGACATCGTAGGTGAGGTGGGAATACGTCGGCGCCGCCAGCTCGTCGTGGCCCGACTTGATGTCACTCACGAAGCGCAGCAGTGCACGCTGGTCGTAGGACTCGGGGAAGCCCTTGCGGTGCATGATGCCGCGCCGGGTCAGCTCGGCGTTGGGCAGCAAGAACCCATCCGTGGTGACCAGCGCGACATGGGGGTGGGCCGGCCAGTGCGCCAGCATCTGCTGGAGCACGCGGGCGGTGGTCGACTTGCCGACCGCGACCGAGCCCGCGAGCCCGATCACGAACGGCGTCCGTGGCGGCTGGGTCCGATGCAAGAACGCCTCCTGCTGGCGGTGCAGCGCCGCCGCCGCTTCGACGTACAGACTCAGCAGGCGCGACAACGGCAGGTAGACCTGGCGCACCTCGTCCAGGTCCAGCGCGTCGCCGAGACCACGCAGACGGGAGATCTCCTCGGCCGACAGCGGACTCTCGCTGTCGGAGTCCAGCGCCGCCCAGGCAGCGCGGTCGAGTTCGACGTACGGCGAGGCCTCGGAGCCTCCGCCTGCCGCCATGCCCAGCATTGTTGCAGCAGGTCGATCCCGACTCGGGCCCGGCCGAACGATGAACCTTCCCGTGGCCGCGTCACTAGACTGAGGCCCATGTGCGGAATCGTGGGCTACGTCGGTGATCGCTCGGCGGAGGGCGTCGTCATCGACGGGCTTCGTCGGCTGGAGTATCGCGGCTACGACTCGGCCGGCATCGCCTTGGTCCACGACGGTCAGCTGCACACCGACAAGCGCGCCGGCAAGCTCGCCAACCTCGAGAAGGCGTTGTCGGAGTCGCCGCTGCCGCTGGCGGGCGCCGGTGTCGGGCACACCCGGTGGGCCACCCACGGCGCGCCCACCGACCGCAACGCTCACCCGCACCTGGGGAGCCACGGTCGGGTGGCGGTCGTGCACAACGGAATCATCGAGAACTTCGCCGAGCTGCGCGCAACGCTTGAGGACGCCGGCGTCGAGATGGTCTCCGACACCGACACCGAGGTCGCCGCCCACCTGCTCGAGCGCGAGGTCGAGGACGGCGTCGACCTGACCACCGCCATGCAGCGGGTGTGCCGCCGACTCGAGGGGGCCTTCACGCTGGTCGCGGTCGACTCGCATGATCCCGACCGGGTCGTCGCCGCTCGACGCAACTCACCGCTCGTGGTCGGCCTCGGGGAGGGCGAGAACTTTCTCGGCTCCGACGTCGCCGCCTTCATCGAGCACACCCGCGAGGCCCTCGAGCTGGGCCAGGACCAGGTCGTCACGATCACCAGGGACGCGGTGGAGATCACCGACTTCGACGGACAGCCGGCGCATGCCGTGCAGTACCACGTCGACTGGGACCTCTCGGCTGCCCAGAAGGACGGCTACGACTGGTTCATGCGCAAGGAGATCTTCGAGCAGCCCCGCGCCGTGTCCGACGCGCTCCTCGGTCGGCACGACCAGGAGGGCCAGCTGCAGCTCGACGAGATGCGGATGAGCGACGCCGAGCTGCGGGCCATCGACAAGATCATCATCATCGGCTGCGGCACCGCCCACTACGCCGGCCTGGTGGCGAAGTACGCCATCGAGCATTGGACCCGGATCCCGTGTGAGGTCGAGCTCGCCCACGAGTTCCGCTATCGCGATCCGATCCTGACCAAGTCGACCCTGGTCGTGGCGATCAGCCAGTCGGGCGAGACAGCCGACACGCTGATGGCGATCCGGCACGCGCGCGAGCAGGGCTCGAAGGTGCTGGCGATCTGCAACACCAACGGCTCGACCATTCCGCGCGAGTCCGATGCGGTCATCTACACCCACGCCGGCCCGGAGATCGGCGTGGCCTCCACCAAGGGGTTCACCACCCAGCTGGTCGCCTGCTACCTGCTCGGGCTCTATCTCGCCCAGGTGCGCGGCACCAAGTTCGGCGACGAGGTCGCCTCGGTCGTCGCCGAGCTGCAGACCATGCCGGAGAAGCTCCAGGCGATCCTGGACGAGGCGCCCGACCTCTACGAGCTCTCCGCTCGGCTCAGCGACCAGCGGTCGGTGCTGTTCTTGGGCCGTCACGCGGGCTATCCGGTCGCCCTCGAGGGGGCGCTGAAGCTGAAGGAGCTCGCCTACCTGCACGCCGAGGGCTTCGCTGCCGGCGAGCTCAAGCACGGGCCGATCGCGCTGATCGAGCCAGGGCTACCGGTCTTCTGCGTGATCCCGCCGCTGGGCCGAGACCAGCTCCACGACAAGATGATCAGCGCGATCCAGGAGATCCGTGCCCGCGGCGCCCGCACCATCGTGCTGGTCGAGGAGGGCGATCAGTCGGTGCTCCCGTTCGCCGACGAGCTGATCCGACTCCCGCGCGTCTCGACGCTGCTGCAGCCGCTGGCTGCCGTCGTCCCCCTCCAGCTGTTCGCCTGTGAGCTGGCCACCTTGCGCGGTCACGATGTCGACCAGCCGCGCAACCTCGCCAAGTCCGTCACCGTCGAGTAGGCGCCGGGGTCGTGGCGGTCGTCGGGGTCGGCATCGACGTGGTGGACATCGAGCGGTTCGCAGCCACCTTGGTGCGTACGCCGGCCCTGCGGACCCGCCTGTTCGCCACCTCAGAGGAGCACGGGCGCACCGACGCCTCCCTGGCCGCCCGGTTCGCCGCCAAGGAGGCGCTGGCCAAGGCGCTCGGCGCGCCGACCGGGCTGGTGTGGACCGATGCGATCGTGCACACCGCCGAGGACGGGAGTCCGTCGTTCGAACTGCACGACACCGTCCTGCGTCGGGCCCAGGAGCTCGGCGTCGAGCACGTGCACGTCTCCATGTCGCACGACGCCGGCATCTCCTCGGCCGTCGTCGTGCTGGAGCGCTGACCATGCGGCGCGCACACACCGTCGCCCAGGTGCGGGCGGCCGAGGCGGAGCTGACGGCCCGGGTGCCCGACGGTGCCCTCATGCAGCGGGCGGCGGCCGGACTGGCGGCGGCCGTGGTGGATCTCCTCGGTGGCAGCTATGGGCGGCGCATCCGTCTGCTGGTCGGGTCGGGCGACAACGGTGGCGACGCGCTCTTCGCGGGCGCGATGCTGGCCCGCCGCGGCGCCCAGGTGGAGGCGATGCTGCTGGATCCGGGTCGGGCCCATGCCGCCGGACTCACCGCCCTGCATGCCGTTGGCGGCTGGTCGACGGCCGACCTTGCCGAGCTGAGTCCCGCTGAGCCGGAGGTGGTCCTCGACGGCATCGTCGGGATCGGTGCCAGCGGGCCACTCCGCGAGCCCGCGGCCGCCGCACTTGCCGCCTGCGGGTCGGCTCCCGTGGTCGCCGTCGATGTGCCCTCCGGCGTCGAGGTGGACACCGGCGAGGTGACCGGCGCCCATGTGTCTGCCAGCGTCACGGTCACCTTCGGCACCCACAAGATCGCCCACCTGGTCGACCCGGCGGCGCTCGCGTGCGGCGTCGTACAACTCGTCGACATCGGGCTGACTGCAGTGCTTCCTGGCCATGGGGATGCGCCGGTGCAGGCGCTGCAGGCCGAGGACGTGGCCGCGCTGCTGCCGCGGCCAGCGGCCAGCGGACACAAGTACTCCCGCGGCGTGGTCGGGCTGCGCACCGGCTCGGCGCTCTACCCCGGAGCCGCGATGCTGTCGGTGGCGGGGGCGAGTTGCGGGCTGGCCGGCATGGTGCGGTACGACGGCGCGGCCGCCGACGCGATCCGGCTCACCCACCCCGAAGTGGTCGGCCCGGGCCGGGTCCAGGCCTGGGTGACCGGGTGTGGCGGCGGCCCGGAGGCTGGTGATGCGCTCGCGGCCTGTCTGGCAGACGGGGTGCCGGTGGTCATCGACGCCGACGCGCTCGCCCAGGTGAGCGGCCCGACTCCTGTCCCAACCGTGCTCACGCCTCACGCCGGTGAGCTGTCCGCACTCCTCGACGTCGACCGGGCCGTGATCGAGGCTGCCCCCTTGCCTCACGTGCGGGCGGCCGCGGCCCGCTTCGACTCCGTGGTGCTGCTCAAGGGGCGGCACACCCTGGTCGCCGACCCGTCCGGACGAGTGCTCGTCAACACCACCGGTGTGCCCTGGCTCGCCACGGCGGGGGCCGGCGACGTGCTCGCCGGCCTGATCGGCGCGCTCCTCACCGGTGGGTTGGAGCCGCTCCAAGCAGCCGCCGTCGGCGCCTGGCTGCACGGCGCCGCCGCAACGCTGGTCGGCGCCCCGCTTCGGGCGGGCGACGTCGCGGAGGCGCTCCCCGAGGTCATCGCGCTGACCCTGGCCGGGGACGACTAGATCCGGAGTCGGGGGTCGGGGCCCGCGCGCCGTCGGTCTCCCGCGGGTCTGTGGGTGCTCGCACCCATCTGCTGCGCGGTTATGGGTGCTGAGTGTCCGGTAGACCAGGCAGTCAGCACCCATAGGGGAGCAGGAGACGCCACAACCCCGCAGCAGACGGCCACCCCGGGCTCAAGCACACCGCGATGCGAGAATGGAGACATGGCGGGGCCGGAGGAGCTCGACGAAGCCGAGATCCTGGTGGATCTGTCGGCGATCCGGCACAACTGCGCGATCCTCACCGAGGTGATCGCTCCGGCGCAGCTGATGGCTGTGGTCAAGGCGGATGCCTACGGCCACGGCCTCGAGCCGGTGGCTCACGCGGCTCGGGCAGCCGGGGTGCCTTGGCTCGGTGTGGCCAGAGTGGCCGAAGGCCTCGAGCTGCGGAGACTCGGTGACACCGGGCGAATCCTGGCCTGGCTCGACCTGCCGGGCCAGGTGCCCTACGAGGAGGCCGTGCGTCAGGACATCGACATGACGGCCTACTCGAGGCGCGAGCTGCGGTTGATCGCAGCGGCCGGCCGGTCGGTCGGTCGCGCGGCCAGGGTCCAGCTCAAGGTCGACACCGGTCTGTCGCGCGGCGGCTGTCCGACGGCCGACTGGCCGCGGCTGGTGGCCGAGGCTCGCGAGTGGGAGGAGGAGGGCCAGCTGCGCGTCACGGGCATCTGGTCCCACTTCGCCTGCAGCGACGACCCGGAACACCCGTCGAACGACGCTCAGGAGCGCGTCTTCCGGGAGGCGCTTGCGATCGCCGAGACGGCCGGACTGCGTCCGGAGGTGCGCCACCTGGCCAACTCCGCGGCCGCCGTACTCCGGTCCTCCTCCCGCTTCGACCTGGTCAGGGCGGGGCTGCTCGTCTACGGCCTGGATCCGGCCCCCGGTCACCTGCCCGACCTCGATCTGAGGCCCGCGATGACCGTCCAGACGCCACTGGCGATGGCCAAGCCGATCGCCGCGGGCACGGGCGTCTCCTACGGTCACACCTGGGTCGCCGAACATCCGACGACCGTGGGCCTGGTGCCGGCCGGCTATGCCGAGGGCATCCCGCGACACGCCTCCTCACGTGCGGAAGTCTGGGTTGCCGGGCGGCGTCGACCGGTTCGGGGCACAATCTGCATGGACCAGTTCGTCGTCGACCTCGACGGCGATCTGCCCGAGCCAGGGACGCGGGTGCTGGTCTTCGGTCCCGGCGACCACGGGGAGCCGACGGCGCAGGACTGGGCCGAGGCGAGCGGGACGATCAGCTATGAGATCGTCACCCGGATCGGGGGGCGAATGGTGAGACGGTACGTCGAGGAGGACCAGCGATGAGCACCCGCCGCAGGTCCGCTGGCGCGTCCCCGGCGCCGGCCAGCGTGGTGCACCAGCCGGTGGATCTCAAGATCCCGCTGGGGTCGTTGCGTGGCCAGGTCATCACCGTGGTGGCCGACGACGGTGTCCCGCTCCATGCCGAGGTCGACGAGTGCGCACCGGGGGTGTGGCGCGCCGGCACCTCGCCCGTCACACTCATCTTCTGCCACGGCTATTCGCTGAACCTGGACTGCTGGCACTTCCAGCGGGCGGCCTATCGCGGCCTGATCCGCTCGGTCTACTTCGACCAGCGCTCGCACGGACAGTCGGGCCGCTCGCCGGACGCCCACTCGACCATCGAGCAGCTCGGCCAGGACCTGATCCGAGTGATCGACGACCTCACCGGCGACGAGCCGGTCGTGCTGGTCGGCCACTCGATGGGTGGGATGACGATCATGTCGCTGGCCGAGCAGCGACCCGAGCTCTTCGGCACCAAGGTCGCCGGGGTAGCCCTGCTCTCGACGACGGCCGGGGGCCTGGACCCCGGTCGCATCCTCTTCCCGATGCTGCCGGCGGGGCTGGGCAGTGGCATCGCCCGGCGACTCGTCGGCACGCTGTCGCGCGGCAGTCGTGCCATCGATGCGGTCCGGAGTCGCGGCCACGACCTCGCGCTGGCTGTCACCGATGCCTACGCGTTCGGCTCCGACGTGCCCGACGACCAGTTGGAGTTCGTCTTCGACCTGCTCGACCAGACGCCGTTCGAGGTGATCGCCGACTTCTTCCCGGCCTTCGCCAACCTCGACACCTGGGATGCGTGCCCGATCGTGGCCAAGGTCCCGACCGCCATCATCTGCGGCACATCGGACAAGATCACCGCCGTCGGGCACAGCCGCAAGTTGCACGCCCGCATTCACGGCTCGGACCTCCTGGAGTGCCAGGGCGCCGGGCACATGGTCAACATCGAGCGCTTCGCCAGCGTCAACGCCGAGCTCGACGCGTTGATCAACCAGGCGATCGACCGCAGCCAGACACGATGACTCCAGACACCATGATCCCGGCACCATGACCGTGGGAGTGCGACGCGTCGGCCCGGAGGCGGCCGACGCGGTCTGGCATGTGGTGCATGCGGCCTTCGCCGCGCGGCCACCTCTGCATCCACCCGCCGAGGCGCTCGCTGAGACACCGGCCACCCTGGCCGCTGCCTTGGAGGGTGCCGGAGGTCTGCTCGCCGAGATCGACGGCGAGCCCGTGGGTGCGTTGGTGCTCGACGCCGACCCGTCAGGTGAGGTCGTCTTCCTCCGCCGGTTCGGCGTGCTGCCGAGCCACCAGCACCACGGCATCGCCCAGGTCCTGGTGTCGGCAGCCTGCGACGCCTGCCCGGACGCCACCGAGCTGCGCATCCTTGCTCGCCAGGAGTTCCCGGGCACGATCGGCTTCTGGCTCAACGCCGGCTTCGTCGAGGTCGGACAGCAGGTGCCCTACCTCGAGATGCGCCGCCCCCTCGTGACGTCGTACGACGTCGCGGATGCCGTCGCCATGCGCGATCTCGGGGTCGAGCTCGCCGCCAACCTTCGACACGGTGACCTGGTGGTGCTCAGCGGAGAGCTGGGCGCAGGCAAGACCACCCTGACGCAAGGGATCGGCACGGGCCTGGGAGTGCGTGGCGAGGTCACCTCGCCCACCTTCGTGATCGCGCGGGTGCACCCGTCCCTCGCCGAGGGGCCGTCGTTGGTTCACGTCGACGCCTACCGACTGGGCGGCCTCGCCGAGCTCGACGACTTGGACCTGGACACCTCGTTGGACGATGCCGTCACCGTCGTCGAGTGGGGCGAGGGCCTCGCCGAGACGCTGTCGGACTCCCACCTCGACGTCCGGATCGAGCGCGTGCAGGGGCTTCTCACTGGCCTGGGCGACGACGGCCTCGACCCGCGGATCGTCCGGGTGCGGCCCCGGGGTCCCCGCTGGACCCGCGGGACGTCACAGTGAGGGGTCGCTCCAGCGACCTGCTCCAGCGACCTGGGGAGGATGGCGTTCGCCGGATCCAGATAGCCTCGGTCCGTGCTGTTGGCCTTCGACACCGCAACGCCGTTGGTGACGGTCGCGCTGGCGGAAGGGTCAGACGTCGTCATTGAGCATCGCGCGGACCTGCCGATGCGCCACGGCGAGCAGCTGGCGCCGCTGATCGAGCGCTGCCTGACCGAGGCGGGTCTGGTCCGTCAGGACCTCACCGCCGTGGCTGTCGGTGTCGGTCCCGGTCCGTTCACAGGGCTGCGCGTGGGTCTCGTGACGGCACGCACCCTCGGCTACGTCCTGCAGATCCCCGTCTACGGCGTCTGCACGCTCGACGTCCTCGCGGTCGAGGCGGTGCAGACCGGAGCCGTGGGCGCGACGTTCGAGGCCGCCACCGATGCCCGCCGCAAGGAGGTCTACCTGGCGTCGTACGACGACGATGCGGTGCGCCTGGACGGACCCCGGGTGGTGCGACCCGCCGAGGCATCCTCCACCGGGCCGGTCGTGGGAGAGGGCGCGGTGCTCTATCCAGACGCCTTCCCCGACGCTCGTGAGCCCCGTCGTCCCAGCGCGGGGTGGCTGGCCAGAGTGGTCGCCGACGAGCGGGCGGAGCTGCTGGACCCCGAGCCGCTCTACCTCCGACGGCCCGACGCGGCCGTGCCGAGCGCCCCGAAGCGGGTCTCGTGATCCGGCCGGGGGAGTCGGCCGACGCTCCGGCCCTGGGCGCTCTCGAAGTGGAGCTGTTCGGCGTCGCCGCCTGGCGGCCCGAGGATCTTCTCGGTGGCGACGGCGCGGACCGGTGGGTCCGGGTGACGACCGACCAGGAGGGTGCCCTGGCGGGCTACGTCGTCACCACGGCCCACGGGGAGGTCGTCGACCTACTCCGCATCGGTGTGCGCCACGACCACCAGCGCCGTGGGCTCGGTGGGATCCTGCTCGTAGCCGCCCTCGACGACGCTCAGGCGCGTCCGGGAACGGCGCGGATGATGCTGGAGGTCAGCGAGGCCAACGACGCCGCGACCGCGCTCTACCTGGGTCACGGTTTCGAGGTGGTGGATCGGCGGCGGCGCTACTACCCGGACGGCACCGATGCGCTGGTCATGTCGCGCGCGCTCGGTGGTTCCCTAGGCTCGACGTCGTGACTTCCGACGGCCCGCTGGTGCTGGGCATCGAGACCTCCTGCGACGAGACCGGAGTCGGTATCGTCCGTGGGCAGACCCTGTTGGCCGACGCCGTGGCCAGCTCGGTCGAGGAGCATGCCCGATTCGGCGGAGTCGTGCCCGAGGTGGCCAGCCGTGCTCATCTCGAGGCGATGGTGCCGACCCTCGAGAGAGCCGCGGAGACTGCAGGCGTCCGGCTGGACGACGTCGACGCGGTCGCGGTGACCAGCGGTCCCGGCCTTGCCGGTGCGCTTCTGGTGGGGGTCGCCGCGGCCAAGGCGCTGGCGATCGGGCTCGGCAAACCGTTGTACGGCGTCAACCACCTGGCCGCCCACGTCGCCGTCGACCAACTCGAGCACGGGCCGCTCCCCGAGCCGGTGCTCGCCATGCTGGTCTCGGGCGGCCACTCCTCGCTGCTCAAGGTGACCGATGTGACCACCGGCGTCGACCCGATGGGATCGACCATCGACGACGCCGCCGGCGAGGCCTTCGACAAGGTCGCCCGCCTGCTCGGACTGCCGTTCCCCGGCGGCCCGCACATCGACCGGGTGGCCAGGGAAGGCGACTCGGTCGCCATCGACTTCCCGCGGGGATTGACCTCCAGACGTGATCTCGAGCGACACCGCTTCGACTTCTCCTTCTCGGGTCTGAAGACCGCGGTCGCGCGATGGGTCGAAGCCCGGGAGCGATCGGGGGAGCCGGTGCCGGTCGCCGACGTGGCCGCCTCCTTCCAGGAGGCCGTCTGCGACGTACTCGTCCGCAAGGCGGTCGACGCAGCCGTCACCGAGGGCATCGAGGACATCCTCATCGGCGGCGGGGTGGCCGCCAACTCCCGCCTGCGCGCCCTCGCCGAGACCCGCGCGGCGGACCACGGCATCCGGGTCCGGGTGCCGCGCCCGGGCCTGTGCACCGACAACGGCGCCATGGTCGCTGCGCTCGGCGCGGAGCTGGTCACCCGAGGACGGCCCCCCTCCAGGCTGGACCTGCCCGCCGACTCCTCCCAGCCGATCACCCAGGTCGTCGCCTAATCGGCAGCGACCGCCCGGGACGTCATACCTCGCGGTCGCCCGGACGCCCGGACGACCGGGGACGATGACGTCCGCGGACCTCGGTGGTGCTGTCAGCGGAGCTGGAGGGCGTACGGCGGGTCGACGTCACCGCCGGACACGGGTGGGATCGCCCAGTCCAAGGTCCGTGCGGCCCCCACCCGGAGCACGCCCCACTGGCCGTCGAAGTAGACCTCGGCGAGCACGTGGCTGTCGTCCTCCCAGGTTGTCTGCAGCACGGTGACCTGGTGGTCCTCGTCACTGATCAGGTGGAACACCGGGTCGCCCCGGGTCGCAGTGACCAGCGCGAGGTCGGACGCGCCCAGTCCGTCGGACTGTGAACTCCAGGCCACCGCGTGCTTGGCGAGGGGCGACAGCGATGGAATCTGCAGGTCGCACGAGCGCCAGAGGGCGGAGCCATCGGTGGGGGCGACCACCCGTGAGCAGGCGGTCGTGTCGAATCGAACACGGGTGATCCCAGCCGTCAGGCCACGATAGGCAGTCACCTTGGTGAACCCCGGCAAGACGTCGACATCGCCGTGCGAGGTGCTCTGATAGACCTGTTGCCGCTGGCCGCTGGTGTTGACGATGACGGCGCAGCCGGCGTCGCTGGAGCGGCCCTCCACACAGTCCTCGCTGGTCACCGCGACGGCGGAGTAGGGGCCGGGGGCGGTGATCGGGGGCATCTTGAGCGTCTCGGCGCC
This sequence comes from Nocardioides sp., assembly GCF_047602075.1. Classification (GTDB taxonomy): domain Bacteria; phylum Actinomycetota; class Actinomycetes; order Propionibacteriales; family Nocardioidaceae; genus Nocardioides. The sequence goes on from NZ_JASGIF010000002.1 coordinate 1,158,274, forward strand.
GTCGGACTCGACGACGGTGACCGACCCGTCCGGCCCCGCCCAGGCCACGACCGAACCGGCCGAGGAGATGGCCAGCGAGCCGTCCAGCGGGACGCGGTCGCTCACCGCACCATCCGGCCCGATCCGCACCGCCTCTCGGTTGCCGGAGTTGTCGGAGACCGCGGCGACCCAGCCGTCGCCCATCGCGGCCAGCTCGTCGATCCCGGCCACTCCGCCGACCTCGACGGTGCGCCCGTCGGCGGCATGGATGGTGCTGCCCTCGGCGTAGTCCACCGCAGGCGGCTCGCCGGTCGGCACGTTGGCCAGGTCGAACGGCATGGTGGCGGGCAGCATGACCTCGGCTGACGGCGTCGGGCTGGGGGAGCTGACCGGCGGGGTGGCATCGGGGCGCAGCGCGCCGCCGGCCAGGACCGCCATGGGCACGACGACGACGGCGGCCGCGGTCAGCGATGCGGCGACCACCACTCGGCGTCGGCACCGGATCACCTGGGCCCGCGAGGTCACCTCGGCTAGGCCCACTGGTGCGTCGTTCATCTGGTCCACCTTCCCGTGCAGAGCACGCGCCAGCGCGCGCTCGTCCGCGTCGAAGGGCGTGAACTGCGTCATCGGCCCTCCTCCTTCTCGTCGGGGGTGGGCAGCTCGTCGAGGGTGGTGTGGTCGGGGTCGGATCGTAGGGCGCTGGGCACCCGCCGTCGCAGGGCGGCCAGCGCCCGGCTGGCCTGGGACTTCACCGTGCCGACGGAGATGCCGAGGGTGGCCGCGACCTCGGCCTCGGTGAGCTCTTCGTAGTAGCGCAGCACGACCACCGCTCGCTGCTTCGGTGGCAGGGTCTGCACGAAGCGCCACAGTGTCTCGTTCTGGCCGTCGTACTCCCTGCCCGTGCCGTCCCGCTCGGGCAGCACCTCGGTGATGACCTCACGTCGCCGGAACGGCCGTCGCCACAGCGATCGGCACTCGTTGACGAGGATGGAGCGCGCGTAGGAGTCCAGTGACTCCCGCACACGCACGCGATGCCAGGAGAGGTAGAGCTTGGCCAGGGCGGTCTGCACCACGTCCTCGGCGTCCGCCTGGCTCCCGGTCAGAAGGTAGGCCGTGCGCAGCAGCGCGGGCTGACGAGCCGCCATGAAGGCTGCGAACTCGTCGTCGCTCCGCCGCACTGCGGTCACTCCTCCGGGTCCCCGGTGAGGGACGGAAGTGGCTGGCATGGTCGTCTCTGCTCCCTGGCTCGCGTCGTCGACCCCAAGATGCGAACCAGGCCTCGATGGTTGCAGTTTTCTTGGCGAGTTTCTTCATACGCCGGCCGCCCGCCGCGGCGGTCGTATCCACGTCCGGGTGGTGTCGGTTGCCAAGGTCGGCGGGAGTTGCGAGGCTTCGCCTGCACGCCGTTCCTAGAGGAGGACTTCCATGCAGCAGGTCAAGGCCGTCATCGCGCGCGGCAAGGGCGCACCGGTCGCAGTCGAGACGATCAACGTGCCCGATCCGGGTCCGGGGGAGGCGGTGGTCGAGATCCAGGCGTGCGGGGTCTGCCATACCGACCTCCACTACCGCGAAGGCGGCATCAACGACGACTTCCCGTTCCTGCTGGGGCACGAGGCCGCCGGAGTGGTCGAGTCTGTGGGGGAGGGCGTCACGAGTGTGGCGCCGGGAGACTTCGTCATCCTCAACTGGCGTGCGGTGTGCGGGAACTGTCGAGCCTGTGACCGCGGCGAGCCGTGGTACTGCTTCGCCACCTTCAACGCCACCCAGAAGATGACCCTCGATGATGGGACCGAGCTCAGCCCAGCGCTCGGGATCGGCGCCTTCGCCGAGAAGACCCTGGTGGCAGCAGGTCAGTGCACGAAGGTGGACCCCTCGTCGCGGGCCGCGGCGGTCGGCCTGCTCGGCTGCGGCGTGATGGCCGGCCTCGGGGCGGCGATCAACACCGGCAACGTGAGCCGCGGCAAGTCGGTGGCAGTGATCGGCTGTGGTGGTGTGGGCTCGGCCGCGGTCGCGGGCTCCGTCCTCGCCGGCGCGAGCAAGGTGATCGCCGTGGACATCGACGACCGCAAGCTGGAGTGGGCCCGCAACATGGGCGCCACGGACACCATCAACTCGCGAGAGACCGACCCGATCGAGGGCATCCAGGCGCTCACCGGTGGGCACGGCGCCGACGTCGTCATCGACGCGGTGGGGCGCCCGGAGACCTGGAAGCAGGCGTTCTATGCGCGTGACCTCGCCGGCACCGTCGTGTTGGTGGGGGTGCCCACTCCGGACATGAAGGTGCCCGACATCCCGCTGATCGACGTCTTCGGCCGTGGTGGAGCGCTGAAGTCGAGTTGGTACGGCGACTGCCTGCCGACTCGTGACTTCCCGATGCTGGTGGATCTCTACCAACAGGGTCGACTCGACCTCGATGCCTTCGTCTCCGAGGAGATCGGCCTGGCCGACGTGGAGGCCGCCTTCGAGAAGATGCACGGCGGCGAGGTGCTGCGCTCGGTGGTGATCTTGTGACCGAGGGAGCCGACTGTCCGCCAGGACGGATCGACCACACCGTCACCAGCGGCACGTTCTCGCTCGACGGCGAGACCTTCGACGTCGACAACAACGTCTGGGTGATCGGCGACGACCAGGAGTGCGTCGTCGTCGACGCGCCCCACGACGTGGCCGCGATCCTGGCCGCGGTGGGCGACCGCAAGGTCAAGGCGATCGTCTGCACTCATGCCCACGACGACCACGTGCGAGTCGCGCCCGAGCTGCGCGAGCAGACCGGTGCCCCGATCATGCTGCATCCCGATGACCGACCGGTCTGGGAGCTCACCCATCCCGATCTGCTCTGGGATGTCGATCTTGCCGACGGGCAGGTCATCGCGGTCGGCGGCACCACCCTCGAAGTGCTGCACACTCCGGGGCACGCGCCCGGAGCGATCTGCCTGTACGCCGTCGACCACGGCTGCGTCTTCACCGGCGACACCCTCTTCCAGGGCGGTCCCGGGGCCACTGGACGATCGTTCAGTGATCGGCCGACGATCGAGGCGTCGATCCGGTCGCGCCTGTTCGCGCTGCCGGACGCGACCGTCGTACACACCGGTCACGGCGACGACACCAGCATCGGCGCGGAGCGGGCTCTGCTCGGCGAATGACCTCGTCGGCCGCGGGGTTTGAAGGCGCCTTGAGATGAGGCCAGGCAACCCTGTGTGATGCAGGGATCGCGGTTCTAGTGACCTGCGTCCTACTGAGAAAATTCATTGAAATCTAACGTTTTTCTCAGTAGGGGTTCGAGAAAGGGCTCGGCCCCACTCGTAGGAGGAACCCACCAATGCGCGCGACACTCGACAAGCTCATTTCCTGGACCGGTCTGCTTCTCGCGGTGGTGCTCTTGGTTGCCGGTGGACTGCTGACTTGGGCCAGCAACTTCACCCACGACCAGGTCACCACGCAGTTGAAGGACCAGCACATCACCATGCCGGAAGGCGATGCCCTGGCGACCAAGGAGATGAAGGACGCTCTCGGCAAGTACGCCGGCGAGCCGATGACGACCGGCCCCCAGGCCAAGGCCTACGCCGACCACTACATCCTGGTCCACATGAACGAGTCGTCGGACGGCAAGACCTACTCCGAGGTGAGCGGCGAGTTCATGGCCATGTCGGCCGACGAGAACGCCGACCCCGACAAGCTCGCCGAGCTCGGTCAGCTCCGCCAGACCCTGTTCATGGGGAGCACGCTGCGCGGCCTGCTGCTGAACGCCTACGCCTTCTGGACCCTCGGCACGATCGCCCAGATCGCATCCATCGTCTCCTACGTCGGAGCCGCCTTCATGTTCGTCCTCGGGCTGCTGGGCCTGAGTCACGCCAAGAAGGCCGCTGCCGCGGAGCCCGTGGTGAAGGAGCCCGTCGCCACGGCGTGAGCTCTCACCAGCCACCACGCAGGGCCCGGCGCACTCAAGGCGCCGGGCCCTTGGCTTGTCTGGGAGTGAGCACGTTCGCGAGTGGCTCCGCGAGCGGGCTTAAGGTGTCCCGGTCCAACTGCAGAAGAGTGGAGTCTCGTGTCCAAGCCCGTGCTGCTGGTCGTCGTCGCCAGCACCCGTCCCGGTCGGGTCGGTCCTTCGGTGGCCGTCTGGTTCGTCGAGCTCGCCCGGGAGCACGGTGGCTTCGAGGTCGAGATGGTGGACCTGGCTGAGCTCGACCTGCCGATGATGGACGAGCCGAACCATCCGCGGCTGCGGCAGTACATCCACGATCACACCAAGCGCTGGAGCGCGATCGTGGATCGTGCCGATGCGTTCGTGTTCGTGATGCCGGAGTACAACTACGGCTTCACCGCACCGCTGAAGAACGCGATCGACTATCTGCACGAGGAGTGGCGGAGCAAGCCGATCTCGTTCGTCAGCTATGGCGGCATCTCGGCCGGCCTGCGGGCGGTGCAGCAGCTCAAGCAGGTAGTGGGCGCGTTGGGCATGATGCCGGCGGTGGCCGCTGTGCCGGTCCCGTTCGTCGCGCAGCACGTCGAGGACGGCGTCTTCACGCCCACCGAGATCATGGAGACCGGTGCGAGGGCGACGCTCGAGGAGCTGGTGGAGTTGCGCGGCGCGCTCTCGACGCTGCGCTGAGCGTCTGTCGGTCCCAAGGCTTAGAAGGGCTGCGCCAGGAGCGCCGTGCCGACTCCGGCGAGGCGGGTCAGCACCAGCGTCGCCTCGTTCTCACCGCGCAGGTCGAGGCGCTTGCGGAGTGCGTCGGGCACGATGTCGACGCCGCGTTTCTTGATGGTGAGGCGACCGATGCCGCGCTGATGCAGGGCGGCCTTGAGCTGCTTCTCCCGATAGGGCAGCCGCTCCACCACCCGGTAGCCGTGCGCGAAGGGGGTCTGGAAGGACTCGTCGGAGGTGACGTAGGCGATGTGCTCGTCCAGCAGGCCGCCGTTGACCCCGGCCGCGACGGCGGTGACCAGGCCAGCGCGGATGACCGCACCGTCGGGCTCGTAGAGGAACTGCCCGAGGGGTACGACGGGCCGCTCGGCGCCGTCGTACGGGTCGTCCTCGTCGGTCAGGGTGGCCAGCCCGACCCGGGCCAGCACCGTCGCGCGGCGCCGCGTGGTGGCCAGCGTCGGTGACCACAGGGCGGCTTCCTTCACCTCGCCGCGCAGGCTCACCCACTCCGCCTCGACCCCTTCGGGCACCAGGGAGTGGGGCAGCCCCGGGGCGACCTTGACGACGGCCCGCTCCCCGAGCAGGCCGGCGATGAACTCCCACGGGGGACTCCAGCCGTGCACGTCGAAGATCCGCCCGCGGGCCGAGCGGCGGGCCGGGTCGGCGAAGGCCACCCCGAAGCCGGAGACGTCGACCTGTTCGACGTCGGCGACCGCCACCGCCCCGCTCAGGGCGAGGGCGGCCAGGTTGGCCTCGGCGACCGCGGCGCGGACGGGGTCCTGCTCCACCCCGGCGACGGTGAGTCCGGCCCGCGCCAGCTCGATCAGGTCGCCACCCAGTCCGCAGCCGAGGTCGATGACGGTGCCGAGCTCGGTCGCCACGATTCTTGCTGCCCGATGAGCGGCTACCCGGGGGTGGGTGGCCTGCTCCAGTGCGTCTGGTGTGAAGTACATCCGCACGGCGTCGTCGCCGAACTTCGCCACCGCCCGCGCGCGCAACTGGACCTGGGTCAGCGCCGCAGCGGCCCGATCCGCGTCCGGCTCGATCTTGCGCACCGCGTCCGCGGACGCCACCGGGTCGGCGCCTGCGTCGACGTAGGCCAGGGTCGCCTGCGCGAGCAGGCGCTGGCCATCTGCTGAGAGCAGCCAGCGGAAGGCGGCGAGGTCCACGGAGGGCATCCTTCCGCATCGCTGGCGCTGCCCGGGTTGCTGGTCGGCTGGGGGTGCTCGTCGACGGGGCAGCTATCGGGGAAGGCAGTCCTCGGGTTGTGGCGGCTCGCCGGGTTGCTGGTCCGCTGTGGTCACCCTGGTCACCGCTTCATCAAGGTATGTAGGCGGGCCTGCACTTCTCATGGCGTGCACGCCATGAGAAGTGCTGCCTGACCCAGTTACCTTGATGAAGCAGCAACCCGAGCGACCCCTGGGACCAGGAGCTGCGCCAGGGACCGGGGATGGGTGCACAGATGGGGCCGGAACGCCCATCCCGCCCGTCTGCCGCGGTGCTGTGGTGGCCCGGACCCATCTGGTGCGGCTCTGTGGTGGCTAGGGGCCCGCTATACGAGGCACCTTGCCACCACAAGACCGCGGCAGACGCAACAAGACCGCGGCAGACGCCCCACCGCACGCGAGACGCCGGGCAGCACCAGCGACCCGGCAGCGAACCTGAGGCCACTGGGCGCCCACCCGGCGTAGATGCCTGTCGGTCGCCACCATCCACGGCCAGCAGCCCGGCAGCGAGCCGGGCCGACGGCGGAGCGAACCGCGGCGCCCCCGCCCCGGGGGATCGCCATCACTGCCACACTGACACCGTGCCGAAGACATTGGTGGTCGTGCGCCATGCGAAGTCGGACTGGTCGGGGCGACACGCCGACCGGGAGAGGCCGCTGGCTGAGCGTGGCCAGCGGCAGGCGCCTCGATCGGGTCGTTGGCTGGCCGAGCAGGTCCGAGATCTCAGTATCTCCGCGCCCGGTCTGGCGGTCGTCTCGCCGGCCGAGCGCACCCGGGCGACCTGGGCCTTGATCGCCGCAGAGCTGGCGGCGACCCCTCCGGAGCGACTCGACGAGCGGATATATGCAGGCTCGGGAGAGGAGCTGCTCGACGTCGTGCGAGAGATCACGGCCGAGGTGGAGGTGGCCGTCCTGGTGGGGCACCTGCCGGGCGTCGAGGATCTCGTCGAGCTGCTCACCGGCGAGTGGGTCTCGATGCCGACCTCGGCGATGGCGGCGGTCTGGCTGCCGGACACGTGGGCGGCAGCAGGCCACCGGCGGGGCGTCGTCCGCGCTCACGGGCGCCCGCCGGAGGGCCCCCTTCTGGCACTCCCTTCAGGTGAGTGCTAACGTCTGATCTGGCACTCTCGACCCGAGGGTGCCAGCGCTTGCGCTGAAGTGCGACCCCCGCGACGGCGTACCTCATCCGCAGGCTCGAACGTGTCGGGACGCCTCCTCCGGGAGGCGCCCACCCATCGATCAATGACAAGTGGAGAAAGTGGAGGTCGACATCGTGTCGGTCAACATCAAGCCTCTCGAGGACCGGATCGTCGTCAAGCCGCTTGACGCCGAACAGACCACGGCCTCGGGTCTGGTCATCCCGGACACCGCCAAGGAGAAGCCGCAGGAGGGCGAGGTCCTCGCCATCGGTCCGGGCCGCATCGACGACAACGGCCAGCGGGTCCCCGTCGACGTGTCGGTCGGCGACAAGGTCATCTACAGCAAGTACGGCGGCACCGAGGTCAAGTACGCCGGCGAGGAGTTCCTGATCCTCTCCGCGCGTGACGTCCTTGCCGTGGTTTCCTGATCGAAGGAGCGAAGAAGCTTCATGCCGAAGATCCTGGAGTTCGACGAGAGCGCCCGGCGCTCCCTCGAGCGGGGAGTGGATGCGCTGGCCAACACCGTCAAGGTGACCCTCGGCCCGCGCGGACGCTATGTCGTGTTGGACAAGAAGTGGGGCGCTCCCACCATCACCAACGACGGTGTGACCGTCGCGCGTGAGGTCGAGTTGGACGACCCGTTCGAGAACCTCGGTGCCCAGCTCACCAAGGAGGTCGCCACCAAGACCAACGACGTCGCCGGTGACGGCACCACGACGGCCACCGTGCTGGCTCAGTCGATGGTGCACGAGGGGCTGCGCGCGGTCGCGGCGGGCATCAACCCGATGGGCCTCAAGCGCGGCATGGACGCGGCGGCCGAGGCCGTCAGCGACGCGCTGCGCGAGACCGCTCGTGAGGTGGAGACGCGTGAGGACATGGCGTCGGTCGCGACGATCTCCAGCCGCGACAGCATCATCGGCGACCTGCTCGCCGAGGCCTTCGACAAGGTCGGCAAGGACGGCGTGATCACCGTCGAGGAGTCCAACACCATGGGCACCGAGCTGGAGTTCACCGAGGGGATGCAGTTCGACAAGGGCTACATCTCGCAGTACTTCGTCACCGACCCCGAGAGCATGGAGGCCGTCCTGGACGACCCCTACGTGCTCCTCCACCAGGGCAAGATCTCCTCGGTTGCCGAGTTGCTGCCCCTGCTGGAGAAGGTCATCTCGACCGGCAAGCCGCTGTTCATCCTCGCCGAGGACGTCGACGGCGAGGCGTTGTCGACCCTGGTCGTCAACAAGCTCCGTGGCACCTTCACCGCTGTCGCGGTGAAGAGCCCGGCGTTCGGTGACCGCCGCAAGGCGATGATGCAGGACATCGCCACGCTGACCGGCGGCCAGGTGGTGGCCCCCGAGGTCGGGCTCAAGCTCGACCAAGTCGGTCTGGAGGTGCTCGGCAGTGCTCGTCGTGTGGTGGTCACCAAGGACAACACCACCATCGTCGACGGTGGTGGCGAGCACGCCGAGGTCGAGGCCCGGGTCAACCAGATCAAGGCCGAGATCGAGACCACCGACTCCGACTGGGACCGCGAGAAGCTCCAGGAGCGGCTCGCCAAGCTGGCCGGCGGTGTCTGCGTGATCAAGGTCGGTGCGGCCACCGAGGTGGAGCTGAAGGAGAAGAAGCACCGCATCGAGGACGCCGTCTCCGCAACCCGTGCGGCCATCGAGGAGGGCATCGTCGCCGGTGGCGGCTCGGCCCTCATCCACGCCGCCTCGGTGCTCGACGGTGACCTCGGCCTCTCCGGCGACGAGGCGCAGGGTGTGCGCATCGTCAAGAAGGCGGTCGACGAGCCGCTGCGCTGGATCGCGGAGAACGGTGGCGAGAACGGTTACGTCATCGTGACCAAGGTCCGTGAGGCGGGCGCCGGCACCGGCTACAACGCCGCCACTGGGGAGTACGGCGACCTGGTCGCCCAGGGCGTCCTCGACCCGGTCAAGGTCACCCGCTCCGCGCTGGTCAACGCCACCTCGATCGCGGGCATGCTGCTCACGACCGAGACCCTGATCGTCGACAAGCCCGAGGAGGAAGAGGCTCCCGCTGCCGGTCACGGCCACGGGCACGGCCACTGAGCGAGGCCAACCTCACCAGCTCGAAACGCTGACCCGGTGCGACCCGTCGCACCGGGTCAGCGTCGTCTTCGGAGCCCGGCCCCAGGGTCAAGAGTTCGGCCGCGACACTCCACTAGACTGTGTCCACTCACAGCGAAAGGCTCCCGGAAACGACTGATGGACTCCCAGCACGCCCCGACCGCCCCTATGACCGACGATCTGGCCGACGGCGTGCCGTCGAAGTTCGCCGCGCTGGGCCTCACCTACGACGACGTACTGCTGCTTCCGGGTGAGTCCGACCTGGCGCCGCAGGACATCGACACGACCAGTCGGCTGACTCGGGAGATCTCGCTCCGCGTGCCGCTTGTGAGCGCGGCGATGGACACCGTGACCGAGTCGCGGATGGCGATCGCGATGGCCCGCCAGGGTGGCCTCGGCGTGCTGCACCGCAACCTGTCCACCGAGGATCAGGCCTACCAGGTCGATCTGGTCAAGCGGACCCAGACCGGGATCATCTCCAACCCGATCACCATCGGTCCCGACGCGACCCTGGAGGAGCTCGACCGGATCTGCGGCGAGTATCGCGTCTCGGGCCTCCCCGTCGTGGACGCCGGCGATCATCTCCTCGGCATCATCACCAACCGCGATCTGCGCTTCACGCCGGTCGCCGAGTGGGTGACCACCAAGGTCGACGAGGTGATGACGCCGATGCCGCTGATCACCGCGCCGATCGGCATCTCCCGCGACGACGCCACGGCCCTGCTCCGCAAGCACAAGCGGGAGCGGCTGCCGCTGATCGACGACGAGGGACGGCTGGGCGGGCTGATCACTGTCAAGGACTTCGTGAAGTCCGAGCAGTTCCCCCATGCCTCCAAGGACGCCGACGGGCGGCTAATGGTGGGCGCCGCGATCGGCTACTTCGGCGATGCCTGGGACCGGGCCACCACCCTGGTCGAGGCCGGTGTCGACGTACTCGTCGCCGACACCGCGCACGGCCACGTGACACTGCTGCTCGACATGGTGCGCCGCCTCAAGTCCGACCCGGCCACCCGCCACGTCCAAGTCATCGGCGGCAACGTGGCGACTCGCGCGGGCGCGCAGGCGTTCGTCGATGCCGGTGCCGACGCGGTCAAGGTCGGCTTCGGGCCAGGCTCGATCTGTACGACGAGGGTGGTCACCGGCTGCGGCGTACCTCAAGTCACTGCCGTCTACGAAGCCGCCCTGGCCACCGCTCCGGCAGGCGTCCCGGTCATCGCCGACGGTGGCCTCCAGCAGTCCGGCGACATCGCCAAGGCGCTCGTCGCCGGCGCCGAGACGGTGATGCTCGGCTCGCTGCTCGCCGGCTGTGAGGAGTCGCCCGGAGAGCTGGTCTTCGTCAACGGCAAGCAGTACAAGTCCTATCGCGGGATGGGCTCGCTCGGGGCGATGTCCAGCCGGGGCAAGAAGTCCTACTCCAAGGACCGCTACTTCCAGGCCGAGGTGACCAGCGACGACAAGATCGTCCCCGAGGGGATCGAGGGCCAGGTCGCCTACCGCGGTCCGCTCGCTGCGGTCGCCCACCAGCTCATCGGCGGCCTGCACCAGTCGATGTTCTACATCGGTGCGCGCACCGTGCCCGAGCTGCAGGAGAAGGGCCGCTTCGTGCGGATCACCGCTGCCTCTCTCAAGGAGTCCCACCCCCACGACGTCCAGATGACCGTCGAGGCGCCGAATTACTCGGGCCGCTAGCCGACCCACGTTCTGTGCCAGAAGGTCAGGGTACGACCGCGATATCGGTCCGGCTGAAGTCATCGCCCTTGAACAACAGCGGGACCCGGGCCAGTCTCGCCACCGCGTAGGAGAAGCAGTCGCCCAGGTTGAGGCCTGCCGGGTGTCGCCCCTTGCCGAACTGTCGCCACGCGTTGAATGCGACAGTGGCGTGGTCGTGGTCGACTGGCACGACCTGATCGATCGCGGCGGAGACGAGGAGGTCGAGGTCGCGGGTCGCGTCTACCCCCTGTCGGGCCTCGACAACGATTCCGGCCTCGACGAGGCTGACGGCGGAGATCAGCGTGGGCTCCGCGGAGAGGCTGGCCAGATATCGCTCCGCATCGACCTCGCCGAGCACCACCGCGACCAGGGCTGAGGTGTCGGCGGCGATCATGTCGGCAGGCCGCGGCCGTCGTAGCCGAGGATCTCCTCCGCGCCGCGATCGTCGATCGTTGCTCGCGACCGCCCGCGGGCGATGATCGCGGCAAGACCAGGAGTCTTGGTGGCGGTCTGGTGCGCCCTGGTGGCCGCCAGCTTCTCTTCGATCGCCTCACGGAGCGCGGTGGTGATTGGCAGCCCGGTGAGCCGGCCAGCTCGCGGGCGAGCCGGTCGGTGGTCGGGTCCTTGATGTTGATGGCCATCGAGGAAGAATAGCGTATATACATCTTCCTGCATGGGGGGATTGGGCGCTGAGCAGCAAGCGATGCCAGAATCACAGCGTGACCGAGATCGAGATCGGGCGGGCCAAGCGGGCCCGGCGGGCCTACTCCTTCGACGACGTGGCGATCGTGCCTTCCCGGCGCACCCGCGATCCGGAGGAGGTCAGCACCGCCTGGCAGATCGACGCCTACCGGTTCGAGCTGCCGATCGTGGCCGCTCCGATGGACTCGGTGATGTCTCCGGAGACCGCGATCAGTCTCGGCCGCTTCGGTGGGCTGGGCGTGCTCAACCTCGAGGGGCTGTGGACCCGCTACGAGGATCCGACCTCCCTTCTCGAAGAGGTCGCCTCGTTGGACGGGGTAGACGCCACCCAGCGGATGCAGCAGATCTATGCCGAGCCGATCAAGGGGCAGTTGATCACCGAACGGCTGCAGGAGATTCGCGAGGCCGGCGTCACCGTCGCGGGCAGCCTGTCCCCGCAGCGGACCAAGGAGTTCGCCAAGACCGTTGTCGACGCCGGCGTGGACATGTTCGTGATCAGAGGCACCACGGTCTCTGCCGAGCACGTCTCCTCCCAGGCCGAGCCGCTGAACCTCAAGGAGTTCATCTACGAGCTCGACGTGCCGGTCATCGTCGGCGGCTGCGCGACCTACCAGGCCGCGCTGCACCTGATGCGCACGGGCGCGGCAGGGGTCTTGGTGGGCTTCGGCGGTGGAGCGGCCCACACCACCCGGACCGTGCTCGGCGTCGCGGTGCCGATGGCCTCCGCGGTCGCTGACGTCGCCGCTGCTCGCCGGGACTACCTCGACGAGTCGGGCGGCCGCTACGTGCACGTCATCGCGGACGGCTCGATCGGCCGCTCGGGCGACATCGCCAAGGCGATCGCCTGCGGCGCCGACGCCGTCATGGTCGGCTCTCCGTTCGCCCGCGCCTCCGATGCCCCCGGTCGCGGCTTCCACTGGGGTGGCGAGGCCCACCACCAGCAGCTTCCGCGCGGCGAGCGGGTCCGCTTCGACACCGTCGGCACGCTCGAGGAGATCCTCTTCGGACCGTCGCGGGTCGCCGACGGCACCATGAACCTCGTCGGCGCGCTACGCCGGGCGATGGCCACCACGGGCTACACCGAGCTCAAGGAGTTCCAGCGCATCGAGGTCGTCGTCGAGTAGGCCGGTTGGGGCCGCTGGTCGATGGTGGTGCGGTGGGCCGTCTGCCGCGGTCTTCTTGCGTCTCCCGCGGTGCTGTGGTGGCAAAGCGGCTCGAATACGGGCTCCTTAGCCACCACAGAGCCGCGGGAGATGGGTCAGGGCCACCACAGCACCTCAGTCGGCGAGCCAGCCCCCGAGCAGACCCACGGTGTCGGGCATGAAGTCGTCGGGGTCGCTCTCGATCGCGGCGAGGAGCTCCTCGACGGCCATCCACTCCCCGCTGGCGACCTCCTCGGGCTGCCACCGGATCGGCCCGTCCCACTCGGCGACGAAACAGAAGCCGAAGTACGTCGTGTGGTCGTCGGTGAAGAAGCCCCGGCCAAGCTCGACCAGCGGTGCGTCGGTGATGCCGAGCTCCTCGGCCAGTTCACGGACGGCCGCCTCGTGCGGGTCCTCACCGGCACCGATCACGCCGCCCGCGGCGAAGTCGCGACGGCTCGGGTAGACGTCCTTGGTGTCGGTGCGGCGGTGGACGTAGATCCGCCCCCACGGATCGCGGACCACGACCGCGGTGGCGGCATGACGAAGGTTCTCCGCCCGCATCCGGGATCGTGGGGCACTTCCGCACGGCTGCCCGTCTTCGTCGTACAGCGCGACCATCTCCTCCACCCGGCCATTCTGCTCCGAGATGATCTGCGCCGTCGCGGCGGCGCTACCCGGTTGAGACAATGGGGGTATGACACAGACCAGTGCGCTCAGTCCGGCAGCACGCGAGGAGTCCTTGGCGAGTCTGCGGGCCACCACTGCGGCGGGTGCCGAGTTGGATGTGCTTGTCGTCGGCGGCGGCATCACCGGCACTGGGATCGCGCTGGACGCCGTTACCCGCGGGCTGTCGACCGGCCTGCTCGAGCAGCGCGATATCGCATCCGGCACCAGTTCGCGCAGCAGCAAGCTCGTCCACGGCGGTCTGCGCTATCTCGAGATGTTCGACTTCGGCCTGGTGCGCGAGGCGCTGCAGGAGCGCGGGCTGCTGCTCACCCGGTTGGCGCCGCACCTGGTCCACCCGGTCCCGTTCCTCTACCCGCTGCACCACACCTGGGAGCGCCCTTACGCCGGCGCCGGGCTGCTGCTCTACGACGGCATGGCGATGGCCGGGAAGTACGACATGGGCGTCCCGCGTCACCGACACCTCTTCCGCCGCCAGATCGCCCGGATCGCACCTGACCTGAAGGTCGACGAGTTGGCGGGCGCGATCCGCTACTACGACTGCCAGGTCGACGACGCCCGGCTGGTGCTGATGGTCGCCCGCACCGCGCAGTCCCATGGTGCCCTGGTGGCCCCGCGCACGAAGGTGATCGGTTTCGTCCGCGACGGTGAGCGCGTGGTGGGGGTCCGCGCGGAGGATCTCGAGACCGACGAGCAGTTCGAGGTGCGCGCGCGGGTGGTGGTCAACGCCGCCGGTGTGTGGACCGACGAGATCCAGCAGATGGTCGGCGGCCGAGGCAGCCTCAACGTCCAAGCCAGCAAGGGGATCCACCTCGTGGTCCCGCGCGACCGGATCCGCTCGGAGGCAGGCTTCATCACCAAGACCGAGAAGTCGGTCCTCTTCGTGATCCCCTGGGGGCGGCACTGGATCATCGGCACCACCGACACTCCGTGGGACCTCGACAAGGCCCATCCCGCCGCGAGCCGGGCCGACATCGACTACCTGCTCAACCACGTCAACACCCTCCTGCGCGACCCTCTCGACCATGCCGATGTCGAGGGGGTGTACGCCGGCCTGAGGCCGCTGCTGAAGGCCGAGGACGAGTCGACCAGCAAGCTTCTCCCGGGAGCACACCGTGGTCACTCCCGTGCCCGGTCTGATCCTGATCGGCGGCGGCAAGCTGACGACGTACCGCGTGATGGCCAAGGACGCCGTCGACGCAGCCGAGCCGATCCTGCGCGACCTGACCGGCTCGTCGGTGCGCGAGTGCATCACCGACCGGGTGCCGCTCGCCGGTGCGCAAGGCTTCGAGACCCGCACCAACCAGCGAGTGATGCTCTCGCGCAAGACCGGGATCCCGGTGGGCCGGATCGACCACCTGTTGGGGCGGTACGGCGGTCTGGTCGACGAGGTCCTCGACCTGGTCCGTGCCCGCCCGGAGCTCGCCGAACCGCTGCCGGGCGCCGACGACTACCTCTGCGCCGAGGTCGTCTATGCCGTCACCCACGAAGGCGCTCGGCATCTCGACGACGTGCTGACCAGGCGCACCCGGATCTCCATCGAGACCTTCGACCGCGGCGTCTCGGCCGCCGAGCCCTCGGCACGGCTGATGGCCGAGGCTCTCGGCTGGGACGACGCGCGCACGGCCGACGAGGTCGACCACTACCTGCGGCGGGTCGAGGCGGAGCGACAGAGTCAGTTGAAGATGACCGATCAGGAGGCCGACGAGACCCGGGTGAGCGCCCCCGAGATCGTCCAGACACCCTGATCAGGAGACGCTTGTTACTGAGGGGTAGGCATCAAGAGAGCGGCGAACTAGGCTGAGGCCGTGACCTCCCAGACCCCCTCACCCGCGGACGGCCCGGTCGTCGACGGACCGCGGGACCCTGAACACGACCCGTCGGCGTCGTACGCCCTCGAGCCTGAGTATGTCGAAGCGCTCACTCGCCGCATCCTGTCCACCAGCGGACGCACCGCGCAGACCTTCTCCCCGCTGAACGGCCAGCCGCTGGCGCACGTGCCGCAGTCCTCTGCGGCCGATGTGGCCGAGGCGTTCGACAAGGCGCGACGGGCCCAGGAGGCGTGGGCGCGGACCAGCCTGGGAACCCGAGCCGCGGCTCTGCTCCGGCTGCACGACCTGATCTTGGACCGCCAGGACGAGATCATGGACCTCACCGTGCTGGAGTCCGGCAAGGCTCGCAAGCACGCCTTCGACGAGCCGCTGCATGTCGCCTTGACCGCGCGCTACTACGCCCGCACGGCGCATCGGCACCTGGACACCCGACGTCACCTCGGCGTGATCCCGGTGCTCACCCGGGTCGAGGTGAACCGGATCCCGAAGGGCGTCGTCGGCATCATCTCGCCGTGGAACTACCCCTTCACGATGGCGCTCTGCGACGGGCTGCCGGCGCTGCTGGCCGGCAACGCGGTGGTGGCCAAACCAGACCATCACTCGATGCTGACCGGTCTGTTCGCCGCCCAGCTGCTGGAGGAGGCAGGCTTCCCTCGTGACCTGTGGCAGGTGGTCGCCGGGCCGGGCAGCGAGATCGGGCCGGCGCTGATCGATCAGGCCGACTACGTCTGCTTCACCGGCTCGACCGCCACCGGGCGCAGCGTCGCCCAGGGGTGCGCCGACCGCCTGATCGGCTGCTCGTTGGAGCTCGGCGGCAAGAACCCCATCTTGATCCTGCGCGACGCCGACCTCGAGAAGGCGGCCGAGGGCGCGGTGCGGGCGTCGTTCTCCAACGCCGGCCAGCTGTGTGTGTCCACCGAGCGGATGTTCGTGGCCGACCAGATCTACGACCGGTTCCTGGATCGGTTCGTGGCGCGCACCGAGGCGATGTCGCTGGGGGCGAGCCTGGATTGGGGCCTGGACATGGGCTCGCTGATCTCACAGACCCAGCTCGACGCGGTGACCGCCCACGTCGAGGACGCCGTGGAGAAGGGCGCCCGGGTGCTGGCGGGCGGTCGGGCGCGTCCCGATCTGGGCCCGTTCGTGTTCGAGCCGACCATCCTCGAGGGTGTCACCCCCGAGATGTCCTGCTTCGGCCAGGAGACCTTCGGCCCGGTCGTGTCGGTCTACCGCTTCCACGACGAGGCCGAGGCGGTAGCCCGCGCCAACGACGGTGACTATGGCCTCAACGCGGCGATCTACAGCCGCGACGGGGACCGCGCTCGCGCCCTGGCGGCCAAGATCAAGTGCGGCACCGTCAACATCAACGAGGCCTTCGGGGCGACCTTCGCCTCCATCGACTCCCCGATGGGCGGCATGCGTGACTCCGGCCTCGGTCGCCGGCAGGGCGCCGAGGGCATCTTGCGCTACACCGAGCCGCAGTCGGTGGCCACCCAGCGGGTGATGCGGTTCGCGCCGATGTTCGGCATGTCCGACCAGACCTACGCGAAGGTGATGACCGCGAACCTCAAGGTGCTGAAGCGGCTCGGGAGGGCGTGATGGCCTCGGCCCGTGGCAGGCACTTCGATGTCCTGGTCGTCGGATCGGGGTTCGGCGGCTCCGTCACCGCGCTGCGGCTCACCGAGAAGGGCTACCGGGTCGGGGTGCTCGAGGCCGGTGCCCGGTTCGAGGACGACGACCTGCCGGTCACCTCGTTCGACACCAAGAACTACCTGTTCCGGCCCGAGGCCGGCCTCTACGGCATCCAGCGGATCGACGCCCTCAAGGACTGCCTGATCCTGTCCGGTGCCGGCGTCGGCGGTGGTTCGTTGGTCTATGCCAACACGCTCTACGAGCCGCTGCCCGCCTTCTACACCGATCCGCAGTGGCGCGACATCACCGACTGGCGGGCCGAGCTGGCGCCGTACTACGACCAGGCCAAGCGGATGCTCGGCGTCGTCGAGAACCCGCTGCACACCCCGTCGGACGAGGTGATGAAGCAGGTCGCCGACGAGATGGGCGTCGGCGACACCTTCCACTACACCCCCGTCGGGGTGTTCTTCGGCGAGTCCGATCAGTCGCCCGAGGACACGGTGCCCGATCCGTTCTTCGGCGGGGCCGGCCCCGACCGCAACCCCTGCCGGGCGTGCGGCGCCTGCATGACCGGCTGCCGACACAACGCCAAGAACACCCTGGTCAAGAACTACCTCTACCTGGCCGAGCAGCACGGCGCCACGGTGCTGCCGCTGACCACGGTCACCCGCATCGTCGCTCGCGAGGACGGGGGGTACGACGTCCACGTGCGGCACACCAAGGCCAAACGTCGCAGTGCTGGCTCGACTCGAGTGCTGTCGGCCGACCAGGTCGTAGTCTCCGCCTCCGCCTTGGGGACTCAGCGTCTGCTGCATCGGATGAAGGCGGAGGGACATCTACCGGAGCTGTCGGACCGGCTGGGCTCCCTGGCTCGGACCAATTCCGAGTCGATCCTCGGTGCGGTCGCGCCCGACACCTCGACCGACTACAGCGTGGGGGTGGCCATCACTTCCTCGTTCCATCCCGACGAGCACACCCATATCGAGCCGGTCCGCTACGGCAAGGGCAGCAACGTGATGAGCCTGCTACAGACCGTGCTGACCGACGGCGACGGGCCCGGGCCGCGCTGGCGCGCCTGGCTGAAGGAGATGTGGCGACAGCGGACCAAGCTGCCCGGCTTCTACGACATGCTGCACTGGTCGGAGCGAGCCGTCATCGCGCTGGTCATGCAGAGCCGCGACAACTCGATCACGACCTACCTCAAGAAACAGCCGCTCACCGGTCGTCTCGTGCTGACCTCGCGGCAGGGCCACGGCGAGCCCAACCCGACCTGGATCCCAGCCGGCAACGAGGCCGTCCGCACGATGGCGCGGATCATGGGCGGGACCCCGGGCGGGTCGATCGGGGAGCCGTTCAACATGCCGCTGACAGCGCACTTCATCGGCGGCTGCACGATCGGCGCGACCGCTGACGACGGCGTGATCGACCCCTACCAGCGGGTCTTCAACTACCCCGGACTGCACGTCGTCGACGGCTCGGCGATCACCGCCAACCTCGGGGTGAACCCGTCGCTGACCATCACCGCCCAGGCGGAGCGGGCGATGGCCTTCTGGCCCAACCAGGGCGAGGCCGATCCGCGGCCCGACCTCGGCTCGCCCTACCGGCGACTGCGACCGGTCTCACCCAAGAACCCGATCGTCCCCGAGCATGCGCCCGGGGCGCTCCGGCTGCCGCTGGTCTCGGTGGACTGACCGGAGGGACGCCGGGGATCGGATGGCCGCTAGGTGCGTGGCGCTAGTGCCCACCGCCGTGGTGTCCGCCGCCGAAGAGACCTCCACCACCGGTGTCCGGCGGGTCGCCGTGACCCGAGTGTCCATGGTGGCCGGGGTGATGGTGGCCGGAGAGATCGCCGAAGGGAGCGAACTGTCCGGTGGACTGGTCGACGAGCTGAGGGTGATGCGGCCAGAGAGCAGGGTTGAGCCAGGGCTGGTCGGCCCAGTAGCCGTTGAGGTAGAGCCACGCCGGCCCGGCCGCCAGCCAGTGACTGGTCGGCACACCTCCTTGCAGGAGGGTGCGGGCCACCGGCTCGTCGCCCGCGGCCAACTGCGCCTGACAGGCCGCGCACACGGGGACTGGTGCGCCCACGCCGGCGGCCGGATAGGCAGCGGTGGCCACGCTCGGACCATGCCGCGGGTCGACGAAGCAGGGTGGCGTCCGCTCGGGCACCGGCCGACCATCCCTGATCGCGGCGAGTGTGGCTAACTCGAAGCGGGAGTCGGCCAGGGCCTGGGTCACCTGCCGTGCGTCCCCAGCAGACGCCATCGTGATCATGCTCTGGTGGGCGCGATCGAGCAGGGCCCGCGCTGCGGTCGCATGCGCCAGAGCGGTCGGCTCGCTCGTCGTGGTCTCGGCGGAGCCGATCTGCTGACGGACCTGCTCGATCTCTTCACGCAGTGGACCGCGCAGCGCCTCGAGGTCGGCGCGATCGAGCGACTCCGGTTCGCTCGGCGAGGAGGAGGTACGACGTCCGCGGGCGCCGCGGAGCACCGAGAGGGCGACGACGGCACCGACCCCGAGCGCGCCGATGAGCATCAGCGGCGGGCCGCCGTCGTCGCCGGGATCGTCGATCACTTCCGCGACCTGGCGGCTGTGCTTGGGGTTGTCGGAGTCGGCGATAAAACGCTGCAGCATCCCCTGGTAGTCCGGCGCGCAGCAGTCGATCCCGTGCCGCACGGCCGCCTTGACGTCGTACAGCGTGCCGCCGCGAGCCCACTGGTAGGCATAG
This sequence comes from Nocardioides sp., assembly GCF_047602075.1. Classification (GTDB taxonomy): domain Bacteria; phylum Actinomycetota; class Actinomycetes; order Propionibacteriales; family Nocardioidaceae; genus Nocardioides. The sequence goes on from NZ_JASGIF010000002.1 coordinate 1,177,776, forward strand.
AAGCCACCGCCCACGTGGTCACCGGATCCGCCGTAGAGGATCGCGTAGGTGCCCTCGCGGTCGACGTCGGAGTAGAGCTGCTGCAGGAGCGCGGCTGGCCGGTAGGCGAGGTTGAGGTCGCCGTACCCCTCGTCCGGGTCGGCTTGGAGCGGTGCCAGCGGTAGCACCCAGATCCGCAGCGGTGCGTCCTTCTTGCGCTTCACCTGGGCGGCCAGCCGCTTCACCTGACCGTGCTTGAGCCGACCCTCGGCGATGACTTGGGGGTCGACGTAGAGCCCGGGCTCGGACAGCTCCGCGGCGATCTTCGCCAGGTAGGCGTCCACCTCGTCCTGCTTGGCGGTTGCCACGGGAGCGGCCTGAGCTCGCCCGGCGCCGGCAGTCAGGGTGACGAGCGCCAGCTCGATCAACATGGCGATCAGCAGCGCGATGCGCCGAACCATCGTCATCGTCGTCCCCCGGGTCCTCAGGTGGCGCTCTCTGCGCGCCCCCATCTTCTCCTATGAGGGCTACGACACCGCCGCGGCGGAGCGCGCCTCGAGGGCGAGCTCGCGGATCCGGGCGATGTCGTCGGACGTAAAGACCCCGTTGACGCCGGAGATGGTAGCCAGCCGCATGCCGTGCTTGAGGCCGAGGCGATAGATCTCCTTGACCTTCTCCCACTCGATGTTGCGGCCGACGGTGAAGGTCTCGTAGCGGCCCTCCAGCGCGAGGACGACGGTCTCGGCGAGGCAGGCGTAGGCGACGCCGTGGGGGAGGCCGATGTCACGCATCTTGACCTCGCCGGGGAGCTGGATCTCGCCGGACTCGACGACCAGGACGTCCGGGCGCTTGGCGACATCCTCCTTCGAGAGGTCCAGGGGGCGAGCGACGTCGGTGATCACGCAACCGGGCTTGACGGCCATGATGTCGAGCACGCGCTTGCCGGCACCGGAGGTGGCCGTGACGATGACGTCCATGTCGCCCAGGTGGTCGTCGGGGGTGGCGGCCACATGCACGGTCGCCCGCGGGTGCTGCTGCTCGATGTCGTGCTTGAGTGCGAGCAGCTTGGCGGTCTCGGGGGAGACCAGGACCAGGTCGTCGCTGGAGAGGGCAAGCAGCCGGGCGCAGACCGAGCCGATGGCGCCGGTGGCGCCGACCACCATCGCCTTGCCCTTGATGCGGCCCTTGTCGTCGACCTCGAGCAGGCCGAGCTGGTTGACGGCCTCGTGTGCCGCCCACAAGGCGCCGGAGGCGGAGTAGCTGTTCCCGGTGGTGATCGGCAGGGGCGCCTTCTTGGCCACAGTCACGCCCGCGTCTCCGACGACCTTGGTGAAGGCGCCGAGTCCCATCACCTGGGCGCCCAGCTTGCGGGCGATCTCTGCGGCGTCGAGGAGCTTGGCATAGGTGAACTCCGGGCTGTGCGCCATCAGCTCCTTGGGTGTCCCGCCGACGGTGATCAGCCAGCCCTCGGCTTCCGCGCCGGTCGGCGAGACGATGCCGGTGATATGGCTGTAGGTGAACGGCGGGGCATAGGCCATCGCCTTCTCGGCGGCATCGACGAGGACGTCGGGGGAGTGGTCCATGATCGTGGCGAGTGGCTCGACCTTGCGGAAGAACTCCTGCGAGAGCGGGTGGATCACGAAGGCGAACCGGCTCTTGCGCTTGAAACCGTGCGGGTAGAGCAGCCGCGGCTCCAGCCCCGCGGCGTCGATCATGTCGAGCAGGTCGTCGTTGGTCAGCTCGCCGGAGTCGACCAACGCGAGCATCATCGCCTCCAGCGCGGCGGCGACGACGGTCTGCCGGAACGGCTGAGGCACGATGTCGAGCACCATGTCGACCCCGCGCGCGGCGAGGTCGCCGAGTCGCTCGTCGGAGACCGCCGAGCTGATCAAGGTCTTGCCGGCCAGCTCCTCGAGGCCGAAGCCGACCAGCTCGTGGTACGTCGCCACGACGACGTCGCTGTCTCGCGCCGCGCGCTTGGTCATCGCCTGGCCGATCCGCAGCCCGGGCAGGTTGACCCGGGAGCGGACGATGCCAGGCAGCAGTCGCAACGGGAGGAGGGCAGTGTCGACGGCCGCGCCGAGCAGCGGGTTCTCCGCCAGTCTCGCGGGCAGGTCCATCCGCAGCAGCGGGTCGGCGAAGGTGATGTTGTCGGTGAAGTCGCGCAGGATCCGCACCGCGCTGTCGTGGTTGGCATCGCCGAGCACCACGGCGCGGGCGTTGTCGAAGTAGCCGGGCATCTCGACCTGGACGTGCCGCACCGCCCACTCGGCGAGGACGTCACGGAGCCGGTGGCCGTCGGTCACGGGCACGTCGACGGCCGCCTGCTTGATCCGCTCGACGGACTGGTTGTCGCCGTCCAGCATCCCGCGCACGCGGGCATCACGGACACCGCTCACCGCGATCGCATCGGCCTGGGCGGACCACTCGCGGACGAGGCGCTCGGCGCGGCGTACGTTGCCGTCCGCGCCCACTCTGACCAGGCGGAACGTGCGATCCAGGAAGCGGACGCGTTGGTCGTAGTCGTGCTCGGACGAGGTCAGCGCTACGTTGACCACCAGCAGGGACTTGCGGCGTGTCATCAGGGACTCCTCGACGGGCCCAAGGCCACCTCGGGCCCTCGATTCCACTATGGCTAGACTCGCCGCTCCGGAGCAAATCGGAAGGGGCCAATGAGTGGCAGATCACGATTTGGTGCTGGTGGTCGACTTCGGGGCGCAGTACGCCCAACTCATCGCGCGTCGGGTCCGTGAGGCCCGCGTCTACTCCGAGATCGTGCCGCACACCATGCCGATCGCCGAGATGCTGGCCCGCGATCCCCGGGCGATCTTGCTGTCGGGAGGGCCCTCGTCGGTCTACGAGCCGGGCGCGCCCGGCCTCGATGCCGCCGTGTTCGACGCCGGCGTGCCGGTCTTCGGCATGTGCTACGGCTTCCAGCTGATGGCGCAGGGCCTCGGCGGCGACGTGGTCGCCACCGGTGCCCGGGAGTATGGCCGTACGCCGGTCAGCGTCACCGCCCCGGGCGTGCTGCTCGACGGCCTGCCGACGGACCACAACGTGTGGATGTCGCACGGCGACTCGGTCGCCGCTGCACCGCCAGGGTTCGCCGTTCTCGCCTCGACCGAGGTCACCCCGGTAGCGGCCTTCGAGGACCTCGACCGTCGGCTCGCCGGGGTGCAGTGGCATCCGGAGGTGCTGCACACCGAGCACGGCCAGCAGGTGCTCGAGCACTTCCTGCACGACATCGCGGGCTGCCGGCAGACCTGGACGATGCTCAATGTCGTCGAGGAGCAGGTGGCTCGGATCTCCGACCAGATCGGCGACGGGCGGGCCATCTGCGCGCTGTCCGGAGGCGTCGACTCCGCCGTTGCCGCGGCCTTGGTGCAGCGGGCCATCGGTGACCGGCTCACCTGTGTCTACGTCGACCACGGGATGATGCGGCAGGGCGAGACCGAGCAGGTGAAGCGGGACTTCGAGGAGGTCTTCGACGAGCTCGACGTCGTCGACGCCGCCGATCAGTTCCTGGGCGCGCTGGCTGGCGTGCACGACCCGGAGGAGAAGCGCAAGATCATCGGCCGCGAGTTCATCCGCACCTTCGAGGCCGCCCAGGTCCGGGTCTTCGGCGACCTCGATCCGAGCGACGGCGCGACGGCGTACCTCGTCCAAGGCACGCTCTACCCCGATGTGGTCGAGTCCGGCGGTGGTGCCGGCACCTCGACGATCAAGTCCCACCACAACGTCGGCGGACTGCCCGACGACCTGCAGTTCGAGTTGGTCGAGCCGCTGCGCACACTCTTCAAGGACGAGGTGCGCGCCGTCGGCGAGCAGCTCGGCCTGCCGGCGACGATGGTCTGGCGACAGCCTTTCCCCGGGCCCGGCCTCGGCATCCGCATCATCGGCGAGGTCACCCGCGAGCGACTCGACGTGCTCCGGGCTGCCGACGCGATCGCGCGCGAGGAGCTGACCCGAGCCGGCCTCGACCGCGACATCTGGCAGATGCCCGTGGTCTTGCTGGCCGACGTGCGCTCGGTCGGCGTCCAGGGCGACGGCCGCACCTACGGCCACCCGATCGTGCTCCGCCCGGTCACCTCCGAGGACGCCATGACCGCCGACTGGGCCCGGCTGCCCTTCGACGTCCTCGAGCGGATCTCCACCCGGATCACCAACGAGGTGCCCGAGGTCAACCGGGTCACCCTCGACGTCACCTCCAAGCCGCCGGGGACTATCGAATGGGAATGACTACGCACCGCTGCTCCACTCACTTTGGCGAGGGCGTCTATGTGTCGACCGACGAGGAACGGCAGTTGCTGCGAGCAGCCCTCGGTGAAGCAGACCGCTCTCCGGAGCGGCTCCGCGACTGGGCGGATGTCCGGCAGGAGTTGTCAGCTGATCGACGAGCGTGAGCGCTCAGTCGGAAGGGGACGCGGAGGGTGAGGCTGCCGGTGACCGTGGGTTGGCGACGACGACCCGTGCCTTGGCGCGCGAGTGGTCGGGAGTGGGCAGCAGCCACAACGAGAACGCCCGCTTCTTCGGCGGCGTCCGGAAGGTGAACGACACGGTGCCATCGCCGGCGACCTGGCCGCGGCGGACGACGACCGCCCGCTGACGTGCTCGCGTCACCAGCACGACGGCGTCACCGGCCTTGGCGCCGATGGCCGTGCCCGAGATCGTCGTCTGGTCATCACCGACGTCGGCGGCCGCCGACACGGTCGCCTCCACCCGCACTGGCCAGGACCCGCTCCGAGCACCGACGGCCCGCCAGCGATAGCGGGCGAGCCCAGTCACCGGAAGGCTGGTGGCGCTCACCGCACCGGTGTCGTCGGTCGTCGAGGTGGCCACGACGGACCAGCCGCCCGCAGTGCGCTTGACCTGCAAGGCGACCCGCACGCCGGGTGCGGGGCGGCCGGAGGACGTGGTCAGGCGCCCGCTCAGCGTCACCGTGTTGCCGTAGCCGACGAGGTGACCGCTCGCCGTGATGGTCGCGGCCGCGGCCGACACCGCTGACGGAGAAGATGAAGAGGGCTCCGCGCTCGGGTGACGGCTGGGCGCGGTCGAGGGGTCCCGGTCAGGGTCGGGGGCGGAGGCGCCCGGGCTGGCCGAGGGGCCGGGCGGGGCAACGGCAGGTGCCGCCGGCGAGCTCGTGGCGGCGTCGGGTGACGGCGAGCTCGGTGGCGTTCTGTGGGTGGGGTCGGTGGCCTTGGCCTGAGGGTTCGGCCCGTGCGGCCGGTCCGGCGCGGGCGCGCCGATGACGGAATGCGCGATCTCCTGGACGGGGTCGGGCAGGTGGCCGGTATAGGCCGCGGCAGCCGCGCCACCGCTCAAGGCGATCGCCACGACCACTGCGGTGCCGCCCGCGCCGAGCTTTCGCACGACGTTGCGGGGGTGGAGGGTCGGCGTGGTGGGAGCGCGGACGGCGTCGCGGTACGCCGCGACGTACTCCGCCTCGCGGGCGAGCTCGTCGGTCGACCCGGGTGCGCGCAGTGCCCGCACCAGCGCATCGTTGGCCCACTCGTCGAGGTCGGCTCGCTCGTGCTGCTCGTCGTGGTCGGACACGTCACACCACCTCTCGTGAAGTGCGGACCCGGGGGTCCTGGGACAGGGTCTTCAGGGCACGATGCACGGCCACCCGCACCGCCCCGGGCGTCTTGCCGACCAGGGCCGCGACGGCAGCCACGTCCAACCCGGCGACCACGCGCAGCATCACCATCTCCGCCTGGTCCTCGGGCAGGGTCGCGACCAGTCGCAGGGCGGCAACGGTTGCCTGGTGATGGATGGCGGTCTCCTCGGCGCTGGGGGTGGGCCGATCGCCGTCGCCGGGATCGGCCATTGGTACGACGGGGCGCGTTGCGCGACCCCGACCGTGGTCGATCGCCCGGTGCCGGGCGACCGTGAAGAGCCATCCTCGAAACTCTGCGACTCCACCGGTGAACCCGTGTAGATCCCGCACTACCTGCAACCAGGTCTCTGCGGCGAGGTCTTCAGGGGCGTCGTTGCCACGCACCGTCAGATAGCGCAGCAAGGGCGGGTGCAGGGCCCGCCACAGCACGGTGAAGCCCTGCTCCTCGCCGCGCCTGGCGGCGTCGAGCGCCTCGGCGAGTTCGGGTTCCGAGGCAGCGCTCCGCCCACCGGCCCGTTCCCCCGTAGGTTCGGGCCGGTGGGCAGAGGACTGCGCGTGCGTGTCCAGGGCGGATCCTCTCCGATCTCGGCCGCGGTGAGACGCTACTGCGTATTCAGGCGGTCGGAGTCGGAGCCAGCACCTTGACGCGGGTGGCGCCGCTCCAGCTGCCGGCGTGGGAGTCGTGACCGGACGTCGGTGTGGCGGCGGTGGTCGCCTCCGGCCGCACCGGGACTCGGACGAGGCCGCTGATCGACGGCGCCAGCAAGCGGGTGCCGAGGAAGGCCAGACGGTAGGTCGTGTCCTGCGTGGGGTCGACCCGGAACCTCACGACGCCGTTGCGGTGGGTGCGGTGCGAGCGCTCGAGGGTCCAGGCGTCCGCTGCCGAAGGGCGGGAGAGCAGCAGCACGAGGCGGTGACGTGGCGTGACCCGCTTGGCACGCAGCATGCCCCGCACGATGTCGACGGCGCCGCCCTTGGCCGGTCGGTACACCGTGCGAATCGACAGCGAGGTCGGGACCCGCCTCGGGTCGTGGGGGTGATGCTTGACGCGGACCGATGCGATGCCGCTTGCACTGGGTCGCGCGTCCTCCGCACCGTCGTATCGCCACCGGTAGCGAGTGGTGAACTCGGGTGTGACCCGAGTGGACAGCCTCCCCTTGCCGCCGGCGGTCACTTCGGCGACCGGCACGAACTCGTCGGCACCGCGCGGCTTCGATTCGAGGGTGACGATCCGACCGGTGCCGGTCAGATGGCCGGCCACGGCGAGATGCCCGGTGATTGTGGCGCTGTCGCCAGGTGCGACGGCATGGTGAACCGCGCGAATCGAGAGCGACGTCGGCGCCTTGACCGCGGCCTGGGCTTGGAAGGCGGGCGCTGCCACCAGGCCGACAACGGTCGCCAGCGCCGCCCCTTCGGCCACGCGGCGAAGCAAGGATGTGGTCATCGTTCCTCCTGCTCGGGCGCCCCGATCGGGCGCGTCACTGTGGACAGCGATGGAGGCGCCGCGAGCGTTACAGCCGACCTAGACCAGGGCGAGCACCAACATCGCTCGCTGGCTGGGGTCGGCCAGGTCGATGCCAGCCACGTCGCAGGCGCGCTCGACCCGGTGTCGCAGGGTGTGCCGGTGAACGCCGAGCGACTGGGCAGCGGGATCCCAGGCGCCGTGGTGGAGCAGGAAGGCGCGCAGGCTCCCCGTCAGGTCGCTGCCGTGCGCGGCGTCGTACTCACCAAGTGCGCGCAGCCACGGCGACACGGCCAGGGTGAGAGCCGGGTCGGTGGTCAGGATCGCGACGGGATCGCCGGCCAGCCGGACGCTCGTGCCCGATGGTGCGGCATCGAGGTGTCGGCGGACCAGCGCTGCGCAGTGTCCGATGTCCGCCAGGTCACCCGGTGGCCCGATCACGAGCGCGGCGGATGGGCCGACCATCCTCGTCACCACGTCGACATCCGCCGCCGGCACCAGCAACAGCGCGTCGGTGTCGGCTATCGGCAGGTCTAGGAGGCGAGGGTGCCGACGCAGGGCGCTCAGCGCCGAGTCGAGACCGCGCGAGTCAGGTGCCCGCAGCGCGAGCAGCGCGACGTCACCGGGTGGAAACCCACGCGCCGCCAGCGCGGCGGGCGGATCCAGTGGGCTCCCCGCGAGGATCGCCCCCAGCAGTGCCGCGCCGAGCTCTCGATCCGCGCCATCGCTGGGACGGGCCAGCTCGAGGGCCGCGATCGACAGGGCGTGGCTGACCAGGAGTCGGTCGGTGGGCGTCAACGGTGTCGACCGCGCCAGAGCGAGCCAGCCGACGACCTCACTCGGTCGGTCGCCCAGCGGCTGCACCTCCAAGACACGGCCCGGCTCGGACACCGACACAGCGCGACCCCGCCCTTCCTGGATCTCGCGGAGGGCGTCTGCGGGCGACAACCCGCCACCGGTGGTCGCGATGGTCGCGCCGTCGGCTGCCAGGACGGCGACAGAGGCTCCGAGCGCCCGGGCCAGCGCCCGAGCCAGACCAGGCAGGCCATCCTTGAGGGTGGCTCGGGTCAGCCGCTGCTGGTCGGCGATGGTGTCGGTCAGCCGATGGCGACGCAGCTCACCGAGCCGGTCGACGACCGCCTGCTCGACCGCGAGGAACGGCGTATCGAACGGAACCTCGACCAGGGCCAGGTCGTGCCGACGGCAGGCGGCGACCACTCCGAAGGGGATGGCGGCGTAGCGGAGCCCGGTTCCGAACCCCAGCGCCGACGAGCCGGCCGCGGCCAGCCGGGCGACGTACTCGTCCTGACCAGGTCGGGTGCGTGGAAAGCGCAGGCCCGTGGTCAGCACCAGGCCAGCGCCACGGAGCCAGGGGGAAGGGTCTTCGACCTCGATCGCGTGTGCCCAGCTGAGCATCACCTCGCGCTCGGGCAGATGATGGGCCACCAGTCCGAGCTCGCCCCGATCCAGCAGCCAGGACAGGGCGACGGTCTCGGCGTCGGCCTCGACGGTGGGCGCCAGATCGACGGCGGGCGTGCTATCCATTTCGGCAGACTAGTCGAAGATCTATGGACAAAGTGTAGTGCACGTGTGCCGGCACGCACTGCTAGCGTCGGGTGGACCGACGCCCACCGGCGGCGCGGCGGTTGAAGTTGAAGAGGAGCCCAGATGACGGTGGACGCCAGCATGTCTGCCCGCACCGGAGAGGTGCTCGAGGAGTTGCCGGTCAGCAGCTCCGACGAGGTGGCTGCGGTGCTGAGCCGAGCCGCCGCGGCGGCGCCGGCAGTGGCCGCGCTTCCGCCCGCAGTGCGACGCGACTGGCTCAAGGCCGTCGCCGATGCCCTCGGCGACGAACCGACCGCCGCGAGGTTGGTCGCGGCCGCTGACCACGAGACCGGCCTGGGTGAGGTCCGGTTGACGGGCGAGCTGGCGCGCTGCGCCGGCCAGCTGAGGTTCTACGGCGATGTTGCCGCCGAGGGATCCTGGCTGGAGGTCACTATCGACCACGCGGCCGGAGCTGCCCCCGACCTTCGTCGGATGCAGGTGCCGCTCGGACCGGTCGCCGTGCTCGGCGCGAGCAACTTCCCGTTCGGGTTCGGAGTGCTGGGCAACGACACCGGCTCGGCGATCGCAGCGGGCTGCCCGGTGGTGGTCAAGGCTCACCCGGCGCACCCGCGCACCAGCCGGCTGCTCGCCGAGGTCGCGACTGCGGCCCTGGCCGCTGCAGGCGCGCCGGACGGCACTTTCGCCCTGGTCTCGGGCTTCGCGGCCGGCACCACCGTCGTCCAGGCCCCCGAGATCTCGGCGCTCGCCTTCACCGGCTCGCAGCGCGGCGGTCTGGCGCTGTGGGAGCAGGCCAACCGGCGCGCCGTGCCGATCCCGGTCTATGCCGAGATGGGCACCATCAACCCTGCGGTGCTGACCGTCGAAGGGACCGAGCGCCTCGACGAGGTGGCGACCGGGTTCGTCGGCTCGTTCACTCTCGGAATGGGCCAGTTCTGCACCAAGCCCGGCCTGCTGCTGGCCCCCGCTGGCCACGACGTCCCGAACCGCGTCGCCTCGGCGCTGACGGAGGCGGCACCCACGGGCTGGCTGCTGACGGGTCCGATCGCGACCGCCTACTCCGCCGGGGTCGACGAGCTGGTCGCTGCCGGCGGCCGGGTGCTGGCGACAGCGCCGGCAGCCGATGGAGGCTGGACCGCGACCGCCACCGTGCTGGAGGTGGCTGCCGCCGACCTCGCGGCCGGTTCGAGGCTGCTCGAGGAGTGCTTCGGTCCGGTGGCCCTGGTGGCGGAGTACGCCGATCGCGCCGAGCTCGACCGGATCCTCGACGACCTGCAGGGTGCGCTGGCCGCCAGCGTGCAGTCCGGCGGCCCGGACGACCCCGACCTGCCCGGCCTGGTGGCTACCCTCAGCGCGCGGGTCGGCAGAGTGATGGTCGACGACTGGCCGACCGGGGTGGCCTTCACCTGGGCCCAACAGCACGGCGGCCCCTGGCCGGCCACCACGGCACCGTCGGCCACGTCGGTGGGAGCGGCCGCCCTCGGCCGGTTCACCCGCCCGGTGACCTGGCAGAGCGTGCCGAGCGCCGCGCTGCCCGAGGCCCTCCGCGACGACAACTCGTGGCGGGTGCCCCGCCGGATCGACGGCGTCTCGGGCGGGGCGTCGTGAACGCACCCCTCGAGGGGCTCCGGATCGCCGACTTCAGCCGGGTCCTGGCGGGCCCGCTCGCCACGATGACGCTGGCCGACCTCGGCGCCGAGGTGGTCAAGGTCGAGCGACCCGGCGCGGGCGACGACACCCGGCAGTGGGGCCCGCCATGGACCGAGCACGCGTCGTCGTACTTCGAGTGCGTCAACCGCTCCAAGCGCAGCATCACGCTCGATCTGCGTGACCCGGCCGACCTGGCCGTGGCCGTCGAGCTGGCGACCGGTGCCGACGTGGTCGTGGAGAACTTCCTCACCGGGACGATGGACCGGCTCGGGTTGGGGTACGACGCCCTGGCCGCGGCCAACCCCGGCCTGGTCTACTGCTCGATCACCGGCTTCGGCAGCGGTGCCGGGGCGCGCCTGCCCGGCTATGACTTCGTGGTGCAGGCGGTCGGCGGACTGATGTCGATCACCGGCCAGCCCGAGGGCGATCCGACCAAGGTGGGGGTCGCCCTGGTCGACGTGCTCACCGGCAAGGACGCCGTGATCGGCATCTTGGCGGCGCTGCGCGAGCGCGAGGTCAGCGGCCGGGGTCAGCGGATCGAGGTCAACCTGCTCTCCAGTCTGCTCGGCTCGCTGGTCAACCAGGCCTCCGCCGTCCTCACCACCGGCCGCAGCCCCAGCCGAATGGGCAACCAACACCCCTCCATCGCGCCCTACGAGACCCTCCACTGCGCCGACGGTCTGCTCGCCGTCGCCTGCGGAAACGACGCCCAGTTCGCTCGCCTCTGTGAGGTGCTGGGCCGGCCGGGGCTGGCCGAAGACGTTGCGGTTTGGGCCCAAACGGCGGAAGAAGCGGCCCCGGAGATGTCGTTTCGGTCCAATCCCGACCGGGTGGCGCACCGCCAGGAGCTGATCGCGGCGCTCGAGGAGGCGCTGGCTGAAGCCGACGCGGCGACCTGGGTGACCCGCCTGAACGCCGCGGGGATCGCGGCCGGGCCGGTCAACGACCTCGCCGCCGCGATCGCCTTCGCCGACTCCCTCGGACTCGACCCGACGATGCCGGTCGGTCAGGGCCACCCCGACCAGATCCGCCACCCCGTCACCTGGGGCCGCAGCCGGCTGCCCGACCCGACCCCACCCCCCGACCTCGGCGAACACACCGACCAGATCCGCGCCCAGCTCGGACACCAACCCAAGGAGACTCGATGAGCCACCACGCCATGCCGCCGCCGTTCGATGTGCACGACCCCGCCGGGATCGACGACCTGCTGAGCCAGGAGGAGAAGGACGTCCGGGCCTCGGTCCGACAACTCGTCGACCAGGTGGCACAGCCCTATGTCGCTGGCTGGTTCGAGTCGGGCCAGATCGACGACCCACGCGGGCTGATGAAGCACTTCGGCGAGATGGGCCTGCTGGGCATGCACCTGGAGGGCTACGGTTGCGCCGGGATGAGCTCGGTCGACTATGGGTTGGCCTGCATCGAGCTCGAGGCCTGTGACTCCGGGATCCGCTCGATGGTCTCGGTGCAGGGCTCTTTGGCGATGTTCGCCATCTGGCGGTTCGGCAGCGAGGAGCAGAAGCAGGAATGGCTGCCCCGGATGGCGACCGGCGAGGCGATCGGGTGCTTCGGCCTCACCGAGCCCGACCACGGCTCCGACCCCGGTGGCATGCGCACCCGCGCCATCCGCGACGGCGACGAATGGATCCTCGACGGCCGCAAGATGTGGATCACCAACGGCTCCATCGCCGATGTCGCCGTCGTCTGGGCGCAGACCGACGAGGGGATCCGCGGCTTCGTCGTGCCGACCGACACTCCCGGCTTCTCCGCTCCGGAGATCAAGCACAAGATGTCGCTGCGAGCCTCGGTGACCAGTGAACTGGTCCTCGACGGGGTCCGCCTCCCGGGTGACGCGGTCTTCCCAGAGGTCCGTGGCCTCAAGGGACCGCTGTCCTGCCTGAACGAGGCCCGCCTGGGCATCGTGTGGGGTGCGCTCGGTGCCGCTCGCTCCTCGCTGGACGCGGCGCTGTCCTACGCCGGTGATCGCGTGCAGTTCGGCAAGCCGATCGCGGCCTACCAGCTCACCCAGGCGAAGCTGGCCGACATGACGTTGGAGCTGGTCAAGGGCCAGCTGCTCGCGCTGCACCTCGGCCGCCGGAAGGACGCCGGCCGAATCCGCACCGAGCAGGTCAGCCTCGGCAAGCTCAACAACATTCGCGAGGCGCTGGAGATCTGCCGGACTGCCCGCACCATCCTCGGCGCCAACGGCATCTCACTGGAGTACCCGGTGATGCGTCACGCCAACAACCTGGAGTCGGTGCTCACCTACGAAGGCACCGTGGAGATGCACACCTTGGTCATCGGGCAGGCGCTTACCGGACACGCCGCCTTCCGGTAGGGAGGATCTACCCAACAGCAGCACCGACCACGAAGGGCCCGGAGCCGATCGGCTCCGGGCCCTTCATGGATGGGGTCGGCGACTCCTACGACTTCGGGATCGCGTCGTCGTACGGCGCGTCGCTGCGGTCGTGGAGCGGGTGGATGACCATGTAGAGCAACCCGACCCCGACCACCACGACGGCGGAGAGCAGCACGATCCAGTTGTCGTACCACGGCTCGCCAGGGGTGCGCGGCCACGCCATGTTGACCATCGCGATGATCCCGTAGACGAGCGCCGCGATGTTGACGGGGACACCCCAGGTGCCGAGCTGGTACTTTCCGCTTGGCACCCAACCCTTGAGCCGGGCCCGCAGCGCGGCCAGCACGACCATCTGGAACGCCATGTAGATGCCCAGGGCAGCGAAGCTGATGATCTTGGTGATCGCGTTGGTCGACACGTAGGAACCCGCCACGATCACGGCCGGCACCACCGCCGCCACGATGAGGGCGTACGGCGGCACGTGCCGCGTCGGTGAGAACTTCCTCAGCAGGTGGTGGCCCATGATCATCTCGTCGCGACCGTAGGAGTAGGCCAGCCGGCTCGCGGCAGCCTGCAGGCTCATCGCGCAGGAGAGGAACGAGATGAGCACGATGCCGATGACGATCTTGGAGCCGACCGTGCCGAAGGCGTCGTCGAGCAGGGTGCTCACCGGGTCGGCATCCTCCCCGGAGATGACCGCCGGGATGTCGGTGACGGCCAGGATCAGCGCGAGGCAGACGAAGGTCGCGGCGGCGCCGCCGATGTAGATGGTGCGGCGCATCGCCTTCGGGATCAGCGAGCCCGGGTCGGGGACCTCTTCGGCGACGTCACCGCAGGCCTCGAAGCCGTAGTACTGGTAGACACCGATGAGGGCAGCGGCGGCGAAGGCGGGCAGGTAGCTGCCGGAGCCCTCGGTGCCGAAGGTGTCGAACAAGACGCCGAGGCCGTGCTCGCGGTGCCCGATCAGCAGCCAGCCGCCGACGATGAGGGCACCGATGATCTCGGCGGTGAAGCCGAAGATGGCGGCCATCGCCAGCACCTTGGTGCCCATGAAGTTGATCAGCGTGGCGATGGCGATCAGCGCGAGTCCGCCCCAGATCACGTTGACCGTGGTCGCCTCGAAGCCGAGGAACGGCGCGATGTAGAAGCCACCGCCATAGGTGACCGAGGCGATGGTGACCAGCAGAGCGACCAGGTAGATCCAGCCGGTCATCCAGGCGTACTTGCGGCCCCACAGGCGTCTCGCCCACGGATAGACGCCGCCCGCGACCGGGAACTGGGCCACCACCTCGCTGAAGATCAGGGCCACCAAGAACTGGCCGAAGCCGACGACGACGAAGCTCCAGATCATCGGCGGACCGCCGGTCGCGAGGGCGAACGCGAACAGGGTGTAGACGCCCACCACGGGCGAGAGGTAGGTGAAGCCCAGCGAGAAGTTGGCCCACGGGCTCATCTCGCGTCTGAACTCGGAGGTGTAGCCCAGCGCGCTGAGATGGGCCGCGTCGTCGTGTTCGTTCACTGCAGGGGACGGAGGACTGGTCATGCGAGTGCTCCCGATGGTTGAGGCACGGAACGGTCGAGCGGCCCGAGCCGCGGCTGCCTCGGAAAACTACAATTTTGTTGGATAAAGCGCAATGGGGCATGGCAGACTTTTCTCAACCGTCACGTGCCTGGAACATCCAGTGACCATCAGGGGAGGGGCCGATGTCCGCACTGTCGCCCCTGATCGGGCAGGTCACCTCGACGTCGCGAGCCGACGAGCTGGTGCAGCGCATCACCGAGGCGATCCACCTGGGTCTGTTGAGCGACGGCGAACAGCTTCCGGTCGAGGTCGAGTTGGCCCGCCAGTTCGGGGTCGCCCCGATGACGGCTCGAGAGGCCCTAGCCGAGCTGCGCGACCGTGGCCTGGTGGAGACCCGGCGTGGTCGGCGCGGAGGCTCCTTCGTGATCCGGCCGGACGGTCCACCGGTCGACTACCTGCGTGGGCGACTGGCGGCGATGACGGTCTCGGAGCTGCGTGACCTGGCCGACGAACACCTCGCCGTGGCCGGACAAGCGGCCAAGCTCGCCGCCGAGCGGGCGGCCGTGGCCAACGTGCGCCGGCTGTTCGCGCTCGGGGAGCAGCTAGCTTGGCCGCGACGCTGGGAGATCGGATTCGAGCCGACTGCCGCTTCCACATCGAGGTGGCGATCGCGTCGCAGTCCGAACGGCTGACCCGTCGAGAGGTCGCGCTGCAGGCGGAGGTGTCGGGGCTGCTCTGGCTGCCCGTCGGATCTGCCGTGGACGTGAGTCGGATGGTGGTCGAGCACCAGGCCATCGCCGCCGCCGTGGTCGCCGAGGACGCCGACAAGGCGCGCCGCCTGGCCGAGGAGCATGTCGACGGCAACCTGCGCCGGCTGGTGTCGATGCACCTGCTGCTGGTCGACGAGGAGGCCGACGATGCCTGACCGGACCACCCTGATCGGCGCAGAATCGTTGGCGGCAGCGGTCGGTGACCTGCTTGACCCGCTCTACGTCTCGCTCGAGACCTTGGCAGCCGAGGTCGTACGCTGCCGACGGGCGGCCGGCGCCGGAGGATTCACCGAGCGCAGCCTGGCGTCGTTCGAGACGGTCGTCGCCACCCGGTTGGCCGCGCACCCCGCGATGGCAGGGGCGGGCTACCTTGCCGAGCCCGGGATCATCACCGGGCAGGACAGGTACCTCTTGTGGTGGCAGCGGGCCGGCGACGACGAGCTGGCTCGGCTGCGGCTGAACTTCGATGCTTCCAGCGTGGACATCTACGACTACCTCCAGATGGAGTTCTTCCAGCTCGCCCGCGACGGTGGCGCCCGCAACGCCTTCGGGCCGCACGTGGACTACTCCGGCTCCGGCCTCTATGTGTTGACCGCCACCGTCCCGGTGCTCGCCGAGGGGGTGTTCCTCGGTGCCGCTGGCGCCGACATCTCGATGAGTCTGCTCGAGCGCGCGCTGGTCGCGGTCCTGCGGACCGGCGCGGCCGACTCGGTGGTCGTCAACGCGGAGCGGCGGGTGATCGCCGCCAACAGCCCCGACTGGGTGGTCGGCTCGAGGCTGCCCGGCCAGCCCGCGGCCGGGGACGGGTCGTTCGTCGAGGTCGCCTCCGTCCCCCGCGGGCCCGGCTGGCTGGTCGCTGTGACCGATCGGCCGCTGGCGCACTGAGCGACGGCACGGGCCCTTGACAACAAACATCTAACTTTGGAGTATTAGGTCACCAATCCCGGACCTGTGGAGATGCGATGACCACGCTGACCTCGTCGGCAGTGCCGCACCTGGACGTGACGGCTGACGGCTTCTCGATCACCTCGGACGAGGTGCACGCGGCCCGCGAAGCCCACTGGTATGCCACCACGCCCTACGGCATCGCCGTGCTCCGCTATGACGAGGTCAGCCGGCTGCTCAAGCACCCCAAGCTCCGCCAGGGCAGCGTTGCCTGGCCGGCCCACAACGGTGTCACGTCGGGCCTCTTCCACGACTGGTTCGCCAGCTGGATCCTCAACAAGGAGGGCGAGGAGCACCACCGACTGCGTCGACTGATGAACCCCGCCTTCTCGTCCAAGCTGATCGGTGGCCTGGTGCCGCGGTTCCAGGCGCTGGCCACCGAGCTGATCGACGGCTTCAAGCGCCAGGACCGCTGCGAGTTCATCTCCGAGTTCGCCGACCCCTACGCCGCCCGGGTGCTTGCCATCATGCTCGGCATCCCCGAGGAGGAGTGGCCGATCATCTCGCGCGAGGCGTCCGCCGTCGGGCTGGCGATGGGGGTGACCCTGACCGAGGAGCTGCCTCGGATCGAGGGCGCGCTCGCCCGGCTCTACGACTACGCGGACGCGCTCATCGAGGACCGGACGGCTCACCCGCGAGAGGACTTCATCACCGCCTTCGTCAGCGCCTCCCGCGACGGCGACGGTCGGCTCAGCCACACCGAGCTGCGCGACGGGCTGGTGCTGCTGATCTTCGGTGGCTACGACACCACCCGCAACCAGCTCGGCCTCGCGATGCAGACCTTCATGGCCCACCCGGACCAGTGGCGCCTGCTCGCCGAGCGGCCCGAGCTCGGCAAGGCCGCGGTCGAGGAGGTGATGCGGGTCAACCCGACCGTGCGCTGGGTCACCCGGGAGGTGCTGGAGGACTTCGACTACGAAGGCCTGCAGTTCACGGCCGGCACCACGGTGCACCTCTACAGTGAGTCCGCCGGGACCGATCCCCGTGCCATCGAGGGGGGCTTCGACATCACCGCCACCGACCGCAAGCCGCACTTCGGCTTCGGCGGCGGTGCGCACCACTGCCTGGGCCACTTCGTGGCACGCTCCGACATGAGCGAGGCACTGCCCCTCTTGGCTCGGCGACTGCGCGACCCGTATCCGCTGGACGGGGCCACCTGGCTGCCGGACTCCGGCAACACCGGCCCGGTTCGCCTGCCGATCGGCTTCACCCCCGCTCCCTGACGACCAGCTCCTTGCCCACCCCGCCCCTTGCTGACTCACCGACGAGAAGAGGAACCCACATGAAGGTCACCGTCGACATGGCGCTGTGCCAAGACCACGGGCAGTGCGCCATCGCCGCCCCCGATGTCTTTGCGATCAACGACGGCGGCAAGCTGGAGTACGAACCCCACCCCGACGACTCCGAGCGCTTCGCGGTCGAGGAGGCGGCCGACGTCTGCCCGGTGCAGGCGATCATGATCGAGGACTGATGGACCACCCACGGATCGCGGTCGTCGGCGGGTCGCTGGCGGGCCTCCGCGCGGCCGAGCAGTTGCGTGCGTCCGGCCACGTCGGCCCGGTCACGGTGTACGGCGCCGAGGCGCACGCGCCGTACAACCGCCCACCACTCTCCAAGGACGTGCTCGCCGACCCGGCAACGCTCGACGCCGAGGCGGCGCTGTCCCGTCTCACCTTCCGGCGGCGCTCCAGCGTCGGTGATGTCGACTTCCGCTTCTCTGCAGAAGTGCTCGGGGTCGACCTCGGCGCTGGCCGCCTCGCCTGGCGAAGTGTCGGAGGAGGGGACCCAGCCGAGGGCAGCGGCGACTTCGACGGTCTGGTCGTGGCCACCGGGCTGCGGCCACGGCGGCTGTCCGCGCCCGGGCCCGAGCGAGGCCGCTATGTCCTGCGCACCGTCGAGGACTGCCTCGAACTGCGCGCAGCGGTTGCCGAGCCACGCCGCGTGGTCGTGGTCGGCGCCGGCTTCATCGGCTGTGAGGCCGCCTGCACGCTCGCCGCGCTGGGCCATGACGTGACGGTGGTCGAGCCCACCGGCGCCCCGATGAACCGAGTCCTCGGTGAACAGCTCGCCCTCGCGGTGCAGCGACACCACGAGCGCAGCGGCATCCGCTTCGTGATCGGCCCGGGGGTCACCGCCTTCGAGGGCGGCGACCGGGTGAGCGAGGCGGTGCTCGACGACGGGCAGCGACTCCCGGTCGACGTGGTCATCGAAGCGGTGGGCTCGATCCCCAACACCGAGTGGCTCGCCGGCACCGGGCTCGACCTCGCCGACGGGGTGCTCACCGACAACGACCTGGCGGCGGTCGGCGCCGACCGAGTGGTCGCCGTCGGTGACCTGGCCCGCTTCCCCAACCCGATCTTCGACGACGTCCCCCGTCGCGTGGAGCACTGGTCGATCCCGACCGACACCGCCAAGCGGGCTGCTCCGACCCTGGTGGCCCTGGTGGAGGGCCGACGACCGGACCTGCCACCCTTCGCCCCGGTGCCGTCGTTCTGGAGCGACCAGGCCGACCTGCGGTTCCAGAGCTTCGGCTCACCCGGTCTGGCCGACGAGGTGGTGGTGGCCGAAGGCGATCCGGACGACCTGACCGCGGGCGTGCTGACCCTGCACCACCGTGCCGGCCGGCACGTCGGGACCGTTGCGCTCAACCTGCCACCGGCCCGCCAGCGTGAGCTGCGCGATGCCTTCGTCACCCCCACCGAAGCGAGGAACTGACATGGCCACCACCGCGCTGGACCGGCATCGAGAGGAGAACGCCTCGAGCGACGCGCTCTCCTCGGTGATGGCGACGATCAAGGAGCAGGGCGTCGAGTGCGTCTACCTCCAGAGCGTGACCGTCACCGGTCGTGTCGTAGGCAAGGTGCTGCCCGCCCGGCACCTTGAGCGGATCGCCGGCAAGGGCATCCAACAGCACCGCACCGCCGCCGCGAACCTGCAGACGACTCGGGAGGGCGTGTTGCTGGGCGGCGGCGTCGAGGCCGCGGAGTACACCGCCCTGCCGGACCTCGACACCTTCGCGGTGCTGCCCTGGGACTCCACCATGGCGCGCGTCTTCTGCCGGCTCTACGAGCCCGACCACATCGCCGAGCGTGCCGGCGAGCCCTACGCTTGCGACTCCCGCGGCCTGCTCAAGCGGGTACATGCCGGCTTCACCGATCGCACCGGGCTCGAGCTGCGCTCCGGCACCGAGCCGGAGATGACCTGGCGCGGCCCGGGCCTGGAGGCCAGCTTCCGGCCCGAGTCGAGCCCCGCCTACCACATCGAGCACCTCGAGCGCGGTCGCCCGATCATCCAGAAGGTGATCTCCTATGCCCAGGCGCTCGGCCTGGACATGGTGGAGGGCGACTACGAGGACGAGGGCCAGTTCGAGCTGAACTGGATGTACGACCACGCCGACCTCACCGCCGATCGGCTGACCACCTACCGACAGGTGTGCAAGCAGGTGGCCCGGGAGCTCGGCATCGAGGCGTCCTTCATGCCCAAGCCGGCCACCGGGATGATGGGCAACGGCTGCCACCACAACTTCAGCCTCTGGCGTGACGGCGAGAACGTCCTGGCCGAGCCGGGTCGCACCGACATGCACCTGACCGAGATCGGCCAGCACGCCCTCGGTGGCGTCTTGATGCACGCCGCTGCCGCGATGCTGGTCTACGGCTCGACCGTGAACTCCTACAAGCGCTACTGGGACGCCGGTCAGTTCGCTCCCTCGAAGATCAACTGGGGCATGGACAACAAGACCTGCACGGTCCGGCTGTCGACCAACGGACGGCTCGAGCTGAGCTCCCCGACGCCGCCGTCAATCCCTACCTCTCCCACGCGATCCTGATCGCCTCCTGCGAGGACGGGCTGAAGAACACCATCGACCCCGGCGCGTCTCAGGTCGGGTCGTCGTACGACAGTGAGCAGGACCCGCGCTTCGGCCGCCTGCCCCTCACTCTCGGCGAGGCGATCGACGCCTTCTCGGCCGACGACTTGATCAAGCAGACCCTGGGTGATGAGCTGACCGACCTACTCGTCGACTTCAAGCGTGACGAGTGGGCGCGGTTCTGCGGCTACGTCACGGACTGGGAGAAGGCGACCTACTGGGACGACACCCCGTGACGACCGTCAACCACCGATCCGAGTCGAGGAGACCTGCCTGATGACCACCGACCAACCACTCCGCCTGAGCTGCATGGACTCCGAGGCACCGCCGCTGTTCTCACTGTGGACGCCGGAGCAGGGTCGGCAGGGCTACGAGCCGGCCGTCGCTCAGTTGATCGCCGCCGAGCTCGGTCGTCGGTTGGAGTGGGTCCGAGTGCCGTGGGTCGACATGGTGCCGGCAGCGCAGCGCGGCGACGCCGATGCCGTGCTCTGTGGGCAGGGCATCACCCCGACCAGGCTTGAGGTGATGGACTTCACCCGACCGTATGCCGTCTTCCACGAGGGCGTGCTGATCCGGCGCGGCGACCCGATCCACGGCCCCGAAGATCTCGCCGGCAAACGGGTCGCCGCCATCGAGAACAGCACCAACATGACCCTGGCCGAGACCTTCGAGGGCGCGATCCGAGTCCCGTTCGGCAGCGACTCCGAGGATGTCTACGCCGACATGCTGGCGGCGCTCCTGTCCGGCGGGGTCGACGCGGTCGTCGACGACGACGTCGTGTTCGTGCCCCTCGGTGCGACCCATCCCGACTACGAGCTTGCCTTCGTCGTGCAGACCGGCAACCGCTGGGGGATCTCGGTCTCGAAGGACCGCCCCGACCTGCTGGCAGAGCTGGACGGCGCGCTGGCTCGGGTGATCGCCGACGGACGCCTGCGTGCGGTCTGGAAAGAGTGGCTGCCAACCCTGGACTATCCCTTCGAGGAGGGATGAGCGTTGGCTGACCCTGGCTCACCAGCCGTCGTGCTGCGTGAGGAGGCGTTGCCGGCGCGCCCGATGCCGGCCGATCCGGTCGCCCGTGTCGCGGTGCTGGCCTCGCTCAACTTCCCCGACATGACCACGCAGACCGCTGAGCTGGTCACCCGCTTCACCCGGGTAGCACTGGAGACGCTGCTCGACCTCGGTGCGTCGTACGAGTTCTTCGACAGCAGCGACCCGCTGCCCGACCCGGCGGCGGTCGCGCGGTGTGACGGGCTGCTGTTGCTGGGCGGCGGCGACATCGACGGTCGTGTCTACGGCGGCCCGCACGAGGGCGTGCCCCATCAGTACGGCGTCGACATCCGCGCCGATCAGGACGCCCTCGACGCGATCCGGTCCGCCCTCGAGGCGCGGGTGCCGGTCTTCGCGATCTGTCGCGGCGCGCAACTGGTCAACGTCGCCTACGGCGGCACGATCATCTCCGACATCGAGGACTACGCTCTGCATCGAGGTGGCCCGGGTGAGCCGATGTTCCTCGACGAGGAGATCCTGCTCGAGCCTGACACCCGAGTGGCCGAGCTGCTCGACGCCGACCGTGTGGTGGGTCGCTCCGGACACCACCAGGCCGTCGATCGGCTCGGCGTCGGCCTGGTCGCCGCCGGGCGCGCGCACGACGGCATCGTCGAGGCCTTCGAGGACCCCGCCCGATGGCTGGTCGCGCTCCAGTGGCACCCCGAGGACGATGATGGCCGCGACCATGACCGGACCCGGCTGTTCGCCGGGTTCGTGACCGCGTGTGGGCGGAAAGCAGCGGAGGGGTAGGCGGATATCGTGACGGCATGCCCCGTGTCGTCGCACTGCTGACTGCTGCCCTGCTGGCGGTCGTCGGACTGACGGGCTGCCGGGCCCAGGACAAGATGGTGGTCGCCTTCCTGGTCGCCGCCGACGCAGCGCCCCGGTGGACGCAGAGCGACGAGCCGGCCTTCGCGGACTACATCGGCTTCCACTGCCCCGACTGTGTCTACGTCAAGAAGCTCGCCGACGGGGACGCCGAGCGGCAGGCCGAGCAGCTCGACGACGTGATCGCCGCCGGCGCCGACGTGGTGGTGCTCAACGCCGTCAACGGCGAGGTCGGTGAGGCGATCGTGAACAAGGCGCACCAGGCCAAGGTGAAGGTGATCGCCTACGACCGGTTCGTGCCGGGTGCGGACTTCTACGTCTCCTACGACGCGGGCGCGATCGGGCGGCAGATGGCCAAGGCCGCCGTGGCCCGGATCCCGACCGAGGGGTCGGTGCTGGTGGTGAACGGGCCGCAGACCGACACCAACGGCGTCGAGATCAAACGGGCGGTGCACCGCGTGCTCGACAAGGCCAAGATCTCGGTGCTTGCCGAGCTCGACCCCAAGACCTGGAGCGCCGAGGAGGCGCGGACCTGGGTGCGGAGCCAGTTGGCGAAGCGCCCGGCAGCCGAGGTCGACGCGATCATCGCCGCCAACGATCAACAGGCCGAAGGGGTGGCACAGGCGTTGGCGGCTGCCCACGTGTTGCCGCAGAACCGACCGGTGGTCACCGGGCAGGATGCCGACCTGGCGGCGCTACGCCGGATCATCGTCGGCACCCAGACCCTGACCGTCTTCAAGTCCTACCCCCGCCAGGCCGAGCAAGCCGCCCAGATCGCCGTCGACTTGGTCACCGGCCAGAAGGTCGAGGCCTCCGAGCAGGTGAAGGACGTGCCAGCCTTCGTTTTCCAGCCGCTCGTGGTCACCATCGACAACCTCGCCGATGCCGTCGTCCGCGACCAGATCTTCACCCTCGACCAGCTCTGCGCCGGCCGAGTCGCTGCCGCCTGCACCCGGCAGGGCCTACGCTAGTGAAGCTGCGCTAGCCGCGGGCGGGTTCGCCGGTCACCAGCGCGAGCGCGTCGTCCACGGCGGCGTCGAAGAAGGCCGGCCAGTCCGGGATCGTGTCGGCACCGAACTGCTCGAAGACCTCGGCGCTCACCGTGCCGGTCACCAGCGCCCAGGCCGTCATTGCGCGACGCAGCGTGCCCGCATCGATCGGTTGGTCGCCAGCACTGCTCAGATGCAGTTCGGCCTGGATCGTCTCGGGGAGGTCGCCCAGGGCGCGCCGCTCGCGCGCAGTCTCCGGGCGGCCGTCGGACAGATCGGGCACCAGGGCGACCAGCCGGGCCTGGACGCGGGTGCCAGCGGGCCCGGTCCGCTCGGCGGGCGCGTGATAGCCGGGCACCGGGGAGCCGTAGATGAGGGCGTACTCGTGCGGATTGGCCAGCGCCCACCCACGGGTGGCGGCGGCGATTGCCCGAAACCTCCGCGCGGGGGTGGATCGTCGTGGCAAGGTGGCGAGAGCCGCGTCGACATGGTCGCCGAGGGCGTCGTACGCCGCGACGATCAGCCGCGTCAGCAGCTCGTCTCGACTAGCCACGTAGCGGTAGACCGCAGAGGAGGCCATCTCGAGGTCGCGGGCCACCGCGCGCAGGGAGAGTCCGGCGGCGCCGTACGTCGCCAGGTGTTGCTGCCCGATCCGCAGGATCTCGGCCTCGATCGCGGCCCGGTTGCGCGCCCTGATCCCTCCCGCTGCGGTCATCTGACGGAGGATACGGGATCAGTCGCCACAAACGCGAGCACCGCTCTTGCTTTCACTGCCGTCAACGTGCTCCAATGAAAACGAGAGCACCGCTCTCGCATTCCGCTCGATCAGAGCACGTAGGTCGACCAGGCTGGAGGACACCGTCATGGCACACCATCTCGTCATCGGAGCCGGAGGCATCGGTCGGGCGACTGCCCGGCACCTAGTCGAGCGTGGTCACCAAGTCACGCTGGCGTCGCGTTCGGGCACGGACCCTCACCTCGAGGGCGTGCGGGCCGCGTCCGTCGACGCGAGCGACCCGGCCGCGCTGACCGACCTCGCCCAGGGCGTGGAAAGCCTGGTCAACGCGGTCAACCCGAGCAAGTACTACACCTGGGAGCGCGACTGGCCCCCGGTCGCCGCCGCGATATTGGCTGCCGCGGAGAAGTCCGGCGCTGGCCTGGTGACCGTCTCGAACCTCTACGGCTACGGTCACGTCGACGCCCCGATGACCGAGGAGACGCCACTACGGCCAGCCGGGACCAAGGGCCGACTTCGGGCCGAGATGTGGCAGCAGGCCCTGCAGGCGCACGAGGCCGGCAGGCTGCGGGCCACCGAACTGCGCGCCTCCGACTACTTCGGGCCAGGTGCGGGCGGGGGCGTCAGTCTGCTCAACAGCTTCGTGATCAAACGGGCGATCGCGGGTCGTGGAGTGTGGCTGATCACCGGGGCACCGGACGTGTCGCACTCCTGGACCTACCTCGACGACATCGGTGCGTTGGCCGCCACGTTGGCCACCGACGACCGCTCTTGGGGGAGCGCCTGGCATGTGCCGACCGCGGCCCCCCGCACGATGCGAGAGGTGGCGAAGGAGGCTGCCGCGATCGCGGGTCGGCCCGAGCCGGCCGTGCGAGGCGTCCCTCACCCCGTCAAGTTGCTCGCCCGCGTTTCGGCGACCGTGCGCGAGCTGGACGAGACGGCCTACCAGTTCGAGCGCCCGTTCGTGCTGGACGCGACCCGAACGGCCGAGACGTTCGGGTTGACCGCGACCGACTGGGGTCAGGCGTTGGCGGAGACCGTCTCCTGGCTCGCCGGTGGCGGCGCCTCCTGACCGCGATCCAGCTTGCTGGGCCACCAGATCCTGCTGCCGAGGTCGAGGTTGAGCGCGGTGACCAGCACCGAGCGCACCACGATCGTGTCGAGCAGCACTCCGAGCGCCACCGCCACGCCGATCTCGACGAAGGCCACGAGTGGCAGGGTGGACAACACCAGGAACGTCGCAGCCAGCACGACGCCGGCCGACGTGATCACACCCCCGGTCGCACCCAGCGCCACCAGGGCGCCTGGACGGGTGCCGCGCACGGCCGTCTCCTCGCGGACGCGGGTCATCAAGAAGATGTTGTAGTCGATGCCCAAGGCGACGAGGAAGACGAAGACGAACAGGGGGAGCGAGGCGTCGGCTCCGGCGAAGCCGAAGACGTAGTGGAACAGCACTGCCGACAGCCCCATCGCGGCTCCGAAGGAGAGCACCACCGTTGCGATCAACAGCACCGGTGAGACCAGTGCCCGCAACAGGAGCACCAAGATCAGCAGCACCACGATCAAGACGGCCGGGATCACCACGCGATTGTCGCGAGCGGAGGCGTGCTCGATGTCGTCGAGGATGGCGGTGCTCCCGCTGACCAGTGCATCGGCTCCGTCGACGGCATGGACCGCGTCGCGGACCCGGTCGACGGTCTTGAAGGCTGTCGACGAGCTGGCGTCGCCCTGGATGGGCGCCGTGATGAAGGCTAGGTCGCCTAGCACCACCGGCTTGCCGGGCGTGTCGATGCCCTCGATCCCGGTCATCGCCTCGACGACCTGATCGGCATGGTCGGCGTTGGCGACCACCATCACCGGGTTGGACTGGTCGGCCAGCCCGTGGTCGGCGAGCATCTGCTGCCCGACCACGGAGTCGAAGTCCTTGGTGTAGGAGTCCTCCGTGGTCAACCCGGTGGCGTCCAGCTTGAAGACGCCGAGGCAGGCGATCGCCAGCAGGACGGTGGTCACCACCCACACGCGGCGGGGGAACCGGGAGATCCACTGGCCGACCCCGGCCCAGATGCCGGTGCTGGTCGGCTCGTGCGAACCGAAGGTCGGCCGCTTGGGCCAGAAGATCCAGCGGCCGAAGATCACCAGCAGGGCCGGCAGCAGGGTCAGCATGACCAGCAACGCGACCGCGACGCCGATCGCCGCCACCGGCCCGAGACCGGCGGTGGAGTTCATGTCGGCGAGCAGCAGGCAGAGCATGCCCAAGATCACCGTCGACGCGCTGGCGACGATGGCCGGCGCGGCTCGGTGGAGAGCGAAGGCCATCGCCTCGTGTCGGTTCTCGTGACGGCGCAGCTCCTCTCGGTAGCGCGCCACCAGTAGCAGGGCGTAGTCGGTGCCCGCACCGAAGACGAGCACCGTCAAGATGCCCTGACTCTGACCGTTCACGGTCAGGTCACCGTGCTTGGCGAAGAAGTAGACCACCGCCTGGGCGATGACCAGGGCCGATCCGGCCGAGACGACCGGCAGCAGCCAGAGCAGAGGGCTGCGATAGGTGATCAGCAAGATCACGATGACCACGCCCATGGTGGCGAAGAGCAGGGTGGAGTCGATGCCTTCGAAGACCTCGGCCTGGTCGGCGGCCTGGCCGCCGGTCCCGGTGACGTAGACCTTCAGGCCGTCGGACTCGGGTGCGATCTGGTGGATCTTGTCGACCACATCCGGCATCTCCTGCCAGCCGTTCTCGCCGAAGTCGAAGGTGACCACGGTCTGCATCGCCTTGCCGTCCGGTGACGGGATCGGTCCGATCACCTGGCCGGTGACGCCGTCGAGCTTGGCCAGTTCGGCGGCCTGCTGTTTGGCGGTCGCCATGTCCTCCTCGGTGAGTCCGGAGGAGCGTTCGTAGGCGACCACCGTCGTCAGCGCGTTGGGATCCTGGAAGGGGGTCATCTTGTCCAGGGCGCGGGTGGACTCGGCGCTGTCGGGCAGCCAGGAGGACGCGTCGTTGCTCTGTGCGGACGTGAGTTTGCCGGCGAACCCGGAGAGTCCGATGGCCAAGAGCAGGACGACCGCGGCGACGATCCACTTCGTGATGGGGCCGGTGAGAGTGCCGGCGATTCGGCGATGCATGGTTCTACCTCATCAGATAGCACCGACATCAGTCATCAGGGTTTGCCCCGGGGGGTGTCCCTGGGTGAGCTGAAGGGAGCGGCATCCCCAGCGCCTCGAGCACCCCTCGGATTCGGTCGGGGAAGTCGGTGATCAGGCCGTCCACGCCCTGCTCGATCAGGGCGGCTGCGGTGGCTGGGTCGTTCAGTGTGTAGGGGATCACTTCGATGCCCTCGGCATGCGCGCGCTCGATCAGCTCGGGCGTGGTGAAGGGCTGGTACGCCGGGTCGTCGACGCCGCTGGCGAAGGGATAGCCGTGCGCGGGAGAGATGGCGTCGAACCGCTCGGCGGCCACCGCGGCCACCAGATCGGGGAAGCCGTCGAGATCGACCCCGCCCACCCATGGCGACGGGCCGTCCTTGGTGACTTTGAGGTACTTCGGTGCTGCCAGCACGTTCAGCCGCAGCCCCGGCTCGCGTTCGCGGACCTGGCGCAGCACCTCCCAGTCGAAGCTCTGCACGCTGATCCGGTCGACCAGTCCGGCTTGCTGCGCCGCGGCGACGATGGTGTCGGCGAACCGCTCGCGGGGGGCGGTCTCGTGGGGCGCTACGGCGTCGAACTTGGTCTCGATGTTGAAGCGGACCTCGTCGGCGCCACGCTCGGCGACCAGGTCGAAGAGCTCGCCCAGCAGCGGGATCCGGGCACCCGGCACCAGCGTGGCATCGGGCAGCTCGCGGCGATGGTGCGACCCCGCGTCGATGGTGCGCAGTTGCGCGACGGAGTAGTCGGTGACCAGCCCGCCGACGTAGGGGAAGAACGGATCGCCCTCCACCGCGGGCTCGGTGTCGTCGTACAGCTTCGCCGACAGCCGCCGATCGTGGACGACCATCGGCGCCCCGTCGATGCTGACGTGGATGTCGCACTCGAGCGTGGTCACACCGAGCGTCAACGCGTTCGCGAACGTCGGCAGGATGCTCTCGACGATCAGACCGCGACCGCCTCGGTGCGCCTGGAGATCGAACTCCTTGCGCAGCCTCATCGCGGACCACGCCCCGCGTGGATCAGGACACCCATTCCTTGACCTGGGCGACGATCGCCGCCGGGTCCTTCCCGACCGGGGTGATCTGGAGGTTGGTCACGCCGGCCTCGGCGAACGCGGCGATCCGCTCACGGACGTAGGAGGCGGGGCCGACCAGGTTGCCCGCCTCCAGCCATGCGGTGGGCACCACGGCCTCGGCGTCTCGTTTGTTGCCGCCGAGGTAGAGGTCCTGGATCTGCTTGGCCTCCTTCTCGTAGCCGTACTCGCAGGCGAGGTCGTTGTAGAAGTTCTTGCCGCGCGCCCCCATCCCGCCGACGTACAGCGCGTAGAGCGGCCGGACCAAGTCGAGCAGCGCCTTGGTCTGCGGGCCCTCGCCGATGGCGACCATCCCGCCTGCACAGACCTCGAGGGGAGCCAGCCCGTCGAGCCGCTTCGCGGTGCCCGCGCGCAGCGCCGCTCCCCAGACCCGGTCGGCCCTCTCGGGGTGGAAGAGGAACGGCAGCCAGCCGTCGGCGTACGACGCCACGCCCTCGACGCTCTTCTTGCCCAGCGCCGCGATGTAGATCGGGACCGACGGCCGCTCCGGCTTGGTGAGCAGCTTGAGCGGCTTGCCGAGCCCGAGGCCCTGGCCCGGTGGCAGCGGGAGGGTGAAGGTGCCCTGGTGGGTCAGCGTCTCGCGGCGCAGGCCGCGTCGGATCAGGTCGACGATCTCGCGGGTCCGGGTGACCGGCTTGTCGTAGGGGACGCCGTGGAACCCCTCGATCACCTGCGGGCCGCTGGCGCCGAGACCGAGGATGGCGCGGCCGCCCGCGACGTTGTCCAGCCCGGCGGCGGTCTGGAGCAGCGCGGACGGGGTGCGTGAGTAGATGTTGAGGATCGCCGAGCCGATCTCGAGGCGCTCGGTCTTGGCGGCGAGGTAGCCCATCAGGGTGGGCGAGTCGAAGCCGTAGGCCTCGGCGACCCAGACGCCGTCCAGCCCGGCGCCCTCCAACGCGGCGACCTGGTCGGCGGCCTCCCGCGGGTTGCCGGAGTACATCAACGGGTGCGAGAGCTTCATGGATCCCCATCCTCGTGGCGGCTGTCTGCACGGTAGCAACCAGGCGCCGGGGGACCGGCCGTGGTGGGGTGGGTGTTGGATGGATCGGGTGACGCCACCGCCGTCGGTCCCTCCGGACGAACCGCGGCGTCCCTTGGTGCGGCTCGACGACGGCACCGTCAAACAGGTCAACCCGTTCACCGGCACCCGGGTGTGGACGGTGCCCGGCCGCGGTCATCGACCACTCGCGCCGCCACGAGATCACCGACCGGACCGGATCGACCCCATCCAGCTCGGCCGCTACTGCGCCTTCTGCGAGGGCCGCTACCTCGAGACGACCCCCGAGCGGGAGCGCTTGGTCAGGGATCTGGCCGGCTGGCACCGGCTCCTTGAGGTGCCCGCCTCGCAGTTGCACGAGACGACTGCGGAGTTCCGGCTGATCCCGAACCTCTTCGAGATCGTGTCCTACGACTACTGGGTGGCCAACTACGACTACCGGCCCTCGCCCGAAGCGGTCGCCCACCAGACGGCGTACCTCTCCGAGCCGGCCGGCCGTGCCCACCTGCTTGCGCTGCTGCGCTCCCTCGTCGACGTGGTCGAGGACACGGACGTGGCGCGGCTGTCGATGCGTTTCTTCGCCGGTTGTCACGACGTGGTCGTCGCTCGCCGGCACTTCACGCCCGGCGCCGAGCTCGACGACCAGCTTGCCGGCTCGGGGTCGCTCTCGGTCGAGGAGCACGAGCAGTACGTCGCGCTCACGATCCGCGCGATGCAGCGGCTGTACGACGCCAACCCGCATGTCGTGCTCGTGGCGGCGTTCCAGAACTGGTTGCGTCCGGCCGGTGCCTCCTTCGACCACCTGCACAAGCAGCTGGTCGCCGTCGACGAGCTCGGCCCAGACCTGGAGCGGCAGCTGCCTCGGCTGGCGCGTGAGCCCGATCTGTATCGGCGCTGGGGAGTGGACTATCCCGCCGAGCAAGGTCTGGTGATCGCCCACAACGACCACGCCGTCGCGGTCGCCGGGATCGGTGACCAGTCGCCGGCCGTGGTGGTGTGGGCGCGGTCCGACGTGTGCCCGTGGGAGCTGTCCGGGGACGCCGTGCGGGGCTTCTCCGATCTCCTCCATGCCGTCCACGTGGCCACCGGTGCGGACGTGCCGACCAACGAGGAGTGGCACCACCAGCCCCCGTCGGTGCCGCTGCCCGCCCCCTCCGTGTGGTTCTCAAGTGGCGGATCGCCACCCCCGCCGGCTTCGAGGGCGGCACCAAGCTCTACATCAACACCATCGACCCGTGGGCCGTCGCCGACCGGATGCGCCTCCGGCTGGCCGAACTGCTCGCCTCCGGCGCTGTGCTGGGGGACGTGACGGTCGGCTGAGGGCTGCTTCCCGACGCCGCCCAAACGATCCGCATCGTGACGTGTGGATCGTGTCCTCGTCGAACCGGGTGAGTGGTGGCCGCGCGATAGCCGGTGGGCGCGTCTGTCACGGGGTTGTGGTGTCTCCTGCTCCCTTGTGGGTGCTGAGTGCCCGGTCTACCTGGCACTCAGCACCGATAGCCGCGCACCAGACGGGTCCGCGCACCCATAGACCCGCGGCAGATGAGTGCTGGGCCCCACAACGGCGCGGGAGACGGGCTTCGACGGGTCGAGGGGTTGCCGTTTGGGCCCAAACCGCAATCGGGGACGGGGCGGGATGCAGTTTCGGCCCAATCGGTGACGTCTTCGGGCCCGGGCTCGCGACTGTCGCCACGGCAGTCACACCGGTTGCTGTTTTCTCAAGGTATGTGGTGATCCCTGCACTTGCCATGCGTCATTCGCCGAGGTAAGCGGAGCGATCCCTACATACCTTGTGAAAGCGGTGACAGGAGTGACCCCAGCGGACCACCACCCCGGCGAGCAACCCGGACCGCCAACCGCCTCTCCCCGTAGAAGCCCTGTCGGCCGTAACCCCACACCACCGGCAACCCGGTGACCCGACCCGCAGCCCCACCGCCCGACAACTGAACTCCGATCCTCAGGCGTCGTCGGCCGCAAACACCCGGCGGCCGTCGACGAAGGTCTGCAGGACGCGGGTGGAGCCGATCTGGTCGGCGGGCTCGGCGAAGGGGTCGCGGTCGAGGACGACGAGGTCGGCGAGGGCGCCGGGACGGATGGTGCCGGTGTCGTCGAGGTGGTTCACGTAGGCAGAGCCGGCGGTGTAGGCGGTCAACGCGGTGCCGAGGTCGAGGCGCTGGTCGGGCAGGAAGACCGGGTGCTCGACGTCGTCCTCGCGATGCTCTTCGGGGACCTGGCGGTTGACGGCGACGTGGATGGCCGGCCACGGGTCGGCGGTAGACACGGCCCAGTCGCTGCCCGCGGCGAGGACGGCGCCGGAGCGGTGCAGATCGCCGAACGGGTACTGCCAAGAGCCGCGCGGCTCGCCGAGGAACGGCAAGGTGAGCTCGACCATCTGTGCCTCAAGTGCTGCCCAGAGGGTCTGCATGTTGGCAGCCACCCCGA
This sequence comes from Nocardioides sp., assembly GCF_047602075.1. Lineage (GTDB taxonomy): Bacteria > Actinomycetota > Actinomycetes > Propionibacteriales > Nocardioidaceae > Nocardioides. The sequence goes on from NZ_JASGIF010000002.1 coordinate 1,208,778, forward strand.
GGTCGCGGAAGCGGGCGATGTCGTCGGGATGGATGACCTGGATGTGTGCGATGTGATGGCGCGCGTCCCGACGACCGTTCACCGTGAGGGCGTGCTCGACCGCGTCCAGCGCCTCGCGGACGGCGCGATCGCCGATCGCGTGGAAGTGCAGTTGGAACCCCTCCGCGTCGAGCGCGGCGGCCGCGGGCAGCAGCACCTCGGGCGGCACGAACGAGATCCCCGAGTTGTCGGTCGGGTGGCCGTGTCCGTCGCAGTAGGGCTCGATCATCGCGGCGGTGTAGTTCTCCGCCACTCCGTCGGCCATGATCTTGATGCTGGTCGGCCGGAACCGGTCACGCATCTGCGTGGCGCGTCGCTCGACCAGCTCGGGAATCTGCTCCAGGCCGCGGCCGCGGTCCCACCACAGGGCACCGACCACGCGGCCGGTCAGCCTTCCGTCGGCCTCTGCGCGGAGGTACGCCGCTCCGGGGTCCACCCCGTCGCCGACGTCGCCGATGATCGCGTCTTGCCAGCTAGTCACGCCCCACGCGTGGAGTTGCGACTGGGCGAGCAGCAGGCCGTCGTACGCCTCCTGCTCGGTGGTCGCCGGCAGCAGCTTGGTGACCAGGCTCATCGCGCCCTCGTGCAGGGTCCCGGTCGGACGACCGGCAGAGTCCCGCTCGATCCGGCCGTCGACCGGGTCGGGCGTGCCGGCGTCGATGCCGGCCAGCCGCAGCGCCGCCGAGCTGGCCCAGGCGCCGTGGCCGTCGCGATTGGGGAGGTACGCCGGCCGGTCGCCGACCACCGCGTCCAATGCTTCCGCGGTGGGCGTGCCACCGGGGAAGGCGGCCATCGACCAGCCGCCGCCGACGATCCACTCCAGGTCAGGGTGGGCGCGGGCGTAGTCAGCGATGCGGGCCAGGCAGTCCTCGGCGGAGAAGAGGTCGGACAGGTCGCATCGCAGCAGGTCGACCCCGGCGAAGACCGGATGCACGTGCACGTCTTGGAAGCCGGGCATCAGCAGCCGTCCGGCCAGGTCCACCCGCTCGGTGCTGGACGTCGCCAGGTCGAGCACCTCGTCGTGGCCGACCGCGACGATCCGGCCGTCGGTCACCGCGACGGCCGTGGGCCGCTCCCGGACCGCCGAGGCGGTGAAGACCGGGCCTGCGGAGAAGATCAGATCCACCATGGTTCAACCTCCGATGTTGCGGGCGATGTCGGTCGCGGAGTCGCCGGCGCGGCGCAGCACGATCGTCATCAGGGCTAGGGCGAGCAGGGTCACTAGCAGCATGATCGTGGACATCGCGGCGATCTCCGGCCGCAACCCGGAGCGCAACGAGCTCAGCACGTAGACGGGCCACGGTGTCGAGCCGGACACCTGCACGAAAGCCGACACGATGGTGTTGTCCAGGCTGAGGGTGAAGGACAGCAGGAAGCCGGCCAGCACCGCCGGCATCGCCAACGGCACGGTGATCTGGCGGAAGGTGCGCCACGGCACGGCGTACAGGTCAGCGGAGGCCTCCTCCAGGCTCTCGTCCAGCCCGACCAACCGGGCCCGGACCAGATAGGCCACCACGGCGGTGGAGAAGAGCGAGTGGCCGACCACCAGGCGGACCAGGCCGTTGTTGAAGATCACCAGCCCGGCATCCTGGCCGAGATAGACCATCCAGGGCAGCAGCGACACCGCGTCGACGATCTCCGGCGTGACCGAGATGAGCAGCAGCAGGCCGAGGAAGAGCACGACCCAGCGTCCGGGGCGCCGCGCCAATGCGACCCCTGCGGTCGTGCCAAGGAGTGTGGCGACCAGCGCCGACAGCACCGCCACCTGGAGCGAGACGATCACCGAGTGCCGGATCTCCGGCCGGTCGAGCAGGCCGGTGTAGGAGCCGAAGCCGAAGTGGTCCCAGGCGATCAGCAGCCGGCCCTCGTTGAAGGAGTAGATCACCACCACGACGATCGGCGCGAACAGGAAGGCCAACACCAGGACGCCCCAGGCTGCGAGCAGCCGGTCGGTCAACGAGCGCGGCTGCGGGTTGCGGGGCGGTGCGTCGGTAGCGGCGGCGGTAGCGGTTGGCGGGGTCATGCGACGTCCTCCAGGACCAGCCGCTGTCGGGACCGCAGCGGCAACGAGACCAGCCATAGCAGCAGCGCGATGACGGCCACGGTGGTGGCGATGACCAAGATCAGCACCATCGCCATGGCCGAGCCGAGCGCCCAGTTCTGCGCGGTCTGGAACTGGCTGGCCACCAACTGGCCGACCATGTTGCCCTTCGCGCCACCGAGCACGGTGGCGGTGACGTAGTCGCCCATCAGCGGGATGAAGACCAGGGCGGTCCCAGCGATGATCCCCGGTCGGGCCAGTGGGAGGGTCACCTGGACGAAGGTGCGCCAGCGGTTGGCGCCGAGGTCCTTGCTGGCCTCGCGCAGCGGTTCGCCGACCCGGTCGAAGGCCACGAAGAGCGGCAGGATCATCAGCGGCAGATAGTTGTAGACGACGCCGATCAGCACCGCCGTGCGGGTGTTGAGCACGGCGAGCGGTTCGTCGATGAACTGCAGCCGTTGCAGCAGGCCGGAGACCCAGCCGTGCGGGGCGAGGATCACCTGCCAGCCGATCGTGCGGACCAAGAAGTTGGTCCAGTAGGGCACCATCACCAACGCCAGCAGGAGGCCACGGCGCTGGGGCGGAGCCTTGACCGCCATCCAGTACGCCGCCGGCAGGCCGATCAGCAGACAGATCAGGGTGCCGGTGATGCCGATCCGTAGGGTGTTGGTGAACGTGGTGAAGAACGTCGGGGAGAACGCCTCGCGGTAGCGGTCCAGCGAGAGCACGTCGTTGGCGTGGGTCCCGAACAGGCCCGGCTTGTAGCCGAAGCTGAACCACGCGATCGTCCCGATCGGGACGACGAAGAACGCGATCAGCCACACCCACGCGGGGATAGCGAGCGCGAAGCCGGGAGCCCGCAAGCGGCGCGGCCCCCCCGGCGTACGGCGGTCAGGCACCGGCCGCCGCCTTGACCTTGTCCCAGATGTCGACGTGACGCTGCTGAGCCTCGTTCACCTCGCCGGTGGTCATGGTGTCCAACTGCTCCGGAGAGAAGAAGACCATGTCGAGCAGCGGCAGCTTGGCGTCCTTGGCCGCCTGCTCGATGTCCTTCGCGCCGGTGTGGTAGCCGATGTAGGCCACGTTGGCGAGCTGGTTCTCAGGAGTCAGCACGAAGTTGATGAAGGCATGCGCGGCCTCCGGGTGCGGCGCACCGGCGACGATCGACCAATTGTCCATCCAGAGCTCGGTCTTCGGGGCACCCAGCACCCACTGCCACTTGTCGGGGTCCTTGCTGTTGAGGATGCCGATCCGGGCGTCACCGTTGTAGACCTGCATCAGGGTCTGCGTGCTCTGCGGGATCGCCTGGCCGCCGGGGTAGGAGTCGAAGGCCGAGATGTGCTCGGCCAACTTGTCGACCAAGAAGTCCTCCGCCGCCTGCAGGTCACCCTCGTCGGTGGTGTTCCAGTCGATGTCGTTGGCCCAGAAGTAGAGGCCGGTCAGCTCGCCGGGGTCGTCCAGGACCGAGGTCTTGCCGCTTGCTTCGTTCTGCGCGGCGTCGAGGAAGTCGGCCCAGGTGGTCAGGTCGCGGCTGACCACGGTCTTGTCGTAGACGAAGCCGGTGGTGCCCCAGGCCTTGCAGATCGAGTAGTCGTTGTCCTTGTCCCAGTCCCTGCCGAGGAAGGCCGGGTCCATGTGCTCGAGATTCGGGATCAGGTCCTTGTTGAGCGGCGCCAACAGGCCGTTCTCGACCATCTGGGGGATGTACGGCCCGGTCGGCACCACGATGTCGTAGCCCGACGTGCCCTTGGCGGCGACCAGCTTGGCGATCATCTCCTCGTTGGAGTTGAAGGAGTCCGAGGTGATGGTCGGCCCGATCTTCTTGGTGAAGGCCTTGAGCACCTCGGGGGCGTCGTAGTCACCCCAGGAGTACATCGTCACGGTGTCCTCGAGCGGGCCGCCGCTGGCGATCGGTTTCGTGACCTTGCTGCTCCCGCCGCTCGGCGAGCCACCTCCGCCACAGGCGGCCAGGAGGCCGGCGCTTCCGGCGGCCGCGGCGAGCCCGAGGAAGTGTCGACGGGTGAGCTCCGCTTTGATCCGGGGGATCTGGGAGGTGTGGGCCAGGACGCGCAACGGGCGATCGGGGGTGGTCATGTCTGCTCCTCGTGATGCTTGGGTCAGCGGGTGGCTCAGTGCTGGGCGGGCTCGTCCTCGGGCGGTGGGGGCGGGGGCTCGTCGGCAGCGAAGACGTGGACGTGGTCGGCGCTCCAGTAGCACCACGCCTGATCTCCCATCGCGAGGTCGGGCGCAGTCGGCGTCGGGCGGCGCACCAACAGCGGTCGCTCGGTGCCGACCTCGACCAGGAACTGCCGGGTCTCGCCCTGGTGGGCGATCCCGACCACGGTGCCGCCGACGGTGTTCTCCGTGGCTCCGTCGGGGCGGGCCGCTGTGACCTCGACGAACTCGGGGCGTACGGCGACGCGCACCGGGTCACCGGTCGTGGTGCTGGTCGCGCGGGTCGACCGGATCGGGCCGACCACCGAGTCCACGGCCCCGGGCCCCGTCGCACGGCCGTCGATGAAGTTCTGCTGGCCCACGAAGCCGGCCACATAGGCCGAGGCGGGCACGGAGTAGATCGTGTCGGCGTCGGCCAGTTGCTCGATGCGGCCGTCGCGCATGATCGCGATCCGGTCGCTCATCGCCAGCGCCTCGCTCTGGTCGTGGGTGACGAAGACGAAGCTGATGCCGAGCCGCGTCTGCAGCAGCTTGAGCTCGACCTGCATCTCTTCGCGCAGCTGCCGGTCCAGGGCACCGAGCGGCTCGTCGAGCAGCAGCACCGAGGGGCGGTTCACCAACGCCCGCGCCAGCGCGACCCGCTGCTGCTGCCCGCCCGAGAGCTGGGTCGAGCCGCGGTTGGCATAGCTGCGCATCTGCACCAGGTCGAGCGCCTCGGCGACCCGGTCGCGGATCTCGGCCTTGGGCGTCTTGACCTGACGCAGGCCGTAGGCGACGTTCTCCGCCACCGACATGTGCGGGAAGAGCGCGTAGGCCTGGAAGACGGTGTTGACATTGCGCTTGTAGGGCGGCACACCGAGCACGCTCTTGCCCGCGACCTCGATGTCGCCGGTGTCGGGATGCTCGAACCCGGCGATCATCCGCAGCGTCGTGGTCTTGCCACACCCCGACGGACCGAGCAGGGAGAGGAACTCCCCGCTGCGCACGGTCAGCGTGATGTCGTCTACGGCGACCACGTCGCCGTAGAACTTGCTGACCCGGGTGAGCTGGACGGCGTCGGTCGGGGCCACCTCGGGCGTATCTGGTTCGGCATGGATGGGGGCAGTCGTCACTGGCGGGCTCCTCCAACGGTTTCAGTGATCTAAACCGACCACGGGGGACGGACGCAACAGTCGTAATGAACCTGTGAGCAGGATTCCGAAGCAGCAGCCTACGGATGCCGCTCCGATGTCTGCCCATCTGCTGCGGTCTTGTTGCGTCTGCCGCGGTCTTGTAGTGGCAAAGTGCCTCGTAAACCGGGTCCTCAGCCACGACAACACCGCGGCAGATGGGTCGGGCCCAGGTCAGTCGCGCTGGTGGCCGTTCCAGGAGTCCCAGAGGGCGGCGTAGGAGCCGTCGGCGGCGACGAGCTCCTCGTGGGAGCCGAACTCGGAGATCACGCCGTCCTCGACGACGGCGACCCGGTCGGCGTCGTGGGCGGAGAAGAGGCGGTGGGCGATCGCGATGACGGTGCGCCCGTGCAGCACGGCGGCGAGGGAGCGCTCCAGGTGGCGGGCGGCGCGGGGGTCGATCAGCGAGGTGGCCTCGTCGAGGACCAGCGTGTGCGGGTCGGCCAGCACCAGCCGGGCCAGCGCCAGCTGCTGGGCCTGGGCGGCGGTCAGCGCTCGGCCACCCGAGCCGACCACGGTGTCGAGGCCGTCGGGGAGCGCGTCGACCCATTCCAAGGCGTCGACGGCGGCCAGGGCGTCGCGAACCTCGTCGTCGGTGGCGCCGTCGGGTGCGGCGAGGGCGAGGTTCTCCCGGAGTGTGCCGACGAAGACGTGGTGCTCCTGGGTGACCAGGGCGACGTGGCCGCGCAGATCGTCGAGTGGCAGCTCGGTCAGGCCCACACCCCCGAGGGACACCGAGCCGGTGCGCGGCGGATGGATGCCGGCCAACAGCCGGCCCAGGGTGGACTTGCCGGCCCCGGAGGGGCCGACCATGGCGATCCGCTCGCCGACCCCGACATCGAGGGTCACCCCGTGCAGCACGTCGCGGCCCTCGACGTAGGCGAACCGCACGTCGGTCGCGTCGAGCTTTTCGTCGAGTGGCTGCGCCCCGGTGACGGTCCGATCGTCGGGCACCTGGGCGACGCCGAGCAGGCGCGCCAGCGAGGCGGCACCCATCTGCAGCTCGTCGAGGATGCTGACGATCCGGTCTACCGGGTCGATCAGCATCTGCACGTAGAGGGTCGCTGCGGTGACGTCACCGAGGGAGACGTGGCCGTGGTAGTAGAGGTAGCCCCCGAACAACAGCGTGGCGACCGTCGGCAGCAGATAGGAGATCTCCATCGCTGGGAAGAAGACGGTGCGTAGCCACAGCGTGTAGCGCTCGGCGCGGAACGACGCCCCGCAGTCAGCGTCGATCTGGCGGACCTGGGTCTCGCCCAGGCCGAGCGCCTCGACCGTGCGCGCGCCCTCGACGGTCTCGGTCAGGGTGGCGTTGATCGTGGAGTACGTCGCGCTCTCGCGCAGGTAGCCGTCCTTGGCGCGGGCGAGATACCACCGCAGGCCGAGGACCAGCGGCGGCACGCTGAGCAGACAGGGGAGCAGCACCCACCAGCCGACCAGGACCGCGGCCACGAAGGTGAGCACGCCCTGCACCAGCGCGATGGTCCACTCCGGCAGCGCCCACCGCACCGACCAGCCCAGCTGCTCGACGTCGCGACCCGTGCGGGTGAGCAGGTCGCCTGAGCCGGCCGACTCGACGACGCCGACCGGCAGCGCCAGGGTGTTGTCGACGAAGTCCTCACGGAGCTCGGCCAGCACCTGCTCACCGAGCACCTGGCTGACGAGTCTGGCGAAGCGAGTCAGCACCGTCTGAGCGACCAGGAAGCCCGCCAGCAGGATGGCGACGGTGTTGACGTGGCCGAGGCTGGTGCCGTCCTTGACGTCCTCGACCAGATCACCGAGCAGACGAGGCGCGGCCAAGCCGGCGACCGCCGCGAGCCCGTGCAAGGCCAAGGCGGTGCCGATCAGCCGGGGGTGTCGCCGTCCCAGCGTCCGCACGTAGCTGCGCAGCGCGGGAGCGTCCGCCACCGGGAGGGTCGTCGTGCTGCTCACCGGGCGACCTGCTCCGGCATCTCGACCGACTCGCGGGTCACCGTGGCGCGGTAGGCCGGCACGCGGGCGAGCAGGTCGCCGTGCTCACCGACGGCCGACACCTTGCCGTCCTCCAGCCAGATCACTTCGTCGACGGCATCCAGCATCAGCGGGCTCGAGGTGACCACGACGGTGGTTCGGCCACGCCGGTGGTCACGCAGCCGCGCCGCGATCCGGGCCTCGGTGTGGGCGTCCACAGCCGAGGTCGGCTCGACCAGGATCAGGATCTCCGGGTCGGCGGTCAGCGCTCGCGCCAGGACCAGCCGCTGCCGCTGGCCGCCGGAGAAGGTCCGTCCGCGCTCGGCGACCACGGTGTCCAGTCCGTCGGGGAGCGCGTCGAAGATGTCGCCGGCGGACGCCGTCTCGAGGGCATGGTTGAGATTGCTCCTGCCGGCGTCCTCACCGTCGACGCTGGCCGGGAGGCGGTCCCGGCCGTGCACGTCGAGCCGATCGCCGAGCCGACCCGAGAACAGCACCGCCCCGGTGTCGGAGACCACGATCCGGCGGCGCACCTCCTCGGGGGACAGCGCGGTCAGCGGCACGTCGCCGAGGCGTACGGCGTCGTCGGCCTCTGCCGCGCACATGCCGAGCCGGTCGGCCAGAGCTGCCGCTACTTCCGGCTGGTCGGCGACCAAGGCGGTGAGCGCACCGGGGCGGACCCGCACACCGCTGCGGGCGTCGACGAGGTCGGCGCCGATCTCCGGGGAGGCGGCCGGGGTGGCGGGCTCGTGGTAGTCCGGTTCGAGCGCCATCACCCGGCAGATCCGGGCGGCCGAGACGCGGGCCCGGATGATCTTGTTGGCGAACTCGGTGGCCGTGCGCAGCGGGATCATCAAGAACGCGGAGTAGCCGTAGAAGGCGACCAGCTCTCCGGCCGTGATGCGCCCGGTGACGGCGTACCGCGCGCCCAGCCAGACCACGATCACCACGAAGACACCGGGCAGCAGCACTTGGAGGGCGTCCAGGATCGACTGCAACCGGGCCACCGCTACGCCGGCGCGACGGGTCTGCTGCGACTCGCGGCGGTAGCGCTCGGAGAAGGTCTGCTCACCGCCGATCCCGCGCAGCACGCGCAGGCCGCCGACGATGTCGTTGGCGGTGTTGGCGAGCTCGCCCATCAGGTGCCGCTGGTGTGCGGTGCGCCGCTGCAGCGGGGAGAGCAGCGGTCCGATCGCGACGACCAGCAAGGGCACCCCGATCAGCACCAGCAGGCCGAGAGTCACCGAGGTCTGCAGCAAGATCACCGAGACCAGCAAGAAGGAGACCACCGCACCGCTGAAGCGAGCGCTGACGTCCATCACCTGACCGACGTTGGACATGTCGTTGATGCCGATCGCGACCACCTCGCCGGTCGACACCCGCCGTGGCAGGGTGCCGCCCAGATGGACGGCCTTGCGACCCACCAACTGGACCACGCGGTAGGCCGCGGTCAGCCAGTTGGTCACCGCGAACCGGTGTCGCATGATTCCGCTGATGGCTTGCGCCAGTCCGATCGCGAGCATCACCCCGCTCCACCAGACCAGCTGCGACATGTCCCGATCGGCGACGCCGCGGTCGATCGCTCGGCCGAGGATGGCGGGCATCACGGCCTGCGCGGACATCCAGATGATCCCGTAGAACATGCCGCCGGCCAGGGTCGGCCACTGCTGTTTGGCGATCCACCACAAGAAGTGGTCCGGCGACCTGTCGTCCGCGATTCCGGGGTCGGTCACGGGGAGCGGGCGCACTCATCCCACGTTACGTTTTCCGGCCCTCTTCTCGCCAATCGTTTTCGCCTCCGGGTATCGCCGCGACGCCGATCGGACGTCATCCTCTCCGGTCGCCCGAACGACCGGAGAGGATGACGTCCCGAGGGCGCCTCGGCGGCATACAGTGTGCGGGTGAGTGAGTACGGCGAGGCGCTGCTGGCGCGGATCCGCGCGGGCGTGATCGGCGACGACCAGGTGATGACCGGACCCTATGGTCCGCGTCGGGTGACCTATGCCGACTACACCGCGTCGGGGCGGAGCCTCTCCTTCCTCGAGGACTTCATCCGCGACGAGGTGTTGCCGCGCTACGCCAACACCCACACCGAGGCCAGTGGGACCGGCTTGCAGACCACCCGTCTCCGCGAGGACGCACGCCGCCTGATCCACGACGCGGTGCGGGGTGACGACGACACCGTGGTGATCTTCACCGGGGCGGGCAGCACGGCGGCGATCGACAAGCTGATCGGCATCCTCGCACTGCGAGTGCCGGCCGACCTGGACGACCGCTACCACCTGGTCGACCAGATCCCGGTCGAGGAGCGACCGGTCGTCTTCATCGGCCCCTTCGAGCATCACTCCAACGAGCTGCCCTGGCGAGAGTCGATCGCCGACGTGGTGACCATCCCCGAGGACGCCGACGGACACATCGACCAGGCGGAGCTGCGCCGCCAGCTGGAGCGCTTCGCCGACCGGCCGCTCAAGATCGGCAGCTTCTCCGCCGCCTCCAACGTCACCGGCATCGTCTCCGACACCTACGACATCGCCGAGCTGCTCCACGAGCACGGCGCCTTGTCGTTCTGGGACTTCGCCGCCTGCGCGCCGTACGTCGACATCGACATGACGGCCCCGCCGGGGGGCGCGGCGGCGGCGTACAAGGATGCGATCTTCCTCTCCCCGCACAAGTTCATCGGCGGCCCAGGCACACCGGGCGTGCTGGTCGTCAGGCGGCAGCTGCTGACCAATCGGGTGCCGGTGGTGCCGGGTGGCGGCACGGTGATGTACGTCAACCCGAGCGAGCACGTCTACCTCGCCGACCCCGCGCACCGCGAGGAGGGCGGCACTCCGGCGATCGTGGAGTCGATCCGCGCCGGGCTGGTCTTCCAGCTCAAGGAGGCGGTCGGGGTCGAGACCATCCGCCACCACGAGGAGGATCTCCTGCGCCGTGTCGTCTCCGCGTGGCAGGAGGAGCCGACCCTGGAGCTGCTCGGCAACCTGGACGCCCGACGGCTCTCGATCGTCTCCTTCGTCGTGCGTGGGCCGTCGGGGAGATATCTCCACCACAACTTCGTGGTCGCGCTGCTCAACGACCTGTTCGGGATCCAGACCCGGGGCGGCTGCTCGTGCGCCGGTCCCTACGGCCACCGACTGCTCGGCATCGGCCTGGAGCAGTCGCATCGCTTCGAGCGGCAGATCGCGACCGGATGTGAGGGGATCAAGCCGGGGTGGGTCCGGGTGAACTTCAACTACTTCATCGACGACGAGGTGCTGGAGTACATCATCGACGCGGTCCGTCTGGTCGCCCGGCACGGTTGGCGACTGCTCGGCGACTATCGCTTCGATGCCGCGACCGGTCTGTGGCACCACCGTGACGGCGCCATCGAGCCGCCGCTGCGGCTGGCCGACGTGTCGTACGACGACGCCGGCTCGATGACCTATCCGCACCACACCGCGACCGCTCCGGCCTCCGCGCTCGCGGGCTATCTCGTCGAGGCGCGAGCGATCTTGGAGGCGGCCGCGCCCCCCGAGGACGCCGAGTCCGGCCACCTCTCGGACGACTTCGACCAGCTCTGCTGGTTTGAGCTGCCCGCCGCCTCGCTCCAGACGTCATAGCTCCTGGTCGCCCCGAGCGATGGGAGCGGATGACGCTGCCGTGTCGGCTGGGCGTCTCAGATGCCCAGTTGGGGGAGGACTTCGGCGCGCGGGAGCTTCGCCAGCAGGTGGCCGGGGAGGAGGATCTTCGAGCGGCGCAGACCTGACCCGACGATCACCACGTCGACGTCGAGGAGCGACTCGTCGACCAGGATCCGCCACTGGTCGGGGAGACCCACCGGCGTGATGCCGCCGTACTCCATCTCGGACTCGGCCACTGCGCGATCCATCGACAAGAACGAGCACTTGCGGACGTCGATGGTGCGCTTGACCAGTGCGTTGACGTCGGCACGACGGTCGGCTGGCACCACGCACGCCGCGACCCGCTCAGCGCCGTCTCGTCGCCCCGCCACCACGACACAGTTGGCGCCTGCGGACAACGGGAGCTGGTAGGCGTCCGAGCAGGTCGCAGTGTCGGCGAGGGCGGGGTCGATCGCGACGACGTTGACGCCGTCGGCGTGCGGCCAACCGGCCAACGCCGCCCGCACCGGCTCCGCGAGAAGCTCGGGATGGTCGGCCACCGGACTGCCCTGCAAGGTGCCGAGCCGGAGAACTGTCATGGGCCCATCATGCCGTTGGCGCACGCTCTCAAGACAGCGTCGTGCTCCGCGGTCGCCCCCACGACCGCGGAGCACGACATCCCCCGTGGGCTCGGCGCCGCGCGCCGGGCTGCGTGCATGAGGACCTCGAGTGCCGGTGTCAGCCTTCTGGCACCAGGATCCACATGACGACATAGGCGACGACCAGGCTGCCCAACCCGAAGATGGCGCCGAGGACCGTCAGGAGGCGAACCAGCGTGACGTCGATGCCGAGGTAGTCGGCGACGCCCGAGCAGACGCCCGCGATCATCTTGTTGTCGGTGCGGCGCACCAGGCGCTTGGGCTGGCCAGTGGGGCCGGTGGCAGGGGGTGGGGTGGGCGCGCTCATCGCTGCTCCTCCTCGTGGTCGAGGTCCGTGACGGTGTCGTCCGGACCAGTGGTGTGGTCGGTGTCGAACTCGTGCTCGGCGTACGGCGGTTCGGTCGTCGCCGCGGCGTACGGTGCGGCCGTGCGTCGTCGGCCGGACAGGGTGACGGCCAGCAGGCCGGTGGCGCCCGCGAAGACCCAGGGCAGGGGGAGCAGCCAGCGCAGGTCCTCGGTGGACACCCCGCCGTACTCCACCGCCGCCCAGATGCCGACCAGGCCCAAGAAGGCCAGGCCCATCACGAGGTGGCCGATCACGACCGGGTGGGTGCCGCGGGTGGGTTCGGTGGTGCTCATCATGGTCTCCTCTCGGGCCCTCAGGAGGCCCGGATCTCGATCTGGCCAACGCCGAGCTCGCTGCGGATCACCAGCGAGCCGGCCTCGTCGGGGACGTTGTGGAAGGCGGTGACGTAGTTCTCTACGCCGTCGTCGCTCTGACCGAACACCTCGACCGACCCGGGCCCGTCGACCTCAGCCGTGGCACGAACATCGAGCTCTTCGGGCACGATCACGACCAGGCGACCGGCGCCACCTTCGACGGTGATGGTGCGACCGTCGAGCGCGGCCGGGTCGCTGACCTCGGACAGGTTCAGCACCATTTCGCCGGCCGGGTGCCAGTAGTGGCTGCGGACGTCGGTGGACGTCGAAGGTGTCTTGGTAATGCTCTGGTCGACGACATGCTCGCCGACGGTGGTCCCCGCGAGGGTGGCGGCGCTGAGCAGGCCGACCAGGATGATCCCGCCGGCTCGACCGTAGAACGAGCCGACCACGAGCATCACACCGGCGAGCGCGGTGGCCAGGGCGGGGTAGGCCGAGACGGAGATGTCGGCTCCGGCGACATCGGCGATGCCGAGCACACCCAGCGCCAGCGTGATCAGGGCGAGGGTGAACCAGAACAGGATCGGACCCGGCTTCCGCGGTGTCGGCGGGATCGGCGCCGGCGTCGGCGGCGTCCAGCTGTACGGCGGTGGAGTCTCCGCAGCACCGGCCGGGACGTCGTACCCCGGGGTCGCCGGGGCGACCGCCGCGTACGGCGCGGTGGTGGTGGCCGTCGCGCTGCCAGGGACGTCATACCCGCTGGTCGCCGGGGCGACCGTTTCGGATGACGTGGCACCGGGGGCGGTGGCTCCGGGAGCAGGCGGGACGGTCGGTGCCGGTGGCGGACCGTACGGCGCAGGTGGGGCGACAGGCGGCTGCGGCGCGCGCGGCTGGCGGTTCATCACTACGAGTGCGACCAGCAGCCCGATCAGGATCACCGGCCAGGGTGCGTGCACGCCTCCCCAGGAGGTGCCGATCAGCGAGAGTGCGGCGATGACACCGACCACGACCAGCACGACCGAGAGGGAGCGCGAGTCGAGCCGGACGGTAGCCGGTGAGCCCTCGTCGTCGGGCAGTAGCAGCCAGAGCGCGATGTAGAGCAGGATCCCGCCGCCGCCGAAGAGCGCCAGCACCACGAACGCGACCCGCAGGATCACCGGGTCGATGTCGAGATGGCGGGCCAGGCCGCCGGCGACACCGGCCACCTTGCGGTGGGGTCCGACGGTGCGGCTGAGACGGCGTACGTCGCGCAGCTGGTCCGCCGTCGGACGCTGACGGTCGTCGGGCCTGGGCCCGGGGTCGGTCGGGGCATCGGGCGGGATGGTGGTCATGTCTCCACTCTGGTCCCGCGGGCTCTCGCGCACCATCGGGGACGACCCTGATCGTCTCCGGAGGGCTCGGGGCCCGGGTCAGGGGTGGACCAGGGTCTCGCCTCATGGTCCGGCCCCGAGCCGTGTGTGACGATGACGGTCAGATGAGTGACTCCTCCCCAAGTTCGGCGCTGCCCGGACCGACCTTGCCGACCCCAGCCCTCGCCGGTCCTGGGTCGGCTGGTCCTGGGTCGGCTGGTCCTGGGCCGGCTGGGCCCGCGCCGGGTCAGCGTCGTCCCGCGCCGACCTTCCGGCGTGCCTATCGCGACACCGGGCAGTCGGTGCTCGGCGGTGTCGCTGCCGGGCTGGCCCACCACCTGGGCCTGCCGGTGCTGTGGGTGCGGGCCGCCTTCGTGGTGCTGGCGGTGCTCGGTGGCGCCGGGGTGGCGCTGTATGGCGCGCTCTGGATCTTCCTGCCCGCCCAGCCGGCGTTCGCCGCGGACGCCCCCGGCCTGGAGAGCGCCACCCGCACCGGCAAGCGACCCCGGCCGGTGCGGATCCTCGCCGATGCCGGGCCGGCCGTCGCGTTGGGTGCGCTGGGCGTCGGAGTGGCCTTGCTGGTCGGTGCGATCTTCAACACCGGCTGGAGCTGGTGGCCGCTTGGTCTGGCCCTTGCCGGAGTCGCCCTGCTGTGGCGGCAGGCCGACGAGGCCCAACGAGAGCGCTGGCTCGACTCCACCGGCCGACTCGACCCGATCCGGGCGGTCTTCGGCGCCGGCGGGTGGGCGGCGTATGCCCGGGTCGCAGCCGGCCTCGCGCTGCTCGGCGGCGCCCTCGTGGTGCTGGCGCTGCGGGCCGGTGGCCTCACCGTGGCCTGGGACCTGGTTGTCGCCGGGTTGGTCGCGGTGACCGGGCTGGCGATCGTGATCGGACCGTGGATCTATCGCCTGGCCACCGACCTCACCGACGAGCGGGCCGAGCGGATCCGCACCCAGGAGCGCGCCGACGTTGCCGCTCACCTGCACGACTCGGTGCTGCAGACACTGGCGCTGATTCAGAAGAACTCCGCCGACGCCGCGTTGGTGGCGCGGCTCGCCCGATCGCAGGAGCGCGACCTGCGAGCGTGGCTCTACGACGTCACGCCGACCGACGGCGCCACCCTCGCGGCCGCGCTGCGGTCGGTCGCGGGCGTTGTCGAGGACGACCACGGAGTGACGGTCGACGTCGTGACCGTCGGTGACGCTCCGATGGCCGAGCCGCTGGAGCCGCTCGTCGCGGCGACCCGGGAGGCGGTCACCAACGCCGCCAAGCATGCGGGCACCGGCCGCGTCGACGTCTATGCCGAGGTCACGGATGCCGCCGTCGAAGTCTTCGTCCGCGACCGCGGGGTCGGCTTCGAGCCCGAGGAGATCCCTGCCGACCGGTACGGTGTGCGACACAGCATCGTGGACCGGATGGAGCGCCACGGCGGCTCCGCGGAGGTGCGCACGTCGCCCGGCGACGGCACCGAGGTCCGCCTGCGACTGCCGAGGACCGAGCAGTCACGAGGCACCGAGCAGCCACGAGGAGAGGCCGATGACTGACCGTCGCCGAGTCCGGGCCGTCGTCGTCGACGACCACGCTATGTTCCGCTCCGGCGTCCGTGCCGAGATCGGCCACGATGTCGAGGTGCTCGCCGAAGCCGGTGACGTCGCCGAGGCGGTGGCCGCGATCCGCGAGCACCGACCCGACGTCGTGCTCCTCGACGTCCACCTCCCCGGCGGTGGTGGAGTCGAGGTGATGCGGCAGAACCCGTGTCCTGACACCCGCTACCTCGCCCTGTCGGTCTCCGACGCTGCCGAGGACGTCATCGGCACCATCCGCGGCGGCGCCCGGGGCTACGTCACCAAGACCATCACCGGTCCGGAGCTGGTGGCCGCCATCGGCCGGGTGTCCGACGGCGACGCGGTCTTCTCGCCCCGGCTCGCCGGCTTCGTGCTCGACGCCTTCGCCGGCTCGATCGAACTCGCCGCCGTCGACGAAGACCTCGACCGGCTCACCGAGCGGGAGCGCGAGGTGATGCGCCTGATCGCCCGCGGCTACTCCTACAAGGAGGTGGCCAAGGAGCTGTTCATCTCGATCAAGACCGTCGAGACCCACATGTCCTCGGTCCTCCGCAAGCTTCAGCTCTCCTCGCGCCACGAGCTCACCCGCTGGGCCTCCGACCGCCGCCTGCTCTAGACGCGATGGATTCCTCCGCTGTGCTGGGCGCGGTCACCCGTCTTCTGCGCCCCTATGGGTGCTGAGTGTCACGTAGACCGGGCACCTAGCCCCAATAGACCCGCTGGAGACGCCACAAGGGCGCGGCAGACGACCTACAGGGCGGCGAGCTCCGCAGGGCTGAGCCCGTCGAGGCCGAGGGTGGCGAGCGTGCGGGTGCCTTCGGCGCGGAAGTCGCGGGCGAGCAGGACGCCGGCGATGGTG
The DNA here is from genome assembly GCF_047602075.1 of Nocardioides sp. Lineage (GTDB taxonomy): Bacteria > Actinomycetota > Actinomycetes > Propionibacteriales > Nocardioidaceae > Nocardioides. The sequence continues at coordinate 1,224,843 of NZ_JASGIF010000002.1, forward strand.
ATCACCGAGTCCATCGCGGGAGTCGGCACGCCGATCCTTCGGGCCAGGTCGGTGAGGAACACCAGCCCGTAGCCGACGTCTTCGGTGAGGTAGCGGTTGTCGAGCTGGTGCTGAGCGCCGATGCCGAGGAAGCCGGGGGCCGTGGAGTAGCCGGTGGAGTAGTTGAGCTCCTCCATGTATCCCTGAGCGGAGCCGAGCTCCGGCTCGGAGAGCACCCGCACCCCCATCGCGGAGGCGATCGCCAGCCGCTCTAGGTCGACCGCCTCGATCAGCCGGCCCACGGCCTCGGTGACACCCTCCTCGTAGAACAAGAATGCGCCATGGGTGCGCTCGATCAGGCCGGCGTTGAGGATGGTCACGGCCGGGTGGATCACCGGGTTGCCGTTCTGCAGCGTGGTCTGGAAGACGCTCTCCGCCTTCTCGACGGCCGGGTAGACGCCGTGCAGCATCTCGTAGAGCCGGTCGGTGCCCGACCTGGGCAGCCCCGCGAGGTAGAGCCCGGCACGCAGCTTCAAGAACACCCGCACCGTGCCCGGCTGGGTGACGCGGACGGCGTACGGCAACGTGCTCGTCTCGCCGACCAGGATCGACTCGTCGGTCAGCGGCAGACCGGCCACCTTCTTGAAGACGATGGATCCAGAGGTGGAGGTCGGACAGATGACGACCGCCATGCCCGGCTGGAGGTGGTCTCGGATGGCTTCGGTCAGCGACTCGGTGGCGTACGCCGGCCCGACGAGCATGACCAGATCGGCACCCGCCAGTGCCTGGGCGGCGTCGTGTCCGGCGTAGACCACCGGAGCGAACCCCTCCAGGTCCCCGCTGGCGGAGATGCCGCCCGCCTCGGCGACCGCGTCGATGTTGGCGGGATGGTCAGCAGGGCTGAACAGCGCGACCTCGTGCCCGTGGTGGGCGAAGTCGAAGGCGGTGGCCACGCCACCGTTGCCCGATCCCACTACTGCTACCCGCATCGCCTGCTCCCTTCGTCGTGCGCCCACCGTAGCGTCGGCACACGCCACCGGCAGCCCCGACTCGGGCCCGCGAGATGGCCGGCCAGTGCCTACCGTGGATCGGGCTCAGCCTGGCTCAGGTCTCCCCGCGCATCGAGAAGGACCGCAGCCGATCCCCGGTGAACCAGACCGAGACGGCGATGACGAGGGCGGAGGCGATCAGGGCGTAGGGGAGTCCGGTGCCGGGCGCGGACACCGCGTCACCGACGGCATGGGCGATCTCGCGGCCCCAGGCACCGATCGAGAGCCACCGGATCCCGTCGAGCAGGTTGCCGAGCAACCCCTCCCAGAGCAGCACGAACAGTAGCCCGACCACCACCGCGTGCCGGGTGGTCGCGGCGGCGGCCACGAAGACAGCGGTGTACGTCGCTCCGGCGATCGCCCCGCCGACCAGCCAGCCCACGGCCGCGTCGGGCTCGGTGGAGTCGGTGATCAGGCCGGCCACCAGCAGTGGGACGGCACCGAAGGCGATGGTGGCCAGCGCGGCGACGGCGTACTTGCTGAAGCCCACCACATGGCGGCTCACCGGTTTGGCGAGCAGATAGACCACCGAGCCGTCGTCGATCTCCGGGCCGAGCACGGCCGAGGCGGCAAACAGGGCGACGAGCGGCAGGGCGAGCCCGAAGCCGAGCGCGTCGATGACGTCGGAGCCGACGCCCGGCTCGGTGAGCACGCGAATGATCGTCGCGAGCACGATCAGCACGATCGGTAGGGCGAGCAGCAGCAGACCGCGGCGGCGGCCGAGCAGGGCTTGGCCGGCTAGCCGGACGATGGTCGGGTTCATGAGGCCACCAGGTAGGCGAAGACGCTCTCGAGCGACTCGTCGGTCGGGCTCAGCTCGAGCAGACGGACCCCGCGCTGTTGGGCGAGTCGGGGCAGGACGTGAGCGAAGCCGCCCATGTCGGAGACCTCCACGTCGAGACCCCCGCGAGGGCGCAGACCGACGGCCAGCACGGACGGCTCGGCGATCAGGGCGCTGGCCAGCGCCCGGTCGTCGGAGGTGACCACGACATAGCGCATCGGCCGGTCTGTCATCAGCCGCCTGATCGCGCCGAAGTCGCCGGAGGCTGCGTGCCGCCCGGAGACGACGACCTCGATATGGCGGGCGACTTGTTCGACCTCCTCGAGGATGTGGGAGCTGAACAGCACGGTGCGGCCCTCGGCACCCATCTGGCGCAGCAGCCCCATCAGGTGCAGCCGCTGTCGTGGGTCGACGCCGTTGAACGGCTCGTCGAGCAGGAGCACGGCGGGGTCGTGCACCAGCGCCGAGGCGAGTTTGGCGCGCTGGCGCATGCCCTTGGAGTAGGTGCCGATCCGGCGGTCCGCCGGTTCCACCATCTCTACCGTGGTCAGCGCCCGCTCGGTGGCGGCTCCGGGGTCGGTGAGCCCGTGCAGTTCGGCGTTGGCGCGCACGAACTGTCGGGCGGTGAGGTAGCCGAAGCTCACCTCCCGCTCTGGCACCAGCCCGAGCTTGCGGTAGACCTCGCGGTTGCGCCAGATCGGCTCGCCGTCGAGGGTCACCGACCCCGCGGACGGGGCGAGGAAGCCGGCCATCATCGCGATCAGGGTGGACTTGCCGGCGCCGTTGGGTCCGAGCAGTCCGGTCACCCCCGGCCCGAGGTCCATCGACACGCCGTTGACGGCGACCACGTTGCCGTACCACCGTGACACGGCGTCCAGCTGGAGAACCGTCATCGGTCGGCCACCTTCTTAAAGCGCCACACCAGCAGCCCGATGCAGACCAGGATGGTGGCGAGGGTGACAACGACGTACGCCGTCAGCATGGCGGCACCCTCCGGTGGGGTGATCGTTGCCTGGGGCAGGTCGAACAGCTCCATCAGGCCGCGATAGAGGGAGTACGGCGAGAACAGGCCGGCCACCTCTCCGATCCGGTCCTGGCCTTGGTCCCAGGCGATTCCTTGGATCACGGCGACGATGCCGTTGCCGAGCAGCAGCACCATGATGGTGGCCACGACCGCGAAGCCTCGGCGCACCGACCACGACGAGATCACTGCGGCGAGACCGGCCAACATCCCGGCCAGGAGGAAGACCAGCAGGAGAGCCTGGAGCGCATCGACGGTCTGCTCCCACACCGGCAGCTCGGCCAGCAACGCGCCGACGTACAAGATCAGCACCGGGACGACCAGGTAGACCAACACGGCCGCCCACAGCGACGCCAGTCGCACCAGCGCATAGGTCGCCGGCCGCAGCGGCCGAGCGAGATAGAGCACGATCGAGCCGTGTCGTTGATCGTGGGAGAACAGGATCGGCGCCTGGGCGGCCACGAAGATCGACACCAGGATCTGAGTGGTGGTGGCGTAGCGGGCGAAGCCGACCGGCAGTGAGTCGAGCTTCACCATCACCATGACGCCGACGACGATCACGGCGGGCAGCAGGTTGAGCGCCAGCAGAGTCCACGGCAGCACCTTGGACTTGCCGGATCGGCCCAGGCCGAACACGTTGCGCAGCCCGGTGCTGAACAGCGCCAAGGCGATCGCGCCGGGGCCGAGCCGGGTGCCGTCATAGGGGCGGTAGCCCAGGTCGTGGATGACTCCGCGGCGCGGTGGCGCGCCCTGGACCGCGGGCGGCCGCTCAGGCGGGATGGCCGACATGCGCCCCTCCTTCGCTGAAGACGTCCTCGATGCGGCGGTGGTCGGCCTGGACCCGCACCAGCCCGACGCCCAGTTCGCAGGCCAGGTCACGGACCAGATCGTGCGGATCCGGTGCGCCGGGTGGCACCGGATCGATGGCGACCAGATTGCCGCGCGGTCGACACAGCAGCCCCCGGGCGGCCAGCGCCTCGCCCATCCGGTGTTGAGCGTTCTCGCCGAGCACCTCGACGAGCAGGGTGCCGGTCTGGTCCAAGAAGTCGTCGGTGGCCGAGGCGCGGAGAAGTCGGCCGCCGTCGAGGACCACGACATGGTCGCTGACCCGCTCCAGCTCGCCGAGCAGATGGGAGGTGACGACCACGGCGATGCCGAAGTCGTGCCCGATCCGGGAGATCAGGTGCAGCATGTCGTCGCGCGCAGCGGGGTCGAGCCCGTTGGTCGGCTCGTCGAGCAGCACCAGCCGGGGGTCGTGCGCGAGCGCCTGGGCGAGCTTGGCGCGCTGTTTCATGCCGGTGGAGTAGCCCCCCATCGGCCGATAGCGCTCCTCCGCCAACCCGACGTGGCGCAGCACCTCGGCGGCTCGCTCTCGGGCAGCTGTGCGGGGCAGGCCGGACAGCCGGGCCAGGTGGACGACGAAGTCGCTTGCGCTGACGTCGGGTGGAAGACAGTCGTGCTCGGGCATGTAGCCCACCAGCGACCGGATGGTCAGGCCTGCCTTGCTGATGTCGTGACCCAGCACCCAGGCCCGACCCGAGGTCGGTCTGAGCAGCCCCAACAGGATCTTGACCAGCGTCGACTTTCCGGCTCCGTTGGCACCGACGAGTCCGGTGACGCCGCCGCCGATCTCCAGGTCGAGTGCGTGCAGGGCGAGCACCGAGCCGTAGTCCTTGGTCAGGCCGAGCGTGCGTACGACGCTCCCGTCGCCGCCCGCGGCCACCGTCTCGTCGGCCGGCAGACCTCCGCCGCTGCTGTCACTCACGTCGGACAGCCTGTCGTGCGTCGTCGTGGCAGCACCACCCGGGATCCCCCTGACGTTGATGGTGGGGGCCCTGACGCGCCCCCCAGCGTCGATGAGCCATCACGGTAGCCTGACCGCCATGGATCTGCTGCTCCACGTCGCGCTCTTCTTGCATTTCATCGGCTGGGGCGCCCTCCTCGGTGGCCTGGTCGTGCAGATGCGTGAGCCCGTGAAGCGGATCAACGCCGCCATCCGCGACGGGATCGGGCTGGCCTTCCTGGCCGGCCTGCTGCTGGTGGGGATCTTGGAGGGCCAGGACCACCCGGTGAACCACGCCAAGATCGCCGTGAAATTCGTGATCGCCCTGGTGATCTTGGTGTTGGCGATGGCCAACATGCGCAAGGAGCGGATCCCCGACGGCCTGTTCTGGGGACTGCTGATCCTCACCCTCGGCAACATCGGTGTCGCCATCTTCTGGTGAGCTTGGGAACCCCCGGCACCGCCGTCACGTCGTAGTCCCAGAGCGACAATCGCGGGACCGAAAGCGGTGACAGCGGGCGCTCTTGGTGCGCATACTGGGCTCGCGTGGCTCCCGTCGGGGTGCCCGTCGAAGGGGGAATAGGGATGAGTCGACGGCAGCGTTCGCTCAGGGAGCAGGTCTCACGGTCGCGGGTGGCGCGCGCGAAGGCGCAGCGGCGCCGGGTCCGTGCCCTTCGCGCAGGTCGCGCAATGCGGGCCGCGACCGCCGCCGCGGTGACGTTGGCCGGTGCCGGGACCGCAGCCGCGGTGGCCGCTCCCGCAGGCGCCGCCGCGCCGGGTGCGGCGAGCGCCAGCAGTGCCGTCGCGCGTCAGTTGGACTGTGGTGATGCGCCGGCCCCCGGAAGCTCACCGAGCAACCTCGTCGGCGTCGGCGACCTGCTCTTCTTCACCGCGACCGACGGCACCCACGGGCAGGGCCTGTGGCGCTCGGACGGCAGCACGGCCGGGACCGTCTTCCTCAAGAAGGTCGGCGGCGGGGACGGTTACGACTACGACTACGGCCGCACGTCCATGGCTGGCATCGCGGACACGCTCTTCTTCACCACCGACGCCGCGAAGGGCAAGGGTCAGGAGCTCTGGCGCTCGGACGGCACTCGATCAGGGACCGTCCTCGTCAAGGCCTTCCCGAAGGCCGACGGCGGCTACTACGGCAACGGGCTCGACAGCCTGACCGCGGTCGGCGACACGCTCTTCTTCACCGTCGACGACGGCGACGACAGTTCGCTGTGGCGCTCGGACGGCACTTCCTCGGGGACTGCCCTGGTGAAGGAGGTCGGCTCCTCCGCCGGCGACTACGACACCGGGCCGGGCAACATGACCGCTGCCGGTGACACCTTGTTCTTCACCGCCGAGGACGACGCCCACGGGCAGGAGCTGTGGCGCTCGGACGGCACCGCGGCGGGCACCGCGATCGTCAAGGACATCCGGCCGGGCTCCTACGACAGCAGCGTGCGCAACATCGTCGCCGACGGCGACAGCGTCTTCTTCAACGCGCGGGATGGCGTGCACGGCCGGGAGCTGTGGACCTCCGACGGCACCGAGGACGGCACGGCCCTCGTCGCCGACCTCTGGCCGGGATCGCGCGGCGGGAACCCGTCGTACCTCACCGTGTCGGGCGGAGCGCTCTTCTTCAGCGCAGCCCACGACGCCGACGGCACCGACCTGTGGCGCTCGGACGGCACCGAGGCGGGCACGGTCATCGTCAAGGACCTGGGCTCGACGGACGAGGACTACTACGGTGTCAGCGGCCTGACCGACGTCGACGGCACCCTGTTCTTCGCGGCCCCCGACGACGATCACGGGCAGGAGTTGTGGCGCTCGGACGGCACCGAGGCGGGCACGGTCCTGGTCAAGGACATCCGCCCCGGCGACTACGACTCCTCCCCCTACGAGTTGACCTCAGCCGATGGGACGCTCTTCTTCACGGCCCGAGACGGCGTCCATGGCCGCGAGTTGTGGCGCTCGGACGGCACCGAGGGCGGCACGGTCCTGGTCAAGGACGTCTCACCTGATGCCAACGGCTACGGCTACCCCGCGCGGCTGACCGCGGTCGGGGGGACGATCTTCTTCGCCGCCGACGACGGTGTCCACGGCCGTGAGCTGTGGCGCTCGGACGGCACCGAGGCGGGCACGGCCATGGTCGAGGACCTCAACCTGGGCCGTGGGCTCGTGGCCTCGTCCGCCAATGCCAAGAACGCGCGCACGGCGAGGGTCAGGGTCGTCGTCGACATCCCGGGACGGCTGGTCGTCAGGTCGGCGGGCGGGTCCTGGGTCCGGCGGTCCGCACAGAACCTCGACGACGTGGGCGGCCACACCCTCACGCTGAAGCTCACGAAGTCGACGACCAAGAAGCTCAGGCGGACCGGGAAGGTCCGGATCGGGCTCCGCTTCGCGTTCACCTCGTGCACCGGAGCCACCAGCAGCGCGACCAAGCACTACACCCTTCGGCTGCGGTGAGCGCGCCGGCCGGGCCGTCCGCGTCGGCTCCTGCCACCGAAGTCCGGTTCCACCACAGCACGGACTTTGCGGACGTGCTGGAGGCGGCGGGGTGCTCGTTGCTGATCTCGACCTATCAGGCCGGGCAGGTCGTCGCCGTCGGTGTCGCTGAGGGGAGGCCGACCTTGTCCTTCCGCCGGTTCGACCAGGCGATGGGCCTGGCCGTCGGCGAGGACCGGCTGGCTGTCGGCGGCAAGGGGCAGGTGTGGCTGCTGCGCGACCACTCCGACCTGGCTCCGTCGATGCCACCCGCCGGTCGCCACGACCGCTGCTGGCTCCCGCGCTCGTCGATCGTCACCGGCTCTATCCAGTGCCATGAGATCGCCTGGGGGGCTTCGGCGACGGGGGAGCCGGATCTGTGGGTGGTCAACACGCGGTTCTCCTGTCTGGCCGGCCTCGACTCGCGCTACAGCTTCGTCCCGCGGTGGCGACCGCCCTTCATCTCCGCACTGGCGGCCCAAGACCGCTGCCACCTCAACGGCCTCGCCATGCGCGACGGCGCGCCCGCCTTCGTCACCGTGATGGCTGCCTCCGACGAGCCCGGTGGCTGGCGACGCTCCCGCAACGACAGTGGTGCGGTCCTTGACGTGGCCTCGGGTGGGACGGTGACCAGCGGCCTGGCGATGCCCCACTCGCCACGGTGGTACGACGACGGGTTGCTGGTGCTGAACTCCGGCATGGGCCGGCTCGAGGCGGTCGACCTCGCGACCGGGGAGCGGACGGTCGTGGCCACCTTCCCCGGCTATGCCCGTGGACTGGCCCTCCATGGCGGCCTCGCGTTCGTGGGCCTGTCCCGGATCCGTGACACTGCGGTCTTCGGCGGCGCCCCGATCGCGTCCTACCACGACCAGTTGAAGTGCGGTGTCGGCATCGTCGAGCTCGCCACCGGCAGCACCGTCGCCACCTTCGAGTTCGCCACCGGGGTGGAGGAGATCTTCGACGTCCAAGCGGTTTCCGGCGTCCGCTGCCCCACCTTCGGTGACACGGCTGGCGACGGTGACGACATCTGGGTCCTGCCCGCGCAGTAGCCATCTGCGCACGAGCAACGTGCCAGGCATGGCCGGCCAGCTCGACCGTCGGTCGTGTTGTCCCTGGCGCAGCCTAGGCTGGGCCATGACATGAGTGACACCGTCCCGATCCCCGGCCTCGAGCTGGCCGAGGAGCCCCGCCCGGCCCACCCCGGCCCGACCGTCGAAGAGCTGCTCGAGGGCCTCAACGAGCCGCAGCGGGCCGCGGTGACCCATCAGGGGGCGCCGTTGTTGGTGGTGGCCGGTGCCGGCTCGGGCAAGACTCGGGTGCTCACCCGTCGGATCGCCTGGCTGGTGGCCCAGCGGCAGGCTCATCCGGGGTCGATCCTGGCGATCACGTTCACCAACAAGGCCGCCGCGGAGATGAAGGAGCGGGTCGAGGCGCTGGTCGGCCGGCGGGCGCGGATCATGTGGGTCTCGACGTTCCACTCGGCGTGCGTGCGCATCTTGCGCAAGGAGATCAGCCGGATCGGCTTCAAGTCGAGCTTCTCGATCTACGACGCCGCCGACTCCAAACGCCTGATGACGCTGGTCCTCAAGGACCTCGATGTCGATCCCCGGCGCTACCAGCCTGGCGCGGTGCTGCACTGGGTCTCGGATAAGAAGAACGAGCTGCTCGACGTGGAGGAGGCGACCAAGGACGCACGGAACTCCTTCGAGGAGACCTGCGCCGCGGCGTACTCCTGGTATCAGCGTCGGCTGCGCGAGGCCAACGCCCTCGACTTCGACGACCTGATCATGACCACCGTGCACCTCTTCGCCACCTATCCCGAGGTGCGGGAGACCTATCGGCGGCGGTTCCGGCACGTGCTGGTCGACGAGTATCAAGACACCAACCACGCGCAGTACGCCCTCATCCGCCAACTCTGCGCCGACGACCCCGAGGACGGCCTCCTCGAGACGGCGGAGCGGGAGGAGGGCCGGGTGCCTGCGGCTGAGCTGATGGTGGTGGGCGACGCGGACCAGTCGATCTATGCGTTCCGGGGCGCAAACATCCGCAACATCCTCGACTTCGAGCAGGACTTCCCCAACGCCACCTCGATCCTGCTCGAGCAGAACTACCGCTCCACCCAGACCATCCTCAACGCCGCCAACGCGGTCATCGCCAACAATGACGGCCGCAAGCCCAAGCGGCTCTGGTCCGACGCGGGCGACGGAGCCCCGATCGTGGGCTACGTCGCCGACGACGAGCGCGACGAGGCCAGGTTCGTCGCCGAGGAGATCGACCAGCTCACCGATGACGGGAAGGCTCGACTGGGAGAGGTCGCGGTGTTCTACCGCACCAATGCCCAGTCGCGCGTGTTCGAGGAGATCTTCATCCGGCTCGGCATGCCCTATCGCGTCGTCGGAGGCGTTCGCTTCTACGAGCGGCGCGAGGTCCGTGACGCGCTGGCCTATCTGCGGATGCTGGCCAACCCGGCCGACGAGATCTCGCTGCGCCGGATCCTGAACACCCCCAAGCGTGGCATCGGCGACCGGGCCGAGGCCTGCATCTCCGCCTTCGCCGAGCGGGACGGGCTGACCTTCCGGGAGGCGCTGCGGCGCGCCGACCAGGCCCCCGGCGTCGCCACTCGATCACTGAAGAACATCCAGGCCTTCGTGGAGGTGATCGAGGAGCTGCAGCAGCTGGTCGAAGCGGGCGAGCGAGCCGACGTGGTCTTGGAGACGACGCTGGACCGGTCCGGCTACCTCGCGGCGTTGGAGGCCTCCGAGGATCCCCAGGACGCGACTCGGATCGAGAACCTCGGCGAGCTGGTCGCGGTGGCGCGGGAGTTCAGCGAGGACCCGGTGGCCGGCCCGTCGGCTGATCCGGCCGACGTCGACGCCGGGCTGGTCACCCCCGGCCTGTCGGACTTCCTCGAGCGGGTCGCGTTGGTCGCCGACAGCGACCAGATCCCCGACGCCCCCGACGACGAGGACGCCGGCGTGGTCACCTTGATGACACTGCACACCGCCAAGGGCCTGGAGTTCCCGGTCGTCTTCCTCACCGGCCTGGAGGACGGCGTCTTCCCGCACTCGCGAGCACTCGGCGACAAACCGGAGCTGGAGGAGGAGCGGCGGCTCGCCTATGTCGGGGTGACCAGGGCCCAGCAGCTGCTCTACGTCTCCCGCGCTCTGATCCGCTCGGCCTGGGGTGCGCCGATGCACAACCCGGCCTCCCGGTTCCTCTCCGAGCTGCCGGTCGACCTGGTCGAGTGGCGCCGCGAGGAGGCCGCCCAGACCCAGTGGGGGCGGCCGCAGTGGGGCCGGCCGGAGCTCGCCGACGCCGCCGGGTTGGGCCAGCCGACCGCTGCGGGGCGGCGCAACTTCAGTTCAGCTGCGCTGCGGCTCGATGCGGCCGCCAAGGCGAAGCCGGCCCGATCGATCCCGTCCTTGAACCCCGGCGACCGGGTCCTCCACCCCTCGATGGGGATGGGCACCGTCGTCTCGTTGGAGGGCACCGGCGAGAAGACCGTCGCCTCGATCGACTTCGGCTCCGAAGGGGTGCGCCGCCTGCTGCTGCGCTATGCGCCGGTCGAGAAGCTCTGAGCGTGGACTGTCGAACTACGGCGTGACGCCGTGCTGCACGAAGGCCGGGAACGGGTCGACGGCGTCGCCGCCACCCGGGTGGACCTCGACGTGCAGATGGGCGCCGAAGGCGTTGCCGGTCTCGCCGATGTAGCCGATCAGCTCACCCGGGGTCACCGTGTCGCCCGCGCTGACCGCGAACTCCGACTGGTGGCAGTACCAGATCTCGGTGCCGTCGTCGAGGGTGACCACGGTCTTGTTTCCGTAGGCGCCGTCGTAGCCGGCCGAGGAGACCACTCCGCCAGCAACGGCGTGGATCTCGGTGCCGTAGGGGGCCGCGAAGTCGAGACCGGTGTGGTAGCCGGAGGAGTAGTAGCTGCGCGCCATCCCGAAGGTGTTGGTGATGTGGTAGTGGTCCACCGGGAGGACCCACTGGTTGAGCGCGATCTTGTCCGACTGCTTCTCGGCCTGTTCGCGCAGCGTCTCAAGCTGCTTGTCCCGCTCCTTGGCCTGCTGCTCGGTCTCCTGCTCCAGCGGGCTGGTCGCGGCGTCACTCTGCGTGTCGTCGCGCTCACTGTCGCGACTGACCGTCGCGGTGCGACCCTTGAGCAGACTGGTGGTCGACTGGCCCGCCACCCCGGTGAGCGCGGAGGCCTGCACGGTGCGGCCGGCAGTCTCCCCGGAGGCGGCGCTGATCAGGTCACCACTCGCGCCCGACGTGAGTGCGCCACCGACGGCGACCGCCATCACAGCAACGCCGGCGAGGACCGGGCCGGACGGGAGCGCTCGGAAGAGCGGCCCACGAGAGCCGGTGTGCCTGGCTGCGCGCCGCTTGCCGGGAGCTGCCACCTCGGACCTGGTCGTACGCCGAGAAGCGGTGCTCAAGGTGGGCGTGTCCGGAGTCGAGCTGACGGAGACGTCGACCGCAGGGGCCGGCCGGGCCATCCGCTTGCCGGGCACGGAATGCTGGATCTCCGAGCGCTGGATCTCCGAAGTGGAGGCGGCTCGGGGCTTCGCGGTAGCGATCCGCTTGCCGGCGCTCGGGCGCGCTGCAGAGGCCCCCATGGTGCTCCGGCCGAGGCCGCTGCGTGCGGCTCGGTGGCTACCCATATGGAGGTCCTCACTGACGGGGGATCGTGACAACGGTCCCTGACTGTAACGGATTGATCACGAACAGAAAAACCGGGGTCTGTTCGATTGTGAATGACGGCGGTTCCCGACGGACCGGAATCGCGAAACCAGCGCCTAGCCAAGCGCATCTTCGGCGTGAACCCAGGGTGGGGGCCACCTGCTGGACCAGACCAGTCGCCTCGTGCGGACGGGTTCGGGCGTCCGGGACTGTCTCGTTTAGGCTCAGGCGGGTGTGGGAGCGAATCACGCGACGTCTGGCGCGCAGTCACCTTCGCGAGCGCGACGAGACGATAGCGCGTCTCCGCGGCGAGCGCGACCGCGCGCGGCACCGGGTGTCGGTCTTCGAGCGTGACACGCGGGTGGAGTACCTCTTCGTGCTCACCTACGGCCGTTCCGGATCGACCCTCGCGCAGGGCATCTTGAACAGCATCCCCGGCTATCTGATCCGCGGCGAGAACCGCCAGATCCTGCGCCACGTGTGGGCCTACGACAAGACCGGCGTCGCCGAGCGCCGGGTGCAGCGCCGCAAGCAAGGCGAGCGTGGGGTCGAGAAGGGCTCGTCCGGATCGCGGTCCCCGTTGTTCGGGATGGACAACTATGCCCACGGCGCGGCGCTCCGGCACGCGCGCAAGCTCGCGGTGGCGACCATCCTGCGGCCGGAGCCGGACACCCGGGTCACCGGCTTCAAGGAGATCTTGTGGGGTGAGCCCGACACCCCGGACTTCGTCCGCTGGCTCCAAGACGTCTTCCCGGGTGCGAGGTTCGTTATCAACACCCGTGACCTGGAGTCTGTCTCGCACAGCGCCTGGTGGTCCAAGGATCCCGACGCGCTCGCCGAGCTCCAGGAGCGCGAGGCGATGCTGATGAGGCTGCGCGACCAGCTCGGGGACGCGGCGTACCACATCAAGTACGACGAGTTCACCGCCAACCCCGAGGTCCTCCATGGACTCTTCGAGTGGCTCGGCGAGCCGTTCGACGTGGAGACGGTCCGCGCGGTCCTCGACGTGCGCCACTCGTTCCGGCCGCGCACCGACCGCTCGGGCGAGACCGACGAAGAGGAGACCGGGGAACCAGTGGCCGATCCGCCGTAGTCGTCGGCTGAGAGCGGGAATAGGCTGCCTGAAGTCTCTCGACGTCGACCTATGTAAGGACGGGGCTGGATCGTGGACCTGATGGAGTACCAGGCGAAGGAGCTCTTCGCCAAGCACAACGTGTCGGTGACGCTCGGCGTGGTCATCACCGATCCGGCCGAGGCCGCCGCCGCGGCGGAGAGTCTCGGTGGCCGGGTGGTCGTCAAGGCGCAGGTCAAGACCGGCGGTCGGGGCAAGGCCGGCGGAGTGAAGCTCGCCACGGATCCGCAGGATGCCGTGGTCAAGGCGGGCGAGATCCTCGGCATGGACATCAAGGGCCACACCGTGCGCCGGGTGCTGATCGCGCCGGCTGCCGACATCGCCGACGAGTACTACTTCTCCTTCCTGGTCGACCGCGCCGAGCGCGACTATCTCTGCATCGCCTCGGTCGAGGGTGGCGTCGAGATCGAGATCACCGCCGTCGAGAAGCCGGAGGCCGTGGCCAAGGTCTCCATCGACCCGCTCGTGGGTGTCGACGCCGCCAAGGCGGCCGAGATCGTCGCCGCCACCGGGTTCCCTGCGGAGGTGGCCGACCAGGCCATGGAGGCCATTCAGCGGCTGTGGGACGTCTTCATCCGCGAGGACGCAACCTTGGTCGAGGTGAACCCGCTCGTCAAGCTCGGCGACGGGAGCCTTGAGGCGCTGGACGGCAAGGTCACCCTCGACGGCAACGCCGACTTCCGTCAGCCCGACCACGCGGCCTTCGAGCTCCGCGACGAGGTCGACCCTCTCGAGCTGGCCGCCAAGGAGAAGGGCCTCAACTACGTCAAGCTGGACGGCGAGGTCGGCATCATCGGCAACGGAGCCGGCCTGGTGATGTCCACCCTCGACGTGGTGGCCTATGCCGGGGAGGCCCATGGTGGGGTCAAGCCGGCCAACTTCCTCGACATCGGTGGCGGCGCGTCCGCGCAGGTGATGGCCGACGGCCTGCACATCATCCTCGGTGATCCGCAGGTCAAGGCGGTCTTCGTCAACGTCTTCGGCGGCATCACCGCCTGCGACGCCGTCGCCGACGGCATCGTGCACGCGCTGGCCATGCTCGGGGACGATGCGGACAAGCCGCTGGTGGTCCGCCTCGACGGCAACAACGTGGAGGCGGGCCACCGCATCCTGGTCGAGGCCAACCATCCGCTGGTCACCATCGTCGACACCATGGATGGCGCGGCCGAGAAGGCCGCCGAGCTGGCGAACGCCTGAGAGGGGCACACGGACACATCATGGCCATCTTCCTGACAGACAAGAGCAAGGTCGTCGTCCAGGGCATGACCGGGTCGGAGGGCATGAAGCACACCACCCGCATGCTCGCCTCCGGCACCGACATCGTCGGCGGGGTCAACCCGCGCAAGGCCGGCGAGACGGTGAGTATCGAGGGCACCGACCTGCCGGTGTTCGGCACCGTCGCCGACGCGATCGCCCGGACCGGCGCGGACGTGTCGGTGGTCTTCGTGCCGCCGGCGTTCACCAAGGCCGCGGTGGAGGAGGCCGTCGACGCCGGCATGCCGCTGGTGGTCGTCATCACCGAGGGCGTCCCGGTCAACGACACCGCCGAGTTTCGTGCGTACGCCGCCGCGAAGGGCACCCGCATCATCGGTCCGAACTGCCCCGGCCTGATCAGCCCCGGCAAGTCCAACGCGGGCATCATCCCGGCCACCATCACCGGAGCCGGCCGGATCGGACTGGTGTCGAAGTCCGGCACGCTGACCTATCAGATGATGTACGAGCTCTCCGACCTCGGCTTCTCCTCCTGCGTCGGCATCGGTGGCGACCCGATCATCGGCACCACCCACATCGACTGCCTCGCGGCGTTCCAAGACGACCCGGAGACCGACGCCATCGTGATGATCGGTGAGATCGGCGGCGACGCCGAGGAGCGGGCGGCGGCGTACATCAAGGACAACGTCACCAAGCCGGTCGTCGGCTACGTCGCCGGCTTCACCGCCCCCGAGGGCAAGACGATGGGCCACGCCGGCGCGATCGTCTCCGGCTCCTCCGGCACTGCCCAGGCCAAGAAGGAGGCCCTGGAGGCGGTCGGCGTCAAGGTCGGCAAGACGCCCTCGGAGACCGCCCACCTGATGCGCGAGATCATCGCCGCCGGGTAGATCCTTGCCGGGCCGATCAGCGGCCGGGCTTGGGCAGCTTGGCGAGCCGCTGCTGGGCGCGCTCGACGAGGGCGATGAAGTCGGTGGTCGACATGGTCGCGTGGGGGGCGGGGATGAAGCCGACCTGACCGACCGCGGTGCCGGAGCGGGTGATGCCCATCAGATAGGTCACATCTCGCTTGTCGGAGACCTCGACGGTGAGGCGCCACACGGACAGGTCACCGTGGCTGTCGCTGTGCTGGGCGAGTCGGGCGACCTTCGTGCCGAGCTGCTTGTCGGGGCACTTGGTGATGCGGTCGCGGACGTCGGCGACGAAGGCGGCGGCCTTGGCGGCGGGCAGGGTGCCGACGGTCTCGGTCAGTCCGAACGTCGCGGGAAGGTCGGCGCGGGGAACGAGGAAGGTGCGACTGAACGCGACAGCCATCGGCGGGTGGGAGAAGACGGCCCGATCGCACTGGGTGGCGGCGGGATTGCTGACGGCCCGCTTCGGCTCGGTGCCGACCCAGCGCTCGGTCATGCCCGTCACCGGCGGCAGGTCCACCTCGCTGAGCATGCCCGGGACCGATCCGGTCGGTGGCGGCGAGACCTCGGTCATGGTCGGTGGGCCGGCACAGTGGCCGGTTGCGGGTTGGCCACACTGGGCGTTCACCGCCGCGGCGAGCAGGGTAAGGCCGGCTCGGACGTTGGGGGTGGGTGTGGCGAACCGGGCGACCGTGGTCGTGGTCACCTGACCGGTGCGGGCGACGCCGACCAGCATCGCAGGCGGGCCGCCGTCCCAGGATCGCATCACGAACGCCGTTGCCTGGTCGCCGACGCCGTCGACCCGGCCGATCCGCTCCAGATAGGTGCGGCCGGTCGAGCACCCGGCGAACCAGGCCGTCGTGGTCCGATAGGTGGCCCGCGCCCGACGCGGGTCGTCGGAGAGCTCGGCGGTCTGGATTGCGGTCGCCTGTTGCTTCGACTGCGCCAGCCGCACCGCGGTGCCCGAGCCGGCGCTGCGCTTCGGCTTGGCGGTGAACGTGCGCACCAAGAAGCCCTCCGCATGTGGGTCGGCGAAGCGGGCTGTCTGGCAGGGCAGCACCCTGCCGTTGCCCCGGGTGTTCTCCGAGGTGGAGGCGATCCGCCACGTCATCGTCGGCGCCACCCGGGTGACCTGATCGGCGGCGAGCAGGGTGTCCGGGGAGAGCTCGGCCGGTGCCGGGGTGGGTGTCTCGGGAACGGTCGGCGAGGGGCTCGTGCTGGTGACCTGGTGGGTCAGCCGGGGCTGGACCCCGTCGTCCGCGTGCACGGCGACGCCACTGACCAGCAGGGCAGCCAGTCCCACCGCCACGCCGAGCCCGGTGTAGGTGCGCCGCCGGGCGGTGCCAGCCCGGCGGATGATGGTCACCCGCGGCGGACGGAGGGCTTCCAGCGGCGTCGAGAGCTCCTCCAGAGCAGTGCGGACGGCGGTCGACTCGATCTCGCGATGGGTCGCGAATGTCGCCGTCGCGGTCTGCAGCGTGTGCTCGGCCTCGCTCGGTGGCAAGCCCGCCTCTCGGGCGATCTCCGCCATCGAGCCGGAGGTCAGGTGCGCCAACACCAGCATCCGCCGCTGCGGCGAGGTGAGCTTGCCCAGCGCATCCAAGGTGGCGGCCTGCTCGGTGCCGGTGCTCTTGTCGCGATGCCACATCCGGGCGCCGTGGCGGCGGTGGGCGTTGGTCCATGCAATCGGCCGCGTCCAGCGCTCGGGGTCGGCGGTGCGAGACACCTTCGGCCAGTGGTGCCACGTCGAGATGAAGGCATCACGCACCGCCAGCTGCGAGGCACGCTGGTCGCCGGTCAGGGCGTAGGTCTGGTGCAGCAGTCGCTGATAGGCGTCGGCGTAGAGCGCGTCGAAGCGGGTCGGGTCGAGCATGACTCGTCCACGGTACGTGAGCCGGTGAACGCTCGCACATCTGTCGGAGTCGGGTCGGCCGACCGCGGGTGCCGCGCGCGTGGGAAGGTGCACGGCGTGGGAGCGCGACCGGGGCAGCTCGTCGGGCGATGATGACGGGGCCATGACCTCACTCCTGTCCGCGCGTGGCGAGGCGGCCACGCTCGACCTCCGCCATCGGCGGCCTCTGCTGCTGATCGGTCTGCTCGGCGGGGTCCTGGCCGCGGCGACCACCCTGGTGGCGTGCCTCGGAGTGGGGGTCGTCGGCTGGTATCTCGCCGATGACGGTGTCCACGGAGTGCCCCGAGACGGGCTGCGCGCCGCCGGCCTGGTGTGGTTGATGGCGCACGGCTCGGGAGTGCACGTCGGCGGCGTCGCGATCAGCGCCGTACCCCTCCTGCTGACCCTCACCTGTGCCTGGACCTGCTGGCGGGCCGGGCAGCGGGTGGGTGACTCGGTCTCGGGGCACGGGCCGGACGCCGACCGCATCGCCGACGGCGAGCGGGACTGGACGGTGCCCTCGGCCACCCTGCTGTTCACGGTCGGCTACTGCAGTGTCGTGCTGGCCACCGCACGGCTCGCCGGCTCCGCGGAGACCGCACCCTCGGGTGCCCGTGCGTTGGCCTGGTCGCTCGTGCTCGGGCTGGCGATCGGCGGCCCGGCGATCGCGGCGAGGTCGGGGCGGCTGGCGATCTGGGCGACCTTCGTGCCGGAGACCGCTCGCGCGACCCTGGCCACTGCGGCCCGCATCCTGGTCACGTTCCTCGGCGTCGCGCTCGCCAGCTGGTTGGTCGCTCTCGCGCTCGACGGTGCCTCCGCGGCCAATGTGCTGTCGCAACTGCATCTGGATCCCGCCGACACCGGGATGTACCTCCTCGTCTCGGCCCTGCTGATCCCCAACGCCACCGTCTTCGCCGGGTCCTACCTGCTCGGCCCCGGGTTCGCGGTCGGCGCGGGGACACTGGTGTCACCGACCGCGGTCGTGCTCGGGCCACTGCCGCTCTTTCCGCTCCTGGCCGCCCTGCCGGACGCGGGTCCCCCACCGGCATGGACCCCCTACCTGATGCTGGCACCGGTGCTGGTGGCCGCCTTCGCTGCGGGCCGCGCGCAGCGCCGTCGCCCCACGCTCAGGTGGGACCAGGCCGCCGTCCGTGGCGGCGTCGGCGGGATGATCGCGGCTCTGGGGTTCGCGCTGCTTGCCGTGTTGTCGGGTGGCTCGGTCGGCCCCGGCCGGATGCGCACGGTCGGCCCCGAGACGATCGCCGTGCTGGGCCACGCCCTGCCCGCCTTCGCGCTCGGTGGGCTGGTGGGTGCGCTGGTCGCCACCTGGTGGCAGCGCCGTCGCCAGCGCCCGGCAGCCCCCGCGGGCGGAACCTTGCCGGAGGCTCCTACCGAGACGTGAGCGGACCCTCCTGCAGCCGGTCGATACACTGCCGCCGTGCCAAGCCCCGCCGTCGCACGACTCGTCGTCTTGGTGTCGGGGGCGGGGACCAATCTTCAGGCGCTCCTCGACGCGGCCGCCGAGCCGTCGTACGGCGCCCGCGTGGTCGCGGTCGGCGCCGACAGGGACGACATCGAAGGGTTGGCCAGGGCGGAGCGTGCCGGGCTGCCGACGTTCGTCCGCAAGGTGAGCCAGTTCGAGACACGGGAGGGCTGGGACCGCGCGATGCGGGACATCGTCAGCCGCTTCGAGCCCGACCTGGTGGTCCTGGCGGGCTTCATGAAGCTGGTCGGCGAGGACTTCCTGGCCGCCTTCGACGGCCGGGTGCTCAACACCCATCCCGCGCTGCTGCCGGCCTTCCCGGGCATGCACGCTCCGTCGGACGCGCTCGCCTACGGCGTCAAGGCCAGCGGGGCGACCCTCTTCGTCGTCGACGGTGGCGTCGACTCCGGCCCGATCGTCGCCCAGGTGACGGTGCCGGTCGAGCCCGACGACACTGTCGAGACCCTGCACGAGCGGATCAAGGTCGCCGAGCGAACGATGCTCGTCGACAGCGTGGGGCGGCTGGCCCGAGAGGGGTTCACTATCACTGACAGGAAGGTCAGGTTCGGGCGATGAGCAGTCGCGAGCAGGCAGCAGCAGGCGATGTCCCCGACGGCCGCGTGCCGATCCGCCGGGCATTGGTCTCGGTCTACGACAAGACCGGGCTGGAGGAACTGGTGCGCGGCCTCGACGCCGCCGGCGTCGCGCTCGTCTCGACCGGTGGGTCCGCCGCCCTGATCGAGTCGCTGGGGGTCGCGGTGACCCGGGTCGAGGAGCTCACCGGGTTCCCGGAGTGCCTCGACGGTCGCGTCAAGACCCTGCATCCGCGGGTGCATGCCGGCATCCTCGCCGACCGACGACGCAGTTCTCACGTCGAGCAGTTGGCGGAGCTCGATGTCGAGCCGTTCGACCTGGTGGTGTCCAACCTCTACCCCTTCACCGAGACGGTGGCTTCCGGCGCCACCCCCGACGAGTGCGTCGAGCAGATCGACATCGGCGGGCCGTCGATGGTGCGTGCGGCGGCCAAGAACCACCCGTCGGTCGCGATCGTGACGTCGCCGGACCGCTACGTCGACGTGCTGGCTGCCGTTGCTGCCGGCGGCTTCAGCCTCGCCGAGCGTCGGACGCTCGCCGCGGAGGCATTCGTGCACACCGCGACGTACGACGTCAACGTCGCCTCCTGGATGGGCAGCGTGCTCACCGACACCTCCCAGGGCACCGACACCTCCCAGGGCACCGGCTTCCCGGCCTGGCTCGGCGGCACCTGGGAGCGAGCCGCGGTCTTGCGCTACGGCGAGAATCCGCACCAGCCGGCGGCTCTCTACGCCAGTGGCTTCGTCCCCGCTCCCGGGCTGGCCCAGGCTCGGCAGCTGCATGGCAAGGAAATGTCCTACAACAACTATGTGGACGGGGACGCGGCCCGGCGTGCGGCGTACGACTTCGGCGAGCCGGCGGTCGCGATTATCAAGCACGCCAACCCGTGTGGCATCGCGATCGGCGCGGACATCGCCGAGGCGCACCGCAAGGCGCATGACTGCGACCCGGTGTCGGCGTACGGCGGCGTGATCGCCACCAACCGACCGGTGTCCCTCGAGATGGCGCGGCAGGTGGCCGAGATCTTCACCGAGGTCCTGGTCGCGCCGGCCTTCGAGGACGGTGCCGTCGAGGTGCTCGCGGCGAAGAAGAACATCCGGCTGCTCGAGTGTGGGCCTCTTCTGGCCGGGGGAGTGGAGACCCGTCCCATCTCCGGGGGCCTCCTCATGCAACGTCGGGACCTGGTCGACGCGGACGGCGACGATCCGGCAACCTGGACCCTGGCCGCAGGCCAGTCCGCCGACGCCGACACCCTGGCCGACCTTGCCTTCGCCTGGCGAGCCTGCCGGTCGGTCAAGTCCAACGCGATCCTGCTGGCCCGCGACGGTGCCTCGGTCGGTGTCGGGATGGGCCAGGTCAACCGCGTCGACTCCGCTCGGCTCGCGGTCTCCCGTGCCGGTGACCGCGCTGCGGGCTCGATCGCCGCCTCGGACGCCTTCTTCCCGTTCCCGGACGGACTGCAGATCCTGACCGACGCCGGGATCCGTGCCGTCGTGCAGCCGGGTGGCTCGGTGCGCGACGAGGAGGTCGTGGCGGCCGCTCAGACGGCGGGCGTGACGATGTACTTCACCGGCGCCCGGCACTTCTTCCACTGATCTCCTCCTCACCGCCGCCTCGCGTCGGACCTGTACGGACGGTCACGGCGCCCGGGTGAGAGGATGCCCGCTGTGACTGCGCAGAAGTTGGACGGGACCGCTACGGCCAAGACGATCAAGGGTGAGCTCATCGAGCGGGTCGAGGCGCTGAAGGACCGGGGAGTGACGCCCGGGCTCGGCACCGTCCTGGTCGGCGACGATCCGGGCTCGCGGTGGTATGTCAACGGCAAGCACAAGGACTGTGCCGAGGTCGGCATCGAATCGATCCGCGTCGACCTGCCCGAGGTGGCCTCCCAGGAGGAGATCGAGGACGCCGTCTGCGGCCTGAACGCCGACCCGGCCTGCACCGGCTACATCGTCCAGCTCCCGCTGCCGCGCGGCCGCGACGAGAACAGGGTGCTCGGCCTGATCGACCCAGCGAAGGATGCCGACGGCCTGCACCCGACCAACCTGGGCTGGCTGGTGCTGGGCCAGGACGCACCGCTGCCCTGCACGCCGTACGGCATCGTGGAGCTGCTGCGCCGACACAGTGTGCAGATCGCCGGCGCCGAGGTGGTCGTCGTCGGTCGCGGCATCACCGTCGGTCGGCCGCTGGGACTCCTGCTCACGCGGCGCTCCGAGAACGCGACGGTCACGCTTTGTCACACCGGCACCCAGGACCTCGCTGCGCACGTGCGCACCGCCGACATCGTGGTCGCCGCGGCCGGTGTGCCGGGCATCATCACCGGTGCGATGGTCAAGCCGGGCGCCGCGGTGCTCGACGTGGGGGTCTCCCGCGTGGACGGCAAGATCGCCGGTGACGTCGCCGACGACGTGTGGGACGTCGCCGGCTGGGTTTCGCCCAACCCCGGTGGCGTGGGCCCGATGACCCGGGCCATGCTGCTGTCCAACATCGTCTCGATCGCCGAGAAGTCGCTGGGCTGACCCACCTTGACCGACCCCGAGGACCGTCTGGACCAGACCGAGGAGATCCCCGCGGTCTCAGCCGAGCGGCTGGTGGAGCCGGAGCGGGGACCGGTGGAGGTCGTCCCGGGGGAGATGATGCCGGGGGAGGGGCGACGCTACCCGTCGACGATCGGTGGCGCGTTCTTCCTGGTCGTGCTCGCTCTGGCCATCGCTGGTGTGGTCGTCGCCGCTACCGGCTCCTGGCGGACCGGCATCCGGCTGCTGGGCTCGGCACTGCTGTTCGCGGCCGCCGTGCGTCTAGTGCTGCGGCCAGGTGACGCCGGCATGCTCGCGGTGCGGCACAAAGCGATCGACGCCGCGTTGCTCATCTCGGTCGGGGTGGCCCTGATCTTGCTGACCTCGTCGATTCCCAACCAGCCCCGCTAGCGACCCGGGCTTCGGACTTGGGCCCGGCTCGGGGTTCGCTAGGCTCGGGTCAGATCAGGCCGAGAGCCGTGACCGCGTCGCGCTCGTCGGCGAGCTCAGCGGTGGACGCGTCGATCCGACCCCGGGAGAAGTCGTCGATCTCCAGCCCCTGGACGACGGTCCAGTTGCCGTCGACGGTGGTCACGGGGAAGGAGGAGATCAGCCCCTCGGGCACGGCGTACGACCCGTCGGAGACGACCGCCATCGACACCCAGTCGCCCTCCGCCGAGCCGAGCAACCAGTCGCGGGCCGCGTCGATCGTGGCCGAAGCCGCCGAGGCGGCCGAGGAGGAGCCACGTGCCTCGATGATGGCCGCACCGCGCTTGGCGACGGTCGGGATGAAGTCGTTCTCGATCCAGGCCTGGTCGTCGACGACCTCGGCGGCGTTGCGGCCACCGATCTCGGCGTGGAAGACGTCGGGATACTGCGACGCGGAGTGGTTGCCCCAGATGGTCATCTTCTTGATCTCGGTGACCGGGACCTGCGCCTTGGCGGAGAGCTGCGAGATCGCCCGGTTGTGATCGAGGCGGGTCAGTGCGGAGAACCGCTCCTTCGGGATGTCCGGGGCGTTGCTCATCGCGATCAGCGCGTTGGTGTTGGCGGGGTTGCCGGTCACGCCGACGCGGACGTCGCTGGCCGCCACCGCGTTGAGGGCCTTGCCCTGCGCGGTGAAGATCGCTCCGTTCGCCTCGAGCAGGTCGGCGCGCTCCATGCCCGGGCCGCGTGGACGGGCGCCGACCAGCAGTGCCAGGTTGACCCCGTCGAAGATCTCCATCGGGTCGGCGCCGATCTGCACGCCCGCGAGGGTGGGGAAAGCGCAGTCGTCGAGCTCCATCACCACACCCTCGAGCGCCTTGAGCGCCGGCTCGATCTCCAGCAGTCGCAGCTCGATGGGCCGGTCGGCGCCCAGCAAAGCACCGCTGGCGAGTCGGAACAGCAGGCTGTAGCCGATCTGGCCGGCGGCGCCGGTCACGGCGACCTTGATGGGAGACGTGCTCACGGGGGCTCCTCACGAGGGCGATCGGTGGTGCCTCCGACGCTAGCAGCGCCCCGGCGTCGTCAGACGCGCGGCCCCGATCGCCCGAATGGGGAGGGGTCATGAGGGTGGGTGAGGCATGCTGTGCCCATGCCGTCGTCGTCGCCCACTGGCCAGTTCGGCGGGAGACCCCTCACCATCCTCCTGCTGGCGGCGGCGACACTCCTGTTGAGCGGCTGCGCCAGCGGTGCTGGGGTGGCGCCGCCGACCGGGGTGGACGAGTTGCAGGTCCCTACGACGTCGCCCGACCCGGCGGACTTCGCGACCGGCATCGACAATCCCTATCTCCCGTTGACGCCGGGCTCACGCTGGCGCTACGACGTGCTCCGAGAAGGCTCGTCCCAGCCGACCCGCGTCGAGAGCACGGTGTTGCCCGGATCAGCCGAGATCGACGGCGTGCCGACGACGCGGGTCAGCACGGCCGTCACCGCTCCGGATGGCACCCGCCGCTGGCGAATGATGACGTGGTACGCCCAAGACCGCGCCGGCAACGTCTGGCTGTTCGGCCAGCGGGTCGTCGGACGTCCGGCGGACTCCGCGCACTCGTGGCGCGCCGGAGTGGACGGTGCTCGCGCCGGCTTGGCGATGGCGGCCCACCCCCGGGTCGGTGACGGCTACGAGCTCGGATCGGCGCCGGGCAGGTTCGAGGATCGCGTGGTCGTCCTGTCAGCCGACGAGAGCGCCGTCGTCGACGGCACATCTCACGACCACCTGATCGTGGTCGAGACCATGAGCACCCTCACCTCTGCCGATCGGTCCCGGGAGTGGTACGCCGCCGGCATCGGTCTGCTCCAGGCCGACCGTGTCCAAGGCGCGCAGACCGAGCACTGGACGCTGGTCGATCACACGAACTGACCCTGGCTCGTTCCTCCTCCGGAACCGCCCGGGGACCGTTGCTGGTCGTGGATGGTGCTGACCTGGGTGAGCGTCTGCCGCGGTGTTCTTGCGTCTGCCGCGGTCTTGTGGTGGCAAAGTGCCCTGTATACCGGGCCCCAACCCACTACAGCACCGCGGAAGATGGGCCGGGGCCACCACAGCGAACCAGCAACCCGGCTACGACCCCGACCACCGGCCGCCTCTCCACGTCGCTGCCCCGTCGGTCGCAACCCGACCGCCAGCCGGCATTCGCCCGACGGGCGGGACCTCTCAGGAGTCCTCGGGGGGCCGGACCTGGGTGTGCCCCTCGCCGTCGTCGTCCCGGCCGCTGGTGTCACCGGTGTCGTCCCAGTTCTCGGGCAACTGCTGGGACCAGTAGGGCTCGGTGGGTGCCGGAGGGAAGGCCTGCGGCGTCCACGGCTGTTGAGTGGCTGACTGCGGGTCCTGCGGAGGCTGCCAGCTTGCCTGCTGACCCTCCCACTGCTTGCCTTCCCAGGTCTGACCTTCCCAGGTCTGGCTGCCGCCGGATGCGGAGCCGTCCGGGTCCTGGCCCCGCGCATGCTGGCCACCGGACCAGGTCTGCTGGCTCTCCCACGCCTGCTGGTGTTGCGCATCCCACGGCTGCTGCGCGCCGGCCGGAGGGTAGGGCTGCTGGTAGCCCTGCGGCGCACCCTGGCCCCACTGCTGCTGGTGCTGATAGGCCTGCTGGTTCCACTGTTGCTGGTAGGCGTCGGTGTACGCCGGCTGCGGGCGGCGCAAGCGCAGACCAGAGCCCGGGACCGGCTCGTCGTCACGCCCGAAGACCAGGTGATAGCAGGCGCCCGCGATCGCAGCGCCCACCAGCGGCGCCAGGATGAACAGCCAGAGCTGCTGGACAGCCTCGGATCCGGCGAAGACACCCGGCCCGATCGAGCGGGCCGGGTTGACCGAGGTGCCGGTCGCACCGATCGAGGCGAAGTGGATCGCGGTGAGGGTCAGACCGATGGCCAGCGGGGCGAGGGACGGGTGCTCGTTGCGGATGTCGGTGACCGCGAGGATCACCGTGACGAACACGGCCGTCAAGATCAACTCGAGGAGGAAGGCCGCCCACCACGCGAAGCCGCTGCCGGCATCGCCGAAGGAGTTCTGGCCCATGTGGCCGGTCGGGTCGAAGCCGGTGAAGCCGTGCAGGAGCACGAAGAGCACGAGCCCCGCGACCAGCGCTCCGCCGAGCTGGGCCAGCATGTAGATGCCCGCCTCCCGCCACGAGATCCGGCCACCCATCGCGGCGCCCAAGGACACCGCTGGGTTGAAGTGGCCGCCGGAGATGCGGCCCACGGCGTAGACCATCACCAGCACCGCGAGGCCGAAGCTGAGCCCGGTGGCGACATAATCGCCCTGGCTGATGACCGCCGTGCCGACTCCGAAGAGGACGAGCACGAACGTGCCGAGCACCTCGGCCGCGACCTTCTGGGCAAGCGTCGGAGCGCTCGGCTCCTGCGCCGTCTCGGACATCTACCCATCCCCTTCGTTGGTGCGCCCGTCGATCGGGCTCTCGACAACCACTGCACTCTAGATGACGGCGCGCTCTCCGGGGACGACAGCGTGCTGTCCGTGGGGCGACCCCGATGTCGCCAAGCCCCGCTGCGGCTACTACCGTCCCACGGGTGACGGACTCTGCCCCGACCCCCCAGATGTCGGCCCCCGAGATCATCTACACCCACACCGACGAGGCGCCGCTGCTGGCGACGTACTCCCTGCTACCGATCGTGCGTGCGTACGCCGCCCACGCCGGGCTGCCGGTCGTGACCCGGGACATCTCGCTCTCCGGGCGCATCCTGGCGCAGTTCCCCGAGGTGTTGACCGACGAACAGCGGGTCTCCGACACGCTAGCCGAGCTGGGTGCGCTCGCCGAACGGCCCGAGGCCAACATCATCAAGCTGCCGAACATCAGCGCCTCCATCCCGCAGCTCAAAGCCGCCATCGCCGAGTTGCAGGAGAAGGGCTTCGCGGTGCCCGACTACCCCGACAACCCGGCGACCGACGAGGAGCGGGACGCCCGCGGTCGCTACGACCGGGTCAAGGGATCGGCGGTGAACCCGGTCTTGCGGCAGGGCAACTCCGACCGCCGTGCCCCGGCGTCGGTGAAGAACTACGCCCGCAGCCACCCGCACTCGATGGGGGCCTGGTCGCCAGCGTCGAGGACCAACGTGGCGACGATGGGTCACCGTGACTTCCGCACCAACGAGAAGTCCGTCGTGCTGCCCGCCGACGACACCCTGCGGATCGAGCAGGTGGCCACCGACGGCACCGTCACGGTGCTGAAGGAGTCCGTGCCTGTGCTGGCCGGCGAGGTCGTCGACGGAACGTTCATGGACGTGGTGGCGCTCGACGAGTTCCTGGCGACCCAGATCGCCCTGGCCAAGGCCGAGGGTGTGCTCTTCTCGGTGCACCTCAAGGCCACCATGATGAAGGTCTCCGACCCGATCATCTTCGGTCACGTGGTGCGGGCGTTCTTCCCCAGGCTCTTCGAGGAGTACGGCGACGCGCTCACCGCCGCCGGCCTGTCCGCCAACGACGGACTCGGTGCCCTCCTCGCAGGTGCGGCGTCACTGCCCGAGGGTGAGGCGATCAAGGCTGCTGTCGCGGCCGGACTCGCCGACGGGCCGGAGCTGGCGATGGTCGACTCCGACCGGGGGATCACCAACCTGCACGTCCCCTCGGACGTGATCGTGGACGCCTCGATGCCGGCGATGATCCGCACCTCCGGCCACATGTGGGGTCCCGACGGCCAGGAGCACGACACACTCGCCGTGATCCCGGACTCGTCCTATGCGGGCGTCTACCAGACCGTGATCGAGGACTGCCGGGCACACGGCGCTTTCGACCCCGCCACGATGGGCTCGGTGCCGAACGTCGGGTTGATGGCGAAGGCGGCGGAGGAGTACGGCAGCCACGACAAGACCTTCGAGATCCCCGTCGACGGCACCGTCCAGGTGGTCGACAGTGCTGGCGAGGTGCTGATGGCGCACGAGGTGCGGGCCGGCGACATCTGGCGCGCCTGCCAGACCAAGGACGCGCCGATCCGAGACTGGGTCAAGCTGGCCGTCACCCGCGCCCGCGCTACCGGCGCCCCCGCGGTGTTCTGGCTCGACGAGGGCCGCGCCCACGACGCCAACCTGATCGCCAAGGTGCGCGACTACCTCCTCGAGCACGACACCGACGGTCTCACCATCGAGATCATGGCGCCGGCGGCAGCGACGGCGTACTCCCTGGAACGGATCCGCCGCGGCGAGGACACCATCTCGGTGACCGGCAACGTGCTGCGGGACTACAACACCGACCTGTTCCCGATCCTTGAGCTCGGCACCTCGGCGAAGATGCTGTCGATCGTGCCGCTGATGAACGGTGGTGGCCTCTTCGAGACCGGGGCCGGCGGGTCGGCGCCCAAGCATGTCCAGCAACTGCTCAAGGAGAACTACCTGCGCTGGGACAGCCTCGGTGAGTTCTTCGCACTGGCGGCCAGCTTCGAGCACTACGCGCAGGCGAACGGCAACGTGCAGGCCCAGGTGCTCGCCGACACGCTCGACCGGGCCACCGGGACGCTGCTCGACGAGAACAAGTCGCCCGCCCGCCGCGTCGGCGGCATCGACAACCGCGGCTCCCACTTCTACCTCGCGCTCTACTGGGCCCAGGAGCTCGCCGCGCAGACCGACGATGCCGACCTCGCCGCGGCGTTCGCCCCGCTCGCCGAGGCGCTCACGGCGCAGGAGGACACTATCGTCGCCGAGCTGCTCGCCGTCCAGGGCTCCCCGGCCGACATCGGCGGCTACTACCGCCCCGACGACACCTTGACCTCGGCGGTGATGCGCCCCTCGGCCACGTTCAACGCCGCCCTGGAGCTGCTGGGCGGGACGTCATAGCGGTTGGTCGCTATGGCGACCGGGAGGTATGACGTCCCGGAGATGGACAGCGAGGAATAGGTCACCGCGCGCCGCTCTTGGACACTAGCGTGGAGATGACTCGAACGATCGCCCCCGAGACGTCGCCCACCCCCGGATCCACCGAGGTGCGGGCGCGGCACCTCGGCCTCGCCCTGCTGACCCTGGCCATCGGCGGCTTCGCGATCGGCACCACCGAGTTCGTCACCATGGGTCTGCTGCCCGACATCGCCGCCGGGGTCGGCGTCTCCATCCCGCAGGCCGGTCACGTGATCTCCGCCTACGCCCTCGGCGTCGTGGTCGGGGCTCCGCTGCTGGCCTACTTCGGGGCCGGGCTGCCGCGCCGTTCGCTGCTGGTGGGATTGATGGCCGTCTACGCGCTGTTCAACCTGGTCAGCGCCCTGGCGCCCGGGTTCGCGTCGTTGACGGTGGCCCGGTTCGTCGACGGCCTGCCCCACGGTGGCTACTTCGGGGTCGCCTCGCTGGTGGCCGCGGAGCTCGCTCCGGTGGGCCGCAAGGGGAGAGCTGTAGCCAGCGTGATGCTCGGGCTCTCCGTAGCCAACGTGGTCGGCGTCCCGGCCGCGACCTGGCTGGGGCAGTCGCTGGGTTGGCGATGGGCCTACGTGTCGACCGCGTTCCTTGCGCTGGTGACCGTCGCGCTCGTCCTCTGGTTCGTGCCCCGCTGTCCGGCCGACCCCGACTCCTCGGGTCGCCGGGAGCTCTCCGGCTTCAGGAGCCCCCAGGTCTGGCTCACCCTGCTCGCCGGTGCCATCGGCTTCGGCGGGATGTTCGCGGTGATGTCGTACGTCGCCCCGTTGGTCACCGACGTCGCCGGCCTCTCGCATCGTGCCGTTCCGGTGTTCCTCCTGGTCTTCGGGCTCGGCATGGTGTTCGGCACCTGGACGGCCGGACGGCTCGCGGACTGGTCAGTGCTGCGCTCCCTGCTCGCGTCGGCCCTCGGCCTCGCCCTGGCGCTGCTGGCCTTCGGCCTGGTGATCCCCTACGGATGGGTAGCGATCGGACCGGCCTTCGCGGTCACCACCATCGGCTCGGTCCTGGTCGTGAACCTGCAGCTGCGCCTGATGGATGTCGCCGGGCACGCCCAGACCCTGGGCGCGGCGATGAACCACGCTTCCCTCAACGTGGCAAACGCTCTGGGTGCCTGGTTGGGTGGCGTGGTGATCGCAGCGGGCTTCGGGTACGTCTCGACGGCGTACGTCGGCGCGGTCTTGTCGGTGGCCGGATTCTCGGTGGTGCTGCTCAGCGCGATGCTCGCGTTGCGGGCCCGCCGAGCTCAGTGGAGCCGCTGACCGCCGATCGGGCGTCAAGTGACACAATTCCGGCCATGCCTTCTGTGTCCCTCGAGCCGGAGACCGCGGTCGCCGCGGCATCCGCAGGGTCGGCCCGGCCGCGGGTGCTGTCGGGCATCCAGCCGACCGCCGACTCGTTCCACTTCGGCAACTATCTCGGCGCGTTGCGGCAGTGGGTCGACCTGCAGGAGGACTACCAACCGTTCTTCTTCGTCGCCGATCTCCACGCGATCACGGTGGAGCAGGACCCCAAGACCCTGCGCCGACGCACCCTCACCGCCGCGGCACAGCTGTTGGCCGCCGGCATCGACCCGGCGCGGTCAGCGGTCTTCGTCCAGAGCCAGGTGCCGGCGCATGCCCAGCTGGGCTGGGTGCTGCAGTGCCTGACCGGCTTCGGCGAGGCGCGCCGGATGACGCAGTTCAAGGACAAGTCGGCCAAGGGCGGCGAGGGCGCGGCCAGCGTCGGACTGTTCACCTACCCGATCCTGCAGGCCTCCGACATCCTGCTCTACCGCCCGCACTACGTCCCGGTGGGCGAGGACCAGCGCCAGCATCTCGAGCTCACCCGCGACCTCGCGCAGCGATTCAACCACCGCTACAAGAAGACCTTCCGGCTCCCGGAGCCCTACATCCTCAAGGCGACCGCGAAGATCGGTGACCTCCAGGAGCCGACCGCCAAGATGTCGAAGTCGGCCTCCTCCCCGCAGGGCATCATCGAGATGCTCGACGATCCGAGGGCGAGCGCGAAGAAGATCCGCTCGGCGGTGACCGACTCCGACACCCAGATCCGATTCGACCCCGACGCCAAGCCCGGAGTCAGCAACCTGCTCACCATCTACTCCGCGCTGACCGGTCGCAGCATCACCGATCTGGAGAGCGAGTACGCCGGCCGTGGCTACGGCGACCTGAAGAAGGACCTGGCCGAGGTGGTCGTCGGCTTCGTGACGCCCTTCCGTGACCGGACCCTGGAGCTGCTCGACGACCCGCACGAGTTGCAGGCGATCCTCGACGACGGCGCGAGCCGGGCCGCAGCGGTCGCGGAGGCGACCCTGCGCGACGTCTACGAGCGGGTCGGCTTCACCTCGCGAGCCACGCGCTAGGGCTAAGGTCAGGTTCGATGCCCACCATCGGAGTCGCGCTCCCCATCCCGGAGCCCTGGGGCCGAGAGCTGCAGGACTACCGCATCTCGATCGGTGACGTGGCGGCGGCGCAGATCCCGACCCACATCACGCTGGTTCCCCCGATCGAGACGACGGGGACCGACCTCGGCCTGATCCGCGACCACCTGGCGGCGGTCGCTGCCGGGTTCGACTCGTTCGGGGTCCGGCTCCAGGGCACCGGCACCTTCCGACCGATCTCGCCGGTGGTCTTCGTCACGGTCGCCCACGGTTTCGACCGCTGCACCCGGCTGGCCGAGCAGGTTCGTCGTGGGCCACTGGATGTGAGCCTGCAGTTCGAGTACCACCCTCATGTGACAGTGGCCCACCAACTCCCCGACCCGGCTCTGGACCGCGCCCACGCGGAGCTCGCCGACTTCACCTGCGAGTTCACCGCAGACAGCTTCCACCTCTACGAGCACGACCCGACCCGCGGCTGGCAGCCGACGGGGGAGTTCACCTTGGCCCCGACCGCCGCCCTCGCCTAGGTGCGGCGGAGCTAGGGACAACGATGGCGGACCGACCGTCGCTGGTCAGCCGGGTGATGGGGCGCTTCTCGGCAGCCCGTCGCAGGCTGCCGATCCTGGACCATCTGATCCGCACCCAGGAGCACTACTCGCAGAACCAGGGCTCGGTCAACGCGGGCGGGATCAGCTACTTCGGCTTCTTGTCGTTCTTCCCCCTGATGGCGCTGGCGCTGTTCGTGATCGGACGGGTCACCGAGGTCTATCCCGAGGCCCAGGACACCCTCACCAAGGCGGTCACCTCGGCGTTCCCGGGGGTGTTCGGCAGCTCCGACGGAGCGCTGTCGCTCCAGGAGGTGCAGCGGCTGACGTCGGCGCTCGGTTGGTTCGGTCTGCTCGGTGCGCTCTACACCGGCCTGGGCTGGGTCTCCGCGATGCGTACGGCGCTGCTGCACGTCTTCGACGTCGACCAGGTCGATCGGCCGAACTTCGTCATGGGCATGCTGCGCGACCTGGTGATGCTCCCCGTCTTGGGCGTCTCGCTCGCGGTCAGCGTGGCGCTGTCGGGCGTGGTGACCCGTTTCTCGAGGCAGCTGCTGGGCTGGGTCGACCTCGGTGAGGGCCTGGCGCCGGTGCTGACCGTGATCTCCGTGCTGGTCGGTGTGGTCACCTCGGCGCTGCTGTTCATGGCGATGTATGTCATCCTCGGCGCGAGTGAGAACCCTCGCCGCGTCCTGTGGCAGGGTGCGCTGCTGGCCGCCACCGGGTTCGAGGTGCTCAAGCTGCTCGCCTCGCGATTGCTGAGCAGCACGGCCGGACAACCCGCGTTCCAGCTGTTCGGGATCGCGCTGATCGTGATGGTCTGGATCAACTACTTCGCCCGGATCACCTTGTACGGCGCCGCCTGGGCGCATACCGCACCGGCGTCCCGGGCCATCCGGGTCGCGCCCATCGCACCCCATGACGAGGCTGACTCCGGACCGACCGAGGCGGGGGCTGCCGGTGCCTCGCCCGCCGACGGGTCCGAGGTGGGGAGCATCGGCCCCAGAGGAGCAACTGGACCGGATGGGCAGCCGGGGTCGACACGCGCTCCGGAGGAGTCAGCGGATCGGGCGTCTGGGGGCCGCCGATGTGCCGCAGCCGTCTTCGCTGCGGGAGCTGGCTCCGTGCTGACCCTGGCGGCAGCCCGCCGCGCATGGCGTGCCCGGACCGAGAAGCGCGACCAGGGACGGTGAGGCAGAGTCCGCCCGGAATCTATTCGGTGGTTGCTGTCGGGCTGGCGGTGTGTCTATCGGGCGGGTGTTGACTGCGCCGGGGTCGTTGTTCTCTGACGCGGAACGGGCCGAGACTTCTTAAACACGTACTTTGCGTGCGGTGACTTCGGCCGTTTCAAGAAGGCGGCAGCCAGCCCCCTGGGGTCGATCGGGAACAGCTGATCTGGCTGTTGCGGGCTCTGGGTACGGGCCTGGCGGTGCCCCACCCGTCATATCTTCACGACCGCCGGCCCGCCCACATCCTCGATCACGTCGAAGTCGTCGTCCTGGGTCACGACGGGGAGCCCGTTGGCGGCGGCAACAGCGGCGATCCACAGATCGTTCACGTTCACCTTGCGTCGCGAGCCAGCCAGCAGCACACGCATTCGCGCCCACTCGGCAGCGGCCGCGGGCCCGACCACGAGCGGGTCATAGGCGGCGAGCGCCTCCAGCGTGCGCAGTCGACGCGCGCGCACGTCGGTGCCCTGGGCAGCCAGGACTCCGGCCTGGAGCTCGGCGAGCGTCACGACGCTCACGAACGCCTCGTCGGGCAGCTTGGCGTGATCGACGGGGCGGCCGGACTCGCGCGCGATGAACACGCTCGTGTCGAGTAGTCCGCGGGTCACTCGATCGGCCCCAGCTCGTCGAGGGTCTGGCCGGCCAGCTCTGCCAACTCGGCCCTGAGTCCCGGGTCCGCCGACGGGATCTGCAGGAACTCCGAGCGGGTCATGAAGCGACGCCGCCGCGACCGCGTGGGGATCAGGTCGGCGACGGGCTCGCCGTTGACGGTGATGGTCACCTGCTCACCGTGCGCAACCCGGTCGAGGACCCGGGCCGTGTGGTTGCGCAACTCTCGCGCGGCGACGGAGGACATGTGCGCAAACGTAGCACAATCGCCACATCAGCGGAGCGTCCATGCTGTGTGGATGTCGCGGGCACTGACGTTCGCAAACCGGGCGGGAGCTGAGTGTGAGTCAGTGCCCGTGCATGAAGGAGTGGCGCAGGTCCCGGTTGAGCTGATTGATCGCGTCGAGCGGGATCTCCTTGGGGCAGGCCGCGGTGCACTCGCCGATGTTGGTGCAGCCGCCGAAGCCTTCGTGGTCGTGCTGGGCGATCATGTCCGTCACCCGCTCGTCCCGCTCGGGCTGACCCTGGGGGAGCATGCCGAGGTGAGTCACCTTGGCACCCAGGAACAACGACGCCGACCCGTTGGGACAGGCCGCCACGCACGCCCCGCAGCCGATGCACATCGCCATCGAGAAGGCGCGGTCGGCGTCCGGCTTGGGGACCAGGATCGCCTCGGCATCAGGCGCTGAGCCGGTGTTGACCGAGATGAAGCCGCCCGCCTGGATGATCCGGTCGAAGGCGCTCCGGTCGACGACTAGGTCTTTCAGGACGGGGAACGGGTCGGCGCGCCACGGCTCGACGG
This sequence comes from Nocardioides sp., assembly GCF_047602075.1. Classification (GTDB taxonomy): domain Bacteria; phylum Actinomycetota; class Actinomycetes; order Propionibacteriales; family Nocardioidaceae; genus Nocardioides. The sequence goes on from NZ_JASGIF010000002.1 coordinate 1,258,248, forward strand.
TGATGGTGTCGCCGTCGGAGAAGGAGCGCATGTGCAGCTGGCAGGTAGTGGTCACCTCGGGCCCGTGCGCCTGCCCGTTGATCATCAGGCCACACATGCCGCAGATGCCCTCGCGACAGTCGGAGTCGAAGGCGATCGGTTCCTCGCCCTGGTCGTTGAGTCGCTCGTTGAGGACGTCGAGCATCTCCAGGAACGACATGTCGGGCGAGACGTCGTCGAGCTCATAGGTGTGCATCGCCCCCGTAGAGGAGGAGTCGGCCTGACGCCAGATCTTCAGGGTCAGTCTCACTTATAGCTCCTCTGCTTCATCTCGATCGCGGTGTAGATGAGGTCTTCCTTGTGCAAGACCGGCTCCCCGTCGTCACCGCCGAACTCCCAGGCAGCGACATAGGCGAACTGGTCGTCGTGACGCAGCGCCTCGCCGTCCTCCGTCTGCGACTCGGCCCGGAAGTGGCCGCCGCAGGACTCGCGCCGGTTCAACGCGTCGATGCACATCAACTCGCCGAGCTCGATGAAGTCGGCGACCCGGCCGGCCTTCTCCAGCGACTGGTTGAGGCTGTCGGCGGTGCCGAGCACCTTGAGGTTGGAGTAGAAGTCCGCCCGCAGCTCGCGGATGAGGTCGATGGCCTTGCGCAGACCCTCCTCGGTCCGCTCCATGCCGCAGTACTCCCACATGATGTTGCCGAGCTCCTTGTGGTAACTGTCGGCCGAGCGGGTGCCGCCGATCGACATCAGCCGGTCGATCCGCTCCTGTACGGCGGCGCGCGCGGCGACCACCTCGGGGTGATCGTCACCGATCGGCTCGAACGGTCCGTCGGCGAGGTAGTCGCGGATGGTGTTGGGGAGCACGAAGTAGCCGTCGGCCAGCCCCTGCATCAACGCCGAGGCGCCGAGCCGGTTGGCGCCGTGGTCGGAGAAGTTCGCCTCACCCGCTACGAAGAGGCCACGCAGGTTGGACTCGAGGTCGTAGTCGACCCACAGTCCGCCCATCACGTAGTGCACGGCCGGGTAGATCCGCATCGGCGTGACGTAGGGGTTCTCGCCGGTGATCCGGGCATACATGTCGAAGAGGTTGCCGTACTTCTCCTCCACGGCGCCTCGACCCAGGCGCTTGATCGCGTCGGCGAAGTCGAGGTAGACGCCGCGGCGGAAGTCGCCCACCATCGGCCCGACCCCGCGACCCTCGTCGCAGACGTACTTCGCCTGCCGGGAGGCGATGTCGCGGGGGACCAGGTTGCCGAAGGAGGGGTAGATCCGCTCCAGGTAGTAGTCGCGGTCCTCCTCGGGGATCTCCCTCGGATCCTTGTCGCAGTCCTCGCGCCGCTTCGGCACCCAGATCCGGCCGTCGTTGCGCAGCGACTCCGACATCAAGGTCAGTTTCGACTGGTGGTCACCGGAGACGGGGATGCAGGTGGGGTGGATCTGGGTGTAGCAAGGGTTGGCCATCAGCGCGCCCTTGCGGTGGGCCCGCCAGCTGGCCGTGACGTTGCAGCCCATTGCGTTGGTGGACAAGAAGAACACGTTGCCGTAGCCGCCGGTGGCGAGCACCACCACGTCCGCGACATGGGTCTCGATCTCGCCGGTGACCATGTCGCGGGCGACGATGCCCCGGGTGCGGCCGTCCACGACGATCAGGTCGAGCATCTCGTGGCGGGAGTACTGCGTGACCGAGCCGACGGCGACCTGGCGCTCCAACGCCTGGTAGGCCCCGATGAGGAGCTGCTGGCCCGTCTGGCCCCGGGCGTAGAAGGTGCGCGAGACCTGCACACCGCCGAAGGAGCGGTTGTCGAGCAGACCGCCGTACTCCCGGGCGAACGGCACACCTTGGGCGACGCACTGGTCGATGATGTTCGCGCTGACCTCTGCCAGCCGGTAGACGTTGGACTCCCGCGAGCGGTAGTCACCGCCCTTGACCGTGTCGTAGAACAGCCGGAAGACCGAGTCGCCGTCCTCCTTGTAGTTCTTCGCTGCGTTGATGCCGCCCTGGGCGGCGATCGAGTGGGCCCGGCGGGCGGAGTCTTGGTAGTAGAAGGCCTTGACCTGGTAGCCCGCCTCACCGAGGGTGGCGGCGGCCGAGCCGCCGGCCAAGCCGGTGCCGACGATGATCACCGAGAGCTTGCGCCGGTTGGCCGGGTTGACCAGTCGGGCCTCGAACTTCCGGGTGTCCCAACGCTGTTGGACCGGCCCGTCAGGGCCCTTCGTATCGGCGATCGGGTCGCCGAGGACGTAGTAGCCGTGCGCGTCGTCCGAGGTCTGCACGGAGGCCTTGCTCGCGGTCTTCGGGGTAGCCATCTTCAGGTCCTTCGGGTCTACTTCGCGATCACGCCGGCGACGACGAAGATCGGGACGAGGGAGAAGCCGCCGGCGACGACGACCGCGATGCCGAGCGCGAGCCCCTTGGCCCAGACCCGGGCGCGCGCAGAGTTGGTCCAGCCGAGGGTCTGGGAGGCACTCCAGACCCCGTGCCGCAGGTGCAGGAAGAGTGCGAACATCGCGACCAGGTAGATCAGCGTCATCCACCAGCTCGCGAACGTGTCCACGACCAGGTTGTAGGGGTCGTCGGTCGGCCCACCGGACACGTTGACCTTGCCGATGGTGAAGTTGACCAGGTGCCAGATGATGAAGAGCAGCAGGGCGATGCCGCCCCAGCGCATCCAGCGTGAGGAGAGCATCGAGGCGGTCTTGGGTCTGGCGGAGTACTTCACGGTGCGGGCGTGGTTGGCCCGGCCCCAGAGTTTGGCCGCCGACCACACATGGGCGATCAGCGCGATGATCAACCCGATCCGCAGCAGCCAGAGGAACCCGGCGTACGGCAGGATCGGCTCACCGAACGTGCGCAGGTGGTGGGCGTATTCGTTGAAGGCGTCGTGGCCGGCGAACATCTTCAAGTTGCCGTACATGTGCGCGAGCACGAAGGCGACGAAGACGAAGCCGCTCACGGCCATGACGATCTTCAGTGCGATGGTCGAGCGCGCTGCCCGCGCTCCCTTCACGAGGGACGTCGATGCCACCCGGTCACCGTATCGTTCCGCCCCGGACTCTGATGCCCGGGCCCCATGTGACAAATCCCCGGCTACCGGTGGGTCACCGCGCTGCGGAGCTGCTGGACGACCAGGATCGCCAGTGGGGGAGGCGGAGGTGGGGAAGCGCGCTGACCCCGCTGTGGCCAGTCGGCCCTCAGGGACCGACGAGTAGGCGCACGGCCTCGACGATCACCGGGTCGCAAGTGTCCCCGGCCGCGGCGACCTGCGTCTCGAATCGGACGTGCATGCGTGGCTCCCAGAAGGAGTTGACGTGCTGTGCCAGCCGAACCGAGCGCTCCTGGGCGGATAGGTGGGCCCACTGACGAACGATGTCGTTCGCCATCCGGAGCTTCGCCGACGGAACGTGGTCGCTCATCCTCCGCTGCTCCGCTGCGGCGCACCCGCGGGAACCGATCCGGCCAACTGGGTCAGTGCGGCCTCCGGATGCGTCCCGACCGTCACCTGCACTGCGGTCACCTTGTATTCCGGACAGTTGGTGGCCCAGTCCGAGTTTTCCGTGGTCACCACGTTCGCTCCGCTGAGCGGATAGTGGAAGGTTGTATACACGACGCCAGCGGGCATCCGGTCGGAGATGACCGCACGCAGGATCGTTTCACCCGTCCGGCTGGTGATGGTCACCTCGTCGCCGTCGCGAATACCCCGCACCTCGGCGTCGGATTCGTGGATCTCCAAGATGTCCTCGGCGTGCCACACCACGTTCGGCGTGCGACGTGTTTGTGCGCCGACGTTGTACTGGCTCAGGATGCGGCCAGTGGTGAGGATCAGGGGGAACCTGCGGCTCGTGCGTTCGAGGGTGGGGACGAAAGCGGTGACCTGGAAGCGGCCTTTGCCCCGGGTGAACTCCTTGACGTGCATGACGGGCGAGCCGTCGGGGAAGTCGTCGTTGCACGGCCACTGGACGCTGCCAGCGGCATCGAGCCGAGCGAACGAGACACCGGTGAAGGTGGGAGTCAGGGCGGCGATCTCGTCCATGATCTGGCTCGCGTCGTCGTACGCCATGGGGTAGCCCATCGCCGTCGCGATGTCGCATGCGATCTGCCACTCGTGCTTGCCCGAGACCGGGTCCATGATCGGCCGGACCCGATTGATGCGTCGCTCGGCATTGGTGAAGGTGCCGTCCTTTTCCAAGAAGGACGTGCCTGGCAAGAACACGTGGGCCAGCTGCGCCGTCTCGTTGACGAAGAGGTCCTGCACGACCAGCAGGTCCAACGCTTTGAGAGAGGCGTAGACATGGCTGGTGTTCGGATCGGACTGCGCGATGTCCTCGCCCTGGACGTACAGCCCGCGGAAGGAGCCGTCCAGGGCGGAGTCGAACATGTTGGGAATCCGGAGCCCGGGGATCGACGAGAGCTTCTTGGACCAGAGCTCCTCGAACGTGCCTCGCACGACGTCGTCGGACACATGGCGATAGCCGGGGAGCTCGTGGGGGAACGACCCCATGTCACACGAACCCTGCACGTTGTTCTGCCCGCGTAGCGGGTTGACGCCGACCCCTTCGCGTCCGATGTTGCCGGTGGCCATCGCGAGGTTCGCCATGCCCATCACCATGGTCGAGCCCTGGCTGTGCTCGGTGACCCCCAACCCGTAGTAGATCGCGCCGTTGGGTGCTTCGGCGTACAGGCGAGCCGCAGCGCGGATGTCCTCTGCCGGCACTCCGGTGACCTCGGCAGCAACCTCGGGGCTGTTCTCGGGGCGAGCGATGAACTCCGCCCAGGTGTCGAACTCCTCACAGCGCGCATCGACGAACTCTCGGTCGACCAGGCGCTCGGTGACGATGACATGAGCGAGGGCGTTGACGATCGCGACGTTGGTGCCCGGCGCCAGCGCGAGGTGGTGGGTCGCCTCGACGTGCGGTGAGCGGACCAAGTCGATCCGGCGAGGGTCGACGACAATGAGCCGGGCGCCCTCGCGCAGCCTGCGCTTCAACCGGGAGGCGAAGACAGGATGGCCGTCGGTCGGGTTGGCGCCGATCACCACGATGACATCCGCCTCGGCAACCGACTTGAAGTCCTGGGTTCCCGCAGACTCGCCAAATGTCTGCTTGAGGCCGTAGCCCGTCGGTGAGTGGCACACGCGGGCGCAGGTGTCGACGTTGTTGTTGCCGAAGGCCGCGCGGACCATCTTCTGGACCGCGTAGACCTCTTCGTTGGTGGTGCGGGAGGAGGTGATGCCGCCGATCGCGGCCGGACCGTAGCTGGCTTGGATCTCTTGCATGCGCCGCGCAACGTAGGAGATCGCGGTCTCCCAGTCGACGACCTGCCACTCGTCGGTGATCTTCTCGCGGATCATCGGCGTCGTGATCCGGTCGGGGTGGTGGGTGTAGCCGAAGGCGAAGCGACCCTTGACGCAGGCGTGGCCCTCGTTGGCCCCACCGAACTTGTCGGGAACCATGCGGACGAGTTCTTCGCCCTTCAACTCGGCGTTGAACGAGCAACCCACGCCGCAGTAGGCACAGGTCGTCTTAACCGTCCGGGTCGGCATGCCGAGATCGGTCACCAGCTTCTCCTGCAGCGCGGAGGTCGGACAGGCCGCCACACAGGCGCCGCAGGAGACGCATTCAGACTCGAGGAAGCTCTCGCCGGCGCTGGCCGAGACCTTGGACTCGAAGCCGCGCCCCTCGATCGTGAGCGCGAAGGTGCCTTGGATCTCGCCGCAGGCTCGGACGCAGCGTGAGCAGGCGATGCACGCCGAGGGATCGAAGGTGAAGTAGGGATTGCTGGAGTCGACCAGCGAGCCGAGGTGATGGTGGCCGTCGTAGCCGTAGCGCATCTCGCGCAGCCCGACCTCCGCGGCGAGATCTTGGAGGTGGCAGCCACCGGTCGGTGCGCAGGTCTGACAGTCGGTGGGGTGATCGGAGAGGTAGAGCTCCATCACGCCCTGGCGGAGCTTGTCGATCTTCTCGGTGCGTGTGCTCACCTTCATCTCGTCGACACAGGGGGTGGTGCATGAGGCCGGGGTGCCGCGGCCGCCCTCGACCTCGACTAGGCAGAGTCGGCAGGATCCGAACGCCGCGAGGCTGTCGGTGGCGCATAGCCTGGGGATATCGATGCCGGCGAGCGCCGCGGCACGCATCACAGAGGTGCCCTCGGCCACCGTGACGGGAACGCCGTCGATGTGGACGGTCACGGCAGGCGCTTCGTGGGCGGGTGCCGGTGTGCCGAGGTCGTGGTCGACTTGCAGGGTCATCGTCCTGTCTCCAAGGTGTCGAAGTCCTCCGGGAAGTGCTGGAGCGCACTGAGGACCGGATTGGGGGTGAGACCGCCCATCGCGCAGAGGGATCCGGTCGCCATCAGGTCGCACAGGTCGGTCAGCAGGGTGAGGTTGGCATCGCGGTCGACGCCGCTCCGGATCTTGTCGATGGTCTCGACGCCACGGGTCGAGCCGATGCGGCACGGCGTGCACTTGCCGCAGGACTCCTCGGCGCAGAACTCCATGGCGAAGCGGGCCATCGCCGCCATGTCCGTGGTGTCGTCGAAGACGACGATCCCACCGTGTCCCAGCATCGCTCCGACAGCCGCGAACGCCTCGTAGCCGGTGGGGATGTCCAGCCGGCTGGCCGGGATGTACTGGCCGAGGGGACCGCCGACCTGCACCGCGCGCACAGGTCGTCCGGAGCGGGTGCCGCCGCCCAGCCGATGGACCAGGTCGGCCAGGGAGATCCCGAAGACGGTCTCGAATGCTCCTCCGCGCGCGATGTTGCCGGCAAGTTGGAAGACCTGGGTGCCGCGCGAGCGCTCGACGCCGAGTGCGGCGTACGCAGCTCCTCCCTCGGCGAGCACGGCTGGGACACTGACCATGGTGAGCACGTTGTTGACGACGGTTGGACGTCCGAAGAGGCCGCTCAGCGCGGGAATGGGTGGTTTGGCTCGGACCGTGCCACGATTCCCCTCGATGCTCTCCAACATCGAGGTCTCCTCGCCACAGATGTAAGCACCGGCCCCGACCCTGAGTTCTATATCGAAAGCGTAGCCCGAGCCCAACACATCCGGACCGAGCCAGCCCAGCTCTCGGGCGATCGTGAGCGCCTCCCGGAAGATGGCGGCAGCGTCGGGATACTCCGACCGCAGATATACATAGCCCTCGTGCGCGCCGACTGCGGCGGCGGCGATCGTCATTCCCTCGATCAGGGCGAAGGGGTCGCCCTCGAGGATCATCCGGTCCGCGAACGTCCCGCTGTCGCCCTCGTCTGCGTTGCAGCAGACGAACTTCAGTGGATCCTCCGCGCCAGCCACCGTGCGCCACTTGACGCCCGCCGGGAATCCCGCCCCACCGCGGCCGCGCAGACCCGACTCCACGACCTCCTCCACCACTTCCTCCGGGGTGAGGGAGAGGGCACGCCGTAGCCCGACGAGCCCCCCGTGGGCGAGATAGTCCTGGGCGGAGAGCGGATCGATGAGACCGACCCGGGCCAAGCAGATCCGCTGCTGCTCCCGCATCCAGGGGAGTTCCTCGACGAGCCCGAGCGCTAGCGGATGGTCCGCCCCGCCGGAGAACCCGTCGAGGAGCCCGGCGTCGACCAGGCCCTCGACGTCATCGGGGACAACGGGCCCGTAACCGAAGCGTCCCTCAGGTGTCTCGACCTCGACCAACGGCTCGAGCCAGAGCATCCCGCGGGTGCCGTTGCGGACGAGGGTGATGTCGAGCCCACGGGAGGCGGCGGCAGCAGCAATGGCGTCCGCGACCTGATGGGCGCCGACCGAGGTGGCCGCGGAGTCGCGCGGCACATAGATTCTGGTCACGCCTGGCCTTTGGCGAGCGCGGCGACATCTTCCGGCCTCACCCGGCCGTGGACGCGGCCGTCGACAAGGATGGACGGCCCGAGTGCGCAGTTGCCGAGACAGAAGACCTGGTCGAGTGTCAACGACCCGTCGGCGGTCGTCTCGCCGACCTTCATGCCGAACTCGTCTTCGACCGCGGAGACGAGGGCTTCCGCGCCGACGGCCTGACAAGCCTCCGCGCGACACACCTGGACGATCGTCCGGCCGACAGGCTGGTCGCGCAGGTCGTGGTAGAAGCTGAGCACGCCGTGGACGTCGGCGCGAGACAGGTTGAGCTCGGCGGCGATCAGTGGCACCGCGTCGGCCGGCACATGCCTGAGCCGGTGCTGCAGGTCCTGCAAGATGACGAGCAGCGGACCGCGCTCATGGCGGTGCGCTTCGACGACGGAGCGCACCACGTCGGCCAACCCAGCCACCCCGTCCTCTCCTCTGTCCTGCATGAGATCCCCGCTGACCGAGCTCATCGGAGGTTCTCAGAACGTGTTGGGGAAGCCGATGGTCTGCTGCGCGACGCCCCGAGGGCGCTCCGCGGCGTTGCGAAATCTCGCGAGACAACCCGGTATGGCTTCGATTCCGCGCCTTGCGGAGCATCCCACGGATGGGCCGCTCGCGACGGCCGAGACGTCCCCCACACGTTCTCGGTGTGCGGGTGTTCGGGAGACGACAACACAGATATCAACGACCCCTCCAGACGGGGATGATACAGACCGGGACGATTCGGACGGGGATGATTCGGCCAGTGGCGACCCTGGATCACGCCTCGTGCGAAGACACGCTAGAGAGGTTCTTCGATCGACGTCAATGCGTGCTGTCGGTAGCGGCGGCCCGGCTGCGCGGCGGCCCGGCTGCGCGGCGGCCCAGGCCTGGTTGACCTGGGCTGCCTTCCGGAGCAGGACGACGTCCGCTTGCCGGTCGCCGTCGTCGACCGGGCGGAGTGGGATGGGTCTCACTGGGCCGCAACCGGTGGCCGTGGCGTCTGCGGGACTCCTATTCTCACCAGTATGAGCACCTCCGCCGACAGTTCCGTCGACCGGTCGTTGCCGCTCGACGTGGAGCCCGCCCGGCACAGCCGCGCGCAGTGGGAGGCCGCCACCGCAGCCGTCCTGCGCAAGACCAGGACGATGGCCGGGGAGGATCCCGACTCGCTCGTCTGGGAGAAGTTGGCACGCACCACCCTGGACGGCATCGCGGTGCCGCCGCTAGGCGTCGCAGCGTCCACCGAGGACCTGCCTGCCCCCGTCCGGCCACCGCGGGTCGGTCCCTGGGACCTGCGGGCACCGGTGCTGGGTGGCAACAGTGCAGACGTGGTCGCCGACCTGGAGAACGGGGCTACCTCCCTCTGGGTCACCGCCACCGCTGACACCGACCTAGCGACCCTGCTCGCCGGGGTGATGCTCGACCTCGCGCCGGTCGTGCTCGACGCCCCAACCGCGCCACGGACAGCCGCCGAGGAACTGCTCGCCCTGGTCGCCGGACACGGGGTCACACCCGCCCCCGGGACGAACCTCGGTGTCGACCCGGTGGGGGCGACCGTGCGGGGTCTCTGCGGCACCGATGCCGACGACCTGGTCACGGTGGCTCGGCTCGCGCTCGGCGCGGGCATGCTCGGCGTCGTCGTCGACGGGACCACCGTGCACGATCTCGGCGCCTCCGACGCCCAAGAGCTCGGCTTCACGCTAGCCGTCGGGGCGTCGTACCTCCGCTCGCTGGTGGGCGCGGGGATCGCGGTGGAGGATGCGCTCGGACTCCTCGAGTTCCGCTACGCCGCCACCGACGAGCAGTTCCCGACGATCGCCAAGCTGCGCGCCGCCCGGGCCTGTTGGGCGCGGGTCGCGGAGCTGTCGGGAGCGGGGGAGGACACGCGCGGCCAACGGCAGCACGCGGTCACCAGCCGACCGATGATGAGCGCCTACGACCCCTACGCCAACATGCTGCGCACCACCGTGGCGGCGTTCGCTGCGGGCGTCGGGGGCGCGGAGGCCGTCACTGTGCTGCCCTTCGACCTGCCGCTCGGCGAGCCGGACGCGTTCGGGCGGCGGATCGCGCGAAACGTCTCTTCTCTGTTGATCGCCGAGTCGCATGTGGCGGCGGTCAGCGACCCTGCCGGCGGGGCGTACGCCGTCGAACAGTTGACCCACGACCTTGCCGAGGCGGCCTGGGCCGAGTTCGGTCGGATCGAAGATGCGGGCGGCGTCGAGGCCGCCCTCGCCGACGGCTCCCTGCGCACCCGCATCGACGACGTCGTCGCTCGGCGAGACGCCCTGGTGGCGACGCGACGGCATCCGATCACCGGGCTCAGCGAGTTTCCCAACCTGGCCGAGGTGCGGCCCGAGCGTCGCGGCGAGCCGGACCCGGTCAGACGCTACGGCGCCGCCTTCGAAGCGCTGCGTGCCGATCCGCCGACCGGCCGCGTCTTCCTCGCGACGATGGGGACGGTCGCGGCGCACACTGCTCGGGCCACCTTCGCGACGAACCTCTTCGCGGCAGGTGGTGTAGCCGTGGACTCTGCCGGCGCGACGGGCGGACCGGAGCAGGTCGTGGCGGCGTACGCCGGCCAACCGGTGGTCTGCCTGGCCGGAACCGACGGGGCCTACGCCGAGTGGGGGGCCGAACTGGTCTCCGCATTGCGGGACGCCGGGGCACGACGCGTGATCCTCGCAGGCAAGCCGAGCGCCCGGACCGTCGAGGCCGACCTGCTCGACGACTCCTGCGCCATGGGCCTCGACGCCCTGGCCTTCCTAGGCCGGACCCGAGAGGCCCTGGGGCAGGCCCGAGAGGACGCGTCATGACCATCCCGCAGAGTTTCGCCGGGCTCCCGTTGACCCCACCGAATGGGCCGAAACTGCGTGATTCGGCCCCGGATCTCCGCCGTTTGGGCCCAAACCGCAACACTTCGGGCGACACACGACCCGCCTGGCACTCGCCGGAAGGCATCGACATCGCGCCGTCGTACGGCCCGGCCGACCTGGCCGGCCTGGACGCACTCGACACCTGGCCGGGGCTGGCGCCGTTCCTGCGCGGGCCCTACCCGACGATGTACACCACCCGACCCTGGACGATCCGACAGTATGCCGGCTTCTCCACCGCCGAGGAGTCCAACGCCTTCTACCGGCGCAACCTCGCGGCGGGACAGAAGGGCCTTTCGGTCGCGTTCGACCTCGCCACCCACCGCGGCTACGACTCCGACCATCCGCGGGTCCGCGGCGACGTCGGCATGGCCGGGGTGGCGATCGACTCGATCTACGACGCCCGGACCCTCTTCGACGGCATCCCGCTGGACCAGATGAGTGTCTCGATGACGATGAACGGCGCGGTGCTCCCCGTGATGGCGCTCTACATCGTCGCGGCCGAGGAGCAGGGGGTGAAGCCGGAGCTGCTCGCGGGGACCATCCAGAACGACATCCTCAAGGAGTTCATGGTCCGCAACACCTACATCTACCCGCCGGCGCCGAGCATGCGGATCATCTCCGACATCTTCGCCTACACGGCGACCAACATGCCCCGCTTCAACTCGATCTCCATCTCCGGCTACCACATGCAAGAGGCAGGCGCGACCGCCGACCTCGAGCTCGCCTACACCCTCGCCGACGGCGTGGAGTACATCCGGGCCGGCTTGGCCGCCGGCCTCGACATCGACGCCTTCGCCCCGCGGCTGAGCTTCTTCTGGGCGATCGGGACGAACTTCTTCATGGAGGTCGCCAAGCTGCGCGCGGCCCGGGCTCTGTGGGCACGGCTGGTCGGTCAGTTCGATCCCACGAGCCCCAAGTCCCTGTCGCTGCGCACGCACAGCCAGACCTCGGGCTGGTCGCTGACCGCCCAGGACGTCTTCAACAACGTCGCCCGCACCTGCATCGAGGCGATGGCGGCGACCCAGGGGCACACCCAGTCCCTGCACACGAACGCCCTGGACGAGGCGATCGCCCTGCCGACCGACTTCTCCGCCCGGATCGCTCGCAACACCCAACTGCTGCTGCAGCAGGAGACCAAGACCACCGAGATCATCGACCCGTGGGCAGGCAGCTACTACGTCGAGCGGCTCACCCACGACCTGGCCGAGCGGGCCTGGGCGCACATCACCGAGGCCGAGGAGGCCGGGGGGATGGCCAAGGCCATCGAGCAGGGCCTGCCGAAGATGCGCATCGAAGAGGCCGCGGCCCGCACCCAGGCGCGGATCGACTCCGGCGCCCAGGCGGTCATCGGGGTGAACACCTACCGGATCGCCGACGAGGAGCCGCTGGAGGTCCTCAAGGTCGACAACGACGAGGTCTACCGCCAGCAGATCGCCAAGCTGGAGCGACTGCGGGCCGAGCGCGACCCCGAAGAGGTACGCCGTGCGCTGGACGCTCTCACCAACGCCGCCGCCACGTCGTCGGGCAACCTGTTGGAGCTGTCGGTCAACGCGGCTCGGGTCAAGGCCACCGTCGGGGAGATCTCCGAGGCGATGGAGAAGGTCTACGGCCGCCACCAGGCCGTGATCCGTACCATCGCTGGGGTGTATCGCGACGAAGCCCGCCGCGACGGCGACGACAAGACCGAGCAGGTGTTGGCAGCGACCGCCGAGTTCGAGGCCGAGGAGGGTCGGCGGCCCCGCATCCTGGTCGCGAAGATGGGCCAGGACGGCCATGACCGCGGCCAGAAGGTCGTCGTCACCGCTTTCGCCGATCTCGGCTTCGACGTCGACGTGGGGCCTCTCTTCTCGACTCCCGAGGAGGTCGCCCAGCAGGCGGTGGACGCGGACGTCCACATCGTCGGGGTCAGCTCGCTGGCTGCCGGGCACCTCACCTTGCTGCCCGCTCTCAAGCGTGCCCTGGCCGATCTGGGTCGGCCCGACATCATGGTCGTCATCGGCGGGGTCATCCCGCCGGACGACGTGGCGACGCTCGAGGAGATGGGCGCGGCAGCGGTCTTCCTGCCCGGCACCGTCATCGCCGACTCGGCACTGGACCTGCTCGCCAAGCTGCGCGCCAGCCAGGGCTGAGGGCCGACGTCGGATGGCGCGCCCGGTGGATGTCCCCGCGCTCGTCGCGGGGGTCCGCGACGGCCGGCGTGCCGCCGTCGCGCGCGCCATCACGCTGGTCGAGTCGACCCTGCCCGCGCACCGGGCCGCGGCGCGGGAGCTGCTGGAGGCCGTCGCGGTGCCCGGTTCGCTCAGCTCGACCCGGGTCGGCATCTCGGGGGTGCCAGGGGTCGGCAAGTCGACCTTCATCGAGGCCCTCGGCACCCGGCTCACCGCGCAGGGACATCGGGTCGGCGTGCTCGCGGTCGACCCGTCGTCGGTGCGCAGCGGAGGGTCCGTGCTCGGCGACAAGACCCGGATGCTGAAGCTCGCCGCCGATCCGCACGCCTATATCCGGCCCTCGCCTGCGGCCGGGACGCTCGGCGGGGTCGCCCGGGCCACGACGCAGGCGATGCTGGTCCTCGAGGCGGCGGGCTACGACGTCGTGCTCGTCGAGACGGTCGGGGTCGGCCAGTCCGAGGTCACCGTCGCCGGCATGGTCGACACCTTCTGCTTCCTCACCCTGGCCCGCACCGGTGACCAGCTGCAAGGGATCAAGAAGGGCATCCTCGAGATCGCCGACGTGATCGCGGTCAACAAGGCCGACGGCGAGCTGCTCGGCGAGTCTCGCGGGGCGGCCCGCGAGCTGTCCGGCGCCCTGCGGATGGTCTATCGCGGCAGCGAGCGCTGGATCCCCCCGGTGCTGACCTGCTCGGCCCTCGAGGAGTCCGGCGTCGACGAGGTGTGGGCCGAGATCGCGCGGCACCGCGACCACCTCGGCCCCGAGGGTCTGACGCACAAGCGGGCCGGCCAACAGCTCGACTTCATGTGGGCACTCGTCCGTGACGAGCTGAGCGAGCGGTTGCGCCGTTCGCCTGGCGTCACCGCCATCCGCGACGAGGTCCGTGCCGCCGTGCTCGCCGGCCAGCTGGCCGCTCCTCTCGCGGCCGACCGCATCCTCGCGGCCTACGACGCTGACCAGCGCTGAGGCATCTGCCGCGGTCTTGTCGTGGCAAGAAGCCTCGTATTCCGGGTCCCCACCCACCACAGCGCCGCGGCAGATGGGTCACGACTAGAGTCTCCCGTGATGCTCACCTCAGCGAACCTTGCCGCGGCATCGCGGCTCATCCAGGGCGTCGTCGATCGACGGCTGCCCGGGCTGATCGAGCTTCGGCGCGACCTCCATGCGCACCCGGAGCTGGCCTTCGCCGAGCTGCGGACCACTGACTGCGTGGCCGCCGCCTTGGCCGATTCCGCCTGGCAGGTCACCCGGCACTCGGCGACGGGATTGATCGCGGATCTGGGTGACGTCGGCCCGCGGGTGGCGCTGCGTGCGGACCTGGACGCGCTCCCGGTGCAGGACACCACCGCGGACCCTTGGCGGAGCACGGTGGTGGGGGTCGCGCATGCCTGCGGCCACGACGTGCACACCGCCTGCCTGGTTGGCGCCGGCCTGGCGCTCGCCGAGTTGCACGCCGAGGGTGGTCTGCCCGGTCGGGTGCGGCTGCTGTTCCAGCCGGCCGAGGAGAAGATGCCCGGCGGGGCCCTGGCGATGATGACTCAGGGTGCGCTGGAGGAGGTGGAGCACATCTTCGCGCTGCACTGCGACCCGAGCACCGACGTCGGCATGGTCGGGCTGCGGGAGGGGCCGATCACCGGCGCCTCGGACCTGCTGGACGTCCGGCTCAGCGGCAAGGGCGGCCACACGTCGCGACCGCATCTCACCGAGGATCTCACCTTCGCGCTGGCCAAGCTGGTCACCGAGCTGCCCGCGATCTTGTCGCGGCGGATGGACCCGCGAGCCGGCGTCAGCGTGAGCTGGGGGATCGTGCAGGCGGGCGGCGCCCCCAACGTGATCCCCACGGCCGGCCGCGTCGCCGGCACCGTGCGGATGCTCGATGCCGTCGCGTGGGCCGACGCGGAGCACCTGGTCCGGGAGCTGGTCGGTCAGATCCTGGCGCCGTACGGCGTGGCAGCAGACATCACCTACCTGCGCGGGGTGCCGCCGGTGGTCAACGAGCGCGACGCGACCCAGCTGCTCGGTGCGGCCATCGACCGGGTGGTCGGGGAGTCCCGGCATGTGGCGACCTCGCAGAGCCTGGGCGGTGAGGATTTCGGCTGGTTCTTGGAGTCGGTGCCGGGAGCGATGGGTCGCCTGGGCACGCGCACCCCCGGCGGACCGACCTTCGACCTGCACCAAGGCGACCTGCGCATCGACGAGGGCGCGATCGGGCTGGGCGCGCGGATCCTGGCCGAGGCCGCCGTCGGCGCCGTCCTCTCGCCAGCTTGACCCAGATCACCAACGGATAACGGGGATCACCACCTGATAACAGTTGTGCGCCCCGTGTTCCATCAGGCCCCGGGAGCGGTATTAGGGTGAGGCGCGAGCGCCGTCCGGCGCGAAGCGAAACGATCACCAGGAGGACCCTTGCGTCGGTTGACCAAGATTGTGGCAGTGACGGCGGTGGCGTCCGTGGCGCTCGTCGGCTGCGCCAAGAACGACGACTCTGCGCCGAGCAGCGACAACACCAGCAGCGCTGCCGGTGGCAAGGACGCCTGCGCGGACGCAAGCGGGGACGGGCCCAAGGTCGGCCTGGCCTACGACGTGGGCGGCCGTGGCGACCAGTCCTTCAACGACTCGGCCTATGCCGGTCTGGAGAAGGCTGTCTCCGAGCTGGGCGCGACCTGCAAGGAGGGCGAGGCGACCGATGGTGAAGCCGAGTCGGCCCGTGAGGACCGGCTGCGCCAGATGGCCGAGGCGGGCATGAACCCGATCATCGGTGTCGGCTTCGCCTACAGCGACGCGGTCAACGCGGTGGCCCCCGACTATGCGGACATCAACTTCGCGGTGATCGACGGCTACGACCCCGACGACAAGGCCAACGACAACGTCGCCTACCTCGGCTTCGCCGAGAACGAGGGCTCCTTCTTGGTGGGTGCGGCTGCGGCGCTGAAGACCAAGGCCGACCACATCGGCTTCGTCGGCGGTGTGCACACCGACCTGATCAAGAAGTTCGAGGCCGGCTACGTCGCGGGCGCCAAGGCGGTGAACCCGAAGATCAAGGTCGAGGTGAAGTACATCGAGGAGAGCGACCTGTCCGGCTTCTCCGACCCGGCCGGGGGCAAGGCCGCCGCCGCGGCCGAGTTCGACAAGGGTGCCGACATCGTCTACCACGCCTCGGGTGCCTCCGGCTCCGGTGTGTTCGAAGCCGCCACCGAGGCGGGTCAGTGGGCGATCGGTGTCGACTCCGACCAGTACCTCACCGCTCCGGCCGACCAGCAGCCGCACATCCTCACCTCGATGCTCAAGCGGGTCGACGTGGCGACGTTCGACATGATCCAGTCCGTGGCCGACGGCTCACCGCTGGTGAGCTACCAGACCTACGACCTGAAGGCCGATGGTGTGGGCTACTCCACCTCGGGTGGCTTCATCGACGACATCACGGGTCAGCTGGACGGCTACGCCAAGAAGATCAAGTCCGGCAAGATCAAGGTGCCGACCGCTCCGTGACGGAGAGGCATCGCTGATCGAAGCCGTTCCTTCTCACTCGGGCCCGGTGTCACGCGGTAGCGTGCGCACCGGGCCCGAGTCATTCTGGCCTCCAGAGAGGAGCACCCGTGACCACACAGGCTCGTGAGGCGGAGGTCCCCAGCGCCACCGGCGGGGGCATCGAGGTGCGCGGTGTGACCAAGCGCTTCCCCGGTGTGGTCGCCAACAAGGATGTCGACATCACCATCCGACCAGCCACGGTGCACGCGCTGATCGGTGAGAACGGCGCCGGCAAGTCGACGCTGATGAAGATCCTCTACGGCGTCCAGAAGCCTGACGAGGGCAGCGTCACCCTCGACGGCGAGGAGGTGCACTTCTCCTCGCCGACCGACGCCATCAAGGCCGGCATCGGCATGGTCTTCCAGCACTTCATGCTGGCCGACAACCTCAGCGTGCTGGAGAACGTCGTGCTCGGCGCGGAGAAGCTGTTCGGCATCGGCGACCGGGCGCGCGCGGAGATCGTCCGGATCTCCGACGCCTACGGCTTCGACCTCGACCCCGACGCCCTGGTGGAGGATCTCGGGGTGGGGGCCCGCCAACGGGTGGAGATCTTGAAGGTGCTCTATCGCGGCGCCCGGATCATCATCCTCGACGAGCCCACCGCGGTGCTGGTCCCCCAGGAGGTCGACGCACTCTTCGCGAACCTGCGCGAGCTGCGCGCCTCCGGCTGCACGCTCCTGTTCATCTCCCACAAGCTCGACGAGGTGCTCGCCATCGCCGACGACATCACCGTCATGCGGCGCGGCACCACCGTCGGCGAGGCCGACCCCAAGACGGCCACCAAGCGTCAGCTGGCCGAGCTGATGGTCGGCTCCGAGTTGCCCTCGCCCGAGACCGAGGAGTCCACCGTCACCGACATCGAGCTGTTGGAGCTCCGCGGCGTCGACCTGGTCAACGCCGAAGGCCGCTACCTGCTGCGCGACATCAGCTTCAAGATCCACCGCGGCGAGGTGCTCGGCATCGCCGGGGTCGAGGGCAACGGCCAATCCGAGCTGGTCCAGACCGTGATGGGGATGGCCCGGGCGGCCGGGGTGATCGAGCTCAACGACGAGGACATGACCAGCTGGGGCACCCGCGCGCGCCGGGAGGCCGGCATCGGCTTCATCCCCGAGGATCGCCACCACCATGGCCTGTTGCTGGACAGTCCGCTGTGGGAGAACCGCATGCTCGGCCACCAGACCCAGCCGCCCAACAGCAAGCACGGCATGATCGACCGCAAGGGTGCCAGGGACGACACCACTCGCATCGTCGCGGAGTACGACGTCCGCACCCCCTCGATCAACACCACCGCCCGAGCGCTGTCGGGGGGCAACCAGCAGAAGTTGATCGTCGGCCGCGAGATGAGCGGCGAGCCGGTGCTGCTGATCGCCTCCCATCCGACCCGCGGCGTCGATGTCGGCGCCCAGGCCGCGATCTGGGGACACATCAAGCGTGCCCGCCAGGAGGGCCTGGGCGTGCTGCTGATCTCCGCCGACCTGGACGAGCTGATCGGGCTCTCCGACCGCATCGAGGTGATCCTGCGCGGTGAGCTGGTCGGTGAGTTCGACCCGCGCACGGTCACCCCACAAGAGCTCGGCTCTGCGATGACCGGCGGGAAGGGCGCAGCATGAAACTCACCCCACGAAACTGCGGGCTTCCCCCGCTGCGCTCCGCCAGCCCACACTTCCGCCGGGGCCCCGAATGAACAAGGTGCTGCAGGGAGGCATGGCGCTATTGGCGCCGCTGATCGCGGTCGTCGCAGCGGTCGTGGTGACCAGCCTGGTGCTGATGGTGGCCGGCGCCTCGGTGGGCGACTTCTGGTCGCTGATCTTCACTGCACCGAGCGGTCGCAGCTGGGTGAACATCATCAACCAGACGTCGATGATCTTCCTGGCCGCCCTCGCGGCGGCCATCGGCTTCCGGATGAACCTGTTCAACATCGGGCTCGAGGGGCAGTACACCCTGGCGTCGTACACCGCCGCGCTGGTCGCCGGTGCGGCGATCTTCCCCGGCAAGCTCAACGTCCTCGTCGCGCTGGTCGTCGCCGTGGTGGTGGGCGCCATCTGGGCAGGCATCGCCGGCATCCTCAAGGTGACCAGGGGCGTGAGCGAGGTCATCTCGACGATCATGCTCAACGCGATCGCCATCACGCTGGTGGGCTACCTGCTGTCCAACCATGGCCAGCAGTACGGCCAGGGTCGACGCACCCCTCCGCTCCCGGACTCCAGCAGGTTCGAGGGTTGGCAGCTTTTCGAGAAGACCGACGGCAACGTCTGGACGCTGGTGCTGCTGGCTGTCGTCGTCGGGATCGGAGTGTCGGTCTTGATCAACCGGACCCGATTCGGCTTCGACCTGCGGGCCACTGGGGCCAACGAGGCGGCCGCGGTGGCCTCCGGCGTCAACGTCAAGAAGATGATCGTGATCTCGATGTTGCTTTCCGGTGGGATCGCCGGCCTGATCTGGATGCCGGCTCTGTTCGGTCAGGCGGGCTACTACGGCCCCACCTTCCAACACCAGCTCGGCTTCACCGGCATCGCGGTTGCCCTGCTCGGTCGCAACCGTCCGCTCGGCATCTTCTTCGGCGCCGTGCTCTTCGCCTGGCTCTCCGAGCAGGCCAACAAGCTCCAGCTCCAGGCAGGGATCTCGCCCTCGATCGTGCAGATCACCCAGGGCGTGGTGGTGCTCTCGGTCGTGGTCGCCTACGCCGTGGTGCAGCGCTGGCGGGCGATCGCCGAGCAGCGCGCGCTGCGCACGGCCCTTGATGCCGGCGTGACGCCGGAGGGGGTGAGCGCGGCATGAGCGCGTCCATGCTGATGGAGCCCACCGAGACCCGCGGCCAACGGCGTGGTCGACCGACCTGGTATCTCTACCTCCTGGCCGGCCTCGTCTCGGTCTCCTTGGTCCGAGTCATCACCGGCGCCAACGAGATCGACTCCGAGGGCGGATTGCGGGCCGCGATCGTGTCGACCTGCCCCATCCTGCTCGCGGCTCTCGGCGGGTTGTGGAGCGAGCGCTCCGGTGTCGTCAACATCGGCCTGGAGGGCCAGATGCTGCTCGGCACTTGGGGGGCGGCGTACTGCACATATTGGTACGGCCCCTACTGGGGGCTCCTCGGTGCGGTCGCGTTCGGCGCGATCGGGGGCCTCATCCACGCCGTAGCGACGGTGACCTTCGGCGTCGACCACATCGTGTCCGGTGTCGCGCTCAATGTGATCGCTCTTGGCCTGACGACCTTCCTCGCCGAGGCCTACTTCGCCGACCTCGACTCGGAGTACGGCCACGGCGGCGCCCAACAGCTCACCGGACTACAGAAACCGGCGTCCATCACCATCCCCGGGCTCTCCGACGCGGCCTCGAGCTTGGCGCAGAAGCACTGGTTCCTGGTCTCGGACGTGGCTGCGATGGTCGCGGCGGTGACCAACCGGATCTCGATCGTCACCATTGTGGCGATTCTGCTGGTCCCGGTGACCGGGTGGCTGTTGTGGCGCACCTCCTTCGGTCTCCGGCTGCGGTCGTGCGGGGAGAACCCGTACGCCTCGGAGAGCCTCGGCGTGAACGTCCGGCTCTACAAGTACGTCGCCGTCATCGTCTCCGGCGGCCTGGCCGGTCTCGGCGGCGGCTACCTCGCCTTGGTCTCTTCGTCCGGTTTCCACACCAACCAGACCAACGGCCGTGGCTACGTCGGCCTAGCCGCGATGATCTTCGGCAACTGGCGCCCGGGGGGAGTGCTGCTCGGCTCGGGCATGTTCGGCTACACCGACAGCCTCCATCTACGCGACCCCGACGTGATCCACGCTCTCCTGCTGCTGGTGGGCTTCTGGCTGCTCGTCTTCGCCGCCTTCCGCATCCGCCGGCAACAGACCGTGGGAGGGATTGTCTTTGCTGCCTTTGGCATCGGCTTCCTGCTCTGGTTCTTCCTCACCGACTCGGTTCCGAGGGACTTCGCCAGCATGACGCCGTACGTCGCCACGCTGCTGGTGCTCGCGTTCGCCACGCAGCGACTACGCATGCCCAAGGCCGACGGACTGGTCTATCGGAAGGGGTCGGTCGGCTGATGGTCGCCCCCGACCCACCGGAGCTCTGGGAGTCGCTCCGGCTCCATGCTGTCGCCGCGATGGAGCATGCGTATGCGCCGTACTCCTCCTTCCCGGTCGGTGTCGCCGGCCTGGTCGACGACGGCCGCGTGGTCAGCGGCTGCAACGTGGAGAACGCGGCGTACGGCGTCGCGCTGTGCGCCGAGTGCGGGATGGTCTCGCAGTTGCACCTGACCGGCGGCGGCCGCCTCACGCACGTGTTCTGCGTCGATGGCGACGGTCAGGTGCTGATGCCCTGCGGCCGCTGCCGCCAACTGCTCTGGGAGAACGGTGGACCGGACCTGCTGCTGATGACAGGTGCCGGCGTACGACGAATGGATGAGGTGCTGCCCGATGCCTTCGGTCCCGACGACCTCGCTTGACCTCACTGCGGCGGAGGTGATCGCCGACCCCTATCCCTTCTTCGCCGCCGAGCGCGCCCGCCATCCGGTGGCCTGGCACGAGGCGTCCCAGATGTGGCTGGCCTTCGACCACGCGTCGGTGAGCGCGGTGCAGCGTGATCGTCGGCTCGGCCGGCTCTGGAAGGACAAGCAGCCCGCCGACTACCTCAAGCCGTTCAACCTGCTGCACCGCAACCAGATGATGGAGAACGAGCCCCCCGAGCACACCAGGTTGCGGCGCCCCGTGGCCCGGGTGTTCGCCCGAGGCCACATCGAGCGGCTTCGACCGCGAGTCGGTGAGCTGGCGCGGGAGTTGCTCGACGAGGTGGACCCGGCGTCGTTCGACGTGATCGGCCAGTTCGCCGAGCCGTTGCCGGTGCTGGTGATCGCCGAGCTTCTGGGTGTGCCGTCCTCGACCGCGGCCGAGTTGCGGGAGTGGTCCCAGGCGATCGTGAGGATGTACGAGGTCGATCCGTCACCGGCCGTGGTCGACGCGGCCGTGGCGGCGGCCGCCGACTTCGGCGGCCTGATCCGCGACCTGATCCGGGAGCGCACCGTCCGACCTCGCGAGGACCTGCTCAGCGACCTGGCTCAGACCGAGCTCAGCGAGGACGAGATGGTGGCGTCGGGGGTGCTGCTGCTCAACGCCGGCCACGAGGCCTCGGTGAACGTGTTCGGCAACGGGCTCACCGCGATGCTCCAACGCGGACTGCGACCCGGCGCCGATGTCGCCGTCACGGTGGAGGAGATGCTGCGCTTCGACTCGGCGCTGCAGCTCTTCGAACGGACCGCGATGGAGCCGGTCGAGGTCGGCGGGATCACCGTCGAGGAAGGCCAGAAGATCGCCGTCCTGCTCGGATCGGCCAACCGCGACCAGGCTGTCTTCGACGACCCCGACGAGCTCCGGGTCGACCGTGAGCCCAACAACCACGTCGCCTTCGGCGTCGGCGTGCACTTCTGTCTCGGCGCGCCGCTGGCCCGGATGGAGCTGTTCGAGTCGGTCACCGCGCTCTTCGACGCGTGCCCGGAGCTCGATCTGGTCGGTGACCCGGTGTCGCGCGGCACCTTCGTGCTGCGCGGCTACCACTCCGTCCCCGTGGGCTCGAAGAGGAGCTGAGGGTGGAGCAGCACGACGCGGTCGAGGTGATCATCGCCAAACGGGACGGTGGTCGGCTCAGCGACAGTCAGATCGACTGGGTGATCGACGCCTACACCCGCGGCGAAGTGGCCGAAGAGCAGATGTCCGCGCTGGCGATGGCCATCCTGCTCAACGGCATGGACCGGGGCGAGATCGCCCGCTGGACCGACGCGATGATCGCCTCGGGGGAGCGGATGGACTTCTCCTCGCTGTCGCGGCCCACCGTCGACAAGCACTCCACTGGCGGGGTGGGGGACAAGATCACCTTGCCGTTGGCGCCGTTGGTCGCCGCCTGCGGCGTCGCGGTGCCGCAACTGTCCGGTCGCGGTCTGGGCCACACCGGAGGCACGCTCGACAAGCTCGAGTCGATCCCGGGCTGGCGCGCCTCGCTCTCCAACGAGGAGATGCTCGCCCAGCTGGAGTCGGTCGGCGCCGTGGTCTGCGCAGCCGGAGCGGGCCTGGCGCCTGCGGACAAGAAGCTCTACGCCCTCCGCGACGTCACCGGCACCGTCGAGGCGATCCCGCTGATCGCCTCGTCGATCATGTCGAAGAAGATCGCCGAAGGCACCGGGTCACTCGTGCTGGATGTCAAGGTCGGCACGGGCGCCTTCATGAAGGATCTCGCCCGAGCCCGTGAGCTCGCCGAGACGATGGTCGCGCTCGGCACCGATGCGGGTCTGCCCACCGTCGCACTGCTCACCGACATGAGCACGCCGCTCGGGCTCGCTGCTGGCAATGCACTCGAGGTGGCCGAGTCGGTCGACGTGCTCGCCGGCGGTGGCCCCTCCGACGTGGTCGAGCTGACCCTCGCTCTGGCTGGCGAGATGCTGCTCGGCGCGGGGGTCGACGACGTCGACCCGGCCGACCGGCTCGCCGACGGATCGGCGATGGACGCCTGGAGGGCGATGATTCGGGCTCAGGGCGGCGATCCTGAGGCTGCCCTGCCGGTGGCGCGAGAGTCCCATGTCGTCGCCGCGCCCACCTCGGGTGTGCTCACCCGCCTGGACGCCATGGCCGTCGGGCTCGCCGCTTGGCGGCTGGGTGCCGGTCGCGCCCGCAAGGAGGACCCGGTTCAAGCTGGTGCCGGAGTGGTCTGGCACGCCCGGCCGGGTGACACCGTCACCGCCGGTCAACCGCTCCTCACGTTGCACTCCGACGACCCCGACCGCTTCGACCGTGCGGTGGCCACGCTCGACGGCGGGTTCGACATCGCGGCCCCGGACACGGCGTACTCACCCTCGTCCCTCGTCCTCGATCGGATCGACTGAGCCGCGCCGACAACGGTGGCGGTGCGAGGATGGCTGGCATGACCGACTCCGAACCTGCCGAACCGGTCCCGACCCGTGACCTGACCCGAGCGGCGCCGAAGGTGCTGCTGCACGACCACCTCGACGGTGGTCTGCGACCGGC
This sequence comes from Nocardioides sp., assembly GCF_047602075.1. Taxonomy (GTDB): domain Bacteria; phylum Actinomycetota; class Actinomycetes; order Propionibacteriales; family Nocardioidaceae; genus Nocardioides. Next base: position 1,281,617 of record NZ_JASGIF010000002.1, read on the forward strand.
CACCATCGTCGAGCTCGCAGCCGAATGTGGGCATGCTTTGCCGGAAGGGGATCTGGCGGGGCTGGCGCGATGGTTCACCGAGTCCGCCAACAGCGGCTCCCTGGAGCGCTACCTGGAGACCTTCGACCACACCGTCGGCGTGATGCAGAGCCCCGAGGCGCTGACCAGGGTGGCCAGGGAGTGTGTGGAGGACCTGGCCGCGGACGGGGTGGTCTATGCCGAGGTGCGCTACGCCCCCGAGCAACACGGTCGCCTCGGTCTCGCCCTCGATGACGTGGTGGCGGCCGTTCAGACCGGGATCGAAGAGGGCGTCGCCGCCTCAGGCGGCCGCATCGTGGTGCGCCAACTGCTCACCGCCATGCGGCACGCCGCCCGTTCCCGGGAGGTCGCCGAGCTGGCAGTGGCCTGGCGTGACCGCGGCGTGGTCGGCTTCGACATTGCCGGCGCCGAGGCTGGCTTCCCACCCACTCGCCACCTCGACGCGTTCGAGTATCTCCAGCGCGAGAACTTCCACTTCACCATCCACGCCGGTGAGGCCTTCGGGCTGCCGTCGATCTGGGAGGCGCTGCAGTGGTGCGGCGCCGACCGGCTCGGTCACGGTGTCCGGATCATCGACGACATCTCCGTCGCCGACGACGGCAGTGTCGAGCTCGGCCGGCTGGCGGCGTACGTCCGCGACAAACGGATCCCGCTGGAGATGTGCCCGGCCTCCAACGTGCAGACCGGGGCTGCTGCCTCGATCGCCGACCACCCGATCGGGCTGCTCGCTCGACTGCGCTTCCGGGTCACCGTCAACACCGACAACCGGCTGATGAGCGGCACCTCGATGACCGACGAGATGGCCAGCCTGGTCGAGGCCTTCGACTACTCGCTCGCGGATCTGCGCTGGTTCACCATCAACGCGATGAAGTCGGCGTTCTTGCCCTTCGACGGGCGGCTGGCGCTGATCGACGAGGTGATCAAGCCGGGGTACGCCGCGCTGGGGGCGGGCTGATTCACGCGCCCCCAACGACCGGGCCTATGTGGTCGTGGCCAGCACCAGCGGTCGCACCTCGGCCGCACCCGCGAGGAGCGCGGCTCGGGCGGCGAGGGTGAGAGTCCAACCGGTGACCGTGCGGTCGTCGACCAGCAGCACTCGCTGGTCACGCAGCGCCTCGAGGTCGACGTCGAGAGCACAGCGGCGACCGATCGCGGCGACCCGTTGGGCGGAGTTGGCCGCGCCTTGGCCGGGCCCGACCTGCGGATCGACGATTGCCCAGCGACCCAGGATCGGCACCTGGAGATAGCGGGACAGTCCTTCGGCGAAGCTGGTGGTCAGCCGCGGCCGGGTGGCCGAATCGACGGCGATGATCCCGTCGACGGGCGGGCGCCACTCGGTGAGCATCTCGATCACCGCACGCACCAGTGAGTCGGGGACCGGTCCGTCCTCGGTGCCGGCGGCGAACAGGGGTCGCAGCGCATTGCCATGACCCAGGTCGGTCAGTCGGGCCACCGCACGTCCTTCGTCGGCCATCTCGGCGATCCTGCCCTTGAGGTCGATGCCGAGGTGAGCCAGTCCCGACGGCCACAGCTTGCGCGGCTCCACCGCGACTCCCGGACGGGCGAGCTGGGCGCCGGCGGCCTCGACCGCGCCGGCTGAGATGTCGGTAGAGAGCGCCAGACCGCCACAGTTGTCGCACCGGCCGCAATCGGTGGCTTCGGGATCGTCGAGCTGCTCACGCAGGAAGCGCATCCGGCACTGGTCGGTCGCCAGGTAGTCGAGCATCGCCTGCTGCTCGCGTTGGCGGGACTCCCGGACGCGGCGGTGACGCTCGGCGTCGTACTCCCAGGGCCGACCGGTGGCCTCCCAGCCGCCCCGGACTCGGCGCACTGCACCGTCGACGTCGAGGACCTTGAGCATCGTCTCCAGTCGGCTGCGGCTGAGGTCGACGTAGGTCTCCAGGGTGGCCGTGCTCATCGGCCTGCCCTCCTCGGCCAGCGCGGCGAGGGTGTGCCGGACCTGCTCCTCCCGGGGGAAGGCGAGGGAGGCGAAGTAGGCCCAGATGTCACGGTCCTCGTGGCCCGGAAGCAGCACGACCGTCGCGCCGTCGGGAGGAAGGTTGCTGCCGCGACCGGCGCGACCGACCTGCTGGTAGTAGGCGACCGGGGAGGCGGGTGCGCCCAGGTTGACCACGAAACCCAAGGTGGCGTCGAAGCCCATGCCGAGCGCGCTGGTCGCGATCAGCGCCTTGATCTGACCGGTGGCCAGCGCCTCCTCGAGCGCCAGCCGTTCGGTCGGCTCGGTCTGACCGGAGTAGGCTGCGACATCCAGTCCGCGGGTGCGCAGGTAGTCGGCGACCTCTCGGGTCGCGGCCACGGTCAGGCAGTAGACGATGCCCGAGCCCGGTCGCTCGGCCAGGTGGTCGGCCAGCCAGGCCAGGCGCTGCTCGGCGGTCTTCAACCGGATTACACCGAGGCGCAACGACTCACGGTCGAGCGAGCCGCGCTGGACCAGCACCTCGCCGGTCTCGCCGAGCTGCTCGGCGGCGTCCGTGGTCACCCTCGCGTTGGCGGTCGCCGTCGTGGCCAGCACGGGGATGCCGGTCGGAAGGTCGGCCAACAGGGTGCGGATCCGGCGGTAGTCGGGTCGGAAGTCGTGGCCCCAGTCGGAGATGCAGTGCGCCTCGTCGACCACCAACAGCCCACAGGTCGAGGCGAGCCGCGGCAGCACCTCGTCTCGAAAGCCAGGGTTGTTGAGTCGCTCCGGACTGACCAGGAGTACGTCGACCTCTCCGGCCGCCACGGCCGCCTGGATCGGCTCCCACTCCTCGATGTTGGTGGAGTTGATGGTGACCGCACGGATGCCGGCCCGCTGCGCCGCGGCGATCTGGTTGCGCATCAGCGCCAACAGCGGCGAGACGATCACCGTGGGGCCGGCACCTTGCTCGCGAAGCAGCAGGGTGGCCACGAAGTAGACCGCCGACTTGCCCCACCCGGTGCGTTGCACCACGAGTGCTCGACGCCGTTGCACCACCAGCGCCTCGATCGCGACCCACTGGTCCTCACGCAGTTCGGCGGCCGGGCTGCCGACCAAGGCCCGCAGGTGGGCTTCGGCCTGGCCGCGCAGGTCGCCGCCGGTCGCTGTCGCTGCCGGGGCAGCACCATCGGACCGTCGTCCGGTGGTCAGGTCGGGGCTCGGCTGCATGGCTGTCTGTCTACCAGGTCGCCCCGACGCTCGGCTGGGCTCATCAACAGGACTCGTCGATCTGCTCATCGGCAGAGGTCCGCGATGACCCGAAAGTATTTCTGGATAGTGTCCGGATACTGGGATAGCAGGGCGGGTTCGGGGTGGTTGTGTCGGTGGTCAGGTGTTGGCTTACTGGTATGAGCCAGACCGCCACCCACCAGCCGACGCCGGGGTCTCCCGGCGCGGTGTTGGCGATGGTGCGCGACGCCAGGTTGGCTGAGCAGTCGGCTGCGGTGCGGGTGTTGGTCGGGGGTGTGGAGTGGGCTGGCATGCACGAGCCGGTCGAGGACTCCGAGGCCGCGGCCTGGTGGACCAGCGGTGAGATGGTCCCGCTGGCCGGTGAGGGGGCGCCGTTGATCGCGGAGTGGGCGGTGCCGGAGTTCGCGGCCGCGGTGGGTGTCTCCACCGATGCCGGCAGGCACATCCTCGGCGACGCGTTGGAGCTGGCCTACCGGCTGCCGGAGACCTGGAAGGGTGTCCAGGCACTGCTGATTCCGGCGTGGGTGGGGCGTCGGGTGGCCGACCACACCAAGTCCTTGAGCGTGGAGGCGGCAGCGTTCGTGGACGGTCAGGTCGCCGCGGTCGCCGGGAAGATCGGTCCGGTCCAGCTGGAGCGGCTGATCACCGAGGCGCGGGCGCGGTTCATGGCCGAGACGCTGCCGGCCGATGAGTACGACTGCCCCGATCTGCGGCACGTCAGGGTCGATGCCGACCAGGTGTCCTTCGACGGCACCGTGGAGATCCACGCCGAGGTCGACCTACCCGACGCGCTGGACCTCGACCAGGCCCTGGCGGTGACCGCTGGCCAGTTGAAGGATCTCGGCTCCGTCGAGTCACTCGATGCCCGCCGGGCGGCCGCGTTGGGTGAGATCGCCCGCAACCAACTCGCCCTGACCTACCCGAGCGAACAGGCCGAGCCGACCGAGCCGACCGAGCCGACGGCGGATGCGCTCGATGAGACCGGACCAGTCGAGACCCCAGTCGGGGCTCCGGTGCGTCGCTCGGGCCGCCGCCAGCCACGGCCGGTGACCCTGTTCCTCCACCTCTCACAAGACGCCCTGACCGGCGTTGGTGGGGTGGGCCGGTGTGGCAACACCCGGACCCCGGTCAGCATCGAGGCGATCCGGGAATGGTGTAGCCACCCCCGCACGGTCGTCACGGTCAGGCCGGTGCTGGACCTCGAAGACCATGTCCACGTCGAGGCCTACGAGGTGCCCGACCGACTCCAAGCCCAGGTCGACCAACGAGACCTGACCTGCGTGTTCCCCTGGTGCACCCGACCCGCCCGAGGCTGTGATCACGACCATGTCATCCCGCACGCCGGCGGCGGCACGACGTGCAGCTGCAACCTCGCCGCCCTATGCAGGCGGCACCATCGGTTGAAGACGCATACGCCGTGGCGCTATGTGATGCCCGAACCCGGGGTCTATGTGTGGACGTCCCCGCACGGGTATGTGTTCCTCCGCGACCACACCGGCACCACCGACGTCACCCCGACCGGGCTGACCGCCATCCCCGGCTGCCGGGCCGTGCCGGGCGGCGACGATGGCAACGACGCTCCGGACTCGGGACCACCCGGCTAGCTACCCCGCCCCACACCCCACCGACCACGGTGGGGTCCTCGGCATGCCCAGAGTCGGTGATCGGACAGGTCAGTGCGGGAGGACGACGAACCAGGGCCGCGGCCAGCGGCCGGGGAGTTCGGCGGACTCCAGCGAAGCCCGAGTGAGGGAGACCGTGCGGCCAAGGGCGGGGTCGAAGACGAGCAGGTCGCCGCGCTCGGTCGACCCGATCGCCATGAGCACGTGGCGCGGCAGCCAGCGGTCGCCGACGTAGAGCGCGACCGGATGCCCGTCCGCGAGAGCGAGGAGCACCGAGTCGGGGAGCCGCGACCGGTCGCCGACGGCAAGCCGGATGCGGTACGGAGTCCCGGTGGTTGCGGTGAGCTGGTGGGCAACGGCCCACGGTGGCGTGCCGAGCAGGCGCGGCCACGGGAGCTGGAGCCGACCAATCAGGTCGACAAAGCCGGTGATCCGATCGTGCATGGCGAGGGTCTCGGCGCGGAATCGGTCGACCGGTCCCTCGCCGATCAGCCCCCAGCCGGTGCGTGGGTGGGTGCCGGTGACCAGGAGCTCGGCGTAGGAGTCGTCGAGCACCGCCTGGGCGATCACCAAGGCCGCCGCCCCGCAGGAGCGGGTGTCCGGTTGGACGAGGCGGTGGCCGAGCAGCTCACGACTCCAGCGACCGGGGGTGGTCATCGCAGCAACGCCCGGATCTCGTCGTGCGCCTGATCAGGCCCGACCTCGCGGCAGCCGAGGGCTACTGCGCGCGCGACCACCTCCGGCTGCTCGCGCATCAAGACCAGACCACGTCGGACCAGCACGAGCGGGGGCTTGCGGCGCTCGCGCAGATCGCGCACCAGGCGGCGCCAGAATGTGACGGCTCGATGCTGGGTGACGCAGTAGGCGCCGGCTAGCAGCCCACGCTCGTCGCACTCACGCACGATCTCCTGGGCGAAGATCCCCTCGGCGAGGAAGTACGCAGCGCCCTGGAGGTCGATGGACTGGCTCCCGCAGCGACCGTTCCGGGCGATGTCATAGATCGGCACCTCGGCCGAGCCGGTGGCGCAGAGCTTCTCGACGGCGGCAAGGGCGTCCTCGTGATCCCACGCTGCCGGGTCGTCCCAGTCGATCAATCCGGCGTTGGCCCCTTCGGTGATCAGGGGCAGCACCGGATCGGAGCCGTTGCGGTAGAAGTCGTCGAGCCGTAGCACCGGCAGCCCGAGTCGGGCGGCCAGCCGTGACTTCCCGGCGCCGGACGGTCCGGCGAGCACGATCACCCGCGCCCGCCCTGGAGTCGGCACCTCCTAGATCCCCACCTTCTAGATCCCCTTGGGATGCCAGACGGTCTTGGTCTCCAAGAAGGCGGTCAACCGCCCGATGCCGGGATCCTTGGTCCAGTCGGGCTCGGTGTCGGGCGCCCGCACCACGCGCTTGAGGTTGTCCGCGGCGGCGACCTCCAGCGCGGTGGCGGTCTCCGGGTCTCCGGCTGCGCCGGTCAGGTCGATCGCGTTGACATCCATATGCGAGGCCAGCCACGGCGCGGGAGCGGCGTAGGGGCCGGTGAGGATGTTGACCACCCCACCGGGCACGTCCGAGGTGGCCAGCACCTCGGCGAGGTTGACCGCGGGCAGCGGCCGCTCGGCGGAGCTCACCACGACGACGGTGTTGCCGGTGACGATCGCGGGGGCGACCACCGAGACGAGCCCCAACAGCGACGACGCTTGCGGCGCCAGAATCGCGACGACGCCGGTCGGCTCGGGCGAGGAGATGTTGAAGTACGGCCCCGCCACCGGGTTGGTGCCGCCGACCACCTGGGCGATCTTGTCGGCCCACCCGGCATACCAGACCACCCGGTCGATCGAGGCGTCCACGATCCGCTCGGCACGAGCGGCGGTCGCGCCCTCGGCGCTGCGCACGGCGTCGACGAACTGCGGGCGCCGATCCTCCATCACCTCGGCGATCCGGTAGACGACCTGACCGCGGTTGTACGCCGTCCGCCCGGCCCAGCCCGCGAACGCCTTCCGGGCGGCCGACACCGCATCGCGGGCGTCCTTGCGGGACGCCTTGGCGGCGTTGGCGAGAAAGCGGCCGCGGTGGTCGGTCACCTCGTAGGAGTAGCCCGACTCCGAGCGTGGGAAGGTGCCACCGATGAAGAGCTTGTAGGTCTTGCGTACGTCGACGCGGGTTTCGCTCATGCCAGATACCCCTCTAGGCCGTGCCGGCCACCCTCGCGGCCGTAGCCCGACTCCTGGTAGCCGCCGAACGGGCTGGTCGGGTCGAACTTGTTGAACGTGTTGGCCCACACCACACCGGCCCGCAGCCGGTCGGCCATCCAGAGGATGCGCGACCCCTTCTCGGTCCAGATCCCCGCAGAGAGGCCGTACGGCGTGTTGTTGGCCTTCTCGACCGCCTCCGCCGGAGTCCGGAAGGTCAGCACCGACAGGACCGGGCCGAAGATCTCCTCCCGAGCGATCCGATGGGCCTGGGAGACACCGGTGAAGATGGTCGGCCGGAACCAGAAGCCGCTGGTCGGCAGGTCGCAGGCAACCTCCCACCGCTCGGCACCCTCGGCATCACCCACCTCGGAGAGCTCCCGGATCCGGGTCAGCTGCTCGCCGGAGTTGATCGCGCCGACGTCGGTGTTCTTGTCCAGCGGGTCACCGACCCGCAGCGTGGACATCCGACGCTTGAGCCGGTCGAGCAGGTGGTCGTACACGTTCTCCTGGACCAGCAGCCGGGAGCCGGCGCAGCAGACGTGGCCCTGGTTGAAGAAGATCCCGTCCACGATGCCTTCGACGGCCTGGTCGACGGCCGCGTCGTCGAAGACGATGTTGGCGGCCTTGCCGCCCAGCTCGAGGGTGACCCGCTTGCGGGTGCCGGCGACGGCCTTGGCGATCGCGCGGCCGACGGCGGTGGAGCCGGTGAAGGCGACCTTGTCGACGTCCGCGTGGTTCACGACCGCCGCCCCGGTGGCGCCGGCGCCGGTGACGATGTTCACCACGCCCGGCGGCAGGTCGGCCTGCTGGCAGATCTCGGCGAAGAGGAGCGCGGTCAGCGGGGTGGTCTCGGCGGGCTTGAGGACGACGGTGTTGCCGGCCGCCAAGGCGGGTGCGATCTTCCAGGCGAGCATCAGCATCGGGAAGTTCCACGGGATCACCTGGCCGGCGACACCGAGCGAGGTGGTGCCGAAGCCGGCGTACTCCAGCTTGTCGGCCCAACCCGCGTAGTAGAAGAAGTGCGCCGCCACCAGCGGGATGTCGACGTCGCGGGACTCCTTGATCGGCTTGCCGTTGTCGAGTGACTCCAACACGGCGAGCTCACGGCTGCGCTCGGCGACGATGCGGGCGATCCGGAAGAGGTACTTCGCCCGCTCCCGGCCGGGCATCGGGCCCCAGACCTTGGTGTGTGCCCGGCGGGCCGCGGCGACGGCCCGGTCGACGTCGGCGTCGTTCGCCTCGGCGACCTCGGCCAGCACCTCCTCGGTCGCGGGCGAGATCGTCTTGAAGCTGCGGCCGTGGCCGTCGACGAACGCGCCGTCGATGAAGAGGCCGTACGACGCCTTGAGGTCGACGATGCTCCGGCTCTCCGGAGCGGGGGCGTAGGTGAAGGGGGAGGAGTCGGCCATGATCAGTCCAGGGTGAAGTAGTCGGGGCCGGAGTAGCGGCCGGTGGCCATCTTGGTGCGCTGCATGAGCAGGTCGTTGAGCAGGCTCGAGGCGCCGAAGCGGAACCAGGTCGGCGTGAGCCATTCCTCGCCAGCGACCTCGTTGACCATGACGAGATACTTGATCGCCTCTTTGCTGGTGCGGATCCCGCCGGCCGGCTTGACGCCGACCTGTCGTCCGGTGGTCTCGAGGAAGTCGCGGACCGCCTCCAGCATGACCAGCGTGACCGGCATCGTCGCGGCGGGCTGGACCTTGCCGGTGGAGGTCTTGATGAAGTCCGCACCGGCCATCATCGCCAGCCAGGACGCCCGGCGGACGTTGTCGTAGGTCTGCAGCTCTCCGGTCTCGAAGATCACCTTCAGGTGCGCATGACTGCCATCGGACCGTGCGCAGGCCTCACGGACCGCGACGATCTCGTCGTACACCTGCAGGTAGTGCCCGGCGAGGAATGCACCGCGGTCGATGACCATGTCGATCTCGTCCGCCCCCGCCTCGACGGCTACCCGAGTGTCGGCCAGCTTGACGTCGAGGGCGGCGCGACCGCTGGGGAACGCGGTCGCCACCGAGGCGACCTGGACCCCGCTGTCACCCACGACCTCCTTGGCGACGGCCACCAGGTCGGGGTAGACGCACACCGCCGCGACCGCGGGGCAGCTCGGGTCGGCCGGGTCGGGCCGCATCGCCTTGCTGGCCAGTGCGCGCACCTTGCCGGGAGTGTCCTGGCCCTCCAGCGTGGTCAGGTCGACCATCCGGATGGCCAGGTCGATCGCCCAGTCCTTGGCCGTGGTCTTGATCGACCTGGTGCCCAGACCTGCGGTCCGCGCCTCCGCGCCCACCTGGTCGACGCCGGGCAGACCGTGCAGGAACCGCCGCAGCGAGGCCTCGGTGGCAGTGACGTCGGCGAAATCGCCGGCGATGCCGCTCGGGATCGGTGGTGAGGAGGTCGTCACCGCCCCAGCATAGAGATCCAGCCCCTCCTGGCGGGATCTCATAGGGTTGTGGCTTCCGGAGGCGAGAGGACGGCGGATGACGGAGTCGGCCGACGCGGCTGGGATCGAGTGGTTCCGACCGACCAGTGGGCGGGTCATGGGTGTGGTCGGCCAGGTAATCGCCGTGTGCCTGGTCGTCGCCGCTGTCTGGTATCACCGCGAGCCCTTCTCAGCCGAGCTCGGCCTCGCTGCCGTCTTCGGTGCGGTGTTGGTCTGGTCGGCGATCCTCCGGCCGCGGCTGGGTCTGTCGCCGTCGGCGCTGGTGATGCACAACATGCTGGAGACCGTGACGATCCCGCTCGCTGCGGTCGAGGAGCTGTCCATCCGGCAGGTCACCGCGGTCCGGGCAGGGGACCACCGCTACATCTCCCCGGCCGTCGGCAAGTCCTGGCGGACGCTCGCCCGCGGTGACAAGACCGCGCGGCGCAGCGATGGCCTGCTCTCCCAGCGGTCCTACCCCGACTTCGTCGAGGAGCGGATCCGGCACGCCGTCAACGACGCTCGGGACCTGGCCGGAGTTCGGCGCGGGTCGGCCGAGCAGGTAGCCCTCGGCAAGGCAGTACGCCGCGAGCCGGCGTGGCCCGAGATCGTCGCACTCGCGCTCTCCGGGGCGGCCTTGGTCATCGCGTTCCTGCTCTGACGCCCCCGAAGCACAGCAGCAGCACACTGCCGAGGACGATCAGCGCTCCCTAGATGCCGAGCGCGACCCGGAGGTCGTCCTTGATCGCGGCCAGCCGCTCGGTCGCGATCGTCCGCGCAGCGGTCACGTCGCCGTCCGCGACGGGCACGACGACCTCGAGATAGCACTTCAGCTTCGGCTCGGTGCCGCTCGGGCGTACGACGACGCGGGCCTGGTCGGCCAGCCGGAACCGGAGCCCGTCGGTGGGCGGCAGGTCGGCCGACCCGAGCGCCAGGTCGTCCACCTGCTCGACGGTGAGCCCGCCCAACGAGGACGGAGGAGTGGACCGCAACGCGGCCATGCCCTGCTGGATCAGAGCCAGGTCGTCGACACGGATCGACAGCTGGTCGGTCGCGTGCAGTCCGTGGGCTCGCGCGAGGTCGTCCAGCACATCCTGCAGCGACCTCCCCGCCGCCTTCTGGCCGGCGGCGAGCTCGCAGAGCAACAGCATCGCCGACAGACCGTCCTTGTCGCGGACGTGCTCGGGGTCGCAGCAATAGCCGAGTGCCTCTTCGTAGCCGAAGGCCAGCCCCTCCACCCGGCCGATCCACTTGAAGCCCGTCAACGTCTCGACGTAGCCCTGCCCAGCGGCACGGGCCAGCTTGCCGAGCAGAGTCGAGGACACGATCGTGGTGGCATAGACGCCTTGCCGACCGCGGCTCAGCAGGTGGTGCGCCAGCAGTGCCCCGACCTCGTCGCCGCGCAGCATCCGCCAGCCGCCCGCAGTTGGGATCGCCCCCGCGCACCGGTCGGCATCCGGATCGTTGGCCACCACCAGATCAGCCCCGGATGAGTCCGCCAGCGCCATCGCCAGGTCCATCGCGCCCGGCTCCTCGGGGTTCGGGAACGCGACGGTGGGGAACTCCGGGTCCGGCTCCTCCTGCTGGGTGACGACCACCGGCGCCGCGAAGCCCGCGGTCTCGAGCACCTGGTGGGCAGACGTGCCACCGACCCCGTGCAGCGGCGTGTAGACCACGCGCAGGTCTCGCGGACCGTCCTCGGCAAGATCTGCGACAGTGTCGAGGTAGCGGTCGACGATCTCCTCGTCGAGCACCTTCCCCGCGTCGCCACGCGGGATCTCGGAGACCGCGCCCACGGCCGCGATCCGTGCTGCGATCTCGGCATCGGCGGGCGGCACGATCTGGCTGCCGTCGCCGAGATAGACCTTGTAGCCGTTGTCCTGGGGCGGGTTGTGGCTCGCGGTCACCATCACACCGGCGACGCAGCCGAGCTCGCGGATCGCGAACGCCAACAGGGGAGTGGGCAGTGGTCGCGGCAGCAGCAGCGCACGCAGACCGGCGCCGGTCATCACCTCCGCGGTGTCGCGGGCGAAGACATCGGAGTTGTGCCGGGCGTCGTAGCCGATCACCACCGGGGCGCCGTCAGGTGCGCCCTGATCGCGGAGGTACGCCGCCAGCCCCGCGGCCGCCCGGAGCACGACGACCCGGTTCATCCGGTTCGGTCCGGCGCCGAGCGCCCCACGGAGCCCCGCCGTGCCGAACTCGAGCGTCCCGGAGAACCGATCGGCGAGATCGGCCGGATCGCCGCCCGCCTCGACCTGGGCCACGATCGCTTCGAGCTCGGCCCGAGTCTGCTCGTCGGGATCCTCGGCCACCCAGGCGTGGGCACGGACGATCAGGTCGGCACTGTCCATGACCGCACCGTAGCGTGACTCTACGATGCCCCCGTGGGACGCCCGGACGAACCGTTGGAGGCCAGTGGCTCTTTCGAGCCGCCGGGGCCCGTGCCCGGGCGCCCCGCCGATCTGGCCCGGATCGTCGACTGGACCGCGACCGAGCCTCTCCTGTGCGATCCGTGATCGGGTCGTCTCCTGCGTGGAGGTGATGACCGCCTATCTCGACCACATGGAGCGGGTCAACCCGCGGGTCAACGCGATCGTCGTGCTGCGACCGCGTGAGGAGCTGATGGCGGAGGCGGCGGCCAAGGACGACCTGCTCGATCAGGGTCAGCGCCAGGGCTGGATGCACGGCTTCCCCCATGCGGTCAAAGACCTGGCGGACGTCGCCGGGATGGCGACCACGGCGGGCTTCTTCCGGCCGCCGTTCCTCGCAGCGGTGGCGACCACGGACGAGCTCTTCGTCGCGCGGCTGCGGCGGGCGGGTGCGATCTTCATCGGTCGGACGAACACTCCCGAGCTCGGCCTCGGCTCGCATACCTACAACCGGGTGTACGGCGTGACCGGCAACGCCTACGACCCCACTCGATCGGCCGGTGGCAGCAGCGGCGGCGCCGCGGTCGCGGTGGCGCTCCGGATGGTGCCGGTCGCCGACGGCAGTGACTTCATGGGCTCCTTGCGCAACCCGCCGGGCTGGAACAACGTCTTCGGGCTGCGGCCGTCGGTCGGTCGAGTGCCATCCGGCGGCCCCGAGCTGTTCTGCTCCCAGGGCGGCGTCGAGGGCCCGATCGCGCGCACCGCAACGGACCTGGCGATGCTGCTGCACACCATGGCGGGGTACGACGCCCGCTCACCGCTGTCCCTCGACCCCGGCACGGTCGACGGCTCGGCCGAGGTCGCGCGCCGGACCGGCCGGATCGCCTGGCTGGGAGACCTCGGCGGCTATCTGCCGATGGAGCCGGACGTGCTGCGCGTGACGAGCGCAGCGCTGGCCGACTTCGAGCATCTCGGCTTCGAGGTCACCACGCTCGACGAGCTGCCCGCGGGGGACACCTTCCGCGGCAACCAGGATCTGTGGCCGACCTGGCTCACCTACCGACACTGGCTGGCCGGGAGCGGCCTCGCCGCGCTCTACGAGCAGCCTGCGATGAGAGCGGCGCTGAAGCCCGAGGCCCTCTTCGAGGTCGAGGGCCTGCTGCACGGCCCGGACGGCGGCGGCCCGCTCAGCGCCCTCGACGTCTTCACCGCATCCGTGCGGCGGTCGGACCTCTATCTCGCCTTCCAGAGCCTGTTCGAGACCTACGACTTCGCCGTGCTGCCGACGGCTCAAGTGATGCCGTTCCCCGTCGAGGAGACCTGGCCGCGGGAGATCTGTGGCGTGCCGATGTCGTCGTACCACCGCTGGATGGAGGTCGCCGCTATCGGCACTTTGATCAACGCCCCGACCCTGGCGCTCCCAGCCGGCTTCAGCACCGACGGGCTGCCGATCGGCCTCCAGGTGATCGGGCCACATCACGCCGATGCCGCGCTGCTGTCGCTGGCCCTCGCGTGGGAGGAGCAGACGCAGTGGGTGCGGCGTCGGCCACCGCCGATGCTTGGCAAGAAACCTTGCCGCAAGTAACCTTGTCAACCTGAAGGGGGGTGAGTGGTGGACAAGCAGCAGCCCGGCGAGAGTCCCGACGAGGTCGAGGAGCCGGTCATCGTGGAGTCGGCACACCGTCACGGGCTCGCCGATGCCGACATGCTGCACGCCCTACGGTTCGCGATCGTCGACGTTCGCCAAGACGACGACATGGTCATGTTCATCGGCCCCGACCGGGCCGGGAACCTGATCGAGGTCGGTGTCGTGACTTGGCACGGCATCCTCGCGATCGTCCACGCCATGAGTCCCGCCCGCGAGAAGTATCTGAAGAGGGGAAACCCGAGATGACCAAACGATCCCTGGCCGACCTGATCGCCCACGCCGACGAACTGGCCGACGCCTTCGAGAACTACGAGCCCATCGAGGCTGACTTCCATGCGCCGCTGCCGCCGCTGATGGCGGTCAAGCTCGCCGCGTTCCGTCGCGCTGCCGCGGAGAAGGAACTCGCCGAAGCCATCACCGCCGCCCGGCAAGCACACCTGTCCTGGCGCGAGGTCGGCGAAGCCATTGGCACCACCGGAGAAGCCGCCCGGCAACGCTACGCAGCCTCCTGACCGGCCTGCGCCCGTCGGTTTCCTAGCCGCTCGTCCTGGTCGAGGCTGACGACCGGTCGGTATCAGCACCGCATCCGCAGCCCCGTGAACCCGGTGGCTGCTCAGACGGCAACGGCCGGGGCCGATTGACCGCTTGCGAGACTGACGCCATGGCGCGACGGTTCCGGTTCACCGGGGAGTGGTACGTCGCGGCGCCGGTCGACGTGGTGGCCGACGTGCTGGTCGACCTGGCGGCGTACCCCTCTTGGTGGCCCGAAGTCCGCGCCGTCGCCACCCTCGGTCCCGAGGATGCGCGGGTGCTGTGTCGCTCGCGGCTGCCCTACACCCTCGACCTGGTGCTGCACGCCACCTCGACCACGCCGCCGCTGCTCGAAGTGAGCGCCACCGGTGATCTCGACGGGCGGGTGGCCTGGCGGCTCGCCGAGACGCCAACAGGCACCCGCCTCTCCCTCGACCAGGAGGTCTCCGTCGCCAGTCGGGCCCTCCGCACCGCCGCCTGGGCCGCTCGTCCGCTGCTGGCCTGGAACCACGAGCAGATGATGCGCTCCGGCATCGCCGGCCTGCGCGGACGCCTCGTCAGGCGTTGAGGTTGCCCATCGCCGACTCGTGGTAGCGGGTGCCGACGACGGCGTCCCGCGGGACCGCCTCGGTCAGGGCGAGCAGGTCTTCTGGAGTGAGGGACACCGAGGCCGCGCCGACGTTCTCCTCCAGGTAGGCCCGCCGCTTGGTCCCCGGGATCGGGACGACGTCGTCGCCCTGCGCCAGCAGCCAGGCGAGCGCCAGCTGACCGGGCGTGCAGCCCTTGTCAGCCGCCACCGCCAGGACTGGTGCGACCAGATCGAGGTTCTTCTGCAAGGCGCCATCCGCGAAGCGCGGGAAGTAGCCGCTGCGTCGAGAGTCGTCGTCGCTGAACGACTCCGGCCCCGTGATCGCACCGGTGAGCATGCCCCGGCCCAACGGCGAGTAGGGCACCAGTCCGATGCCCAGCTCGCGCAGGGTCGGCAGGATCTCGTCCTCGACGTCACGGGTGAACAGGGAGTACTCCGTCTGCAGAGCGGTCAGCGGATGCACCGCGTGCGCCCGCCGGATCGTGTCAGCGGAGGCCTCGGAGATGCCGAGGTGGCGGACCTTGCCAGCTTCGACTAGCTCCTTCATCGCGCCGAAGGTCTCCTCGGTCGGGACGGTGCGGTCCACCCGGTGCTGGTAGTACAGGTCGATGTGGTCCACCCCCAGTCGCTGGAGGGAGGCGTCGCAGGCGCGCCGGACGTAGTCGGGCCGCCCGTTGATCCCGAGCCGGGTGCCGTCCTCGGCGCGCTCGTTGCCGAACTTGGTCGCGACTTGCACCTCGTCGCGGCGCCCGGCGATGGCGTCGCCGACCAGCTTCTCGTTGGTGAACGGGCCGTACATGTCTGCGGTGTCGAGGAACGTCACACCCAGGTCGAGCGCGCGATGCAGGGTGGCATGGGCCTCGCTCTCATCTCGGGCTCCGTAGAACTCCGACATCCCCATGCAGCCGAGGCCGAGGATGGAGACGGTCAGGGGTGCGCTGGTGCCGAGCTTGCGGGTGCCGATGGGGGTGGTCGTCATGCGACCAGTCAACCCCAGCGTCCAAACGACCGAGGGTGGCCGGATCAGCCGGTGGCCGGCACTCGGCCGACGGCGTGGTTGGACGAGGCGTAGACGATGCGGCGCACGCCCTGCTCGACCATCGCGTCCAAGACCGCGGCAGTGCTGATGGTGTGGGAGTGCAGCTCCTCGACGAGCCCGCCCTCGGAGTTGAGCCCGGCCAGGTGCGCGACCGCGTCGACGCTCTCCTCGGCGAAGAGGTCGGCCACGGCATCCGGATCGGTGCAGTCGAGGGTGTGCCAGGGGCCGTCGTAGCCAGCGGGCTCGGGGAGCACATCGACGCCGACGACGTCATGGCCCCGATCGGCCAGCCCGGTCAGCAGCGTGCGCCCGATCGCGCCGGCCGCACCCGTGAGCAGGACCCGCATGGTCAGACCCGGGGCACGATGGCGCCGAGGAGGGCGCCCATCCGGCTGGCCGCCGCCCGACCTGCGGCGAGCACCTCTTCGTGGTTGAGCGGCTCACCGCTCAGTCCGGCGGCGAGGTTGGTCACCAGGGAGAGACCGAGGATCTCCATCCCCGCTTCGCGGGCAGCGATCGCCTCGAGGGTGGTGCTCATCCCGACCAGGTCGCCGCCGATGGTGCGCACCATCCGGATCTCGGCCGGGGTCTCGTAGTGCGGGCCGGGGAACTGCACGTAGACGCCCTCGTCCAGATCCGGCTCGACGGTGCGGCACAGCTCCCGCAGCCGCGCGGAGTAGAGATCGGTGAGGTCGACGAAGTTGGCCCCCTCGATCGGCGAGGTCGCGGTGAGGTTGATGTGGTCGCTGATCAACACCGGGGTGCCGGGCGACCACTCGGGGCGCAACCCGCCGCAGCCATTGGTGAGTACGACGACGCGGCAGCCCGCGGCCGCCGCGGTCCGGACGCCGTGGACGACCGCCGCGACACCGCGGCCCTCGTAGTAGTGCGTGCGCCCCAAGAAGACCAGCAGGGTCCGGTCGCCCGCCCGGATCGACCGGATCCGACCCGCATGCCCGGCCACGGCCGGTGGGGCGAAGCCGGGCAGGTCGGTGGTCGCCAGGTCGGCGATCACCTCGCCCAGCTCGTCGACCGCGGGCAGCCAGCCCGAGCCGAGGACCAGCGCGATGTCATGCCGCTCGACTCCGGTCACCTCACGGAGCCGAGCTGCCGCGTCAGCGGCCAGGGTGATCGTGTCACTCACCTGGCTGACTGTAGCGAGCGTCCGCCGTACCTCCCGCAGCCACCGACGCGCCAACTCGCGTCCGAGGCCGCCGATCGGCAAGGATGGACGGCGTCGATGCGACCTGGCCGGCCGGGCCGGGCCGGCACCTACCCCAGGGGGAGACTGTGAAGCGAAGCATGACACTGGCTGCGGCGACCGTGATGATGGCGGGCGCGCTGACGGCCTGCGGGAGCGGTGGTGGCAGTGGCAGTGGCAGCAGCACTGACACCTACTGCGACGATCTGAAGGACGCCAAGTCCAGCCTGAGCGATCTCGGCGGCAGCGGCACCGGCGCGGCGGACATCGAGGACTTCTTCGACATGGTCGACGACTTCGCTGCCAATGCACCGGCTGATGTCAAGCCGGACTGGGAGAAGCTCGACGAAGCCGTCAACAAGATCGAGGACGCTCTCGACGACGCCGGTCTCAAGCTGTCCGACCTAGAGGCCCTGTCCAGCGGTGAGGCACCCGAGGGCGTCGACATGGCGAAGCTCCAGCAGGTGGTCCAGGAGATGCAGGACCTCTCCTCGGAGGACTTCCAGAAGGCCGCCGACAACATCGAGGAGCACGCCAAGAAGGAGTGCGACATCGACCTCTCCGAGAGCTGAGCGGAAGTCGCCTGCACGGCTGACGTAGATCGCGGTACGGCGGCCTGTCGGTGGCCTGGTGCACAGTGGTGCCATGATCGATCACTTCGGCATCAACTGCACGGACATGGAGGCGGCCGCCGCCTTCTACGACAAGGTGCTCGGTGTCCTCGGCCATCGTCGACTGATGGACTTCGGGGTTGCCATCGGCTACGGCACGGGGCAGCCGCACTTCTGGATCTCGACCTTCGAGGGAATCGGCCCCAACCGGGAGACCCACATCGCCTTCGCCGCTCCCGACGCCGCGACGGTGCGTGCCTGGCACGCCGCCGCCGTGGCGTCGGGAGCGGAGACGCTGCACGAGCCGCGGATGTGGCCGGAATACCACCCGCACTACTACGGCGCCTTCGTCCGCGACCCCGACGGCAACAACGTCGAAGCCGTCTGCCACACCGCGTCCGAGGGCGACTGAGGTCGAGGGGTGGTCAGTTGCTGCTGGACGGCTGACCGCCCGGTCCGCCGCTGGGCAGTTCGATCCCGCAGGCCTGCAGCGCCTGTTGGGCCTCCTCGCTGAGGAAGCTGCCCTGTCCGCCCTGTCCGCCCTGCCCGCCGGGGCCGCCGCTGCCGAGGTCGCTGGGCATGTCCGAGGGCGTCCCGCTCGGCGGTGACCCGGTGGGTTGCTCGCTGGGTGCATCGCTGGGTGCATCAGTGGGCATGGTCGGCATCTCGTCGGCCAGCCCGGCCGCCTTGAGACAGGCGCGGATCTTCTTCTGCGTCTTGGCGTCCATGACGCCGCCTCCGGGCCCGCCGGACGGCGCAGTGGCCGCAGATGCGGTGTCCGAGGACTCGTTCGACGAGCCTGCCGAGCCGCTGTCGTCAGATCCGCACCCGACCAGGACGGCGGCTGTGGCGAGGAGGATCGTGACGGTGAGGACGGGCCTGGTCGAGAGCTTCTTCATGCTGGTGCCTTCCTTGCTGTTCAGCGGACGGTGACGGAGTCGGCCGTGGCCGAGTCGTCCGCGTTGACGGTGATGTCGACGGTGCTACCGGTCTTGACAGCGGAGCTGTCGACCTTCTTCTCCTCCACCACGGAGGTGTCGTCGGTGACCTTGATCCGGTGTTTGGTGCCGCCCAGGTCCTTCACAACCCAGACCGAGCCGTGCTTGGCCACCACGGTGCCGATGACTTGAGTCGAGCCGGCCGAGTCCTCGCTGCCGCCCTGTGGAGCTGCCTGCCCGCTCTGGTTGCCCGACGGGGCACCCTCGCCGCTCTGGTCGTCCGACGCGCCGCCCTGGCCAGGGGAGCCGGACGGCATCTCGCCGGGGAGTCCGCCCGCGCCGCCACCGGGTTGCTGGTCGGCGGCCGAACCGACGCCACCGCTGGATCCCCAACGCTGTTCGACCTCGACGCCGGCCCAGAAGACGAGCGAGGCTGCCAGCGCGACCAGCAGCAGTCGCCGACTGCGCGAGCGACGCTTCGGCTGCGCGAGCCACTCCTGGTCCCACGAGTCGTCCTCGACCAGGTCGGGGTCGCGTGGGTCTTCCTCGACGTACGACACCTGATGGCTCAACGGTGCTCCTCACTCATAGCGCAAGGCCTCGATCGGGCGCAGCGAGGCCGCGCGGTTGGCTGGGTAGAGACCGAAGAACAGACCGATGGCGACGGCTACGCCGAAGGCGAGCACGACGGAGTACGGCGCGACCACCGGCTGAACCCCGACGATCTTGAACTGCGACCCGATCAATCCGGCGACGACACCCGCCACCGCACCGATCAGGGAGAGCAGCACCGCCTCGGTGAGGAACTGGCCGATGATGTCGGAGCGGGAGGCGCCGATCGCCTTGCGGATGCCGATCTCGCGGGTTCGCTCGGTCACGGTGACCAACATGATGTTCATCACCCCGATGCCGCCGACGAGCAGGGAGATGGCGGCGACGGCGCCGAGGAGGACGGTGAAGGTCTGGTTCGATGATGTCGCGGCCTCAAGGATGGAGGAAGCGCTGCTGATCGAGTAGTCGCGGTCGTCGGAGGTGACTCCGTGGCGCGCGTCCAAGATCGCCTCGACCTGAGCCGTGGCCGCATCGACGGTGTCCGCCGACGTGGCCTTGATCGAGATCGAGCCGAGGTCGCCGTACCCGGCCAGCGTGTCCTGGACCGCGGTCGCCGGAGCGATCACCCGGTCGTCGGAGTCGGTGGGACCGGTGCTGCCCTTCTCCTCCAAGATGCCGATCACCGTAAAGGGCACGCCGTTGAAGGACACCTTCTCGCCGACCAGGTCGGCGACGTCTCCGGCGGTCAGGTCTTCGGCAACGCTGACTCCTAGCAGCGCAACCCGGGAATGCTGCTCGTACTCCGCATCGGTGAAGGAGCGGCCATGGGTGACCGAGGTGTTGTCGATGAGCAGGTAGGACGGCGTCGTGCCCGTGAAGGTGCTCACCGAGTGCTCGGCGCCGTCTCTGGTGGCGGTCACCGAGGACACCGACACGACCGGGGCGACCCCCAGCACATCCGGGGCCTCGTCGCTGGTTGCGATCGCCTTTGCGTCGGACATGGTCAGCTGCGGGGCGCGGGTGCTGGTCGCGTTCTGGCTGGTGGCCTCCGAGCCGCCGCCGGGGCCGCCGCCTCCGCCGAAGCCGCCCCCGCCAGTCGAGGTCGAGGTGACGGTCAAGGTGTTGCTCCCCAGCGAGCTGATCTGGTCCTGGACGGCCTTGCTCGACCCGGTGCCCACGGCAACGAGCACGATCACGGCGGCCACGCCGATCAGGATGCCGAGGGTGGTCAGCGCCGAGCGGGTCTTGTTGGCCGTGACGCCCCGCCAGGAGAAGCGCCACATCTCGCGCAGGTTCATGCGCCGACTCCGGACCGCCAGTTGGGTGGCGGCGCATCGAGGGGGACTTGGCGGATGTCGGAGACGATCTGGCCGTCGCTGAACCGCAGGATCCGCTTGGCGTGCTGAGCCACGTCGTCCTCGTGGGTGATCATCACCACGGTCCGACCGCTTGCTGCCAATTCATCGAAGAGGTCGAGCACCTCGGCGCTGCTGTGGCTGTCCAGCGCGCCGGTCGGCTCGTCGGCGAGCAGCAGCACGGGCTTGGTCACGATCGCTCGCGCGAGCGCGACCCGTTGTTGCTGACCACCCGACAACTCCGAGGGCTGGTGGAGCACGCGGTCGGCGAGGCCGACCCGGTCGAGCGCGACCGCCGCCCGCTCCCGGCGCTCCACGGCCGACACGCCTGCGTAGGCGAGTGGGAGCTCGACGTTGAGCTGGGCCGACGTGCGGGCGATCAGGTTGAAGCTCTGGAAGACGAAGCCGATCTTCCGGTTGCGGATCAAGGACAGCTGTTGCTCGGTGAGCCGGCGTACGTCGATGCCGTCGAGGCGGTAGCGACCCGAGCTGGCCACATCGAGACAACCGATGATGTTCATCAGCGTCGACTTGCCCGATCCCGAGGTTCCCATGATCGCGACGTAGTCGCCGCGCTCGACGGTGAGGTCGATGCTCTGCAAAGCATGGACGGCAGCCTCGCCGGAGCCGTAGGTCTTCGAGATGCGAGTCATCTCGATGACGGGCGGGGTTGCGCGATCGGTCACCGGGGACCGCCGCCCAGGCCACCCGCCCCGCCGCCGGCGCCCGGGAAGGTGAAGTCACTCGAGCTGCTGTCGGTTTCGGGAACCACGAGAACATCCCCGGCGTCGAGACCGCTGACGACCTGGGTTTGACTGTCGCCTTGCAGGCCGACCTCGACCTGGACGGTCTTGGTGGTGCCGTCGTCCTGCAGGACCGTGGCGGTGGTGGTGTTGCCGACCGTGGTGAGCGCCGAGCTGGAGACGCGGAGCACGTCGTCCTTGCTGCCGGTGGTGATGACCACCTCGGCAGTCGCGCCGAGCTTGACCCCCTTGGTCTTGTCCAGCCGCACGGTGACGCCGTACTCCACCACGTTGTTGGTGACCGTCTGCACCGTGTCGATCGAGGTGACGGCGCCCTTCAGCTCACGATCACTCGCGGACAGGGTCACCGCGGCCGGCTGATCGATCCGGACGCTGTCGATGTCCGCCTCGGCGACATAGGTGGTGACCTCCAAGACGTGGGTCGAAGTCAGGGTGACAAAACCTGACGAGCTCGAGCTGGTCGAGCTGTCGCTGGAGGACGAGGAGGACGAGGAAGAGCTGGAGGAGGTCGAGGAGCCGGAGGCGGTCTGGCCGACCGAGCCGCTGATCTCGGCGACGGTCCCCGCGACGGGCGCCTTCAGCACCGTTGCCTCAAGGGCGGTGGCGGCCTGGTCCACGGTCACCTGGGCGGTGTCCACGGCCGCCTGGGCGTTGGCGATCTCGGAGTCGGTGGCGCCTTGAGAGTCGGCGTTGACCGAGGCTCGGGTCGAGGTGAGCTGTTGGCGCGACGCCGCGAGGTTGGCCCGCTGGGTCTGGAGCTGCTGTTGGCCGGAGAGGATGGTCTGTGCGCGCTGCTGTCGCGCGCCGGTCAGTGAACTCCTGGCCGCCGACAGGGTGGACCTGGCGGTCTGAAGAGCCTGCAGGTTCTCAGCGCTGTCATCGTCGCGATAGGCCTGTTCGGCCTTGCGAAGAGCCCTCTCGGCGGCATTCTCCGCACGCTGGGCCTGGTTGACCGTCGCGTTGGCCTGGTTGCGATTCAGTCGGGCACTCTGCTCGGCCTGGCGCAACGCGAGCTCCGCGTTCTTCACCGACTGCTGGGCCGACGCGATCGAGGCCTGGTCGACGGCCCGCTCGGCTGACGTCTGTCCCGAGACGGTCTCCTGATAGGACGCCTGGGCCGCTCGCAGCTGGATCTGGGCCGAGCGCAGGGTCTGTCTGGCATCGGTCTGGTCGATCCTGGCGAGCAACTGTCCCTTGCCGACGTGCTGGCCGGCCTTGACATAGATCTTGCGGACGATCTGAGTGCTGTCGTCGAAGTCGACCGCGACGGTGGTCGCCGCCGCGACATTGCCCGAGGCGGTCACACTGGCCACGACGTTGCCCGTGTCGACGGTGGTCGTCGTCTGGTTGCTGGCTTCGTTCTCACCGCCAGCTGTGACGGCTCGCACGGCCAACCCGACCACCACGAGCACGGCCAACGCCAAGACGGCGTTGACGACCACCGACCGGCTCACCGCCTTCCCCAACACGCGCGGCATCGCCAGCCTCTCTGCTCGTCTGTTCGAGAGACCGCATACGTCCTCTCGGTTGCCGAGAGACAGGCCATCAGCCGTTGTTGAGCAGAGTCGATGCCGAGCCTGTCAACCACCTGTGAGGCGGCCGGCAGCCTGCGGCTCTGAGTGGTGGCGTCTGCCGCGGTCTTCTTGCTTCTGCCGCGGTCCTATGGTGGCAAAGTGCGCTGTATACCGGGTTCCAAGCAACGACAGCACCGCGGCAGATGGGTTGGGGCCACGACAGCACCAGCGGTTGGCTAGAGGCTGACGCCGTAGGACTCGGGGAAGAATGCCGCGCGGATGTAGGCCGGCTTGAGATAGCCGAAGCCCTCGTCGCCCCAACTGGTGCCCCAGCTGTTGCGGACGATGAAGCGGCCGTCGCGGCGGTAGCCGATGATCGCGATGGCATGTCCGCCGCGGACGGTGGCCGGCTCGAACTTGTCGATCTTGCCGCCGTTCGCGCCGGCGTTGTCCCAGGCCGCGTCCACCATCAGCGCTGCCAGGATCGGCCCCTGCGAGGCGAGCCACGTCTTCCAGTTGGTCAGCTGCAGCTCGAGGTTGAAGTACGACGCGATCTTGCGGTTGGCACAGCGGG
This sequence comes from Nocardioides sp., assembly GCF_047602075.1. Taxonomy (GTDB): domain Bacteria; phylum Actinomycetota; class Actinomycetes; order Propionibacteriales; family Nocardioidaceae; genus Nocardioides. The sequence continues at coordinate 1,304,725 of NZ_JASGIF010000002.1, forward strand.
CGTAGAACGTCGACTCGGGGCCGATGTACATCGTGGTGTCCAGATGGAAGGGCAGATCGGCCTCCAGGGCCACACCGTGCTTGCGGGCCACGTCGAGCGCGGCCTTGAGCGTGGTGCCGGCCTCCTCGATGAACGTCTCGGGGCGGGTCCGGATCGCGTCGGTCTCCTTCGAGGACATCCACACATGACGGGGGGAGAGCATCTTGGTCTTCGCGAGCCGGCGGGCCTTGGTCATGTGCCAGCGCACGACACCGTCCGCGGTGGCCCAGCCGACGCAGGAGCCGGTGCTCTCCTGGTCGTTGATCGTCCACCAGTCCTCGCGGAGGTCGACCTCCTTGGGCAACGGGCCGGCGGCGCGGAGCACACCGGCGTCCACCGACTGCTTGAACCTCCAGTCCTTCTCGGTCTCGTGGGACGGGACGACGTTGCAGATGTGGTTCGCGGCCATCGTGGCCTCCTTCGCGAGCGGGTGCGTCGGTCGAGCCGGCCGGAGTGGACCGGCTACGTCACCCAGGAGTCACCAGCGTGGACCCGGATACGCCGACCGCGCTAGAGCGTCCTAGAGACCGATCGAGCGACAGGGGCGGCGACGCAGGGCGGCGACGTAGTCGGCGGGAGCACCGGCCGCCTCTGCGGCATCGGCGAGGAGGCCGAGGTAGGAGGCCGACGGCAGCCCGCCTTCGTAGGCGTCGAGCACGTAGGCCCACACCACTGTCTCTCCGCTGAGCGTGGAGACCCTGACCTTGGTCTTGAAGAACAGGCCGGTGTCGGCGGCATCCCATTTGTCCAACTCGGCCTCGTCCTCGCTGGTCACGTCGTAGATCGCGACGAAGACCTGCTCGAAGGCATCCTGCACGATGGTGGCCAGCGCGCCGTCCCAGCCGTGCTCCTCGCCGCCGAAGGTGAGTCGCCAGCCGGTCAGCCACCCGGTCGCCTGCAGCGGCGAGTGCGGGCATCGCTCACTCATCCGGGCGGGGTCCAGGTTGGTCCCGTAGGCGGCGTACAGCGTCACCCGCTCAGGTTAGCCAGAAGCCACCGGCTCTGGTCGTCTCCGCACCGGTGTTGCTCCGACCGGGTCGGTCCGGGTGCTCAAACACGAGCCGGGCCGGTCCGGGTGCTCCAACACGAGCTCACCGGTCGTACGGTGGACGTCGTGCACATCGTCGAGGGCGGAGCCCATCACGACCGACCCCGCGCGATGAGCTGAGGCGGGCTGTGCGAGTCGCGCTGATGATCACCTGCATCAACGATGCGCTGTACCCCGGCACCGGGCAGGCGGTGGTGCGACTGCTGCGTCGGCTGGGCGTCGACATCGAGTTTCCGGAGGGGCAGACCTGCTGCTCGCAGCCGATGGTCAACACCGGCTATCTCGACGAAGCCGTGCCGCTGGTCCGCAACTTCGTGGAGGTGTTCGGCGGCTTCGACGCCGTCGTCACGCCGTCCGGGTCGTGTGTCGGTTGCGTCAGGCACCAGCACTCGCTCGTCGCGCGTCGGTCCGGTGACGCCTTGCTGGCCGCCGCCGTCGCCGACACCTCGCCGAAGGTCTACGAGCTCTCGGAGTTCCTCCTCGACGTGCTCGGTGTCGTCGACGTGGGTGCCTACTACCCTCACCGGGTCAGCTACCACCCGACGTGTCACTCGTTGCGCATGCTCGGCGTGGGTGACCGCCCCCGTCGACTGCTCGAGGCTGTGCGCGGCCTGACCCTGGTCGACCTCCCGTGCGCCGAGGAGTGCTGCGGCTTCGGGGGGACCTTCGCGGTCAAGAACGCCGACACCTCGATCGCGATGGGCACCGACAAGGTGCGGCACATCCGCGAGAGTGGAGCAGAGGTCGTGGTCGCCGGGGACAACTCCTGTCTCACCCACATCGGCGGGCTGATGTCGCGACAGCGCGCCGGCGTCCGCGCGGTCCACCTGGCCGAGATCCTCGCTTCCACCAGCGAGCGGGTGGGTGCACCGTGACTGGCACGTTCGTCGGGATGCCCACCTTCCCCGCAGCCGCCCGGGCGGCACTGGGCAACACCCAGCTCCGGCACAACCTGGCGCATGCGACCGGCACCATCCGGGCCAAACGGCAGCGCCTCGTCGACGAGGTCAACGCCACCAGCGACTGGGAGGCGCTGCGCGTCGCCGGGACCGCTGTGAAGGAGTCCGCGCTGCGCTCGCTCGCCGATCGGCTCGAGCAGCTCGAGTCGGCGCTGGTGGCCAACGGCGCCACCGTGCACTGGGCGCGCGACGCCGCCGAGGCCAACGCGATCGTCACCTCGGTCGTCCAGCGGCACCGGGCCGACGAGGTGGTCAAGGTCAAGTCGATGCTCACCCAGGAGATCGGTCTGAACGAGGCCCTCGCAGCGGCTGGCGTCGCGGCGTGGGAGACCGACCTGGCTGAGTTGATCGTGCAGCTCGGTGACGACCTGCCTTCGCACATCCTGGTGCCTGCGATCCACCGCAACCGGGCGGAGATCCGGGAGATCTTCCTGGCCGAGATGGCTCGCGTCGGTCGCCCCGCGCCTCCGGAGCTGACCGACGAGCCGGCGGTGCTCGCGGCGGCGGCCCGTGCTCACCTGCGGGAGAAGTTCCTGCGCGCCCGGGTCGGCATCTCCGGCGCCAACTTCGCGGTGGCGGACACCGGCACCCTGGTCGTCGTCGAATCCGAGGGCAACGGGCGGATGTGCCTGACTCTGCCCGAGGTGCTGATCTCGGTGGTCGGGATCGAGAAGATCGTCTCGACCTGGTCCGACCTGGACCCTCTTCTCCGGCTGCTGCCCAGGTCGTCGACGGGGGAGCGGATGAATCCCTACACCTCGACCTGGAGCGGGGTCTCTCCTGGTGACGGGCCGCAGGAGGTGCATGTGGTCCTCCTCGACAACGGCCGCACCCGCGCCCTCGCCGACGAGGTGGGTCGCCAGGCCCTCCGCTGCATCCGCTGCTCGGCCTGCCTCAACGTCTGCCCTGTCTACGAGCGAACGGGCGGCCATGCCTACGGCTCGGTGTATCCCGGTCCGATCGGGACGATCCTCAACCCACTCCTTCGGGGGGTGGGCCACGACGAGCAGATCGACTCCCTGCCCTACGCCTCGTCGCTGTGCGGCGCCTGCTTCGAGGTCTGCCCGGTGCGCATCGACATCCCCAGCGTGCTGGTCGACCAGCGTGTGCAGGTGGTCGACGCTCGGCGCGGCTCGGTGCCCAGACTGACGCTCAGACTGGGCCACGTCGCCGAGTCGCTCGCGGTCAAGGGCGCGACCGTGCCATTCTCCCGGCCCAGACTGCTCGCGACAGCCGAGCGGCTGACCGGGGTGGTGCTGACGCTCGCGCGACGCTTCGGCGCCCGGCGCTGGACCAGCGCCCGAGACCTCCCCGTGGCGCCCGCCGAGTCGTTCCGCGCGTGGTGGCGGCGGACCGACGGAGGCCGGCGGTGACGGCCCGCGAGGAGATCCTCGCCAGGGTTCGGTCCGCCCTCGCGAACGTGGAGCCGGCGCCTACGCCACCGGAGGCCCCGCGGATCGCCGCCATCCCCGACCTGGTCGCCCACTTCGTCGACCGGGTCTCGGACTACCGCGCCACGGTGGTGCGGTGTGACCCCTCGGACCTCCTGGCCGAGATCGGGGCCGCGGTTCCGGTCGGTGCCAGAGTCCTCGTCCCGAGCGACCTGGACCTGGTGGTGCCGGAGGCCGTCGCCGACGACGGCGCGCTGACCGCGTCGGACCTCGACGGCTACGACGCCGTGGTGACCCGGGCCAGAGTCGGGATCGCCGAGACCGGCACGGTCATCCTCGACCACGGCCCCGGTCAGGGCCGACGAGCGATCAGCCTGGTGCCCGACCTCCATGTCTGCGTCGTCGAGGCAGACCAGATCGTGCCAGACGTCCCCGATGCCCTCCCACTGCTCGACCCGCGGCGTCCACACACCTGGATCAGCGGACCGTCGGCCACCAGCGATATCGAACTGGACCGCGTCGAAGGAGTGCACGGTCCGCGCCAGCTCGTCGTCCTCGTCGTCGCCCCGCGCAACGTCATCCCCATCGGTCGCCCGGACGACCGGTTCGTATGACGTCCGGCGAGCCAATAGGCTGACCCCGTGACCCACTTCGATGTCCTCGTCCTCGGTGCGGGCCCCGGTGGCTACGTCGCCGCCATCCGCGCAGCCCAGCTCGGCAAGACCGTTGCGGTCGTCGAGGAGAAGTATTGGGGCGGTGTCTGCCTCAACGTCGGGTGCATCCCGTCCAAGGCGCTGCTGAAGAACGCCGAGCTGGCGCATCTGCTGCAGCACGAGAAGGCGAAGTTCGGCATCGAGGGCGACGCGACCATGTCCTACGGCCCCACCCACGCCCGCAGCCGCCAGGTGTCGGCCGGCATCGTCAAGGGCGTCCACTTCTTGATGAAGAAGAACAAGATCACCGAGATCAACGGCTGGGGCCGTCTCACCAGCCCGACCGGCGTCGACGTCAAGGACGCCGACGGCCAGGTGACGTCACACACCTTCAACGACCTGATCATCGCCGCCGGCGCGACCGTGCGGTTGGTGCCGGGCGTGACGCTGAGTCCGAACGTGGTGACCTACGAGGAGCAGATCCTCGACGAGAACCTGCCCGGCTCGATCATCGTCGGCGGCTCGGGTGCGATCGGCGTGGAGTTCGCCTACGTGCTGAAGAACTTCGGCGTCGACGTCACCATCGTGGAGTTCCTCGACCGGATGGTGCCGACCGAGGACGCCGACGTGTCCAAGGAGCTCGCCAAGCACTACAAGAAGCTGGGCGTCAAGGTGCTCACCAGCACCGCCGTCAAGAGTGTCGAGGACACCGGTTCGGGCGTCCGGGTCACCGTCGCGCCGGCGGGTGGTGGTGAGGAGCAGGTGCTGGAGGCCGACAAGTTCCTGGCCGCGTTCGGCTTCGCTCCGCGGGTCGACGGCTACGGCCTGGAGAACACCGGTGTGAAGGTCAGTGACCGCGGTGCGATCGAGGTGGACGCCCTCGGTCGGACGAATGTTCCGCACGTCTACGCGATCGGCGACGTCACCGGCAAGATGATGCTGGCCCACGTCGCCGAGGCGATGGGCATCGTCGCGGCCGAGACCATCGCCGGAGCGGAGACGGTGGAGATCGACTTCGACATGATCCCGCGGGCGACGTACTGCCAGCCGCAGATCGGCTCCTTCGGCCTCTCCGAGCAGCAGGCCAAGGACAGGGGGTACGACGTCAAGACGGCCTCGTTCCCGTTCGCGGCCAACGGCAAGGCACAGGGCCTCGGTGACGCGGTCGGCTTCGTCAAGGTGGTCGCCGACGCCGAGCACAACGAGATCCTGGGCGCCCACATGATCGGGCCCGATGTCACCGAGCTGCTGCCGGTCCTCACCTTGGCCCAGCAATGGGACCTCACCGCCGACGAGGTGTCCCGCAACATCTTCGCCCACCCGACCCTCTCGGAGGCGGTCAAGGAGGCCATCCACGGGATCGCCGGCCACATGATCAACCTGTGATCCCGAGTTCAGGTCCATGAATCGCGTCGTCATCATCGGGGGTGGACCCGGTGGCTACGAGGCCGCGCTCGTCGCGGCCCAGCTGCGCGGCCGCGTCACGGTCGTGGACAGTGACGGGATCGGCGGGTCCGCGGTGCTCACCGACTGTGTGCCGTCCAAGACGCTGATCGCCACGGCCGAGGTGATGACCGAGCTCGCCACCTCCCACGAGCTGGGCGTGGACCTGCGCGGTGACGCCGGCTCGGATGAAGCGGCCGCCTCCGTGCGCGTCGACCTGGCCCGGATCAACGCCCGAGTGCTGCGCCTGGCCGCCGACCAGTCCCACGACATCGCCGAGCGCCTGCAGGGCGAGGGAGTGCGCGTCGTCCACGGCCGGGGCAGGCTGGACGGCCCGTCGACCGTGGTGGCCACCCTCCCGGACGGCTCGGAGGAGCGGATCGAGGCCAACGCCGTCCTGATCGCGACCGGCGCCTCCCCCCGCACCCTGCCGACCGCGCAGCCTGACGGCGAGCGGATCCTGACCTGGGAACAGGTCTACGACCTGACCGAGCTGCCGAGCCACCTGATCGTGGTGGGGTCGGGCGTCACGGGCGCGGAGTTCGCCTCGGCGTACCTCGCCTTGGGTATCCCGGTGACCCTGGTCTCCTCCCGCGACCGGGTGCTGCCCGGCGAGGACGCGGACGCTGCCGGGGTGCTCGAGGATGTGCTCACCAGGCGCGGCATGCAGGTGCTGTCCCGCTCACGGATGGAGTCGGCCACCCGGCGCGGAGACACCGTGACGGTGCGGCTGACCGATGGCCGCGAGGTTGACGGCTCGCACTGCATCCTCGCCCTCGGGTCGGTGCCCAACACCGGCGACCTCGGCCTGGAGACGGCAGGGATCCGGGTCAACGACAGTGGATTCGTGCGGGTCGACCGGGTGTCGCGGACCTCGGCCAACAACGTGTACGCCGCCGGCGACTGCACCGGAGTCCTGATGCTCGCCTCCGTGGCTGCCATGCAGGGCCGGATCGCGATGTGGCACTTCATGGGCGACGCCGTCGCGCCCCTCGACCTGGGTCGGGTCTCCTCCAACGTCTTCACCAGCCCCGAGATCGCCACCGTCGGCTGCTCACAGCAGCAGGTCGACGGCGGTGAGATCGACGCCGGCGCTGTGCTGCTGTCTTTGTCGGGCAACCCGCGCGCCAAGATGCAGGGCGTCCACGATGGCTTCGTGAAGCTGTTCTGTCGGCGTGGCACCGGCATCGTCGTCGGCGGCGTCGTGGTCGGCCCGCGCGCCTCCGAGCTGATCCACCCGGTCTCCGTGGCCGTCGCCGAGTCACTCACCGCCGACCAGCTCGCCCACGCCTTCACGGTCTATCCCTCCATGAGCGGCTCGATCGCCGAGGCCGCCCGACGTCTGCACCGGGTGTGACGCCGGCGCTGAGTCGAGCGGCCAGCGGGACAGGCAAACGCCGTGTCTGGCTGCGGTCTTCCGCGTGGGCGTTGCTGACCCGAGCCCCTTTGCCTGTCCGACTGGCCGGTGGACGGTCGGCTGAGCAACTCGCGCTGTTCTCCTGGGTTCGGGTGGCGCTCCCGACCGATCCGTGCTGGGGTGGAGCGATGTCCGGTCGCCCCATCAGCCACAACCGTCCCGTCCTCGCGCGTTGGGTGCGGTTGGTGGTGGCCGCTGGACTGGCCGCCGCGCTAGTGCTCACCATGAGTCCGGCGGCGGAGGCGAAGAGCTCCTGGAAGGTGCCGGCGAACGCTCAGGTGACCGTCAACGGCCATGGCTACGGTCACGGTCACGGGATGTCGCAGTACGGCGCCGAGGGCGCCGCCCGCGCCGGCCTCAACGCCCGCAAGATCGTGAAGTTCTACTACCCAGGCACGTCGTGGGGGAAGGCCGGCGGGAAGGTCAAGGTGCTGATCAGCGGCGACACCGGCGGTGACGTCGTGGTGCTCCCACGCAAGCGCCTCGAGGTGCGCAGCCTCGGCTCGGGCAAGTCGTGGACACTCCCGACCGGGAAGGCCAAGCGCTGGCGGCTGACCGCTGCCGGGGCGGACACCGCGGTCTCCTATCGACACGGCGGCTGGCATCGGTGGAAGACAGTGTCCGGCGAGGCGGAGTTCATCGCTGCCGGCAAGCCGATCACCCTGGTGACCCCGTCGGTCCAGGCCCGCTATCGAGGCGCTCTCCGCTTGGTCGGCTCCACGTCCCGCAGCACCGTCAACGTGCTGCGGCTGGAGGACTACCTGCGCGGTGTGGTCCCGATGGAGATCCCCGCCTCGTGGAGCCCGGCGGCCGTGCAGGCTCAGGCGATCGCGGCGCGCACCTACGCGGCGTACGAACGAGACCATCCGCTGACCTCGGGCTATCAGATCTGCGACACCACGTCCTGTCAGGTGTACGGCGGCGCCGACGTCGAGCAGCCCGGCTCCAACGCCGCGATCCGCGCCACCGCCAAGCGGGTGCTGACCTATGGCGGGAAGCCGGCGTTCACCCAGTTCTCTGCCAGCAGCGGCGGCTGGACGGCGGCCGGGTCGATGCCCTATCTGCGCGCCAAGAAGGACCCCTACGACGGCTGGTCGGGCAATCCGGTGCACTCCTGGTCGGTGACGCTGACCGATCGCGACCTGGAGCGCGCCTATCCGGCCGTCGGCAACCTGAAGCGGCTGCGCGTGTCCGGCCGCGACGGCCACGGCCAGTGGGGCGGCCGGGTCGGCCGGGTCACGCTGGTCGGCAGCAAGAACACCGTGCGGGTCTCCGGCGACTCCTTCCGGTTCGCCCTCGGCCTCCGCTCCACCTGGTTCACCTTCCGGGTCAAGGCCCGCTGAACCTCGGCCGAGCCAGCCCTCGCGCTCCATCCGCGGGTCCCGGTGACTGCGAAGCTGTTTAGTAGAGATCAGCGAAACTGTTTAGTCCAATGCTGCGGGACTGTATAGTAGGGCCGTGGACTACCTTCCTCGAATCATCGATCCGGTCCTTGAATCTGCCCTAAGGGGGCTCCCGGCGGTGGCGATCGACGGGGCGAAGGCGGTGGGGAAGTCAGCCACGGCGGAGCGCGTGGCCAAGAGCATCCTGCGGTTGGACCGTCCAGAGGAGGTCACGATCCTGCGCGCCGACCGCGATCGGATCAACCGACTCGAACGTCCCGTGCTTATCGACGAGTGGCAACTCGACCCGCCGATCTGGGATGCGGTACGCCGCAGCGTTGACGCCGATCGTGCGCCCGGGCACTTCATCCTGACTGGCAGTGCAAACCCCCGAAACACCAAGATCCATTCAGGGGCGGGCCGCATCGTGCGCATGCGGATGCGACCGCTCTCCTTCGCCGAGCGTGGGCGGGCCATTCCCACGGTGAGCCTTGGTGCGTTGCTGACTGGTGAGGTCGGGGCCATCGAGGGCGAGACCACGATCGGACTCGATCACTATGTCGACGAGATCCTCGCGTCCGGATTCCCCGGCATCAGGACGAGTGACGAGTCCACTCACGCGACGCAACTCGAGTCCTATCTCTCCTTCGCGCTCTCGCGCGAGGTGCCAGCCCTCGGCGCGATGGTCCGACGACCCAAGGCGCTGGAAGCATGGCTTCGTGCCTACGCAGCCGCGTCGTCCAGCACGGCGAGTTTCGAGAAAGTGGCCGATGCCGTGGCGAAGGATGTGCGACCGACTCGGGTGACCATTGGTGATTATCGAGAAGCTCTCAGCCAGCTCTGGTTGCTCGATGAAGTGCCCGCGTGGGTGCCCTTTGGCAGTGAGCTCAGCCGCCTAGGAAGGGCACCCAAGCACCAACTCGCTGATCCGGCACTCGCCGCTCGTCTGCTTCGTGCTAGCCGGGACACGCTGCTGCATGCCACCACGACGGCGGATCGGGCCAAGGCATATCAGCGCATCCGCAAGGGCCCGTTGCTGGGGGCGCTGTTCGAGTCACTCGTCACCTTGAGCGTCCGGGTCTACGCCCAGCCGGTCGGTAGTGCCGTCAGCCATCTGCGCACCCACAGTGGTGACCACGAAGTCGACCTCATCGTGGAAGCACCCGATGCGCGCGTTCTTGCGATTGAGGTCAAACTCGCCTCGGATGTCGATGATCACGCCGTGCGGCACCTCAACTGGCTTCAGAACAAGATCGGGGACGACCTCGTCGACCGCATCATCATCACCACAGGCCGCCATGCCTACCGGCGACCCGACGGCGTGGCCGTCGTGCCGCTGGCTCTCCTGGGCGCGTAGAGGGCTAGCTCAGTAGGGACGGCGATCCGCTCAAGCTCAGTCCAGCACGAGCACCAGGTCGCCGCCTTCGACGGCCTGGGTGCCGCCGAGCGCGACGCGCTGGACGACGCCGTCGCGGGATGCGGTGATGGCGGCCTCCATCTTCATCGCCTCGATGGTGGCGACCGTGTCGCCGGCCTTGACCTCGTCGCCGGCAGCGACGACCACCGTGACGACGCCTTGGAACGGTGCCCCGATCTGGCCGGGGCTGGCCGGGTCGGCCTTCTCGGCGGCGGCGACCTCGGCGGAGACACTGAGGTCGCGCACACTCACCGGCTTGAGCTGACCGTCGACCGTCGTCATCACGGTGCGGAAGCCGCGTTCGTCCGGATTGCCGATCGCCTGCAGACCGACCAGCATGCGCCGGCCCTCGGCCAGGTCGACCCGGTGCTCCTCGCCGGCGACCAGGCCGTAGAGGAAGTCGGTGGTCGGCAGCACCGACACGTCGCCGAACCGCTCCCGGGAATCGGTGAACTCCTTGGTCGGACCGGGGAAGAGTAGTTGGTTGAGGGTGGCGCGACGATCCGCCGCTAGCCCGGCGCGCTGCTCCTCGGTCAGCGTCTCGGCCGGTGCGGTCCAGGACCTCCCCGCGAGGGCGCGGGTCCGGAACGGCTCCGGCCAGCCGCCCGGCGGGTCGCCCAGCTCACCGTGCAGGAAGCCGATCACCGAGGCGGGGATGTCGAAGCGACCGGGGTCGGCGGCGAACTCGCCCGGATCGGCGCCCACCGCGACCAGGTGCAGCGCAAGGTCGCCCACGACCTTCGAGGAGGGGGTGACCTTGACGAGGTTGCCGAGGATCGCGTTGGCCGCGGCGTACATGTCCTCGATCTGCTCGAACTTCTCGCCCAGTCCGAGCGCGATCGCCTGCTGGCGCAGGTTGGACAGCTGGCCGCCGGGGATCTCGTGGGTGTAGACGCGTCCGGTCGGCGACGGGAGGCCGGATTCGAACGGCGCATAGACCCGCCGGGTCGCCTCCCAGTAGGGCTCCAGCGCACACACCGCCTCGAGGTCAAGCTCGGTCTCCCGGCCGGAGTGGTCGGTCGCCGACACCAACGCCGAGAGCGGCGGCTGCGACGTGGTGCCGGCCATCGAGGCGGTGGCGGCGTCGACGGCATCCACGCCGGCGTCGATCGCGGCGAGCAGAGTGGCCAGCTGACCGCCGGGAGTGTCATGTGTGTGCAGATGCACGGGCAGGTCGAAACGCTCCCGCAACGCGGTGACCAGACGGGCCGCGGCGGGCGCACGCAGCAGGCCGGCCATGTCCTTGATCGCCAGCACGTGTGCACCGGCCGCGACGATCCGCTCGGCCAGCTCGAGGTAGTAGTCGAGGGTGTAGAGCTTCTCGTCGGGGCTGGACAGATCGCCGGTGTAGCACAGCGCCACCTCCGCGACCGCCGTCCCCGTCGCGCGCACCGCCTCGATGGCCGGTCGCATCTGCTCGACGTCGTTGAGGGCGTCGAAGATGCGGAACACGTCGATGCCGGTCGCGGCCGCCTCGGCCACGAAGGCGTCGGTGACCTCGGTGGGGTACGGCGTGTAGCCGACCGTGTTGCGGCCACGGAGCAGCATCTGCAGGCACACGTTGGGCACAGCAGCTCGCAGCGCCGCGAGTCGCTCCCAGGGATCCTCGAAGAGGAAGCGCAGCGCGACGTCGTACGTCGCTCCGCCCCAACACTCCAACGACCACAGTTGCGGAGTCAGCCGGGCGACGTGCCCGGCCACCCGCACCAGATCGCGAGTCCGGACCCGGGTGGCGAGCAGGCTCTGGTGGGCGTCGCGGAAGGTGGTGTCGGTGACCGCGACGGTCGTCTGTGCGCGCAGCAGCCGCGCGAACTCTTCCGGCCCGACCCGCTGCAGCAGCTGGCGAGTGCCATCCGGGGGAGGAACGCCGAGATCGAGCGGAGGGAGCTTCGCAGCGGGGTCGACGGTGATCGGGGTCGGCCCGTGCGGCTGGTTGACGGTGACCTCGGCGAGGTACTGCACCAGCCGGCTGGTCGGATCTGCCAGAGACCGCACGGCCAGCAGCTGCGGATGGGTCTCGACGAAGGAGGTGGTGACCCCACCGCGGGTGAAATCGGGGTCGTCCAGCACGGCGCGCAGGAAGGGGATGTTGGTGGCCACGCCAGTGACCCGGAACTCCGCGAGCGCCCGGCGGGCCTTCTCGACGGCCAGCTCGTGGGTCCGACCGCGGCAGGTGAGCTTGGCGAGCATCGAGTCGAAGTGTGCGCTGACTTCGGCGCCGGTGTAGATGGTGCCGCCGTCGAGGCGAACACCGGGGCCGCCGGGGGAGCGGTACGTCGTGATCTTGCCGGTGTCCGGCCGGAACCCGTTGGCCGGATCCTCGGTGGTGATCCGGCACTGCAGGGCAGCCCCGCGGAGCCGGATGCTGTCCTGGCTGAGGCCGAGGTCCGCCAGCGTCGCGCCGGCCGCGATGCGCAGCTGCGACTGGACCAGGTCGACGTCGGTGACCTCCTCGGTCACGGTGTGCTCGACCTGGATCCGAGGGTTCATCTCGATGAAGACGTGGTTGCCGTCCGGGTCGACCAGGAACTCCACGGTGCCGGCGTTGAGGTAGCCGATCTGGCGGGCGAACCGCACCGCGTCGGCGCAGATCCGGTCGCGCAGGTCCGGGTCGAGCCGTGGAGCCGGGGCGATCTCGATCACCTTCTGGTGACGCCGCTGGACCGAGCAGTCGCGCTCGTAGAGGTGGATCACGTTGCCCTCGGCGTCGGCCAGGATCTGCACCTCGATGTGGCGTGGATCCTGCACGGCCTGCTCGATGAAGACGGTCGGGTCGCCGAAGGCGGCGTCGGCCTCGCGCATGCAGGTCGTGATCGACTCACGCAGCTGGCCGGCGTCGTCGACCCGGCGCATGCCGCGGCCACCACCGCCGGCGACCGCCTTGACGAAGACCGGCATCGGCAGCTCTGCTGCCGCGGCCAAGAGCTCGTCGACGTCGGTGGACGGGGCGACACTGGCCAGCGTCGGCACACCGGCGGCCTTGGCCGCCGCGACCGCCCGGGCCTTGTTGCCGGTCAGGGTGAGCACGTCGGCTGGCGGACCGACGAAGGTGATCCCTGCTCGAGCGCAGGCCTCGGCCAGGTCGGGGTTCTCCGACAAGAAGCCATAGCCCGGATAGACGGCGTCCGCGCCCGCCCGCTGTGCCACGGCGACGATCGCGCCGGCGTCGAGGTAGGCCCGCACCGGATGGCCGTGGTCACCGATCTCGTAAGCCTCGTCCGCCTTCAGCCGGTGCTCGGACCAGCGGTCCTCCCACGGGAAGACCGCGACCGTGGACGCGCCGACCTCCTGGGCGGCCCGGAAGGCGCGGATGGCGATCTCGCCGCGGTTGGCCACGAGCACCTTGGAGAACATGAGAGCCGAGGGTAGTCCGCGGCGCGGCGCCTCCTCGGCCGTGTCCCGCAGCACGGGCATGGTCGCCCGAAGGTAGTTCGATCGACGCTGGTTTGGCCGAAGCCGGTTTCGTCTCGGGGCTATCGTCGCTGAGTGCGCGCGCCAGCTCTCCTCGTCGTGGCCCGATTGCTGTCCGCGACGGCTATCGGGGCCATGCTGGTCGGCTGCTCGGTCTCCCAGGGTGCCCCCGGCGAGGCGGGCAGCGGCGGGCCGTCCAGTGTCGCTGTCGCGCCGATCCGCTACGTCGCCCTCGGCGACTCCTACACCTCCGGCCCCTACCTGACGCCGTACGCAGAGAACGGTGACGCCTGTCTGCGCTCCGCCGCGAACTACCCGGCGTTGGTGGCGCAGCGGCTGCACCTGACGTCGTACGTCGACGTGTCCTGCGCCGCGGCCACTACCCGTGACCTGACCCACGGTCAGCGCGCCTTGCTCGGTGGGCGGCTGGCTCCGCCGCAACTCGCGGCGGTGACCTCGGCCACCGACCTCGTCACGATCGGGATCGGCGGCAACGACGAGGGTCTCTTCGGCTCGATCGTCGGGGCCTGTCTAGGGTCCGGGACCGCGGGCTGTCCTCGGCAGTTCGCCGATCCTGCGACGCTGACCGCCAGGCTCGCGTCGGCTAGAAGAGTCGAGAAGTCCGTCGGTCGTGCCCTGCAGCAGATCCATCGGCGTGCCCCCGATGCGCGGATCCTGGTGGTCGGCTATCCCACGTTGCTGCCCCAGACCGGCAGCTGTGCCCGAGCGGGTTTCCCGGCTGCGGACTATCCGGCGATGCGTCGGATCGAGGCTATTCTCAACGACTCCCTGCGCCGCGCCGCGGCGGCCCACGACGCGACGTACGTCGATCTGGCGTCGGCCTCTCGCGGCCACGACATCTGCGCCGGGCGCGACGCCTGGGTCAGCGGCGCCCACTCGGTGCCCGGCAAGGCGCTCGCCTTCCACCCCTTCCGCTCCGGCATGCGTGGCGCCGCCGATGCGATCGAGGCCGCGCTGGGGGACTGAAGCGGCCAGCTGGACAGGCAAACGCCCTGCTCACCTCCGGGTCCCCGCGTGAGCAACGCTGAACCGAACCCGTTTGCCTGTCCGGCTGGCCGCTCGGGCGTGGTTGCGCTCCCGAAATGGGCTGGCGACCAAGGTCACCGCAGCGCGGAGATCACGGCTCGGATGGGTGGCCCCAGGATGATGGGCGCGATGACGACCACGCCGAGCGCAGAGAACAGCAGCGGCCACCACAAGAAGCCGTCTGACCAGAGGTAGGACGCGACTGCGCAGACCATGCAGATCGCGAAGAAGCAGTACGCGAACCAGGCGTATCCCGACCGCACAGTGCCTCTCCTCACTGCTGCCGGAGGTTGACCTCGGCGTTCCGTCGCAGTCCCGTGAGGGATAGGAGCAGGCAGCCCACCAGATAGGCAAGCCACGCCTCGGTGCTCTCGAACGGAGCACCGATCCCATATCCCAGGCACAGCAGACCGCCCAGACGCGGGACGAAGGTGGTCTCCGTCAGCACTCGGCCGAGCACGTTGCGATCGAAGTCGAAGCGGGTTCTCATGGGCGAAGCGTAGGCGGTCACGAAGTGTGCTGAGGCGTGATCTGCTGTGCACCCGTCCCTTCTCGCATTCCTCTGCGCCAAGGGCGTGCCGCGACCTACTGTCGGTGCCGTGACCGAAACGAACTACCGAGCAATGGCTCGCCCCAGGCTGGCAGCAACCCTGACCGCTCTCGCCCTCACCTTGCCAGGCGTGGCGTTGGTGGCAACCGCCGAACCAGCCGGCGCTGCCGAGGGCAAGTACTACAGCTCATGCGACAAGTTGCACAAGGACTTCAAGCACGGGGTGGCCAAGAGCGCCAAAGCAGCGCAGAAGCAGGTCCGCCAGGGGTACGGGCGGCCGTCGACCACGAAGAAAGCCAAGGCTGTCTACAAGACCAACAAGAGCCGGCTCGATCGCGATAACGACGGCACGGCCTGCGAGGCGTAACCCGGCGTCAGTCTTTGAGCTCGCAGATGACCTGACCGCTGCCGACGGTGGCGCCGACCTCGGCGGACAGGTCGGTCACGGTGCCGGCCTTGTGGGCCTTGATTGGTTGCTCCATCTTCATCGCCTCGAGCACGATGACGACGTCGCCCTCGGCGACGGCTTGCCCCTCCTCGACGGCGACCTTCACCACTGTGCCCTGCATCGGTGAGGCGACCGCGTCGCCGGAGGCGGCGGCACCGGCCTTCTTGCCGGCGCTGCGGCGCGGCTTCTTGGCTCCACCAGACGCGGCCCCGGCCGAGAGGTCGCCGGGCAGCACTACTTCGAGGCGGCGACCATCGACCTCGACGGTGACCCGCTGCCGCTCGGCGGGCTCGTCGGCCACGGCTGTGTCACCGGAGTAGGGAGAGATCTGGTTGTCGAACTCGCTCTCGATCCAGAGCGTGTAGACGCCGAACCCGTCGTCGTCCCCCACGAACGCGGGGTCGGAGACAACGGTGCGGTGGAAGGGGATCACGGTCGGCATGCCGTCGACCTCGAACTCGGCCAGCGCGCGGCGCGAGCGCTCGAGCGCCTGGGTGCGGTCGCGGCCGGTGACGACGAGCTTGGCGATCAGGGAGTCGAAGGAGCCGGGGATCGTCTCTCCGGCGACATACCCACCGTCGACGCGCACGCCAGGCCCGCTGGGCGGGTTCCACACGGTCAGGGTGCCGGGGGCAGGCATGAAGCCGCGGCCCGCGTCTTCGGCGTTGATCCGGAACTCGATGGAGTGGCCCACGATCTCCGGGTCGTCGTACCCCAGCTCCTCGCCGGCGGCGATCCGGAACATCTCCCGGACTAGGTCGATGCCGGTGACCTCCTCGCTCACGGGGTGCTCGACCTGGAGTCGGGTGTTGACCTCCAGGAACGAGATGGTGCCGTCCTTTCCGACCAGGAACTCGCACGTCCCGGCGCCGACATATCCGGCCTCCGTCAAGATCGCCTTCGAGGCAGAGTAGAGGCGTTCGCGCTGCTCAGCGGTGAGGTACGGCGCGGGCGCCTCCTCGACCAGCTTCTGGTGCCGCCGCTGGAGGGAGCAGTCTCGCGTCGAGACGACCACGACGTTGCCGTGTTGGTCGGCCAGGCACTGGGTCTCCACGTGGCGGGGGTGGTCGAGATACTGCTCCACGAAGCACTCGCCGCGACCGAACGCGGTCACCGCCTCACGCACCGCCGAGTCGTAGAGCTCGGCGACCTCGTCGAGGCTGCGCGCCACCTTGAGGCCGCGGCCACCGCCGCCGAACGCTGCCTTGATGGCGATCGGCAGCCCATGCTCCTCGGCGAAGGCGACCACCTCGTCGGCACCGCTCACCGGGTCGGGCGTGCCGACCACCTGGGGGGCGCCCACCCGCTGGGCGATGTGCCGGGCCTGCACCTTGTCACCGAGCTGTTCGATCGCGGCCGGCGGCGGCCCGATCCAGATCAGGCCGGCATCGATCACCGCTTGGGCGAAGGTTGCGTTCTCGGCCAGGAAGCCGTAGCCCGGGTGCACCGAGTCGGCGCCGGACCGCTGGGCGACGTCGATGATCTTGGCGATGTCCAGGTAGGTCTCCGCGGGGGTCGCTCCGTCGAGGGCATAGGCCTCGTCGGCCAGTCGGACGAACACCGCGTCGCGGTCGGGGTCGGCGTAGACGGCCACGCTGCCGATCCCGGCGTCATGGCAGGCCCGGATGACCCGGACGGCGATCTCACCACGGTTGGCGACCAGAACCTTCTGCAAGCCACGCGTCTCTGGCACTCGAACACTCCTTGAAGCCGCCGATGATCGTCCGACCCGCGCGGACACCACGTCGCAGCGTATCGCCACGCAGCCCTTGCGGCCGCCCAGGGTTCTGGGCAGCCAGGGTTCTGGGCAGCCAGGGTTCTGGGCAGCCAGGGTTCGCGGCAGTATGGATCCATGGAGATCGCCGTCCTTGGCGCCGGCATGGTGGGGCGAGCCCTCGCGGGCACGGCGTCGAACAACCTTGAGGTTGTCCGCCGATCACGCTACGCGCGGACTGTACGCGCTGCTCTGGCCTGTGCTGCGTTGCCCTGCCCTATCCGCGTGGTCGGGAGTTCTCCGCCACGAAGCCCGCAGGGGTGCCGTGTCTCCATCCGACCAGCGAGGACCGCTGCGACATCCATGACGAGCTGTTCGACGGCGAGTTGGTGCGGCTCGCGGCCTCGACCCCCGAGCGGGTTGGCGGGCCGGCGCACTGGCGCGCTCGGCGATCGACTGAGGTTAACAATCGCTAACTTGTCCGGCTAGCATCTCCGCCATGGCGTTCCAACTGTCGCGTGAGCACGAGGAGTTCCGTCGCACCGTCCGCGAGTTCGCGGCGGCGGAGATCGCTCCCCACGCCGCGGCGTGGGATCGCGAGCACCACTTCCCGACCGATGTGGTGCAGAAGATGGGCGAGCTCGGACTGTTCGGGCTCACCGCGCCGGAGGAGTACGGCGGTGCCGGGCTCGAGGGTGACGACGGCGGCTTCACCTCGCTCTGCCTCGCGATCGAGGAGATCGGCCGGGTCGACCAGTCCCTGGGCATCACCCTCGAGGCCGCCGTCGGACTGGGCATCAACCCGATCCTGACCTACGGCACCGACGAGCAGAAGGACACCTGGCTGCCCGACCTGGTCGCCGGCCAGCGGCTGGCCGGGTTCGGCCTCACCGAGCCGGGCGCCGGCTCCGACGCGGGTGCGACGCGGACCCGTGCCGAGCTGGTCGGCGACGAATGGGTCGTCAACGGAGCGAAGCAGTTCATCACCAACTCGGGCTCGGAGATCACCAGCGTGGTCACCGTGACGGCGCGGACCGGGGTGTCCGCGACCTCGACCGCCGGCAAGGAGCGTCCCGAGATCAGTGCCATCCTGGTGCCTGCTGGCACGCCCGGCTTCGTCGCCGAGCCGGCCTACGACAAGCTCGGCTGGCACGCCTCGGACACCCATCCGCTGACCTTCACCGACGTGCACGTGCCGGAGGCCAACCTGCTCGGCGAGCGCGGGCGCGGCTTCGCCCAGTTCCTCGCCATCCTCGACGACGGCCGGGTCGCGATCGCCGCACTGGCCGTCGGCTGCCTGCAGGCCTGCCTCGACATGAGCGTGCAGTACGCCGGTGAGCGGGAGAAGCTTCGGCGTCCCGATCGGACGCAAGCAGGGCCTCGCCTTCCAGATCGCCGACATGAAGGTGATGCTGGACGCCGCGCGGCTATTGACCTACCAGGCCGCCGCGATGCGTGATGCGATGGCCGATGGCCGCGGTCCCTCGCTGCAAGCGTTCAAGCAGGCTGCGGCGATCGCCAAGCTCTACGCCACCGAGTCGGCGGTCACCGCGACCCGGATCGCCACCCAGGTCTTCGGTGGCTACGGCTTCATGGAGGAGTATCCCGTCACGCGGTTCTACCGCGACGCCAAGGTCCTCGAGATCGGCGAAGGCACCTCGGAGGTGCAGCGGATGCTGATCGCCCGCGGCCTGGGCCTCCCCGTCGAGTAGGGGAGGCCCAGCGCCGCGGGCGATGGGTGCTGCCCGGCCGCGATGACCTGGTGGCTGGTTACAGGCCGAGGTCGATCTTCGCGTCGCCGCTGCCCCAGAAGTCCGAGACCACGAGGAATGAGCCCTTGACCGCGCTCTTCGGAAGGTCGAAGACGAGGGTGCCCTTCTTGGGCAGATCTGGCTGCATGTCCGCGAAGATGAGCGACTCACCACCATCGCCGATCACGGCGAAGGTGCCGTCGTCGTCGGTGGAGTAGGACTTGCCGTTGCCTGCGAGGACGGTGGCGTTGGAGCTGTCGAAGGTCTTGGTCTCGTCCTTGGTGTTTTCGATGGTCAGGTCCACAATGAGGAAGACGCCGTCGGCCTCCTCTTGGGTGAACTCGTTGTCGCCGACAGTGGCAGCGGTGCGCACGCGAGTCACGGTGTACTTCGTTCCGGCGAGCTTCACGGTGTCGCCCACGGCGAAGGTCTCGTCATCGGAACCCTGGTCGTCGGAACCTTGGTCACCCGACCCCGTGTCCTTGCCCGTGTTGGCCTTGGTGCTGGACTCCGATCCAGCCACCTTCTTAGCGCCGCCGTCGTCGCCTCCGCTCAACGCGGAAATGAGCGCGATCAAGACCACGAAGCCGATCGGGATGATGAATCGCTTCTTCTTGTACCAGGGGCGGGTGGCCTTGGCGTAGGCCTTGGCTGCCTTGGCGGCCGCCTTCGGGTCAACCCCGGGCTGGATGCCTGGCGGAGTGCCCGGCGGGGTGCCGGGGGGCATCTCACTCGTCATGGTGCTTACCTCTCAATGCTGTGAGCGAACGACCGGAGCATCTCATACTGGTATGGTCATTTGTGTGTTTCGATGCAAATCGTGATGAACGTGCTCGACACCACACGCTCTCCGGCGACGCAGGGTCGTCGGCACGACGGTCGGGAACATTCGGCGAGCACCCTCCTCGACCGCGTTAGCCTTCTCGTCATGGCTGAGGGACGCTGGCATCGCCTGGTCGGCGAGGCGACCCGGTTCCTTGCTGTGGGCGGGGTGGCAACCCTGGTCGCGCTGTTCCTGTTCAACCTGCTGCTGCACGGCTTCTGGGTGATCAAGGAGCCACCGCTGGGGGATCACCCGCTGTGGGCCTACATCGTGGCCAACGCGGTGGGCATGGTGATCAGCTATCGGGGCACCCGGTCTTGGGCGTTCCGCCATCGCCGTACGGCGCATCCCGACGGCGGACGGACGGCGTTCGTGGTGATCAATCTCGTCACCATGAGCATCCCGGTCGGCTTCTTGTGGGTCAGCCGGAACGTGCTGCACCAGACCGACCCGTTCTCGGACAACCTTGCCGCGAACGTCTTCGGGCTGGGTGCGGGGACGGCGGCGCGGTTCTATCTCTTCCGGACCTGGGTCTTCCGCCGTCCCGAGTTGGCCGGCGGGCCGCTGGACTTCACCGCGACCAGAGATGGATCCACGAGCGACCCAGCTCAGCCAGCAGCTCCCGGACCAGCGGGAGACTCACCCCGACGACGTTGTGAGGATCGCCTTCGAGGCCGGTGACGAACGGTCCGCCGAGCCCGTCGACGGTGAAGGCGCCGGCCACCTGCAACGGCTCACCCGTGGCGACGTAGGCAGCGATCTCCTCGTCGGTGATCTCGGCGAAGTTGACCACGGTCGACGCCGTGGCCGCCGCCACCTGCCCGGTCGCGACATCGCGGAGCGAGTGACCGGTGTGCAGCACGCCCGAGCGACCGCTCATCCGCTGCCACCGTTGGCGAGCGTCCTCGGCATCGGCAGGCTTGCCGAGGGCCTCGCCGTCCAGCTCCAGGACCGAGTCGCAGCCGAGGACCACCGGGTCCGGAGGCAGGTCGGCGCGTCCCGCCACCGCCGCGCACTTCAGCTCCGCCAGCTGCAGGGCCAGCTCGGCCGGCGGCAGGTCGGTGATCTGGGACTCGTCGACGCCGGACACGATCACCACCGGCTCGACGCCGGCGCTGCGCAGCGTGGACAGCCGGGCAGGCGAAGCCGAGGCCAGCACCAGTGTGGTCATGGGCTGACCGTCACAGCCTGGCCAGTGCGGCCCGCAGCGGGTCGAGACCGAGCGAGCCGAGGTCGAGCGCGGCGCGGTGGAACGCCTTGAGGTCGAAGTCGGCGCCGTGACGCGCCTTCGCGTCGGCCCTGGCGTCCAGCCAGATCCGCTCGCCGACCTTGTACGACGGCGCCTGGCCCGGCCAGCCGAGGTAGCGCGCCACTTCGAAGCGGATGAAGGAGTCCTCCATCTGGCAGTGCTGACGCATGAACTCCAAGCCCAGGGCCGGTGTCCAGGTCTCGCCGGGGTGGAAGCCGAACGGGTTGTCAGTGGGGATGGTCAGCTCCAGGTGCATGCCGATGTCGACGACCACCCGCGCCGCCCGGAAGGCCTGCCCGTCGAGCATGCCGAGGCGGTCGGCCGGGTCGGCGAGGTAGCCGAGCTCGTCCATCAGCCGCTCGGCGTACAGCGCCCAGCCCTCGCCGTGCCCGCTGACCCAGCAGAGCAGACGCTGCCAGCGGTTCAGCAGGTCGGCTCGGTAGGCGGTCTGGGCGACCTGGAGGTGATGACCGGGGACGCCCTCGTGATAGACGGTGGTGACCTCCCGCCACGGCGAGAACGAGGTCACGTCGTCGGGCACCGACCACCACATCCGACCGGGTCGGTTGAAGTCCTCCGACGGCCCGGTGTAGTAGATCCCGCCGTCGTTCGTCGGCGCCAGGCAGCACTCGATCCGCCGGATCGGGTCGGGGATGTCGAAGTGGACGCCGGCCATCTCTTCGATGGTGGCGTCGGCGAGCTCCTGCATCCAGTCTCGGAAGGCCGCCTTGTCGGGGATCCTGCGGGCCGGGTCGGCATCCAGCGCCACCACCGCCTCCGCGACGCTGGCACCCGGGGCGATCCGCTGGGCGGTGGCGGCCATGTCGTCCTCCAACCGCTTGAGCTCCTCCCAGCCCCAGGCGTAGGTCTCCCCCAAGTCGATGGTCGCCCCGAGGAAGTAGCGGGACGCCAGCGCGTAGTGCTCGCGCCCCACGGCCTCCTTCTCGCGGCCCTTCGGCGCGAGCTCCCGGGTGAGGAACTCGCCGAATCCGGCCACGGCGCGGCTGGCC
Source organism: Nocardioides sp. (assembly GCF_047602075.1). Classification (GTDB taxonomy): domain Bacteria; phylum Actinomycetota; class Actinomycetes; order Propionibacteriales; family Nocardioidaceae; genus Nocardioides. Next base: position 1,326,477 of record NZ_JASGIF010000002.1, read on the forward strand.
CCGGCGGCGTGCCCGGCGAGCTGGGCGCGCAAGGAGTCGCTGACCTCCGCCCCCGCGACGAGCTGGGCGAAGAGGTCGCCACTCTCGCCGGACTGCCCGGTCCAGTTCTGAGTCTGGGTGGCGACCTCGGCGTACTGTCGCCGCGCCACGACTCGGCCCTGGGCGGCCTCCTGCGCCAGCGTGCGCTGGTAGGCCTCGATCGCTTCGGGGATCGCGGCCAGGCGGGCGTCGATGTTGCTCCACGCCTCCTCGCCCTCGGTGGGCATCAGGTCGAAGGCTTCCCGGATGCCGTGGACCGCGCTCCCGATCACGCTCAGCTGACTGCGGCTGTAGCCGGCCTCGTCCATCTCTCGCTGCAGCCCGAGCCGCTCGCAGAACGCCTCCCGCGCCACCGCCTCCCGCTCGTCGGTCGGTGTGGCGGCCTCGGCCGCCGCTAGCGCCCTGGCGACCAGCTCCTCTCGGGCCGCGAAGCCGTCGGGGGAGAGATCGGGCAGCTCGTGGTCGTGGCCGGCGATCCCGGCGTACGTCGCCTCGAGCGGGTCGAGCGCCACCGACTCCTCGACGAACCGATCGGCAATGGCATCCACAGGTCGCTCGCTGCTCACCCGGCCGACCCTATCCCTCGTCTGCCGCGGTCTTCTTGCGTCTGGCGCGGTCTTGTCGTGGCAAAGTGCCCTGTATTCCGGGCCCTCAGCCACCACAGCACCGCGGCAGATGGGCCGGGGCCACCACAGCACCGCGGCAGATGGGCCGGGGCCACCACAGAGCCAGACCTCAGCGGGGCAGCCCCGAGGAGCGCCAGCCGCCGGGACCGCTGGAGTAGCGCACCCGGACGGCGCGGTGGGGCGAGGCCCACTCCGAGCGCTGGGTCGGTCTCGGCTTGCCCTGGCTGGACCCGAGGGCCGCGAAGACCGCCGTCAGCGCGGCGATCTCCTCCGGGGTCGCGTCGGGGTTGATCACCCGCAGGACGGGGCGCCCGACCGGGTCGGCCCCGTCGTGCAGAGGACCCTGCGCGTCGTCAGTCACAGCGGAATGTTCCCGTGCTTCTTGGCGGGCAGGACGGCACGCTTGGTCCGCAGCAGACGGAGCGCCTTGACGACCTCGGCGCGGGTCTCGTGGGGTGCGATGACGCCGTCGATGTAGCCCCGCTCGCCGGCCAGGTAGGGGTTGGCGAGGGTGTCTTCGTACTCCGTGATCAGCTGGGCCCGGCGCGCCTCGGGGTCCTCGGCCTCGTGCAGCTCCTTGCGGTAGAGGATGTTCACCGCCCCTTGGGCGCCCATCACCGCGATCTGGGCGGTGGGCCAGGCCAGGTTGATGTCCGCGCCGAGGTGCTTGGAGCCCATCACGTCGTACGCCCCGCCGTAGGCCTTCCGGGTGATGATGGTGACCAGGGGGACGGTGGCCTCGGAGTAGGCGTAGATCAGCTTCGCGCCGCGCCGGATGATGCCGTCCCACTCCTGGTCGGTGCCGGGCAGGAAGCCGGGCACGTCGACGAACGTCAGCACCGCGATGTTGAAGGCGTCACAGAAGCGGACGAAGCGCGCGGCCTTCTCCGAGGCGTCGATGTCGAGGGTGCCGGCGAACTGCATCGGCTGGTTGGCGACCACACCGACCGGCTGCCCCTCGACCCGACCGAAGCCGATCAGGATGTTCGGCGCGAACAGCGCCATCACCTCGAGGAACTCCTCGTCGTCGAGGACGGCGGTGATGACGTCATGCATGTCGTAGGGCTGGTTCGGGCTGTCCGGGATGATCGTGTCCAGCGACCGGTCCAGGTCGCTGACCTCGAGGTCGGCTTCTTCGTCGTACGACGGCGCTGGGTCGAGGTTGTTGGGCGGCAGGTAGGACAGCAGCGCCTTGACGTAGTCGATCGCGTCGTCCTCGTCGGCGCCCATGTAGTGGGCGTTGCCGGACTTGGTGTTGTGCGTCCGCGCGCCGCCGAGCTCCTCCATCGTGACGTCCTCGCCGGTCACGGTCTTGATGACGTCCGGCCCGGTGATGAACATGTTGGAGGTGCCGTCGACCATGATCGTGAAGTCGGTGACAGCAGGGGAGTAGACGTGCCCGCCGGCGCAGGAGCCCATGATCATCGAGATCTGCGGGATGACTCCCGAGGCGTGCACGTTGCGGCGGAAGATCTCACCGTAGAGGCCGAGGGAGACCACACCCTCCTGGATCCGTGCGCCCGCGCCCTCGTTGATGCCGATGATCGGGCAGCCGGTCCTGATGGCCAGGTCCATCACCTTGGTGATCTTCTCGCCGTACACCTCGCCCAGCGACCCACCGAAGATGGTGAAGTCCTGGGAGAAGACGCACACCTGTCGGCCGTCGATGGTGCCGTAGCCGGTGACCACGCCATCGCCGTAGGGCCGCCGGTTCTGCAGGCCGAAGGCGGTCGAGCGGTGCCGAGCGAGCTCGTCGAGCTCGACGAAACTGCCCTCGTCGAAGAGCAGCTCGATCCGCTCGCGGGCGGTCTTGCGGCCCTTGGCGTGCTGCTTCTCCACGGCCTTGGCAGACCCGGCGTGCACGGCCTCGTCGATGCGGCGCTCCAGGTCGGCGAGCTTGCCGGCCGTGCTGTGGATGTCGATGTCGGCGGGGACGTCGGTCCCCTCGCCGGGGTGAACGCTCACGCGGTGGCCTCCTCGGGTTTCGCTCGACCCATCTGATTGCTGACACTAGTCCCATGACCCCTTCCACCCCGCCGCGCCCACCCCTCGACACCGACGCCCTGCGCGGCCTGGCCGGCGGACGGGTGAGGTACGACGTCACGGTGGTCGAGGCGACCCCGTCGACCAACGCGTTGGCCGCTGAGATGGCCCACAGCGGTGCGGGGGAGGGCACGGTCGTCGTCGCGGAGCACCAGACCGCTGGTCGGGGCCGCCTCGACCGGGTCTGGGAGACGCCGGCCCGGACGGCGATCACGGTGTCCGTCGTGTTTCGGCCCGAGGTGCCGCCGGCACGATGGCCCTGGCTGCCCCTGTTGGTCGGGGTCGCGGTGGCGCGCACGCTGCGCGAGGCCAGTGTCCCAGCGCAACTCAAGTGGCCCAACGACGTGTTGGTGCACGGCCGCAAGATCGCGGGGATCCTGGTCGAGCTGGTCCACACCCCGACCGGGCCGGCTGCGATCGCCGGGGTCGGGCTGAATGTCGCGATGACCGCCGACGAGGTCCCACTCAGCAGCGCGACCTCGCTGCTGCTCGAGAGCGTGGAGGTCGATCGCACCGGTCTGTTGTCCACCCTCCTGCAGGTGCTGGGGGCCACCTACACCGGGTGGCTCGCCGACCCGGCCAGACTGCGAGATGCCTACCTCGACCTGTGCATCACGGTGCCGGACCGGCCGGTTCGGGCGGACCTGCCGAACGGCACCGCCATCACCGGCAGCGCCCGCACGGTCGACGAGTCCGGCGGCCTGGTCGTGGCCACCGACGACGGGGACGTGACGGTCAACGCCGGCGACGTGGTGCATCTTCGCCCCCTGGCCGAAGGGTGAGAGGATCTGCCCGTGGCCATCAACCCGAAGATCCTCAACGAGGGCGAGCACGTCATCATCAGCACTCGCACTCACCCCAAGGCGCTCATCGTCCCGGGCCTGATCCTCCTGCTGATCCTCGTGGTGGCGATCTTCTCCGACCGGACCTTCGTGGGGGGTGCCTTCTCCTGGGGGATGTGGGTTGTCGCGGTCGGCCTGATCCTCTGGCTGTCCGTCTGGCCTCTGCTGGAGTGGCTGTCGGCGTCCTACACCATCACCAACCGTCGGCTGATCACCAGGCGGGGTGTGCTGGTCCGGCGGGGGCATGACATCCCGCTGAGCCGGATCAGCGACGTGGCCTACGAGTTGGGCGTCGTGGACCGGATGCTCGGGTGCGGCACCTTGATCATCAGCGACGCGAGCACGCTCGGTCGGGTGCCGCTGCACGACATCCCGCACGTCGAGGAGACCCAGCGCCGCCTCAACGACCTGCTGCACGATCTCGGTGAGTCCCCCAGGGCAGATGACGGAAGTTGAGCCACGGTCGGACGTCCTTCGCGACAACGCTGAGTACGACGCCCATCAGGTGGCCGACCTAGCCGGGGTGGACGTCGAGCAGTCTCGCCGGCTGTGGCGGGCGCTCGGCTTCCCCACCTACCGCTCCGAGGTGGCCTTCACCCGAGCAGACGTCGAGGCCCTCCGTCGGGTGAGCGACCTGATCGAGGCCGGCGTACTGGACCTTGAGACCGCCCTCAACCTGGGTCGCGCCCTAGGCCAGACCATGGCTCGGCTGGCCGACTGGGAGGTGGGCACGCTGACCGACCACGTGGACCTCGCGGAGGAGGACCAGACACCGACGAGCCGGGCAGCCGCCGCGCTGGCGGTGGTCGAGGAGGTCAACCCGGCCTTCGAGGACCTGCTGATCTACGTCTGGCGGCGACACCTGGCCGCTGCCACGGAGCGCGTCCGCGCCACCTTGGGTGGGACGGAGGAGGACGTCGACACCGTCGAGGTCACCGTCGGATTCGCCGACCTGGTGGCGTTCACGGCGCTCTCCAACCGGCTCGACAAGGACCGCATCGGCGATCTGGTCGAGGTCTTCGAGTCCCGCTGCGCGGACGTGGTGGCCGCACAGGGTGGCCGAGTGGTGAAGAGCATCGGGGACTCCGTGCTCTTCTTGCACGATGACCCGCGCGAGGCGCTCGCCATCGCCAGCGGGATCATCCAGCTGGTCGGCCGGGACAAGCGACTCCCCGATGTCCGGGTCGGCCTGGCCACCGGCCCGGTCGTCACCCGGCTCGGGGATGTCTTCGGCCCGCCGGTGAACCTGGCGGCCCGGCTGACTGCCGTGGCCCGTCGCAATCGGGTGATCGTGGACGAGGCGACCGCCGAGCAACTGCCCCGGGAGGAGTACCAGATCCGGCGGCTGCCCGCGCGCCCCGTGCGCGGCTTCGGGGTGATCGAGCCGCTGACGGCACGACCCTTGACCTGACCAGGTGCGATGGCATCGTGACATGGGATGGTGACCGGGCTGACCATTTCGGGCCATTTTTCGCCATTCCGGTCACGCTGCGCGCCGGTTCTTCCTACGGTGTTCGCGTGTACTCAGTTCAAGACGTGCGGGTCGATCCCGTCAGCCGCCGCGCGTGGCGTGGGCAGCGCGAGATCGTGCTGTCGCGCAAGGAGTTCGACCTGGTCGAGGCGCTGATCTCCAGGCCTGGTCAGGTCGTCACCCGTGACCAGCTGATGCGCGAGGTGTGGCACACCAACTTCTGGACCTCGTCCAAGACCATCGACGTGCACCTCGGCTGGGTCCGCCGCAAGCTCGGCGACGACACCCGCAACCCCAGCTTGATCACCACCATCCGCGGGCAGGGACTGCGGTTCGAGAGCGCCCAGGCCGGCGAGCACCGCTCCGCCGGCTGACCGCCGACCACCCGGCGGATCACGCCGACCCGATCTCATAGGCTCTTGGCCCGTGACCCAGGCCGCCTCCTCGATCCCGCCCCGGCTCGCCGTCATCGGGGGTGGCCAGCTGGCCAGGATGATGGCCGAGCCGGCCAACGCACTCGGATTGCCGCTGCGGCTGCTGGCCGAGGCCGAGGGCGTCTCGGCCGCCCAGGTGATCCCCGACCATCTGGTCGGTGACTACCGCGATCTGGCGACGCTGCAGCGGGTGACCGAGGGTTGCGCGGTCGTCACGTTCGACCACGAACACGTCCCAACCGAGCACCTGCACGCCCTGGCGGCTGCCGGGCACGCCGTCCGACCGGGTCCCGAGGCCTTGGTGCACGCCCAGGACAAGGCCGTGATGCGACAGGCCTTGTCCCGGCTGGGGCTGCCTTGTCCTCGGCACAGCGTCGTCGAGTCCGCGCGTGACGTCGTGGCCTTCGGGTTCCCGTGTGTGGTGAAGACGACCCGCGGGGGGTACGACGGCAAGGGGGTCTGGGTGGTCCGCTCCGAGGAAGAGTGCGCCGAGCCCTTCGCGACGGCGGAGCGGGCCGCCGTCCAGCTGCTCGCCGAGGAGCTGGTCGACTTTCGTCGCGAGCTGTCGGCGCTGGTGGCCCGGTCGCCGAGCGGCCAGGCGGCGGCGTACCCCGTCGTGGAGAGCACCCAGGTCGACGGCATCTGTCGTGAGGTGGTGGCGCCGGCCCCCGATCTCGCTCCCGATCTGGCGGCGCAGGCACAACAGATCGCGCTGACCGTGGCTGGCGCGTTGGATGTGACCGGGATCCTCGCCGTGGAGCTCTTCGAGACCACCGATGGGCGGATCCTCGTCAACGAGCTGGCCATGCGCCCGCACAACACCGGCCACTGGACCCAGGACGGTGCGATCACCTCCCAGTTCGAGAACCACCTTCGGGCGGTCCTCGACCTGCCGCTGGGCGCACCGCACCCGCGGGCGCCGTGGACGGTGATGGTCAACATCCTCGGCGGGCCGAGCGACGCCGGTCCGCTGTGGAGCGGCTACCCCCATGCGCTGGCCCGAGACCCACAGCTGCGGGTGCACCTCTACGGCAAGGAGCTTCGGCCGGGTCGCAAGGTCGGGCATGTGAACGCCTATGGTGAGGACCTGGCCGACTGTCTGGAGCGAGCGCGCCACGCCGCCGCGTGGTTCGCCGGTGAGTTGGGAGACCACAGTGAGTGAGCTCGAAGCACCCGAGGCGAGCCGGCAGGCTGGCCCTCGGGTCGGCATCGTGATGGGGTCCGACTCCGACTGGCCGGTGCTGAAGGAGGCCGCCGCGGCGCTGGAGGAGTTCTCCGTTCCGTTCGAGGCCGACGTGGTCTCCGCGCATCGGATGCCCGAGGAGATGATCGCCTACGGCAAGCAGGCTGCTTGCCGCGGGCTGTCGGTGATCATCGCAGGCGCAGGTGGGGCCGCGCACTTGCCGGGGATGCTTGCCGCGGTCACCCCACTGCCGGTGATCGGCGTGCCGGTTCCGCTCAAGCACCTCGACGGCCTGGACTCCTTGCTGTCGATCGTGCAGATGCCCTCGGGGGTCCCGGTCGCCACCGTGGCCGTCGGCAATGCCCGCAACGCCGGCCTGCTCGCGGTGCGCATCCTCGCGGCGACCGACGCCGACCTCCAACAGCAGATGGTCGACTTCCAAGCGACGTTGAAGCAGACGGCCCAGGCCAAGGGTGAGGCCGTACGCCGCGCCGCGTCGTCCGCTCCCCGGATCGGCTTCGCGTGATGAGGAAGGAGCCGAGCTCGCGTCTTCCGCGTCATACCTCCATGCGCGTCTTCTTGCTCCCCATCCTGCTGACGGGCGCACTGCTGCTGGCAGCCTGCGGCTCTGACGACCAGGGAAGCGATCCCGGCGGTGCCGACTCCCAGGACAGCCGGGTGGCCGACGGCACCTACGTCTCCGACTCGGTCACCGTGGCCGGTGCCGAGCATCCGCTGGTGCCGGGGTCTCAGATCGTGCTCACCGTCGACGGGGAGAGCGTGCACCTGAATGCGGGCTGCAACGGCATGTCCGGTGGGGCGACCTGGACCTCGGACTCCCTGACCGTGGGCAACCTCGCGATGACCCAGATGGGCTGCGAGCAGCCGCTGACGGATCAAGACACCTGGCTGGCGGAGGTCTTCTCCGGCAAGCTCGACGTCGCCTCGGACGGGGACGGATTCACCGTGACCAAGGACGACACCGTGCTCGCCTTCGTCGAGCAGCAGCCCGTCGCGGACGCGCCGCTGCAGGACACGCTGTGGACGCTGGAGTCGATCGGGAGCGGCGGCGGTGACGACAGCGCGGTGTCCAGCGTCCCGGGCAAGGTGACCTCCACCTTGACGATCTCCGAGGACCGGATCCACCTGTCCCCTGGCTGCAACCAGATGAACGGCCGGGTCGAGGTGACCGACTCCACGATCACCGCCAACAAGCTGGCGAGCACGATGATGGCCTGTGCCGACGAGCGCGGCGATGTCGAACGCGAGGTGGCCCTGGTCTTCGACTCGGGCCCGCTGGACTACGTCATCGAGGGAGCCGCCCTGACCCTCACCGCCTCCGACGGCAGCATGTTGGTCTACCGGGCGAGCAGTTAGTCCCGGTCGACCCGACGTCGCATGGACTTCAGGTCGCTGCGGTGATGCTTGGCGGTCAGCCGTCGCTCACGAGCGGCGCGGGAGGGCTTGGTCGCTCGGCGAGCAGGAGGCGGCGGGGCGAGCGCCTCACGGAGCAGCGCAGCCAGACGTTCGCGGGCGGCCACGCGATTGCGGTGCTGAGACCGGTGCTCGGAGGCGACCACCACGAGCCGGCTCTCGCTCAGCCGCGAGGCCAGCCGGGCCAGGACGCGCTGGCGCTGCAGATCGGTGAGCGCGGTCGTCGTGGCCACATCGAGCTCGACCTCGACGCGGCTGTCGGTGGTGTTGACCGACTGGCCGCCAGGGCCGGAGGAGCGCGAGAACCGCTCGACGAGATCACTCGCCGGCACCACCAGACCGACCGGAATGCCGGGCCCGGGCGGCACGGTGAGGTCGCCACCCGGCCGACTCATCGGCAGGACTCGATCGCCTGGGTGACGAAGTCGGCGGCCTCGGGATGGTTGAGGATCAGCTGGCGGGAGTGGTCGGTGGTGTCGACGGGGAGCTGACGGAAGTCCTTCAGGCCCTCGTCGCCGGCTCGCGAGAGGATCAGTTTCGCGTTGTCGTCGATTCCGGCGTTGCCGGTCTCCCAGGTCACCCACAGGTTCTGCGGCAGCCTCTTCAGCGCGGTCGCGTTCACCGTGCCATGCGCGTCGCCGGACACCAGCACCGGGGAGATCGAGACGACCGCGCACGGGGCGGGCCGCACGGACGGAAGCGCGGAGAACATGATCGAGTTGCCCATCGAGGAGGCAACCAGCGCCACCCGTCGTACTCCCGTGTGGCGGAGCGCTCGCACCGCCACCAGGGTGTCGTCGGGCTCCTTGGTGAGGTCGCCCTCGCCGGGGGAGGAGCCGCGACCCCGCCGGTCGAAGAGGAGGATCCGGGCGCCGGTGTCGGACGCGACCTGGCCGGCCCAGGGGAGCCACTCGCAGATCCGCTGGGACGCGCCCTGGCGAAACACCACGCCGACGGTCGCATCGTCGGGGCCGACCAGGGCCGCGCCGAGGGTGCGACCGTCCGAGGCGGTCAAGGTGATCCTGCTCGCGTTGGCGGGCACCTGGTCGCACTGGTCTGCCAGGGGAGTGGACGGGTCGACCGTGCGTCGCAGCTGGTAGCGGTTCCAGAGCCGCTGGCCGACCACCACCCCGACGGCGACGACGATCGCGAGCGCGACCACCGCCACCAGCAGTCGCTTCACCGGCGGCGCCACTCGATGGCCGGACAGGTGTCCATCACCATGGGTACGCCGGCAGCGGTGGTGCGGGCGAAGGCGTCCTCGTCGATCACGCCGAGCTGGAACCACACGCCCTTGGCGCCGATGGCGACAGCCTGGTCGGCGAACTCACCGGCCGCCTCCGATCGGCGGAAGACGTCGACGACATCGATCGGGAACGGGACGTCGGCGAGGGTCGGGTAGCCCTGCTCGCCGAGCACGACCGGCGCGTTCGGATGGATCGGGACGATCCGCTTGCCGTGCTGCTGGAGCAGCTCGGCGATTTCGTACGCCGTGCGGTGTGGGTCCCCCGAGAGTCCCACGACGGCCCAGGTCTCACACTCGTCGAGCATCAACGAGATCGCATCCGGGTCGTGCCAGTTGGTCTTCATGCCCCCACCGTAGTGGGGTGGGTCAGACACATGGGTCGAACTGTGAGCTCCCTCGCTGTCAGCCCACTACGGCGGCCACCACGCGGTCGGCCCGCCGAGGACCTCCTTCGCCCAGCCGTAGACGTCGACCACCGTGGTGCCGTCGACCTCGGCGGGCTCTGGTCGGTGAAGTTCTGGCGAACAGAGGCGGGTGGTCGTCCCGTGCGGATCGGCGATGTGCTACGAGTGACCCATGCAGATGTCCTTGCGTGAGCACATCGACAGCCTCCGCAACGCCGGCTACACCGTGCGCGACGACCATGGGGACGACCCCATCCTGATCGCGCCGGACGGCAGTGCGGTCGAGACCTGGCGGGAGAACTACCCCTACGACGAGCTGATGTCGCGCAACGACTACGAGGTGGAGAAGTACCTCCTCCAGATCGAGCTGCTGAAGTTCCAGTACTGGGCGCAAGACCATGGTCGTAAGCATGTGATCGTCTTCGAGGGCCGTGACGCGGCCGGCAAGGGCGGCACCATCAAGCGCTTCATGGAGCACCTGAATCCGCGGGCGGCTCGGGTGGTGGCACTCACCAAGCCGACCCGCACCGAGCTCGGTCAGTGGTATTTCCAGCGCTACATCTCGCACCTGCCCACCTCGGGGGAGTTCGTGCTGTTCGACCGGTCCTGGTACAACCGCGGCGGCGTCGAGCGGGTGATGGGCTTCTGCTCCGACCACGACTACTGGACGTTCATGCACCAGGCCCCGGTGTTCGAGCGGATGCTGTCCGAGTCCGGCATCACCGTCACCAAGCTCTGGTTCTCGGTGACCCAGCAGGAGCAGCGCACCCGGTTCGCGATCCGACAGATCGACCCGGTGCGCCGGTGGAAGCTCTCGCCGATGGACCTGGAGAGCCTCGACCGCTGGGATGCCTACACCGACGCCAAGGAGCAGGTGTTCTTGCACACCGACACCGACGAGTCGCCGTGGTACACCATCAAGAGCAACGACAAGAAGCGCGCGCGGATCAACGCCATGCGGCTGTTCTTGAACATGGTGGAGTACGACGGCAAGGACCCCGACGTGGTCTTCGCTCCCGACCCCCTCCTGGTCTCCCGCGGCCGCGACGCCGTCGGGGATTAATCCTCGGGGCTAGACCAGTGGCCACGGTTTCGGCGGCCCTGCCGGGGCCTGAGAACGAAATAAGTTGTTCGGTGCCGTTGCGACACGCGGAACCGTCGACTTGCCAGGAATTGCCTACCGAGCGGGCAAACTCAGGACATGATGCCCACCATGAGCATGTCCTGGTCGGCATCGTCCGAGGCTCGGTCGGTTGGGGCTGCTGTGCGCCCGGCCGAGGCCGCCCAGCGGATGCCTACCGTCTCGCGAGCCGCGGCGCTCGCCCGCGAGCTGCCGGCCTGGCGGCTGCCGTGGACCCGTGGTCGTCTGCTGGCCGGCGGAATCCTCGTCCCCGTGTTGCTGTGGGGCGAGCGATCTCTACTCGAGGTCGACCGGATGCAGCACCTCGGCTGGATGGCGATGGCGGTGGTCACGGCCGTGCTCGGCGGGCTGGTGCTGGGCAGCTACCTCCCGGCCGGGGTCCTCGGCCGGGGTTGCCGGCTGCGCACCAGCGTGCAGGCCGCGACGGCCTTCTTCTACGTGGTCCTGGCCGGCTACGTGTTGAACAGCCCTCACCCGGGTCCGCGCCACGCCGCCTTCGCGGTGGCCATGCTGCTCCTGGCCGTCGTGCTGCGCACCCGGGGCACCCGGCCGGTCCTGCACGCCTGAGCGAAGAGCGTCAGGCGCCGGAGAGGTTGAGGCCGACCACGCCCGCCACGATCAGGCCGATCGAGAGGGCCTTGGCCCAGCTCATCGTCTCGCCGAAGAAGGCATAGCCCACGGCCGCCACGATCGCGGTGCCCAGGCCCGACCAGACGGCATAGGCAACGGACACCGACATGGTGCGCACCACGATCGCCAGCAGCCAAATCGAGACGCCGTAGCCGCCCAGCACCACCACGCTCCAGAGCGGGTCGGTGAACCCCTCGGCTCGCGGCAGCAGTGCCGTGGCAACGATCTCGACAGCGATGGCAACCAGCAGCAGCAGGCCTGCGCCCACCATGGGAAACTCCTCCTCAACCACAACGTAGCGGTCGCTACATCGAACAATGTAGCACATGCTACGTTGCCTCGGTGAGTCGTCGCGACGAGTTGCTGGACGCGGTCACCGACCACGTGCTCGAGCACGGAATCATCGGCCTCACCCTGCGTCCGGTGGCCGCGGCGATCGGCACCAGCGATCGGATGCTGATCTATCACTTCGGCACCCGCGAAGGGCTGGTCTCGGCCGTCGTCGAGCGGGCCAGCGACCGCGGGACGGTCGAACTGCACCGACTCCCGGCCGCGCGCGGTGTACGCGCCGCCGTCCGCGCCCTCTGGGCGGCGTACCAGGTCGACCCGCTGCGTGGCTGCCTGTCGGTCTACCTCCAGGCAGCCGCTACCGGCGTGATCGGGCAGGAGCCCTTCGTCACCGACGTGCGCGCCAGCAACGATCGATGGTGCCGTGGACTGCGTGACTTCCTGGCGCGCAGCGGCACCCCAGTCGACCGAGTGGACCGCATCATCACGCTGGTGGATTCTGCGCTGGTGGGTTTCTTGTTGGACCTGACCACCGACCGTCCCGAGGAGCTCAGCCGCGGGGTCGACGACCTGGCCATCGCGGCGGCGCTGATCGCCGAGCGGTGAGCGGCGGACGTCAGCGCTCACGCAGACCGGCGCGGGGGATCTCGACGATCCAACGCCGGAAGGGATGCTCGGTCACGCTCCAGAAGGAGTCCGTCGACGGCCAGAAGGCGATGTCCTCGGGTCCCACCGGAAGCGCAAGCAGGTGCCGACGCAGTCGTCCGGGCCGGCCGACGGCGAGCGAGCCTGGCAGGAAGGGGCCGTTCGAGACGGTGGCATACCAGGTCCCGTCCACGACCGAGGCGCCCTGCATCCGAGGAACACCCCGGTCGAGCTCGGTGGGCTGCGACCGGCCGTCCTCGCCGGTCTCCAGGAGCCAACTGCCCACATCGACCGGGAAGCGGGCCAGCCGGTGGGTCTGGTCCCGACGGAGGGCGTACTCCCCGGCGACCAGCGCCGGCGGCGTCGAGCCTCGGTCCAAGGACAGGAACGAGTAGCGCAGCTTGGCATGTCCGTCGTCGGTCACCGCTCGGTAGGAGAAGCGGACCGGGAGCACGTAGCGATAGCCGTACGACGCCACCTGGTCACCACGCACGCCGAGCGCGCGGAGCTCGCCCCCGCCGAGGTCGTCCGGGATCCGCATCAGGTCGTCGAGCCGGAAGGTGATGAAGCCGCGGGAGGTGGCCGCGACGTGCAAGTAGGGGCCTAGCCAGACCACGCCGCCGGCATGCACCTTCAACGGCTCCAGCTCCAGGCGTCCGTCGCGCAGTGTCGGCACCACGAGCAGCACATGCCGGTAGTGGTTGTCAGCCAGATCCCAGAAGGTGATCCGGGCACCCTGGTGGATCCCGCCCACCTGCTTGGCATACCAGGTGACGGCCAACACCCGCCGGCCGGCGATCTCCTCGGTGTCCGAGGCGTCGGCGGAGGTGGAGACGCCCTGCGGCCACCAGTCCCGGGTGCTCCGATCGGCGGCATCCCAGGTCAGCGCGCGGCCAACCCTGCGACCGTGCCAGCCGTGCGACCGGCGGCCCTGCCGGTTCAGATCGCCGAGCACCGCGTCGATGCCGACCGGCCCACCGAGCAGCTGACCGAGTGCGGCGATCTCTTCGACGTTCTCGTCGGTCCGGACCAGGTGCACCCCGGGCTCCCTGTGCTGCGCCACGCGGCAACAGTAGTAGCGCCTTGGATGCAGGTGACGGGCGTCCGCCTGGCCACCGGCGCACCCGTAGGCTCTGCCAATGTGACTGACTTGCCCGCGCAGCGGATGCTGCTGGTCCATGCCCACCCCGACGACGAGTCGATCGGTCAGGGCGCCACCATGGCGAAGTACGCCGCCGAGGGCCGGGGGGTCACCCTGGTCACCTGCACGGCAGGCGAGATGGGCGAGGTCTTGGTCCCGGATCTGGAGCACCTCGCCTTCGAGCGCGAGGGTGGCCTCGGCGAGCATCGCCGAGAGGAGATCGCGGAGGCGATGGCGGCTCTCGGCGTCACCGACCACCGCTGGCTGGGTGGCTTCGGCCGCTACCACGACTCCGGAATGGCCTGGCACGAGGACGGCCACGCGGTGGCCGGCGAGTTCGTCCCGGAGAACGGCTTCTGGCACGCCGATCTGACCGAGGCCGCCACCCATCTGGTCGAGATCATCCGCGAGGTGCGTCCCCAGGTGCTGGTGACCTACGACGAGTTCGGTGGCTACGGCCACCCCGACCACATCCAGGCCCATCGGGTGGCGATGTACGGCGCCCTGCTGGCCGCGGTGCCGTCGTACCGTCGCGATCTCGGAGAGGCCTGGGACATCCCCAAGATCTACTGGGGGACGATGTCGGAGAGCCGGATGCGACAGGGCCTGCGGGCGCTGCGAGACGCGGGGGACACGACGACCTTCGAGGGGATGGACCCCGACGGGCCGCTGCCTCGCATCGTCTCCAAGGACGAGGACCTCGACGCCTGTGTGGACGGTGGCGAGCACGTCGAGCAGAAGATGGCGGCGCTGCGTGCCCACGCCACCCAGATCACGGTCGACGGGCCGTTCTTCGCGCTCAGCAACAACCTGGGCAACTCCGTGTGGGGGCTGGAGTTCTTCCGCCTCGCCAAGGGGCACCGCGGCCCGGTCGGCGCCGACGGCCTCGAGACCGATCTGTTCGCCGGCCTCTGACGGCCGCCGCCCCGTCCATGCGCCTCCTGGCCCGCCTGGTCTCGTGGGCCGGCGCGCTGCTCCTCGGCGGGGTGACCGGGGTGGCCTCGGTCGTCGTCCATCAGCGCTGGTGGGGGCTCGTGCTTGCCGTCCTCGCCGTGCTCGCTGTGACTGCGGCGCTCTCTCGTGGTGGTGCCCGACTCGCGTTCGCTGGCGCCTGGAGCGCGGTCGTCGTGCGGGCCAGTGTGCCGCGACCGGAGGGTGACTATCTGGTGCCGGGCAACGTGCAGGGCTACGCCTTGTTGCTGGTGGTGCCGGTCGTGCTGCTGATGGCCATCCTGACCTTCCGCGCCAGCCGGCCCACTCCGCCGGCACCTAGTGGCCTCTAGGATGACCCGGTGGCCGACTGGGAGGACCCCGCCGACGCGCCGAGAGGCAGGCCCGACCGCAAGGGCGGCTGGGTCGTGGTGCTGCTGGTGCTGGGGCTGCTCGTCCTCTTCGGCGGCGCCTACGCGGTCGCCCACTTCGCCGCGGGCGACAAGGTCCCACGCGGCACCACCGTGGCCGGAGTCGAGCTCGGGGGACTGGCGCCCGATGACGCCGTCGCCGCGCTGCAGGACGGTCTCGCGGACCTGGTGGACCGGCCGATCACTGCCCAGGTCGGCGACCAGGAGACACAGGTCGACCCGGCGAAGGCCGGCCTGAGCGTCGACTACGACGCCTCGGTCGCCGCCGCGGGCGGCGGAGCCAGCTGGTCACCCTCCCGGTTGTGGCACTACTACACCGACGGCGCCGACCTGGATGCGGTCGTCGAGGTCGACGACGGCGCCATGGACAAGGCGCTCGACCAGGTGACCGGGCAGCTCGGCACCCCTCCTCGAGATGCCGGCGTGGTCTTTCGGGGCACCCGGATCCGGACGACCTCGGCCGTCGAGGGTGAGGCGATCGACCCGGAGACCGGCCGCGAGGCGTTGGTGCAGGCGTTCCTCGCCGACGATCCGGTCGCCGAGATGCCGCTGGTCGAGACCGACCCGGACGTCTCCGACGACGACGCGCAACAGTTCGTCGACACCTTCGCCAATCCAGCCGTGTCAGGTCCGGTCACGCTTCGCTTCGGCAAGTCGCCGGTGGTGTTGCGGCCGGCCGACTACACCGGAGCGCTGGAGGTGGTCGTCGAGGACGGCGCCCTGACCGCCCGGGTGGACGCCAAGAAGCTGCAGGCGCTGGTGGACGAGGAGGTCGGTGAGCCTGGCGCACCAGTCGATGCCACCGTCGCCCTGGTCGACGGCGAGCCACAGGTGGTCCCCGCCAAGCCCGGCGTGACCTACGACCCCGACGACGTCGCCACGGCCCTGCTCTCGGTGGTGGACCAACCCGCCGGCAAGCGCACCGCGGCGGTGAAGTCGACCGTGGCCGAGCCGGACTTCACCACCCGAGACGCCAGGAAGCTGAAGATCACCGAGAAGGTGTCGAGCTTCACGACTTACTACCCCTACGCCGAGTATCGCAATGTCAACATCGGCCGCGCGGCTCAACTCGTCAACGGCACCGTGTTGAAGCCGGGCGAGGTGTTCTCGCTCAACGGCGTGGTCGGTGAACGAACCCGGGAGAACGGCTTCACCGAGGGGTTCATCATCAGCAACGGCATCTTCAAGGAGGACCTCGGCGGCGGCGTCTCCCAGATGGCCACCACGACCTTCAATGCGATGTTCTTCGCCGGCCTCGAAGACATCGAGCACAAGCCACACTCGTTCTACATCGACCGCTATCCGGTCGGCCGCGAGGCCACCGTCGCCTGGCCCACGGTCGACCTGAAGTTCAAGAACGACACCCCTTACGGCGTGTTGATCGAAGCGCACGTCACCCCGTCCACACCCACCGCCCAAGGTGTCGTCACGGTCTCGATGTGGTCGACGAAGTACTGGGACATCGGCACCAAGACCGGCGAGCGCTACAACCTCACCTCACCGGCCACCCGGGTGCTGGACACCGCCGACTGCTACCCCAACACCGGATACGGCGGCTTCGACATCAACGTCTGGCGCTACTTCCGCAAGCCCGGCTCCACCGACGTGGTCCGCTCGGAGAAGTTCCACACCCACTACATCCCCTCCGACACGGTGATCTGCAAGTAGCGGCGCCGACCCATCTGCCGCGGTGCTGTGGTGGCCGTGACCCATCTGCCGCGGTGCTGTGGTGGCTGAGGACCCGGTATACCGGGCACTTTGCCACTACAAGACCGCGGGAGACGCACGAAGACCGCGGCAGCGGCCCGACCAGCGGGAGCCCGCCTACGGACCGAGCCGATGCAGGTCCCGGGGAAACAGGGTGACCTCGCGGATGTTCGCCGCCTCGACCAGTCGCGCCACCCAGCGCTCGAGCCCGATGGCGAAGCCACCGTGTGGTGGCATGCCGTGCCGGAACGCCTGGAGGTACGACGCGTAGTCGGCCGGGTTCTCGCCGCGGGCGCAGATCGCGGCGTCGTACTCCGATGGGCGGTGCAGGCGTTGTCCGCCGGTGACCAGCTCGAGGCCTCGGAAGAGCAGGTCGAAGCTGTTGGACCAGCGTGGGTCGTCGGGCTGCGGATGGGTGTAGAACGGCCGCTTCGCCATCGGATAGCCCTCGACCGCGATGAAGTCTGAGCCATGCTCGGCCTGCGCCCACTCGCCCAGCCAACGCTCGTGGTCGGGGGCGAGGTCGGGCTCGTCCTCGGCGGCACCGACCAGTCGCAGCGCGTCACGGAAGTGCACCACCGGGATCTCCTCCGGCAGCGCGGGCAGGGTCAGGTCGAGCCGGTCGACCGCAGCGGCGGCCTCCCGCTCGATAGCGCCGATCATCCCCGCCAACGCGGCGCGGAGAGTCGCGAGCACATCGCGATGGTCCCGGATGAAGCCCAGCTCGGCGTCGAGGGAGACATACTCCGCCAGGTGTCGCACGGTGTCGTGCGGCTCGGCCCGGAAGACCGGACCGACCTCGTAGACACGCTCGAAGACACCGACCATCTGCTGCTTGTAGAACTGCGGGCTCTGGGCCAGGTAGGCGGGCCGCCCGAAGTAGTCGACCTCGAAGACGTTCGCGCCCGACTCCGTGGCCTGGGCCACCAGCTTCGGGGTCTGGATCTCGGTGAAGCCCAGCCCGTCCAGCGCACCGCGGAAACCGCGGATGCTCGCCGCGGCCAGCTCCCATCGGGCGCGCTGAGCGGGGTGGCGCCACGCCACCGCCGCGTGGTCGAGCTGCACGGGCAGGGTTGCCGACAGGTGCGGGCGCCACAGCTCGAACGGCGGAGTCTGGGCCGCTTCGCTCAGTGGCCGCACCCTCGCCTCGGTCACTTCGACGCCGCCGGGCGCCTGGGCGTTGGCGACCAGCGTGCCGATCACCTCGACCGGCGTCTCCTCGGGAGGGACGTCCGCGTCTGCGGGCAGCACGACCTGGGCCAGGCCGGTGCGGTCGCGCACGACCAGGAACGTCACCGTGGCCAGCTCACGGCGCCGATGCACCCAGCCTTGGAGCAGGACCAGGTCCCCGGGCGGAGCGGTGGGTAGGTCGGCAGCGAGCCTGCGGTGGGGACGGGCAGGGTCGGTCATCAGGGGTTCACCTCCGGTCTCGAGTGAGCCCTGGAGGTGCGGGCGGGGGCTAGGTCGCGGTGCCACCACACCTTCGCCGGCAACGCCGCCGGCCTCTCGTCGGTTCGCCGGACGCGCGGCCCCCGCTCGTCGGGGGTCGTCACGCCCCAGCAGGAACGGCGGGCAGTCTACCCGGGTCGCACCCGGGCCGCGGACGCATTATCCGCCCGGCGCCAGGTAGCGGTAGGCGTGGTGGGTGGTGAAGCCGAGCCGGTCGTAGAGGGCGACGGCGGGAGCGTTGTCGGCCACGACCTGGAGGTACGCCGTCGTGGTGCCGTGCTCGGCGCCCCAGTCGAGGAGTGCGGCCATGATGGCCAGGCCGAGGCCCCGTCGGCGGCGCTCTGGCCGCACCTCCAGGCCACCTAGGCCGATCCAGTCGCGGGAGTACGCCGCCTGGCCGCGCGCGTCCTCGCCGATCCGGGCCTCGACCCGGTCGCCGGAGCCCACCAGGCGCACCCCGAAGTCAGGCAGCTCCACGAGCTGACGCCGGATTGCGGCGACACCGGCGAGGCAGAAGAGCGTGTCCGCCTCCTGACGGTGCACCTGCCAGCCGGCCCCGACGAACCGGTCGTGCTCGTCGGAGTCGGGCTGCACGCAGGCGATCGGCGGCCGCCCGGCCGCGGCGTACCACTCCACGACTCGAGCGATTGGGTCCTCCACCTCGGCGGGTGTCATGGCCAGCACCGAGTTGGCCCGTCGGTTGGGGTGGGTGGCGGATCGACGCAAGGTCCAGCCACCCAGTCGCTCGATGGTCAGGTCGGTCCACTGCGCGAAGGCGCGCTCGTGGGCCTCGGCCGGGGTGACGCGCCCGCGCACCGACGGCCGCGACGGCACCGGCTTGCCGGAGACGATGAGGCGGCGCGAGATGGTGACCACGCTCCCGTCGGCCCGCTCGACGGTCATCGAGTCGTCGTCCCACGACGTACAGACACCGAGCACGTCCGTGACGGCCGGCCCTCCGGACGGACCGGTCTGGCCCGGCAGCAGATGGCGCACGACGACTCGTTGCCCGACGACGTGGGCACCGAGTCCATGCCGACCGACCGCGTGTCCTGGTGCCGCACCCACGGGTGGATACTAGGCTGAGCCCGATTGCCCTTCACATGCTCCCTCAGGAGGATCTGGTGACCTACGTCATCGCCCAGCCGTGCGTCGATGTCAAGGACCGCGCCTGTGTCGACGAATGTCCGGTCGACTGCATCTACGAGGGCAAGCGGATGCTCTACATCCATCCCGACGAGTGCGTCGACTGTGGTGCCTGCGAGCCGGTCTGCCCGGTCGAGGCCATCTTCTACGAAGACGACACGCCGGAGGAGTGGCAGGAGTACTACGCCGCCAACGTGGGCTTCTTCGACGACCTCGGCTCGCCCGGCGGCGCCGCCAAGATGGGTGAGATCGACCACGATCACCCGTTCGT
This sequence comes from Nocardioides sp., assembly GCF_047602075.1. GTDB lineage: Bacteria > Actinomycetota > Actinomycetes > Propionibacteriales > Nocardioidaceae > Nocardioides. Next base: position 1,345,978 of record NZ_JASGIF010000002.1, read on the forward strand.
CGCAGGCCTGCCCCCGCAGAACCAGGACTGAACATCGCACTGCCAGGCACCGCACCGCCAGGCCCCGCCCGCTCGGTCTCCTCGCGGCTCCCGGACTTTCCCTGGGACCACCTGACGGCGTACGCCGCCCGCGCGCGAGCGCACTCCGACGGAATCGTCGACCTCTCGGTCGGCACCCCGGTCGATCCGACGCCTGTGGTGGTGCAGGCCGCGTTGGCCGAGGCCGCGGATGCGCCCGGCTATCCGCTCACCATCGGCCTGCCCGAGACGCGCCAGGCGGCCGTCGACTGGTTGGCCCGACGCTGGGGAGTGACCGGGCTGGGCCTGGACGCCGTGCTGCCGGTGATCGGCAGCAAGGAGCTGATCGGCAGCATGCCCCTGCACCTCGGTGTCGGGCCCGGTGATCTGGTCGTCCATCCCGAGCTCGCCTATCCGACCTACGAGGTCGGAGCGGCGCTGGTCGGCGCGGAGGTGCTGGCCACCGATGCCCTCACGGCGATCGGACCGCGGCGCCCGCGACTGCTCTTCGTCAACTCACCCGCCAACCCCTCGGGGCGGGTGCTGCCAGTCGAGCACCTACGCAAGATGGTCGACTGGTGCCGCGACCGGGGCACGGTGCTGGTCTCCGACGAGTGCTACCTGGAATGTTCGTGGGACCCGAGCAGCCCACCGGTCAGCGTGTTGCACCCCGACGTCTGTGGGGGCTCCCACGAAGGCCTGCTCTCGGTGCACTCCTTGTCGAAGCGGTCCAACATGGCCGGCTACCGCTGCGCCTTCGTGGCCGGCGACCCGGCGCTGGTCGGAGAGCTGCTGGCCGTGCGGAAGAACCTCGGGCTGCAGATGCCAGGCCCACAACAGCGGGCCATGATCGCGGCGCTGGACGACGACGCGCAGGTGGCAGCCCAGCACACGGTCTATGCACGACGCCGACGCTGGCTCCGGGATGCGCTCGAGGGCGCGGGCTTCCGGATCGACCACTCCGAGGCGTCGCTCTACCTCTGGGCCACGCGTGGTGAGGACTGCTGGCAGACCGTCGAGTGGCTGGCCGATCGGGGCATCCTGGTGGCACCCGGCGCCTTCTACGGCGCCACCGGGCATGAGCACGTTCGGGTCGCCTTCACCGCCACCGACGAACGCGTCGGTGCGGCCGTGGAACGGCTGGGCTGAATCTGAGTCTGAGGCTGGCGTGGCAGCGTCAGACTCAGCGCGCGAGCTTCCAGGCCCGTCGCTTCTCGGTCTCGACCACGGGTCGGGCCTCCTCGCGGATCGAGACCAGCATCGCCCGCCAGTCGTCGGACTGGACCGAGGCGGAACTCAGATGCGCCTCCTCAAGGATCTCCTCGGCCGCCGCCAGCACCGGGTCGCAGGCTGCCACCTGCTCCAGCTCAGCCACGACCAGCGGCTCGGGCTTGCCGGACTGGATCGGCTCGACCGCCTCCGCAACGGGTTCCTCGACCGCGACCGGTTCAACGACAGGCTCCACGACCGGAGCGAGGGCGACCGGAGCAACGGGTGCGGGAGCGGGTGCGACCGCAGCGCTCGCCTGGCCCATCCGCACTGCGGAGATCGCGGTCAGCCGGACGAGCACATCGGACTCGACCGAGCTGAGCATCACCCCGTCACCGTCGAGTCCGGCGACGGCGCCGGAGAACCACTCGCCGCCGACCAACAGGCTGACGGAGAGGTCGTCGTTCTCGGCCTGACGCAGGGCAGAGCCGACGGTGTACACATTGGAGCCGCTCATCGGTGACCTCACTCGGGAATCGGTCGGATGGGTGGATCCATTGGACCTTGGCAACACGGAGGTCGAGGCGAGAATCCGGTCAGGGTTGGATAGTCCGATCGGACTAGGCACCCCGTGGAGCAGGGCCGGACCGGTCAGGGCGCGACGTCGACGTGGACGTGGTCGCGATGCTCGAGGATCACCCGGCTGCCGCTCGATCCGGACGGGACATGGTAGGCGCGCCACCCGTCGCTAGAGGCTCGGCCGGCGGTCCAGATCTTGTTGTCGAAGATGACGTGCTGGATGTCCAGGCGGCCGGCCTGGGCGACCAGGTAGGCGGCGATCGCCCACCCGCGCTGCTTGTTCGCCGGCGAGACCGGACGCACGAAGATGTCGATGGCGCGACCGTCGTAGTGTGCCGAGCCCGTCATGTGACCTGAGCGCGCGCCGCCGGGCTCGAAGCCCCCCAACGACACGTCGCCGAACACGCCCAGGAGCTCCTTGCGGACCGTCTCCGCGCGCCGGGTCAGACCGCGGGAGTTGAGCTTCGTGGACGCGGGCTCGGCGTCGTCGCGGATCTGGCAGGTGAAGGCTCCGCCGGTGGTCTCGCCGGTCAGCGCTGACGCCAGCGCACGAGCGTCCGCCTCGTGGTCGGCATACGCACCCGGGAACGCCGACCGCTGCACCTCCTGGGCCGCGTCGGTGATCTCCATCTCGGTGTAGCCGTCGACCTTCACCAGCGCGTCGTAGAACCTGTTGATCGAGTAGTAGGGGTCCAGGATCTGGTCGCGGGTGCCCCATCCCTGCGAGGGACGCTGCTGGAACAGGCCGATGGAGTCCCGGTCGCCGTGCTCCAGGTTGCGCAACTTGGACTCCTGGAAGGCGGTCGCGAGCGCGATCGTGGCGGCGCGCGGGGGGAGACCACGTTGCACCGAGACCGCCGAGATCAGAGCGGCGTTCTGGGCCTGCTCCAGGTCGAGATCGACCCGATGGCCGCCAACCTCGGCATGACACCCTTCGGCGAAGGGCAGCAGATCGTCCTTGTGATGCCACGCCACCACGCCCACCACCACGAAGATGGCCACCACGACCAGCAGCGTGAACATCAGGCGGAGTCGTCTCATGGGAGTCGTCTCATGGCGGCGGGTGACCCGGAGGTCAGTCGTTGGCGTGCAACGAGGAGTTGAGAGCGATCCCCATGCCCTTGCGGGGCACGGCCTCGACGGCGCCGGACACCGAGTTGCGGCGGAACAGCACGTTGCTCGCGCCGGAGAGCTCCAGCGCCTTGGCCACGCCAGTCTCACCGGTCTCGTCGTGGATGGTCACCTTGGTTCCGGCGGTGACGTAGCAGCCCGCCTCCACGATGCAGTCGTCACCCAGCGAGATGCCGATGCCGGAGTTGGCGCCGAGCAGGCAGCGCTCGCCGATGCGGATGGTCTCCTTGCCGCCTCCCGACAGGGTGCCCATGATCGAGGCGCCGCCACCGATGTCGGAGCCGTCGCCGACCACCACACCGGCCGAGATACGGCCTTCGACCATCGAGGTGCCGAGGGTCCCGGCGTTGTAGTTCACGAAGCCTTCGTGCATGACCGTGGTCCCGGGCGCGAGGTGGGCGCCGAGCCGCACTCGGTCCGCGTCTGCGATCCGCACCCCGCTGGGCACCACGTAGTCGACCATCCGCGGGAACTTGTCGACGCCGTACACCGCCACCTGCTGCCCGGTCGCCTTGAGCCGCGCGCGGGTCGCCTCGAAGTCGGGGACAGCGCAGGGCCCTGCCGAGGTCCACACGACGTTGGTGAGCAGCCCGAACACGCCCTCCGTCGACAATCCGTGCGGCCGGACCAGCCGGTGGGAGAGCAGGTGCAGTCGGAGCCAGACGTCCTCGGTCGACTCGGGCGCCGCGGCCAGGTCGGCGATGACGACCAGCTTCACCTCCCGGGTCACCTTGCGCACCGGGTCGGGCGTGGCCAACCCGGCCAACGCCTCGGGCGCGGTCGGATCGGCGTCCGGCTGGCCCAGACGGGGCTCGGGGACCCAGAGATCGAGCACGGCGCCGGTGGCGTCGAGCGTGGCCAGGCCGAAGCCCCAGGCGGCGGTGGTCATGCGGCAACCCTAGACGGCATACTCCAAGGGGAAGTGATTGGCAAGGAGTGGGTGCGGCGCCGTACCCTTGCTCACACAGGCGTTCGAGCCGTCATCAGCGGCGAGCCTCCGGAAGAACAGCTGGCCTCGGATGAGACCGGCTCAGTAGAACCGGACGGGTAGGCCCGTCACAGCCGGCAACGAGCGGTCCCGCCGCGCAGGCGGTCGGGGCAAGCGAGGTGGTACCGCGGCCCGGTCGGGTCGTCCTCGTGCAGGAGCACGACGTACGACGACCAGGAGAGACGCGATGACCTACCCGAAGGTCGCCACCGGCCAGTCCGGTGAGCACGAGCACGTTCCAGCGACGCCGAACTTCCCGGCGATCGAGGAGCGGGTGCTGGCCTACTGGGCGCGCGACCACACCTTCGAGGCGAGCGTCGAGCTCCGCGATTCCGGTGTCGACGGGGACAACGAGTTCGTCTTCTACGACGGCCCGCCGTTCGCCAACGGACTGCCGCACTACGGGCACCTGCTCACCGGCTATGTCAAGGACTTGATCCCGCGCTTCCAGACCATGCGCGGCCGTCGGGTGGAGCGCCGGTTCGGTTGGGACACCCACGGCCTGCCTGCCGAGCTGGAGGCGATGAGCCAACTGGGCATGAAGACGACCCAGGAGATCCTCGATCTGGGCATCGAGCAGTTCAACGCGGAGTGTCGGCGCTCGGTGCTGACCTACACCCAGGAGTGGCGTGACTACGTCACCCGTCAGGCCCGGTGGGTGGACTTCGACAACGACTACAAGACGCTCGACCTGAACTTCATGGAGTCCGTCCTATGGGCGTTCAAGGAGCTCTACGACAAGGGCCTGGTCTACGAGGACTTCCGCGTCCTGCCCTACTGCTGGAACGACGAGACCCCGCTGTCCAACCACGAGCTGCGGATGGACGAGGACGTCTACCAGGATCGCCAGGATCCCGCGGTCACCGTCGGGATGCGGCTGGAGACCGGTGAGCTGGCGCTGGTCTGGACCACGACCCCGTGGACGCTGCCGTCCAACCTGCTGATCATGGTGGGCGACGACATCGACTACGTGGTGGTGGAGTCGGACCAGCCGACCGGATCCACCGAGCGCTATCTGCTGGCCGAGGCGCGGCTGCCGGCGTACGAACGAGAGCTGGGCGTGGACGCGCCGGTCGTGGAGCGGCTGAAGGGACGCGACCTGGTCGGGCGCGCCTACACCCCGCCGTTCACCTACTTCGAGGGCACGGCGCATGCGCACCGGGTGGTCGAGGCGCCGTTCGTGACGACCGAGGACGGCACCGGGCTGGTGCACTCGGCCGGCGCCTACGGTGAGGAGGACAAGGTGATCACCGACCGCGAGGGCATCGAGCTCGTGGTCGCCGTCGGCAAGGACGGCCGGTTCACCTACCCGATCACCGACTACGCCGGGATGCACGTCTTCGACGCGAACGTCCCGATCATCGGGCACCTCAAGGCGGCCACCCGCGGCGAGGGGGAGATCGGCAGCGTCGTGCCCGGCACCGTCCTGGTGCGGCGAGAGAGCTACGAGCACTCCTACCCGCACTGCTGGCGCTGCCGGCAGCCGCTGATCTACATGGCGGTGTCGTCGTGGTTCGTCGACACCCGCATGTTCCGTGACCGGATGCTGGAGATCAACCAGGACATCCGCTGGGTCCCCGAGCACGTTCGAGACGGGCAGTTCGGCAAGTGGCTGGAGAACACCCGCCCGTGGTCGATCTCCCGCAACCGCTTCTGGGGCTCCCCGATCCCGGTCTGGCGCTCCGACGACCCGGCCTATCCGCGGATCGACGTCTACGGCTCGCTGGACGAGCTGGAGCGCGACTTCGGGGTGCGGCCGGACAACCTGCACCGTCCCTTCGTCGACGAGCTCGTGCGCCCGAACCCCGACGACCCGCGGCCGGTCGGGGAGGGCAAGTCGATGATGCGCCGCGTCACCGACGTGTTCGACTGCTGGTTCGAGTCGGGGTCGATGCCGTTCGCCCAGGTGCACTACCCGTTCGAGAACCGGGACTGGTTCGAGCACCACTTCCCGGGCGACTTCATCGTGGAGTACATCGGCCAGACCCGCGGCTGGTTCTACACCATGCACGTGCTCGCCTCGGCGCTGTTCGACAAGCCGGCATTCTCGACCTGCGTCTCGCACGGCATCGTGCTGGGCTCGGACGGCAACAAGATGAGCAAGTCGCTGCGCAACTACCCGAACGTCTACGAGGTGTTCGACCGCGACGGCGCCGACGCGATGCGATGGTTCTTGATGAGCTCACCGATCCTGCGTGGCGGCAACCTGATCGTGACCGAGCAGGGCATCCGCGAGTCGGTGCGGCAGGTCCTCATCCCACTGTGGAACTCGTGGTACTTCTTCGCGCTCTACGCCAACGCCGCCGGAGTGACCGGCTACAGCGCGGGCTGGCGCACCGACGCCGAGCATCCGATGGACCGCTACATCCTGGCCAAGCTGCACGACTACGTCGAGGCGATGACGCGCCAGCTGGACAACTACGAGGTCGCCAACGCGTGCGACTCGACTCGGGCGTTCCTCGACGTGCTCACGAACTGGTACATCCGGCGTTCCCGCGAGCGGTTCTGGGGCACCGACGACGGCCTGGACCGCGACGCCTTCGACACGCTCTACACCGTGCTCGAGGTGACCACCCGAGCCGCGGCGCCGCTGCTGCCGCTGACCACCGAAGAGGTCTGGCGTGGCCTGACCGGAGAGCGCTCGGTCCACCTGGCCGACTGGCCGCTGGCCGCCGACCTCCCGGCTGATGCCGAGGGTGTCGCCGCGATGGACCAGGTTCGAGAGGTGTGCTCGGCGGCGTCCGCGCTGCGCAAGGGCGCCGGCCTGCGCAACCGCTTGCCCCTGGCGGCGCTGACCGTCGTCGTCCCGGACGCCGGCCGACTGGCAGACCTGACCGGCATCGTCGCCGACGAGGTCAACGTCAAGGAGGTCCGGCTGCTCGACATCGACGACCCCGCCGCGTCGTCGTACGACGTCACGCAGCGGCTCACCGTCAACGCCCGCGCGGCCGGACCACGGTTGGGCAAGGAGGTCCAGAGCGTGATCCGAGGCGCCAAGGCCGGCGACTGGTCGGTGGCCGAGGACGGGGTGGTGACCTGTGCCGGCGTGCCGCTGCAGGACGGTGAGTTCTCCCTCGAGACGGTCGCCGCGGAGTCCGACGGACAGTCCGCGACCGGTCTGCTGCCGAGCGGAGGCTTCGTCGTGCTCGACACCGCCGTGACGGCCGAGCTGGCCGCGGAGGGGCTCGCTCGCGATGTGATCCGAGCCGTGCAACAGGCCCGCAAGGATGCCGAGCTGGAGGTCTCCGACCGGATCCAGCTGGCGGTCGACGGGTCGGCCGACGTCCGCGCAGCGGCCCGTGAGCACCAGGCCCTGATCGCGGGGGAGACGCTGGCGGAGGTCCTGGTGGTCGCCGATGACCCGCCGACCGAGGGGACCGAGACGGGCCGGATCGAGGTTGCCGTCGCCAAGAGTTGAGAGGTCCCGCCAGCAGGGCGAATGCCGGCTGGCCGCCGCCCCAGCACGCACCTGAGCACCTTCTCCTCGGTCGCCGGGCCTCCGGCCCGTCTCCCTCGTCGCGGCACTCATCCACGCACTGGGACGACGCCCGACTCGACAGCCCCTCCCGGCGGAACCTCTGAGTCCGATCCATCCGCGAGCCTGGTTGGATGGGCCCGTGCAACTGGACCTGAACTCCGACGTGGTGGCGCTGACTCGGCAGCTTGTCGACATCGAGTCGGTGAGTCACGACGAGACGGAGATCGCCGATGCGGTGGCCGACGCGCTGGCGCCGTGCACTCACCTCGAGGTGGCCCGGCGCGGCAACACGGTGGTGGCACGGACCGCGCTGGATCGACCCGAGCGGGTGGTCATCGCCGGTCACCTCGACACGGTGCCGCTCAACGACAACCTGCCGTCGCGGATGGAGGGCGACCTCCTCTACGGTCTCGGCTCTTGTGACATGAAGGGTGGCGACGCGGTCATCCTCAAGTTGGCAGCGACCGTGCCCGAGCCCACCAGAGATGTCACCTTTGTCCTCTATGACGGCGAGGAGATCGAGTCCGAGCACAACGGCCTGCGCAAGCTTGCCGAGAGCGACCCCGAGCTGATGCGGGCCGACTTCGCCATCTTGATGGAGCCCTCCAACGCCGTGGTCGAGGCCGGTTGCCAGGGCACGATGCGCGTCGAGGTCCGCAGCGCGGGGGAGCGGGCCCACTCGGCTCGATCCTGGATGGGTCGCAACGCGATCCATCAGGCCGGCGAGGTTCTCGACCGCTTGCGGGCCTACCAGCCGCGACGCCCGGAGATCGACGGGCTCGACTATTACGAGGGTCTCAACGCGGTCGGCATCCGTGGCGGCGTGGCCGGCAACGTCATCCCCGACGAATGCGTGGTCGTCATCAACTACCGCTTCGCCCCCGATCGCAGCGAAGCCGAGGCCGAGGCCTACCTCCGCGAGCTGTTCGAGGGGTACGACGTCCAGGTCACCGACACTGCGCCCGGAGCCCTCCCCGGACTGGCGGTGCCAGCCGCGCGCGCCTTCGTCGAGGCGGTCGGCGGGCAGGTGAACCCGAAGTTCGGCTGGACCGACGTGGCTCGGTTCAGCAGCCTCGGCGTCCCGGCGGTCAACTTCGGCCCCGGTGATCCGATGCTTGCGCACAAGCAGGAGGAGCACGTGCCCGTCGACCAGATCCGCAGTTGCGAAGCCCGGCTCGCCGCCTGGCTCGGGGACCCCCGATGAACACCCCTGGAGCGGAAGAGCCGACCTACAAGGGACCGGTGTTGATGCGTCGGGATCAGGTCGAGGACGGCACGGCCGATCAGCGGCTGCTGGACTCCAAGGGCACCGGAGACTGGGTGCACACCGATCCGTGGCGGGTGCTGCGGATCCAGGCCGAGTTCATCGAGGGGTTCGGCGCGCTAGCGGAGCTCGGGCCTGCGATCGGTGTGTTCGGATCGGCCCGGTTGCGGCCCGGCACCCTGGACTACGCGCTGGGCGAGGAGGCCGGCCGCAAGCTCGTCGAGGCCGGGTTCGCGGTGATCACCGGCGGTGGCCCGGGCGGGATGGAGGCCGCCAACAAGGGCGCCTCACAGGCAGGCGGTGTGAGCGTCGGCCTCGGCATCGAGCTGCCGTTCGAGTCCGGGCTGAACCAGTGGGTCGACATCGGCATCAACTTCCGCTACTTCTTTGCTCGCAAGACGATGTTCGTCAAATACGCCCAAGGGTTCATCGTCCTGCCCGGCGGGCTCGGCACCCTCGACGAGCTGTTCGAGGCGTTGACTCTGGTGCAGACCCAGAAGGTGACCAGCTTCCCGGTGGTGCTGCTGGGCAGCGCCTACTGGGGCGGTCTGGTCGGCTGGCTGCGAGACACCGCGCTGGCGGCCGGCAACATCTCGGCGACCGACCTGGATCTGATCAGCATCACCGACGACGTGGACGAGGCGGTGCGGCTGATGGTCGAGGCGCACCACCGACGAGAGGGGGAGGACCAATGATCTGGCTCTTCGCTGTGTTGATCGTGCTGGCGATGGGTGGCGTTGCCCTGCTCGCGGCAGGCAGGGGCGATCCGCTCGCGGAGGAGTACGGCGACCGCCCGGACGCGCTGGTGCCCGCCTCCGGAGCGATTCGGGCCGAGGACCTGCGCCGGGTCCGTTTCTCACTCGCCTTCCGCGGCTATCGGATGTCGGAGGTCGACGAGCTGCTCGACCGACTGGCCCGCGAAATGGAGCCCGACTCCGCGACCACCGATGGCAGCCTGCGGAACGACTAGGGCAGACTTCCGCCTGTGTCCCCCCGCCTGATCGCCTATGTCCTGGTGGCGCTCGGCGCGCTCGTCGTCGTCCTGACCCGCATCCGGATGCGCCGCGAGGGTGCTGCCGGTGTCCACCAGGTGCCTCGGGGCGTGGTCCTCGGGCACACCGTCTCCGGGGTGCTGGGACTGGTCTCCTGGCTGGCCTACCTGCTGACCCACGGTCACGACACCACCCTTGGCGTGGACCGGGAGCTGGTCGGCATCGTGGCACTGGCCTGCCTGTGGATCTTGTCGGTGCTCGGGCTGATGATCCTGCTTCGCTGGCTGCCGAGCCGGGGTCGGCACGCCTCGGCGGCGACCGAGGACAGTTGGAGTGACGGGCCCGGTCTCTCGGTGCTTGCCCATGTCGGGATGTTCCTCGCGGTCGCCTTCTTCACCATCTCCTACATGCTCAACACGCTGTGATCGGGCGGCGAGCCGGCGCCACGATGAGACAGCGCTCTGCGGTCTGGGCGCTGGCTTTGGCAGTGACGCTGAGTCTGCTCACTGCCACCACGCCTGCGGTGTCGCAGAGTCTGGCCCACGACGCCGTGATCCAGCGCAAGGTGATCGGGCACTCGGTGAAGAAGCGACCGATCGTGGCGCTGCGGCTCGGGGAGCCGGGCAAGCGGGTGATCGTGATGTTCGCCGCCATGCACGGCAACGAGACCGCGCCCAGCAAGATCCTGCACTCGCTGGCCGACGGCCCGCCGGTGCATGGCATCGACCTGTGGGTGGTTCCGACGTACAACCCCGACGGCGTCGCACGCCACACCCGGCAGAACGCGCGCGGCGTGGACCTCAATCGCAACTTCCCCTACCGCTGGGTGAAGCTGCGCGGGACCTACAACTCCGGTCGAAAGCCCGCCTCGGAGCCGGAGACACGCGCGGTGATGAGGTTCCTCCGCAAGGTCCGGCCCAGTCAGATCATCAGCTTCCACCAGCCGTTGTACGGCGTGGACACCGACACCAAGCGACCCGCGTTCGCCCGCCGGCTGGCCCGAGCGCTGCACCTGCCCGCCACGTCGTTCGACTGCGGCGGTGTCTGCCACGGCACCATGACCGGTTGGTACAACCACCGGTTCAAGGGCAGTGCGCTGACCGTGGAGTACAACGCCCACCCCGCCCGCGCCCGCATGCGGCAGCGTGCGCCGAAGCAGCTGATCCGGGTCCTGGGCGCATCGCGCGGGCGGTGAGGAATAATGGGTCCCGGACAACAGAAGTCGGGGCGGCCCGGGAACGCCGCGACCTGCAGCAAGGACAGGAAGAGGTGTGCGGATGGCGGCGATGAAGCCTCGTACCGGTGACGGACCCCTGGAGGTCACCAAGGAAGGGCGCGGCATCGTCATGCGGGTGCCTCTCGAAGGCGGCGGTCGCCTCGTGGTCGAGTTGAACGCCGAGGAGGCGGGCTCGCTGGGTGACGCGCTCAAGGCCGTCGTCGGCTGACGCGGTGACATCGGTTCCGGCCACCCTTCCAGCTCAGGTCAGTCCTCCGGAGTTCGCGCTCAGCGGGCTGCCCGCGGCAGCCCTACAAGGCGTCGACGCTGTTGCGTACGCCGTCCAGCCGGGGACGGATGCTCCCCTGTTGCCCGCGGATGCCGACGCACTCGGTGCCGAGGTGGGCCTCGACCTGATGGCGGTTCTTGAGGCCAACCGTGCGACCGGAGCGGTGGGTGAGATCGCGTCGGTTCCGGTGAGCCGTGACGGCGGGCTGCTGACGGTCCACCTCGTTGGCATCGGCGAGGCGCGGCTGGTCGACCTCCGCCGCGCGGGAGCCACGCTTGCCCGCGCCTGCCGAGACACCGACAGCCTCGCGACCTCGATCCCTGCCGTCGCTCCGACTGACGGGTTGGAGGCGTTCGTCGTGGGGCTCATGTTGGGCTCCTTCGAGTTCCATTGGCGCTCCGGCGGACCGCGTCACCAGCCGGTCCAGCGGGTCGTCCTCGCCGGTCTCGAGGATGCGGGTGAGCGCACGCCGGACCTGTTCCGAGCGATCGCCGTCGGTGGCGCCGGCTGGCGTTCGCGCACCCTCGCGACGGTGCCGTCGAACCTGAAGAACCCGGCCTGGCTGGTGGAGCGTGCCACCGAGATCGCCGAACAGGCTGGCCTGGAGATGCGGGTCTGGGACGAGCAAGAGCTCGCCGAGCTCGGCATGGGTGGCCTGCTCGGAGTGGGCCAGGCCTCGGCGACGCCGCCACGCCTGATCCGCCTCGACTACGCGCCTGCGAGCGCGGGGCGACGCACGGCCACGGTCGTGCTGGTCGGCAAGGGCATCACCTTCGACTCCGGCGGCCTCTCCATCAAGCCCGCCGAATCGATGGCCACGATGAAGCGGGACATGACCGGCGGCGCCGTGGTCTTCTCGGTCATGGACGCCCTCAGCGCCGTCCGCTGTCCGGTTCGCGTGGTCGGCCTGGTGGCAGCCGCGGAGAATGCCGTCTCCGGCAACGCGCTGCGGCCCGGCGACGTGGTGCGGCACTACGGCGGTCGCACCAGCGAGGTGACCAACACCGATGCCGAGGGCCGCCTCGTGATGGCCGACGCGCTCGCCTACGCCGTCGACCAGGTCAAGCCTGCCGCGATCGTCGACGTGGCCACCCTGACCGGCGCGATGAAGGTCGCCCTCGGCCAGCGGATGGCCGGCTTCTTCGCCAACAACGACGCCCTCGCCGCGGCCCTGGAGCGGGCCGGCGAGGAGTCGGGTGAGCCACTGTGGCGCTTCCCGCTCGCCGAGCAGTACGAAGAGAAGCTCGCCTCGAAGGTCGCCGACGCCGACAACGCACCCGGCGGGCCGGGGGCCATCACCGCAGCGCTGTTCCTCCGGCACTTCGTGGGCTCGGTGCCGTGGGCACATCTGGACGTGGCGTCGGTCGGCGACTCACCGAGCGACAGCTTCGAGTGGACCGAAGGGCCGACCGGCTACTCCGTGCGCGCCCTGCTCGCCTGGCTGGGCCACCCCGACCCGCTCGACGGCGTCTGACCGAACAGTCGGACCGGCCAGGGGTGGGTCAGTCGCTGGCCTCCGGCGACCACTCCTTCTTCGCCACCAGCAGCCCGTCACCGACCGGCAGCAGGACCGGCACCAGGCCTTCGTGGTCGCGGACGGTGTGTCCGAGGTCTCGGATAGTGGTGGTCTGCACGTCGCGGACGGCGGGGTCGGCGACTCGGTCGTGCCACAGCGCGTTGTCGAAGGCCACCACGCCGCCAGGACGGAGCAGGCGCAGGGCCTCGCGCAGGTAGGCGGCGTACTCCCGCTTGTCGCCGTCACAGAAGACCAGGTCGTAGTGGCCGTCGGTCAGCCGGGGAAGCACCTCGAGCGCGGCCCCCGCGATGGTGCGCACTCGTTGCGTGGCGAAGCCGGCCTCGGTGTAGGACTGCCGGGCCAGCAACTGGTGCTCGGCCTCGATGTCCACCGTGGTGAGCACACCGTCCGAGCGCATCCCGCGCAGTAGCCAAACCCCGGAGACGCCGGTCCCGCTGCCGATCTCGACGACGGCGCGGGCATCCAGCGCTGCCGCGAGGAACTGCAGCATCGCGCCGGCGCCGGCGCCGATCGGCACCACGCCGACCTCTTCGGCACGCGTCCGAGCCGCTGCGAGGACCTCGTCCTCGGGCACGAACTGCTCGGCGTAGGTCCAGCTCGTCGCTGCGATCGGTGTAGTGATGGCGGCCTCCCTGGATCGAGCCGCTCGCGGGCGTGACGGCTGTCTCGACCCTACCGTGGTGGCTGCCGGGAACACCGGAGCGCACAGGATCGTTCTCCTCACGAGGTTCCCAGCAAATGCCGGGGGTTGTTCACAGCATCCTCTCAGCCCAACTTCTTAGCGTGAGGACGGTCTTGTTTAGTCGGATGGTGCGTCAGCGCGCAAAGGAGATCCCCGTGAGGGAAGGCCCAGACGCCGAAAGCGCCGTGGGGCAGGTCGGGGTCCCGTCCTGGCAAGAGATCGTCGAGCTGCACTCCGATCGGGTCTACCGCCTCGCCTACCGCCTGACTGGCAACAGGCACGATGCCGAGGACCTCACCCAGGAGGTCTTCGTCCGGGTGTTCCGGAGCCTGGACACCTACACCCCGGGCACCTTCGAAGGCTGGCTGCATCGGATCACCACCAACCTCTTCCTCGACCAGGCCCGCCGGCGCCAGCGGATCCGGTTCGACGCGCTCTCCGACGAGCGAGCCAGCCGGCTCGCGAGTCGAGCGCCGAGCCCTGACGCCGCGCTCGTGGACACCACTTTCGACGACGACGTGGCGCAGGCGTTGGCCGCTCTGCCGCCGGAGTTCCGCGCCGCCGTCGTCCTGTGCGACGTCGAGGGCCTGACTTACGAGGAGATCGCCGACATTCTCGGCGCCAAACTGGGCACGGTCCGGTCTCGCATCCACCGTGGCCGTGCCCAGTTGCGCGCCGCGCTGGCGCACCGCGCACCGACCGCAGGACGGCAGCGGTACGCCGGCCCCCAGGCCGTTCCGGCGCAGGAGTCCCGCTCGTGATCGGTCATCTCGGTGCGCGGGTGAGCCAGCTTCTCGACGGACAGCTCACCTCGGAGGACGAGGACCGGGCCTGGCACCATGTGATGACCTGCCATCAGTGTCGGGACCTGGTCGAGCGTGAGGGTTGGGTGAAGACCAGGCTCGCGGGCCTCTCGTTCGGCCAGGGCACCGCGCCCGACGACCTGAAGGGGTCCCTGCTCGACGCCTCGGCGCTCGGCACCGTCGCCACCGGTGGATTTCTGGAGAGCGAGCGTCCTCGCGTGCGACCGGCGCTAGCCGCTCTCGGAGGTGGCGCGCTCGGGGCCGCCCTGGTCGGCATGGTTGCCTTCGTCGGCGTGCCGGGCTCCTCGCCCACGATGGAGGTCCGCTCGCCCGGCGTCAGCACGCGGCCGAGCAGCCCGGTGTCGAGCACCGGTGACGGCATCCTGCAGCGAGAGCGCCGAGAAGTCGCCCACGGCGTTCGTCCACACGACACAATGGTGTGGTGACCGACCCCCGCGAACCCTCCGGAGACCCAGCCGAGGCTGCTGGCGGCACGCCCGAAGGCACCCGCCCGCGGCATCTTGCCGAGGACCCGACCCAGCCCCTGGGTCATTCCCTGGGTCAGCCTCAGCGACCCCTCGCGGGACCACCCCCGTCGCACCCGGTCCAGCCGCATCGGGTTCAGCCGCCCGCAGCTCAGCAGCAGCCGGTCCAGCCGCACCCAGCTCAGCCCTACCCGGCGCAGCCGTATCCACCCGGACCGCCGACCCACCCGCTGCCGGCCTACTCCGCGCCTGGGCATCGCGCCGGCCCGCCGGCGCCCGGGCCTTACGGCCAGCCCTGGGCGGCGCCGACTGGTTCGACGGGCAAGAGTCCGGGGTGGCTGTGGCCTGCGGTGACCGGTCTGGCGCTGGCTGTCGGGCTGCTGGGCGGAGCGCTCGGCAGCGCGGCGTACAACCTCGCCACTGACGGCGACCGAACGCCCGACGCGGCGAGCAGCACCGACATCGCCGAAGAGCGGGCGCCGCTGCCGAAGGGGAACACCTCGGTCAGCGCCGTGGCCAAGCGCGTCCTGCCCAGCACCGTTCAGGTGATCGCGAGCTATCAGGGCGAGGACGGCGCCGTCAGCGGCTCCGGTTTCGTGCTGGACCGCAAGGGCCACGTCGTGACCAACAACCACGTCGTCGCGGGCTCCGCGGCCGATGACGAGCCGATCGTGGTCGTCGACGAGTCGGGCAACCAGCACACGGCCGAGCTGGTCGGCCGTAGCCCCGTCTATGACCTGGCGGTGTTGCATGTCTCCGAGGCCCGCGGGCTCCGCCCGGCAGCGCTGGGGTCCTCCTCGGCGCTGCTCGTCGGCGACGAGGTCGTCGCGATCGGGTCGCCACTCGGCCTCACCTCCACTGTGACGGCGGGCATCGTCAGCGCGGTGAATCGACCGGTGACCACGGGCGATTCGGCGGACGAGACCAGCTATATCAACGCCGTCCAGACCGACGCGGCCATCAACCCGGGCAACTCCGGTGGGCCGCTGGTCAACCTGCGCGGTCAGGTGGTCGGGGTCAACTCGGCGATCGCGACCACCGGGGCATCGACCGGTCAGGCGGGCAACATCGGGGTTGGCTTCGCCATCCCGATCGAGCAGGTGCGGGTGACCACGCGGCAGATCCTGGCCGACGGCGAAGCGAGCTATCCGGTCATCGGCGCCACCGTGAAGACGGGGGCGAGCGATGGCCGGGGTGCCGTCATCGACGAGGTGCCCGCCGACACCCCAGCGTCGGCGGCTGGTCTGAAGCCCGACGACGTGGTCACCGCGATCGACGGGGTCCGGGTCGGCGACGGCATCGCCTTGATCGTGGCGATCCGCAGTCACCTCCCGGGCGACACCGTGAAACTGACCATCCAGCGCGGCAGTGTCCAGCGGGCCGTCGAGGTCACCTTGGACGCCAAGGTCGGCTGATCTGCCACGTCGCCGTCGGTCCGTCTGCCGCGGTGCTGTGGTGGCCCGGACCCAACTCCCGCGGTCCTATGGTGGCTGAGGACCCGGTATTCGGGGCACTTTGCCACTACAAGACCGCGGCAGACGCAAGAAGACCGCGGCAGACGGCCCACCGCGCAGCAAGCCGGACGACCAGCGACCCGGCCAGCAACCCCAGCCAACAGCAACGCTCACCCGTCGTCGTTGCCCTGTCGGTCGCAACCCAAGGCGACCAGCGACCCGACCGGCAAACCCCGACCACGGTGGCGCCTCGGGGCCGCGAAGTTTCAGTTGACCTCGGTGCCGGTCTCCGACTCGACATAGGGGTGCTGTTTGACGAACGTCTTGGTCTCGGCATACATCCGCTCGATATAGGTCTCCAGCTCGCTCGACTCGACCCGCCATTGACCACGGCCACCGATCTTGATGGCGGGCAGGTCACCGCGACGGACCAAGGCGTAGACCTGGGCACCCGAGGTGTTCAAGATCTCCGCAACGTCTGAGAGCGTGAGGAAGCGGGGTTGTGCGTCCTGGTGGTCCATGTCCTCCATGGTGACACCCAGGGTGAAGTAATGGGACCCCGAAACGTCCGCTGTGGAGAACGGGGTGCCCATTCGCGCCGGTTTGCCGCATGATGACCCGATGACGTCCACTCTCGGGACTCCGGCACCGACGCCGGCGGTGCGCCCTCGACGGCCGGGTTGGCGCGACCCGCGGCTCTGGCTCGGCGTCGCGATCGTGGCCGTCTCAGTGCTCGCCGGAGCCAGGTTGCTCGCGCGGGCCGACGACACCGTCCCCGTGTGGGCGGTCACCGCCGACCACGCACCCGGTGACACCTTGACCGAGGCCGACCTCACCGCCGTCCGGGTGCGGTTCGACTCCGACGCCGACCTGGACCGCTATCTCGGTGTCAGCCACGAGTTCCCGGGCGACATGCATCTGATCCGCGCGCTGGGCGCGGGTGAGCTGGTGCCTCTCAGCGCGTTGGGCGCAGACGACGGGGACCCGCTGCTCACGGTGCCGCTGGCGCTGCCTGCTCTCGGCGTACCGCCCGGCTTGGATGCCGGTTCGCGAGTGGACGTGTGGGTGACCGCCGAGAGCCGGAGTGGCCGGGTCGTCGCTCGGCCGGTCCTGCGTGACGTCGTGATCCTGGCGGCTCCCGCCTCCGCCGACGGGTTCGGCGCGACCGGCGATCGTCAACTCGTGCTCGGCGTGGATCCGATCCAGGAGAAGGCGCTGGGCCGAGTGCTGGCGGCGGCTGGCGACGCCGGGATCACCGTCATCGGCCGGGACTGAGCCGGCCATGATCTGCGTGCTGGTGGTCGCTGCGGGCGCCTCCTGGGAGGCAGCGGTGCTGGGCTCCGTTGCCGGGCACCGAGACCTGGCCGTCCTCAAACGCTGTGTCGATATCGACGACCTGCTCGCCTCCGCTGCCGCGGGACAGGCGGATGCCGCGGTGATCTCGGTGGACGCGCCCGGCCTGGATGCCACCAGTGTCGACCAACTACGTCGGCAGCAGGTTCGTCCGATCGGTGTCGTCGACCCCGGACCTGCCGGAGACCAAGGCCGAGCCCACGCCAACCGGATCGGCATCCAAGCCATCGTCGAGACCGACGCCCTGGCCCACCTTCCCGCAGTGCTCCTCGACGACGATCCGGATCCGCCACGATCCATCGCGGCCGATGACCTGGCAGAGACCGGGGGAGCCGAAGATGGTCCGGTGATCACGGTCTGGGGAGCCCAGGGGGCCCCGGGTCGCACCACTATCGCCTCGGCGATCGCCGCGGAGGTGGCTCATCGGACGGGCGCGACGACCCTGGTGGACGCCGACCCCTACGGCGGTGCCGTGGCCCAGCAACTGGGTGTTCTCGACGAGGTCTCGGGGCTGCTGGCGGCGGCTCGACTGGCATCCACCGGCAGCCTCGCCGAGCGGGTGGCCGGTGTTCCGCGCGATGTCGGCGGTGGACTGGCCGTGGTCACCGGGCTCCCTCGGGCAGATCGGTGGGTCGAGATGCGACCGGGTGCCCTGGAGACGCTGCTGGAGGCCCTGCGTCCGCGCGGCCCGGTGGTCGTCGACACCGGCTTCTGCCTGGAGCCCGATCCTTCCGCGGAGCTCGCGGGGCGGCCTTCTCGCAACGGGCTCACCTTGGCAGCGCTCGGCACGGCCGACCAGGTGGTGGTGGTCGGGGCGCCTGACCCGGTCGGACTCTCCCGCCTGGCTCGAGGTCTGGTGGATCTGCGGGAGTCGGTTGGACCGCGGTCGGTGTGGGTGGTCGTCAACCGGCAGCGCGCCAGCCTGGGCTGGTCCGAGGCGGATGTCATCTCGATGGTGCGTGGCTTCGGCCGGGTCGCCGAGGTCTACTTCTTCCCTGACGACCCGATCGTGGATCGTGCCCTGGTGTCCGGGCGCACGATCGTCGAGGTGGGCGACTCGCCGCTGCGCCAGGCCGTCGGCCGCCTGGTCACCGACCTGGTGCCGCCCTCTCAGGCATCGGCGAACGGTCGCCGGATCAAGCGGCGCGCGGCGGGTCGGGGTCGCCGGGGCTAGGCGAACCACTGATCGCTTCCCCCGTGCCGCAGCGTCGTCATGCCAGAATCTCTGACGGTCGGATCTCGCCGCCCTTGTTGTGAGGAGAGTCCATGAGCACGGAGCCCTGGTGTTGATCGAGCGGCTGCGTGCGCGGGACCTCAAGCTCCTGGCCTGGGAGGCGCCGACCACCCCCCTGCACAACGCCACCGTCGAGATCTTCGACCCGGAGGGCTCGGGTTTCGACTACGCACAGCTGGTCGACCTGATCGCGGACCGGATCGCGTTCGTGCCCCGCTATCGGCAGCGGCTCCAGCCCGTGCCGGGCAACCTGGCGAACCCGGTCTGGGTGGACGACCCCGACTTCGAGCTCGGCTACCACGTCCGGCGCTCCGCGCTGCCACGACCGGGCAACCTCGATCAGCTCCGTGAGCTGGTCGCGCGGATCGTCTCGCGTCCGCTCGACCGCAGCAGACCGCTGTGGGAGGTCTACTTCGTCGAGGGCCTCGAGGGTGGCCGGGTGGCGGTGTTGTCGAAGTCCCACGAGATCCTGGTCGACGGGGTGGAGACCGTGGACCTCGGCCAGGTGTTGCTCGACGTCGCACCCGATCCCAAGCGAGTCGCCCAGGACGACTGGGCCCCGCGCCGGCGGCCCGGCTCGGTGAACCTGATGCTGGACGCGCTCCACGACTCGGTGCGCGACCCACGGGTGCTGGCCTCCAACGTGCGCGGCCGGCTCGCGGGCGCCGGTCGCTCGATGGCGTCGACCGTCCAACGCACCGGGGACGTGATCAGCCTGCTGTCGAACCGACGCTCGCCCTGGGACTCGCCGGTGACCGGCCATCTGTCCCAGCAGCGTCGGTTCGTGGCCCTGCGGACCGACCTTGCCGACTATCGCGCAGTGCGCCAAGCCCACGGCGGCACGGTCAACGACGTCATCTTGGCGACGATCACCGGCGGACTACGTGGCTGGCTGATGGCCCGCAGCGAATCCCTCGGCGGTGTCCGCCAACTCAAGGCCGTGGTGCCGATGTCGGTGATCGACGACGAGATGGAGGCGACCTCGCTCGGGGCCCAGGTGGCCAGCCACTTCGTCGACCTGCCCATCGGCGAGCCGAGCCCGTTGGTCCGACTGCATCAGGTCTCCTACTCCTTCGAGGCGCACAGAGCGGGTGGCCGTGCGGTCGCGGCCAACCGACTCGCGGGGATCGCGGGCTTCGCGCCGACCACCTTCCACGCACTCGGGTCGCGGGTCGCGGCGGCCGAGCTGCGCCGCGGCTTCCACCTCTCGGTGACCAACGTCCCGGGCCCGCAGTTCCCGCTCTACGCCGCCGGCGCTCGGATGACCGAGACCTATCCGGTGCCGCCGCTGCTGCCCGATCACGCCCTCGCGATCGGGGTGACGTCGTACGACGGAGCGGTGCACTACGGGATCACCGCCGACCGGGATCTGCTCCCCGATATCGACCTGCTCGGTCCCTGCTTGGCCGAGGCACTCGAGGAGTTGAAGGACACCGTGACGCCGCGGCGGCCACACGCTCGCAGGGGGCAGCGTTGAGTGACGACAAGGCTGTCTGACAGCATCGCGATATGGATGCCATCACCCACACCCCGACCCCGGTGAACGAGCCCAACCTCGACTACGCCCCCGGCAGCCCCGAACGCGAGACCTTGATTGCCGAGTTGGCCCGACTGGAGAAGATCCAGCACGCCTTCAAAGCGACCATCGGCGGTCGCAAGGTCGCCGGCAAGGGGGCGGAGATCCAGGTCGTCCAGCCACACGACCACCAGCACGTGCTCGGTGTGCTGCGCAGTGCGGGAGAGCCGGAGGCGAAGGCCGCCATCAAGGCGGCGACCGAAGCCGCACCGGCGTGGCGGGCGCTGCCCCTCGATGAGCGTGCCGCCGTGCTGTTGCGGGCGGCCGACCTGCTCGCCGGGCCGTGGCGCGCCAAGTTGAACGCCGCGACCATGTTGGGCCAGTCCAAGACCGCCTGGCAGGCCGAGATCGACTCCGCTTGTGAGCTGATCGACTTCTGGCGCTTCAACGCGCACTTCGCCAAGCAGATCGCGGCCGAGCAGCCGATCGCCAACTCCCGCGGCGTGTGGAACCGGTCCGACCACCGGCCGCTGGAAGGCTTCGTCTACGCGATCACCCCCTTCAACTTCACCGCGATCGCGGGCAACCTCCCGACCGCACCCGCCCTGATGGGCAACACGGTGATCTGGAAGCCGTCGACCACCCAGATGCTGGCCGCGCACTACCTGATGGAGCTGCTCGAGGAGGCGGGCCTGCCGCCCGGCGTGATCAACCTGCTGCCCGGTCACGGCGTCGAGGTGTCCGAGGTGGCCCTCCAGCACCCCGATCTGGCCGGCATCCACTTCACCGGGTCGACCGGGCTCTTCCAGCGGCTCTGGGCTCAGGTGGGCGCCAACATCGCGTCGTACCGCAGCTATCCGCGGTTGGTCGGCGAGACCGGAGGCAAGGACTTCGTGGTCGCCCACAAGTCGGCTGATCCCGACGTGCTCCGGGTGGCGCTCATCCGCGGCGCGTTCGAGTATCAGGGCCAGAAGTGCTCGGCCGCCTCGCGCGCCTACGTCTCGCGCTCGGTCTGGAAGAAGATGGGCGAGCGGTTCCTGGCCGAGGTCGATGAGCTGGCTATGGGCGACGTCACCGACCTGAGCAACTTCATGGGGGCCGTCATCGACGACCGCTCCTTCGCCACCCAGAAGGCGGCGATCGACCGTGCCCGCCGCAGTCGCAAGCTCACCGTCGCCGCCGGTGGGACCTACGACGACTCGGTGGGCTACTTCGTGCGTCCCACGGTGGTGCTCTCCGACGACCCGACCGACGAGATGTTCTCGACGGAGTACTTCGGACCGGTCCTGGCGATCCACGTCTTCGACGACGCCGACTTCGAGAAGGCCGTCGACCAGATGGAGGGGTTCGCGTCGTACGCCCTGACCGGCTCGATCATCGCCCGCGACCGGCGGGTCGTCGACTGGGCGACCGAGCGGCTGCGGTTCGCTGCCGGCAACTTCTACATCAACGACAAGCCCACCGGCGCGGTGGTGGGTCAGCAGCCGTTCGGCGGCGCCCGGGCCTCAGGCACCAACGACAAGGCCGGTGCTCCGCAGAACCTGCTGCGGTGGACGTCGACCCGTTCGATCAAGGAGACGTTCGTCGCGCCGACGGACTACCGCTACCCGCACATGGGCTGACCCGACCGCTGGGTCACGGTGCTCCGGAGCCGTCCAACCACGTCTGCGCGAAGCGGCCGCGGGCGTCGAGCGCCCAGGTGAAGAGTTGGCCGACCATCGCCTCCAGTTTGCTGCCGAGCAGCGGGACGCTCACCTTGATGTCGCCGGTGACCGTCTCGACGGTGTCGCGGCCGCGCTCGAGAAGCGAGATTCGACCGTCCATCCGGCCCGGCTTGCCGGGGATGGTGACGAGCAAGGTCGCCAGGCCCGTGGAGGTCCAGGTCTCTCGCTGCTCGATCTCGATCTCGGGGCCGACCAGGCTGCGGGCGGCGGCCGGGGCGAGCTCGGTCGACTGGACCTGGCGCACGTCCACCACCAAGCCGGCGACGGACTCCTCCACCCGGATGGTGTGGCGCAGCACCTGTTGGAACTCGCAGACCCGAGCCCGGAAGTCTGCGTCGGTAAGCATGGCGTGGACGGCATCGGGGGCAGCGGGATAGGTCACCTCGTGGTGGAACTTCATGGCGCCATCATCACCGACTCGGGGCAGGTTGGCGATGATCCGTGCCGAGGGGGATCGGCGGTTCGGTTGTTCCGTCCAGCGTGGCGTCCTACTGTCTGAGGGTGACGCTGAGCCTGGACGATCCACTCTCTGATCTGCTGAGCAAGGCCGCGGACCTCGCGGCCCATCGCAAGGGCAAGGGCGGGCCGCCGCCCGAGGGCGCCGTGGAGTTGCTACGCGCCTACTACCATCGCGTCGCGCCGGACGACCTGAGTGACCGCGCGGACGTCGATCTCTACGGTGCGGTGGCCTCGCACTATCGCCTGGCCGAACACCGACCCCAGGGCACCGCCCAGGTCCGGGTGTTCACGCCCAGCGTCTCCGAGAACGGCTGGTCCGCAGGCGGCCACTCGGTGATCGAGATCGTCACCGACGACATGCCGTTCCTGGTCGACTCGGTGACGATGGCGCTGGCGGCCCAGCAGCGCACCGTCCACCTCGTCGTGCACCCCGTGCTGGAGGTGCTCCGCGACGTCACCGGGGAGCTCAGGGAGGCGGCCCCCGAGATCGATGCGGGCGAGCACGGCGTCGTCGACGGGCTGGAGATCCTGGCCGAGTCCTGGATGCACGTCGAGATCGACCGGGTCAGCGACGAGCATGATCGCCAGGCGATCGAGGACGCCCTGCGGGGGGTGCTCCGCGACGTGCGGGACGCCGTCGAGGACTGGCCGCGCATGCAGACCCGGCTCCTCGACATCGTGGACGAGCTGGTCGAGGCTCCACCGGTGGGCATCGCCGCTGAGGAGCTCATTCAGAGCGTCGAGCTGCTGCGGTGGCTCGCCGACGACCACTTCGCGTTCCTCGGGTTCCGGGAGTACGACCTCGTCGAGGACGGCCCGGATCTCCTCCTCCGCGCGTTGCCGGGCTCGGGTCTGGGCATCCTGCGCGGTGACCAGTTGCAGTCGGCGGCCTTCTCGGCTCTCCCCACCATGGTCCGGGCACGGGCACGAGAGGCCAAGGTGCTGGTGCTCGCCAAGGCGAACTCCATGGCGACCGTGCACCGCTCGGCCTACCTGGACTACATCGGCGTCAAGCGCTTCGACGAGAACGGCACGGTGGTGGGCGAGCGGCGCTTCCTGGGCCTGTTCTCCGCCGCCACCTACACCGAGTCGGTGATGCGCATCCCGATGCTGCGCGAGAAGGTCGACGAAGTGCTGCGCCGCACCGAGACGGAGCCGCAGAGCCACGCGGGCAAGACCCTCATCAACGTCCTCGAGAACTATCCGCGAGACGAGCTCTTCCACACCCCGATCGAGGAGCTGGTGCCGATCGCGGAGCAGGTGATGATCACCCGCGAGCGTCGGCAGCTGCGTCTGTTCACCCGCCGCGACACCTATGGCCGCTACGTCTCCTGCCTGGTCTACCTGCCGCGCGACCGCTACAACACGGCGGTCCGAGAGCGGCTGGCCAACCTGCTGCGAGACGAGCTCGGTGCGGAGACCGTCGAGTTCACCATCCGGATGAACGAGTCCTACCTCGCGCAGGTGCACTTCGTGGTGCGCCCGCGCCGCGGCGAGCTGATCCCCGAGTTCGACCTCGACGAGTTGGAGCGCAAGCTCGCGGAGGCCTCCCGGTCCTGGCGCGACGATCTGCTCGGGGCACTCAACGCCGACTTCGGGGAGGAGCGCGCCTCCCGGCTCGCGCGCACCTATTCGGACGCCTTCCCCGAGGCCTACAAGGAGGACTTCCCGCCCCGGACAGCCTCCGTCGACGTCGGTCGACTCGAAGCGATCTCAGGTGGCGAAGGAATCGACCTCAGCCTCTACGAGCCCATCGACTCCGAGCGGGGAGAGGGTCGGCTGAAGGTCTACCGGATCGGCTCACCGCTCTCCCTGTCCCAGGTGCTGCCGATGCTCTCGTCGATGGGCGTGGAGGTCGTCGACGAGCGACCCTACGAGCTGGAGAACCTGCCTCGGCAGAGCGTGGTCTACGAGTTCGGGCTGCACCGCGCCGGCGGGATCCCCGACGCCCGCCGGCAGCTCTTCCAAGACGCCCTGGCTGCCATCTGGGGCGGGCTGAACGAGATAGACGGGTTCAACAGCCTGGTGCTCGCGGCCGGCCTCACCTGGCGGCAGGCCAGCGTGCTGCGGGCCTACGCGAAGTACATGAAGCAGGGCAACAGCCCCTTCGCGGTCGACTACATCGAGGAGGCCCTGCGCAGCAACGTCGACATCAGCCGGATGCTGGTCCAGCTGTTCGAGGCGAGGTTCGACCCGAGTCAGGGCGGCCTGGACCACGAGGCGGAGGAGCGCACCAAGCGGGTCGAGAAGCTCCAGAAGAGCATCGGGCTCGCCCTCGACGACGTCGCCAGCCTCGACCACGACCGGATCCTGCGCTCCTACCTGGCCCACATCACCGCCACGCTGCGCACGAACTACTTCCAGACCGCTGACGACGGAGCGGCACACCCCTACATCTGCTTCAAGCTCGAGCCGAAGGTGATCCCCGACCTGCCCGAGCCACGGCCCCGGTTCGAGGTCTTCGTCTACTCCCCACGGGTGGAGGGCGTCCACCTCAGGTTCGGCGCCGTTGCTCGCGGTGGCCTGCGCTGGTCGGACCGCCGCGACGACTTCCGCACCGAGGTGCTCGGCCTGGTCAAGGCCCAGATGGTCAAGAACTCCGTGATCGTGCCGGTCGGCGCCAAGGGCGGCTTCTTCTGCAAGCAGCTCCCCGACCCCGGCGACCGAGACGCATGGTTGGCCGAAGGCATCGCCTGCTACACGACCTTCATCAGCGGCCTGCTCGACATCACCGACAACCTGGTGGCCCAGCAGACCGTGCCGCCGCGAGACGTCGTGCGCTACGACGGCGACGACAGCTACCTGGTCGTCGCCGCCGACAAGGGCACCGCGACCTTCTCCGACATCGCCAACGGAGTGGCCAAGGACTACGGCTTCTGGCTCGGCGACGCCTTCGCGTCCGGCGGCTCGGTGGGCTACGACCACAAGGCGATGGGCATCACCGCGCGCGGTGCCTGGGTCTCGGTGCAGCGCCACTTCCGCGAGCGCGGCATCGACTGCCAGACTGAGGACTTCACCGCCGTCGGCATCGGCGACATGTCCGGCGACGTTTTCGGCAACGGCATGCTCTGCTCCGAGCACACCCGGCTGGTGGCGGCCTTCGACCACCGCGACATCTTCTTGGACCCCAACCCCGACGCCGCGACGTCGTACGCCGAGCGGCGGCGACTCTTCGAGCTACCCCGGTCGAGCTGGCAGGACTACGACCAGACCCTGATCTCGGAGGGTGGCGGGGTCTACTCCCGCGCGGCCAAGTCGATCAAGCTGACCACCCAGGTCCGCGACGCGCTCGGAATCGACCCGTCGGTGTCGCAGATGACGCCGGCCGAGTTGATGAAGGCGATCCTGCGGGCGCCGGTCGACCTGCTCTGGAACGGCGGCATCGGCACCTACGTCAAGGCTTCCGTCGAGCAGAACTCCGACGCCGGCGACAAGGCCAACGATGCGATCCGGATCAACGGCAACGAGGTCCGCGCCAAGTGTGTGGGCGAGGGCGGCAACCTGGGTCTGACTCAGCTGGGCCGGGTGGAGTATGCCCTGGCCGGTGGTCGGATCAACACCGACTTCATCGACAACAGCGCCGGGGTCGACACCTCCGACCACGAGGTGAACATCAAGATCCTGCTCGACAACATCGTCTCCGAAGGGGACCTGACCGAGAAGCAGCGCAACCTGCTGCTCGCAGAGATGACCGACGAGGTCGCCAGCCTGGTCCTGCGCGACAACTACGAGCAGAACCTTGCCCTCGCCAACGCCGCCGCCAACGCGCCGTCGCTGCTGCACGTCCACCAGGACTGGATGGTCAAGCTGGAGCGAGAAGGAGTCTTGAACCGCGTCCTGGAGGGGCTGCCGAGCACCAAGGAGGTCAACCAGCGGCTGGAGCGAGGGGAGGGCCTCACCGTGCCCGAGCTCAGCGTGCTGTTGTCGTGGACCAAGATCGTGCTCGCCGAAGAGCTGCTCGACTCCGATCTCCCCGACGACCCGTTCTTGCACTCCGATCTGTTCGCCTACTTCCCGACCAAGATGCAGCACACCTACCGCCAGCAGATGCTCACCCATCCGCTGAAGCGGGAGATCATCGTGACCCAGGTGGTCAACGACCTCGTCAACGGTGCCGGGATCACCTTCTGGCCACGGCTCTCCGGCGAGACCGGGGTCTCGGCCGCCGAGCTGACCAACGCCAACTTCGTGGCGCGAGAGATCTTCGGGTCGCTGGCCATGCGCGACGAGATCAAGCAGTTCGACAACGTGCTGGATGCTGCGGTGCAGACTCGGATGCGGGTCGAGATGCGCACGCTCGTGGAGCGGTCCAGTCGCTGGCTGGTGAACAACCGGCGCCCACCCATGGACAGCGAGGCGGTCGCCGAGTTCTTCACCGTCCCGGTCCAGCGGGTGATGGGCCAGCTGCCCGAGCTGATGACCGGACGGGAGCTGGAGGCGTTCGAGTCGCGTCGAGACGCGCTGGTCGCCGCCCAGGTGCCCGAGGAGCTGGCCACGAAGGTGGCCGTCCTGCACCCGTCGTACATGCTGCTCAGTGTGGTCGAGACGGCCATTCGCGAGGACCTGGACCCGGCCGACGTGGGCCGGGTGCACTTTGCCCTCGGCGAGCGGCTCGGGTTGCCGGCCCTGGTCTCCCGGATCTTGGAGCTGCCTCGCGCCGACCGCTGGCAGACCATGGCCCGAGCGGCGCTTCGCGACGACTTGTACGCCGTGCACGCCCAGCTCACCGCCCAGGCGTTGACCAGCACCCCCGCCGCGGAGCCGGCCGCCGCGCGGATCGCCGACTGGGAGGAGGAGCGCGGCATCCTGGTCCAGCGTGCGGCCGAGACGCTCGAGGAGATCTGCGCCGACGACAAAGCCGACCTGGCCCGGATGTCGGTAGGTCTGCGGGTGGTCCGGGGGTTGCTGGCCGGGAGTTGAGCTAGGAGGCGACCTTCTTCTTGGCGGGCTTCTTGGCGGCCCGCTTCTTGGCCGGAGCCTCGTCCTCGGTGTCCTCGCCGCGTGATGCCTTGGCGGCCTCCACCGAGCGCTGCAGGGCGGCCAGCAGATCGACCACCTCGCCGGACGACTTCGTCGTGGTGGGAGTTCGCTTGACCTCGCCGCCCTCGATCTTGGCCTCGACGAGCGCCTCCAGAGCGGTGGCGTAGTCGTCCTCGAACTCCTCGGGGTCGAAGTCGCCGGCCAGCGTCTGGACCAGCAAGTCGGCCATCTTCACCTCGGCGTCCTTGATCTCGCCGACCTCGACGGAGAAGTCGGGTTGGCGGATCTCGTCGGGCCACATCATCGTCTGCAGCACGATCACGTCGTCGCGGACACGAAGCACGGCGATCGAGGTTCGCTGGCGCAGCGCGACGGTCACCACCGCCATCCGGTCGGAGTCCTGCAATGCCTGCCGCAGCAGGGCGTAGGGCTTCGCCCCGCTCTTCTCCGGCTCGAGGTAGTAGGACTTCTCGAACAGCATCGGGTCGATCTGGTCGCTCGGCACGAACTTCTCGACCGAGATCTCTCGTGACGAGCTGACCGGGAGCTCGGCTAGATCCTCGTCGCTGAGGATGACCATCTCGCCGTCCTCGGTCTCATAGCCCTTCGCGATGTCGGCGTACTCGACCTCTTCGCCATCGAGGGAGCACACCCGCTGATACTTGATCCGGCCACCGTCCTTGGCGTGCACCTGACGGAAGGTCACGTCGTGGGACTCGGTCGCGGAGTAGAGCTTGACGGGGACGTTCACCAGCCCGAAGGACACCGCGCCCTTCCAGATCGCTCGCATGGGGAAGCACCTTTCGCAGCAGTGCGGCGGACCGCAATCGGTCCAGTATCCGTGAACTCGTCGCGATATGCACCCAGAGGCTCCGCTCCACCTCCGGCGCGCCCATCGTTACGACGCGCCACAATGGTCGCCATGCGTCCGATGCTGGCCACCCGTGGCCATCACGTGCCCGAGAGCGCGGACTGGGTCCACGAGGTCAAGTGGGACGGCATGCGGGTGCTGGCGGACCTGGACGCCAGCCGAGGCGATCGGCGGGTCCGGCTGACCAGTCGCACCGAGCGCGACGTCACGGTCTCCTTCCCCGAGCTGCTCGGTCTCCCCGGCGACGACCTGCTGCTAGACGGCGAGCTGGTCGCGCTCGTGGACGGCCGGCCGTCCTTCGGCACGCTGGCCGACCGGATGCACGTGAGCAGGGTTGATCGGGCGGCACGGCTGGCGACCGAGATCCCGACGACGTTCCTGGTCTTCGACCTGCTCCGCCTGAGTGGGCGTGACCTCACCCGAGAGCCGCTGTGGCGGCGACGCGAGCTGCTCGAACAGCTGGAGCTTGCCGGTGACCATTGGCTGGTGCCGGAGACTCACCCGGACGGAGCGATGCTCTTCGAAGCGACCCGGCAGCAGGATCTGGAAGGGATCGTCAGCAAGCAATGGGCCTCGCGCTACGACTTCGGGACGCGCACTCGTCGATGGCTGAAGTTCCCGCACCGCCGTCGAGAGTCCTATGTGGTCGGCGGGTGGCGACCCGAGGTGGACTCGACGAGTCGGCTCGGGGCGGTCCTGGTCGGGCAGCCGACGTCTGAGGGGCTGCTCTACCGCGGGAGGGTCGGCAGCGGCCTCGCTGGCAGGGTGGGACAACGGCTCTTGGACTCGCTGCTGTCGATCGGTCGACCGACCAGCCCCTTCGCCGACGAGGTCCCCACCATCGATGCCGCAGGCACCCGATGGGTGGAGCCGCTCCTCGTGGTCGAGGTGGAGGCGCTCGGTCTGTCCGGCCAGCAGCGGCTGCGGCAGCCGTCGTACCGTGGGCTGCGCCCTGACCTCGGCCCGGAGGATCTGCCGTGAGCCCAGCCGCCAGCGAGGTGCGCGTCGATGTCGAGGGGCGCACGCTCAAGCTGAGCAACCTCGACAAGGTGCTCTATCCCCAGACCGGCACCACCAAGGGAGAGGTGCTGCACTACTACGCGCAGATCGCGCCGGTGCTGCTGCCGCATCTGGCTGGCCGTGCCGTGACCCGGATCCGGTGGCCGAACGGCGTGGACGCCCCGAGCTTCTTCGAGAAGAACACGCCGGCCGGGACGCCGTCCTGGGTGCACACGGCGCGCGTCCCGACGACCGGGAGCCGGGCGCCGTCACGCAACGGCGACCATCTCGTGTTCCCGATCGTCGACGACTTGGCCACGCTGACCTGGCTGGCCAATCTGGCCGCATTGGAGCTGCATGTCCACCAGTGGCGGGTCGGCCGGAACGGGCAGCCGCGCAACCCCGATCGTCTGGTGATCGACCTCGATCCCGGTGAGCCGGCGGGGCTGTCGGACTGCTGTCGGGTCGCTCTCTTGGTGCGCGACCGACTCGCCGAGCGCGACCTGGTCGGAAGGCCGGTCGCCAGCGGCTCCAAGGGGATGCATCTGTACGCCGCCCTGCCGGGGAAGCTGAACCCGGAGGAGACCACGGCGTTGGCCAAGGAGATCGCCGAGGAGCTCCAGACCGAGCACGGCGATCTCGTCACCGCCATGATGACCAAGTCCCGGCGTCCGGGCAAGGTCTTCTTGGACTGGTCGCAGAACGCTGGCGCGAAGACCACCGTGTCGCCCTACTCCCTACGCGGGCGGCAGCGGCCCCTCGTGGCTGCCCCGCTGACCTGGGCGGAGGTGGAGGCTGGAGCGGCCGATCCACTGGATATCTCTCAACTCACCTTGACCGAGGTCCTCAAGCGTGCCGCCGACCAGGGCGACTTGGTCGCGCCCTGACCTGTCTTCGCACTTCCCAGGGGACCACCAGCGCGCTCGACCAGTCAGGCCGCCGCGAACTCCTTGGTGGCCTTGCGGAGCGTGAAGCCGAGGGCGATGAACACCACACCCCAGACCAGTGCGACGATCCCGATGAACACCGTGATGCCGAGGGCGCTGTGACCCGGGTGGGAGATGAACAGGTAGCCGAGCAGGAAGTCCAGTAGGGCACCCAGCACCAGCAGCCCGCGTGGTGCGGCGGTCCCGCCGCCGATGGCCATCGCAAGCTCGATGATGCCTCGCGCGATCAGCCAGATGCCGAGGAACCAGGCCAGGATCAGGCCCGCCTTGAGCGGGTGGAAGATCGCGATCAGGCCGGCGGCGAGTGCGATCACACCCATCAGCGCCAGGCCGATCCGAGCGAGGCCGGAGTGCTCTCGGGTGAACACCTGGACCAGTGAGGAGGCGCCGTCCACGAGCGCGTAGATGCCCCACAGGATCACCAGTGCCAGCGCGGTGCTCAGCGGCCAGGCAATGGCCAGGATGCCGAAGATGATGGCGACGAACCCCCGCAGCACGATCATCTGCCACGACGGGGTCAACGAGTCGGTCTCCATGGGTCCTCCATAGGTCGTGGCGTCGCGGGGAAGTCGGCGACGCGCCCGCGGAACACGCTACCGTGCGCGCATGTCCATGTCGGGTTCAACACTCGCTGCCGTGATCGGCGCGCTGGTGGTCGTCGTCGACATCGCGCTGCGCATTCTCGCGCTGGGCGTCATTCCGGAGAACAGGCGGCCGTCGACCGGCATGGCGTGGCTGCTCCTGGTGCTGCTGAGCCCGGGGCTGGGCCTGATCGCGTTCGCCTTCTTCGGGTCGAATCGACTCGACCGCAAGCGTCGCGCGCGCCAGCACGAGATCAAGCGCCTCATCGCAGAGCGGGCTCAGGTCGTGGTTGACGACCTGCCCCAGGATGCCGCCCCGGACTACGTGCCGTTGGTGGTGACCTTGAACCGCACCCTCGGGTCGTTGCCGCTGTGCGCCGGCAACGCCGTGCAGCTGCTCCCCGACTACGGCGAGACCATCGAGCAGATGACCGAGGCCGTGGCGCGCGCCGAGCGATCGGTGCACGCGGAGTTCTACATCACCGCCTGGGATCGGTTGACCGACCCGCTCTTTGCGGCCATGACCGATGCCGCCGAGCGCGGCTGCGAGGTGCGGTTGCTGTTCGACCACCTCGGGTCGCGGGGCATCCCCGGCTACCAGCAGATGCTCGGGCGACTCGAGAAGACGGGGATCGAGTGGCACGCGATGCTGCCGATCGCGCCCTTGAAGGGCAAGATCCGTCGCCCCGATCTGCGCAACCACCGCAAGCTGCTCGTCGTCGACGGACGGACCGGGTTCACCGGCTCGCTCAACCTGACCGAGCCCGGCTACAACAAGCCGAAGAACCACAAGGCCGGCCGGGAGTGGGTCGAGCTGATGATGCGGGTCGAGGGTCGCCTGGTGACGAGCCTGGAGGGCATCTTCGCCCAGGACTGGTTTGCCGAGACCGGCGATATCCTTGAGGTTCGGCCCGCCCTGCTGGTGGACCCGGTCGATCGGCCCGGCCAGCTGGACGACGTGGCCGGTCAGCTGGTGCCGAGTGGCCCCGGCTACCCGGCGGAGAACAACCTGCGGCTGTTCACGACGCTGATCTATGCGGCGACCCGGAGGCTGTCGATCACCAAGCCCCTACTTCGTGCCGGACGAGTCGCTGCTGTACGCCGTCACGACCGCCGCCCAGCGTGGCGTGGATGTGGAGCTGTTCGTCAGCGAGGTGTCCGACCAGTTCATGGTGGGCCACGCGCAGGCGTCGTACTACCGGGCGTTGCTCGATGCTGGGGTGCGGATCTACCTCTACCCGGCGCCGTACATCCTGCACGCCAAGCACTTCACCGTCGACGACCAGGTGGCGGTGATCGGTTCGAGCAACATGGACATGCGCTCCTTCGCGCTGAACTACGAGGTCAGCACGATGTTGCTCGGGCCGAGCGTGGTCGCCGCGATGCGGGAGGTGCAAGACGACTACCGCGCGCGGTCTCGCGAGCTGACTCGGGTGGAGTGGGCCGATCGACCATGGCGGCTGCGCTACGTCGACAACGTGATGCGGTTGACCGCTGCACTGCAATAGAGGGTTGCCGGGCGAAGGGCCACACGTGACGGGCCGCGAGAGTGCTGATGCTCCCTCGCGGCCTTGCGTCATCGTCGCCGCAACGGTTGTGCCGACCTTGCTCGATTGAGGTGGCCGACCCCCGTCCCCACAGCGGCGGACTCTGCGACGGGGTCTATCTTTCCTCGCCGCTCGGGCGAACCGAATAGTCAGATCTAGTCATGGCGCCCCAGCGCCGGAGGTGGGACAATGCCGGGCCGGGCTGTCTTGGACCCAGGCTCAGGGCTCTGGCAGTGGTGGAATGTCGATCGTGCCGACCGGATCGGACACGACCGTCTCACCGGTCCACCCGGCCACCAGTAAGCGATACTCCCCGGAGTGCTGGTAGTAGCTGTGGCCGTGCACCACGGCGCCCGGGTCTCCGGCGCTCTCCGGCGGCACCTCCGGCACCCAGTGGTCCGGCGACGCATCGGCGTCGGAGAAGACTCGGAAGCCGAGCGGGTCCGTGCGCCGGAAGAGATTCGCCCAGTCCCCTCCGACCCCGAACACCCGGTCCAGGAGTGGACGGCTCGCCCCGCTGTCGTCGACGGCGTCGGTGGGCGGTGCTGGTCGGGGCGGGTGGTACGTCGCCCGCTCGCCGTTGCCTGCGTCCGGGAAGGCGTCCCCGAGTCGGGTCACCCCTCTGGTGGGCAGGTAGCCTAAGCGGTCCGGACCGAGCACTTGGGGGAAGACCCGGCCGTAGAAGGCTCGAAGCTGGCTGCCGTAGGTGATCACTCGCACGCGGCGCAGATCGTCGGGGGACAGCCGGCTGACGACGGCGGCCACGATCGCTGAGCCCTGGCTGTGCCCGGAGAGCACCACCAAGTTCTCCTCACCCGGGCTGCTGTGCAGCGCCCAGTTCAGGCGGGTGTGGACTTCCGGGACGACCCGCTCGGCATAGCAGGGTGGCGCCAGCGGGTGTGCGGCGCGTGGCCAGAAGGTGGCCAGGTCCCAGACGACTCCGACCCCGCGTCGAGCACCGTCGGAGTTGCGCAGTTGGGAGGCGAGCAGCAGGAGGGCGAGCCCGAGGAGCAGGACGACATACATCGACAGCGTCGCGAGGTTGCGGGTCCACGGCCAGAGGTCCCAGGGCGGCTCTCCGACCGAGGAGAGCGCGATCAGCAGAAGGGCCAGGAATGCGGTGATCGCTCCGATCCCGTCGAGGAGGCGCTCGGCTCGATGCGCGAACGCGGCGGTGCGGCGTGCCTTCTGTGCAGCTGTCCAGGCTTGGATCGGGATGGGGATGTCAGCCTCGAGCTGTTGGTCCAGCGCAGGCAGGCACCCCCGGAAGCGGATGACCGCCACAAAGAAGAAGACGGCGACCAGGAGTAGCCACAGCAGCTGGAACATCGGTGACCAGATCAGCACCTGGGGCACGACCAAGGGCCGGGCGGGTGGGTCGGTGACGGCGAGGGTGACCGGGTCGCCCGGGGCGGCGACGGTCACCAGCCGCCTCGGAGCCGCGAGGGCGCCGCCGGCCACGAAGTCCGGGTCTTCGGCGGAGCAGGTGGTGTCGTTGGCGCGGGCCGGGCCGCGCAAGCAACTGTCCTCGAGGAGCAGGAGCCGTGACGGGAGGGTGATTTCGGCCGTATCCACGCGGGTGCTGGTCACTGCGCGGGCCAGCCCCTCTTCTGCGCCGGTCTTCTGGTCGGCTGCGTCGAGGAGTGTGGTCATCTGCAACGAGCCAGCCGTCAGCACCGGGCCATCGGCCGAGCGGTGGATGATCGCATGCCGAGCCATCACCTCGCCGGTGGCGGCATAGCGCGGGGTGCCGCCGCGTTCGGAGCTGGTCGGCTCGGCGGCGGCGCGGGCGACCACGCTGGACCGGGACACCAGATCGGCGACGCCGTGGTCGCGACCGTTGAGGTAGGTCGCCGTCCCGGTGACCACGCCGGTGGTGAACAGCAGCGCAACCCAGGCGGCGGCGGCCAGCATGACCGAGGCACCGGCGCCGTTCCAGGCCACGGCCGCGAACCGCTCGCGCTGTCGGAAGTGCCAGACGACCAGCGCCAGCCACAGGGCCGCGAGGCCGATGCCGCCCACGACCAGGGCGGGGGTGCCGTCGCGCACCCAGCGGGAGTGCAGATGTAGCGCGAGGGCGACCCCGGCGAGCGCGAACACCGTCAGGATCACCGCGATCGCCCAGCGCGGCCGCATCCGCCCGCCGGTGAACACACTGAGGTGCACCGCCGTCAGCGCGACGAAGACGCCGATGAACCAGAGGTTGTGGCCGACGAAGTCGCGGCTCTCGTCCAGGGTCTCGGGCAGAGTCAGCAGCACGATCAGATGGACGACGGTCACCGCCGCCATCGCACCGAGGAGTGCCAGCGGGAGCTGATCGCGCAGCCAGCGTCGTAGAGATGTGGGTAGGCGCCGCCGCAGCCGCACCACTGGCGAGGTGTGCTCGGGGAAGTAGTCGATGTCGTCGCGCTGGACGACCTGGCACCAGCAGACCGCGGTCCCGGCGAGAGCGGTCGCGGTGGCGACGGTGAGGCCGACCCGGAGCGAGCGCTCCGAGCCGACCAGGTAGACGTGCACTCCGGAGAACGCCACGACCACCCAGAGGGCCACCGTGAGATGGATGCGCTGCAGCTGCCGGGTGCGGGTCATGCCGCGCCACAGGCGCGGGTCTTCCAGCACGCCGCCAGTGCTGGCCGGGGCGGGTGCGCCCGTGCACGCTTCGTAGCGTGCCAGGGTCGCCCGAGAGAGCGCCCACAACACCAGGATCACCGCCAGCGGCACACCGCAGCCGACGGCGATCCGCTGGGTCGCGTCCAGCTGGGCCATGAAGTCGAACGCCCTCGGCAGCGCACAGCCGGGGCTGTCGCCGCGATAGCACTGCCAGGAGATCAGGTCGATACCGACCAGGCACGAGGTGAGCACCATGAAGACGGTGAGCAGCACGGCGCCTAGCCGGGTGGCGCGGGCGCCCCAGCGCGCCGTACCGCTGTCCTCGTGGAGCCGCACCCGGGCCCAGTAGGACAGATTGGCCAGCGCGAAGGGAAGGAGCAGCAGCCACAGCGCACGCCACACCCAGCCCAGTGCGCCGCGGGCGCCGGAGGTCAGCGCCCCCCACGAGTAGGCCTCCACCGAGACGCGGGTGTCCGCCAGGTCTCGCAGCGGGAGCGCGACGCCCGGCCGCGCTCGAAAGATCCCGGTCAGCCGGTCGCCGGCGACCTGGGCGACCTGGTCCGAGCGCAGGCCGAGCATCGACTGGGGGGACGTGCCGTGGACGCCGTGGACTCGGAGCTCGACCACCTCGCCCGAGGGTGCGGTCATCCCTATGGACTAGCAGCATCCGCACTCGATACGCAACGTGTTGCCCGGTCGGAGTCGTGGCGGAGGTCACCTCGAGCCGGGAATGTCTGGCTCGGCCACGCGGTTGTCCCTCTCGAAGGCTTGTTGAAGAATCAATCGCTTCTGGGAGCAACACATGAAGGTCCTGGTCCTCGTCGGCAGCCTGCGCGACGACTCGGTGAACCGTCGGCTGGCTGACGCCGCGATCTCGCATCTGCCAGCCGGTGCGCAGGCAGTGATCTGGAACGGGATCGCCGAGCTGCCGCACTACAGCGAGGAGCTCGACGGCGCCGACGCTCCTGCCCGGGTGCAGCAGTTGCGCGATGCCGTCGCGTCGGCGGACGCGCTGATCCTGGTCACCCCGGAGTACAACGGCTCCCTGCCAGGCTCGCTCAAGAACGCCATCGACTGGCTCTCCCGGCCCCGAGGCAGCGCCGCCATCGCCGGCAAGCCGGTGGCCGTGCTCGCCGCCAGCGGCTCGCCGCGCGGCGCGCAGTGGGCTCGCGAGGACGCCGTGCGCATCCTCAAGGTCGCCGGCGCCGCGCCGCTGGAGAGCACCGTCGGCGTCCCGATCGCCCACCAGGTGTTGGTGGACGGTGTCGTGGCCGATGCCGCCGTCGACGCCGAGATCGCTGCCCTGGTCGCCCAGCTCAGCGACCTGCCTGTCGTCGCCGCGTAAGGGCGTCATCCCTACGCCGCGCGTCGCCTGGCTATCCGGCCGCGGGTTGCTGGCGGCCGTGAGCCATCTCCCGCGGTGCTGTGGTGGCTGAGGACCCGGTGTACG
The DNA here is from genome assembly GCF_047602075.1 of Nocardioides sp. GTDB lineage: Bacteria > Actinomycetota > Actinomycetes > Propionibacteriales > Nocardioidaceae > Nocardioides. The sequence continues at coordinate 1,382,374 of NZ_JASGIF010000002.1, forward strand.
AGGCACTTTGCCACTACAAGACCGCGGCAGACGCAAGAACACCGCGGCAGACCAGGACACCAACGACCCTGATCGGCGGGGACCCGCAGGACCTACTTGTCTGCCTCGTCCACCACGGGCTGCCAGGCGAGGTGGTTGACCCAGCGGCCGTCGGCGATCTGGTGCCAGTCGCTGCCGTCGGGGTGGACGGCGTAGACCGGACCGCCCACGGTGTGCGCGTCGGGCTGCCCTACCGCCGTGGTCGCGATGTAGTCACCGTCCGGGGACCAGGTCACCGCAGGGTTGTAGCGCTTGCAGCCGCAGCTCCCGATGCTGCGCAGCACCGTCGAGTCGCTGCCGTCGGTCGGCAGCACCACCAGATCGATGTCGCGCACCGCGTCCCAACCGTGCGCCTGCAGCAGGGCGAGACTCGAGCCGTCGGGTGACCAGGCCGGGCCAGCCGCGGGCACGCCGCCGACCGCGCCGAGTCGGGTCACCTTCCCGCTGGCGACGTCGACCACGAAGTAGGCCACCTGCCGGTAGGCGCCGGCGTAGGCAGAGAACGCGATCCGGCTACCGTCCGGCGACCAGGCCGCGAAGATCACCTCGTGCCCGACGGCCAGTGGGGGCGCGCTGCCGCCGCCCATGCTGCCCCGAGTGATCGTCTTGCCGTCCCAGGCGGCCAGTTGAGTGCCGTCGGCTGAGACGGCGACATTGCAGGTCCGGTCGGGGCAGTCGTAGATCGCCCTGTCTTCACCGGTGGCCAGGAAGCGGCTGCGGAGCTTGCCGTCATAGGTATAGATCAGGGTCGACCCGTCCGTCGTGAACTGGAAGGGGCCGAACGCGCCGGCCGCGGTCGCCGGCAGTTGCGTGGTCGGCTTCCCACTCGCTCGCGTCACCGCCGCTTGGCCGTCGCCGTCGACGGACAGGCCGACGAGGGCGCCGTTGGCGTCGAACACCGGGCCGGCGGCAACGGGCGGCGCACTGTCGGGACGGAGTTGTTGTACGCCGACGCCGACGCCGACGACCGCCAGCACGGCAACCACCGCGCCTGCCCTGGTCGCCCGCCTGCGACGGCGGAGCTGGCGCAGCGACTGCCAGCCCTGCTCGACGTCCGGGGTGGTGCGGAGCAGCTCGTCGGTGGCCTCTTTGGCTCGCGCATTCAGATCCATCACTCGTCCCCTCCGTCGGCGGCGGACTCGGCCGACCCCTCGGCGATGCCCAGGGTGTCGCTGAGCGCCCGGCGCGCTCGACTCAGATGTTGTTTCACGGTGCCCTCGCTGCACGACAGCACGGCTGCGATATCGGCGATGGGCAGGTCGTAGACGAAGCGCAGCGCTGCTGCCTGCGCCTGTCGCTTGGGCAGTGCCCGGACCGCGCGCCAGAACTCCTCGGTGTCCTCGCTCACCGGCGGCAGATCGCGCCGGTTGGCCAGCCGTCCGACCACACGCAGCTCGACCATCTTGCGCCGGAAGCTGGAGACCGCGAGGTTGGCGCACGCCCGCCGGGCCCAGAGATCTGGTCGCTCCAGCCGGGCGACGTGGTCCCACTTGCGGTAGGCCGCCAGCATCGCCTCCTGGGCGATGTCCTCGGCCACCCCCGGTGGGCACAGTCCCCGCGCCAGCACGACCAACCGCGGCAGCTCGGCGGCATAGAACTCCTCGAACGACGGCAGGCCGCGGTGCTGCTCGGCAGCCGCGGTCGACACGTCGAGGTGATCCATCGTCCTCACACCCATCTACTCGCTCGAACGGGCTCTCAGGATGACATCCGGAGGAAAACCATTCTGGGACCGGTGTGTCTGCTGGGCCTGGTGGGACTCGGAGGCCGGCGCCGACTATCCACAGGCCATACCTGTGTGTCTAGCGCCCGGGACGGAGATTGCCCTAGGTTCTCGGGAACTGACCTCTTCGGGGAGGTGCTGATGACCGCGTTGGGCGCCGAGACCCACGACGAGCTGGTGTTGCTGCTCGATGCCCGGGTGCGGGAGTTGGTCCGCACGGAGGGCGTGGATCCCCAGCGCGACGCCGGCGTCGTTCGCCGGATCGCAGAGCAAGCGGTGCGCGAGCACGACGAGCGCAGTCTCGCCGGCCTGGTCGCGCCCGTCACCGACGCCGACGGGATGGTCGGCGAACTGCTGGCTCGCGTCTCCGGCTTCGGGCCGCTTCAGCCATTCCTGGACGACCCGACCGTGGAGGAAGTGTGGATCAACGATCCAACCCGTGTCTTCATTGCGCGCGACGGCCGCCACGAGCTCACCAACTTGATGCTCACCGCTGGGCAGGTCCAAGAGTTGGTGGAGCGGATGCTCAAGTCCAGCGGCCGTCGGGTCGACCTCAGCTCCCCGTTCGTGGACGCGATGCTGCCCGACGGTCACCGGTTGCACGTGGTTCTGCAAGGCATCAGCCGGGGCTTCAGCGCTGTCAACATTCGCAAGTTCGTGCTCAAGGCCGGCCGCCTCGGCGACCTGGTCGACCTGGGCACGCTGACGCAATCAGCCGCAGCCTTCCTGGATGCCTCGGTCAAGGCCGGTCTGAATCTTCTCGTCGCGGGCGGTACCCAGGCCGGGAAGACGACCCTGCTCACCTGCTTGGGGGCGGCTATCCCCGGTGGTGAGCGCGTCGTCAGCGTCGAGGAGGTGTTCGAGATTCGGGTTCTCCATCCGGACTGGGTGCAACTTCAGACCCGCCAGGCTGGCCTGGAGGGCACTGGCGAGATCCGGCTGCGCGACTTGGTCAAGGAGAGCCTACGGATGCGGCCCAGCCGGATCATCGTCGGGGAAGTCAGGGCCGAGGAGTGCCTGGATCTTCTCCTCGCGCTCAACGCCGGACTGCCGGGGATGTGCACGATCCACGCCAATAGCGCGCGGGAAGCGCTGGTGAAGATGTGCACGCTGCCGCTCCTAGCCGGCGAGAACATTTCGGCTCGCTTCGTCGTGCCCACCGTGGCCTCCTCGGTCGATCTGGTGGTGCATCTCGGCATCGACGAGCAGAGCGTACGCCGCGTGAACGAGATCGTGGCGGTCCCTGGACGTGCCGAGAACGACGTGATCGAGGTGGAGCCGATCTTCGAGCGCAGTCGAGGAGAGCTGCTCCGGGTGGGCGGGATGCCACCGCGACCGGAGCGCTACGAACGGGTCGGCATCGACCTGCACCAGATCCTGGGCGCTGATCGCTGATGGGCGCGTTGATCGGCCTCGGCGTCGGGTTGGGCCTGCTCCTCGTCTGGTCGGCATTTGCGCTGCCTCGCCAGCCGAGACGGAGCACCCACACCTCGGCCGTCTCCCGGCTGCTTGCGACCGCCGGCATGTCGGGCGTGTCCAGCGCCAGCCTGGTCGCGCTCTGCCTCGGCCTTGCTGTGGTCGCAGCGGTCGCCATCCAGGCGGTGTCGCGGACTCTGCCGGTGGCCTTGGCGTTCGGCGTCGGGGCGGCGTACTTCCCGATCGCGGTCATCCGCGGCCGCGCTCGGCGACGTCAACGGGAGTTCGCCGAAGTCTGGCCGGAGGCTGTCGACAACCTCGCCTCGGCGGTCCGGGCGGGCATGTCGCTGCCGGACGCACTGTCCGCTCTGGGGGTGCGCGGGCCGGAGCCGCTGCGTGAGGCGTTCGATCGGTTTGCCATCGACTATCAGGTGAGTGGGCGCTTCGGTGAGTCGCTCGACCGGCTCAAGGAGCGCCTAGCCGACCCCGTCGGAGACCGGGTCGTCGAAGGGCTGCGCATCGCCCGCGAAGTGGGTGGTGGACAGTTGGGTCGGCTCCTTCGCAACCTGTCGGGCTACCTGCGTGACGAAGCGCGGACCCGCTCGGAGATGGAGGCCCGCCAGGCGTGGACGATCAACGGGGCCAGGCTGGCAACCGCATCGCCTTGGTTGATCTTGCTGATCATGTCGCTCCAGGGCGAGGTGATCCGGCGCTATGCCAGCCCGGGCGGGGTGGTGGTGCTGATCATCGGGGCAAGCTGCTGTGTGCTCGCCTACTGGCTGATGATGCGGCTGGGCCGCCTCCCCGATGAGAAGCGGATCTTGGCATGACGATGGCGACTTGGGGTGCGGTGCTCGGGGGATGTCTCGGTCTCGGAGTGATGCTGATCGTGGCACGGCTATCCACTATCCGGCGCCCACAGCTTTCGGTGCGGGTGCTGCCCTACCTGCGCGATCTTCCCGAGGCGGCGCAGGCGCTCGGCGCAGCACCACGCACACAGCTCTCACCAACGACGGCGGCCGCCGGGGTGTTCGGCCCGATGTTGGTCTCGGCGGGCCACTTGGTCGAGCGGACCCTGGGTGGGTCTGCGTCGGTGCGCCGTCGGCTTGAGCGCGCGGGCCTGCAGCGGAGCGTGCAGGACTTCCGCATCGAGCAGGTCGTCTGGGGGCTGGTCGCCTTCGTCATCGCCGCGGCCATTGGCGTCGTCCGCACTCTTGCCGAGCCGTCGGCCGCGATCTCGTCGCTGGTCGTGTGTGCATTGGCTCTGGTGCTCGGTGTGATGGCCCGTGACAGCCACCTCAGTGGCCAGGTGAAGCGCCGTGAGCGAGCGATCCTGATGGAGTTCCCCACAGTCGCCGAGCTGCTGGCTTTGGCGGTGGCGGCGGGGGAGAGCCCCGTGTCCGCGCTGGACCGAGTCGTACGCCGCTCCGGCGGTGAGCTGTCCCGCGACCTGGCCAAGGTGCTCGCGGCAGTCCGCACCGGGGAGCCGGTCGGCGTCGCGTTCGACAGGCTGGCCGCGACGACCGGGATCCCCCTGGTCGCCCGATTCGCCGACGGCATTGCCGTCGCCGTCGAGCGCGGCACACCGCTGGCCGATGTCCTGCACGCCCAGGCTGCCGACGTCCGAGAGGCAGGACGTCGCGAGTTGATCGAAGCGGCGTCGCGCAAGGAGATCTTCATGATGGTGCCGGTCGTCTTCTTGGTCTTGCCGGTGACCGTCCTGTTCGCGCTCTGGCCGGGTGTGCTCGGGCTGAGTTTCACCACACCGTGATGGGGAGGATGACGATGGGGAGCACGTGGTTGTTGAGGATCTGGATCGGACTGACCGCGCCGCGGGTGCGTGACGAGCGTGGTGATGTGCCTGGCTGGGTGATGATCACCTTGATGACCGGCGGGTTGGTGGCCCTGATCTGGAGCACGGCCGAGGGACGGTTGACCGCGATGCTGGGTGCCGCCTTCGACTCGGTCCACTGATTCCGATGACGCACCGCCGCCGAGAGGGCGGGTCGGCGGTCGTGGACTTCGTGCTGGTCGTGGTTGTGTTGTTGCCGTTGTTCCTCGGCATCTTGCAGCTGGCGCTCGTCCTGCATGTGCGAAACACCCTCGTGTCGGCCGCCTCCGAGGGTGCGCGGTACGGTGCGACGGCCGACCGTGGTCCCGGCGATGCAGTCCTCAAGACCCGTGAGCAGATCCGCACCACCCTCTCCGAGCGGTATGCCCGCGCGGTCACCGCCCACCAGGTCGACCAGGCCGGAGCGCCGACCCTCGAGGTGAGGGTGGAGGCAACGGTGCCGGCGCTAGGCCTCGGCGGACCGGGCATCCATCTGTCCGTCACCGGTCACGCGATCGAGGAGCAACCGTGAGAAGGCCCGGCTCCTTGCGCGCCCGCCACACTCCTGACGAGCGCGGCAGTGCGCTCGTCGAGCTCACCTGGCTGGGCCTCCTGCTCTTGGTGCCGATGATCTGGATCGTGCTCTCCGTCTTCGATGTGCAGCGCGGGGCCTTCGGGGTGAGCGCCGCCTCTCGCGCAGCGGGCCGCGCCTACGCCCTGGCTCCTGACGATGCGACCGGTCAACAGCGTGCCCGGGAAGCGGCTCGGTTGGCGTTGACGGATCAAGGTGTGGAGGCGCCTTTCGAGCTGACCGTGACCTGCACGCCGTACCCCCACAACTGTCACAGCGGCACCTCGGTGATCACCGTGGTGGTGCGATCGCGGGTGGATGTGCCGATGCTGCCCGATGCCCTGGGCGGCGGATCACCCAGCTTCCGGATCGAGTCGCGGCACACTGTGCCGATCGGGCAGTACGTCGAGATCGCGGCGGGTGGCTGATGAGCGCGGTGAGTCACCGGAGGGTCCGAGACGAGACCGGGCAGACCACGATCTTCATCGTCGGTTTGGCGATCGTGCTGTTGATGACGGTCGTCATGGTGGTCGACGCCTCCGCGGCCTACCTGCGTCGCCAAGGCTTGGACAACCTGGCTGACGGCGCCGCTCTCGCCGGTGCCGACGCGGGCGCTGCGGGTGAGGAGGTCTACACCGAGGGCGTCGACCCGGAGCGGTTGCGTCAGTTCGCGGCACGGGCCCGAGCCGGGGTCGCAGACTACCTCGCTCGGTCTGATGCCCGTGGCCGCTATCCAGGCCTGACCTACGCCGTCTCGGTCGACTCGGCTCGCCGCACCGTCACCGTGTCCGTCCGGGCACCGCTGGACCTCCCACTCACCGTGCCCGGCTCACCCGCCCATCCGGTCATCGGAGCGGCTGGGTCGGCGATCGTCGCCCCGGATCGCTGATCGTCAGCGGCGCGCGGATGGTCTTGCTGGGGTGACCCGCCGACGCGCAACGCGAGGTAGGGCAAGGGCACTTCGCCGGATTGATTGAACAGCCAGTCAGTCATCTGGCAGGCTGCTGGCATGGCCCTCGAGTTCAGCGACATCAACCCCGCCGCGGCCCACGCCGCCGAGACCGCGACGACGGGGGATCTGCCGGCGCGAGCGCAGTACGTCGTGGTGGGGGGCGGGGTGATCGGCACGTCGATCGCTTACCACCTGGCTACCCTGGGCCAACCCGACGTGGTCCTGCTGGAGCGCAAGCAGCTGACCTCGGGGACCACCTGGCACGCCGCGGGGGAGGTGGTGTCCGGCGGCTCGTCGGAGGACCAGCTCTGGATGGCACGCTACTCGCGGGACCTCTACGCCCGGCTCGAGCAGGAGACCGGCCTGTCGACCGGCTATCGCCAGTGCGGCTACCTCCAGCTCGCCACCACCGAGCGCTCCGACGAGTCCTATCGCCGGGAGACGGCCTATATGCGCGCCCAGGGGATGACCAAGGAGATCCTCTCGCCCCAGGAGGTCGCCGAGCTGGTGCCCTTGATGCGCACCGACGACCTGATCCACGGCTTCTGGACACCTGACGAGGGCCGGGCCAACCCGGTCGACGTGACCATGTCGATGGCCAAGGGCGCCCGCCAGAAGGGCGCCCGGATCTTCGAGGACACCGAGGTCACCGACTTCGTGATCGAGCAGGGCCGGGTGGTCGGCGTCGTCACCGAGCGGGGCACCATCGAGTGCGAGAAGGTCGTCCTCGCCGCGGGCCTGTGGGGCCGCGAGCTGGCCGCCAAGGCCGGTGTGAGCGTCCCGCTGCAGGCCGCCGAGCACTACTACCTGCTCACCGAGCCGATCGAGGGCGTCACCGCGGAGAGCGTGCCGGTGATCGAGGACACCGAGGCCTACGGCTACTACCGCGAGGAGGTCGGCGGGCTGCTGGTCGGCATGTTCGAGCCGGTAGGCAAGGCCTGGGCGCTCGACGGCACCCCGCGCGACAGCGCGTTCACGGTGCTGCCGCCCGACTGGGACCGGCTGGCCCCCTTCCTCGAGACGGCCATGCGTCGCTTCCCGGCGCTGGAGGACGTCGGCATCAGGACCCTCTTCTGCGGACCCGAGAGCTTCACCGACGACCTCGGCCCGTTCGTGGGGGAGTCCCCGGAGGTGGACGGGCTCTACCTCGCCTGCGGGCTCAACTCCACCGGCATCCTGCTGGGCGGTGGCCTCGGTCATGTGATGGCCCAGTGGCTGGTCGAGGAGCACCCGCCGATCGACCTCACCGCCGTCGCTCCGGACCGGACCCACGACTTCCAGGCGACCCGGCTGTTCCGCAAGGAGCGCACCGTCGAGCGACTGGGCTTCCTGCTCAACGACATGTCGTGGCCCAACGCCCAGCCGAGGATGGGCCGCGGCGTACGCCGTTCGCCCTACCACCCCCGCCACGTCCAGGACGGCGCGCACCTGATCGCCTCGAGCGGGTGGGAGTATCCCGAGTTCTTCGGTGAGCCAGGCAGCACGCCATCCGTCGAGTGGGGTTTCGCCAGGGGGGAGGGCTTCCAGCGGACCAAGGAGGAGCACCTCAACGCCCGCGAGCACGTGGCGGCGTTCGACCTCTCCTCGATGTCGCACTACCTGGTCCAAGGACCGCACGCCATGCGGGTGCTCAACCGGGTCTGCGCCGGCGACATCGACACCGCGGTCGGCCGGGTCGTCTACACCCAGTGGCTCGACGACCGGGGCGGGATCGTCGCCGATCTGACCGTCACCCGGCTGGCCGAGGACAGCTACATGGTGATCAGCGCCGACGTCCTGCACCGCCGGATCCCGTCCTGGATCCGCCGGCGCACCCGCGACGGGGAGTTCGCCACCGTCACCGACGTGACCGGCAGCTACTCCTTACTGTCGGTGCAGGGGCCTGCGTCGAGGGAGCTGCTGCAGCGGCTCAGCCCGCAGGACTGGTCCAACGAGGCATTCCCCTATCTCACCGCGCAACAGGTCGAGCTCGGTTACACCCCGCTATGGGCGCTGCGGGTCACCTACGTCGGGGAGCTCGGCTGGGACCTGCTGGTGCCGACGGAGTTCGGCGCCGCCCTTTACGACCAGCTGCGCGAGGCCGGCACCGACCTCGGTCTGCGCCCGACCGGCCTCGGCGCCTTGGAGACGATGCGCCTGGAGAAGGCCTTCCGCGAGATGGCTGCCGACATCGACTCGACCGACACCCCGCTCGAGGCCGGACTCGGCTTCGCGGTCGCCTGGGACAAGCCCGGCGGCTTCGTCGGCCGGGACGCCTTGCTGAAGCAGCGGGAGGCGGGTCCGCCGGCCAAGCGGTTGGTCAACGTGCTGTTGGAGTCACCCGACTACGACCTGATCGGCACCGAGCCGGTCTATTGGGACGGTGAGCCGGTCGGCATCGTGCGCAGCGGCGGGTTCGGCCACAGCCTGGGCGCTGCCTGCGGCATCGCCGACGTCACCCGCGAGCACGGGTTCACCGGCGCCGATCTGGCTGCGGCCACCGTCGAGATCGATGTGGCGGGGACCCGCGTCCCAGCTCGTGCCTCGTTGCGGCCGCTCTTCGACCCCGACCGGAGTCGCGTCCTCGGCTGATCCCGTACCCTTGCTGCTCGTGGCAGGCCCCGACTTCGACCCCGAGATCAAGCAGCTCCAGGCGACGATGCATACCATCGAGCAGGTTCTGGACCTGGGCTCGATGCGCGCTGAGATCGCCGATCTGGGCGAGCAGGTGGCTGCCCCGGACCTCTGGGACGACCAGGCCAACGCTCAGCGGGTGACCAGTCGGCTGTCCGCGCTCAACGCCGAGATCGACCGCTTCACCGAGCTCAACGGCCGCGTCGAGGACCTGGCCGTCTTGGTCGAGCTCGGCCAGGAGGAGGACGACGCCGACTCGCTCGCCGAGGCCGAGTCCGAGTTGGGCCGGATCAAGAAGGCAGTCGAGGCGCTCGAGGTGCGCACCCTCTTGTCGGGGGAGTACGACGCCCGCGAGGCGCTGGTCACCATTCGTTCCGGCGCGGGCGGCGTCGACGCCGCCGACTTCGCCGAGATGCTGATGCGGATGTATCTGCGCTGGGCGGAGCAGCACAAGTACCCCACCGAGGTCTTCGACACCTCCTACGCCGAGGAGGCGGGCCTAAAGTCCGCCACCTTCGCCGTGCACGCGCCGTACGCCTACGGCACGCTCTCGGTCGAGGCCGGCACCCACCGGTTGGTGCGGATCAGCCCGTTCGACAACCAAGGCCGCCGGCAGACCTCCTTCGCGGCGGTCGAGGTGGTGCCCGTGCTGGAGCAGACCGACGAGATCGAGGTCGACGAGAACGACGTCAAGGTCGACGTCTATCGCTCCTCGGGCCCGGGCGGTCAGTCGGTCAACACGACCGACTCCGCGGTGCGGCTGACGCACCTGCCGACCGGCATCGTGGTCTCGTGTCAGAACGAGAAGTCGCAGCTGCAGAACAAGGCCGCTGCGATGATCGTGCTCAAGGCCAAGCTGCTCGCTCGCAAGAAGGCCGAGGAGGAGGCGCACCTCAAGGAGCTCAAGGGCGACGTGGCCGCCTCCTGGGGGGACCAGATGCGCAACTACGTGCTGAACCCCTACCAGATCGTCAAGGATCTGCGCACCGGCTACGAGACCGGCAACCCGCAGTCGGTCTTCGACGGTGACCTGGACGACTTCATCGAGGCCGGCATCCGCTGGCGTCGCGGCGCCGACCGAGCCGCCCAGAACTGACGGCTGGACGAGCGCCTACCGTCAGACCGACGCTGTCTCTCACGCCGGCGCGGTGGCCGCAAGCACGGTGACGCACCAGGTGCCAGCGCGATCGGGCAGGTCTGCAGCCGACTGCCCGGCCGGCACGGCCAAGGAGCAACTCAGCCAGGCGTCCGCGAAGAGCCCGGCGAAGGTCACCGTGGTGACCCCGTCGACGACGCATCGGGTGGCAACCCCGGGTCGGCCGAAGGTGGGTGCCTGGGCCAGGTCGCTGCATCCGGCGCCCTGGGTGGCGAGCGCCACCAGGTCGCGACCGCGGTCACGAGTCACCGGCGGCGCGAAGACCCAGGCTCGCGCGGTGGTGCCGTCCTCGGCGGTGAAGGTGCAGGAGAACTCGTGCGCCACGTCCTTGACCCCGTCGGCGATCGACGCCCGGTCACCACTGGCGTACGACGAGTGGTCCGTCACCGCCGCCCCGAGAGCATGCTCGATCCCGGCGACCGGGAGCCGGTCGCAGAAGGCGCCCCGAGTCACGCTTGCTGCGCGGGTGTCGACCTGCGCCAATGGCGTGGAGGTCGCGGTCGGTTGGTGGCCCCCGTCGCCCGACGTACATCCGGCCACTCCAGCGCCGACCACGGCAACCGTCAGCAACACCGTCGACAGGCGCCGAGCGGACGCAGAACGGGCACGGAGCATGCGCCCAAGATACGTGCCCGAGGTGGCCACCTGGGCGCGCCGGAGGACCCGGTTGCCGGGACCGTTGCGGGCCACCCACTAACCTCGACACAGTGATTCGCTTCGAGAAGGTCTCCAAGACCTACCCCGGCCAGGGACACGCGGCCCTCGACCAGGTCTCCGTCGACGTCGAGAAGGGCGAGTTCGTCTTCCTCGTCGGCGCCTCGGGCTCTGGCAAGTCGACGTTCCTGCGGCTGGTGCTGCGCGAGGCCCGACCCACCGCGGGCCGCGTCTACGTCGCGGGCAAGGAGATCAACCGACTGGCGGGCTGGAAGGTGCCGCGGCTGCGCCGACAGATCGGCACCGTCTTCCAGGACTTCCGGCTGCTGCCCAACAAGACCGTGACCGAGAACGTCGCCTTCGCGTTGCAGGTGATCGGCAAGCCGAAGTCGCACATCAACCGGACCGTCCCGGAGACCCTCGAGCTGGTCGGGCTGGAGGGCATGGGCGGCCGGATGCCCGACGAGCTCTCCGGCGGTGAACAACAGCGGGTGGCGATCGCGCGTGCGTTCGTGAACCGGCCGATGATCCTGATCGCCGACGAGCCCACCGGCAACCTCGACCCGACCACGTCGGTCGGGATCATGAAGCTGCTGGACCGGATCAACCGGACCGGCACCACGGTGTTGATGGCCACCCACGACCACGGTGTGGTCGACCAGATGCGCAAGCGCGTGATCGAGCTGGAGCAGGGTCAGGTCATCCGTGACCAGGCCCAGGGTGTCTACGGGTTCCAAAACTGAGTCGAACGAAAGAGCCTTCCTGCGATGACGCTTCGCTATGTCTTCTCCGAGCTCGGCCAAGGGCTGCGCCGCAACTTGTCCATGCACGTCGCGGTCGTGCTGACCCTGTTCGTCTCGCTGACCCTGGTCGGGCTCGGTGTGCTGCTCAGCGCCCAAGCCACCAAGGCCACCGACTTCTGGGGCAGCCAGCTCGAGATCATGGTCTGGCTGTGCAAGGACAAGGACACCAGCCCGTCCTGCTCCAGTGCTGTCACCGACGCCCAGCGCGACGCGATCATCAAGGTGATCGAGGAGAACCCCGAGGTCGACACCTACCATGTGGAGTCCCAGCAGGTGGCCTACGAGAAGGCGAAGGAGCTCTACGAGCCCAAGCTCTTCGAGGGCTCCCATCCCGTGTTGACGCCGGAGTCGCTGCGGGAGTCGATCTGGATCCAGCTGAAGGATCCGAAGGAGTACCAAGGGATCGAGAGTGCGGTGCAGGGCCTCGACGGCGTCTCGTCGATCGCCGATATGCGTGACTATCTCAAGCCGATCCTGGCGACGATCAGTCGCTTCCGGCTCGGTGCCATCGGAGCCGCGGCGACGCTGGTCATCGCAGCGGTGCTGCTGGTCGGCAACACCATCCGGTTGGCGGCGCTGGCGCGGCGTCGCGAGATCGGCATCATGCGGCTGGTTGGCGCCTCGACGCTCTACATCATCTTGCCCTTCTTGCTGGAAGCGCTGGTCACAGCGTTGCTCAGCGTCGCGATGGCGATCGGCGCGCTCGCGGCGTTCATGCAGTTCTATGTCTTCGAAAGACTCAGCGACGACCTTAAGTTCATCCCCTGGATCCGATGGCCGGAGTTCGGGTCCGCGGTCGTGGTCATCGCGATCCTCGGGCCGCTGCTCACGCTGCTCCCGACACTCGTACTCACCCGCAAATACACCAAAGTGTGAGCGTGGCCGGTTAGCCTCGTGGCTGTTCACTTCCCCGAACACCCGATTGGTTGCGACAGGTGCGTCCCTTCCCCCGTGCCCTTTCCGCCGTACGCCGCCCCGGCCGGCCGCAGCGCCGTCTCGGGCTCGCGTCCCTCACCGCCGTTCTCTTGGCTGGTGCCCTCGGCGCGCCGTTGGTGAGTCCTCACCTCGCCGTGGCCGACGACCCTCTCAAGGAGAAGCACCAGCGGGTGCAGCGGGAGATCAAGTCGGCTCGCCAGGACCTCGACGAGTCCAGTGCACGGGCGCATCGCACCTATCTGGCGCTGCAGCGCTCTCGCGAGCAGTTGAGCACAGCCCGAGACGCCCTGGCCGCTGCGCAGGCCCGGCTCACTGCTGCGCGCATCAAGGATCGGCAGATGCAGCGGGCGCTCGACGCGGCGATCGCCAAGCTGACCGCGGCTCGTGGCGACCTGGCCACGGGGCAGCAGGAGGTGGCAGACAAGCGGGAGCAGATCGCCGACATGCTGGCCGACACCTATCAGCAGGGTGACCCGCAACTGCTGAACTTCGTGGCGCTGCTCAACTCGACCACGCCGGCCGAGCTCGCCAGCGAGGCGCAGACCGGTGATGTCGTGGTGGAGAACAACGTCCAGGCCCTCGACGAGCTGCGTGCCGCCGAGGTGCTTCTCCAAGTGCGTGAGCAGCGGGTTGCGGACGCGAAGGCGGACACCGCAGCGAAGCGTCGCGAAGCAGCCCAGCAGCTCACCGAGAAGCAGCGGCTCGAGCAGGAGGCTGCGGCCGCGAAGTCGACCTTGCAGACCACCGTGGCCAAGGCGCGCGACGCGAAGGCGGCGGCCGCCGAGGCACGGCAGACCGACCTGAAGGAGTGGCAGCGCCTCAAGAGCGAGGACCAGCGGATCCAGGCGATGCTCAAGCGACGGGCTGAGCAAGCGGCCGCGAGGAACGGTGGCAGCAGCACCCCGCAGCCCTCGGGCGGCTACCTGAGCTATCCGGTCAACGGGCCGGTCACCTCGCCGTTCGGCTACCGGATCCACCCGATCTACGGCTACTACTCCCTGCACGACGGCACCGACTTCGGCGCCGGCTGCGGTGCGCCGCTCTACAGCGCCGCCGATGGCACCGTGATCCAGTCCTACTGGAACACCGCCTACGGCAACCGGATGATCATCGACAACGGTTTCGTCCGCGGTGTCAGCCTGGCCACGATCTACAATCACGCCATCCGCTACACCGTCGGTGTCGGCGACCACGTTACGCGCGGCCAGGTGATCGGCTACGTCGGCACCACCGGCTGGTCGACCGGCTGCCACCTGCACTTCACCGTGATGGTCAACGGCACCCCCGTCGACCCGATGAAGTGGCTGTGAGGTCCTGCTCGTTCAGGGTCGGCCAGGTGGCCAGTTCGGCAAGCACCTGCCGCACGTAGTCGGGGTGCTGCATCACCTGCTCCCAGGTGAATCGGATCACCCGCCAACCGGCAAGGGTCAGTGAGGTGTACCGTACGCAGTCGCGTCCGAAGGCGTCCCTCTCGGCGTGGAACTGCCAGGAGTCGGCCTCGAGTGCCAGTCGCCGTGACCGCTCGACCAGGTCCGGGTGGAAGGTCCTCTTCGCGGTCCTCACCGGAGCCTGTGGTTCGACCTGGAGTGCGGTGAACTCCAGACAGAGGGCTCGCAGCGTCGACTCGAACGGATTGGCAGCCAAGCGCGTCGCCTCAGCGGCAACGCGGTGACACTGCGCTGCCCCAGGCCCTCGCGTCTTGACTGCTGCCACCTCCAGCTCGGGGCGCGTGAGCGAACCACTGCGCAAGGCCGAGTCGGCGACGCAGAGGGCCTCGTCAAAGGGGAGTAGCCGGGCGCAATCCAGCACCGTCCGCACGGGCGAGGTGACCCCGTTCACGATCTCGGCGGGTGCCAGGTCGGCGTGCACCACGCGCACGCGCCCAGCGTGGTGGCTGCGCCGGTGGCGTTTACGAGGCACTGTCACCCAACTCCGTTCCGGCGTCCACTTCACCAGCCAGCCCCACAGCAGCGCCGCACTCAGATGCGAGACGGTTCCTGAAACAGCGTGCGCGTCTTGTCGTGCTCGGGCGAGCTCGGGAAGTGCGTAGCGGCCGGGGTGGAGCATGACGACTCTCCCTGCCGCCACCGCTGTGCGGACTTTCCGACGTGAGGTCAAGTCTCCGAGCTGGGCAGCAGTGGCTATCCCGCCCAACTGTTGCAATGCCTGCTCCACCCTCACCCAACCAGCGTGGCGCTCCGCGCCGCGTGGCGCGAACGTCTATCCACAGGCCAGCCGGACAGGCAAACGAGGTGGCTTGACCGCTGCTCGCGCTTGGCGCCGCGCCGTCGTTCGTCGTTTGCCTGTCCGGCTGGCCGCTATGCAGGATGAGAGAATCCCCGCATGGTCAGGGAGCAGGGGCGCAAGTTCGTCGCGCAGAACAAGAAGGCGCGGCACGACTACCTCATCGAGGACACCTGGGAGGCCGGTCTGGTGTTGACCGGCACCGAGGTGAAGTCGCTGCGGGCGGGTCGGGCGTCCCTGGTCGACGGATTCGCCGAGGTCGACGATCACG
Organism: Nocardioides sp.; assembly: GCF_047602075.1. Taxonomy (GTDB): domain Bacteria; phylum Actinomycetota; class Actinomycetes; order Propionibacteriales; family Nocardioidaceae; genus Nocardioides. The sequence goes on from NZ_JASGIF010000002.1 coordinate 1,397,583, forward strand.
AGATGTGGCTGCTCGGTGTCCACATCCCGGAGTACACCCAAGGCACCTGGACCAACCACGCAGCCCGCCGCAAGCGGAAGCTGTTGCTGCATCGCTCCGAGATCAGCAAGATCGAGCGGAAGGTGGGCGACAAGGGCTACACCCTGGTGCCGCTCTCGCTCTACTTCAAGGACGGCCGCGCGAAGGTCGAGATCGCCCTGGCTCGCGGCAAGAAGACCTACGACAAGCGCCATGCGCTCGCCGAGCGTCAGGCCAACCGCGAGAAGGAGCAGGCCATCGGTCGGCGGCTCAAGGGCATGGAATGAGCAGGCGGAATAACAAGTCGTGCGGTGTCGGTTGAGACCGGTAGACTCACCGGACACAACTCAAGAGGGGCTGATCGGTTTCGACTTGGGACGTTAGTTCCAGGGGAAGCGGGTCGAGGAGCCAGCGCCATCTCGTTAACGATCGCTGGAAAACCATAAGTGCCAACGCTAAGCGCACTGACTTCGCTCTCGCCGCCTGATTGCGGTGATCGAAGGGTCTGACCGGGCATCCGCCTTCGTCCCGGACCCAGGCCTCATCTAGAAGGCTTGCTGCTCATCTCCTGTCGCGAGGGGTGAGCGGGACTCTTTCGTGACTGAGCCCGTCGGCGACGTGTGAGTGCGAGCGCCGGGGCTGAGAAGACGACCTCACTCACTGCGCCCGGAGAAGACCTGGTTCGACGCTCGAGGACGGGGGTTCGATTCCCCCCAGCTCCACTCAACTTTCGACGGTGAGGTGCCTGTGTCCGCAGCGACCCTGGCCGACCCAGTGGCTGGCCTGGCCGCCGAGCATGGGTTCTCCGGCGTGGTGCGGGTCGACCGCGCCGGTGCCGTCGAGTACGCCTCGGCGTTCGGCCTCGCCGACCGCGCCCTGGGGGTGCCGATCACCCTCGAGGCCAGATTCGGCGTGGCCAGCATCGCCAAGGGCCTCACCGCGATGGTGGTGATCAGCCTCATCGCCGACGGCAAGCTCACCTTGGACACTGCAGTCCGATCGATCCTGGGTGAGGACCTGCCCGAGATCGACGACGCCGTGACGGTCGAGCATCTGCTCTCCCATCGATCGGGGATCGGCGACTACCTCGACGAGGACGAGGTGGCGACCAACGACTACGTCATGCCGGTGCCCGTGCACCAGTTCGCGACCACCGAGGACTTCCTGACTGCCCTCGAGGGGCACCCCCAGAAGTTCGCCCCGGGGTCGGAGTTCTCCTACTGCAACGGGGGCTTCGTCGTCCTCGCTCTGATCGCCGAGCGGGTGGCCGGGGTGAGCTATCACCAGCTGGTCACCGATCGGGTGTGCCGACCGGCGGGACTGGCAGACACCGACTTCCTGCGCAACGACGAGCTGCCCGGAGACGTGGCCAAGGGCTACCTGCATCGGGACGGGTTGCGCACCAACGTGTTGCATCTGCCGGTTCGCGGCAGCGGCGACGGCGGCGTACACACCACGCTCGCCGACCTGCACCGGCTCTGGCAGAGCTTCTTCGCCGGTGAGATCGTGCCCGAGTCCTGGGTGCGCGAGATGGTTCGACGGCGTTCGACGGACATCGGGGAGGACCGGGCGTGCTACGGCTTGGGCATCTGGCTGGAGCGTGAGAGCCCCGGCGCCTACCTGGTCGGCTCCGACGCGGGCGTGTCCTGTTGCACCTGGCACGACCCTAGCCGGGGGCTGACCTGGACCGTGCTCGGCACCAGCTCTGACATCGCCTGGCCGATCGTCGCGCTGCTCGACTCCTCGCTCGGCTGACGCCTAGCAGAGCCTCGCGGAGGCGGGCAGCTGGCTGTGGAAGGAGGCGAACTTGGCGCTGTCGTCCAGGGTCCAGTCCGCGGCCGAGTTGGCCGAGGAGTCGTAGTAGGAGAAGCCGGCGCCGCCGAGCTCGACCATCGACTGATAGCTGCGCGCGATCCAGTCGGGGTCGACGGCCGAGGCCGCCGATGACTGGCCGGTCTCGCCGAGGGCCCACGCGGTGTTGTGGGCCTTCGCCCAGGCCGACATCTTCGTGAAGTACGTCGACAGGTCGAGGGTCGTGGTGCCCACATGGCCGCCACGCTTGACGCCGTAGTCGTTGTAGGCGTCGATCGCCAAGATGTCCACGTTGGCGTCGCCGGGCCACTTGCTCGCGACGGTGTCTTTGCCGCCACCGTAGGTGTTCCAGCCGCTGTAGATCACCGAGTAGGCCACGTTATCGGTCCGCGCATGCACGATGGGGGCGATCCGGCGCTGCATCGCGGTCCACTCGGCCATGTCGCCGTCACCCTCGGGCTCGTGGTGCACCGCGAGCCAGACGGGGCCTGGCACGGTCGCCAGGGCGTCGGACAGCTGAGTGATCCAGGCGTCGCCGTCGCCGGCGGCCATCTGCTCCCAGCTCAACGGCGCCTTGAAGCTGATCCAGGGGAGCCGGTCGGCGGCAAGATCGGCCTTGGCCTGCTTGACCGCCTTGTCGAAGGCGTAGTTCTTGAAGTAGGTCCGGTGCAGCGCCAGCCGCTGGCCCAGCTGCTTCTCCCGGGTGGTCAGGTCCGAGGTGCCGTTCACCGCACCACCCAGATAGGTCTGACCGGTCGGCGGGATCCCCATCGGACTCTCCACGCACCCGGTCGGGGTCGGCGGGGTGTCGAGGTCCGCGTCGGTGGTCGTCATCCGCACGCGGTCGATCAGCAGGGCGGTCCCACCGGGGCGCATGTCCAGACCCACGACGGCAACCTGGAGGGGAGCGGCGCTGGTGGGATCCACGGCGAGTCGCACCACCTTCCACCTCCTGGTCGCCCGGAAGGCGATCGCGTGCTGCTTGCTCCAGGAGCCGTCCGCGAGCTCGCGGACGCGCAGGTGACCAGACACCGGGGAGCTGGTGGCGCGGACGCGAGCGGTGACGACGTACGTCGCCGCGGTGCTCGCCGCGGCGACCGCGGGCGTGGTCGTCTTCAGCAGCATCCGGCCCGGCTTGGCCATGCTCAGCCGCCCGGAGTGCCCGTCGGCGCCCTGGCGCACCGTGGTGAAGACCTGCCGCTTGCGGTTGGTCTGCCATCCCTGGGTGCCGTTGTCGAACTCCCCGTTGACGAGGGTGGGCTTCGAGGAAGTGCTTGACGTAGACCCGGCAGCGTCGGCAGCGGTGAAACCAACCGGGTTGAGGAGGCCGCCGACGATCACGGCCGTAACGACCGTCAGGCCGACTCTTGTGCGGATGGTCGGGGTGGTCACGCTGCCTCCTCGTTGTCGCGTGCCCACATGCAAACCCGGTGAGCGGGGTCGTCGTGGCGGAATCCGGGAGGGCTTTACCTTCTGCTGCTAGCCGGTCTAGACACGGGCCGCCTGCCCCGCGCGGAGGAGGCCGATCACACCCGGCACAATGACGCCCATGGACACCGTCACCGGGATCGATTGGCAGGCCCTCGGGAGCTACGACGACATCGTCTACGAGACGACCGAGGACGGCATCGCCAAGATCACCATCAATCGGCCCGAGGTGCACAACGCCTTCCGGCCGCAGACCCTGATCGAGGTCTCCGAGGCGCTGACCATCGCCCGGGAGGACGAGTCGATCGGGGTCATCATCCTCACCGGCGCGGGCGAACAGGCGTTCTGCTCCGGAGGCGACCAGCGGGTCCGGGGGGACAGCGGCTATCAGACCGATGCCGCGGCGACCGGCCGGTTCCACGTCACCGATCTGCACGTGGCCATGCGCCGCTGTCCCAAGCCGATCGTCGCGATGGTGGCCGGCTGGGCGATCGGCGGCGGGCACGTGCTGCACCTGGTCTGCGATCTGACCATCGCCGCGGACAACGCGAGATTCGGTCAGGTGGGTCCCAAGGTCGGCTCCTTCGACGGCGGCTACGGCGCCTCGATCCTCGCCGACCTGGTCGGCCCCAAGCGTGCGAAGGAGATCTGGTTCCTGTGCAGGCAATACGACGCCGCGCAAGCACTCGAGATGGGCCTGGTCAACGCCGTCGTCCCGCTGGCCGACCTCGAGGCCGAGACGGTGACGTGGTGCCGAGAGATGCTCCAGCTCTCACCGTGGGCGCTGCGGCTGTCCAAGCTGAGCTTCAACGCCCACGAGGACGGCTACGCCGGGATCCAGCAGCTGGCCCACGACGCCAACCTGCTCTTCTACGGCCAGGCCGAGGCCCAGGAGGGCCGCGAGGCGTTCAAGGCGAAGCGTAAGCCCGACTTCACCCAGTTCCCACGCAGGCCCTGACCGGATCCGAGGGGTTCAGACGTTGCGGCGATACTGTCCGCCGACCTCGAAGAACGCCTCGGTGATCTGACCCAGTGAGCAGACCCGCGCGGCGTCCATCAGGACGGCGAAGACGTTCTCGTGGGCCACCGCGGACTCCTTGAGGCGGGCCAGGGCGACCTGGGCCTCTTCGCGGTGGATCTCTCGGAACCTCTCGACTCGATCGAGCTGGGAGCGCTTCTCCTTCTCGGTGGCGCGGGCCAGCTCGACGACTCGGTGCTCCTCGTGCGGGTCGGGGTCGAGGAAGGTGTTCACCCCGACGATCGGGAGCGAACCGTCGTGCTTGCGCTGCTCGTAGAGCATCGACTCGTCCTGGATCCGGCCACGCTGGTAGCCGGTCTCCATCGCACCGAGCACGCCGCCGCGCTCGGTGATCCGGTCGAACTCGGCGAGCACCGCCTCCTCCACCAGATCGGTGAGCTGGTCGATGATGAAGGAGCCCTGGAGCGGGTTCTCGTTCATGGCCAAGCCCCACTCGCGGTTGATGATCAGCTGGATCGCCAGCGCGCGTCGCACCGACTCAGCCGACGGCGTGGTGACGGCCTCGTCGTAGGCGTTGGTGTGCAGCGAGTTGGCGTTGTCGTAGATCGCGATCAGCGCCTGCAGCGTGGTGCGGATGTCGTTGAAGTCCATCTCCTGCGCGTGCAGTGAACGGCCGGAGGTCTGGATGTGGTACTTCAGCTTCTGGGACCGCTCGCCTGCGGCGTACTTCTCCTTCATCGCGAGCGCCCAGATCCGGCGGGCGACGCGGCCGATCACGGAGTACTCCGGATCCATCCCGTTGGAGAAGAAGAAGGACAGGTTGGGCGCGAAGTCATCGATGTCCATGCCGCGGGCGAGGTAGGACTCGACGTAGGTGAACCCGTTGGCGAGGGTGAAGGCGAGCTGGCTGATCGGGTTCGCCCCGGCCTCGGCGATGTGGTAGCCGGAGATCGACACCGAGTAGAAGTTGCGGACCCCGCGCTCGATGAACCACTCCTGGATGTCGCCCATCATCTTCAGGCTGAAGTCGGTAGAGAACAGGCAGGTGTTCTGACCCTGGTCCTCCTTGAGGATGTCGGCCTGCACGGTGCCGCGCACGTGCTGCAGGGTGTACGACGTCAGCTCGGCGCGCTCGGTCCCGCTCGGCTCGCGGCCCTCCCGCTCGCGGAAGGCGTCGACCTGCTGGTCGATGGCGGTGTTGAGGAAGAACGCCAGCACCGTCGGCGCCGGTCCGTTGATGGTCATCGACACCGATGTCGACGGAGAGGTCAGGTCGAAGCCGTCGTAGAGCGCCTTCATGTCGTCCAACGTCGCCACGGAGACCCCGGATGTGCCGACCTTGCCGTAGATGTCGGGCCGCGGAGCGGGATCGTTGCCGTAGAGCGTGACCGAGTCGAACGCCGTCGAGAGTCGCTTGGCTGGCGCGTGCTCCGAGAGCAGCTTGAAGCGGCGGTTGGTGCGGAACGGGTCGCCCTCGCCGGCGAACATCCGGGCCGGGTCCTCGTTGTCGCGCTTGAACGGGAAGACGCCCGCGGTGAACGGGAAGAAGCCGGGCAGGTTCTCCCGGCGTAGGAACGAGACCAGCTCGCCGTGGTCGGCGTACGCCGGCAGCGCGACGCGCGGGATCCGTGAGCCGGAGAGGGACTCCTTGGTCAGCGCGGTGCGGATCTCCCGGTCGCGGACCCGGACGACCTGCTCGTCCCCGGAATAGGACTCGACCACCCGCGGCCAGTCGGCGAGCTGGGCCGCGACATCCGGGTCGAGCTCGGCGCGAACCTGATCGAGCAGGCGTGGAACGTCGCCGGCGTCGGCGTCGGCAAGCTCCGCGGCCACCGCGTCGAGTCGCTGCACGCGGCGGGCCTGCTCGGCGAGCTCGACGGTCCGGGTGTGGTAGTCGCGCACCGTCTCGGCGATCTCGGAGAGGTAGCGCACCCGCTGGGCCGGCACCACCTGGGCGATGCCAGACGAGTGCCGGACGTCGACGTGGGGAAGTGTCCCCTCGTCGAGCGTCAGTCCTCGCTCGGCCAGCAGGCCACGCAGGTGCTGGTAGAGCGCGGTGACGCCGTCGTCGTTGAAGGTCGCCGCGGAGGTGCCGAAGACCGGCATGTCGTCCGGCCGCTGCCCGAACGCCTCCCGGTTGCGGACCAGCTGACGACCGACGTCGCGCAGCGCGTCCATCGCGCCGCGGCGCTCGAACTTGTTGATCGCCACCACGTCGGCGAAGTCGAGCATGTCGATCTTCTCCAGCTGGGAGGCCGCGCCGAACTCGGGTGTCATGACATACAGGCTCAGGTCGACGAACGGGACGATCGCGGCATCACCCTGGCCGATGCCCGGCGTCTCGACGATGACCAGGTCGTGTCCGGCGGTCTGGAGCAGCGCGATCACGTCGGGCAGGCTGTCGGGCAGCTCGCGCTGACCCCGCGTCGCCAGGCTGCGGAAGCCGACCCGGTCGCCGTCGAGGGAGTTCATCCGGATCCGGTCACCCAGCAGCGCCCCGCCACCTCTGCGCCGGGTCGGGTCGACGGCGACGACCCCGATGCGCAGTTTGTCCTGCTGGTCGGTGCGGAACCGGCGGACCAGCTCGTCGGTCAGGCTGGACTTGCCGGAGCCGCCGGTGCCGGTGATGCCCAGCACGGGGACCGTCCGCGCAGCCGCCGCGGCCCGAATGGTCGCCAGGAACTCCTCGTCCAGATGGCCCGTCTCGGCCCCGGTGATGGCGCGTGCCAGCGCTGCCCGCTCACCGCCGAGGACGGCCTCCGCACTCACTCCCCGGCCCGCCCACAGGTCGAGGTCGCAGGCCTCGACCATGGTGTTGACCATCGCGGACAGGCCGAGCCGTTGACCGTCGGCGGGGGAGAAGATGGTCACCCCGGCCTCGCCCAGTCGCTCGATCTCGTCGGGCACGATCACCCCGCCGCCACCACCGAAGACCTTCACGTGTCCCGCACCGGCCTGCGCCAGCAGCTCGGAGAGGTATTCGAAGTACTCCACATGGCCGCCCTGGTACGACGACACCGCCACGCCCTGCACGTCCTCCTCCAGCGCGGCTTCGACGACGTCCTGCACGGAGCGGTTGTGCCCGAGATGGATCACCTCGGCACCCTGGCTCTGCAGGATCCGCCGCATGATGTTGATCGACGCGTCGTGACCGTCGAAGAGGCTGGCAGCGGTCACGAACCGGACCGGATGGTGGGGCACATGCAGACGGCGCGGAGGGGTGGCCATCCGTCAATAGTAGGACATCCAGATATTTCGCGAAACCGATCACTCATCGGATCGGCTGAGCAACCACGTCGCCTGCCGCCGCGCGGAGAGCACCCAGCAGTTCGGCCAGATCAGTGACCTGCTGGGCCGTCAGCCCGGGGGAGGTGAAGACCTCGGCGTTGAGGCCCTCGGTCGCCTGCTCCACGACCTCAAGCCCGCTCGGCGTGATCGACGCGAGCACGACGCGGCGGTCCTGTTCGCGGCGCAGCCGTTCGACGTACCCCTGGGCCACCAACCGGTCCACCGCACTCGTCACGCTGGTCGGATGGACCTGCAGCAGCGAGCCGAGCCGGCTCATCGGCATCGCGCCGGTGCGGGTGAAGGAGAGCAGGCGGAGCAGCTCGTAGCGTGCGAAGGTCAGCCCGAGGGGCCGGAGCACCGCATCGAGCCGCTCCATGAGCAGCTGCTGGGCGCGCACCAGCGAGGTCACCATCACCATGCCGTCGGCGGCGTCCTCCCAGCCGTGTCCGACCCACTGGCTCCGGGCCTCGGCGATCGGGTCGCGCTCGGCTGTCATGGGGTCAGCCTACGGGAGAAAGTTGGATGGCCGACTATCTGCGCGACCTCGGCGTCCGCGGGTCAGGCTACGGTGACCTGGTGAGTGACGGATGCCTGTTCTGCGCGATCGCCGCGGGAGAGACGGCCGCGGACATCGTGCTCGCCGATGACGACTTTGTGGGCTTCTTGGACAACCATCCAGTCTTCAAGGGCCACGTCCTGCTGATCCCGCGCACCCATCTGGTGACTCTGCCCGACCTGCCACCGGAGCTGCACTCCGGTTGGGTCGTCTGGCAGCAGCGGCTGGCGACCGCCATGATCGACGGGCTCGGGGCGCAGGGCTCCTTCGTCGCGCTCAACAACACTGTCTCGCAGTCCGTGCCGCACCTGCACTGCCACGTCGTCCCGCGCACCAAGGGCGACGGGCTGCGCGGCTTCTTCTGGCCACGCACGAGATACGCCTCAGCCGAGGAGGCCGCCGACTACGCTGCCCGTCTGCACGCGGTGATGGAGGGAGACGCACGATGACCGACCGCAGCCTGGGTGAGGACCTGCTCGCCGTTCCGCTGGAGCACGAACCGCTGCCCGCCGACGAGGTCGACGAAGGGTCACCGACCACCGCGACCAGAGAGTTGGGTGTGCTGGCGGGCGCGCACGGCGTCGAGGTCGGGGTGTGGGAGATGACCGAGGGCACCGCGCGCGACACCGAGGCCGACGAGATCTTCATCGTGCTGTCGGGCTCCGGGCAGGTGCGGTTCGCCGACGGCTCCGTGGTCGAGCTGTCGCCCGGCGTCGCCGTACGCCTGCACGCGGGGGAGCAGACGACGTGGTCGATCACCAGCCCCCTGCGGAAGGTCTACGTTGCCGGACTCTAGGCTCGGTTCGACAACCTGAGGGCAGGAGGAGCCATGGGTCGCTTCGACGGACGCGTCGCGCTGGTCACCGGATCGGCGCGCGGCATCGGATTCGGCACCGCCAGCCGGTTTGCCGAGGAGGGTGCCTCCGTGGCCATCCTCGACTTGGACGAGGCGGCGGCAACAGAGGCGGCCGGCCGCCTGCCCGGTCAGTCGATCGGGATCGGCTGCGATGTCGCCGATGCCGACTCGGTCGCGACCGCGGTGGCTCGGGTGGTCGAGGCACTCGGTGGCCTGCACATCCTGGTCAACAACGCCGGTGTCACGCGGGACAACCTGCTGTTCAAGATGACCGAGGACGACTGGGACACAGTGATGTCGGTGCACCTGCGCGGCGCCTTCTTGATGTCCCGCGTCGCTCAGCAGCACTTCGTCGCCCAGAAGTACGGCAAGATCGTGAACACCTCCAGCACCTCCGCCCTCGGCAACCGCGGACAGGCCAACTACTCCGCCGCGAAGATGGGGCTCCAGGGCTTCACCCGGACGCTGGCGATCGAGCTCGGCCCGCTCGGCGTGAACGTCAACGCCGTCGCCCCCGGCTTCATCGCCACCGACATGACCGACGCGACGGCCACGCGACTCGGACTGGATGTCGAGGAGTTCCGCCGGCTCAGCGCCGAGCACAACCCGGTGAGACGGGTCGGCGGCCCCGAGGACATCGCGGCGGCCGTGACGTTCCTGTGCAGCGACGAGGCGTCCTACATCACCGGCCAGACGCTTTATGTCGACGGCGGCTCGACGCTGGTCTGAGTCAAGCCCGGCAACCGAGCCTTGGGCGCGCCTGCCCGCCCGACCGCCAGCCACCATCCACACTGGACGGCATCCCCTCGAACGAGCGCTACAGCGCCTTGCATGATTGGAGCCTCCGTGCGACGTCTCGCCCTGATCGGCCTGCTCGCCGCCAGCCTCGCGCTGGCCGCGTGCAGCAAGGACGAGCCCACGAGCCCGTCGACCTCGCCGACCAAGAGCCCCGACGCGCCACCGCAGATCTGGCCGCTGACCGGCCTGCAGGCCAAGGCGGGCGAGAGTGTGGCACTCAAGCATCCGGTGCTGGTCACCAAGATCGACAACACCACCTCCAGCAGCCCCCAGATCGGGCTCGACCATGCCGACATGGTGGTCGAGGAGTTGGTCGAGGGCGGGCTGACCCGGCTGGCTGTCTTCTACTACTCCGACATCCCCGACCAGGTTGGCCCGGTCCGGTCGATGCGAGCCAGTGACGTCGGGATCGTCTCGCCGGTGGACGCCTCGGTGGTCACCAGCGGCGCTGCCGCGCGCACCATCTCGATCATCAAGTCGGCGGGCATCCCGTTCTTCGCCGAGGGCGCCGCCGGCATCTACCGCGAGGAGAGCCGCGTCGCGCCGTACAACCTCTTCGCCGACCTGAGCAAGGTCGCCAAGCAGGCCGAGACCAAGGCGGCGACGCCACCGGAGTACCTCCCCTGGGGGGACGCCGGGGATCTGCCGCGCGGCAAGCCCGCCAGCGCGTTCACGGCGAACTTCTCCGGTGGCCATCGCACCGAGTGGTCCTATCAGGGCGGGAAGTACGTCAACACCAACAGCAACGCGGATGCCGGGCAGCAGTTTCCCGCTGACACTGTGCTGGTGCTGCACGTCAAGGTCGGCGACGCCGGTTATCTCGACCCTGCCGGCAACCCGGTGCCGGAGACGAAGTTCGAGGGCGACGGCGTCTGCCAGCTCTTCCACGGCGGTCGGATGGTGCCGTGTCAGTGGCACAAGGACGGCTTGGACGGCACCGTCACGCTGAGCAACAAGGCCGGCGACCTCACCGTCCCGGCTGGGCACACCTGGCTCGAGCTGGTCCCCATCGACGGCGGCGGGTTCACCATCACCAAGAAGTAGCACCGCATCACCAAGAAGTGGCACCGGCTGCGGTCCTGCCATGATGTGACCATGAGCGACCTCAGCGCCGGGATGCTGCTGGTAGCCACGCCGGCCCTGCTCGACCCCAACTTCTCCGACACCGTCGTGCTGCTCCTCGACGTGGACGAGAACGGCGCGCTCGGCGTTGTGTTGAACCGGCCCTCCCCGGTGCCGGTCGCCGAGGTGCTCGAGGGCTGGGGAGGCGTGGTCGGCGAGCCAGAGGTGCTCTTCCGTGGTGGACCGGTCAGCACCGAGGGCGCGCTGGCCGTCGGGATGCTGCGCACTCCCGACGACGCGCCGGTCGGCTTCCGTGAGGTTGCGGGCCGCCTGGGCCTGGTGGACCTGGACACCCCGGTCGAGCTGGTCGACGGCTCGCTCGTCGGCATGCGGATCTTCGCCGGCTACGCCGGCTGGGGCGTCGGTCAGCTGCAGGCCGAGGTCGACGAGGGGAGCTGGTACGTCGTGCCCGCCCTCGCCCCGGACGTCTTCCGCGCCGACCCCACCGATCTGTGGCGTGAGGTCCTGCGCCGCCAACCCGGTGAGCTCGCCTGGCACTCGACACGCCCCCACGACCCGAACCTGAACTGACAACTCTGTGCAAGTGGCGGTCGGGTTGCTGGCCGCAGGTGGTTCCGGCCGACATGGCAGCTACGCCGGATGAGCGCCGCTCTTGGTCGTGCCTGGCAGCCGGGTTGCTGGCGCTTCTCGCTCGCGGTCGCGCGATCTACTGCGGTCTTCTTGCGTCTGCCGCGGTCTTGTCGTGGCAAAGTGCCTCGTATTCCGGGTCCTCAGCCACCATAGGACCGCGGGAGTTGGGTCAGGGCCACCACAGCACCGCGGGAGACGGGGCGGGATGCAGTTTCAGCCCAATCGACGCACCCATCCCGTCGCTGGCGCAGCTCTGGTCGCAGGGGTGGTTGGCGCGCGGGGCCCCTGTGCCGGCCCGGACGCCGCACCCGCACACCGACCGCAACCCCCGGGACCGCAACCACGGCCTCAGACCTCGACGATGCGGGATGCCCGGCGCAGCCTGCGCGGAGACCCCGTCCCGTCGGCCTACACTGACCCGGTGAGCAACCCCACCATCGGATTCGCGCCCGGCACCGAGACCCTGGAGGACCGGCGGACGCTGCCGACCGAGGATGGCGATCACGAGAAGTTCTCGCACTACGTGCCGAAGGACAAGCTCACCGAGGCGATGGTGATGGGCACGCCGGTCGTGGCGCTGTGCGGCAAGGTGTGGGTGCCGAGCCGAGCGCCGGAGAAGTTCCCGGTCTGCCCGGAGTGCAAGGAGATCTGGGAGTCGCTCAAGCCCGGAGATGGCGAGGGCTCCGACGGATGACGGGACGGCATGACGCCGTCCCTCTCTCACCTGCCTGGCCGGACCGGGCGGCTTGGGGCACGGCCGGGTCGCTGCGCGCGTGGCAGGCGGCGGCACTGGAGCGCTATCTGACCGACTCGCCGCGTGACTTCCTCGCGGTCGCGACGCCCGGGGCGGGCAAGACGACCTTTGCGCTCACGGTGGCCGCCGAGCTCCTCGGTCGGCGGATCGTCGACCGGATCATCATCGTGGCGCCGACCGAGCACCTCAAGGTCCAGTGGGCCGAGGCGGCGGCTCGGGCCGGCATCCCGATCGACCCGACCTACTCTGCCGGGCAGGGCCGGACGGCCAAGGACTTCGTCGGCGTGGCGGTCACCTATGCCGGGGTGGCGGTCAACCCGCTGGCCATGCGGATCCGGACCGAGCGCTTCAAGACTCTGGTCATCCTCGACGAGGTGCACCACGCCGGCGATGCGCTGTCGTGGGGCGAGGGCACGCTGGAGGCGTTCGGCCCGGCCGCCCGCCGGCTCAGCCTGACCGGCACGCCCTTCCGCTCCGACGTCAACCCGATCCCGTTCGTCACCTACGCACCCGGGCCGGACGGGGTGTCGCGCTCGGTGGCGGACTACACCTATGGGTACGCCGACGCGCTCGCCGACCAGGTCGTCCGACCGGTGCTGTTCCTCGCCTACTCCGGGGAAATGCAGTGGCGCACCCGGGCCGGAGACGAGGTGGCCGCTCGGCTCGGCGAGCCGCTCACCCGCGACCTCACCGCACAGGCGCTGCGCACAGCCCTCGATCCGGCCGGCTCCTGGATCCAGGCCGTCCTCGAAGCTGCGGACACCCGGCTCTCCGAAGTGCGCCGCCATGTTCCCGACGCCGGTGGCCTGGTGATCGCCTCCGACCAGGACTCCGCACGGGCCTACGCTGCGCTTCTCAAGCGGATCAGCGGCGAGGCGCCGGTCGTCGTACTCTCCGACGAGAAGGCCGCGTCGAAGCGGATCGCGGCGTTCACCGAGGGCGAGCAGCGCTGGATGGTCGCCGTGCGGATGGTCTCCGAGGGCGTCGACGTCCCGCGGTTGGCGGTCGGGGTCTACGCCACTACGACCGCGACGCCACTGTTCTTCGCTCAAGCCGTCGGCAGGTTCGTCCGAGCCCGACGCCGGGGAGAGACCGCCTCGGTGTTCTTGCCGTCGGTGTCCACGCTATTGGGGTACGCCGCCGAGATGGAGCTTGAGCGCGACCATGCGCTCGGTCGCCCGATCACCGACGAGGCGGACATCTTCGCTGCCGAAGACGAGCTGTTGGCGCGGGCCCTGGCCGACACCGGCGCCGTCGACGGGGAAGAGGGCCTGCCCTTCGAGGCGCTCGGGTCGAGCGCCACCTTCGACCACGTGCTCTACGACGGCGCGAGCTTCGGTCACGAGGGTGAGGTGCACGTCGGCTCCGAGGAGGAGATGGACTTCCTCGGCATCCCCGGTTTGCTCGAGCCCGACCAGGTCCGCGAGCTGCTGCACCGACGTCAGCGGCAGCGGGCCCGTCCGCAGGGGCCGGTCGTCCCGGACGTCGCCGAGGTCACCGCCCACGAGCATCTGGCCACCCTGCGCCGCGAGCTGAACGGCCTGGTCGCCGCCTGGCACCACCGCACCGGACAGGCGCATGGCGTCACCCATGCCGCTCTGCGCAAGGAGTGCGGCGGGCCAGCTGCGGCCGTGGCCTCGGCCGAGCAGCTCACCGCCCGCATCACCCGCCTACGTGAGTGGGCAGCCCGCAGCCGCGCCCAGTAGCGCCGCCTCTCCGGTGCGCAACGCACAGCAGAGTTCAGCGGTCGCTGCCGAGGTCGGCCCTGAGCAGCAACGATGCGACAAGGATGCTGCACCACATCAGCGGCTGACGGTGCCGTAGCTGTAGTCGTCCGGGACCGCCTGTGGTGTAGCCCATCGCTCCAGCCGTGGCGCTAGCGCGGCAGCAGCTCCGGTGCCCAGGAGGCCTCCGGCTGCACCGAGGATCAGATCCTCGATGGAAGCGACGCGTCCGGCAATGATCGTGGCCTGCCCCAACTCGATAGCGAGCGGAAGGGCGACCGACAAGGTGACTCCGACGGCTAGGCGGCGGCTGGGGCGCAGCCGCAAAAGCAGGAAGAGGACAAGCGGCGCCAGCAAGATGAGGTTGCCGATCACCTGGACGCGCTCGGGACCATAGGCAAGGTCGCTTGTCCACGGCTCCCAGACCACTCGCTTCTGAACTTCGGTGTACGGCTCGGGCATCAGCGTGATCGACGCGACTGCTCCCACGTTGAGCACGATGCCGGCTTCCAGCACAGCATCAAGGAGCGCCTGCCTCTGGGGACGATTTGTTCGTAGCATGAGCCATCTGACGCCGACGATGACTACCGCAGCGGGAAGTCCAAGTATCACGACCTCGAGCAGGTCCCCGCCGAACACCCGGAACATGTTCGTGAGGTCCACGGCTCCATTGTGGGGCCGGATCGTCGGCAAGGCCGACGCCTCGCCGAGACCGATGGAAGCGGTGGCTAGTAGCGCCGCTCGCGCGGGTTCTTGCGCCGGAAGATGATCATCAACAGCCCGAGCAGGCCCACGAGTCCGCCGGCCAGGAGACCCTTGCCCAGCTCGAGCCCGAGCTCGCTGGTGGTGCCCTTGATCGGCACCGACAACAGGGTGGCGCCAGCACGCGGGCAGTTGACGATGTACTGCCCGGTCGTCTCGGTGTAGAAGCTGCCGCGCGGCACGTAGGCGTCCTCACCCCACATCACCGCGTCGCCCGCCTCGGTAACGCCGACCGAGCTCACCGAGATCTGCGGGCCGTTGCGCAGCCGGACCACGCAGTCACGCTTGCCGGCCTGCTGGGCCTCGGTGGCGAACAGGTAGGTCGAGCCTTCGTAGAGCAGGACCGGCTCGCGGTTGCCGATGATCCCGGTGTGTTCGAGATCCAGGTGAGTGATGGCGGCCTTCGCGGTGAGCCCAAACCAGACCACCGGCGCCAGCAACAGCACGATGATGCCCAAGATCAGCGGCGGGCCCGGGCGACCAGGGTCATAGCCGAGACCCGGCGGGCGCGCCTCGACCAGGACAGGTTGGACCTGCCCTCCAGGGTCTGGGTCGGCTCATCCACGGGGTCACTCCTGGGTCGACTGCTCGATCAGGGTTCCACGACTGGAGCCGGCGTGAGACCGGAATGCGCGACAATCACCCCATGCCGACCTACGTCGCCTTCCTGCGCGCAATCAACCTGGGGCCGACCCGGAAGTTCCCCAAGGAGGCGATCAAGGAGGCCGTGGAGTCGGTCGGTGCCACCGATGTCGCGACCTACATCAACACCGGCAACGTCCGGCTGACGAGCCGGATGCGCTCGGTCGAGAAGGTGGCGGCCACGCTCGAGGACGCGTTCGCGGCGGACCGGGGCTTCGAGGTGCCGACGATCGTGTTCACCGTCGACGAGCTGCGGCAGGTGGTGGCCGACGCGGACGAGTTCGCCGGCCAATTCGACGGATTCGCCGCGCACTCGGTGACGCTCTACTCGCAGCCGCCCCCGGAAGCAGCGGCCCGTGCACTCGAGGCGCTTGCCTTGGGCGACCATGCGCTCGTGCGGGGCCGTGCCGCCCATGTGCTGGTGACGAACAGCATCCTCGACTCCAAGACGCTGACCGGCAAGGAGTTCAAGGCGCTGGGAGTGGGCACTGCCCGCTACGCCAAGGTGCTTCGGGAGATCGTGACCCGCTGGTGCTGAGCGCCGAGGCGGTCAGGTGACGGTGACACCGGCGGCCACCATCTCCACCAAGGCGGCCTCGGTGGTGCCCGGAGCCACACCCGCGCACAGGTCGGTCAGCAGACGGACCGAGAAGCCCGCAGCCACCGCGTCCAGCACCGTCGCGCGCACGCAGTAGTCCGTCGCGATCCCGCATACGTCGACCTCGGTCACCTCGTGGTGGCGCAGCCAGTCGGCCAGCCCGGCTCCGGAGGCGTCCTCGCCCTCGAAGCCGGAGTACGCCGCCTGGTGCTCGCCCTTGAGGAAGATCGCGTCGAACGGCTGCGGGTCGAGGTTGGGATGGAACGCCTCGCCCTCGGTGCCCACCCGGCAGTGCACCGGCCAGGAGTCGACGAAGTCCGGCTCGCGGGACCAGTGCTCCCCGGGGTCGACGTGGTGATCTTTGGTGGCCACCACGTGGGCATAGTCCGGCGACTCCGGGTCCTGCCGGCTCCAGTGGTGAAGCAGCACGCCGACGTCGTGAGCGACCTGGGCGCCGCCGTCAACAGGCAACGATCCGCCCTCGCAGAAGTCGTTCTGGACATCGACCACGATCAGCGCGCGCTTCATGCTCCTGAGCGTAGTCGCCGCGTCAGTGGTCGTCGCCGACGTGCAGGGTGTCGATCACCGGCTCGCCCTTGGACATCTGGCGGGCGGCGAGGGGGAGCTCGCTGCGGCGGGTGAGATGGCGCTCGCGGGCCGCATCGAGCGGCTCCCGGCCGACCACCTCGCCGTCTCGGACCAGGGGCACGAGGAGGGGGCGATCGTCGCCGTCGTTGACGGGTGGCTCGCCGACCCCGATCACCTCGGCTTCGGCGACACCCTGTGCGTTGCGTCGGCGCAGGGCGAACTTGCGACCGCCGATGGAGATCTTGTCGGTGCTCTTCTTCGCCACCGACACCATCTCGCCCTGGTCGTCCGCGCGAGCGACCAGCTTGTAGACGAAGCCGCAGGTCGGGTGTCCAGACCCGGTCACCAATTGGGTGCCAACGCCATAGCCATCCACCGGAGCCGCGCGCAGCGCCGCGATCGCGAACTCGTCCAGGTCGCTGGTCACGATGATCCGCGTCTCGGTGGCACCGAGCCGGTCGAGCTGCTCACGGACACGCACCGCGAGCACGCCCAGGTCTCCGGAGTCGATGCGCACCGCGCCCAGCTCCGGCCCGGCGATCTCCACCCCGAGTCGGACCGCCTCGGTGATGTCGTAGGTGTCGACCAACAGTGACGTTCCGGTGCCGAGCGAGGCCACCTGAGCGCGGAATGCGTCCGCCTCGCTGTCGTGCAGCAGCGTGAAGCTGTGCGCGCTGGTGCCGGCGGTCGGGACGCCGTACCGGTGCCCGGCCGCCAGGTTGGAGGTGGTCGCGAAGCCGGAGAGGTACGCCGCCCGCGCGGCCGCCACAGCCGCCTCCTCGTGGGTTCGCCGTGACCCCATCTCGATGCAGGGTCGGCCTGCCGCGGCCGTGGTCATCCGTGAGGCCGCCGAGGCGATCGCCGAGTCGTGGTTGTAGATCGACAGCAGCACGGTCTCCAGCAGGACGGCCTCGGCGAAGGTGCCCTCGACGATGAGGATGGGGGAGTAGGGGAAGTAGATCTCGCCCTCGGCATAACCCCAGATGTCACCGCTGAAGCGGTAGTCGGCGAGCCAAGCCAGGGTGGCCTCGTCGACCACGTGGCCGTTGCGCAGCGCCGTGAGCACCTCGTCGTCGAAGCGGAAGCGCTCGACCGCGTCCAGGGCCCGACCGACGCCGGCCACGACGCCGTACCGTCGTCCCTCCGGCAGACGCCGCGGGAACAGCTCGAACACCGACCGGCGATGTGCCGTGCCGGCCTGGAGCGCGGCCTGCAGCATGGTCAGCTCGTAGTGGTCGGTCAGCAACGCCGTCGAGGTCACGGAGCACAGCGTAGGCGTCCGGGAGGGCGCTTCGGCAGGTGGCGCTCATGTGCCACGATGCAGGTGTGTCCACCGCGAGTCCCGTCGAGGTCGATCCGACCCTGACCCCCGACGACGTCGTCGTCCCGGCGTTGCCGTGGGTGACCATCGTCTGGAACGACCCCGTCAACCTGATGTCGTATGTCACCTACGTCTTCACCAAGTACTTCGGCTATGACAAGAAGAAAGCCGAGAAGCTGATGCTCGAGGTGCACCACGACGGAAAGTCCAAGGTCAGCTCCGGCACGCGAGAAGAGATGGAGCGCGACGTGCAGGCGATGCACGAGTTCGGTCTCTGGGCGACGATGGAGAAGGACGGGTGAGCGGGTTCACCCGCCACCGTCGCAGCCGCCTGATCTTCGCGACGTTCGCCGGGTTCGAGGCCGAGCTGCTGCGGTCGCTGGCGTCTCAGCTGATCGAGCTGCTGCGCAACGAGCGCGCCGCACCAGCCGAGGCCGTCGATCCGCTGGAGGCGATGCTCGACTTCTCGGGCCCGACCTCGGCGCCCGAGGACCCGGTGCTGCAGCGGCTCTTCCCGACCGCCTATCCCGACGACGAGGAGGCGGCCGCGGAGTTCCGCAGGTTCACCGAGGGCTCTCTGCGCGACGGCAAGGCCGCTGCCGCCGGTGCGGTCATCGACGCCCTCGAGTCCGCCGGCCTGCCGCCCCAGCTCGACCAGGAGGGATTGGTCGTCGACGTCGAGCTCGACGAGGCGGCCGCCGAGACCTGGTTGCGCTGCTTCACCGACCTCCGTCTCGCCCTCGCGACCCGCCTCGGCGTCGAGGAGGGCGACGAGGCCTACTGGGCGACGCTTGCCGACGAGGACCCTCGAGCTCGGGCGCACGACATCTACGAGTGGGTCGGCTATCTCCAGGAGACCTTGGTCAGCGCCCTGACCCGCTAACCGGATCCAGACTGTGACCGCTCGGTAGGGTGGGGCACCGTGTTGACCATCGACCAGGAGACCTACGACGCCATCGTCGCCCACGCCAAGCGGGACCACCCCGACGAGGCCTGCGGAGTGGTGGCAGGCCCGGCTGGGAGCGACCGGCCGGAGCGGTTCGTGGCGATGGTCAACGCTGCCGGGAGCCCGACGTTCTACGAGTTCGACTCCACCGAGCTGCTGGCGCTCTACAAGGAGATGGACGAGCGCGACGAGGAGCCGGTGGTGATCTACCACTCCCACACCGCCACCGAGGCCTATCCGAGCCGAACCGACACCGACCTGGCGATGGAGCCGGGAGCGCACTACGTGCTGGTCTCCACCCGCGAGAGCGGGAATAACGAGGGCCCGGTCGAGTTTCGGTCCTACAGGATCAGCGACGGCGTGGTCACCGAAGAGGACGTGACCGTCGTCGATCGCCTGCCCGACTAAACCCACCAGAGACTGGAGCACCGACGACATGGCCATCGAGGTCCGCATCCCGACCATCCTGCGCAGCTACACCGGCGGCGAGAAGTCCGTCGAGGCGTCCGGCGCCACGCTGACCGCGCTGATCGACGACCTCGAGGCCAACCACCCGGGCATCCGCGAGCGGCTGATCGACCAGGGCGAGCTGCGTCGGTTCGTCAACGTCTACGTCAACGACGAGGATGTCCGCTTCATCGGCGGCTTGGACGCGGCTCTCAGCGACGGTGACCAGCTCGTCATCCTCCCGGCCGTCGCGGGCGGGTGACCCGCTTCGCGAACCTCCTGGACTCGGTGGGCGGAACTCCGCTCGTCGGGCTCCCGAGCCTGTCCCCGAGTCCCGACGTACGGCTATGGGCCAAGCTCGAAGACCGCAACCCGACCGGCTCGATCAAGGACCGCGCGGCGCTGGCGATGCTGGAGCAGGCCGAGGCCGACGGCCGGCTGAAGCCCGGCTGCACGCTGCTCGAGCCCACCTCGGGGAACACCGGGATCAGCCTGGCCATGGCCGCCAAGCTCAAGGGCTACCGACTGGTCTGCGTGATGCCGGAGAACACGTCGGAGGAGCGCCGCCAGCTGCTGCGGATGTGGGGTGCGGAGATCGTCTCCTCACCCGCCGCGGGCGGCAGCAACGAGGCGGTCAGGGTCGCCAAGATGGTCGCCGAGGAGCACCCGGACTGGGTGATGATGTATCAGTACGGCAACGAGGCGAACGCGCTGGCGCACTACCGCGGCACCGGCCCCGAACTGCTCGCCGATTTGCCCACCATCACGCACTTCGTCGCCGGCCTCGGGACCACCGGCACCCTGATGGGTGTCTCGCGCTTCTTCCGTGAGCACAAGCCCGACGTGCGGATCGTCGCCGCCGAGCCGCGGTACGGCGAACTGGTGTACGGCCTGCGCAACATGGACGAAGGGTTCGTGCCCGAACTCTACGACCCCGAGCTGATCGACACCCGCTTCTCCGTCGGGCCACGCGATGCCGTCCGCCGAGTGCGCGAGCTCCTCGAGCGGGAAGGCGTCTTCGCCGGCATCTCGACCGGTGCGATCCTGCATGCGGCTCTCGGTCAGGCCGTGCGTGCACAGCGCGCTGGTCAGTCGGCGGATATCGCGTTCGTGGTCGCGGACGGCGGCTGGAAGTACCTCTCGACCGGTGCCTACGAGGGCACCATCGACGAGGCCGAGGAGGGTCTGGAGGGCCAGCTATGGGCCTGAGGGGACGCCTGATCGGGGGCACCGTGGCCGTGGCGCTCTCCATGTCGGGGCCGGCCCGCGCGGACGACACCGATCCGGTGAACCTGACTCCGCCGACGGTGTCGGGTGAGTCGGTCTTCCATCAGCGGCTACGCGCCGGCCCTGGCACCTGGGACGTCGACGAGCTGACCTTCGCCTACCAGTGGCTGCGGGACGGCCGAGCGGTCAAGGACGCCACTGCCCGCAGATATCGACTTCAGGTCGCCGACCTGGGCGCCCGGATGTCGGTGCGGGTGACGGCAACCTCGACCGCAGGCGGGTCCTCCTCCGCCACCAGCGCCGAGACCGGCGCCGTTGCCCGGGCCGATCTCGCCACGGTGGCCCGACCGCGAGTCTCCGGGGTGAAGCGGTTCGCGCACCGGCTCCGTGCGACCGCTGGTCGGTTCGCGCCCGCGGCCGAGCGAGTGCGCTACCGGTGGCTCCGTGACGGTGACCGGATCCGCGGCGCGACCAGGGCGTCGTACCTGCTCAGCGCCGCCGACGTCGGCCATCGCCTCCGGGTCCAGGTGACCGCGCGTCGGGACGGCTACCGGCCGCTGAGCGTGGTCTCCGGGCGCACCTCGAAGATCGGGCAGCGGGTGCCGCTGCGCCGCACGGTCACCTTCCACGTCGAGACCCGCGGCAAGATCAAGGCGAGCCTGGCCACCTTCAAGGCGCAGGCCCGACAGACCTACGCCGACCCGCGCGGGTGGCGCGGCGCCGGGATCGGCTTCAAACAGGTGGCCAAGGGCGGCTCGTTCACGCTTGTGCTCGCGGAGGCGAGCTGGCTGCCTCGCTTCTCCTCCAGCTGCAGCGCTCGGTGGAGCTGCCGGGTCGGCCGTTACGTGATCGTCAACCAGACCCGGTGGCTGCACGCCAGCCCGGCCTGGCGCGCGGCAGGGCGGAGCGTGCGCGACTACCGCACCATGGTCGTCAACCACGAGACCGGTCACTGGCTCGGCCACGGCCACGCCTCCTGCCCCGGGCGGGGCAAGCTGGCGCCGGTGATGATGCAGCAGTCCAAGGGGCGGGCGGGCTGCCGGTTCAATCCGTGGCCGCTGCCCTCGGAGCTGTGGGCGCGACCCGGAGGCAAGCAGGCGTCGACGACCATGGTCGGCCGGGTCTGGGTCGAGTGAAGGTCGGTTAGGGTGAGCCTCGACACCACCGGAACGGCCTGACGGAGCCCGCCTTGGTCAACAGTCTGCGCGATCTGATGCACGAGTTGGTCGTCTTCAGCGGCAGCGCCCACCGCCCGCTCGCGCGGGCCATCTGCGACGACCTCGGCGTCGATCTCGCTCCCGTGGAGATGACCCGGTTCAGCAACGACTGTCTCCAGGCCCAGCTCCAGGCCAACTGTCGCCAGCGCGACGTCTACATCGTGCAGCCCCTGGTGCCGCCCACCCAGGAGCACCTGATGGAGCTGCTCTTGATGATCGATGCCGCCCGCGGCGCGTCGGCCTCCCAAGTCACCGCGGTCATCCCGCACTACTCCTACGCCCGGTCGGACAAGAAGGACGCCTCCCGCATCTCGATCGGTGGTCGCCTGGTCGCCGACCTGCTGGCCACCTCGGGCGTCGATCGGGTGATCACGATGACCCTGCACGCACCGCAGGTGCACGGATTCTTCTCCGTTCCCGTCGATCAGCTCACCGCGCTCGGCATCCTCGCCGACCACTACTCGAGCCAGGACCTCAGCGACGCCGTGGTCGTCTCACCCGACCTCGGCAACGCCAAGACCGCCACTCAGTTCTCCCGCCTGCTCGGGCTGCCCGTTGCGGCGGGGAGCAAGCGCCGACTCGCCGACGACCGGGTCGTGATCGACGCGATCGTCGGCGACGTCTCCGGCAAGCGAGCGATCGTGCTCGACGACGAGATCGCCACCGGCGGCTCCATCGTCGAGCTCCTCGACCGGCTCGAGGACTCTGGCTGCACCGGCGCCTCGGTGGCCTGCACCCACGGTCTCTTCGTCGGGAAGGCCGTGGATCGTCTCCGCAATCACCCGATGATCACCGAGGTCGTCACCACCGACACCGTGCCCGCACCCGCCGACTGGCCCGAGCTGAAGATCCGCAGCGTCGCCGGCCTCTTCGCCGAAGCGGTCGCCCGGATCCACGCCGGAGAGTCCGTCAGCAGCCTCTTCGACGGCGTCGACCCGTCCCTCGGCCCGCCCCAGCCGAAGCTGTTCGAGTAGCCGGCGCTGGCCGACAGGGCAACGACGGCGGGAGAGCGCCGCTCGTGGTCGGGATCGCTGGCCGGGTTGCTGGTGCTGCCTGACCGCGCGCGGCAGACGGAGCGGGGTGCAGTTTCGGTCCAATCGATGGCCCTATTGGGTCTTCGGCTCGGCGCTCGCAGGGAGCGAGTGGCCCAGGCTGTCGACCCACGGGCAACCACCCGCGACTCCCAACGTGAGGTGCATCGCCTTCGCATGCATCGACGGCGTGAGACGCCTAGCCTGTCTCCTTGTGTTGGATGGACTGGATGTCGACGAGGTGGCGCTCACCCGGGAGGCGCCGATCGGGATCTTCGACTCCGGATTCGGCGGCCTGACGGTGGCCCGGTCGGTCATCGACCAACTGCCGCACGAGTCGATCGTCTACTTGGGCGATACCGCCCGCCAGCCCTACGGCCCCAAGCCGATCGGGGAAGTGCGGGAATATGCGCTGGAGTGCCTCGACCACCTGGTCGCCGAGGGCGTCAAGGCGCTGGTGATCGCCTGCAATTCGGCCAGCGCCGCGATGCTGCGCGACGCGCGCGAGAGGTACGACGTCTCGGTGGTGGAGGTGATCTACCCTGCCACCCGCCGCGCGGTGGCCGCCTCGCGCAACCACCACATCGGCGTGATCGGCACCCGGGCGACCATCGACTCGATGGCCTATGTCGATGCCTTCGCGGCTGCCCCGCAGGTCGATCTGGTCACCAAGGCGTGCCCCCGCTTCGTCGACTTCGTGGAGCAGGGCATCACGGGCGGGCCGGAGCTGCTTGCCGCGGCGCACGAGTATCTCGACCCGCTGGCGGACGCAGGCGTGGACACGCTCGTCCTGGGCTGCACCCACTATCCGCTGCTGACGGGCGTCATCTCCTATGTGATGGGCGACGACGTGACCCTGGTCAGCTCGGCGGAGGAGTGCGCCAAGGAGGTCTACCGGATGCTGGTGGAGTCCGACCTGATGCGCCCGGGCGGCGAGCCGACGTATCGCTTCTTGACCACTGGCGAGCCCGAGGAGTTCGAGTCCATCGGCAGTCGCTTCCTGGGACCGGAGCTCCGTGCCGCCTCACAGTTCGCCGGAGGGTTGGCATCGGAGGGGCTGGCATCCGGGGGCCGGGCATGAGGGTGACCGCGGTCGGCTGCTCGGGCTCCTATCCGGGCCCGGACTCCCCGGCCAGCTGCTACCTGGTCGAGGCCGATCATGAGGGCCGCACCTGGCGCATCGTGCTCGACCTCGGCAACGGGGCGCTCGGCGCCTTGCACCGTCACGTCGACCCGTTGGCCATCGACGCGGTCTTTCTCAGCCACCTGCACGCGGATCACTGCCTGGACCTGTGCAGCTACTACGTGCTGCGCAGATATCACCCGCGGGGGTCGCCGCCGCGCATCCCCGTCTTCGGTCCGGCCGGGGTGGCCGGTCGGCTGGCCGCCGCCTACGACCTCCCACCCGAGCCGGGCATGTCCGGTGAGTTCGACTTCCAGGAGTACGACGCCGCGGTGCGGGTCGGCCCGCTCCTGGTCGAGCCGGTGCCGGTGGAGCACCCGGTCCCGGCCTACGCGCTGCGGGTCAGTGGTGACGGTCGGGTGATGGCCTACTCGGGGGACACGGCCGTGTGTGACGGACTGCTGCAGGCGGCGGCTGACGCCGACCTTCTGCTCGCCGAGTCGTCCTTCCTGGACGGAGCGGAGAACCCGCCGGGGGTCCACCTCACCGGCGCCCAGGCCGGCAGCGTGGCGACCACGGCAGGGGTCGGTCGTCTGGTGCTGACCCATATCCCACCGTGGCACGACCCCCAGGTGTCGCTGGCCGCCGCGCGGACGACGTACGACGGCTCGGTGGAACTCGCCCGCACCGGAGCGGTCTACCACCTCTGAGCTGCGCCGACGCCGCCCAGGATTCAGGGGCTTGTGGGGTGATCTGTAAGGGTGGAGCAATGATCACTGTGAGCGGTCTGTCCAAGACGTACGGCGCCTTCACCGCCGTCGACCACGTGGATTTCACGTGCCGGCCGGGACGCGTGACCGGATTCCTCGGCCCGAACGGCGCGGGCAAGACCACCACGATGCGCGTCATGGTGGGGCTCACCCCGGCGACATCCGGCTCCGTCACCATCGGGGGCCACCGATTCGCCGACCTGCCCAACCCGGGCCGGCTGGTGGGCGTGCTCCTCGACGCCTCCGCCCAGCACGCGGGACGCACCGGGCGTGAGGTGCTGGCGATCAGTGCCGCCACCATGGGTCTGCCCTCTTCCAGGGTCGACGAGATGCTGGAGGTGGTCGGGCTCAACGCGACCGAGGCCAAGCGCCGAGTCCGCAACTACTCCCTCGGTATGCGGCAGCGTCTCGGGATCGCCAATGCGCTCCTCGGCGATCCTTCGGTGCTGATCCTCGACGAGCCGGCCAACGGCTTGGATCCGGCTGGCATCCGGTGGATGCGCGACCTGCTGAGCTCCTATGCGGCGCGCGGCGGGACCGTGCTGCTGTCCAGCCACCTGCTGCACGAGGTGGAGCAGGTCGCCGACGACATGCTGCTCATCGACCAGGGCCGCATCGTCGCGGGGGGTGACAAGGCGACGTTGCTGGCGAGCACCCACACCGGCGCCCTGGTCACCTCCACCGACAACGCGGCGCTGGCCGCAGCGCTCGCCGAGGCGGGCCTCGCCGTCGCCCCCTCCGGCACGGGTCTGTCGGTGGATGCGGAACCCCTCCAGGTCGGCACCGTCGCCGCTAGGCACCAGATCGTGTTGAGCGACCTCCGCCCCGACGGTGGCGGCCTCGAGAGCCTGTTCATGTCCCTCACCAGCGAGGGCCAGCGTGACGTCCTCCAGGGCGACCCCGTGCTCGCTGGTGCCTCTCCGGAAGGAGCTCACCGATGAGCGCCACCCCCACTGCGGACCAGCTCACCCTCGACATCGCCAGCGTCCGGCCGGTCTCCTTCGTCAGCTTGGTCCGGGTGGAGCTGCGGAAGATGGCCGACACCCGGGCCGGGCTGTGGCTGCTGATCTCGATCGGCCTGATCACCGCGCTCGTGATGGTGATCCAGTTCTGGGTCGGCCTGGCCAACGACCTGCACCTGACCTTTCAGGACTTCATGATCGGCATGAACACTCCGATGGGCATCCTGTTGCCCGTGCTGGGCATCCTGGGCGTCACCCAGGAGTGGGGTCAGCGCACCGCGCTGGTCACCTTCACCCTGGTGCCTTCTCGAGTCCGGGTGCTGGCAGCGAAGTTCGTGGGTCTGCTCGTCTGGGCGATCGCAGCCCTGATCGTCGGTCTGGCGCTCGCCTCCCTGTCGAACATTCTCTTCGCGGCCATGTCGGGCGACTCTGCCGTCTGGGGGGTCGGCATCGGCGACCTGGCCCGCTATCTGCTCCTGCATGTGTTGGGCCTCGCGACCGGCTTCGCGTTCGGGGTGCTCTTCCTCAACTCCGCGGTCGCGATCGTCATCTATTTCGTCTACTCCTTCGTGCTGCCAGGCATCTTCGCGATCGGTGCGCAGCTGATGGACTGGTTCGCCAAGGTCCAGCCGTGGATCGACTTCAACGACGCTCAGTCGGTGCTCATCGGGGAGTCCGGCGTCGGCAAGCAGTGGGCCCACCTGGTCGTCTCCGGTCTGCTCTGGCTGGCTCTGCCGCTGGTCGTGGGCGTCTGGCGCGCGGTCCGCGCGGAGGTGAAGTAGTGACGCGCGCCGACGGCCGCGCGGACGATGAACTGCGCCCGGTCACGATCACCCGCCACTGGCTCGACCACGCCGCCGGATCGGTGCTGGTCGAGTTCGGCAAGACCCGGGTGCTCTGCGCCGCCTCTGCGACGGAGGGTGTGCCGCGTTGGCGTCGGGGCTCGGGCCTGGGCTGGGTGACCGCTGAGTACGCCATGTTGCCCGCCTCCACCAACACCCGCTCCGACCGGGAGTCGGTGCGCGGTCGGATCGGTGGGCGCACTCACGAGATCTCCCGGCTGGTCGGTCGCTCCCTGCGCGCCGTGATCGACTATCAGGCGCTCGGCGAGAACACCATCGTGCTCGACTGCGATGTGCTGCAGGCCGACGGAGGCACCCGCACCGCCTCGATCACGGGGGCGTACGTCGCCCTGGCCGACGCGGTCGCCCACCTCCGCTCGGCTGGTGCGTTGACCGGCGAGCCGCTGACGGGCTCCGTGGCAGCGGTGAGTGTCGGCATCATCGACGGCGTGCCGCGGCTCGACCTCCCCTACGAGGAGGATGTCCGGGCGGAGACCGACATGAATGTCGTGATGACGGGGGAGGGCTCCTTCGTCGAGGTGCAGGGCACCGCCGAGGGCCAGCCCTTCGATCGTGGCGAGCTCGACGCCCTGCTCACCTTGGCGACCAAGGGCTGTGCCGACCTGACCCGTCTGCAGCGCGAGGCGTTGGCCGACGGGAACGCCGACCGGTGACCGAGGTCTTCCTCGCCTCCCGCAACGCCAAGAAGCTCGGCGAGCTGCAGCGCATCCTGGTGGCCCATGCCCCGGGGATCCGGGTGCTGGGCCTCGAGGACGTGGCGGCGTACGACGAGCCGCGCGAGGACCAGCCCACCTTCGAGGGCAATGCGCTGGTGAAGGCGCGCGCCGGTTTGCAGGCCACCGGGCTGCCGACCCTCGCCGACGACAGCGGGCTGTGCGTCGACGCGCTCAACGGGATGCCGGGGGTGCTCTCGGCGCGGTGGTCGGGGCCGCCGAAGTCCGACGACCGCAACAACCAGCTCCTCCTGGCGCAGCTCGAGGATGTCCCCGACGAGCGGCGCGGCGCGCACTTCGAGTGTGTCGTCGCGTTCTGTCACCCCGACGGCACCGAGCTCGTCGAGCACGGCCAGATGACCGGCCGGATCATCCGGGAGCTCCGCGGGTCCGGCGGCTTCGGCTACGACGTGCTGTTCGTGCCCGACGAGTCCGCCTCTCACGGTCGCGAGCTGACCTCGGCCGAGCTGCCACAGGCCGACAAGGACGCCATCTCGCACCGTGGTCGAGCCCTGCGTCGACTGGCTCCCCGAGTCGCTGCCGCGCTGGAGGTCGGCTGAGGGAGTGCGCCCGGCGAGACTCGAACTCGCACTGGCCAGGACCTAAACCTGGTGCCTCTGCCAATTGGGCTACGGGCGCGTGCAGCCGGAGTCTATGCGGTCCGTGCGCGCGGTCAGGCGAGGCCGAGATCTCGGCGCAGCTTGGCGACGTGACCGGTGGCGCGGACGGCGTACCGTGCGATCTCGATGTCACCCTCCTCGTCGACGACGAAGGTAGACCGGATGACCCCCTGCACGGTCTTGCCGTAGAGCTTCTTCTCACCGAAGGCGCCGTAGGACGTCATCACCTGCTTGTCGGGGTCGGAGAGCAGGGTGATGGTCAGCCCGTCCCGCTCGCGGAACTTGGCAAGCTTCTCCGGCTTGTCCGGCGAGATGCCGACGACCTCGAAGCCCTGGGCGTGCAGTGAGTCCGAGGAGTCGGTGAAGTCGCAGGCCTGCTTGGTGCAGCCCGGTGTCATCGCGGCCGGGTAGAAGTAGACGATCACCTTGCGCCCGCGCAGGTCGCTCAGGGTCACCGAGCCGCCTCGGTCGTCGGAGAGGGTGAAGTCGGGGGCTGGGTCGCCGGGGCTGAGCCGGAGCGGAGTGGTCATTCAGGGTCCTGTGAGAGAGGCTTGTTGCAATAAATGTGCAATAACGTAGAGTGGGCAAGTGGCGCACTGACGCGCGTCGTCCAACCTACCGCCCGTCGGATCGGGCCTCACCGGGAGGAGCCCGCGTGCACGTCCCCGACGGCTTCTTGAACATCCCGACCTCGGTCACGACCGGTGTGATCGCGGCCGCAGGGGTAGGGCTCGCCCTCCGCGGCGCTCGGCGTGAGCTCGACGACCGGACCGCTCCGATGGCCGGCCTGGTCGCCGCCTTCATCTTCGCCGGCCAGATGATCAACTTCCCGGTCGCCGGTGGCACCAGCGGCCATCTGCTCGGTGGAGCGCTGGCCGCCGTGCTGGTCGGACCCTGGACGGGGGTGCTCTGCCTCAGCGTCGTCCTCCTGGTCCAGGGACTAGTGATGGCCGACGGAGGACTCACCGCGCTCGGCACCAACATCACCTTGATGGGGCTGGTCGGCGTGGGCGTCGGCTGGCTGGTCTTCCGGCTGGTCCGCGGGGTCCTGCCGACCCGGCTGTCGATGGTCCCGGTCGCCGCGGCGATCGCGGCTCTGGTCAGCGTCCCTACAGCGGCGCTCGGGTTCACCGCGCTGTTCGGATTCAGCCAGCTCTCCGATCAGTGGTTCGACGTGCCGCCCACCGCGCCGGTGCCGCTCGGCACGGTCGCGTCGGCGATGGTCGGCTGGCATGTTCTGATCGGCCTCGGCGAGGCGCTGATCACCGGGCTGGTGGTGCGCAGCGTCGTCTCCGTCCGCCCCGATCTGGTGTACGGCGCGCGGCCTGCTCTGGCTGCCCGCGCCGCCTCGCCGAGCAGTGAGGTGACGGCATGAACAGGCCCGCGAGATCCCTCAGCAACCGTGCCTGGTGGTGGGTCGGCCTGGCGGTCGCCCTGGTCGTCGCGGGCTTCGTCAGCTTCTATGCGAGCAGCCACCCGGACGGGTTGGAGTACGTCGCCCACCAGACCGGCTTCGGGCACACCGAGCGGCCCTCGGCGGCCGAGGACAGCCCGATGGCCGGCTATCAGACCAAGGGCGTGTCCAACGCCCGGCTGAGCGGCGGCATCGCCGGGGTGACCGGGACCCTGCTCGTCTTGGGTGCGGGGGGTGGCCTGTTCTGGGTGTTGAGGCGCCGTAGCAAGACCGCCGACGGTGACCGCTAGTGGGCGCGGGTCACACCCATCGGCTCTACGTCCACGGGCACAGCGTCATCCACCGCGCGCCAGCACACTGGAAGCTGCTGACGGTGCTCGCCTTTATGGTGCTCGTCGTTGCGACCCCGCCTCAGCGCTACCTGATGTTCGGTGTCTACCTGGCCGCGCTGGTGGTGGTCATCGGGGTGGCCCGGGTGCCCTACGGCTTCATCGCCAAGCGGATGGTGATCGAGCTCCCGTTCGTCCTGTTCGCGGTGCTGATGCCATTCGTGGCCACGGGTGAGCGGATCGATGTCCTCGGCGTGTCCGTCTCCCAGCCGGGCCTGCTCGCCGCGTGGGGCCTGTTGGCCAAGGGCACTCTCGGCGTGCTTGCGTCGCTGACCCTGGCAGCCACCACCGAGCCAGATCAGGTGCTGCGCGGCCTTCAGCGGCTGCGCTTCCCGACCCTGATCGTGCAGATCATGGGGCTGATGATCCGCTATCTCGACGTGGTGACCGCCGAGCTCGGCCGGATGAACGTTGCGCTGCGGTCGCGCGGCTGCGATCCGCGCTCACCGCGCCACTGGCCGACCTTGGCTCGTTCGCTGGGTGCCCTCTTCGTGCGCTCCTACGAGCGGGGGGAGCGGGTTCACCTCGCGATGCTCTCGCGGGGCTACTCCGGCAGCCTGCCCGACCTGGGGCGCGGTGAGCACCAGTGAGCATCCCGGTTCTGGACGTTCGCGAGTTGAGCTACGCCTACCCGGACGGCCATCGTGCGCTCTCCGGCGTCGACCTGCATGTTCACGCAGGTGAGCGGGTCGCCCTGCTCGGCCCCAACGGCGCCGGCAAGACCACGCTCGTGCTGCATCTCAACGGGATCCTCACCCCCCAAGCCGGCAGTGTGTCGGTGAGCGGACTGCCGGTCGCCAAGCCCCATCTCCAAGAGATCCGTCGCCGCGTCGGGATCGTGTTCCAGGACCCCGACGACCAGCTGTTCATGGGCACCGTCCGCCAAGACGTCGCCTTCGGCCCGGCCAACCTCGGCGTCCGGGGCGCGGCGCTGGACCGGGTCGTAGAGGAGGCCCTCGCCCAGGTGGGCATGGTCGACTTCGTCGACCGGCCGCCCCACCACCTGTCCTACGGTCAGCGGCGCCGGGTCGCCGTGGCGACCGTGCTGGCCATGCAGCCCGAGATCTTGGTGCTCGACGAGCCCTCGTCGAACCTCGATCCCGCCTCCCGTCGCGAGCTGGCCGACATCCTGCGCGGCCTGGACGTCACCGTCTTGATGGTCACCCACGACCTGCCCTATGCCCTCGAGCTCTGCCCCCGCTCGGTGGTTCTCAGCGACGGCGCGCTGGTCGCCGACGGGTCGACGTACGCCCTGCTCACCGATCGAGAACTGATGAGTCGGAACCGACTTGAGCTGCCGTTGGGCTTCGATCCCCAGGCGGTTGGTAACCTGCCGACGTGAACCAGGAACTGTCTGACCTCGAGGCCCAGATCGAGCAGACCCGCGAGCGGCTCGCCGGGACCATCGACGAGCTGGTCTACCGGAGCAGCCCGAAGACGATTGTGAGCAGGCAACTGGAGTCCACGAAGGCACACTTCGTGGATCCCCAGACCGGCGCGCCGCGCACCGACAACATCCTCAAGGTTGCCGGAGGCGTGGTCGGTGTGGTCGTGGTGCTCGCGATCATCCGCAAGCTCGTCCGCTGAGCGCGACCGGGTGCCAGATGTCGGAGAAGACGCCCATCAAGATGCTGCACGATCGGGTGCTGGTCGAGTTGGACGGTGAGCAGGGTGAGCGCCGCTCCTCCGGCGGCATCGTCATCCCGGCTACGGCCGCGATGGGCGCCCGACGGCTCTCCTGGTCGCGGGTGGTCGCGGTCGGCCCGCACGCGCGATCGGTCGAGAATGGCGATCGGGTGCTCTTCGACCCCGAGGACAAGGCAGAGGTCGAGGTCAACGGGGAGGTGTACGCCGTGATGCGCGAGCGCGACATCCACGCCGTTGCCGCCGAGCGGCTGGGGGATTCTGCGACTGGGCTTTATCTCTAGGATCGGAGCACCATGGTCGACGAACGGGAACGCAGTGTGGCCACGGGATCGGCGGCCCGATCGTCGGCACCCCTCGAGTCGCACGGCACGATCGAGTTCGGCCCGGATCGTGACGTGGTCGGTCTGCTGGACTCCCAGAACGCCGACCGCGAGCCAGAGCTCGTCCCGGTGCGGCATGGCCGAATGCTCGTCTCGCCGTTCACGTTCTATCGAGGGGCGGCGCTGCCGATGGCCGCCGACCTATCGACGACAGCATCCTCAGGTCTTCGGGTGCAGCTCTGCGGCGATGCCCACTTGTCCAACTTCGGCGCCTTCGGCTCACCGGAGCGCCGTCTCGTCTTCGACCTCAACGACTTCGACGAGACCCTGCCAGGCCCGTTCGAGTGGGACGTCAAACGGCTGGCGGTCAGCATGGCGGTCGCCGGTCGGGAGAACGGCTTCACCGCCAAGGAACGCCGCAAGGTGGTCCGCACGACCGTGTCGGCGTACCGCCGCACGATGGCCACCTTCGCCGCCCAGCCCATGCTGGACGTGTGGTACGCCAGGCTCGACGTCGCGCAGACGCTCGAGGACTTCGAGCACTCCTTGTCGAAGAAGACCGTCCGCCGAGTGCGCTCCCAGGTGGCCAAGGCGATGACGCGCGACAGCACCCAGGCATTGGCCAAGCTGTCGCGCACGGTCGACGGTGAGCGACGGATCATCAGCGACCCGCCCCTGATCGTGCCGATCGAAGATCTGGCCGGGGAGATGGCGGTCGACGAGTTGTATGCGTTCTTGCGCGACCTCGTTGCTCGGTACGCCGAGACTCTCACGCCCGATCGTCGCCGTCTGTTGGAGAACTTCCATCTGACCAGGGTCGCCCGGAAGGTCGTCGGCGTAGGCAGTGTCGGCACCCGCGCCTGGATCTTGCTGATGGAGCCACGCGATGGTCTCGATCCGCTGCTGTTGCAGGCCAAGCAGGCCAACCGATCGGTGTTGGCCGACTATCTCGGTGACAGCGAGCACGACGAGCAGGGTGAGCGAGTCGTCGAGGGCCAGCGGCTGATGCAGGCGGTGGGTGACATCCTGCTGGGCTGGCAGCGGGTGTCGGCACGGGGGAATGCGCCGGTCGACTACTACCTGAGGCAACTCCGGGACTGGAAGTTTGCCGTGGACGTCTCCCGGCTGGGCCCGGGGAAGATGGCGAAGTACGGCACCTTGTGTGGCTGGACGCTGGCTCGCGCGCATGCTCGCACCGGTGACCGGATCGCGATCGCCGCCTACCTCGGGGACACCGAGGAGTTCGACCGGGCACTAGCGGATCTGGCCGAGACCTACGCCGACCAGACCGAGCGTGACCATGCGGACCTGGCTGCTGCGGTCGGCAGTGGCCGGATCGAGGCCGTCGAGGCATGAGGCGCCGGGGCCGACGGTTCGCTGTCGGTCTCCTCGTCGTGCTCACCCTGACGAGCGCCTGCTCGGGGAAGGGGCCGCCGGCCGATGAGCCATCCTCGACGGTGGGCTACCGCCTCGTGCCATCCTGCCCGGCACCGGTCGCGCCGGACCGGCCGGCGACGGCCAAGCTCGTCAACCGGGTGGTGGCCGCCACCGACCTGGCCGGATGGCAGGCCGCGGACATCGGCGCGAGCGTCAAGCTCGCCGACGGGCGTCTGGTGTGGGTGTTCGGGGACACCGTGCGCAGCTCGGCGCTGCAGCCACGCATCGTTGCGAACTCGATGCTCGTCTCGTCCAACCGGTGCGTGTCGCAGCTCACGACGTCGGACGACGGCCCGATCATCCCCGACGTGTCCTCGACGCAGGTGCGCTGGCCGATGTCGGTGGCCCCCCTCGACCACGCGGGCAAGGTCCCGGCCGGGACCGAGGTCCTCGTTGTTCTGTGTGCGCGCACCCAGCGTGGCACCGGCGGCACCATGGACTTCCAGTTCCGGGGCACCAGTGCCGCGATCTTCACCGTCGAACGTGGCGGAGTGCCGACGCTGGTCGACGTCTACGAGGTGACGCCCGACAACGGCGCCGAGGACCAGGTCAACTGGGGCGCGGCCGCGATGGTCCACGGCCCCTGGTTCTACGTCTACGGCAGCAGGCTGACCGGGCAGGCCGGCGTCTTCGGCCACGCGCTATACGCCGCCCGGGCGCCGCAGAGCAACCCCCGGGATCGGTCGAAGTGGCAGTTCTGGGACGGAGGCCGGTGGCAGTCGGATCGAGGTCGGGCGTCGCCGGTCATCAGCGCCGAGGAGGGGGTCTCCCAGACCCTGTCGGTCAACTACACCCGGGGCAAGTTCGTGGTCGTCTCCAAGCGTGGCGGCGACCTCGGCGACTTCGTCTACACCTGGGTGTCCTCCCAGCCGACTGGTCCGTTCGCGCCGCACCAGGCCCTCAAGGCGCCCGCTGGCTTCGACACCGGGGAGTATCAGTACGCTCCGTTGGCCCATCCCGAGATCCCGACCGCGCCAGGTCATCTGCTGGTGTCGGTCTCCCGCAACACCTCCGACCTGACCCGACTGCTCAACGACCCCGAGGTCGGGCGTCCGGTGTTCGCCGAGGTGAGTCTGCCCTGATCGGCAGATCACTGTGGTACGCCATCAGGGACTCGAACCCCGAACCCGCTGGCTAGAAGCAAATCGCGCTGACCTGCAAGGTCGTGCCGCATGAAGGCCCGAAGCTGGACCTGTGATCGGTGCGGCAAGGTCGAGTGGGGTCGAGTAGGTGGGCCTGGCCTCTCAACTGGACGTGGAAGTGGGCTACCACTCCCGCCGCGGTGGGAGCGCTACCGAGCTGACGACCCGTTCTCGCCGGCGTGGTGCCCGGCTTGCGTCAAGACGTTGCTGGACGGCCTGATGGTCGAGCTGGAGCGCGCGGCGGCGCGCCGACCCGGGCTGGTGTGGCTTTGAGTGTTCCGCGGCTGCCAGGATGGGTTGTGTGAGGCTCCGGACGGCGTTGAACCGACAGCTAGCCGTACAACAGGCTCTGAGCCAAGCGCTGTTCGAGCTGGAAGCTGTCGAGTCGCTCGAGGATCTCGAGCAGGTGCGTGCCCTGTTGCGGGAGCGCCTCGCGTACGGCCGGCGAGAGATCGCCAGGCTCGAGGACGAGCTGTGGTATCCCGGGTGTGGTTGGGCCAAGTCGCACCAGTCGGCCGGTCCAGACCGGGCCTGACGGCCGGGCATAGCTCGGTCTAGGTTGGAGGCGTGGGAACGTCTCGGGGGTAGTTGGGTCCGCGATCTGCGGGCGTGGTCGAAGTACATGAAGGCTGCCGGCACCTCGCCCAGCACCATCGACTTGCGGCTGTATCACGTGGGCCGGATCGCTCGCGAGCTGGGCGGAACCCCTCAGGCGCTGACGGCCGAGCAGCTGACCGACTGGCTCGCAGCGCACGACTGGAAGCCCAACACTCGCAAGGCCTACCGCTCGAGCCTGCGATCGTTCTACAGCTGGGCGATGCTGACCGGTCGTGCGCGGCGCTCCCCGGCCCACACGCAACCACCGATCCGAGTGCCGAGAGCCAAGCCCAGGCCGACTCCGGAGGACGCCTACTGGTGGGCGGTCGATCACGCCGACCCACGGGCGAGGCTGGCGATCTTGCTCGGCGGGGTGTGTGGCCTGCGCCGCGGCGAGCTTGCACGCGTACGCCGCGAGGACGTCGTGACCGATGTGACCGGCAGCCAGGTGCTCCGGGTGATCGGCAAGGGCGGAAACGAGCGCCTGGTCCCGATCACCGATGAGGTGGCGACGGCTCTGCTCAAGCAGCCGGCGGGCTGGATCTTCCCCTCGTCGCACGGCGGGCACTTGACCCCGCACCACCTCGGCAAGGTCATCTCCGCCTGGCTCCCCGAGGGTCTGACCACCCACACGCTGCGCCACCGGTGCGGCACCGTCACGTACGCGGCCACCCACGACCTGCGCGCGGTCCAGGAGCTGCTCGGGCATGCAAAGCCCGAGACGACCGCGATCTACACCGAGGTCGCGCCGGCCTCGATCAGGGCCGCGATGGAAGCAGCCAGCTCGAGGCCGACCGTCGCTAGTTCGCGGCGAGGATCCGGGTCAGATGGGGCGGGCTGATGCCGGCGGCTATGGCGACGACACGTTGGGGGAGGCCGGCTTCGTCGACGGCTTGGACGATCAGCTGGTTGCGGCGAACCGTCTCGTCGTGGAGCTGCTGGTTGAGGTCAGCGATTCGAGCCGCTGAGGTGCGGAGCCGGTCGGGTAGGCCGTCGAGGTCCTCGAGCACGGTGGTCATGGAGTACTCCTTGGGGAAGTTGGTACGACACGGCGGGTGATTGCCTGGGGGAACACCCCGGGTTGCCCTGAGTATCGGACGCGTGAGCACTGAATCAGCGCCGGCGTCTCGGCGTGGCCCGCTGGTGCGGGGCACCTGCCGGGCTGGGCATGTCACCGAGACCCACGGCGCGCCGAAGCGGGTGACCTGGACCGGCGTGTGCGCTGAGCCGGGTTGTGAGCTGACGGTGACGGCCAGGCGGGTGCCGGCCTCGCGTGCCACTGAGTCCAACCCCACAAATCAGGCTGGCGCGGCGGGAGCTTCGACCCCTCCCGCTGCGCCGGCCGCCCCGGTGAAAGAGGTCTCTTACGATGTGCCCGTCCCCAAGCGTGAGCAGCGATCTGCCGATCCCGAACCCGGACCTGAGCGACCCGCTCCCGCCGGCGGAGACGACGGGGCCGGGGGCGAGCCTGTTCTCCCAGGCGACCCCGCCCCCGAGCGAGGAGATCCCGAGCCCGGACCCACTGTCGGGCCCTCTCAACGCGAGCCCGAACCTCGGCGCCGACGCCGGTTCCGGTTCCAGAGTCCGTTGGATTAGGTCTCGCAAGCAGCTGCTCAAACCGTTCCGGGCCGGCGTGCACACCGCCGGCGGGATCGTGGCCGAGCTGCTGACCCGCCCGGGCACCCCCGAGCGGGAGGCGCAGCTGTGGGTGCCCGATGACGACGACGCCAAGGCGATCGGTGACCCGCTGGCCGGGCTGGCCTCGAGGCGGATGGGCGACGGCCCGGAGAACCCTGACGTGACCGACCTGATCGGTCTGGCGATCGGTCTGCTCGGCTACGTGGTAAAGCAGCGGGTCAAGCGCACCCAGCTTTACCAGGCCTTCGCCGGGGACATGCCCCACGAGGCCGAGCCCGAGCAGCCCGACGAGGTTGCCCTGTGAGCGATGCGGTCTCGTTCCCGCTGCTCAACCCGGACCTGAACCAGATCTTGTTGGTGATCGGCCGCAAGGGGTCGGGCAAGTCGGTGTTCGCCCGCGAGGTCTTCATTAGCTGGCCCTACATCGACAAGTTCGTGATCGACCCGACCGGCGACGCCGATCCGGGCCCGGGAGCGACCACGATCCGCACCCTGCCGGCCCAGCTGCCCGAGGGCATCCGCAAGGGTGACTTCAAGACCACCCGCTGGATCGCGGACCCCTCGAGCAAGACCTACCGCGAGGATCTCGACCGGGCTGTGGGCCTGGCCCTGTATCCCAAGCACCGCAGGGTGTTGTTGTGGGTGGACGAGGCCGGCGAGGTGTTCCCCGCCGGCCGCACCGGTCCGTCAGCTCGCACCCTGTTGCAGCAGTCTCGGCACTGGTACGCCTCCCTGATCGCGTGCACGCCGCGGCCGGTCACGATCGACCCGCTGCTGTTGTCCCAGGCCGACCGGGTGGTGATCTACGACCTCCCGCACCCGCGCGACCGCGAGCGCGTCGCCGCCGGCATCGGCGTCCCGCCCGGCGACCTCAACCGCGCGCTGGACGAGACCCGCGCCCGGGGCCCGCACTGGTACCTGCTCTATGACGCCCGCGCGCACGAGCCTACCGGTGCCCACCCCTGCCAATCAGCGCCGGCTACAAGCACGCCGAGCAGTGAGCACCAGGAGGAGACCGAGGTGGGGTTTCGTAACCCGTTGACCGCGATCAGTGAGCTGGTGGCTGACAAGCTGGTGGGTGCGATCATCAAGACCGCCGAGACCGGCAACCGGGTCGAGATCGCTGAGGTCGCCGGCCGCGGGATCATCAACTACTTCACGAACCCGGCCTCAGATTTCCCGGCCGAGCTGTCGGCCGCGCGGGTGTTTGCGCCGGACTCCTATCAGCTGCTCCTGGCTGGCCCTGGCGAGAACCCGGCCGGCAACGCCTCATTGATCCTCTCGGCCGCAGCTGACGGGTCGTGGAACCAGCTCGACGCCTACGCCGACAAGGTCGGGATCCACACCACCGGTGACGGCCTGGTGCTCAACGGCTCGAGGGGTCTGCGGGCCGTCGATTTCGGCTTCGTCAACCCGACCACGGACGCCTCGGGGCAGGTCTCGGTCGCACACGACCTGGGCCGTGCTCCGGTGGCGGTGCTCACCGGCCCGGTGACCACCACGGCGAACTGGCGGATGCTGAACATGCGGGGCAGCAACACCGCGACGACCCTGTGGTTCGAGGCCCGCAACGTGACCACCAACGCGGTCGCCGACGCCGGCCAGACGGTCGGGTTCTTCTGGGTGGCGCTGGCCTAGCGGCGCTGCTTGAGCACGACGTATTGGACCCGCATGGTGCCGACCGCGTTGTTGTCGGCGCCGGTCCATTGACAGATCAGCACCGACCCGCCAGGGACCTGGATGGGTGAGCCCTGGTCGGCCACGTCGAAGTTCCCCGCCCTCGAGCCGTCGAGCACGCCGGCCGGAGCGATGCTGTCGAGGTAGAGCCTCGCGGCGGTCTGGTTGCTCGAGGTGCAGTGCACCACGATCCGCTCGACCAGCCACAGCTCGTCTTGCGGGACTTGGGGCAGCTCGACCTGGGCGAGACCGCCGGCGGCCGGTTGGGAGCGGACCGCGGCGCGGCGGTAGTCCTCGATCAGCCACGCCGAGGCCGGCGCGAGCTGGGTGGGCAGGTGCGTGCGGGGCACGGGGGTTATCCGCCGGGCAGCAGCTTGGTCGCGAACGGGCGCCGCCGGCCGCGGCCCTCGTAGGCGTCCCACAGCGCGACCGCCCCGATGATGATGCCGCCGTACCCGATCCACAGCGCCACCTGCCGGTCGGGGATGAACGGCTTGCGGGCCCTGCTCACTGCGAGCCGCCTCGGCGCTTGGGCATGGTGATCCCGGTGACCGCGCCGATGCAGGCCGCGACCACGTACCCGAACACATCGGGCACCGCCACGCCGGCGAGCGCGAGGACCACCACCGCGATCAGCGCGAGCGCGGTCAGGGCGGCGAGCACCAGGAGGTCGAGCTGAGACTTCATCGTCGTCCTGCTTTCTGTTGTTGGGCGGGCACCTCGAGGGCCCGGAGCCGGGCCTCGTGGTCCCGGTAGCGCTCCACGGCGTGCTCGACGGTCTCGCGGAGCTTGTCAACGGCTTCGGGCAGCTGCGCGATCCGCGCGAGCGCACGCCACAGCGCGGTCACCGCCAGCCCCACGAGCACGGTCACCGCTACCCAGAAGACGTCCATGGCGGTCACCCAGCCACCCCGGGCAGCGCGGCAGGCCAGTCATCGGCGGTGAGCAGCCTCACGGAGTCCCAGGCGTTGTAGACCGGGCCATCGGCTCGCCAGTAGCCGGACTGGTGGTGGTTGAGCAGCACCAACGAGCCGGTGTTGAGCGGGATCCCGAACCCGTTGCCTTGGCCGCTGGGCTGGATCGCGGGCCGGAACCCGTTGATGTGGGCCAGGAAGTCTTCGGCGGCGCCGCCCACGTTGTGCGTGCGAGCGGCGCCGTTGATGCCCTCGAATCGCCACTCGACCTGGTCGTTGATTCGGCGCACGTAGATGTGCATGTCAACGGTCCAGCCGTTGACCAGGAGCGCGTCGAGCTGACGCCGGCCGGTGTCGCCGGCGATGCAGCGCCAGCCGGTGGTCCCGATCCCCTCGAAGCTGGCCCAGCGGACCGCGCCGTTGGTGCCAGCCTCGTCGGTGTAGTAGAAGCCGACCGGGGCGGCGACCACACCTTGAGGGCTTCCGGCGCCGCGTAGCTCGTAGGGGCTTCCGCCGCCACCGCCGCCGACGACGCCGCTCGAGCTCACTGTGCACCCCGCAGGAACACCGCGCCGTCCACGGAGCCGGTCAGCTCGGCGTAGAGCCCGATCGAGAGGTTGACGCCGGCGGGGCCGAACCAGTCGCGCACGGACTCCCCGGGCGCCAGCGTGATAGGGACGATCACCTCGCCGGTGGCGTCGAACCCGTCGCGCAGCAGCAGGGTGCTCACGCCGGCGTTGGTGTTGCGGAGCGCGAACCCGACCAGGCTGGTGGGGCTGGTGGCCAGTCGGGTGACGCCGGCGCCGACAGGGACGGGCCGGGAGCCGTGCAGGGCGACGCCGTTGACCGACTCGATGACCTGGGTGCGGAGGGTCTCGAGCCACTCGGTGAACATGATCTGGGCGTCGAGTTCGGACTGTTCGCTCATCTGCTGGTGCCTTTCGTTGTGGCGCCGGCAGCGAGGCCGGCGGCCCTGAGTTCGGGGGCGGCGACCATGGCGGCTTGGGTGCCGGCCTCGGCGGCCTGGTCGGTCAGCGGCTTGGTGATCCGTGCCAGCCCGACCGCGATCAGCGCGACGCCGGTGAACAAGACCCCCCCGAGCACGATCGCGTTGCTCATCGGGGACACCACCCCACCGAGAATGAAGCTCGACATCGAGACAGTTGTGTCAGCGGCGTTCTGAGCGCCTTTCGGTCCCGACCCCGACCCACTCTTGCCGCCCTTCGCGCCACCAGCCCCGCTGCCGGTGCTGGTGCCGGTGCTGCTGCCGGGACCGGGGGCGCCGCCGCCGGCCCCGGACTTCACCCC
Organism: Nocardioides sp.; assembly: GCF_047602075.1. Classification (GTDB taxonomy): domain Bacteria; phylum Actinomycetota; class Actinomycetes; order Propionibacteriales; family Nocardioidaceae; genus Nocardioides. Next base: position 1,437,822 of record NZ_JASGIF010000002.1, read on the forward strand.
ACCGCCGCCAGCTGGGGCCGTGGCCTGGAAGCTGACGTGCACGTGGTCCATGTGGTTCGAGGTCGGGTCACCTCGGTCCTCCATCAGCCGCCACCCCTCGCTCGAGCGGGCGACCGACCAGATGTGCTGGCGCCAGATCACGTAGGTCACCCCGAGCCGGCCGGCGTTGGCCTTGGCGTAGTTCGCGATCGGCGTCCCGGATCCGGTCATGAAGTCCAGCGCCAGGCCCTTGGGGTGGTCCGAGCCGGCGGTGGGCCTCGAGCCGAGCCCGTAGATGGTGCCCACCCCGAACTTGTGGCCGATCTCGCGGCCCGCGGCCGCCACCCACGGCTTGGTCCCGCCCAGCTGCCAGCTCATTGGACCGCCCGCCAGGCGCCGAGCACGATCAGGGTGCCGCCGAGCGCGACCAGCGAGGCCAGCACGACGCCTTGGAGGACCGCGCCGCGGATCTCGTCACCAGCTGCGCCCAGCAAGTCATCGAAGTAGCCGGGCAGCCCGTCGTCGCCGGGCAGCGGGGACCAGTCCCAGCCGGCGGTCTGGGTATCACCTCGGGTCGGGTGCGGTGCCCTGATGCCGCCAGAGCCGCCACCAGAGCCTGTTGCGGCGCCCGTGGCGCCGCCGGCGGCAGGAACGTCGGGCCAGGGGCCGGACGAGCCGCCAGCGGCCTTCCTGGCCGCGGCGAGGTGGGCCCGGTAGGCGCCGGACTTGTAGACCGACCAGGGCCCGAAGTCGCGCCCGTTGCTCGAGATCGTCGCCATCGACCTGGCGTTGAAGCTCGGCTGCTTGAGCCGGGTGGCGTCGCGGACGTTCCCGGTGCCGCGGTCGTCCTTCATCGACCGGATCTGCCACAGCCCGATCGAGGGCCCCCAGGTGGCGTCTTGCAGGTTCACATCACCGACCGCGGCACTGTTCCCGCCGGACTCAGCGAACGCGACCGCGGTGGCCGTGATCGCGGCGTCACGGCCCAGCCCGGCGCCGCGCGCCAGGCCGTAGACCTGGGCGTATGACAAGCTGGCCATCGGCTACTTCTTCTTCGGGATCTCCAGCACGGTGCCGGCGTAGAGGTAGCGGCCGGCCTGGGAAGACTTGCGACCGTGCGCACGGGCCGCGGCCTCGATCACCTTCCGGTTGTGGTGGTACAGCCGGACCGGGGAGATCTTGAACTTCTTCGCGATCACGCTGAGCTTGTCGCCCTTGCCGACTCGGTAGGTGTTGCCCTTGGTGCCCGATCCGCCGCGGGGGCCGGGCTTGTTGCCGCGGTGCTCTTCCGCCGTTGCCGCCGCCGGGCTTGGGTGGGCGGGGCCGGTCGCCCAGCCCGTCGGTCAGCTGCTCGATCGCACCCTGGAGGTCGTTGTAGACGTCGGTGTCGGTGGTGTCGAGGATCGCGGTCGAGCCCTCGCCGTCGGCCTCCTCGGTGTCGTCGGCGGGGTTGCGGTTGGCGGCGATCAGGCCGGCGACCACGGCCACGGGCGCCGGTGATCGCGGCGGTGCGCTTGCGGATCCGGAGCTTCCCGACCCCGATGGTGCCCGGGAGCGCCCCGAGCCGCCCGAGCTCGCTCGAGCTGTTCGAGCTGGCGGGGTCGGCGGGGAAGACCTTCTCCGGGCCGGCGCTCATGTGATCCGCCGGCGGAGTCGGTCAGCGAAGATCTTGTGGATCGGGTCACCCATCGGGTCGGCGGTCGCGGCGTCGGCCAGGTCGGCGGTGCCGTCAGGCAGCACCGAGGGCGTGGTGACCCGGGCAGCGACCCCGCGGAACTCCTGGGGGGACTCGGCATAGCCGAAGAACTGCAGGCCCGGGTTGGTGTCGCCGCCGACCATCGCCGGCACCAAGAACCCCTGCACTCGGGTGATGACGTCACGGAACACGTCCACGCCCGGCCGGTTGGGGTCAACGGTGAAGTCGGCCACCGGTCGGGTGATCTGGTTGCGGAACCCCATCTCAGCGGCCCTGCAGGGTCTTGATGATGTTGCTCGCGCCGGCCGCGCCGCCGCGCGCGGCCTTGCCGAACTGCGTGCCGTGCGCGACCACCAGGTAGAGCGCGATCAGCCCCGCCGCCGTACTTCAGTGCCGTCTTCATCCCGGCCTCCCTCTTCGTCTTGGTTGCTTGTCGATTACCAGGACCCGCCGCCGCCGGCGCCGCCGCCCTCACCGCCGGCGAACCCACCCGAGCCACCGGATCCGCCCTTGCCCTTCTGCCCGCCCGTGCCGCCGAGCCCGGAGAGCAGGTCGGGGGTGCCGCGGCCGGCCAGGTCGGGGATGGCCGGGACGCTGGGGTCCATCAGCCACTCGATGCCGCCGGCGACCGAGTTGTAGCATCGCGACGAACCGGTTGGCTGAGGCGTTGGTGCGCAGCACCGCCTCGAGCGCGACCAGCACCAGCACCCCGGCGAACACGCCGCGCCAGCTCACGCGACCAGCCCGAGCCGGCCGAGCGCGTCGCCGCCGAGGACCTGGACCAGCACCCAGACCCCCAGCGCCATCACGAACAGACCACCCATCGGGTCCTTCCTATGCGTTCACGGCTGCCTTGGTGGAGGTCAGCCCGTTGTCGGTGTTGCTCTTCTTGGCCCCGCCGGCCCTGCCGCCGGGGTTGGTTTTCTTCTTGGTGCCGAGGTCGGCGGGCTGGTTGAGGAACTTCGCGCGTAG